>NZ_SHLC01000001.1:2400000-3666811 GCF_004217495.1 Microterricola gilva
CTTTCGTCCCTGCTCGACTTGTCAGTCTCACAGTCAAGCTCCCTTGTGCACTTACACTCGACACCTGATTGCCAACCAGGTTGAGGGAACCTTTGGGCGCCTCCGTTACTTTTTGGGAGGCAACCGCCCCAGTTAAACTACCCACCAGGCACTGTCCCTGAACCGGATCACGGTTCGAAGTTAGATGTCCAGAGTGACCAGAGTGGTATTTCAACAATGACTCCACCTGAACTAGCGTCCAAGCTTCAAAGTCTCCCACCTATCCTACACAAGTCACACCGAACACCAATACCAAGCTGTAGTAAAGGTCACGGGGTCTTTCCGTCCTGCTGCGCGTAACGAGCATCTTTACTCGTAGTGCAATTTCGCCGAGTTCGCGGTTGAGACAGCTGGGAAGTCGTTACGCCATTCGTGCAGGTCGGAACTTACCCGACAAGGAATTTCGCTACCTTAGGATGGTTATAGTTACCACCGCCGTTTACTGGGGCTTAAATTCTCAGCTTCGCTTACGCTAACCGTTCCTCTTAACCTTCCAGCACCGGGCAGGCGTCAGTCCGTATACATCGTCTTGCGACTTAGCACGGACCTGTGTTTTTAGTAAACAGTCGCTTCCCACTGGTCTCTGCGGCCGTCAAACGCTCCAGGAGTAAATCCCTTCACGCCTCAGGCCCCCCTTCTCCCGAAGTTACGGGGGCATTTTGCCGAGTTCCTTAACCACGATTCTCTCGATCTCCTTAGTATTCTCTACCTGACCACCTGAGTCGGTTTGGGGTACGGGCACATTGAACCTCGCGTCGATGCTTTTCTTGGCAGCATAGGATCACCGATTTCGACTAACGTCTACCCATCGGGTCTCAGCCTTATATGAGAGACGGATTTGCCTATCTCTCGGCCTACACCCTTAGACCGGGACAACCATCGCCCGGCTCGGCTACCTTCCTGCGTCACACCTGTTAATACGCTAACCGCACCAGCATAGGGTCGTGTGCTAGGCCCACACGCATCACCCCGAAGGGATCCGTCACGGGGATTCAGACACTTAGCATTACTGGATTAGCTTGGGCGGTTCTTCTGCGGTACGGGAATATCTACCCGTTGTCCATCGACTACGCCTGTCGGCCTCGCCTTAGGTCCCGACTTACCCAGGGAAGATTAGCTTGACCCTGGAAACCTTGGTCTTCCGGAGGACGGGTTTCTCACCCGTCTTTCGCTACTCATGCCTGCATTCTCACTCGTGTGGCCTCCACGGCTGGTTTACACCGCCGCTTCACTGGCCACACGACGCTCTCCTACCCATCAATACGGCTGGACCACGAAGGCCTACCTAAAATATCAATGCCACAACTTCGGTGGCGTGCTTGAGCCCCGTTACATTGTCGGCGCGGAATCACTTGACCAGTGAGCTATTACGCACTCTTTCAAGGGTGGCTGCTTCTAAGCCAACCTCC
This sequence comes from Microterricola gilva, assembly GCF_004217495.1. Classification (NCBI taxonomy): domain Bacteria; kingdom Bacillati; phylum Actinomycetota; class Actinomycetes; order Micrococcales; family Microbacteriaceae; genus Microterricola; species Microterricola gilva. Next base: position 2,401,449 of record NZ_SHLC01000001.1, read on the forward strand.
TGGTTGTCTGTGCAACTCCACATCCTTTCCCACTTAGCACGCGCTTTGGGACCTTAGTTGGTGGTCTGGGTTGTTTCCCTCTCGACAATGAAGCTTATCCCCCACTGTCTCACTGCTGCGCTCTCACTTACCGGCATTCGGAGTTTGGCTAACGTCAGTAACCTTGTAGGGCCCATCGGCTATCCAGTAGCTCTACCTCCGGCAAGAAACACGCAACGCTGCACCTAAATGCATTTCGGAGAGAACCAGCTATCACGAAGTTTGATTGGCCTTTCACCCCTATCCACAGCTCATCCCCTCAGTTTTCAACCTAAGTGGGTTCGGTCCTCCACGACGTCTTACCGTCGCTTCAACCTGGCCATGGATAGATCACTTCGCTTCGGGTCTAGGACCAGCGACTCAATCGCCCTATTAAGACTCGCTTTCGCTACGCATTCCCCTCACGGGTTAAGCTCGCCACTGATCACTAACTCGCAGGCTCATTCTTCAAAAGGCACGCTGTCACCAGAATCAGACTGGCTCCAACGGTTTGTAAGCAAACGGTTTCAGGTACTATTTCACTCCCCTCCCGGGGTACTTTTCACCTTTCCCTCACGGTACTTGTTCACTATCGGTCATGTAGGAGTATTTAGGCTTATCAGGTGGTCCTGACAGATTCACACGGGATTTCTCGGGCCCCGTGCTACTTGGGATACTCTTCGCGCCATTGGAACATTTCGACTACCGGGCTGGCACCGTCTATGGCCAGGCTTTCAAACCTGTTCGTCTATATTCCTCTGTAACGCTCACTGTTCGGCAGAAGCAGCAGAAAAGTCCCGCAACCCCGACCATGCAACGCCTGCCGGCTATCACACATGATCGGTTTAGCCTCTTCCGGGTTCGCTCGCCACTACTAACGGAATCACTATTGTTTTCTCTTCCTGTGGGTACTGAGATGTTTCACTTCCCCACGTTCCCTCTACCCGCCCTATATATTCAGGCGGGAGTCACTAGGTTGCCCGAAAGCACCCAGCGGGGTTTCCCCATTCGGACATCCTCGGATCACAGTTCGTTTATCAACTCCCCGAGGCTTATCGCAGATTACTACGTCCTTCTTCGGCTCTACATGCCAAGGCATTCACCGTTTGCTCTTAGAATCTTGAAATCACATGAGTTTGAATCGATCTTTCGTTCAGAAAAATTGACCAATGATTAGTCGAACACCAACCGAAGTTGATGTCCTAAAAATCTTTGTGATTGACATCCGAAGACATCAATCTAAGATGCTCGCGTCCACTGTGTAGTTCTCAAAGTACGGGCGGTACTCCCCCAACACCAGCCGGCTTACGCCTGTGCGGATGTTGACCGAAGTCCAGAAGGTCGTCCACGTCAAAACGTGACCCGGTCCTTCAGGACCCAACAGCGTGCATCCGCAACCCTCCCCAGGCCCCAGCGTTCCTTCCCCACAAGTGAGGCGTACTAACCGAAATCTGATTCGTGTTGCGGCAATGTCAATGTTCCACCCATGAGCGCCACCCGAGAACATTCGCCTCGGATATGGCTGGCACCTATGTGATCTCCCTGTATACAGAGGAGAGGTGCACGTGCTCCTTAGAAAGGAGGTGATCCAGCCGCACCTTCCGGTACGGCTACCTTGTTACGACTTAGTCCTAATCACCGATCCCACCTTCGACAGCTCCTTCCCACAAGGGGTTAGGCCACCGGCTTCGGGTGTTACCGACTTTCATGACTTGACGGGCGGTGTGTACAAGGCCCGGGAACGTATTCACCGCAGCGTTGCTGATCTGCGATTACTAGCGACTCCGACTTCATGAGGTCGAGTTGCAGACCTCAATCCGAACTGAGACCGGCTTTTTGGGATTCGCTCCACCTTACGGTATCGCAGCCCTTTGTACCGGCCATTGTAGCATGCGTGAAGCCCAAGACATAAGGGGCATGATGATTTGACGTCATCCCCACCTTCCTCCGAGTTGACCCCGGCAGTATCCCATGAGTTCCCACCATTACGTGCTGGCAACATAGGACGAGGGTTGCGCTCGTTGCGGGACTTAACCCAACATCTCACGACACGAGCTGACGACAACCATGCACCACCTGTTTACGAGTGTCCAAAGAGTTGACCATTTCTGGCCCGTTCTCGTATATGTCAAGTCTTGGTAAGGTTCTTCGCGTTGCATCGAATTAATCCGCATGCTCCGCCGCTTGTGCGGGCCCCCGTCAATTCCTTTGAGTTTTAGCCTTGCGGCCGTACTCCCCAGGCGGGGAACTTAATGCGTTAGCTGCGACACGGAGACCGTGGAATGGTCCCCACATCTAGTTCCCAACGTTTACGGCATGGACTACCAGGGTATCTAATCCTGTTCGCTCCCCATGCTTTCGCTCCTCAGCGTCAGTTACGGCCCAGAGATCTGCCTTCGCCATCGGTGTTCCTCCTGATATCTGCGCATTCCACCGCTACACCAGGAATTCCAATCTCCCCTACCGCACTCTAGTCTGCCCGTACCCACTGCAGGCTGGGGGTTGAGCCCCCAGATTTCACAGCAGACGCGACAAACCGCCTACGAGCTCTTTACGCCCAATAATTCCGGACAACGCTTGCACCCTACGTATTACCGCGGCTGCTGGCACGTAGTTAGCCGGTGCTTTTTCTGCAGGTACCGTCACTTTCGCTTCTTCCCTACTAAAAGAGGTTTACAACCCGAAGGCCGTCATCCCTCACGCGGCGTTGCTGCATCAGGCTTTCGCCCATTGTGCAATATTCCCCACTGCTGCCTCCCGTAGGAGTCTGGGCCGTGTCTCAGTCCCAGTGTGGCCGGTCACCCTCTCAGGCCGGCTACCCGTCGTCGCCTTGGTGAGCCATTACCTCACCAACAAGCTGATAGGCCGCGAGCTCATCCTTGACCAAAATTCTTTCCACCCCCAGGAGATGCCTCCGAGGGTCGTATCCGGTATTAGACGTCGTTTCCAACGCTTATCCCAGAGTCAAGGGCAGATTGCTCACGTGTTACTCACCCGTTCGCCACTAATCCACCAGGTGCAAGCACCCAGCTTCATCGTTCGACTTGCATGTGTTAAGCACGCCGCCAGCGTTCGTCCTGAGCCAGGATCAAACTCTCCGTAAATGTTTAATAGCCAGCCACCGAAGCAACTGACACATTTTGCGCGTCGGCACCACCGGAATAGGCGGATACCTCAGCAAGTTTGAAACTGACAGAACAAATCATTACTGACTTGCTTTGTTGTTTAAATGTTTTCCAAAGGAATCTCCTACCTCACAAAGAGGTACGAGGTTTTTGGCATTTGACATTGTGCACGCTGTTGAGTTCTCAAGGATCGGATGCACCCGGATTCTTGCCGCTTTACTCGCGGCTGCCGCTCCGAGGCAACTTCTCTAACTTACCAGATCATCCCCTCCCCGCAAAACCGAGCGAATCAGACACTCCAGGCCCGAAAGCACCAGAAACCGACTCAAACCCGAAGGCGAGAAGAAGAAGAGGCAAGTGTCAATCTTAGGCGTGAAACCCGGCCACCGCAAATACGGCAAACAAAGGATTTATGGCTAAGATCTGTGTTCCCGCTTGAGGCCGGCCTGCGTTTTCCGCTTCCAAACCTGTGGGGCAACAAGGAAGACATTACGCGGCATCCGGGCACCTGCGCAAAACGAGCAGCAGCACCGGGCGTGTCGCGAATACCCGGGGGAAAGCACAAGGCCCCGGCCGAGCGAACGCTCAGACCGGGGCCTTCAGTACGGGGGTTTCGACAAGCTCAACCAACGGGAGGGGGCTGCCCCAACGGACCGCTCCCCCGCAGGCCCGCGTGCACGGCGGGCCGGCGGCCAAGCTGCAGCGTCTGCGGCGCTCAGTTGTGGTGGCGGCGCTCCAGCGCTGCTCCCTCGACGTCGACGTTCGGCATGATGCGGTCGAGCCACCGTGGGATCCACCACGCGCTCGTGCCGAGCAGGTGCATCAGGGCCGGCATCAGCAGCATGCGCACGAGGAAGGCATCGATGAGTACACCGAAGGCAAGGCCGAATCCGATGGAGCGGATCATGGTCGACTCCGAGAAGATGAACCCGCCGAACACCGACACCATGATGAGGGCGGCGGCCGTCACGACCGAGCGACCGGCGCGGAAGCCCTGGGCGACGGCATCCCGCGCACTCGCGCCATGCACATAGGCCTCCCGCATGCCGGAGGCCAGGAACAACTGGTAGTCCATGGCGAGGCCGAACAGGATTCCGATGAGGATGACGGGCAGGAAGCTGAGGATCGGGCCGGTGGCGTGCAGACCGATGACGTCGGCGAACCAGCCCCACTGGAACACGGCGACGGTGGCGCCATAGGTGGCCAAGAGCGAGAGCACGAAGCCACCCGTTGCGATGATCGGCACCAGCAGTGAGCGGAAGACCAGGATCATGATGAGCAGCGACAACCCGACTACGAGCAACAGATACGTCGGCAGCACGTCGAGCAGGCTCTCGGAGATGTCGATGTTGATCGCCGCCTGCCCTGCGACGCCCAGCGTGATGTCACCGTTCACCGGAGGCAGAGCGCGCATCTCCCGCACCAGCGCATCGGTCGATTCCGCGTTCGGCCCCTCCGCCGGAATCACCTGGAAGGCGGCGAGGCTGTTGTCGTCGGAGACCGCGATCGGAGCGACCGCCGTCACGTTGTCGAGGGCGTAAAGCTCCCTGGCAACCGCGAGCTGTGCCTCGAGCACCTCGGTCTCCCCGCTCACACCCTCGGTGAGTTCGGCGGTCACCAACAGGGTCGCGTTCGAACCGGCCCCGAACTGTTCAGCACTGATCGTGTAGCCGTTGTACGTGGGCGAGCCCTCTGGTTCGGAGCTGCCGTCGGGCAGACCGACTCGCATCGAGAGCGCCGGGAGGGCGATGACCAGGAGCAGGGCGACGCTCACGATCGCGGTGACGACCGCGCGCCACGTCGCCATGGGCTTCACGGCCTTTACCGGCTTCGGGCTGTCCGTCATGCGCGCACGGGCGCGGCGACCGATCAGCCGTTCGCCGGCGAGTCCGAGCAGCGCGGGCGTCATGGTGACCGCGAGAAGCACGGCGATGGCAACGCAGACGGCGCCGACCGTGCCCATGAGGCCGAGGAACGGTACTCCGGTGATGTTGAGAGCCAGCAGCGCCACAATCACGGTGGCACCGGCGAACACGACCGCGTTGCCCGCCGTGCCGTTGGCCAGGCCGATCGACTCGCGTACCTCCGCGCCGGCAAGCAACTGTTTGCGGTGTCTGTTGATGATGAACAGCGAGTAGTCGATTCCGACCGCGAGTCCGAGCATGACACCGAGCACGGGCGTGACCGAGGTCATCGACACGAGACCGGAGAAGGAGAGCGAGCTGAGCACGCCGATGCCGACGCCGACGAGGGCGGTGATCAGCGGGAACGATGCGGCCAGGAGCGAACCGAGCATCACGATGAGGACGATGGCGGCCATCACCAGGCCGACGGCCTCCCCGACGCCGAAGATGCTGGGCACGCTCTGGCCGATCGTGGTCGAGTACGAGACGTCGACACCGTCGATCGGCGTGCCGGTGAAGTAGTCGATCGCTGCGGCTTTCGACGCCTCGTCGAGTTCGAGCATCGGCACGCTGAACGACACGTTCACGACCGCGGTGGAGCCATCCTTCGAGACCATGCGGATGCTCTCAGCCATGGACAGGAGCTCGGACCCCATTTCCGCGGTCTTGGCGCCCTCGTCGAGTTCGGCCTGTTTGGCGTCCAGCTCGGCGAGACCGGCCGTGATCTGTTCTGCCTGCGCAGCAAGCTGGGCCTGCTGCGCGTCCAGCTCGGCCTGCTGAGCATCGAGCTGATCTGTCGGCATGCCGGCGGCTTCGAGTTGGGCGCGGGCACCGTCGAGCTGCTGTTGTGCTGCGTCGAGCTGCGCTTGGCCGGCGTCGAGCTGTGTCTGACCGGCGTTCAGCTGGTCACGGCCCGCATCGAGCTGGGCCTGGCCGTCGGCGAGCTGCTGCTCGGCATCCGCCAGCTGTCGTGCCTGCTCGGCTCGCTGCTCCTCTGTTGCGAAGGGGTCAATCACGGTGGCGACGTCGGGCAGCGACTCCGCGCCGTCGACGAGTGCGGAAATCTCGGCCTGCTGCTCGGCAGTCAGCTCCGAGCCGTCGGAGGTGGAGAAGATGATCGTCCCCGATGCCCCCGCGAAATCGGGCAGCTCCTCTGCCAGTGCGTCGGTGACCTCCCCCGACGCCGTTCCGGGGATGTCGAAGTTCGAGGCGAGCGAGCTGAATCCGATGAGAAATGCACCGGCGGCGACGGCCAGCACGGCCAGCCAGGAGATGATCACCAACCAGGCGCGACGCGCAGAGAATTTTCCAAGCCGGTAGAGCAGTTCAGCCACGTCGTTCCTTCAGGTCAAGTCCGGATTGTCACGTTACGGAACGGTGTGTCTCGTTGCAAAATCGGCTGTCGAGTTCTCAGCCCACGCTCAGGCCCGCGGCGGTGCCGCCGCTCGATCACCGCCCCTACCGGGAGGCCGCTGCCGCCCGCACCGGAATATGGTGGTGTGCATGAGGAGCACACGACCGGGACGAGCGCGCAGCGAGAGCGCGCGGCTGGCGATCATGCACGCGGCGGTCCGACTATTGCCCGAACTGGGTTTTTCGGGGCTCACGATTGAGCGGATCGCCTCGGAGGCGGGCGTCGGCAAACAGACGATCTACCGCTGGTGGCCGTCGAAGAGCGCCATCCTCGCCGAGTGCGTACTCGAGGGCCTCACACCGGGATTCTCACCGGTCGTCGCCAACAGCGGCGACCTCGAGGCCGACCTCACGGAATGGCTGGCCGTGCTGCAGACGGCGCTGGACGAGCCCGGATTCCGCTCGCTGATGCGCGGCATGGTTGTCGCGGCCGTCGAGGACGACGCACTGCGCTCCGCGCTGTACGAGAACCTCGCCCTGCCGAGCGAGCCGCTCCTCGTCGAGCGGCTCGAGGAGGCGCGGACGAGCGGTCAGCTTCGGGGCTCCGCGAGCCCGCGGGTGCTCGCGGAATCACTCGTCGGCGCCGTGCTCTATCGCCTGCTGGCGACCGCGGCCGATCAGAGCGTGCGCGTCGACGACCTGGTGGAGCTGGTGGCTCAGCCGCGGCGGTGAGGCTGCGGCGTCGCGGGATCACCCGGCGACGGAGCCGACGGGCTCAGGCGGAGGGAGCGTGAACCTTCTGCTGCGCGGCGAGGAGTCCGTCGGTGATGACGAGCTCGACGGCATCCGCCGCATCGGAGAGCAGATTCGGCAGAACGGCGCGCTCGGTCGAGGAGAAGCTCTGCAGCACGAAGTCGGCGGGGTCCTGACGTCCGGGCGGGCGGCCGACGCCGACGCGCACCCGGGTGTACTCCGGAGAATTGGCGGCCTTGGCGATGTCGCGCAGGCCGTTGTGCCCGCCGTGACCGCCGCCGGATTTGAGCTTGACGGTGTCAAAGGGGATGTCGAGTTCGTCGTGCACGACGATGAGGCGCTCCAGCGGCAGCGAATAGAACTTGAGCAGCGCGGCGACCGGGCCGCCCGAGGTGTTCATGTAGCTGTTCGACTTCGCGAGCACGAGCTTCGGGCCGCCAGGGCGCAGAAAGCCCTCGGCCACCTGAGCGGGAGTCTTGTGTTTCTTGAACGTCGCACCGATGCGGGAGGCAAGCTCATCCACGACCATCTGGCCGACGTTGTGACGGTGGCTGGCGTAGCCGGGCCCGGGGTTACCGAGCCCGACTACCAACCATGTGTTGCCGGGCGCAGAGTTCACGTGGTGCTCCTTCTGCGCCCGGCGAAACAGGGTGAAAATGATTACTCGGCTGCCGCTTCGGCTGCAGCTTCTGCGGTCTCGTCGCTCTTGGCCGCGGCCAGAGCGTGCACGGCGATGACGAGGGCGTCAGCGTCGGTGAGCAGCGAGGAACCCTTGGGCAGCTCGATCTCCTTGGCGAGGATCTGGGCGCCATCCTGCAGGCCCTCGACGTTCACGACGACGTGCGTCGGGATGTGCGTCGCCTCGGCCTCGAGCAGGAGGGTGTGGAGGTCCTGGTCGACCAGGGTGCCGCTGAAGGCTTCACCCTCGACGTGCACGGCAACCTCAACCTGAACCTTCTCGCCCTTGCGGACGACGATGAGGTCGATGTGCTCGATGATCTGGCGGACCGGGTCCTTCTGGACATCCTTGACGAGGACGAGTTGGCTCTTGCCGTCGATGTCCAGGTCGAGCAGCGCGTTGGACTTGCGCAGGATCAGGCCCATCTGGTGTGCCGGAAGGGTGACGTGCTGCGGCTCGGTGCCGTGACCGTAGATGACGGCGGGGATCTTGCCGACGGCGCGGATCTTGCGGGCAGCGCCCTTGCCGAAGGACTCGCGGACCTCGGTTACAACCTTGTCTACGTCGCTCATGATGATTCTCCTTGTTGGGCGCTGGGCCCAGATCGATGTCTGTCCAGACCGGGAGCCTGGATTGTCAACTCGAACGCATGTCAGCGTGAGGACAAGCCGTGAAGCCCCTCCCACCGCGTCGATAACGGATGCCAGATTCACCCATGCGGGCGATTCGAGGGGCATCCCTCGCCGAAGTTCAGTGGCCTAGTCTACCCGGGAGTTTGCGAGTTTGCTGACGCTGCCGCTTCCGAGCAGTTGCAGGAGCCACGCCCCGGGAATCAGCAGGACGCCCAGCGGCAGCAACACGGTTCTGAGAAGCGGCACGAGGTAGAAGACGAAATCCCGCACGAGGCCGCCCTGCCCCGACACGGCCTGAGTCCAGTTGACGAGGAACACTTCGAGGAGGAATCCAACCACTGCCAGTGCGCAGCCGAGCACGAGGACGCGCCGAGGAGTGAACGTCCGGCGGAGATGCACGCCCTCTCCGTCTTCGGCGGTCGCTCGTCCCACCGTTCCGACAAGCACGTGGCCGAGTAGCGAGAACGCGACAAAGGCGATTCCCAACTGTGTGGCGACACCGTAGCCCAGCGCAACCGCGATCGTGATGGCGTCCGTGTCAGATCGCAGCTGTGTCGGGGCGAGCAGTACTGGGAGCCATCGCGAGGCAAATCCGACGAGAGTCAGGACGATTCCCAGCCACAGCGCCCGTTTCGGATTCAGCCAAGGCTTCATGTCGTGTCTCCCCCACGTCAAACTCGACGGAGGATCCTGTCCCACGCGCGCCCCGCCCCGTCGCGTGCCATCAAGCTACACGCTCCGGCCCGATATCCTCATGACATGAGCTCCCGTCTGCACCAACTCGTGATCGAGAATCTCGGTCAACGAGTTGTGAGCGGAGAGTTGGCCGCAGGAGACACCATGCACGCCGAGCACCTCGAGAATGAACTCGGTGTGTCGCGCTCCGTCGTGCGCGAGGCCGTGCGCGTGCTGGCGTCGCTGGGTCTGGTCGAATCGGTCAAGCGCATCGGCATCCGTGTGCTGCCGATGAGCTCATGGTCACTCTTCGATCCCTCCGTCATCCGCTGGCGCATCGCGTCCGAGGGCAAGGGTGCACAGCTCCGCTCACTCACCGAGCTGCGTTCCGCGGTCGAGCCGGCCGCGGCAGAGCTCGCCGCCGAGCATGCACCGGATGACGCGGCCGCCGAGCTCATGGCCGTCGCCGCGAAGATGCGCGCGGTCGGCCGGTCAGGCGATCTGCAGAAGTTCCTCGAACTCGACATCCACTTCCACAGCCTGGTGCTCTGTGCATCGGGCAACGAGATGTTCACCGAGCTCCGCGGTGTCATCGGCGCGGTCCTGCGTGGACGCACCGACTACGGGCTGATGCCACGGCATCCGCACGAGGAGGCGCTGCAGTGGCACGTCGACGTCGCCGACGCGATCCAGGGCCGCAGGCCGGATGCCGCGCGCGCCGCCATGGACAAGATCATGCGTCGCACCATCGACGAGGTGGAGCAGGTCTGGCAGGATCAGCCCCGCCAGTTCCTCAGCGACTGACCCCGGGTTTCGACAAGCTCAACCAACGGAGGACCGCGGAGCGGTGGCGGGGTGGCCGCGGGGTGTCGAGTTATGACGGCCTCGGATGGGCCCACCTGAAGTCTCCGCGACCCAATCTTGAGAACTGGGCCCGTCCGAGGTTGTCATTGTTTGAGCTGAGGAGCGGGCACCCCGCCATCGCGAAGCCCACCAGGGGCTAACCCGGCGAGCACCCGCCGCGCAGCCCACTGGAGACTCAGGAGAAGCGCAGCAGCACCTTGCCGCTGGCCGCCGAATCCCGGGCGACCTCGAACGCTTCGAGCGCATCCGCCGCGTCGTACTCGTGCGTGACGACCGGCCCCACCTGCAGCGATCCGTCGGCCAGTGCCGCGACCACCTCGTCGATCTCGTCGTTGAAGCGGAAGGATCCGACGAGCTCGAGCTCGCGCGTGATGGCGAGCGAGATGAGCGCCGGCTGCTCGCCGGACGGCAGCAGTCCAACCATGACGACGCGTCCGCCGCGGGTCGTGCCGCGCACGGCCGAGGCCAGTCCGCGGTAGTTGCCGGAGGTCTCGAAGGCGATGTCGGCCCGCACGGCGGCGATCGCATCGGCATCCGTGGCCACGATCGTGCTGGTCGCGCCGAGGGCCGTTGCGATCTCGAGCGGCTTCTCGAACATGTCGACGGCCACGATCTCGGCCGCGCCGGCGCGCTTGAGCACGGCGACGACGAGCGCGCCGATCGGTCCGCTGCCGACGACGAGCACACGCTTGCCCGCGACGTCGCCCGCCCGGGCGACCGCGTGCCAGGCCACGGCGGCCGGCTCAACGAGAGCCGCGTCGCGCAGCGAGAGGCCGGCTGGCAGTGCACGCAGCATTCGCGCCGGCAGCACCGCGTAGCGCGCGAACGCGCCCTCGGTGTGCGGGAAGCGCGCGGCGCTGCCGAGGTAGGTGCAGCCTGGCGAGAGGTTCGGCCGGTCGGCCGGGAAGGGCGATCCGTCACCGGGGCCCGGCGTCGCGGGGTGCACGGCGACCTCGGTCCCGGCAGCCGGCCCGCTGCCGTCGGCGGCCGCGACGAGCACGCGCCCGACGACCTCGTGGCCGAGCAGCATCGGCGCCTTGAGCACAGACTCCCCCGCGGCGCCGTGCTGCCAGTAGTGCAGATCGGAGCCGCAGATGCCGCCGTAGGCGATCTCGACGACGACCTCGTTGGCTGCCGGAGTCGGAACCGGAACGGATTCGATGCGCATGTCGCCCGCGCTGTGCGCGACGACGCCGAGGGTCTCGGTGGGGATGGTGCTCATGTGTGTCTCCCGTGTGTCGGTGCTGCTAGACGACGACGGTCATGCCGCCGTCGATGAAGACGACCTGACCGTTGACGAAGTTCGAGCCGGCCGAGGCCAGCCAGACCGCCGGACCGACGAGGTCATCGACGGTGCCCCAGCGGTGCGCGGGTGTGCGGCCGAGGATCCACTCGTTGAAGACGGTGTCGTCGACGAGCTTCTGGGTCATCTCGGTGTGGATGTAGCCGGGCGCGATCGCGTTGATCTGCAGGCCGTGCTCCGCCCATTCGGCCGTCATGGCGCGCGTGAGATTGCGGATGCCGCCCTTCGACGCCGTGTACGGCGCGATGGTTGGGCGGGCGAGATCGGTCTGCACCGAGGCGACGTTGATGATCTTGCCCGCACCGCGCGGGATCATGTGGCGCGCGGCCTCGCGTCCGACGAGGAACGCGCTGGTGAGGTTGGTGCGGAGCACCCGCTCCCAGTCGTCGACATCGAGGTCGAGCATGGGAACGCGGTGCTGCACGCCGGCGTTGTTGACGAGGATGTCGAGCGGCCCGACCTCGGCCTCGACCCAGCTGATTCCGGCTGCCGCGGCTGCGGCATCCGTCACGTCGAAGGTGATCGCGCGCACGCGCTCCTCGCCGAACTCGGCCGCGAGTGCCACGCGGGCGCCCTCGAGTCGTTGTTCGTCGAGTCCGTTGAGGACGACCGTGGCACCCGCGGCGGCGAGGCCGCGGGCAATGGCGGAGCCGATGCCACGGCTGGACCCCGTGACGAGGGCGACCTTGCCCGTGAGATCGAACATGTTCGCTGTCATTGCTCTCTCCGTTTCAGTCCGCTGGCGTTAGAAGGTGCTCGCGACGAGGTAGATCGCGAGCGAGAAGACGAAGCCACAGACACCGATGAGGGCCTGGCCGACCGTCCACGTCTTGAGCGTCGTCTTGGTGTCCATGCCGAAGAACTTGCTGACGAGCCAGAAGCCGGAGTCGTTCACGTGACCGGCGAACACGGAACCGGCGGCGAGGCTGAGCACGATCGCGACGGTCTGCACGGCGTTGAAGTCGGGGTTCCCGAGCACGACGGGCTGGATCAGCGCGGCCGCAGTGGTGAGCGCGACGGTGGCCGAACCCTGCGCGAGGCGCACGACGGCGGCGATCACGAATCCGGCGACGATCACGGGCAGGCCGATGGCATCGAGCGACTCTGCGATCGCGTTGCCGATGCCGCTGGCGCGGAGGACGCCACCGAACATGCCGCCGGCGCCGGTGATGAGGATGATGGAACAGATCGGGCCGAGTGCGCTGTCGACGACGGTCTCGACGAGCGAGCGCTCCTTCTGCTGGCGCCATCCGAGCAACCACATGGCCAGGAGCACGGTGATGAGCAGGGCGATCGGGGTCTCACCGAGCGCGCGGAGCGCCTGGACCCAGCCGTCCTCGAGCGAGACGATGCCGGCGGTGCCGAGCATGTTCAGGCCGGTGTTGAGGAAGATGAGGCCGAGCGGCAGCAGCAGGAGGAAGACGATCGTGCCGAGCTTCGGCGCGGAGCGGAACTTGTTCTCGATCGAGTCGGCAGGAGCGTCGAGGATCGTGGGAACGGGAATGTTGAAGCGGCGGCCGAGGAAGTGACCGAAGAGGTAACCGGTGAGGTACCAGGTGGGGATCGCGACGAGCAGACCGAACACCATGACGAGTCCAACATCGGCGCCGAGCAGGCCGGTCGCGGCGACGGGGCCGGGGTGCGGCGGCACGAAGATGTGCATGACGGAGAATGCCGCTGCTGCGGGGAACGCGTAGGTCAGCAGCGAGCCGCCGAGACGGCGGGCGACCGTGAAGATGATCGGCAGCATCACGACGAGGCCGGCGTCGAAGAAGATCGGGAAGCCGAACATCAGCGAGGCGACCGACAGGGCGAGCGGGGCACGCTTCTCGCCGAAGGTCTTGATCAGGGCGTTCGTGAGCACCTCTGCCCCGCCGCTGACCTCGAGCATGCGGCCGAGCATGGCACCAAGACCGACGAGGAGCGCCACGCTGCCGAGTGTCGAGCTGAAGCCGCTCATCAGGGTCGGCACGAGGCCGACGGCCGGGATGCCGGTGGCGATCGCGGTCACGACGCTGACCACGATCAGGGCCACGAAGGCGTGAATGCGGAGTTTCATGATCAATACGAGCAGCAGGGCGATCGCGCCCACCGCAACGAGCAGGAGCCCGGGTGTATTGAGCGTCCAGTTGAGCTCGAGGTCAGTCATCGTTGTCTATTCCTTTTGTGTGATTCATGGTGCGCATCGGGGGCAATGCGCCGGCTCGGGCGTGCGCGCGGGGTTGCGCACGGCCGTGAAGTGGTGGGGCAGCGGTGCTCGGCGATCAGACGCCGGTCGCGAGAGCGCGAAGCTCTGCGCTGACGGAGGCGACGATCTCGTCTGGGCTCTTCGTGAGGTCAACGATCAGGGCACGTTCGTCGCTCTGCAACGGTTCCAAGGTGGTGAACTGCGAGTCGAGCAAGGTGTTCGGCATGTACTCGTGCACGCGGTGGCTCTGGCGCTCGGAGATCACGGAACGCGCCCCGTTCAAGTGTACGAAGACGGTGCTGGGAGCGTACGCAATGAGCTGCTCGCGATACTTGCGCTTGAGCGCGGAGCACGCGACGACGATCGGCCGACCGTCGGCGAGTTCGGAGCCGATGCGTTCGGCGATGATCTCGAGCCAGGGGGCACGGTCCTCGTCATTCAACGGATTGCCCGCGGCCATCTTGGCCTTGTTCGCGCTGGGGTGCAGATCGTCGCCGTCGATGAACTCGATGCCGAGCGCCGCGGCCAGGGCGGTGCCGATCGTCGATTTGCCGGATCCGGAGACGCCCATGACGATGAGCGGCGGAACGCCCGACGATTCGCTCGCGGTCACGTTGCTGTCAGGCACGGTATTCACTCCTCAGACGCTTCATTACATCTGATTCTTCATCGATACAGGATCCATAAATCAGATTTATTACGACAACCGTATCACGCAGTTTCTCGCCCAGCTCCCCCACAATTCGCGCCCATCCGGAGCTCATCCGGCGCCCAGAGAGCTCCCAGAACCTCTCTTTCTGCGCGCCGTCGGGCGGGTGCGCCGTCACACAACGGGCAGTTGAAACCGACGCCGCGCAGTTTTGCTAGCGTGTATCGCGGGTGCATCATTCTGCACGCCACCTCCCCACTGCGCATTAGGAGATTTCCATGTCAGAATCACCGGCCATGTCCGAAGCCCAGGCCAACATTGGCGTGATCGGAATGGCGGTGATGGGCTCGAACCTCGCCCGCAACCTCGCCAGCCGCGACGGCAACACGGTCGCCATCTTCAACCGCTCCGCCGAGAAGACACGCGCCGTCACCGCCGAGTTCCCGGATGCCGGCTTCGTCGCATCCGAGACCATCGAGGAGTTCGCCGCGTCGCTGCAGAAGCCGCGCACCGCGATCATCATGGTCCAGGCCGGCCGCGCCACCGACGCCGTGATCACCCAGCTGACCGAGGTCTTCGAGCCGGGCGACATCATCGTCGACGGCGGCAACGCACTCTTCACCGACACCATCCGCCGTGAGGCCGCCGTGCGCGCAACGGGCATCAACTTCGTCGGCGCCGGCATCTCCGGCGGCGAGGAGGGCGCGCTCCTCGGGCCTTCGATCATGCCGGGTGGATCCGCCGAGGCCTGGGAGACCCTCGGTCCGATCCTCAAGTCCATCGCCGCCGTCGTCGACGGTGAGCCCTGCGTCACGCACGTCGGCACCGACGGTGCAGGTCACTTCGTCAAGATGATCCACAACGGCATCGAGTACGCCGACATGCAGCTCATCGCCGAGGCCTACGACCTGATCCGTCGCGGAACGGGCAAGACCCCGGCCGAGATCGCCGACATCTTCGCCGAGTGGAACACGGGCGAGCTCGAGAGCTACCTGATCGAGATCACTGCAGAGGTGCTCAAGCAGGTCGACCCGCAGACCGGCGCCCCGCTCGTGGACGTCATCCTCGACCAGGCCGGTTCCAAGGGCACCGGCGTGTGGACCGTGCAGACGGCCCTCGACCTCGGCATCCCCGTCTCCGGCATCGCCGAGGCCGTGTTCGCCCGCTCGCTGTCGTCGAAGCCGGCCCAGCGCGCCGCGTCATCCGCGTTGCCCGGCCCGGACGGCGACTTCGTCGTCGCCGACGCCGACGCCTTCGTCGAAGACGTGCGTCTGGCCCTCTACGCATCGAAGGTCATCGCCTACTCGCAGGGCTTCGACGCCATCGTCGCCGGCGCCGAGCAGTACGGCTGGGACATCAAGAAGGGCGAGATCGCGAAGATCTGGCGCGGCGGTTGCATCATCCGCGCTCGCTTCCTCAACCGCATCACCGAGGCCTACGCCGAGGATCCGGCACTCGTGGCCCTGGTCACCGCGCCGTTCTTCGTCGACGTGATGGCCAGCACCCAGGCGGCCTGGCGCCGCGTCGTCGTGGCCGCCGCTGAGGCCGGCATCCCCTCGCCCGCCTTCTCCTCCTCGCTCGCGTACTACGACGGCCTGCGCGCGGAGCGCCTGCCCGCCGCACTCGTGCAGGGTCAGCGCGACTTCTTCGGTGCGCACACCTACAAGCGCGTCGACCAGGACGGCACGTTCCACACGCTGTGGTCCGGCGACCGCAGCGAGATCCAGGCGGTCGACGCTCACTAGCGCGACGCCCGCCGATCGGGCCTGTCACCAGCGCAGAACGCGCCGTCTCACCCGGTGAAGCGGCGCGTTCCGCGTCTCAGGCGGCGGTGCGAAGCCGGGCCAGCCGGATGCCGCGAGCGGCGACCCCGATGCCCAACACGAGCGCCGCGATCAGCACGCCCTGCCATGGCAGTGTGAAGGCCAACACCGTGCAGCCGATCACGCCGACGATCGGCACGGCCCGGTTCAGCCAGCGCTCGGCGCGCGGCTGCCGCAGCGCGGCCAGGTGCGCGATGGCGTAGTAGACGAGCACGCAGGTTGCGGAGAAGCCGACGAGCCAGGCCGAGTCGAGCAGCAACACGGCCGCGATGGCGAGCACGGCGACGCTCGCCTCGGCGACCACGGGTGAACTCGTCCGCGCCGAGACGCGGCTGAGGGCCCCGGGCAGCTCGCTGTCCCGTGCCATGGCGAGGCCCGTGCGGCTGAGACCGGCCAGGATGCCGAGCAGCGAGCCGAGGCAGGCCAGCGCGGCGACGAGGCTGACGACGAGTACCCAGCCGCCGGCTGCGGCGGTTGTGCCCCATGCACCATTGGCCCCCGTGACGACCGCGGCGAGCTCGGCCAGCGGAGAGGTGGATCGTGCGAGCCTGTCCGGTCCGAGCACGAGAACGCAGGCGGTTCCGACGGCCGCGTAGAGCACGAGCGCGACACCGAGCGCCGCCAGGATCGCGCGCGGCAGGGTGTGCCGAGGGTTCCTGGCCTCCTCGCCGAGCGTCGCCATGCGGGCGTAGCCGGCGAAGCAGAAGAACAACAGGCCGGCCGATTGCAGGATGCCGAGCCAGCCGGCATCCGGGTCGCCGAGGGGCGCGCCGGCCGGCGTGCCGCCGGCGATCTGGCCCCCGGCCGCGAGCCAGAGCGCCACGAGCACGAGCAGCGCGCAGAGCCCGGCGAGCACGACCGCGACGACAGCGCCGCTGACCCTGGCCGTGCTGCGCACCCCGAGGGCGTTGACGGTGCCGAGCACGAGGATCACGGCGACGGCGACGAGGCGCTCGTTTCCCGGCCACAGGTATCCGCCGGCGATCAGGGCGATCGCCCCCGCCGATGCGGTCTTGCCCGCGAGGAAGAGCCAGCCGGCCGAGAAGCCCCACCAGGGTCCGAGCAGGGCGCGACCGTATGCGTATGCCCCGCCGGAGACCGGATGCGCCATGGCGAGCTGGGCCGAGCTCAGCGCGTTCAGGGTGGCCACGACGGCGGCGATCAGCAGCCCGATCAGCAGCCCGGATCCGGCGACGGCGGCGGCGGGCGCCCAGACGAAGAAGACGCCGGCCCCGACCATCGAGGCGAGGCCGATGGCCATCGCTCCCGGAATACCGAGGTGCCGTTGCAGCGTGTTCACCCGCTGATCGTAGCGAAGCGGGGTGAATGGCAAGTGACGAATGGCCGCTGGCGAACGCTGGCGCCGGCCGGCATCCGCAATACTGGAAGCCGGCAAGCGACGAGGAGCACCAGATGCAGAACCCCCGGTGGCGACAGCAGGGCGAGGAGCCCGACTACCGCTTCACGCTCGCGAACGAGCGCACCTTCCTCGCCTGGATCCGCACCGCGTTGGCCCTGCTGGCCGGTGGCGTGCTGCTGCACCAGTTCTCGCACTCCCTCGGCCCACGCTGGGTCGTGGTCGCACTCGCCGTGCTGCTCGCCGTGATCGGCGCCGTGCTGAGCGTGATCGCCTACACCCGCTGGCGCGCGAACGAGATCGCGATGCGCACAGGTGAGCCGCTGCCGTTCACGCTGCTGCTGCCGCTGCTGGCCGGCTTCTCGCTGGTCACCGCCGCCGTCATCGCCGTGCTCATGGTGTTCGGGTAACCAACGATGACGAGCGCGAATCCGGCTGGTCGCCCGCCGCGCGACCCGGGTCTGCAACCGGAGCGCACTGCCCTGGCGTGGAACCGCACGGCGCTGGCCGTTGCGGTGAACGGCGTGCTCGTGTTGCGCGCCGGCCTGGTTGGCAGCGCTCCGCTGTTCCTCGGTGTCGGCGCCGTGCTGCTGCTCGCCGCCGCGGGTGCGACCGCCTACTCCTCCGTGCGCAAGCGTCAGCTGCTGCGCGCGGTCGGCGCTCCCCCGACGAGCAGCCCGACCGCGCTGGCCCTGGCCGCGCTCGTGACCCTGCTGGCCAGCGGGGCAGGCATCGCCTCGATTCTGACCATCCGCTGATCAGCCGCGCGGGCCGAGCTGTGCCCGCGAACTGAGATGATGGAAGCGATGAGCAACTACCCAGAACTCGCCATTCACGACGACGACGATTCCCGTCCCCTGCACGGCAATCGGCGCAGGCGCCTGACCCAGATCGTCGTGCTGCTCTGCGTGCTCGGGCTGGTTCTGCCGACGATCCTCACGACCGTCAGCGTGTCGGCGGCAACGGCGGACAGGGCCTGCCAGGTGACCGTCGCGGCCTACGTGCCGGATGCCGGCGGCTCCCGCGCCGGATTCGAGCTGTTCGGCGAAGGCGGCCCAGGCTGGCAGTGCTACTCGCTCAACCAGAGCGGGGCGGAGCGCCACCTGGCGCCGCTCGGACTGATGCCAGGAGTCCCATCCGGCATCGTGCGCGGCCAGCAGAGCTAGCGCGCGGCCACCCGCTGTCAAGAAACGCAGGAGCAGAGCTTCGGCGCTTCCGTGGAGCGCGCGGCGAGTCTCTCCTCCTGCGTTTCTGAACTGTTCTGCGGTTCTGAACTGTTCTGCGGTTCTGAACTGTTCTGCGTTTCTGAACTGTTCAGGCCTGCCGCTCAGTCGCTCGGGAACACCCGCTTGTAGCGGCGCCCGTCCGGCAGTTCGACGGTCTGCGCTTCGAGCTGGCCGCGGGACACCCGCAGGTAGATCGCCTGCACGGAGACGCCGAGCTTCTCAGCCGCCTCGGCCACAGAGAGGCCGGGCAGATCGGTGGGCTTGGCGCTCGGGCGGGCCGAGCGCTTGCGACCCGCCTCGTGCCTGGCGGCGATCTCCTCGTCGCTGCCCTGCCACCGCGCCTTCGCGGCGGCGGGGCTGAGTCCGGCGGCCTCGCCCAGTCGGTCCCAGCTCACGCCGGCCGCGACGGCCGCGCGGACGGCGGCAAGCGTGGCTGGCTCCGCCTCGAGCGCGGCAAGCAGGCCGCGGATGGCGGCGAGGCGACCGAGGGCGGCGGCATCCGGTGACGCGTCCGCTGCCGTGTCGAGTGAGAGCAGCAGTTCGAGTGCCGAACGGGTGTCGGGGGCGAGGAAGGCGATGGCGGGCTCCGGAGGTTGCAGGGCGAACGACTCTGCGCCGAGTTTAGTCGCGCGGGAGACGCCGACACCCGGTCGAGAGTGCAGGAATTGCGCCGTTTCAGCCGCGACGTGCGCGAAAACTGCACTCTCGGCGGGGTGCGGATGCCGGGGCGGCCGTCAGCGCAGACGCGCTCAGGGCTTCGCGAGCGGCGCTGCTCGTTCCTCGCGGCGCCGTTCGCTCGAGCCAGCGTGCAGAGGGGCGTACAGCCGACCGCGGCACGCCTCGACAGGCGACGGTGGCACGGATGCCGGGGCGGCCGTCAGCGGAGACGCGCTCGGGGCTTCGAGCCAGCGTGCAGAGCGGCGTACAGCCGACCGCGGCACGCCTCGACAGGCGACCGTGGCACGGATGCCGGGGCGGCCCTCAGCGCAGATGCGCTCGGGGCTTCGCGAGCGGCGCTGCTCGTTCCTCGCTGCGCCGTTCGCTCGAGCCAGCGTGCAGAGGGCTGCGGGCGCGTCAGACTGGCGGACCCCACGGCGGCAGAAGCAGGAGCGGGACGCTCACACCACGGCGGCTGAAGGAGCGCCAGCGACTGAAGCCCTGACACGTTCGACGGACTCGGTGCCGCGGTTGAGCGGGCGGAGCGGGTCAGACTCTACTCAGAGGTGTGCGTTCGAGCGGAGGCGCACCAGCATCGGTGGCGGTTCCTGCGGGTGCCAGAGTTGGGGCTGCCGCCTTGCTTGCCGCTGGCGCGGCAAGCCTTTCGCCGCGTGACAAAAAGGCGCGCAGCGCCTTTTGTCAGGCGGCGCCGTCGAACATGCTCGTGACGGAGCCGTCCTCGAAGACCTCGTGGATGGCGCGGGCCAGCATCGGGGCGATGGGCAGCACCGTGAGGCGGTCCCATTGCTTCTCGGCAGGCAACGGCAGGGTGTCGGTGACGACGACCTCGTCGATGAAGTCGCTCTGCAGCAGCTCGGTGGCCGGGTCGCTGAAGACGGCGTGCGTCGCGGCAACGACGACGCCGATGGCGCCGGCGGCCTTGAGCGCCTCAGCGGCCTTGACGATGGTGCGGCCGGTGTCGATGAGGTCATCGACGAGCAGGCAGACACGACCCTCGACCGGGCCGATGATCTCGTGCACCGAGACCTGGTTCGGCACCAGCGGGTCGCGACGCTTGTGGATGATGGCCAGCGGGGCGCCGAGCTTGTCGCTCCAGATGTCGGCGACGCGCACGCGGCCCATGTCCGGCGAGACGACGGTGAGGGTCGCGGGGTCCAGCTTCTGCTGGAAGTGCTTGAGCAGCACCGGCATGGCGAAGAGGTGGTCGACGGGGCCGTCGAAGAAGCCCTGGATCTGTGCGGCGTGCAGGTCGACGCTCATGATGCGGTCGGCACCGGCCGCCTTGAACAGATCGGCGATGAGACGGGCGGAGATCGGCTCGCGGCCACGGCCTTTCTTGTCCTGGCGGGCGTAGGGATAGAACGGGGCGACGACGGTGATGCGCTTGGCCGACGCACGCTTGAGCGCGTCCACCATGATCAGCTGCTCCATGATCCACTCGTTGATGGGAGCGGTGTGCGACTGGATCACGAAGGCGTCGCATCCGCGAACGCTCTCGTCGAATCGTGTGTACAGCTCACCGTTGGCGAAGGTCCTGGCATCCGTCGGCACCAGCTCGGAACCGAGCTCGGCCGCGATGTCGAGTGCAAGCTGCGGGTGCGCCCGCCCCGACACGAGAACGAGGCGCTTTTCTCCGCTGGACTTGATTCCGGACACGTGTGGTCTCGCTCTCCCCGACGACTGGCCGTCGAATGTGTTGTATTGGGTGCTGCTGTGATGCTGAGGTGCGTGTGGCGCTAGGCCGAAGCGGCCTGCGCCGCGTCATCTGCAGCGCTTCCGGCCCGGTTGGCGTGAACCCAGCCGTCCATGTTGCGCTGCGGGGCGACGTTGATGGCCAGGGCACCGGCTGGCACGTTCTTGCGAACGACCGTTCCGGCACCCGTATACGCTCCGTCACCAATTGTAATCGGCGCGACGAACACCCCGTGCGACCCGGTGCGCACGTGCGAACCGATCTGCGAGGAGTGCTTGTTGACGCCGTCGTAATTGGCAAAGATCGAGCCGGCGCCGATGTTGGACTGCTCGCCGATCGTGGCGTCGCCCACGTAGCTCAGGTGCGGAACCTTGCTGCCCGTGCCGATCTTCGCGTTCTTCGTCTCGACGAAGGCGCCGATCTTGCCGTCGGTGCCGAGGATCGTTCCGGGGCGCAGGAAGGCGAACGGCCCGACGGTCGCCGCGGCGCCGACGACCGCGAGGGTGGCGTCACTGCGGCGCACCTCTGCGCCCTCGCCGATCTCGCAGTCGCGCAGCGTCGTGTCCGGGCCGATGATCGCGCCGGTCTCGACGACGGTCGAGCCGAGGATCTGGGTGCCTGGCAGCACGGTGACGTCGGGGGCGAGCTTCGCCTTGAGGTCGATCCACGTGCTCGCCGGGTCCTGGATGGTGACGCCGGCCAGCTGCCAGCCGCGCACGATGAGGGCGTTCAGCCGCAGTCCGGCCTCGGCGAGCTGGGCGCGGTCGTTCACGCCGGCGACGAGCCAGGCCTCCGCGACCGGAACCGCGCTGACGTCGGAGCCTGCTGCACGCAGCAGACCGATGACGTCGGTCAGGTACTTCTCGCCCTGGGCGTTGTCCGTGGTCAGCTTGCCGAGCTGCTCGCGCAGCGCGGCGGCCGAGAACACGTAGATGCCGGCGTTGCCCTCGCCGATGGCGAGCTGCTCCGGCGTCGCATCCTTCTGCTCGACGATGGCGTCGAATGCGCCGGAATCGCCGCGCACGATGCGGCCATAGCCGGTCGCGTCGTCATAGACGGCCGACATCACGGTGGCGGATGCCGCGCTCTCGCGGTGCGCGGCGACGAACTGTGCGAGCGTCTCCGCGTCGAGCAGCGGCACGTCGCCGTTGACGACGAGCACGTCGCCGTCGAAGTCGGCCGGCAGGGCGTCGACGGCCTGCTCGACGGCACGACCGGTTCCGGGGATCTCGTCCTGGTCGACGATGATGCTCTCGGGAAGCTGCGCGGACACGACCTCGACGACCCGCTCACGCTCGTAGCGCACGACGGTCACGACGCTCTGCGCATCGAGCGCTGCGGCGGTGGCGAGCACGTGGCTGACCAGCGGCAGGCCGGCGATGGGGTGCAGCAGCTTCGGGAGCGACGACTTCATGCGGGTGCCCTGCCCCGCCGCGAGAACGACGATGGCCAGCTTCTGATCGGTCATGAAGACGACCCTCTCTCTCAAACGTGAGTGCTCCGCCGCCAGGACTCGAACCTAGACCTAACAGCTCCAAAGGCTGTCGTGCTGCCATTACACCACGGCGGATTGCGCGGAATCGGATTCCGCGCGCCCTCCAGTCTGCCAGATCGAGCCTTCGCTTTTTGACGTCGCAGCGCAGCCGTTTCACGTCCATATGCGTCCGGCGCCCGGCATCCGCCCCCGATAATAGGAGAATGCCCACGAGTGATGAAGTCGACCGCATCGTCGATGCGTGGCTGCGCGAGCGCCCCGATCTGAATTTCGCGCCGCTGCAGGTCCTCTCCCGCGTCGGCCGCCTGGCGAAGCACCTCGACCGTGCGCGGCGCACCGCCTTCGCCCTCTCCGAGCTCGAGTCCTCCGAGTTCGATGTGCTCTCGGCGCTCCGCCGTGCCGGCAGCCCGTTCCAGCTCTCCCCCAAGCAGCTGCTGCAGCAGACCCTGGTCTCCAGCGGCACCATGACGAATCGCATCGACCGCCTCGTCACCCGGGAGCTCGTGCAACGCCGCACCGACCCGAACGACGGCCGCGGCATCCTGGTCATGATGACGCCGGCGGGCCTCAGCCGGGTGGATGCCGCGATCACCCGCCTCGTCGATGCGGAGGCCGAGCTGCTCGGCGCCCTCAGCGCGCAGGAACAGGAGCGCCTCGCCGGACTGCTGCGCAAGCTCAGCCTCGACTTCGACTGAGCCCTCACCGCGCACGCGCTCAGGGCTTCGCAGGCGTCGCTGCTCCTTCGTCGCTGCGCCGCTTGCTCGAGCCATCGTTCAGCATGCTGGCTCGAGGGAGCAGCCGAGGAACGAGGCCGCCCCGAAGCCCTGACACACGCGAAGCACGTCGCTCCGACCGCGGCGGAGCTAGCGGCGGAGCGCCTTCCGCGCCAGCTTGTTGCCGAGGAACTGCACGAGCTGCACGAAGATCACGATCAGGAAGACGGCGGCCCAGGTGACGACGGGTTCGAACTGCCGGTAGCCATAGAGCTGAGCGAAGTAGCCGAGCCCTCCGCCACCGATGAAGCCGGCCATGGCCGTCATGTCGATGATGGCGACGACGATGAAGGTGTAGCCGAGGATCAGCGGCCCGAGCGCCTCGGGGATCACGATCGTGCGCAGAATCCGCACCGGTCCTGCGCCCATCGCGCGACCGGCCTCTATGACGCCTGGCGACACCGTGATGAGGTTCTGTTCGACGATGCGGCCGATCGCGAAGGAGGCCGCGAGCGAGAGCGCGAAGATCGCCGCGTTGTTGCCGATACCCGTTCCGATGACGGCGCGGGTCAGCGGCTGCAGTGCGGCGATGAAGATGATGAACGGGATCGGCCGGAAGAAGTTGATCACGACGTTCAGAATCGTGAAGATCGTCTTGTTGGGCAGCAGGCTCCCAGCCCTGGTCGAGTAGAGGCCGAGGCCGAGGAGCAGTCCGCCGAGACCACCGAAGAGCAGCGTCGCCGAGACCATGTAGAGGGTCTCGAATGCGGCTTCCCAGAATTCGGGCTGGAGTTCGAGCAGCTTGTCCATCAGCGCGCCTCCGTCACTTCGGTCGTGGCGGCAATGTCGGCGAGCACACCGTCGATGACGGCATCCTCACCCCGCAGCGCCAGCGTGAGGTGCCCGAAGGCCTTGCCCTGGATGTCGTTGATGCCGCCGTAGACGAGCTCGAACTCGATCCCGGCCTGGGCGAGTCGGAGGAACACGGATGACTGGCTGGCGTCGCCGTCACGGAACGAGAGCGTGACGATGCGCCCGAGGTGGCGCTCGCGCAGCGCGGCGATCTCGGCCGGCGACGGAACACCCTTGACCACGGTGCCGACGAACTTCTGGCTGGACGCGTTCTGGGGGCTGGAGAAGACGTCGAAGACCTCGCCGCTCTCGATGATGTGGCCCTTGTCCATCACGGCGACCTTGGTGGCGAGGCTCTGAATCACCTCCATCTCGTGGGTGATCACCACCATCGTCACGCCGAACTCCTGATTGACGCGCTTGAGCAGGGCGAGCACCTCCTGCGTCGTCTCCGGGTCGAGCGCGCTTGTCGCCTCGTCGCAGAGCAGGATGCGCGGCTCGGTGGCGAGGGCGCGGGCGATGCCGACGCGCTGCTTCTGGCCGCCAGAGAGCTGCTCCGGGTAGTTCTTGGCCTTCTCGCTCAGTCCGACGAACTCGAGCAGCTCGTCGACGCGGGCCTGGATCTTCTCCTTCGACGCGCCTGCGACGCGGAGCGGGTATGCCACGTTGTTCCACACCGTCTTGGCGCTGAACAGGTTGAACTGCTGGAAGATCATGCCGATGCCGAGGCGCACGGGGCGGAGCTGCTTCTCCGGCAGCCCTGCGAGCTCCTGGCCGTCGACGACGACGCTGCCGCTCGTGACCGGCTCGAGGGCGTTGATGAGTCGCACGAGGGTGCTCTTGCCTGCACCGGAGTAGCCGATGATGCCGTAGACGTCACCGGCCTCGATGTCGAGACTCACGTCGTCAATGGCGACGACGGCGTCTCCGCCGTCCGGGTTCGGGTACGCCTTCGTGACGTGCTGCAGGCTGACAAGAGCCATGGATACTCCTTAGCGGCGGGGCGCGGGGTGGTTGCCGGCCGCTGACTTGTTAACGGGTGATGCGGCCGGGCGGGGAACCTGGCGCCATTGTGTGGCGCAGGTGTCCCCGCCGGGCCGCGGTGATGCGGTGGCTCGGACTACTTCTGGGCCTTGGTGTCTGCCTCGACCTTGGCGAGCGACTTCTCCAGGTCGGCGACCGGGGTCTGCAGCGCAACGGCGGTGTCGCCAGAAGCCTCGAGCAGACCGGCCTGAACGGCCTTGTCGGTCTGGAAGATCTCGACGAGCTTCTTGTAGGTGGCGTTGTCCTTGTCCTCGGCGCGGGCGGCGAAGATGTTGACGTACGGCAGCGCGTTGGCGTCGCTCGGGTCGTCCTGGGCGATCGCGTCGGCGAAGGTCAGGCCGGCATCCTGCACGAAGTCGTTGTTGATGACCGCGGCGGCCACATCGGGCAGCGAGGTGGCGGTGAGAGCAGCCTCGAGCGCGGTGACCTTGACCTTGGACTTCGCCTCGTCGACGTCGTTCAGGCCGGAGAAGATGCTGCCGCCGTCCTTCAGCTCGATGAGCTTGGCGGACTGCAGCACGAGCAGGGCGCGGGCCAGGTTGCTCGCGTCATCCGGAACCGCGACGGTCTCGCCTGCCGGGATGTCGGCGACGCTGTCGTACTTCGTGGAGTAGAGGCCGAGCGGGTAGATCGCCGTCGAACCGATGACCGCGAGGTCTTCGCCGGAGGAGACGTTGTAGTCGGCGAGGTAGACGATGTGCTGGAACTGGTTCAGGTCGAGGTCGCCGGCGCTGAGCGCGGGGTTCGGCTGAGCGTAGTCGCCGAAGTCGACGATCTCGACGGTGATGCCCTCGGCTGCTGCCGCATCAACGAACGCCGGCCACTGCGGGTCGCTCTTGCCGACAACGCCGACCTTGACGGTCTCGTTGGCGTCGCTGCTGCCGGAGCCGGCGGTGTCGCTCGTGGTGGCGCACCCGGCCAGGGCGGCGAGCAGGGGCAGGGCGGTGAGGGCGGCGAGGACCTTGGCGGACTTCTTCGAGATGGACATAACTACCTTTCGCTGTGGGTACCCGAGCGGCCGGTCGTCACGTTGTCGATCACGGAGTCTGATCACGTCTGGGCACAGCTTCGCCCCGGTGGTGTTCGGGGGGATTGTGTGCCGCTGCTGCGCGGGGTGATTACAACGGTACGCGGCAAAACTGCGACCGCAGAACCACTGCGCCTCAATTCGTCACAGTTCCTGCGGTGCTATCCCTCGATCAGCTCAGATACTTCGACCCAGCGGGTTTCGTGCTCCACCACGTCACGCTCCAGCTTCTGCAGCTGCGTCGTGAGCGCGGCCAAACCGTCGTAGTCGCTCTGGTCGTGCACGGCCAGCTTCTCGTGCAGCTCGACGATCTGCTGCTGCCACTTGGCGAGCTTGCGGTCGATGGATGCCAGCTCCTTCTGCGCGTTGCGCAGCTCGGCTCCGCCGATGGCCGGCTTCTTCGGTGCGGCGCTGGTTCCTCCCCCGGTTGAGCCGGTCGACACCTCGCCCGCGCCGACGACGCTCGCGAAACCGACGTTGTCGGCATCCGCGGCGATCTGCTTGTTGCGCATCTCGATGTACTGCTCGACGCCGCCGGGGAGGTGGCGGAAGTGCCCCTCGGTGACGGCGTACTGCTGGTCGGTGACACGCTCGATCAGGTAGCGGTCGTGGCTGACGACGAGCAGGGTGCCGGGGAAGGAGTCGAGCAGGTCTTCCATCGCGGCGAGCATGTCGGTGTCGAGGTCGTTGGTCGGCTCATCGAGGATCAGCACGTTCGGCTCGTCGAGCACGATGAGCAGCAGCTGCAGCCGGCGCTTCTGACCACCGGAGAGGTCCTTGACCGGGGTGGAGAGCTGCGAGCTCATGAAGCCCATGCGCTCGAGCAGCTGGCCTGGCGTCATCTCCTTGCCGCCGGCGACGTAGCTCGAGCGCTGACGGCCGATGACCTCGCTGACGCGGTCGTTCTGGATCGCCTTCAGCTCGTTGAGCTGCTGGGTGAGCACGGCGACCTTGATGGTCTTGCCGCGCTTGACGGTGCCGCTGGTGGGCTGCAGGGTGCCGGCGACGAGGTTCAGCAGGGTGCTCTTGCCCGCGCCGTTGACGCCGAGGATGCCGGTGCGCTCCCCCGGCGCGATGCGCCAGGTCACGTCGTTCAGCACGGTCTTGGCCGGGGTGTGCTCGGTGGCGGGGAACTTGACCGTGACGTCGATCAGGTCGACGACGTCCTTGCCGAGGCGCTGCATGGCCATCGACTGCATCGAGACGGTGTCGCGGGGCGGCGGCTCGTTGGCGATCAGCTCGTTTGCGGCGTCGATGCGGAACTTCGGCTTCGCGGTGCGGGCCGGGGCGCCGCGGCGGAGCCAGGCCAGCTCCTTCTTCATGAGGTTCTGGCGCTTGGCCTCGGAGACGGCGGCCGAGCGGTCGCGCTCGACGCGCTGCAAGATGTACGCGGCGTAACCACCCTCGAAGGGTTCGATGATGCGGTCGTGCACCTCCCAGGTGGCGTTGCAGACCTCGTCGAGGAACCACCGGTCGTGGGTCACGACGATGAGTCCGCCGGAGTCCCGCGGCCAGCGCTTCTTGAGGTGACCGGCGAGCCAGGCGATGCCCTCGACGTCGAGGTGGTTGGTCGGCTCATCGAGGAAGATGACGTCGTGGTCGCCGACGAGCAGCGCGGCGAGGGCGACGCGGCGGCGCTGGCCACCCGAGAGGGAGCCGACGACACCGTCCCAGGGGATGTCGCTGAGGAGTCCACCGATGACGTCGCGCACGACGGGGTCGCCGGCCCAGACGTGCTCGTCGATGCCGCCGACGACGGCCTGTGCCACGGTCAGGCTGGAATCGACGGTGTCCGCCTGGTCGAGCATGGCGAGGCGCACATCGCGGCGACGCGTGACGCGGCCGCCGTCCGGCTCCATGCGCCCGGCCAGCAGGCTGAGCAGCGTGGACTTGCCGTCGCCGTTGCGGCCGACGATGCCGACGCGGTCGCCCTCATTGAGCCCCACCGTCACTTCGTCGAAGATTACGCGGGTGGGGAATTCGAGGTGCAGCCTTTCGGCGCCAAGCATGTGTGCCATATCGCCCCCAACTCTATCGGCCCCGCCTGTGCGCCCGCCCCGGCATCCACTCCGGCGGCCGCTCCGGCCGCCGAGAGTGCAGTTGTGGGGCAGCACGCGCGATGGCGTGCCCGACAACTGCACTCTCGAAGCGCTGCGCGGCTCGGCGGGCGGCTAGGAGTGGAGGACGCGGGCGCCGTGGACCGGGCCGTGGGCGCGGACGGCGGTCAGGCGCGAGGCCGACAGCGCGACCTGGAGTTCGAGGGCCGTGTCGGCGTCCGGCGCGAGGAACGCCAGCGTCGGGCCGGACCCGGAGACGATGCCGGCGAGTGCGCCGTTCGCCTCGCCGAGCTCGAGGATCTGGCCGAGGCCGGGCGCCAGCTGCAGGGCCGCAGCCTGCAGGTCGTTGTGCAGCGCCTCGGCGAGCAGCGCCGAGTCGCCGGCGCGGAGCGCGTGCAGCACGCGGGCGTCGACCTGCGGGGATGCCGGGGCCGGAGCGATGTCGGAGAGGTGGCGCGCGCGGTGGCGATCCAGCTCGGAGTAGACGGCCGGGGTCGACATGCCGAACTCGGCGATGGCGAGCACCCAGTGGAAGTTGCCCTGGGCCAGCGCCGGGCTCAGCTGGTCGCCGCGGCCCGTTCCGATGGCGGTGCCGCCGGCGAGGGCGAACGGCACGTCTGCGCCGAGTTTGGCCGCCAGCGCGTGCATGTCATCTTTGCCGAGCTCGGTGCTCCAGAGCGCATCGCAGGCGATCAGGCTGGCCGCGGCATCCGCGGAGCCACCGCCCATGCCGCCGGCGATCGGCACGTTCTTCTCGATCTCGAGGCGCACTCCGCCGCGGAATCCCGTCTTGCGTGCGAGCAGCTTGGCGGCCCGGATGGCGAGGTTGCTGCCGTCGACCTCGAGGCCGGAGGTGTCGACGCTGCCGCTGAAGCTCACCGAGAAGTCATCGGCAGGGTAGGCCCGCACGTCTTCGTAGAGTGAGACCGCCTGATAGGCCGTCGCGAGGTCGTGGTAACCGTCGTCCTGCAGTGCACCGACCGCCAGGAAGACGTTGATCTTGCCCGGCGCTCTCGCATGCACGACCGGGGAGGCAGCAGCGAGAGTCATATCCTCACGCTATCCCACCTCGGCGGCGGCCTGCAGCCAGCCCTGTAGGCGAAGCTTCGCCGGTGCGACATCCTCCGGCTTCTCGAGCTTGCTCCAGGTGAGCGATACCGAGGTCTTCCCCGCCTTCGATGGAGCGGCCGTCGCCAGGATCGACCCGACCTGCCCCTCGAGGCCGGACAGCGGCCAGCGCGCGGTGATGTGCCGTACCGCTCGACTTTCGGATGCCGGCGCGCCGAGCTCTGCCGCGACGGCGGCGATCACGGCGTCCAGCGTCTCCTGCTGCTCCAGTGGCAGGGTCTTGGATGCGCTCACCTCGTAGCTGCCGTCTTGGCGCTGTCCCGGGTTGCGGATGCCGCGAGCCTGCTCGTAGCCGACGGTGACGCCCTGCGCCCACCAGCCGCCGATCGGGAAGTTGGCGTCGAGCCAGCGGGCGGTGACGGAGTGCTTCCAGTCCTGCGCGCCCTCGGCATCGAGGATCGCGAACCACTCGGCCCAGCTCTTGCCCGTCGCGGCGACGAGCGCGTCGTCGCTCACGCCGTCCTGGCGCCCGGTGACGATGTCTTCAGCCATGTCCGTCACGCTAGTGGCTGTGCGTGCGGACACGCCAGTGCGGCAGTCCGACTGCGCGCCGGCTATCCCTGAGCGGATTGCGCGCGAGCGATGCGCAGGAAGTCGTGCACGGTGAGCTGCTCGCCGCGCTCGGTCGGGCTGACCCCGGCCGCCTCCAGCACGGCGCTGGCCGTTGCCGTGTCGCCGAGCACGGGGGCCAGCGACTGTCGCAGCATCTTGCGACGCTGCTGGAAAGCGGCGTCCACGAGCGCAAAGGTTGCGACGCGCTCCTCCTCGGTGCCGATGGCACCGGTTTCGTCGATGGCGGCGTCACCGGAGCTCGCGGCATCCCGTCGGTCGAATCCGACGAGGATCGAGTCGACGTTCGGCACCGGCCAGAACACCTGCCGGGAGACGTGCCCAGCTGTGCGCCAGGAGCCGTACCACTCGGCCTTCACGCTCGGGCTGCCGTAGACCTTGGAGCCGGGCGTCGCCGCGAGGCGCTGGCCGACCTCGGCCTGCACCATGACGATGCCAGAGCGGATCGACGGGAAGTGCTCGAGGAAGTGCAGCAGTACGGGCACCGAGATGTTGTACGGCAGGTTGGCGACGAGCCGGGCTGGCTGCCCTGGCAGCTCGGTGACGCGCATGGCGTCCTGCGTGATCACGGTCAGCGGCACGCCGGGCTGCATGAGCTCGACGGTCTTCGGCAGCTGCTCGGCGAGGCGCTTGTCGATCTCGACGGCGGTGACGGATGCCCCGACCTCGAGCAGGCCGAGGGTGAGCGAGCCGAGACCTGGGCCGATCTCGACGACGTGCTCGCCCGGCTTCACGCCTGCGGTCTTGACGATGCGGCGCACGGTGTTGGCATCGATGACGAAGTTCTGTCCGAGCTTCTTCGTCGGGGTGACGTCGAGCAACTCGGCGAGGTCGCGGATCTCGGCGGGACCGAGCAGGCGGCCGTGCCCCGGCACGGTCTCCGGGATCTCTTCTTCGTGACGGTGTGCGGTCATGCGATGCCTCCGATGGCCTCGGTGCTGGCGGGAAAGGCGGTCTTGGCAGACAGGGCGCCGGCCGGGTTGCTGGTGGCCGAGTGGCCGGCGGATGCCACGGGCTCTGCGTCCCAGCGGCCGTAGACGAGTTCGGTGTTCGAGTTGATCTGCGCGGCGAGCACCGTCGCATCCGTGCCGAGCTCTGCGGCGATCGCGCGCAGCGTCAGTGGCAGCAGGTACGGTGCGTTCGGACGGCCCCGGAACGGGGTCGGCGTGAGGAAGGGGGCATCCGTCTCGATCAGGATCTGAGAGCGGGGAATCACCTGGAGTGCGTCGCGCAGGTTCTGCGCGTTCTTGAAGGTGACCGTTCCCGCGAAGGAGAGATACCAGCCGTTGTCGGCGCAGAGTTGCGCCATCTCGGCGTCACCGGAGAAGCAGTGGAACACCGTGCGCTCCGGCGCTCCGACGCGCAGGAGTGTCTCGATGACGGCCGCGTGCGCATCGCGGTCGTGGATCTGCATGGCCAGCCCGTGGCGCTTGGCGATGTCGATGTGCGCCTCGAAGGAGCGGTGCTGGGCGGCACGGCCGTCCTCGCCGGTGCGGAAGTAGTCGAGCCCGGTCTCGCCGACGGCGACGACGCGCGGTAGCGCGGCCAGCCGGTCGATCTCGGCGATGGCGGCGTCGAGCCCGCCCTCCCAGCTGCCGTCGGGACCACCGGCGGTGTCGTAGAGCGGCGCCTCGTTCGGGTGGATCGCCACGGCGGCCAGCATGCGCGGTTCGACCGCGGCGGTCGCAGCCGACCACTGCGAGGTCGGCACGTCGCCGCCCACCTGGATCACGCCGCGGACGCCGACGGCCGAGGCCCGGTCGAGCTGCTCGCGGTAGTCGATCGGGTGCTCGCCGTCGGCGATCTCGAGGTGCGTGTGGTTGTCGTAGACGCCAACGGTGAGCGCCTCAGGCAGCGGCGGGTAGCTCAGCTCGCGCCCCTCGGTCTGTTCACGCTTGCGCACGTGCGCCGAGGTGTCCATGTTCGCGTCGCTCATCGTCAGTTCCTTGTTGCCTTGGTCTCGGAGCGGCCCAGCCGGCGGCCCACTCGACCAGCGGGTGATTTGCGATGTTACTCGGTGGTCTCGATGCGCGGGAACAGCGCCTCGAGCGGGGCGACGGATGCCGCACCGCTCCACTCCCAGGCGCGGTCGATGCGCTGATCCTGCACGACGCCGTCGCCGCCGAGCGCGGTCCACAACTTCGCGGTCGCCTTCGGCAGCACCGGGGAGAGCAGCACGGCCAGCGTGCCGAGGCCGCGGACGGCCGTGTAGAGCACCGTCTCCAGGCGCTCGCGCTCCTCGGGCTTCTTGGCCAGGGCCCACGGCTCCTGCTCGGTGATGTAGCCGTTCAGGCCGTCGACGAGCGTCCACACCTCGGCGATCGCCTCGTGGATGGCGAGGCGGTCGATGGCGATGGATGCCGTCGCGGTCGCCGTGCGCTCGATCGCCTGGATGGCGGCATCCGCATCGGTGAAGGCACCGGGCGCGGGGATGACGCCGTCGCAGTATCGGTTGACCATGGCGATCACGCGCGAGGCAAGGTTGCCGAAGCCATTGGCCAGCTCGGCCGTGTAGCGGGCGTGCAGATCCTCCCAGGAGAAGGAGCCGTCCTGGCCGAAGTGGATCGCGCGCAGGAAGTAGTAGCGGAACGCGTCGGAGCCGAAGGTGTCGGTGATCTGCGTCGGCGCGATGCCGGTCAGCTTCGACTTGGACATCTTCTCGCCGCCGACGAGCAGCCAGCCGTGTCCGAAGACGCGGTGCGGCACCGGCAGGCCAGCGGCCATCAGCATCGCCGGCCAGATGACGGCGTGGAAGCGGAGGATGTCCTTGCCCACGAGGTGGGTGGCCGGCCAGCGGCGCTCGAACTCGGCCTCGTCCTGGCCGTAGCCGACGGCGGTCACGTAGTTCAGCAGCGCGTCGAACCAGACGTAGACGACATGCGACTCGTCCCACGGCACCTTGACGCCCCAGTCGAAGCTGGAGCGTGAGATCGAGAGGTCGTCGAGGCCGGAGCGCACGAAGGACATGACCTCGTTGCGGGCGCTCTCCGGCTGCACGAAGTCGGGCCGCTCCTCATAGAGGGCGAGCAGCTGCTCGGCGAATGCGCTCATCTTGAAGAAGTAGTTCTTCTCGTGCAGCAGCTCGACCGGCTTGGAGTGGATGGCGCAGACCTTCTGACCCTCGTACTCGCCTGTGCCGTCGACGAGGTCGCTCGGCTGCTTGTACTCCTCGCAACCGACGCAGTAGTAGCCCTCGTATTCGCCGGTGTAGATGAACCCGGTGTCGTAGAGGTGCTGCAGGAACTTCTGAACGTTCTCCTCGTGGCGGGGCTCCGTTGTACGGATGAAGTCGTCGTTGGAGAGGTCGATCGTCTCCAGCAGCGGCTTCCACGCCTCCTCGACCAGCTTGTCCGCCCACTGCTGCGGCGTGACGCCGTTGGCGGTCGCGGTGCGCAGGATCTTCTGGCCGTGCTCGTCGGTTCCCGTCAGGAACCAGGTGTCGTCACCGCGCTGACGGTGCCAGCGCGCGAGCACGTCGGCGGCCACCTCCGTGTAGGCGTGTCCGATGTGCGGTACGTCATTGACGTAGAAGATCGGCGTGGTGACAAAGAAAGAGGAGCCATCGGACATGGACTCCATTCTATTCGGGCGCCGGATGCCGCCGATCCCCCGTTACGCCGAGGCGTCACCCGGGCCGCCACCGACGCCCGGCGCCGATGCCGACGACACGTCCATCGCTCAGTGCTCCTCCGCCAGCTCGTCCGACGGGTGCGGATGCCGCTGCCCCGGCAGGTGCCCGAGCACGGGTGGCAGGTTCTCCCGTACCCGCATCGGCGCGTGTTCCGTCGGAACGTCGACGGTCGCCGCGGCCTCCTTGAGCGGAACGCCGTGCCAGATCGCCTCATGGATGTGCTGGTGGGCGTAGCCGACCGGGTGCATGCCGAGCACGATCTTGCCGCGGGTGTGCCCGCGGTCGAGTTCCTCGAACGCCTCCCGCACCTGCTCGAGCGGGAAGATGTCGGAGACGGGCACGAGTAGGCGGTGCTGCTCGGCCAGCCGGGCGAGCTTGGCGACGATGGCCACTCCCCTGGCATCCGCGCGGAGCTCGCTCTCGGCCGCCGGCTCGGTCACCCCGTGCTCGCTTGACCCGTACTCGTCCGAGCCGTAGTCGAGCACGCCGTCCCAGTCGACAACGCTGCGGACCCGCCCGGGCGGAACCCGGAGCGCGCGCGCCGTCTCGAGGTTGTCGCCTCCGAAGGCATCCAGGTAGGCGTCGACGCCGTTCGGCGCCGCCTCCCTGATGCTCGTGACGATGTCGCCGTCGTGAACGACGGGGATCACGCCGATCTGGCGGAGGAAGTCGATGTTCCGCTCGCTGGCCGTGCCGATGACGGTCGCCCCGCGCAGGGCGGCCAACTGCGCGGCGATGCAGCCGACTCCGCCAGCCGCCGCGGAGATGACGACGGTGTCACCGGCGGAGATGCCGAGCTCGTTCACCGCCGCCCACGCCGTGGTGCCCGTCACGAACAGGCCGCCGGCCACCTCCCAGGGGAGGTGCGGCGGTTTGGGGGTGAGGTTCGTGGCGGGCACGGTCAGGTGGGTGGCGTGCGAGGCTCGCGATGCGTGCCCGATCACGGCATCGTTGACCTCGCACTGTGTGACGCCGCGACCCGTTGCACGAACGAACCCGGCAAAGTCTGAGCCTTGGCCTTGGGGGAAGTGCGCCGGCATCCGTTCGGCGAGCAGTCCCTCGCGGAGGCGGGAATCCGCCGGATTGAGCCCGGCGGCGATCACCTCGATGAGAACCTCGCCGTCTGCGGGCTCCGGCATCGGGATGTCGACGATCTCGAGAACCTCGGGGCCGCCATAGCGCGAGTATGTAATTGCCTTCGGCACGGTGCACCTCCACCACTGGCTTCAACACTCTTAACGCCGACGGAGTTGGCGTTGTTCCCTACCCGACATCGAACTCTCTTCGGGCGGTCGCCACAACAGGCAGAACGGTTCGGCCGTGCCGAAACAGGCGCGAGCAGCCAGTCAGGGCGTCGACGGCCCGTTCTCGCGTTACGCGCCCTGGCCGGTCACCGGGCCCGCGCCCCGGCCCCCGCGCTCGGAAGCGCCGGCCCTGGCCGGCTTGGCGTCGAGGGCGGCCTGGTACAACTCGCGCTTGCCGAGTCCGGTGCCCTCAGACACCACGGCCGCGGCATCCTTCAACCGCTCACCGGCCGCGACGAGCGCGAGCACCTCGGCGACGCCGCTCGGCAGATCACTGACCCGCTTCTCTGCACCGGCCACGACGATGCAGATCTCGCCCTTGACGCCGGATGCCGCCCACTCGGCGAGTTCGGCCGCGGTACCGCGCTTGACCTCCTCGTAGAACTTCGTCAGCTCCCGGCAGACCACAATGCGGCGTTCAGCACCGAACACGGTCGCCATGTCGCCGAGCGATGCGGCCAGACGGTTCGGGGATTCGAAGAACACCATGGTGCGGCGTTCGTCGCGGAGCTCCGTGAAAGTGCTCACCCGTTCGCCGGACTTGCGCGGGAGGAATCCCTCGAAGGTGAAACGGTCGGTCGGCAGCCCGGACACGGCCAGCGCCGTGAGCACCGCGCTCGGGCCAGGCAGCGCGGTCACGGTCACGCCGGCGGCGGCGGCGGTGTCGACGAGGTGGAAT
Organism: Microterricola gilva; assembly: GCF_004217495.1. Lineage (NCBI taxonomy): Bacteria > Bacillati > Actinomycetota > Actinomycetes > Micrococcales > Microbacteriaceae > Microterricola > Microterricola gilva. The sequence continues at coordinate 2,436,869 of NZ_SHLC01000001.1, forward strand.
CCGGGGTCGGAGACGGTGGGCATTCCGGCGTCGCTCAGCACGAGCACATCCGTCTCGCGGGCCAGCTCGACCAGCTCGATGGACTTCTCCCGCTCGTTGTGGTCGTGCAGTGCGATCAGGCGGGGCCGGTTCTCGATGCCCAGCGCGGCGAGGAGGCGTTGGGTGACACGGGTGTCCTCCGCGGCGATCACCGTGGCGGTGCTGAGCGCCTCGACCAGACGCACCGAGGCGTCCTTGAGGTTGCCGATGGGAGTCGCCGCAAGAATGATCATGCCTCCAGTCTGACCTACTCTCCTCTCTGGCCTAGCATGGGCGAATGGGCATCGGAGGGCTGCGGCACGCTGGCGGCGACGATGTACCCGGCGAGGTGCCTGCGGCGCCGGAGCCGGGCGATGACTCGGCGACGAGCCCGTCTGTGCTGACCGGGGAGGCCGCCCAGGACTCGCCGAGCACGGATGCCGACACCGAACAGAGCGCGGACAGCGCCGTCGACGAGCCGCGCGGCAGTCGGCTCGACACATGGTGGGCGCACGTCCTGCGCACCCGCAGGCGGCAACGTCTCTGGTACTGGGGCGGGCCGATCGCCGTCACCGTGCTGGCCGCGGTGCTGCGGCTCTGGGACCTCGCACACCCGCACTCCCTCGTCTTCGACGAGACGTTCTACGTCAAAGACGCGTACACGCTGCTGAACAACGGCTACGAGTCAACGTGGCCGGAGGGAGCAGACGAGAGCTTCAACTCCGGCGACACCGACGTCTTCACCCGCGAGGGCTCGTTCGTGGTGCACCCGCCGCTCGGCAAGTGGATCATCTCGCTCGGGCTGGCGGCGTTCGGCGCCGACAACTCCTTCGGCTGGCGCATCGGCACCGTCGTGGTCGGCATCCTCGCCGTCTTCCTGCTCACCATCATCGCCCGCCGGCTGTTCTCCTCGACGATCGTCGCCGTCATCGTCGGTTTCCTCTTCGCGGTCGACGGGCACGCGATCGTGATGTCGAGGGTCGCTCTGCTCGACGGCATCCTGATGTTCTTCGCCCTGCTCGGATTCGGTGCGATCCTGCTCGACCGCAGCTGGCATGAGAAGCGGCTCAACGCGTGGTTGGCCGATCGCAGGCAGCGCGCGGCATCCGGCCAGCTCGCGGAACCGAGCTGGGGCCCCGCGCTGTGGTGGCGCCCGTGGCTGCTGGCCGCCGGGCTTGCCTTCGGCCTTGCGGCGAGCGTCAAGTGGTCGGGGCTGTACTTCCTGGCCGCGTTCGGCCTGTACGTCGTCCTCGTCGACGCACTCGCCCGCCGCCGCGCCGGCGTACCGTTCTGGGCCAGTGCCGCCGTGCTGAAGCAGGGGCCCGTCTCGTTCCTCCTGCTCGTGCCGATCGCACTGGGAACCTTCCTCGCCAGCTGGACGGGCTGGTTCGTCACCGCCGGCGGCTTCTACCGTAACTGGGCGTCGGAGGCGGGCAACGCGTGGACGGGCGCGATGGCCTGGGTCCCCGAGAGCCTGCAGAGCTTCTGGCACTACCAGCTCGCCGCGTACAACTATCACGTCGGCCTCAGCACACCCCACCCGTACCAGGCGAACCCATTGACCTGGCTGTTCATGACCCGGCCGACGAGCATGTACTACGTCGGCTCGACGTTCGGCGAGAACGGATGCCAGTTCGACGCGTGCAGCTCGGCCATCCTCTCCGTGGCCAACCCCCTGATCTGGTGGTCAGCGACGGCCGCGGTGTTCTATCTCGTCTACCGGCTCGCACGCTACCGCGAGTGGCAGATCGGCCTGATCCTGATGGGGATGGTCGCCGGTTACCTGCCCTGGCTCATGTACCTGGACCGCACGGTCTACCAGTTCTACACAATCGCGTTCGAGCCGTACATGCTGCTCGCGCTCGGCGTCGTGATCTCCCTCGTGCTCGGCAAACGCGACGACGTTTGGTGGCGCAGACAACGCGGCGTGAGCCTGGTCGCCATCTTCCTTGTATTCGTTGTGCTGGTCAGCGCCTTCTTCTACCCGATCTGGACGGGGAAGCAGGTGCCGTTCTGGTTCTGGAACCTGCACATGTGGTTGCCCGGCTGGATCTGATCCCCGCGTGTTTCCGGGCCAGAACCGGTCTCATTGCCGGCTCGGAACATACACCCCTTATATTCCCGCCACGGCATGGAAGAGGCGCGTAATCGAGGGCATTTCTCAGCCAGTTGGCCGTAGGCTTCAGCTATCTGATCGCAATGTCGCCGCATTCTCTTCGACACCGTGAGCTCCGGGCAACCGCCCACCTCAGACTGGGAAGTCACTCACACGAAGGCTGACGATGAGCGAAACAACCGCTGCACCCGACACCTCTGCTGGAGCCACGGCATCCGTGACGATCACGAAGCCCTCCGTGCGCATCGTTCGCACGAAGCCGGGCGGTGACCGCAAGAACCCCACGACCGAGTACTCTGCGCTGCTGCACACCGTGCGCAACCTCGGGCTGCTGCGCCGGACCACCTGGTTCTACTGGATGGTGTTCGGAATCCTGCTCGCCGCGCTCGGCGGCATCGTCACCGGCTTCGTGCTGCTCGGCGACAGCTGGTTCCAGCTGCTCATGGCCGGCGCGCTCGGCATCGTGCTGACCCAGTTCGCCTTCCTGGCGCACGAGGCGTCGCACCGCACGGTGTTCGAGTCCGGCAAGGCCAACGACCGCGCGGGCCGGATCCTTGCCAACGCTTTCGTCGGCATCAGCTACTCGTGGTGGATGACGAAGCACTCCAGGCACCACTCCAACCCGAACGTCGTGGGCAAGGACCCCGACATCGACAACGACTTCATCGTGTTCCAGCCGGACGAGGCCGCCAAGGTCAACCGACTGCACGCCGTCGTCACCCGCAAGCAGGGCTGGCTGTTCTTCCCGATGCTCACCCTCGAGGGCCTGAACCTGCACATGCACGGCCTGCGCACGGTCATGGGCAAGGGCAAGGTCGACAAGCGCGGCCTCGAGATCAGCATGATCGTCACCCGCCTCGCCGCCTACCTTGCGGTGCTCTTCATCTTCCTGCCCGTCGGAATGGCCTTCGCCTTCCTCGGTGTGCAGCTGGCCGTCTTCGGCGTCTACATGGGCGCATCCTTCGCCCCGAACCACAAGGGCATGCCGATCCTCCCCCACGACTCCAAGGTCGACTTCCTGCGCCGCCAGGTGCTCACGAGCCGCAACATCCGCGGCGGCTGGGGCATGCTCACCTTCATGGGCGGCCTCAACTACCAGATCGAGCACCACCTGTTCCCGAACATGCCGCGCCCGCACCTGCGCAAGGCCCAGGAGCTCGTCAAGGAGTACTGCCAGAACCACTCGATCGCCTACACCGAGACCGGGCTGTTCCAGAGCTACGGCATCGTCGTGGACTACCTGAACCGGGTGGGGCTGTCGGCCCGCGATCCCTTCGACTGCCCGATGACGCAGCGGTTCCGCACGCACTAACGCAAGGACATAGCGAGCGAGAAAGGACGGGATCCTCGATCCCGTCCTTTTTTGCTGCCGAGATCCTTGTTTCGCGCCGCGGATGCCGGGGCGGCAGCGACGGCCCGTTAGGCTCGATAGGTGAAGTGGTTGCCCGGCGTTGCTCTCGCGGGTGCCGCGGCCCTCGTGGCGTGGGCGATCCACGCGCTCATTCCGGCGATACCGCTGCTCACGGCCGCCGTGGCGATCGGCATCATCGTCGGGCAGATCCCCGCCGCCCGCGGCGCGCTGAACGGGATCCTCGCGCCGGGGCTCTCCGTTGCCTCCAAGCAGTTCATGCGCCTCGGCATCGTGCTCCTCGGGCTGAAACTCAGCCTGGTCGACATCCTCGGCCTCGGCTGGCTGTCGATCGTCATGATCGTCGCGATCGTGCTGCTCACCTTCGTCGGCACGATCGGCCTCGGCCGCGCGTTCGGCCTGCCCGGTCACCAGCCACTGCTCATCGCGACCGGGTTCTCGATCTGCGGCGCCTCGGCGATCGGCGCGATGAGCGGTGTCGTCAAGGCCAAGGACGAGGAGACGGCGACGCCCATCGCCCTCGTCACGTTGTGCGGAACGCTCGCCATCGCCGTGCTGCCGCTGCTCTGGCATCCGCTCGGCCTCAGCAACGAGCAGTTCGGCCAGTGGGTCGGAGCGAGCGTGCACGATGTCGGTCAGGTCGTCGCGACAGCGCAGATCGCTGGGCCGGCCGCCCTCGCCGTCGCGATCGTCGTCAAGCTCACCCGTGTGCTCATGCTGGCACCGGTTGTCGCCGTCGCCGCCGGCGTCGAACGCCGCAGACACGGCGCGGCCGTGGAGCTCGCCACCCGCACCGGCGCGGCAGCACCGGACGCCGCCGCCCGCCCGCCGATCGTGCCGCTGTTCGTGGCCGGGTTCCTCGCCGCCGTGCTCGTGCGCACCCTGTTCCCCGTGCCGGAGAGCGTGCTCGAGGTCGCCGACTGGCTGCAGACGGCGCTGCTCGCGATGGCGCTGTTCGGGCTCGGCTCCGCGGTGCGCCTCGGCGAACTCGTGCGCACCGGCTGGCGTGCCCTCCTCGTCGGTCTGCTCAGCTGGACACTGATCGCCTCCCTCGCCTACGGCGCGGTGCAACTGCCCTGACCACCGGTCGGGGAGCATCCCCGACCGCGGCCTGCGACGGCACTCACTCGGCGGTGCCGTTCGGAGTGCCGTCATTCGGAGTGCCGTCATTCTGGGTAACAGGGTTCTGCCGCGCGACTCCCTGGGCCGACGATGGGTCACATGGCCAGCTCTCGCCCCGCCCTCGTCGGCATCTCGCACGGCACGTCGTCCCCGGACGGCCGTGCCGCTGTCGCCGCCCTGATGCACAGGGTGGCCGCCGCACACCCCGAGCTGACCGTCGCCCGTGGCTTCGTCGACGTGGAGCGCCCGAATCCCCGCGAGACGTTGGCGGCGCTGCCCGATCGGCGCCGGGCCGTCGTTGTGCCGCTTCTGCTCTCGGCCGGCTACCACGTGCATGTCGACCTCAGCCGGGCGGTTGCGGCGGAAACCGAGCGGCCGGTGACGCTCGCCGCGGCTCTCGGCCCCGACGACCGGCTCGTGGCGCTACTGCGACACCGCCTGGATCAGGCCGGCCTCCTGGACGACGACGTGCTCATCCTCGCCGCGGCCGGGTCCAGCGATCACCGTGCCGTCGCCGACTGCCGGGTCATCGCCGAACGCCTCGCCGCGGCATCAGGCCGGGAGGTCATCATCGGATTCCTCTCCGCCGTCGAGCCGAGGCTCGCGGATGCCGTCGGCGCCGCTCGTGCCGCCGAGCCGGGTCGGCGCATCGTCGTGAGCAGTTATCTGCTGGCACCGGGCTACTTCCACTCGCTCGCAGAACAGGCGGGCGCGGATGTCGTGACCGCGCCGCTGCTGACCGCCGCTGAGCCGGCTCCGGAGCTCCTCGTCGAGGTCGTTGCCAGCCGATATCGCGAAGCAGTGTAGGCGCACGGCTCACCCCGACGCAGCACTGTTACGCCCCGCTGCACTCCGTGACAGGTCGTGACCGCGCCCCCTCGCGCGCAGTACGCGCGTCAGTGAGCCTTGCTCAATCGCAGCGGCGCATTCGCACCCCGCCCGCGCCGCGTCGATCGAGGAGGAGAGCATCGTGTCGTTGAATCTGGCTGAAACCGCGGAGGCGGCCCGGCCCGCTCGCCCTGCGTCGCGCCCCAACGGACAGTGGAAGATCGACGGCACCGCTCCGCTCAACGGCAACGAGGAGTGGAAGCAGCAGGACAACGGCCTGAACGTGCGGGAGCGGATCGAGCAGGTCTACTCCAAGAACGGTTTCGCCTCCATCGATGGCACCGATCTGCACGGCCGATTCCGGTGGTGGGGCCTGTACACGCAGCGCAAGCCGGGAATCGACGGCGGCAAGACCGCAACACTCGAGCCGCACGAGCTCGAGGACGAGTACTTCATGCTCCGGGTGCGCATCGACGGCGGCCAGCTGACCACCGGCCAGCTGCGCGTCATCGGCGAGATCTCCCAGGAGTTCGGCCGGGACACCGCCGACCTCACCGATCGGCAGAACATCCAGCTGCACTGGGTGCGGGTCGAGGACGTGCCCGAGATCTGGCGCCGCCTCGAGGCCGTCGGCCTCGGCACCACTGAGGCCTGCGGCGACGTGCCGCGCGTCGTGCTCGGCTCCCCCGTCGCCGGCATCGCCCTCGATGAGCTCATCGACCCCACCGAGACGATCGCTGAGATCACGGCGAAGTACATCGGCGTGCCCGAGCTGGCCAACCTGCCCCGCAAGTTCAAGACCGCCCTGACCGGGCACCCGAGCCAGGACGTCGTGCACGAGATCAACGACGTCGGCTTCGTCGCCGTCGATCATCCAGAGCTCGGCATCGGCTACGACCTCTGGGTCGGTGGCGGCCTCTCGGTCAGCCCTCGCCTCGGCGAACGACTCGGCGTCTTCGTGCGCCCAGACAAGGTCGCAGACGTGTGGCTCGGTGTCGTCTCGATCTTCCGCGACTATGGCTATCGCAGACTCCGCAACAAGGCCAGGCTCAAGTTCCTGCTCGCCGACTGGGGGCCGGAAAAGTTCCGACAGGTCCTCGAGGACGAGTACCTGCACGAGGCGCTGCCCGACGGGCCGCCCGCTCCCACACCGACCCGCCAGGGTGATCACGTGGGGGTGCACAAGCAGAAGGACGGACGCTTCTACATCGGCGTGACCCCCTTCGTCGGGCGCGTTTCAGGGACCGTACTCACCGCGCTCGCCGACCTCCTCGAGAAGCACGGCTCGACCCGGCTGCGCACGACGCCGCACCAGAAGATCGTGCTGCTCGACATCAGCGAGGAGAACGTCGAACCGCTGATCACGGCGCTCGACGCGCTGGGACTGGAAGCCAGGCCGAGCCTGTTCCGTCGCTCAACCATCGCCTGCACCGGCATCGAGTTCTGCAAACTCGCCATCGTCGAGACCAAGCAGACCGCCACCGATGCCGTGCTCGAGCTCGAGAAGCGCCTCGCCGGGATCGAGGTTCCCCACCCGATCAGCCTGCACGTGAACGGATGCCCGAACTCCTGCGCCCGGATCCAGACCGCCGACATCGGCCTGAAGGGCCAGCTTCTCCCCGACGGCGCGGGCGGTCAGGTGCCCGGGTTCCAGGTGCACCTCGGTGGCGGACTCGCCTCGGTCGGCCGTGACGAAGCCGGCCTCGGCCGGACCGTCAGGGGTCTCAAGGTCACCGCCGACGACCTCGCCGACTACGTCGAGCGTCTCGTCAGGCGATTCCTCGCCGAGCGCGGCGACACCGAGACATTCGCACACTGGGCACACCGCGCAGACGAGGAGGCACTCCAATGAGCACCGATGCAGTGAACACCGATGCTGTGAACACCGATGCTGTGAACACCGTTGTGAACACCGCTGTCGTTCGAAACCCCACGCTCCGCACGGCGGACGAGCTGCGCCTCCTCGCAGAACGGGGAGCCGCCGAGCTCGCCGATGCGTCGGCCGAGCAGCTGATCGCCTGGGTCGCCAAGAACTTCGACACCGCCGCCGTCGCGGTCGCCTGCTCGATGGCGGATGCCGTGCTGCCGACGCTTGTCGCGGATCAGCTGCCCGGCGTCGACGTGCTCTTCCTCGACACGGGCTACCATTTCGCCGAGACCTACGCGACGCGCAACGCGGTGGCCAGCGCCATCGACGTGACGGTCGTCGACGTGCTGCCAGAGCGCACCGTCGCCGAGCAGGATTCCGCCCTCGGCAGGGATCTGTTCGCCCGTGACCCCGGCGCCTGCTGTGCCGCGCGCAAGGTCGCCCCACTGAATCGCGCTCTGCGCGGCTACGAGCTCTGGTTCACCGGAGTGCGCCGCGACGAGGCGCCCACTCGCATCAACACCCCTCTCATCGAATGGGATGAACGCAACGGGCTGGTCAAGGTGAACCCCCTGGCCGCGTGGAGCTTCGACGAACTGCAGGACTACGCCACCGCGCATTCCGTGGTGCTGAACCCCCTCCTCGCTCAGGGCTACCCCTCCATCGGCTGCGCACCGTGCACGAAGCCCGTCAGCGCAGGAGACGACCCCCGCTCCGGCCGCTGGGCCGGACTCGAGAAGACAGAATGCGGACTTCACCTATGACATCGACACCAGCGCTCTCGACGGCGCCGACCGTCCCAACGGCAGCGTCCCATCCCGCGGCGCGAGCCGCGTCGAACGCACGGCCACGGCTCGACCAGCTCGACCTGCTCGAAAGCGAGGCGATCCACATCATCAGGGAGGTCGTCGCCGAGTTCGAACGACCGGTGCTGCTCTTCTCCGGCGGCAAGGACTCCGTCGTCGTGCTGCACCTCGCGTCCAAGGCCTTCTGGCCGGGCAAGGTGCCGTTCCCGGTGCTGCACGTCGACACCGGCCACAATTTCCCGGAGGTCATCGCCTTCCGTGACGCCACGGTCGAACGTCTGGGCATCCGGCTCGCGGTCGCGAGCGTGCAGGACTACATCGACGACGGGCGCCTCCAGGAGCGCGCGGACGGAACCCGCAATCCGCTGCAGACCCAGCCGTTGCTCGATGCGATCGCGGCAGGCAGGCACGACGCCGTCTTCGGCGGCGCACGTCGCGACGAGGACAAGGCCAGGGCCAAGGAACGCATCCTGTCGCTGCGTGACGAATTCGGTCAGTGGGACCCCCGCAACCAGCGGCCGGAACTCTGGAATCTGTACAACGGACGGCACACGGTCGGCCAGCACGTGCGCGCATTCCCCATCAGCAACTGGACCGAACTGGACATCTGGCGCTACATCGAACGCGAAGGCATCGAACTCCCCCCGCTGTATTACGCGCACGAGCGCGAGGTGTATCGGCGTGACGGGATGTGGCGGGCAATCGGACCGGTGAGCGCGCCGGGCCCAGACGAGACGGTCGAGCTCCGAACGGTGCGCTACCGCACGGTCGGCGACATGAGCTGCACCGGCGCCGTCGAATCCGACGCCGCCACCGTTCACGCCGTCGTCCACGAGGTCGCCCAGTCGACGATCACCGAACGCGGCGCGACCCGGGCCGACGACCGCATCTCAGAAGCCGCGATGGAAGATCGCAAAAAGGACGGGTACTTCTAATGACCGACGCACTGCTGACACGCCCCCTCGATGGCACCCTGTTCCGCTTCGCCACGGCCGGCTCCGTCGACGACGGCAAGTCGACCCTCGTCGGACGCCTGCTGCACGATTCCAAGGCGATCCTCGCCGACCAGCTCGACGCCGTCACCCGCACGTCGGCGGAACGTGGCTTCGGCGGCACGGGCGGCGGCATCGACTTCGCGCTGCTCACCGACGGACTTCGGGCCGAGCGCGAGCAGGGCATCACGATCGACGTGGCCTACCGCTACTTCGCCACCGGGAACCGCTCGTTCATCCTCGCCGACTGCCCCGGCCACGTGCAGTACACGCGCAACATGGTGACCGGGGCGACAACGGCCGACGCCGTCGTCGTGCTCATCGACGCCCGCAACGGTGTGCTGGAGCAGACCCGGCGGCACCTCTCGGTCGTGCAGTTGCTGCGGGTGCCGCACATCATCGTGGCCGTGAACAAGATCGACCTGCTCGGCTACGACGAGGCGGCCTTCGACCGGGTCGCGGCCGGTGTGCGCGCCGTCACCGGCGAACTCGGGATCGACGGGGTGCACGTCATCCCGGTCTCGGCCCTCGCCGGAGACAACGTCGTCGACCGCTCGAGCAACACCCCGTGGTACGACGGCCCCAGCCTGCTCGAACTACTCGAGAATCTGCCGCTCATCGACGAGGCGGAGAGCGCCATCGAGGCGTTCCGGCTGCCGGTGCAGCTGGTCATCCGCCCACAGGGCGCCGTCGCCGTCGCCCCGGAAGACGTCGACTCCTACCGTGACTACCGGGGCTACGCCGGGCAGGTCTCCTCCGGGTCCGTGAGCGTCGGCGATCCCGTCACCGTCGTTCCCGGCGGCGGAACGACCGTCGTCACGGGCATCGACTTCGCGGGCGTCGCGCTGGAGACGGCCGTTGCCCCGCAGTCGGTCGCCCTGCGCCTGCGCGACGACCTCGACGTCGCACGCGGCGCGGTCATCACGGCCGCCGACCGTGTGCCGGAGCTGAGGAAGGATCTCTCCGTCGCGCTGTTCTGGCTCGACCCGCGCCAGTTGCGCCCTGGCGCACGGGTGCTCGTCAAGTTCGGGACCTCGACGGTGCAGGCCATCCTCACGACGGTCACGGGACGCCGGAACCTCGACACCCTCGCGATCGAGGCCGCAGACGGCCTCGACATCAACGACATCGGTCACGCTGGCATCCGCCTCGCATCGGCCCTGCCGGTCGAGGAGTATGCGGAGAATCGTCGGGCGGGAGCCTTCCTCGTGATCCACCCCCAGGACGGCGCAACGCTCGCCGCCGGAATCGTCATCGCCGACAACACGGAGAGTGCAGCATGAACCGCGGAAAACTCAGCGCAACCATCGCGTCGATCGGACTCCTTGCGACGATGCTGGGTGGATGCGCCGCGCCAGCGGGCGATGTGCCGGCGACCGGCCCCGCGGCTGAGCTCCGGCTCGGCTACTTCGACAATGTCACCCACGCCCCGGCACTCGTCGGGCTGGAGAAGGGGTTCTTCGAGAAGGAACTCGGGGACACCACGCTGACGCCCCAGATCTTCAACGCGGGGCCCGCGACGATCGAAGCCCTGAGTGCGGGCGCGATCGACGCCGCATACATCGGCCCCAACCCGGCGGTGAACAGTTTCGTCGCGAGCGGCGGCCAGTCGCTGCGCATCGTGGCCGGAGCTGCGAGCGGGGGTGCGGCCCTCGTCGTGCGGCCGGGGATCGACAGCGCCGCAGACCTCGCGGGCACCACGCTGGCCACCCCGCAGCTCGGCAACACCCAGGACGTCGCGCTGCGCACCTGGCTGTCGGCAGAGGGCTATGAGACCAGCACGACCGGCGGCGGTGACGTGGCCATCACGCCGACCGAGAACGCCCAGACGCTCACGCTCTTCCAGAGCGGTCAGATCGACGGCGCCTGGCTTCCGGAACCGTGGGTGTCACGCCTCGTGCTCGAGGCCGACGCGCACGTGCTCGTCGACGAGGCGTCCCTCTGGGAGGACGGCGCGTTCCCGACCACGGTTCTCGCTGTCCGCGCCGAGTTCCTGGCCGAGCACCCCGATGCGGTGAAGGCCCTCCTGGCCGGGCACGCGGCATCCGTCGCCTGGTTGAACGAGCATCCGAGCGAGGCCGGAGCGGTGATCAACGCCAAGCTTGCCGCCGACACCGGAAAGTCCCTGCCGGATCCCGTGATCGCGCGCGCGCTCGAGCACGTCGCATTCACGACGGACCCGCTCGCGGCAACCTTCCCCGTGCTCCTGAACGCCGGAGTCGACGCCGGCACCGCCAAGGCAGGCGACATCAACGGACTCTTCGACCTCACGACCCTGAACGCCGTGCGCTCCGCGGCAGGCGCCGCACCGGTCTCGGCCGGCGAACTGGGGACCGAGTAGCCCATGCCCGGCCAGAGCGCAATCCAGATCGACGCGGTCAGCAAGCGGTTCACGCCGACGGGCCCACTCGTGCTCGACACCGTGAGCCTCACGATCGAGCCGGGCGAATTCGTCTGCCTCCTCGGCGCATCCGGCTGCGGCAAGTCCACCCTGCTCAACATCATCGCCGGCCTGGAACGGCCGAGCTCCGGCACCCTCACCGTCGCCAGCGGCAACGCCGCGGTGATGTTCCAGGACTCGGCGCTCCTCCCCTGGTTGACGGCGGGCCGCAACGTCGAGCTCGCGCTCAGGCTGCGCGGTGTGCCACGGGCCAGGCGTCGCAGCGAGGCGCGTGAACTGCTGGACGTCGTCAACCTCGCGGATGCCGCCGAGAAGCGCCCGCACGAGCTCTCCGGTGGCATGCGCCAACGGGTCGCTCTCGCACGTTCGCTCGCCCAGGACCGCCAGGTGCTGCTGATGGACGAACCGTTCGCCGCCCTCGACGCCATCACGCGCGACCTGCTGCACGACGAGCTCGATCGGGTGTGGCGGGAAACCGGCCGGACGATCGTCTTCGTCACGCACAACGTGCGCGAAGCGGTCAGACTCGGCCAGCGTGTGCTGCTCATGTCGTCTCGGCCCGGCCGGATCGCGAATGAGTGGCGGGTGTCCGGCCACGCACACCGGCGCATCGACTCCGCGGAGGTCTCGGCGCTCTCCGCCGAGATCACGGACCAGCTCAGACAGGAGATCCGCCGCAATGCTGCCTGACACCACCGCCACGCGCGAAGCGGAGACCCTGACACCGTCGGCACTGCCAGCGGAGGCCCGTGCTGACGAGGCGCGCGCCGACACGGCGCAGCCCGCTGAAACCATCACGGCGCAGACGCCGAACGCTCGCACCGCTGTGGGCGCCCCAACCGACGATCGAACCGCGGAACTGCGCACGCTCGAATCCGGGCTCGACGCCCTGCAGAGCGTCGCAGTCACCGAGAAGAGCCCGTGGCGACGGTTCCTCGACGGCGTGGTGCCGCCGGTGCTGCTGCTCGTCGCGCTCATCGCCGCCTGGCAGTTCTACGTCGTCATCGCCCGGCCGCGCCCCGACCTCGTTCCTGGACCGCTCGACGTCGCCGCGTCGATGGCCGCACTCTGGTCGGATGGCCGGCTGCAGCTCGCCGTGCTCACCAGCCTCGAACGCGGCGGCATCGGCTTCCTGATCGCGGTCGCCATCGGCACCCCGCTCGGTCTGCTGCTCGCGGAGTGGCGGCTGCTGCGACGCGCCATGGGCCCGCTGCTCTCCGGCCTGCAGGTGCTGCCATCCGTTGCCTGGGTACCGGCCGCGATCCTGTGGTTCGGGCTCAGCGACGCCACCGTCTATTTTGTGATTCTGATGGGGGCGATCCCGTCGATCGCGAACGGACTGGTCGCCGGAGTCGACCAGGTTCCGCCGCAGCTGCGTCGCGTCGGAACGGTGCTGGGGGCCAACCGCGGCCAGCTCGCCACGCTGATCGTGCTCCCGGCCGCCATGCCCGGCTACTTCGCCGGCCTCAAGCAAGGCTGGGCGTTCTCCTGGCGTTCGCTGATGGCCGCCGAGATCATCACCATGGGCGGCACCATCGGCTTCGGACTCGGCTCCATGCTGCAGCAGAGCCGCGAGCTGGCCGATCTCTCTGGCGTGCTCGCCACGATCCTGGTGATCCTCGCGATCGGCGTCCTGGTCGAACTCGTCTTCTTCGCCCCGATCGAACGACGCCTCCTCCGCCGCAGGGGCCTCCGCCCCGGCGGCATCCGATGAGCACCGCTCACACGGCGTCGAACCACCACGCCCTGCACCAGACCACCCCACTTGCATCCAGCACACCCCGAAAGGCCCACTCATGACCCGGTCGCTCCCCGCGTCCCCCCTCCGCGTCGCGATCATCGGCGCCGGCCCCGCCGGCATCTACGCCGGCAACATCCTGGCCGCGGCCGTGCGTGACGCCGGAGGCGAGCCGAGCATCGACCTGTTCGATTCGCTGCCGGCCCCGTACGGGCTGATCCGCTACGGCGTCGCCCCCGATCACCCGCGCATCAAGGGCATCGTGAACTCGCTGCACGAGATGCTCGACTCCGGCGTCATCCGTTTCATCGGCAATGTGAACTATGGCGTCGACCTCGACCTGGCCGATCTGCGCGCCCACTACCACGCGGTCATCTTCGCCACCGGGGCCATCCGCGATGCCGAACTCAACATCCCCGGCACCGAGTTGCCCGGGTCCTTCGGCGCGGCCGACTTCGTCTCCTGGTTCGATGGGCACCCGGATGCCCCACGCGACTGGCCACTCGACGCGACAGACATCGCCGTGATCGGCAACGGGAACGTCGCCCTCGACGTGGCGCGGATGCTCGCCAAGCATGCAGACGATCTGCTGCCGACCGACATCCCGGGCACCGTGTACGCGGGGCTCGCCGGTTCGCCCGTCACCGATGTGCACGTCTTCGGCCGCCGCGGCCCCTCCCAGGTGAAGTTCACGCCGATCGAGCTGCGCGAACTCGCCGAGGTTCCCGACGTGGACGTGATCGTCTACGAGGAGGACTTCCAACCCGACGAACACGGCGAGGCGAGTGTCGCCACGAACAACCAGCTCAAGGTCATGACGCGCACGTTGCGGGGCTGGCTCACGAGGGAGCAGACGGGCGCCTCGCGGCGGTTGCACCTGCACTTCTGGCACGCCCCCGCCGAGCTCTACGGCGATGGCCGGGTCGAGGGAATGCGCTTCGAACGCACGGAACCGACCGGTGACGGCGGTGTGCGTGGCACGGGCGAGATCCGCGACTTCCCGCTCCAGGCGGTCTACCGCGCGGTTGGCTACCGCGGCAGTGCGCTGCCTGGACTGCCGTTCGACGACGAGCGCGGGGTCGTGCCGAACGACGGCGGGCGGGTGCTGGACGCCTCGGGGACGCCGCTGCCCGGGCTCTACACGACGGGCTGGATCAAGCGCGGTCCGGTTGGCTTGATCGGCCACACCAAGGGCGACGCGCTCGAAACCGTCGGCACCGTCATCGCCGACCTCGACCTGCTCGTCGAGCCTGCCGAGCCAGACACCGAGGCGATCCTCGAGGTGCTCGCCGGCCGCGGCATCCGCTTCACGAGCTGGCCGGGCTGGCTCGCCCTCGACGCACACGAGCGGATGCTCGGCGAGGTCGATGAGTCGCCCGTCGCTCGCGAGCGTGTGAAGGTCGTCGCTCGCGACGAGCAGGTCGACATCGCGCGCGCCGAGATCTTCGTCGCCTGATGACGTACGTCATCGCGTTGCCCTGTGTCGACGTCAAGGACAGGGCCTGCATCGACGAGTGCCCGGTCGACTGCATCTACGAGGGTGCCCGTTCGCTCTACATCCACCCGGACGAGTGCGTGGACTGCGGCGCCTGCGAACCGGTCTGCCCGGTTGAGGCCGTGTACTACGAGGACGACCTGCCCGAGCAGTGGGGCGAGTACTACACCGCCAACGTGGCATTCTTCGACGAGATCGGCTCGCCGGGCGGCGCCGCGAAGGTGGGGCCGTACAGCGTCGACCACCCACTCATCGCGGCCCTTCCAGCACAGGGTGCGGCCCATGGCTAGCGGGCACTACGACTGTGTGATCATCGGTGCGGGGCCGGCCGGCCTCTCCGCCGCGCTCAACCTCGCGCGCGCGCGCAAGCGCGTGCTCGTCGTCGACAGCAACCGGCCGCGGAACGCGGCGACGATGATCTCGCACGGCTTCATCACGCGCGACGGGGTGCCGCCGCACGAGCTGCGCCGCATCGCCAGGGAGGAGCTCGCGCTCTACCCGAGCGTCGAGGTGCTGCAGCGCGCCGCGGTCCTGACGGTGTCGCCGCTGGACTCCGCAGACTCGGACGCATCCGCCGAGCGCTTCGTCATCGAGATCTCGGGGGCGACGCCATCGGCCGCGCGGGTGGTGCAGAGCCGGTCGATCGTGGTCGCCACCGGCCTGCGTGAGACGTTGCCCGCTCTCCCGTCGATTCGCGCGTACTACGGCATGAGCCTGTTCAGCTGCGTCGCCTGCGACGGGTACGAACAGCGCGACCAGCCGCTCGCGCTCATCGGCGAGACCGACGACCTGCTCGAGCGGGCACTGCTGGTGGCGCAGTGGACGAACGCGCTGACGGTGTTCACGAACGGCGTTGCGCCGCTGAGCGTCGCCGACGAGGCGGTGCTGGCCGCACACGGCATCCGCCTGGATCGGCGGGCGATCGACGATCTCGAGGGTGAACGCGGCGCCATCTCCGCCGTGCGCATGGCCGACGGCGAGCGGGTGCCGGTGACGGGAGGCTTCGTGCGCCCGCTGTGGCATCCGGTCGTCGATTTCCTCGACGGCTTCGCTCTCGCCACCGACGAGCGCGGACACCTGACAACCGACCGCGACGGCCGCACCTCCGCGCCGGGCATCTACGCGGCAGGCGACGTCGCCGCGCCTGGGCCGCAACAACTCATCGTTGCCGCCGGCGCCGGCGCGCGCGTCGCGGCGGTCATCACCCACGATCTGCTCGGGGTGACGACCGCGCACTGAGCGCGCCGCGCTCTGGGTTGCTGTGCGCTTGGGTTGCTGTGCGCTCTGTTGCTGTGCGCTGGGCTAGTGGCTGCCGTCGACGAGCTTGAGCCCGACGACACAGCCGACGAGTCCGAGGATGAGCAGGATCTTGATCAGCGACGCCGGCTCGCCGCCGAAGATCATGGCGTAGAGCACGGTGAGCGATGCGCCGATTCCGACCCAGACCGCGTAGGCGGTGCCGACGGAGATGTCGCGCATGGCGTACGCCAGTCCGCCCATGCTGACGACGAGGGCGACGCCG
Organism: Microterricola gilva; assembly: GCF_004217495.1. Classification (NCBI taxonomy): domain Bacteria; kingdom Bacillati; phylum Actinomycetota; class Actinomycetes; order Micrococcales; family Microbacteriaceae; genus Microterricola; species Microterricola gilva. Next base: position 2,453,143 of record NZ_SHLC01000001.1, read on the forward strand.
AAGATGACCGACGGCCAGAGCTTCGTGAAGCCCTCCGACTTACCGAGTGCTGTCGCCCAGACGGCTTCGAGCACGCCGGACGCAATGAGGATGATCCATGCCATGACTGTTCACTCCCGTGGCCAGTCTTGTCGCATTCCGGGTACTGATCCCTCGTCCGGGCCTCCATCTCGGAAGCTGACTTCAGCCTAGCGGAGTCCTCTGTGCAGCTCCGGTGCAGCGCGCCGGGCAGCGACCGCCAAAGCTTTCGTGGGCTAGTTGGGGAGCGGGTCGGCCACGACGCAGACCTGCGCGAAGTGTTCGACGACGGGGAACGGCTCGTAGAAGTGGTGCAGCAATTCCCGCCAACGCCGATACTCCGGCGAGCCGCGGAACCCGGGGTCGTGCGCCTCGACGCTGGTCCACTCCACCAGCAGCAGATACTCGTTGGGTGTCTCGATCGAGCGTGACAGGCGCAACCCGCGGAAGCCGGGCATCGCCGCGATCAGCGTGCGCGCCTCGGCGAACGCCCGCTCGAACTCCGCCTCACGCCCTGGGGTGACGGGCAGGAGCGCGTGTTCCAGAATCATGATTCTCAGCGTACCTTTCGACTGTCGTCTTCCGGATGCCGCCCGCACACGCCATCATGGGTGCATGACTCTCGACGCCAACGCCGCCCTCATCGTTGTTGACATGCAACAGGGCTTCGCCCACCCCGGCTGGGGTGCACGGAACAACCCGGACTGCGAGGCCAACGTCGCCGCGCTCCTCGACGGCTGGGCCGCGTCCGCCCGTCCCGTCGTGTTGGTGCGCCACGACTCCGACGAGGAATCCCCACTGAACCCGAGCGAGCCGGGCAACGCGCTGCTCGACTTCGTCGCTGCCGCTCCGCACCAACTGTTCGTGACCAAGCAGGTCAACTCGGCGTTCTTCGGCGAGCCGGACCTCGCCGAGTGGTTGAGCGCACTCGAGATCGAGCAGATCGTTGTCTGCGGCATCCAGACGAACATGTGTGTTGAGACGACGGCGCGCATGGGCGGCAATCTCGGCTTCGAGGTGTTTGTGCCGATCGATGCGACGCACACCTTCGACCTCGAGGGGCCGAACGGTGTGCGTATGAGCGCCGACGAGCTCTCCCGTGCAACGGCGGTCAACCTGCACGGCGGCGAGTTCGCCACCGTGCTGAGCACGGCCGAGCTGCTCGAGCGCGTCTGATCCCTGCCTTCGTCGGCCTCCGCGGCGCTGTTGCGCCGCGTTACGGGCACGCGCCACCGGCCCGGGTGCACGGGCTAGCGTGTGGGCATGGCAGATCGTGAGTACGGCTTCAAGACCCGCGCCATTCACGCGGGCAACATCCCTGACCCGGTGACGGGGGCGCGTGCGCTTCCGATCTACCAGACGAGCGCATTCGTCTTCGACGACACCGCGGATGCCGCGGCCCGCTTCGCGCTGCAGAAATACGGCAACATCTACTCCCGACTGGCGAACCCGACGGTCGCCAGCTTCGAGGAGCGCGTCGCCAGCCTCGAGGGCGGCCTCGGCGCCGTCGCGACGGCCAGCGGCCTCAGCGCGCAGTACATCACCTTCGCCAGCCTCGCCGGATCCGGCGACCACATCGTGGCCAGTGCGAACCTCTACGGCGGCTCGATCACGCAGCTCGACGTGACCCTGCGACGTTTCGGCGTCGAGACGACCTTCGTCCGCAGCTCCGACCCCGCCGACTACGCCGCGGCCATCACCGACAAGACAAAGCTGATCTTCGCCGAGACGATCGCGAACCCCTCCGGCGAGATCGCCGACATCGAGGGCCTCTCGGATGTCGCGCGCGCGCACGGCATCCCGCTGATCATCGACTCGACGATCGCCACCCCCTACCTCAACCGCCCATTCGAGTGGGGCGCCGACATCGCCATCCACTCGGCGACGAAGTTCCTCGGCGGCCACGGCACGACCCTCGGCGGCGTCGTCGTGGAGAGCGGCCGCTTCCACTGGCACAGCGACAAGTTCCCGCTCTTCGGCGAGCCGGTTCCGAGCTACGGCGGGCTGCAGTGGTCTGGCAACTTCGGCGAGTACGCCTTCCTCACCCGCCTGCGCGCCGAGCAGCTGCGCGACATCGGTCCGAGCCTCGCCCCGCACAGTGCCTTCCTGCTCGCGCAAGGCGTCGAGACACTGCCGTACCGCATCCAGGCACACGTCGACAATGCCCGCGCCGTGGCCGAGTGGCTCGAGGCCGACGACCGCATCGAGAGCGTCTTCTGGGCCGGGCTTCCGAACCACCCGCACCACGAGCGCGCGCAGAAGTACCTGCCGAAGGGGCCGGGTTCCGTGTTCAGCTTCGTCGTGAAGGGCGGCCGCGCCGCCGGCCAGACGTTCATCGAATCGCTGAACCTGGCCAGCCACCTCGCCAACATCGGCGACGCGAAGACCCTCGTCATCCACCCCGCGTCGACGACCCACGCCCAGCTCACCGAACAGCAGCTCATCGACGCCGGTGTGCTGCCGGGTGTTGTGCGCATCAGCGTCGGCATCGAAGATGTCGATGACATCATCTACGACCTCGACCAGGCCCTCGCGGCCGCGACGGGAGCATGACCATGAGCACAACGGATGCCGCAACCACCGTGCCGGTTGAGCAGGCGCCGCGGGTTGAGCCGACCTCGCGGGTTGAGCCTGTCGAAACCCCCGCAGACGCCGTCGTCACCACGCAGCTCGCGAACGGGCTGAGCTGTGACCTGCCCGCGGACTCCCCCCTCGCCAAGCTGCTGCGCTCGCAGCGCACCTGGGTCGGCCCGGACGCGAAGGCGCGCCTGCGCATCCTGCGCGAGGCGAAGTCGATCGCGATCGTCGGCGCATCGCCGAACCCGGCCCGCTCGAGCTACTTCGTGGGCACCTACCTGCAGCAGTCCAGCGACTACCGCGTGTACTTCGTGAACCCGAACGCCGACACGATCCTCGGCCAGAAGGCCTACCCGGATCTGGCGAGCCTGCCGGAAGTGCCCGACATCGTCGACGTGTTCCGCCGTGGCAGCGACATCCCGAGCGTCATCGACGAGGTCGTCGCCGTCGGCGCTCCGACCATCTGGGTGCAGCTCGGCATCTGGAACCAGGATGCCGCGGAGTACGGCGAGTCGAAGGGGCTGACCGTCGTCATGGACCGGTGCATCAAGATCGAGCACGCCCGCTTCAACGGCGGCCTGCACCTGCTCGGCTTCGACACCGGCCAGATCACCGCCCGCAAGACGATTCGCTGAGCCGCGCCCGCGCGCGCTCCTTCGCCACGACTGCAGCGTCGGTCGATGACACGAGTCATCGACCGACGCTGCAGTCTGCGTTTGCGCGCTTGATCAGGCCTTGCGGATGCTGCGGACGCCGACGACGAGTCCGATCACGGCCGTCACGATCGCCGCAACGAAGCCGCCGAGCACCGCGATGGAGCCGAGATCCCCGGCAAACAGGGCGCGCTCCGCTGCGACGACGTAACTCAGCGGGTTGACCGCCGCCGCCGCCTTCATCCAGTCCGGCCCGTTCTCGATCGGCAGCAGCATGCCGGAGAGGATCATGAGCGGGAAGATGAGGGTCTGGTGGATCACCCAGAACATCCAGTCCCGCTCCCGGCAGGCCAGGGCCACCGAGTAGCTCAGCGCGCCGAAGCCGATGCCGAAGATCGCCAGCAGCACGAAGCCGATCACCAGCCCGGCCACGTTGATCTGGAAGCCGAACGGCACGGCGACGAGGCAGACGATCAGGCCCTGCATCGCCAACGGCACGATCTCCTTGAGCGAGCGGCCGATCAGCAGCGCGCTGCGGGCCAGCGGCGCGACGAGCGTGCGCTCGTGCGAGCCCGACTGCATCTCGCCGAGCAGGTTCGCCCCGGTGCTGGCCGTGCCGAACAGCGCCACCATCACGAGGATTCCCGGCACGAACCACTGCAGCGTCTCCGCGGCGGGCAGACCGGATGACGCGACGAGCAGCGGCCCGAACAGCCCGAGGAACACGAGCGGCTGCACGAGGCTGAACAGTGCGCTGAACGGGTCGCGCATGACGGGCCGCAGCTCCCGCACGAACACATTCCAGATGTCGGCGAGGATGCGGGTGCGGCCGGGGACGTTGCCCCGCGACGACGTCGCGGCCCCGCCCTGCTGAGCCGAGCCCGTGTCGGCGGTGTGGGTGTTGAGGGTGTCGATGGTGTTCATGCTGCGTCCTCCTCGGACTCGTGTGCAACGGATGTGGTGTGCTCTGCTGTGGCGGGCGCCTGCCCCTCCTCGCGCAGACTCCGCCCGGTGAGCGCGAGGAACACGTCGTCGAGCGTCGGCTGGTGGATCGACGCCGCCCTCGGCGGCAGCCCTGCCGCGTCGAGCGAGCGCAGGATGGCCGGCAACGCCTCGTCGGCGGCGAGTGCCGGCACCACGACGGCGGTTCCGGATGCCGTTCCGCTGGTGTGGGCGGCCGCCGCCGCGGCATCCGCCGCCGAGTCGAAGCCCAACTCGACCCGGTCGCCGGCGAGGTCGCGCTTCAGCGCCGATGCGGTGTCGTCGGCGATCAGCCGCCCGTGATCCATCACCATCACCCGCTCGGCCAGCTGATCGGCCTCGTCGAGGTAGTGGGTCGTCAGGAAGATCGTTGTGCCGTAGCGGCGGCGCAGCTCGACGATGTGCTGCCAGAGGTTGGCGCGGCTCTGCGGGTCGAGGCCGGTGGACGGCTCGTCGAGGAAGAGCAGCTCCGGCCGGTGGATCAGCCCGAGCGCGATGTCGACGCGGCGGCGCTGCCCGCCCGAGAGTGTCTGCACCTGACGGCCGGCGATGGCGCCGAGGTCGAGGGACTCGATCAACTCGTCGGCCCTGAGGCGGGTCTCGCGCCGGCCGATCCCGTAGAACGCGCCCTGGCTGTGCAGCTCATCGCGCACGCGCTGCGTGTAGCCGGCCGATGAACCCTGCCCGATGTAGCCGATGCGGCGACGCACGCCGGCCGGGTCGCGACGGATGTCGCAGCCGACGACGCTCGCCTCGCCGGAGCTGGCCGGCAGCAGGGTGGTGAGCAGGCGCAGCGTCGTCGACTTGCCCGCGCCGTTCGGCCCGAGGAACGCGACGAGCTCCCCCGCCGCGACGTCGAGGTTGAGATCGGAGACCGCCTCAACCTGGCCGCCGGATTTGCCCGTGCCCGGGAACGTCTTGCCGAGCCCCCTGGCCACGATCATCTTCTGCTCTGACATTGTCTGCCCTGGCATCTTCTGATCTGGCATTCTCTGCTCCGGCATCTTCTCTGGTGTCGCGATCTGTGTTGTCATACCTCCACGGTAGAAAGCAAATAGGACACTTTCTGTCCTAATAAAAGAGATACTGAAAACATGTCAGACACCACGAGCAGAACGTTGGAGCTCCTCTCCCTGCTGCAGAGCCACCGGCACTGGTCGTGCCGGGAACTCGCGGACCGTCTCGCCGTCAGCGAGCGCACGCTGCGCCGCGACATCGACCGCTTGCGGGAGCTCGGCTACGAGATCGACGCCAGCCGCGGCGCGATCGGCGGCTACCGCCTGACGGCCGGAACAGGCCTGCCTCCCCTGCTCCTCACCGACGATGAGGGTGTCGCGATCGCCATCGGTCTGCGCTCGCAGACGACATCCGCCCTGCGCGATTCGGAGCACACGACGCTCAGCGCACTCGCGAAGATCGAGCAGGTTCTGCCTCCGGCGCTCCGCAGGCGGATCGACGCACTGCAGTCGCACATGTCGGTCGCGCCCGGGCAGGGGCCGGCCGTCGACCCCGAGCTGCTCGGCCTCCTCGCGCTCAGCTGTCGGGACAGCGAACGGATCCGCTTCAGCTACACCGACGCGCGCGGCGCCGACTCCACCCGCAGCGCGGAACCGCACATGCTGGTGCCGCGCGGGCGCCGCTGGTACCTCGTCGCGTGGGACCGCGACCGCGCCGCCTGGCGCACCTTCCGGCTAGATCGCATCTCCGCGCTGCAGCAGACCCGGGTGCTCTTCACGGCTCGCGATCTGAGCGCGGCGGCCGCCGCCGAGCTCGTGGCCGCCGCCGTCTCCTGGCGGGAGAACCCGCTGAGCGCCGAGGTGCACATCGCGGCCCCGCTCGGGGCGGTTCAGGAGAAGCTGGGCTGGTGGGCGCGCGACACGGTGGCGCTGGATGCCGATACCACCGTGTGGACGCTCACCGGCGACTCCGCCGCGCACATCGCCACCGCGCTGCTCTGGATCCCGGCGGAGTTCGCCTTCACCGTGCACGGCCGGCCGGAGCTGCTGCGCGAGCTCACCGCCTTCGCGGACCGCTTCACGTCCATCAGCGGGTAGCCCCGCGCATCTCCGCGGCCGACTGCTGGGCGACTAGATGGAGTAGCCGAAGCTGAGCAGCTTGAGCTCGCGGCCGTCCGGCATGGTCAGCAGCGGCTCCCGGTCGAGCAGACGCTCGAATCCGAGCCGTTCATAGAGCTTGTGCGCGCCCGTCATCTCCGGGCCCGAGTTCATGACGACGCGGGGAACGCCGCGGAGTCGGCCGAGCAGCAGCACGTGGCGGCTGAGCAGTTCGCCGATGCCGCGGCGGCGGGCGTCCGGGTGCACGGCGAGCAGTCGGAAGTCCATCTCGCCGACCTGCGGAAGCTCGGTCATCACGGCGCCGGCCCGCGGCGTCGAGACGGTGCCGAGGAGCGCGCCGGTCTCCGTGTCGCTGGCGACCCAGACCTGGTGCTCGCCCGCACGGCCGGCGACGTCGACGATGGAGGCGCGGTAGGAGTCGCTGAGGCTGTAGTCGTGGGCGTACGCGCGCTCGGAGAGCTCCGCGACGGCGTCCATCTCCTCGTCGCGCATCAACCTCACGCGCACCTCGCCATCCGGGCGCTGCAGGGGGTAGCGGTAGGCCACGAGCGGCACATCGGCCGTCTGTGCGGCATCCACGATCCGTTCGAATCCGAGACGTTCGTAGAGGCGCTGGGCCGGCAGGTTCAGCTCGCCGGTGTCGAGCACGAGGGCACTCGCGCCCTGCTCGACGGCACACTCGAGCGCGACCCGGGTGAGCTCCTCGCCGAGGCCAAGCCCCCTCGCCTCCGGCAGCACGCCGAGCAGGCGCAGCTCGAATTCCTCGCCCGTGGCGAGACGCGAGTGCTCGGTCTCCGCGCGCAGCAGGCTGGCGGTGCCGATCACGGTGCCCTCCGCGTGGCTGCCCGTTCCGGTCGCGACGGCCACGAGCAGGGTTCCGGATGCCGCCCGGCCCTCCGCGTCGCGCAGGAGGCGGGCGCGTTCGGCCGAGGTCGGCAGGTGCCCGTACGGCCCGGATGCGAAGGCGGCGACGGTCACATCGCCGACGGTTGCGAACTCCTCGGGTGTTGCTTCGCGGATGACGAAGGCAGGTCGGGGCAGTTGGCGGGGCTCGGGCTGAATCACGGAGATCAAGTTTACGCGGCGAAGCTGCGAGGACGCGCGGAGCTGCGCACGATTCTGCGACGTAATGCGGCATTTCTGCACGCTCTGTTCCCTACGATGGAGGGGTGACAGCGTTCGTCTCAGCCCTCGATCTCTTTTCGATCGGAATCGGCCCTTCCAGCTCCCATACGGTGGGCCCCATGCGGGCCGCCCGCGACTTTGCCGACCGTCTGGAGCCCGCGATGCTCTCGCAGGTCACCCGGCTGAGCTGCATGCTCTTCGGCTCGCTCGGTGCCACCGGCATCGGCCACGGCACACCGGATGCCATCGTCGCCGGCCTCAGCGGGCTCCGCCCCGAGGACTGCGACCCCGCCGCCGTGCGCGGCGCCTGGAGCACGCTGCCGAAGTCGGCCGTCGGTCACGGCAGCGTGCTGCTTGCCGGCATCCACCCCGTCGACATCGCCAGGGACGACATCAGCTTCGCCCCCTTCACCCGCCTGCCCGGGCACCCGAACGCGATGACGCTGCACGCGTGGGGCCGCGACGAGAGCGGCACGGAGCACGAGCTGTACCAGGAGACCTATTACTCGGTCGGCGGCGGCTTCATCCGCCGGGCCAGCGAGGACGCCGCGCACGCGGCCGCCGCACACCCGGGCGGCGGTGCGTCCGCCGATGCCGTGAAGCGTGTGCGCGTGACCGAGGCGGCGACGCCGCGGCATCCGCTGCCGTACTCCAGCTCGGAGGAACTGCTCGCGCTCTGCGAAGCGCAGGGCATCAGCCTCGCCGACATCGCCCGCGCCAACGAGGAGGCCGTGCACGGCCGCGAGGCGCTCGACGCCGGCCTCGACGCGATCTGGGCCGCCATGCACAGCTGTGTTGAACACGGCCTGGCCACGCCCGGCGTGCTGCCGGGCGGCCTCGGCGTCAAGCGCCGCGCGCCCGAGGTGCGCGAACGGCTCGAGGCCTACGACGGCCAGCCGGTGCGCGAGCGCGACACCTCAACCGAGTGGCTGCACGCCTTCGCCCTCGCCGTGAACGAGGAGAACGCCAGCGGCGGCCGCGTCGTGACGGCTCCGACCAACGGCGCAGCTGGCATCATCCCGGCCGTCGGGCACTACTACATGCGTTTCGTTCCTGGTGCCTCGGATGCCGGCATCCGCACATTCCTGCTGACGGCGGCCGCGATCGGCTCGCTCGTCAAGGCCAACGCCTCGATCTCGGGGGCGGAGGGCGGCTGTCAGGCGGAGGTCGGTTCCGCGTGCGCCATGGCCGCCGGCGCGCTCTGCGCCGTGCTCGGCGGCACCCCGCGGCAGGTCGAGAACGCGGCGGAGATCGCCATGGAGCACCACCTCGGCCTCACCTGCGACCCGGTGGGCGGGCTCGTGCAGGTGCCGTGCATCGAGCGCAACGCGATCGCGGCGTCGACGGCCGTGTCGGCGGCGAGGCTCGCGCTGCACGGCGACGGAACACACCTCGTCTCGCTCGACACCGTGATCGAGACCATGCGCCAGACCGGCCTCGACATGATGACGAAGTACAAGGAGACCAGCGAGGGCGGGCTCGCCGTCAACGTCATCGAGTGCTGAGCGCTAGGCACTGAGCGCTAGGCACTGAGCGCCGCGAGCTGAGCGCCGCGAAAACGCAGGACCACAGCCTCGCCGGGCGCTCTGGCGGCTCGGCGGCGCTCTCCTCCTGCGCTTTTGTGCGAGCCGGCGCGTCGGTGCATTACCTCCTCTTACGCGCGCCCTCGCCCCCGCCGCGGCGGCGAATTAGCGTGAGCACATGAGCTCACCGGATGCCACCACCGCCCTGCCCGCACCGTTGCTGTCGACCCCGCTCGTCTCGACGCAGTGGCTGGCGGATCACCTCGGACGCGACGGCCTCGTCGTGCTCGACGCGACCGTGTTGCACGTGAAGGCGCCTGGCGGCGGCTACCGCTGGCTCAGCGGGCTCGACCAGTACCTGGTCGACGGCCACATCCCCGGCGCGGTCTTCGCCGACGTGCTCGAGGTCTTCTCCGACCCGGCCAAGCCATTCGGTTTCGCACGGCCAGACGCCGAGCAGATCGTCGCCGCCGCGGCATCCGTCGGCATCGACAGCGACAGCGCGGTCGTGCTCTACGACGACTCGGTCGGGCAGTGGGCGGCCCGCGTGTGGTGGCTGTTGCGCTCCTTCGGCTTCGAGAACGTCTCCGTGCTCGACGGCGGTCTGACGAAGTGGCGCGCAGAGGAGCGCCAGCTGGAGCGCGGCCACGTCGAACCAGCCGTCGCCGCCGGCTTCACGGCCGTCGAACGCCCCGAGTTCTGGGCGGACAAGGACGACGTCGCAGCCGTCGTCGCCGGCGAGGCCGAGGCGACGCTGGTGTGCGCGCTGCCTCCCACCGAGTTCAGCGGAGAGACGAGCTCGCGCAGCCGGGCCGGTCACATCCCGGGAAGCCTCAGCCTGCCGGCCGGCCGCCTCGTCGACCGCGCGGACAACGCGCTGCTGCAGGGTGCGGCGCTGAGCGAAAAGCTCGCGCCCGTACTTGGCCAGGCGACGGATGCCGAGGCGCCGGCCGAATCGGAGAACACCTCGTCGGCACTCGCCGGCCGCGAGCTCGCGCCCCGCATCATCACGTACTGCGGCGGCGGCATCGCCGCGGCCGCTGCCGCGCTCGCGCTGACGGCGGCAGGCACTGGCAACATCGCGATCTACGACGGCTCCCTCAACGAGTGGACCGCCGACGAGAACGCCCCGCTCGTCTCGCTGGTCTAGCCGCGGACCGGCCTGGCCGGTCTGGCCACGCGCCGCTCGTCTCACTGGTCTAGCCGCAGATCGGTTGGACGGCCGCCAGACGGCGCGTCCCAGGCGCCGCGCGGTAGAAACCGCGTTTCGCGGCAGTTGTTTCTACCGCGAAGCGCGGTTAGTGGCGCACGGCTGCAGGGTCGCCCCGTCATCCCGGCCAGATGCGCCGCCTACCGCGCTATGACGCTGTAGTTTGCGGCGCACACCGCGGTGAGTGGCGCGCAACGGCGAGTAGGGTGCGGCGAGAGAGCGGTTCCGAGGCCGCGCGGCGCGACCAGGCGGCGCCTCCCTGACGCTGCGCGGTAGAAACCCGCGTTTCGCGCCAGGAGTTCCTACCGCGAAACGCGGTTTGGTGGCGCGCATCGCGTCGGCGGCCCGGCCACGCCGAAGCTGCGGGCGGGCGTCGGGCGCGAACGAGCGCGGCGCAGTCGGCGGGCGGCTCAGAGGCCGCGCATCGTGAACGCCCGGGCCAGCAGCGCCCGGAACGGCGGGCGCCCGAGCGCGCGCACGAGCGCGTTCCGCACACCGAGGCGCGCGCCCCTGGCCTCGCGCCCGATCTGCATGTTGAACGCCGCCTGCGCCACCGCGCGGCGGGCGGCGAGCCGGCGACGGAGGTCGTACTCGCGCAGCGCACGGGCGCCGAGCTCGTGGCCGCCGCGCACGGCGAGTTCGAGAGCCGGGGCGAGGGCAGCGGCATCCAGCCAGCCGAGGTTCATGCCCTGCCCGCCGATCGGGCTCACCTCGTGGGCGGCGTCGCCGAGCAGCGCGACACGGTCGGCGGCCATGCGTGAAGCACGGTGCTGGCGCACCGCGAAGGCGCTGAGCGATTCGTCGGTGCGCGCGCGTTCCTGTGCGGTCGCGGATGCCGTGGTCAGCTCGATCCCGGTGCGGTCCCGCACGATTCCGGCCAGATCGGCCGCGACCGCCTCGTGCCACAGCCGGTCGGTGAGCACGACCCAGCGCCGCCACCCGTCGGGGAGGGGGAAGGACTCGACGACTCCCCCACGCTCGAAGGCGAGCAGCGCCGTCGTCGCGGCGAGCCTGCCGCCCTCCCTTCTGCTCCCGCCTCCGTCACCACCACCGAACCGCGGCGGCCGACCGCTGCGGAAGTCCGCCATCAGGTAGGGCTGCGCCTGCCCGACCGCGACCCAACGGATGCCGGCGAGCTCCCGCACCCGGCTGCGCGCCCCATCGGCGCCGACCACATAGCGCGCCAGCACGCGCCGGGGTGATGCGGCATCCGCGCCCGAGCCGGCACCGACGCTGATGTGTGCTGACTTGGTCGTGAGCTCGACGTTCTCGGAACGCTGCGACACAGCGGTGACGCGGATGCCCCGCCGCACCGGATTGACGCCGCCGTTCAGCTCGGTCAGGCGATCGCGCAGCAGCCGCTCCGTGTCGCGCTGGGGCAGCGCGAGCACAAAGGGGTAACGCCCGCCGGCCTCACTGATCTCGAGCGCGCCGAGCATCTCGCCGTCGCACCACGCCTCCCCGCGGAAGATCGGCGTCCCGGCCGCGATCGCCGCCTCGGCGATCCCGAGCTGGGCCAGCACGGCGATGCCAGGCGGGTGGATGCCGATGGCACGCGAGTGCTCCGAACTCTGCCCGCGCGCCTCCAGCACGGTGACGCTCAGCCCGCGCTGCACGAGCAGGCACGCCAACAGCAGCCCGACGGGGCCGGCGCCGACGACGGCCACGTCCGCGATGTCGGCTTCGGCCGCGTCGTCTATCGCTGCGTCGGGCTCGGCTGCCGCGTCAGTGGCCGCGGCGCTATCAGCGGGTCCGGACGCAGCGGCGCCAGCCGTGCCTTCAGTGTCGTCCTCGGCTGCAGCGGTCTCATCAGCGGTCGCGACCACGGCCTCCGCGGCCGCCTCGGTGAACGTGTCAGCCGCGGCACCCGTTTCCGTGCGCCGCTCTCCCGGCTCAGCCATCGATCGCTCCGCCCGGGTACACGAGCAGATAGCGGAACGCGCTCTGCGGCCACACCGCCCAGCCCGCCGGCAGGGCGCCCTCCAGCTCCACGGGCCGGAAGCTCCGGCGGATCGACGTCAGGCCGTCCTTGCGAATGTAGGAACCCTTGAGCAGCGAGCGGGCGAACGGCAGCGTGCCGAGCGCGAATCCGGCATAGGCGAGCCGCCCGCGGGTGATATCGCCGTGCAGCACGCGCGGGATCTTCGGCCGAGAGCCGCCCCGTGACCAGCCCCGCGCCTCGTCCGCCTCGTCGGGGCCCGGCCCGCGCACCAGCCGTTCGCTGTCCCAGAGCAGCCCGCCCAGCTCGGCGGCGCTGAGGTGGTGCAGCATGTGGTTCGACATCACGATGTCGAAGCTGGCCCCCTCGCCGACGAGCTCGGCGCTGAAGGCGCGCCGGAAGGTGACACCGCGCACCGGCCGCCGCGCGCTCGCGAAGTCGTGGGCCCTGGCATCCGGGTCGATCGCCGTGATCTGCAGGCGCAGCCCATCGGATGCCGCCCATGCCGCCAGTGCGAGCGGCAGATCGCCGCCGCCGGAGCCGATGTCGAGCAGCGTCGTCGACCGCGTCGTGGAGAGCTGTGGCCGGATGTACCTGCGGTAGTTCGCGCGCCAGCCGGAGACGGCGCTGTTCACGAGGCCGAACTGTTCGTAGGTGCGCTGCAGTGTCGCCGGATCGGCGCCGGGGCCGTCCATCAGCTCGGCAGTGTCGGTGGCGCGCGCGTGCAGGAAACGACCCGGTCGCCGGGCCGTCTCTGGCGCCGACGCCATCAGGGCACCAGCGCCGGGGCCTCCGCGGGCGCGCTGCCGGACTCTGGCGCGGATGCCGCGGCATCCGCCTCGCCGACACTCGCCCCGCCCAGAGCAACCGCGGCCTGCTCCGCGGCCACACGCTCCCCGACCACGCTCAGCAGCCCGGTCTCGACGGTGAGCCCCGGCCCGAATGCCATCGCCAGCACGCGTTCGCCCGCGCTCGTGTCCGGCGCGTCGAGGATGTGTTTCAGCACGAAGAGCACCGTCGCGCTCGACATGTTCCCGTAGTCGCGCAGCGTGTCGCGGGCCGGCACGAGTTGCGCCTCGCTGAGCCCGAGCTTCTGCTCGACCTTGTCGAGGATGCTGCGCCCGCCCGGGTGGATCGCCCAGTGCTGCACCGCCTCCCCGGCCGCACCAGCGGCGAGCGCCGTGGCGAGGACGGGTTCCGGTGCGAACAGCGGCACGAGCGCGCTGCCGATGTGCTCGTCGATGATGTGCGGCACATAGCTGGAGAGCACCATCTCGAAGCCGTTGTCGCCGATCTTCCAGGCCATGTCGGCCTCGCCGACCGGCGTCAGCACGGTCTCCGAACGGTCGAGCGTGAACGCCATCTCGCCCTCGGCCGGCGGCCTGGCACTCACGATCCCGGCGGCCGCGCCGTCGGCGAAGAGCGACGACGCCACGATCTCGTCCGGATCATTCGAGCTGCGCAGGTGCAGCGTGCACAGCTCGGCGCTGACCACGAGCACCACGGCTTCCGGGTCGGCCTCGACGAACTGTCTGGCCGTGCGCAGCGCCGGCATCGCGGCGTAGCAGCCCATGAAGCCCAGGTGGTAGCGCTGCACGGATGCCGCCAGACCCAGCTCCCGCACCAGCATGTAGTCGGGCCCCGGCTGGTAGAAGCCCGTGCACGAGACGGTGACGACGTGCGTCACATCGGCGGCCTCGATGCCGGGGCAGGCCGCGAGCGCGCGGCGGGCGGCCTCGACGAAGAGCGGCGTCGCCTGCTGGATGTAGAGCTCATTGCGGAGCTTCGTGCCAGGCCGGCGGAGCAGCCCGGTCGCGCTGTCGAAGAAGTCGTGCTCGCCCGGGGGTTGGTGCAGCGAGAGCTCCTCGATTACCGAGTAGCGGGTCTCGATGCCCGAGGCATTGAACGCGGTGGTGACGAGGCGCTGACCCAATCGACTGAGATCGGGCTGGCTGGCAAAGACGTCTCTCACCGCCTCCTGCACCAGCACGGTGGGGGGAACAGCGGTCTGCAGTGCGCGGAGCGTCACAACCATGGTTCAGTCTAGGCATCCGCGGGGCCTTGTGGGATAGAGCCACGACACAGTTCTCAGCCAGTTCGGTGCCAGCGCACATCCAGCGCGGATTCAGCTGGCGCCGCTCGGCTGGCGGCGTCCAGCTGGCTGCGTCCAGCATGCGGCGTTCAGCTGGCGACGTTCAGCAGGCGCAGCCGATGCCAGCGGCGGCGGGTGCGGATGCCGGCCCGACGAGCGGGTCGACGAGGCGCGCCCGCACGCCGTCATCCGTCTGCACCGGGTAACCCTCGCGCGCCCAGTACTCGAAGCCGCCGATCATCTCGCGCACCTCGTAGCCGAGCAGGCTCAGCGCCAGGGCCGCCTTCGTCCCGCCGTTGCAGCCGGGGCTCCAGCAGTAGACGACAAGCTTCGCATCCGGCGCGAACAGCGTTGCAGCCTCCGCGGCGATGCGCGCGGTGGGCAGGTGCACGGCTCCGGCGGCGCGGCCCTGTGCCCAGGCGGCATCGCTGCGGGTGTCGACGAGCACGAAGCCCGGCGTTCCCGCACGCTGCTCGGCGGCGACATCGGAGGCGTCGGTCTCGAACGCCAGCTTCGCCCGGAAGTGCAGGGCGGCCGCCTCCGGCGTCGCGGCGCGCTCGGCACCGAAGATCGTGGCGGGCGGGGTCGGTGCGGGGCTGAGTGTCATGCGTCCAGCATTCCGGATGCCGCAGTCGGCCGACCCGGAGTTCCTGCCGGTCTTCACCGAGATCCCGCCACGGCGCACCGGGATCCGAGTTTGTGCGCCAAAGGCCTTGACAGCGCGGCATCCGCGGCCTATCTTCATAACCAATTAGTTATGGATTGAGGTGCCTCCGGTGACGACCACCCTGATGAACGCCACAGCGGGCAACGTGCGCGACGCACCCGACGCCACCGCTGCTGGTCCCACCTCGCCCGCCGAGGAGGAACGCCTGAACCGCGTCTTCATGGCTCTGGCCGACCCGACCCGCCGGGCGATCCTGGCCAGGCTGGCCGAGGGCGACGCCTCGGTCTCCGAACTGACATCCCCGTTCGCGATGAGCCAGCCGGCGATCTCCAAGCACCTCAAGGTGCTCGAGACCGCAGGGCTGATCTCCCGCAGCCGGGCGGCGACCGCGCGGCTCAGCCACCTCGAGGCCGCGCCACTCGAGGAGGCCAGCGTGTGGGTGGAGAACTACCGGCGATTCTGGGGCGAGAGCTTCGACAAACTCGACGTCGCACTCGCGGCGCACATGGCCACACAGGCCGACACACGCAGCACCGACACACTCAACACCGACACATCAACCGAGGGGGACACAGCGTCATGACCGAGACCCGCCCGAGCGGCATCGCCGACACCGACACCTACATCACGCGCATGTTCGCGGCCCCGCGCGCCGTGGTCTTCGACTTCTGGCTGCAGCCGGCCAGGCTCGCCGAGTGGTGGGGCCCGGTCGGCTATTCGGCGCCGGCCGAGCACATCGTCATGGAGGGCGCCGTCGGCGGGCGCTTCCAGGTCTGCATGATCGAGGAAGCCACCGGCGTCGAGATCTGGACGTACGGCGAGGTGCTCGAATTCGTCGAACCCGAGCTCATCGCGTTCCAGCTCAGCGTCAAGCGTCCCGTCGACGAGGAGCCGATCACCATGCAGCTCCGCGTGCAGTTCCACGATCACGGCGAGCGCACCCGCATCACGCTCCACCAGGGTCCGTTCGCGGCCACGGAGATGGAGCGCGGCAACAACATCGGTTGGAGCATGTCGTTCGACAAGCTGGATGCCGCCATCGCCGGCATCCGCCCCTGAACTCTCAGTCAGCAACGCGAAAGGACAGCACCATGAGCCACGCCTCCCCCACCATCGCACCACCACACACCGTCACCTCGGCCGATGGCACGGTCATCGCCTACGACGCGACCGGCACCGGCCCGGCGCTCGTGCTCGTCGGCGGCGCATTCAGCGAGCGCCGCTTCCCGCTCACACTCGAACTCGTCGAGCAGCTCGCCGACAGCTTCACGGTCTACAACTACGACCGGCGCGGCCGCGGCGACAGCGGGGACACCTCGCCGTACGCGATCGAGCGCGAGGTCGAGGACCTCGACGCGGTCATCGCCGCCGCCGGCGGTTCCGCGTTCGTCTGGGGTCTCTCCTCCGGTGCCGCGCTCGGGATCGAGGCGGCGGCCCGCGGTTCCCACATCAGCAGCCTCGCGTGTTACGAGCCGCCCTATGTCGTCAACCCGGACCCGCTGCGCACCGCGATCGGGCTCCGCGCGCCGATCGCCGCCCTGCTGGCCGCCGGCGAGAAGAGCAAGGCCGTGTCGCTGTTCATGACCAAGGGCATGGGGATGCCGGGCGTCATCGCCCTCGGAATGAAGCTGTCCCCGATGTGGAAGCGCCTCACCGCCCTCGCGAACACGATTCCCTACGACCTGGCCGTGACGAGCGCGGCCATGAAGCCGGGCATCGGAAGCGCCGGACCCGAGCTCGACGGCTCGCGTTGGGCCGCGATCGGCTGCCCGGTCACGGTGATGGCCGGCACGAAGAGCCCGGAGCCGCTCCGCACGGCGGCCGAGTGGGCGGCATCCGCCGTTCCCGGTGCCACCCTGCGCTGGATGCCGGACCAGAACCACACATTCAAACCGCCGGTCGTGGCGGCGGCCCTGAAGGAGATGTTCCGATGAGAATCGTCAGCCTCGGCATGCAGGTGACCCTGGACGGCTTCGTCGCCGGCCCGAACGGCGAGCTGGATTGGGCGATGGAACGGCTCGACGACGAGCTCTTCGCCCACCAGGAGGTGCTGCAGAGCGGCTCGGACACGATGCTCCTCGGGCGGGTGAACTACCTCGATCAGGCCGCGTACTGGCCGACCGCGGAGGAACCGCTCGCGAAGCTCCTGAACGCGCAGCAGAAGATCGTGTTCTCCACGACGCTCACGCAGGTGGACTGGCAGAACTCCCGGCTCGCGACCGGCAGCCCGGCCGAGGAGATCGCCGCGCTGCGGGAGCAGCCGGGTTCCGTGATCAGTGTGGCCGGCGGTTCGCGGTTCGCCCAGTCGCTGTTCCGCGAGCACCTGATCGACGAGGTGCGACTGTACGTGCACCCGATCGCGCTCGGCAGCGGCATCCCGCTCTTTGCCGAACCGCTCCGGCTCGAGCTCACCTCGTCGCGGCGCTTCGGCAACGGCACGCTGCTCAACAGCTACCGCGACCCGCTCTCGGCCGGCTTCGCGGATGCCGCCCGCAGCGAGTGAGCGCGTACTACCACTGGAGCCGGCCATCACCCTCACTGCAGCGGTGGCGGTCCCCGAGGTTCCCTTGGACTTGGCTGCCGCCTTTCGTGACGCTTCGCGTCACGCCCGTTGATTGAGCTTGTCGAAATCCCCTGCCCCGTTCTCCAGTAACCGTTGATTGAGCCTGTCGAAATCCCCACCCACCGAAAGGACCCATGATGCCCGCAACCCTCGATGAGTTCATCGCCGAACTCGACGCCCCCGCCCGTGAGATCGCCGAGTCGCTGCGCGTGATCATCGGCGACGCCGTCCCTGGCGCCACTGGCCAGCTCTGGCATGGACACCCGGTGTGGCTGGACGGCAAGAACCCGGTCGCCGGTTTCAAGCCGTTCCCTCGCTGGACCACCTTCATGATCTGGAACGGCTCCCCCGTCACGGATGCCAGCGGCCGGCTCGAATCCGGAGCCCGCATGTCAACGGTGAAGCTGTCGGGCACCGACGACATCGACGCCGCCCTCTTCGCCGACTGGCTGAAGCAGGCGACTGCGCCCGCCGCCTAGCTCCGCGGTATCCGCAGGTCGTGGCCGCGAGATGTCACAGATGGCCCCTTCGCCTGCTTCCAAGGGGCCGATTGCGCCATCTCGCGGCCGTGTGCGGAACGGACCGCGCCTCCGCGAGCGGCGTAGAGTGCTGGCATGAGTGAGATGTGGATCGGCCTCCTCGTGGTCGGCGGCACCGTCGTGGTGCTGCTCGGTCTGGCCCTCCTCGCCCAGCGCATCCGGCGCCGCGGCACGGCCGGGCCCGCGATCGGCGCCGCCATGGCCGCCTACGACCAGGCGATGCACGTGACCGCCTACGAGACCTTCCTCGAGATGCAGGCACAGGACGAACGCGTGACGCCGACACCGTCGCCCGACACGCACTAGACCCACATACGCACTAGACCCACACACGCGCCAGACGCACACCGCGTTGACTGCTACCGCCAAGCGTTTCCCCAGCCATCCCTCCTACGCTGCCGCCATGACGCAAGAACTGTTGTGGCTCGTAGTCGCAGGCGCTGGCCTGTTCATGCCCATGCTGCTCGGGCTTCTCCGCGCTGGGCGGCGCCCCGTTCCGGTCCGCGCCTCCCGCGGCACCGACAGCACCGGCCCGGCCCAGCGCCGCCGATAGCCGAATCCGGCGCACGCTGGTCGACGCATGAGCTCCGTTCGAGTCGTGGTGCACGGAATCGTGCAGGGCGTCGGATTCCGGTACTCCGCACGCGCTGAGGCCGAGCGCCTCGGAATCACGGGCTGGATACGCAACCGGTCAGACGGTGCCGTCGAGGCCGAGATCGGCGGCGACGCCGAAGACGTGCAGCGCATGCTCGACTGGCTGGGCCGCGGACCGCGCGGCGCGGCGGTCGCGTCTCTGGATGTGAGCGACCCGATCGAGCTCGGCGAGCTGCCTGGCGGAGATGACGCGGGTGGCGAGGGCGGCGAATTCCGCATCGTTCCCTAGCTCCGGATGCATCGTGCAACCCTCGCGCCCACAATGTCGGCGGTGTCTGTCAGGCTGGTGTCGTGAATGACATGCAGAACGCCGATCTGGACACCGCACGCGAATCGACGAGCGGGCATGTCGACACGCCTCCCGCCGGGGCCGGCGGCGACGGCATCCGCCCCGCTGCGCTCGCGGCCCTGCGTGCGCTCGTCGGGCGGCAGGACGCCGACTTCCACGACGGGCAGTTCGAGGCGATCGAGGCGCTCGTCGCCCAGCGTCGCCGCGCCCTCGTGGTGCAGCGCACCGGGTGGGGCAAGTCGGCCGTGTACTTCGTCGCCACCAAGCTGTTGCGCGATGCCGGCGCGGGGCCCACGATTCTCGTCTCGCCCCTGCTGGCGCTGATGCGCGACCAGGTGGCCGCGGCCGCCCGTGCCGGTGTGCGCGCCGTCTCGATCAACTCCGCCAACGCCCACGAGTGGGGCAGCGTGCTCGAGCAGCTGCGCGCCGATGAGGTCGACGTGCTGCTCGTCTCCCCCGAGCGCCTCAACAACCCGCGCTTCCGCGACGAGCAGCTGCCGGCCCTCATCAACCGGGTCGGGCTCCTCGTCGTCGATGAGGCGCACTGCATCAGCGACTGGGGGCATGACTTCCGCCCCGACTACCGGCGCCTGCGCGAGCTGATCGCCGAGATGCCGAGCGGGGTCCCGGTGCTCGCCACCACGGCGACGGCCAACAGTCGGGTGGTGACGGATGTCGCCGAGCAACTCGCGGCCGCCGCCGCGCAGCACGGCGACACCGAGCCCGTCCTCACCATCCGCGGCCCGCTCGCCCGCACCTCGCTGCGGCTCGGCGTGCTGCGCCTGCCCGACGCCAAGGCCAGGCTCGCCTGGCTGCTCAGCCACCTCGCCGAGCTGCCGGGAAGCGGCATCATCTACACTCTCACCGTCGCGGCGGCCGAGGACACGGCCAGGCTGCTGCGCGAGGCCGGTCACGCCGTGCACGCGTACACCGGCCAGACCGACACCGACGAGCGGGAGCAACTCGAAGGCCAGCTCAAGCGCAACGAGATCAAGGCGCTCGTCGCGACGAGCGCGCTCGGCATGGGCTTCGACAAGCCCGACCTCGGCTACGTGCTGCACCTCGGCGCGCCCTCCTCTCCCGTCGCCTACTACCAGCAGGTCGGACGTGCCGGCCGTGCCACGGAGAATGCCGACGTCCTGCTGCTTCCCGGGGTCGAAGACGAGGCGATCTGGACCTACTTCGCCACCTCCTCGATGCCCAACGAGGAGAAGGCGCAGGCCGTGATCGCCGCCCTGGCCGGCAGCGACCGGCCGCTCTCCACGCCCGCGCTCGAGGCGATCGTCGACCTCCGGCGCTCCCGGCTGGAGCTGCTGCTCAAGGTGCTCGACGTCGACGGCGCCGTGCGGCGGGTGCAGGGTGGCTGGGCCTCGACCGGCCAGCCCTGGTTCTACGACCGCGAGCGCTACGAGCGCATCGCGGCCGAGCGCCTCGCCGAGCAGCGCTCCATGGTCGAGTACGAGCGCACGAGTGAGTGCCGCATGGCGTTCCTGCAGCGCGCGCTCGACGACGACACCGCCGTGCCGTGCGGGCGCTGCGACAACTGCGCGGGCGCCTGGTACCCCGTCGATGTCGCTGCGGATGCCGCAGCCAGCGCCAGCGCATCGCTCGACCGGGTCGGCGTGCTCATCGAGCCGCGCGCCCAGTGGCCAACCGGTGTCGCCTCGCTGGGCGTGCCGGTGAAGGGCAACATCCCGCCCGCCGAGCGCCTCGCCCCCGGCCGTGCGCTGGCTCGGCTGAGCGACCTCGGCTGGGGCGGTCCGCTGCGGGAGATCTTCGCGGCGCCCTCCCCGCTGGCCGGGGACGCCTCGTCGGTTGAGCCTGCCTCCCCGCGTGGGGGTGACGCCCCGGCGAGCCCGGCCATGCTGGCGGCCTGCGTCCGGGTGCTCGCCGAATGGAACTGGGAGGAGCGCCCGGCCGCGGTCGTCGAGATGCCGTCGCGGCGGCATCCGCAGCTCGTCGGCTCGGTCGCACAGGCGATCGCCGAACGCGGCCGACTGCCGCTGCTCGGCACGCTCGACTGGGCGAACGGCGGCCCGAGCGGCGGGCCGGGCGGAAACAGCGCCTACCGGCTCGCCGGCGTCTGGGAACGCTTCGCCGTCGGCCCCGAGCTCGCCGCAGCGCTCCAGGAATACGCCGGCCGGCCGGTGCTGCTCGTCGATGACATCGCCGACAGCCGCTGGAGCCTCACGATCGCCGGGCGGCTGCTGCGCCAGCACGGCGCAGGGGCAGTGCTGCCGTTCACCCTCGCCCTGCAGGGCTGAGCGAACCGAGGGCTGAGCGAACCGGAGTCTGAGTGGGCCGAGTCTGGGCAGGCCGAGTCTGGGCAGGCTGAGTCTGAGCAGGCGGAGCCCGAGCCGATCGCGCCGCGCCGCCCGCTAAGCGCCGAAGAGCTCGGCGAGCCCGCGGGCCGGGTGCCCGGTGAGACGCTGCACATCGGGGCTCACTGCGGCCAGCGAACCGTCGGCGATCGCGGTGTACGTGCTCACCCACGCGTCCACCTGCCAGGGCTCGGCGCCGTAGCGCGCGCGGGAGGCGTACGCCTCCTCGAGCGTCTCGTTCTCGAAGCGCAGCCCGGTCGCCGCCGCGATCTCGGCCAGCGTGAGCGCAGCGGGCCCGGTCAGCGTGTACGTCGCGTTCACGTGCGCGGCCAGATCGCGGATGACGGCGACGGCCGCGTCCGCAACGTCCGCACGGGCCACGGCGGCCACCCGCCCCTCCCCGGCCGGGCCACGGATGACACCCTGCTCGTCGGCGAAGTGCGGAAGCACGTCGAGGTAGAGGTTGTCGCGCAGGAACGTGTAGTTCATGCCGCTCTCACGGATCAGCTCCTCCGTGTAGGCGTGATCCTGGGCGAGGGTGAAGGTGGCGCCAGGGTCGGCTCCGGCGAAGGAGGTGTACACGATGTGCGGAACCCCGCCATTCATGGCCGCCCGCACGAAACGGTGGTGCTGCTCGCGTCGCGTTGCCGACTCGGCCGCTGACACCATGAACACGACGTCGAGCTCGCCGAGGTCGACGGCGGTCACGGAGTCATAGCTCGCCTGAACGACCTCGATCGCCTGGTGCGCGGCATCCACGGCATCGAGCGAGTCGCCGCCCGAGGCGGCGTCGAAAGCGGCATCGGACGTGGCCTCGGCGGCATCCGCCACCGGCCCCGGCACGCGCAACGCCGGCACCCGCAACGGGTCGCGCACGATCAGCCGCAGCGTCTGATCTGGCGTCGGCGAGGCCACGAGGGCCCTGGCGACGAGTCCGCCGATGTGTCCGGTTGATCCGGTGACTCCGATGCGCGTCATGGCTGCACTCTAGTCGCGAAGCATGACAGAACAACCCATGAATTCCTGCGCGATCCCCTGACTTTTGCCCGCTGCGCGCGTAGCATTTCGGGCAGAGAGGGTTGCCGTTTCAGCACCGTGTTCTCGCGTGCACGGCGCCTCGGTCGGGAGCACGCGCATGATGATGAACAGCACAATGCAGATGATGCAGATGCACGCGAAGGACATGGCGATGCAGGACGTCGACATGGCGATGCTGCAGGACTGTATCGAGGCCTGCTCCGCCTGTGAGCAGGCGTGCACGATGTGCGCATCGTGCATGATGGGCGACGAGGCCGGCGGCGCGATGCACATGGAGATGTGCATGAACACGGCCGACGCGTGCAACACGATGATGCGGATGATGATGCGGCCGGCCGGCATGCACGTGGAGAGCATGATGGCGATGCTCTCGGCCACGATCATGCAGACCAATGCCTGCGCGGAGGAGTGCATGAAGCACGCCGACATGCACGAGGACTGCAAGATGTGCGCGGAGGTCTGCCGTCAGTGCGCCGTGGCCTGCCAGAAGGTCATGGACGCCATGCGGTCGATGATGCCGATGAGCTAGCCCGCCTGCTGCCCGCTGGCCTGCGCCGCCGCGGGCAGCGGCTCCACGATCGGGCCGCGCCCCATCACCACGATGAGAAGCGTCGCGATCGGGCCGAGCAGCAGCGAGAGCAGCCACCAGTTCAGGCGGCCCCTGCCCTTCGATTCGGCCAGGCCCGCGTTGATGAGCGACAGCGTGAACCACACGCCGCCGCCACCGATGCCGTCAATGCTGAGATCCATGCGCCCATTCTGGCGTGAACTCCGAGCGAGCGGATGTCGGCGCGCAGCGGACTCCGGCACCGCCGGTGGGCGGATGCTTCGGTCCGACGCGAGCCGCTCTGCGCCAGTTTCTGCGGTCCGCGCCACGTGAAGTGGCGCTCAGCGCGGAAAGCGGCGCAACCGCACAGTGCGTGCAGTGCAGCGCGCGGACCGACTGCTGCCGCGGCGGGCCTACAGTGCGCCGGCCACCACGACGCTGATGCGTTCGGAGCCGACCGCGAGCGCGTTGTAGAGCGCGTGCAGGGCCACCGGGGTACCGAGTTCCAGCGCGGGCGCGGTGTGGCTCCACAGCCAGACCGTGCCGGACTCCGGCGCCGCGGCATCCGCCGGGCTGACATCGCTCACGTCGAAGAGTTCGATCGCGATCCAACCGTCGGCGTCGACCTGGGCGACGAAGGCGTCGCGCCACTTGCTCGGCGTCGCGCCGCTCGCGAGCAGCTGCATGGGCGAGATGCCGTGGCCGGGTGCGCGACGGGTGCAGGACTCCCCCTCGGTGCACTGCATGCTGTGCAGCACCTGTGGCTTGAGATTGGACATCCTGACCTCCTTCACGACATTCGGCCGGGCCGGCGGATGCCGCGCACTCAGCGTTCGATGTCAAGAAGAGTAGGTCGGCTGCTCGCCGATGTCACACGGGCGTGTCACACGCCGCAACACGCGCGGGGCGCACGCATCCGCCCGATCGCCCGTACGCTCGCCTCGCCAGCCCACCTGGCGTGGGAGATCGGCGCGAGTAGGTGCGCGCTGCTTTGGGGCTGCCGCCTTTCGCGTAGTTGAAAAGGATCCACCGGATCCTTTTCAACTACGCGCCGTGGAGGAAGGCGGTGATCGCGCGGCTCAGTGCGATGGCGTCGTCCACGTGCACGAGCTCGCGCGCCGAGTGCATCGACAGCAGCGGCACCCCGACGTCGACCGTGCGGATGCCGAGGCGCGTCGCCGTGAGCGGCCCGATCGTCGATCCGCACGGCACCGTGTTGTTCGAGACGAACTCCTGGAACGGCACCTCGGCCGCCGCGCAGGCCCGCACCCAGAGGGCGGCGCCTGCGGCATCCGTCGCGTAGCGCTGGTTGGCGTTGATCTTCAGCAGCGGACCGGCGCCGGCCAGCGGGCGCACCACCGGGTCGTGTCGCTCCGGGTAGTTAGGGTGCACGGCGTGGCCGGCATCGGCCGAGACGCACCACGATCCGGCGAAGGCCTGCAGCTGCTGGCCCTGGCTCGCGCCGAGCCCCTCGCCGATGCGCGCGAGCACGTCCGCGAGGAAGGGGCCGCAGGCTCCGGATCGTGTCTCGGAGCCGAGCTCCTCGTGGTCGAAGGCGGCGAGCACACTGATGTGCGATGCTGCGGCGCCCCGGCCACGGCCGCCGGTGGGTGCGCTGCCTTCGCTCTCCGGCACGGCCCCGCGCGATGCCACGTCGATGAGTGCGACGAGCGCGGCGTAGACGGAGCTGAGGTTGTCCATGCGTCCGGAGGCGAAGAGCGCGCCGTCCAGACCGAAGCGGGCGGGAGCGGCGGTATCGGCGGTGAGGATGTCGTATCCGGCAACGTCGGCGGCCTTCACCCCGGCGATCCCGGCGAGGTGCTCGAGCAGGTCGGCCTGGCTCGCGTCGCCGACGCCCCAGACGGGCTGCGTGTGGCGCTGCTTGTCGAGCGCGAGCCCGTCGTTGACGCCGCGGTCGAGGTGGATAGCCAGCTGCGGGATGCGCAGGAACGGCCCGGTGCGCACGAGGTGCTCCCGGCCGTCGCGGGTGACGAGACGGCCGGCGAGCTCGAGCTCACGGTCGAGCCACGAGTTGAGCAGCGGCCCGCCGTACACCTCGACGCCGGCCTGCAGCCAGCCGTGCGCGCCGGTCGTCGGCTTCGGCTTGAGCTTGAATCCGGGCGAATCGGTGTGCGCACCGAGAATGCGGAACGGGGTGGTCGGGCCGGATGCCGCCGGCTGCACCCACGCGATGACAGCGCCGTCGCGCACGACGAAGTAACGGCCGAGCGCCTCAGCGCCGTCTGCCGCCCCGATCTCCGACCAGTCCGCGCCCTCATCGAGGCCGGTGAACCCGGCCTCCTCGAGGCGCCGCGCGAGCTCGGCGGCCGCGTGGTACGAAGACGGCGACGCCTGAATGAAGCGGGCGAAATCCTCGATGTAGGCGGTTGTGTAGACCTCGGCACTCACTTCAAGACTCATGAGTCCATCCAAGCACTAGTGCGACACCACGGATTCGACACCGACCACCGCTCACCGCCCGCGGGTCAGCTGGAAAGCGCAGGAGCAGAGGGTCGCGAGGCCGATATGGAGCCTCGCGCGGCCCTGCTCCTGCGTTTCGCGAGGGCGCGCCGCGGTGGGCGCTGTCGCGGCCCGGACGAGCGCTACCCCCAGAAGTCGTGGTGCACCGCGGTCGCCTCTGCGCGGAGTTCCGGCGCAGGCCCGGCGACGGCGGTCTCCCGCTGCCCGGCGGCGAACACCTCGCGGCAGGGCAGGCGCATCGTCGGGTTCTCCGCGTTCTCACCGGTGATGGCGTAGAGATCCGACTCGGCGAGCGCGAACACGACCCGCCCGATTCCGGCCCAGTAGATGGCACCGCTGCACATCGCGCACGGCTCGGTGCTCGTGTACAGCGTGAAGTCGGCCAGCTCGGCAGGCGAGTAACGGTGCGAGGCGAGCCGGACGAGGTTCGTCTCCGCGTGCCCCGTCGCGTCGCGGGCGGTCACGACCGTGTTCTCGGCTTCGAGCACCACGGTGCCTGCGGCATCCGTCAACACGGAGCCGAACGGATGATTCCCGTTGGCCCGAGACGATGACGCAACCAAGATCGCGACGCGGAGACGCTCGAGATCGTCGGTGCTCAGTGCGGAGCCCGTGGGGCTCGGCGAGGGGCTCTCGTTTGAGATCGGTTGCGGTTCCATGGTTTTCCTGATCTTAGGCTGCCGCCTTTCGCGATGCTACGCATCGCGCATCGCGCTTCCGAATCCGAAACTCCCATGAGCAACACATTCGGCCTACCCTGAAGTCATGCTCACGCCACCGCTTGCCGCACAGATCCCGACGGAACGCGTTCACCACGGAGACGTCTACGTCGACAACTACGAGTGGATGCGCGACAAAGACAGCCCGGCCGTGCAGGCGCACCTGCACGCCGAGAACGCGTACACGAAGGCCCGCACCGGCCACCTCGCGATCTTGCAGGAGCAGATCTTCGAGGAGATCAAGGGCCGCACCAAGGAGACCGACCTCAGCGTTCCCGTGCGGCGCGGGCACTGGTGGTACTTCACTCGCACGATCGAGGGCCAGCAATACGGCGTGCACTGCCGCGCCCCGATCGCCGGGCCAGACGACTGGACCCCGCCGACCATCGCCCCACCCGAGGCGGACGCCGCGCCCGTCGATGCGCGCACGGTTCCGGATGCCACGGCCTCCCCGTTCCGGCTCGCCGCCGACGCCGCGAACACCCGGCCGGGCGAATCGTCGCTGCCTGGCGAGCAGATCCTCCTCGACGACAACGTCGAGGCCGACGGCCACGACTTCTACGAGCTCGGCACCTTCGCGATCAGCGCCGACGGCAGCATGCTCCTCTACGGCGTCGACCTCGAGGGCGACGAACGCTACACCCTGCACGTGCGCTACCTCGGCCGTGACGCCACGATGGACGAGGCCGCAGCGGGTGTGCAGCGTTTCAGCGCCGACGACGACCTCGACGACACCATCGCCGACACCTCCGCCGGCGCACTCTTCGACCCGAGCGGGCGCTACGTCTTCTACACGACCGTCGACGAGGCGTGGCGGCCGGACACGGTCTGGCGGCACCAGCTGGGCACCGACCCTGCGACGGCGGTGCAGGTCTTCCACGAACCGGACGAGCGCTACTGGGTGGGCGTCGGCGAGACACGCAGCCGCAAGTACCTCGTGATCGAGCTCGGCTCGAACATCACCAGCGAGACCCGGCTGCTCGACGCGAACGACCCGACCGGCGAGTTCGAGCTCGTCTGGCCGCGCGTCGAGGGGGTCGAGTACGACGTCGAGCACGTGGTCGTCGGCACGCAGGACCGCCTGCTGATCGTGCACAACCACGACGCGATCAACTTCGAGTTGGTGAGCGTCGCGGCATCCGACCCCCGCGGCGAGCGCCGCGTGATCCTGCCGCACAACCCCGATGTGCGCCTCGAGGGCGTCGAGGCGTTCCAGGATTTCGTCGCGATCGAGTACCGCCGAGAGGGCCTGACCCGTCTGGCCATCGCCATGGTGCCGAAGAACGGCGGGCGCTACGAGGACACCCCGCACGAGCTCAGCTTCGGCGAGGAGCTGTTCGCCGTCGGGCTCGCCGGCAATCCCGAGTGGGCGCAGCCGACGATCCGCCTCGGCTACACGAGCTTCGTCACCCCGTCGACGGTCTACGACTACGTGGTCGAGAGCAATGAACTGCGGATGCTGAAGCAGCAGCCCGTGCTCGGCCACTTCGATCCGGCGCGCTACACCCAGCGCCGCGACTGGGCCATCGCCCCCGACGGCACCCGTGTGCCGATCTCGCTCGTGTACCGCAGCGATCTCGTCACGGCGGGCGAGCCGGCGCCGACGCTGCTCTACGGTTACGGCTCCTACGAGGCCAGCATGGACCCGGGTTTCGGCATCGCCAGGCTCAGCCTGCTCGACCGTGGCATCATCTTCGCCATCGCGCACGTGCGCGGCGGCGGCGAGCTGGGCCGGCTCTGGTACGAGAACGGCAAGAAGCTGCACAAGCGCAACAGTTTCACCGACTTCGTCGCCTGCGCGAAGCACCTGATCGACCGCGACATCACGGCCAGCGACCGGCTCGTCGCCGAGGGCGGCAGCGCCGGCGGCCTGCTCATGGGCGCTGTCGCGAACCTCGCGCCGCAGTTGTTCTCCGGCATCCTCGCCGAGGTGCCATTCGTCGACCCGCTGACGTCGATCCTCGACCCCTCGCTGCCGCTGACGGTGATCGAGTGGGACGAGTGGGGCGACCCGCTGCACGACGAGGAGGTCTACCAGTACATGAAGGGCTACTCGCCGCTGGAGAACGTGCACGACACCCACTACCCGCGCATCCTCGCCGTCACGAGCATCAACGACACCCGGGTGCTCTACGTCGAGCCGGCCAAGTGGGTGGCGAAGCTGCGCGAGGTCGGCGCTGACGCCCTGCTGAAGACCGAGATGGCGGCCGGGCACGGCGGCGTCTCCGGACGCTACAGCGCCTGGCGCGAGCGGGCGTTCAACTACGCCTGGGTGATCGATGCCGTGAACGCGCACCCCTCCGGCGAGTAGCTCCCCCGCACCCGGTTCGTAACTCAGGCAGTTCTCGCGCTGCGGTAGCGAAAACAGGCAGATTCGGCGCTCTGGCGACGACGTTGCCTGAGTTACCGACGGCCACCAAGCCACGCCGGCTGAGGGAGCGCCAGCGACTGATGCCCTGAGCGCATCGCGGAGGAGCTGTCGGCCGGCCGTGACACACTGGGAGCATGATCGCTCCCACGTACCCGCTCGTGGACGTGGGCGACATCATCCGCCTCGTCGGGCGCGGGATCTACGAGCGCGGCCGCGGCCGTGCCCGCGACGGCTCGGTCAGCGCCGTCGTCTGGCATGAGTCCTCCGAGACCCTCACCGGTGTTGTGACGGATGCCGGCTCCGACCCGCTCGCGGTCTCGGTGCGGATCGAGCCGACCACCCGCGGTTTCGGCACCCCGTTTGCGAGCGGCTGCGGTTGCCCGCTCGGCGGGGACTGCGCCCACGTCGCGGCCGTGATCCTGAACGCGAACGCCGCCGCCGCCCGCCGCAAGACGGAGGAACTCGCCGACCCCGACGCCGACACCCGCTGGTCGAGCAGCGACGAAGGAGACACCCGCTGGTCGAGTAACGAGGAACGAGCGTATCGAGACCGGGATGCGGACGGCGCGAGCTCCGGCCACAGGTCCGGCGGCGCGTACGGCCGCGCGTCCGACGGCCTGCAGCGCGGCGCCGCCCAGCGCACGTGGTGGCCGTCCGACGGCGACGACGAGGCCCCGCAGTGGGCGCCCGACGAGACTCCGGACGAGCTAGCCGACGAGTTCGCCGACGCCGGCTCCGGCCCCCGCGGTTCGCGCGCTGCCGGCTCGGACTCCGGCTCACACTCCACCGCGCCCACCCGCCAGCCGCCAGCCCCCGCGTGGAAGCGCGCGCTCGGCCCGATCGCGCAGCCGCCAGGCGACGCCCGCCTCCGCAGCGACGACGAGGGCGCCCCGACCGGCTCCCGCACCGGGACGGCCCGGGTCGCCGCCGGGCCGACAGCGATGGGTCTGCAGTTCGAGCTCCGGGAGGCCAATCGGCGCCCGGCCAGCCGCTGGAGCACGCAACAGTGGGGCGGCTCGAGCAACCGGCCGCCTCGCCCGAGCTTCGGGGCGGGAACCGGTCGCCGGACGGCATCCGGCGCCGCACCGCTGCAGCTCGCCGTCCGCCCGGTGATGCGCAATGAGCGCGGCAGCTGGGTGCGCAGCGGCATCAGCTGGGGCACGCTCAGTTACCAGTCGAACCGGCTCAACCTCGAGCCGGCGCAGCACCGCTGGTTCTGCGAATTCGGGGCGCTCTACCGCGCCGCCCGTTTCACCTACACCGGCGAGGACGCCGATTGGATCGTGCTCGACGAGTTCGCGAGCCCGCTGCTCTGGCAGCTGTTCGAACGGGCGGAGGCGCTCAAGATCCCGCTCCTCGGCGCCACCAAGACCGTGTCGGTGCGCCTCGCCGGCCACGCGGTGCTGAGCCTCGACGCGACCGAGGCCGCTGCCGACGCCGACGTTGTCGGCACCGAATCCGCGCGCACGGGTGCCGCGGCATCCGCGGCCGGCCTGCTGCTGACCCCCGTGCTCACCGTCGACGGCGCCACCCACTCGACGGCCCTCGCGGCCGCGATCGGCGAGCACGGCGTGTACCTGCGTGAGGTCACCGAGATCGTCGAACCGGTGCGTTACGGCCGCCGCACCAGCGCCCAGAAGGTGGCCGATGCGCTGGCCGCAAACGCGGGGACGGCCACCGCCGCCGAGAATACGAATGCGAAGGCGAAGCCGGCCGAGCACACGAGCATCACCCTCGCCCCGCTCGACGCCCCGCTCTCCCCCGAGCTGCGCGCGCTCCTCGGCCAGGCGAAGCCGCTCGAGGTTCCGGCTGAGGAGGTCAGCGAGTTCCTCGAGGGCTACTACCCGCAGCTGCGCCGCCGCATCGAGGTCACGAGCAGCGACGAATCGATCGAGCTGCCGGCCCTGCAGCGCCCGACGCTCGTGCTCACCGCCACGTTCCGCCCCAAGCACGTGCTCATGCTGCAGTGGGCGTGGGAGTACCTGGACGGCCGCGAGCCCGGTGACGATGAGGAGGCGGAGGCCGAGATCGCCGAACGCCTCTACGACGAGGCCCACGTCGAGCCGGAGACGCAGGCCCGGCTGCTCGAGGGCATCGACGCGGCCGAGTTCTGTGCGACCGTGCTGCCGCGCATCGAACGCATCGACGGCGTGCGCGTCGACGTGCAGGGCACCCGTCCCGACTACCGCGAGCTCACCGAGGCTCCGGAGCTCACCATCAGCACCGTCGAGACCGATCAGACCGACTGGTTCGACCTCGGCGTGGTCGTGACGGTCGGCGGACGGAAGGTGCCGTTCGGCCCGCTGTTCAAGGCGATGGCCAAGGACAGGAAGAAGCTGCTCCTCGTCGACAACAGCTACCTCTCGCTCGAACACCCGGCCCTCGACCGGCTGCGGGTGCTCATCTCCGAGGCCAAGGCGCTCTCCGAGTGGGAGACGGGGCTGCGCATCAGCCGCTACCAGACCAGCCTCTGGGCCGACTTCGAAGACCTCGCCGACTACACCGAGCAGGCGCAATCCTGGCGCGCCGCCGTGTCTGGGCTCAACGGCATCCTCGACAACCGCGATGCCCTTGAGCCGACCCCGGTTCCGGATGCCGTCGCCGCCACCCTGCGGCCCTACCAGCACGACGGCTACAACTGGCTCACCTTCCTCTGGCGGCACGGACTCGGCGGTGTGCTCGCCGACGACATGGGACTCGGCAAGACGCTGCAGACGCTCGCGCTCATCGCCCACGCGGTCGAGAACACGGCGCCGGCCGAGCGCCGGCCCTTCCTCGTTGTCGCCCCCACCTCCGTCGTCTCCAACTGGGCGGCAGAGGCGGCCCGCTTCACGCCCGGCCTCACCGTGCACACCGTAAAGACGACGGAAGCCAAGCGGCGCGGCAAGCAGACGCTGGCGGATCTGGCATCCGGGGCCGACATCGTCGTCACCTCCTACGCGTTGTTCCGCCTCGACGAGGCCGCCTACGGCGCGCTCGGCTGGGCGGGGCTCATCCTCGACGAGGCGCAGTTCGTCAAGAACCACAAGGCGCGCGCACACCAGGTGGCCAAGGACCTCGCCGTGCCCTTCAAGCTCGCCATCACGGGCACACCGATGGAGAACAATCTGCTCGAACTGTGGTCGATGTTCTCGATCACGGCGCCCGGGCTGTTCCCCAGCGCGCGGAAGTTCACCGAGAACTACGTGCGTCGGCTGGAGAAGGGGGTCGACAAGCAGGAGAACCGCGAGCTGCTGGCCACTCTTCGCCGGCGCATCCGCCCGCTGATGATGCGCCGCACCAAGGAGCTCGTCGCCCCGGAGCTCCCGGCCAAGCACGAGCAGACCCTCGCGATCGACCTCGAGCCGCGGCACGCGAAGCTCTACGAGACGATGCTGCAGCGGGAACGCGCGAAACTCTTCGGGCTGATCGACGACATGAACAAGAACCGCTTCATCGTCTTCCGCTCGCTCACCCTGCTGCGCATGCTCAGCCTCGACGCCTCCCTCGTCGACGCGAAGTACGCACACATCCCGTCGAGCAAACTCGACGCCCTGCTCGAACAGCTCGACGACGTCGTCGCCGAGGGGCACCGCGCGCTCGTGTTCAGCCAGTTCACGAGCTTCCTGCAGAAGGCGGCGGCGCGGCTGGAGGAACGCGGCATCGCCTACGCCTACCTCGACGGCTCGACCGGCAAGCGCTCCGAGGTGATCGACAGCTTCAAGACGGGCGATGCGCTGGTGTTCCTGGTGAGCCTGAAGGCCGGCGGTTTCGGCCTCAACCTCACCGAGGCCGACTACGTCTTCCTGCTCGACCCGTGGTGGAACCCGGCCAGCGAGGCGCAGGCCGTCGACCGCGCGCACCGGATCGGTCAGACGAAGAACGTGATGGTCTACCGCATGGTCGCCACCGGCACGATCGAGGAGAAGGTGATGGCACTCAAAGAGGCGAAGGCGCGTGTGTTCAGCGCCGTGCTCGACGATGACGCCGCCTTCAGCGCCGCACTCACGGCCGACGACATCCGGGGCCTGCTCTCCTAGGCTGATTGAACTCTCAGGCTGATTCGGCCCGTTCTCGCCAAATCGGACGTACGATATCCCCGATCAGATCGCTCATCGCCGAACGACCGCACTGACCCCGCTCTGCCGCCTCTCGCGACGGCCGCCGTGTAGGGAGATCCTGATGTCATCGATTGTTCCGCCGTCATCGGATGCCGCGGCATCCGCCCCGGACCCCTCATCGATCACCGTCGACAGCAAAGGCCTCAAGGGCGGGGCGCTCGGCCTGATCTCCAGTGTGGTGATCGGCGTCTCGTCCACCGCCCCGGCCTACAGCTTGGCCGCCAGCGTCGGCTTCATCGTCGCCAGTGGCGGATCGCTGCTGGCCGGAACGAAGGCACCCGGAATCGTGCTGCTCGCCTTCGTGCCGATGTACATGATCGCCGTCGCATACGCGGAGCTGAACAAGGCGGAGCCGGACTGCGGCACGACGTTCACCTGGGCGACGCGGGCGTTCGGTTCCGTCACCGGCTGGATGGGCGGGTGGGGCATCATCGTCGCCGACATCATCGTGATGGCCAATCTGGCGGCCATCGCCGGCTCCTACTCCTTCATCTTCCTCGGCGAACTCGGCGTGCCCGGCGTCGCCGAACTCGCCGACAACGTCGTGTGGTCCACCGCCGCCGGTCTGGTGTGGATCATCGTGATGACCTGGATCTGCTACCGCGGCATCGAGCTGTCGGCCCGCATCCAGTTCGTGCTGCTCAGCATCGAGGTGGTCGTGCTGATCCTCTTCGCGGCGTTCGCACTGGTGCGGGTCTACACGGGTACCGCCGAGTCGTATTCGATCGTGCCGAGCCTCGACTGGTTCAATCCATTCACACTAGACTTCGGCAGCGTCATCGCTCCAGCCATGCTCACCGCGATCTTCATCTACTGGGGCTGGGACACCGCCGTGTCGGTGAACGAGGAGACCTCTGAACCGTCCAAGACCCCCGGCCGCGCGGCCGTGATCAGCACCCTGCTACTGCTCGTCACCTACGCGCTGGTCACGACCGCGGCCGTCGCCTTCGCCGGGGTCGGCACGACGGGTATCGGGCTCGGCAACGACGCCAACGCCGACGACGTGTTCACAGCGATCGGCCCGGCGCTCTTCGGCGACAGCCCGATCGGCCAGTTCTGCATGCTGCTGCTCGCGGCATCCATTCTCACCTCGGCGTCGGCGTCCACCCAGACGACGATTCTGCCGACGGCGCGCACGGCCCTGTCGATGGCCGCGTTCAAGGCTATCCCGGAGCGCTTCGCCCGCATCCACCCGCGCTTTCTCACCCCCACATGGGCGACGATCGGCATGGGAATCGCCTCGTGCGCGTTCTACCTCGTCTTCACGCTGATCAGCCCGAATCTCCTCAACGCCCTGATCGGCTCCATCGGGCTCATGATCGCCTTCTACTACGGGCTCACCGGTCTCGCCTGCGTCTGGTTCTACCGGCACACCCTCACCGTGTCCGCGCGGAACTTCATCATGCGGGGCATCTTCCCCATGCTCGGCGCGCTCATCCTGTTCGCCGTCTTCATCTACGGAACCGTGCAATTCGCGGCCCCCGATTGGTTGACGGATGCCGACGGCAACAACGTCACGATCTTCGGCATCGGTGCGGAGGCCGTCGTCGGCATCGGCGGACTCCTCATCGGCTTCGTGCTGATCGCGATCTGGTGGGCACGGAAGCCCGACTTCTTCCGCGGCAAGACGCTGCCGCGCCGGGTGGCGGAGCGCGAGGTGTCTGGCTGAGCCACCCGCTGAATCCCGCGCGATTCAGCCCCGGCGGAGTAGACTCACAGCACGCACTCAGGCTCGACACATGGAGGCTCTCATGGTTCCGGAAATCAACTACTGGGCGGTTCTCCTCGCGACGCTGTCGAGCATGGTCGTCGGCTCGATCTGGTACACCCCGAAGGTGTTCGGCAACTACTGGATGAAGGCCGCGAAGGTCACGCCGTCCGGCAACAGCAAGGACGCGATCTGGCCGATCATCGTCACCGTGATCGTCAGCTTCGTGACGGCGTGGGTGCTCTCGGGCGCCGCCTTCATCGCCTGGGACTTCTACGGCGGCAGCTTCCTGCTCAACACGATCTTCACCGGCATCATCCTCTGGGCAGGCTTCACCGCAGCCCGCTTCATCACGCACGACGCCTTCGACGGCCGCCCGACCGGGCTCACCATCCTCAACATCGCCCACGAGCTCGTCACGATCGTGATCATGTCGCTCATCATCGGCGTCTGGCCTCCGGCCGGGTCCGTCTAGCCGGTGGCGTTGGCCGCAACTCCCCCGCCCGCGACGGTGATCGGGGGCGAGAACTTCGCGCCAGAACTCGTCGCCGCGATCGTGCGGTCGGCGGATGCCGCAGCGGCGGCATCCGCGGCGATGGTCGGCTCGGGCGACAAGAACGCCATCGATGAGGCGGCGGTCGCGGCCATGCGCGCCGTGCTGCTGCGCGCACCGTTCGCCGGGACGGTCGTGATCGGCGAGGGCGAGAAGGACGACGCCCCAATGCTTGCCAACGGGGAGCAGCTCGGGCTCGGCTTCGACCGGAGCCTCAGCCCCGAGGAACGCGCTAGCTACCCCGCCTGCGACATCGCCGTCGACCCGCTCGACGGCACCCGCCTGGCCGCCGAGGCGCTGCCCGGCGCGGTCTGCGTGATCGCGCTCGCGCCGCGCGGCACCCTGTTCGACCCGCGCGACGCCTTCTACATGCACAAGCTCATCGCCGGCCCCGCCGGGGTCGGCGTGCTCGACCTCCGCCTCTCCGCAAGCGAGAACCTGCGCCGGCTCGCGGATGCCGGCGGGCGCCGCGTCGCGGATCTGACCGTCGCCGTGCTCGACAAGCCGCGGCACGCGGCGCTGATCGCCGAGTTGCGCACCGCCGGGGCGCGTCTGCACGTGGTCGGCGAGGGCGACATCGGCACGGCGATCGCCGCTGCGACGCCCGGCTCCGGCATCGACGTGGCGATGGGCATCGGCGGGACGCCGGAGGGCGTGATCGCGGCCTGCGCGGTGCGCGCGCTCGGTGGTTTCATGCAGGGCAGGCTCGCCCCGCAGGGCGACGCGGAGCGGGCAGCGGTGCTCGCGGCCGGACACTCATTGGAGCGCGTGCTCGGTCTCGACGAGCTGGTGGCGAGCGAGCACGTGCTCTTCGCCTCCGCGCCCGTCACGTAGCGCGGACACTGTCACTCGCCATCACCCACGCTGGCTCGAGCGACCGGAGCGCAGCGGAGGCCGCGAAGCCAAGTGGACTCTGACGCGCGGTTTCGACAGGCTCAACCAGCGGGTACTCGCCGCAGTCTTGCTGGTTGAGTAGCGAGGAACGAGCGTATCGAAACCTCACGGGCCGGAGCTTTCGCGCGGCACATACGCAAACGACCGGGGGCGCGTGCCCCCGGTCGTCGTGTGCGAAGCGACTACTCCGCGATGTCCTCTGTGGCTTGGAACCACGGCGGGTACACGGCGACCTTGGTCTTCTGGCCGGCATCCGCGAGGATGCCGCGCACTGTGGCGCGCACCTTGTCGTTGGCGACGCCGATCAGCGAGATCTGCTCGAACGGGAAGGTGTCGGCGACCAGCACCTCGGCGCCGAGGATGCTCTCGGACTCGTCGTCGGCGCGCAGACGCTTGAGCATGCGCTCCGCGTCGGCACGGCTCGTGGCGAAGTTCGTGAGCAGGCCGACGGCGTCACCGTCGGCGACGGCGAATCCGCCGAGGGAGCCGTCTGCGGCATCCGCTGCGTCGGAGTCGGTGGCGGCAGCGGCCTGGGCGGTGGCGGCCTCGAAGGCGTGCTTGACGGTGCTGACCAGCAGCACGAATTCGGATGCCGCGTAGCCGAGCGCCTCGAGGGTGAGGCGCGGGTCGTCGTGGCCGGCGCGGATGCTGTTCCAGACGTGCGCGTTCGGCGAGAGGTAGAACGGCACGTAGTCGGCGACGACGCGGGGCCCGATGTCTTCGCTGAGGACGCGCTCGTCGACGGTCTTGGCGCGGCGGGCCTCACGCACACCGGCGGAGGAGATGTTCACCGGCGGCTTGGCGAAGTCGGCGAAGAGCTGACCGGCCGCGAGGATGCCGGCGAGGTTGTCGACATGGGTGACGTGGTAGATGCGCAGCTCGGCGACCTTGGTCGGCGCGGCCTCCACTTTGAGGGTGACCGGTGCGGCACCGCGGGTCGTCGACTTGACGACCGGGGCCTCGCGCAGCGACGCGGGCTTGACACGGGCGACACGCTTGACCGGCGGCGTCAGGGGCTCCGTGACGGGCGGCGGGAAGCACTGCGCGCACAGTCCGTCATCAAAACCGTGGATACATTCGTCGCTCAAGGCCAACCTTCCGTCTGTGTTGCACTCGCCAGCCCCCGAGTCGTTCTACGGGCACTGGTGCGGATTCCGCGGAAAACGCAAAGTGCCAACCCTCTAGGGTACGCCGGAAGCGGGCGTGCCCGTTACCACTTGAGACTATCCGCCCGCTGTGCATGCGCCACCGGCGAGTCTCGGGCCCGCCAGGCGAACTACGCTGGAGGCATGGCTCTCACCTTTGCCAATGAACCGGATGCCCGCCGCTACAGCATGCGCGACGGCAACACGCTCGTCGGTGTGCTCGACTACGCGGTCAACGCCTCGACAATCGCCCTGACCCGCGCATTCACTCAGCCGCCGTTCCGCGGCAAGGGCTACGCGGCCGAGCTGATGGAGTTCGCGGTCAACGACATCGAGTCGACGAGCACCCTTCGGATCGTGCCGAGCTGCTGGTACGCGGCACAGTGGTTCGATCGCAACCCCGAGCGCGCCGGACTGCTCAGCCGCTGACGCCGCGCCGCATCACTGAGCGTTTCCGCGCCGGCTGAGCTCCAGCCCGCCGGGCCAGCGCTCGCTCAGGAGGCGAATACCGGCGCGACCTCTGCGGCGATCAGTTCCAGGTGGTCCAGATCGCTGAGGTCCAGGATCTGCAGATACACCGTCTCTACGCCGATGTCGGCGAGCGCGCCGAGCTTGTCGACGGCCCGCTGCACCGTGCCTCCAAGCGAGTCCACGCGGAACTCCCCCGGATCCTCGCCGATCGCCACGGCGCGGCGGCGGTACTCGGCCTCCGTCGAGCCGATCGCGGTCGTGATTGCCGTCGAGTAGATCAACGAATCGGCGGCGCGGCCGGCCTGCTCGCAGGCGGCGCGCACACGGCCGAAGGCGGCATCCGTGTCGGCGAGCGGCACGAACGGCACGTTGTACTCGTCGGCGAAGCGGGCGGCCAGGCGCGGTGTGCGCGCGGCCCCCGTGCCGCCGACGATGACGGGGATGTGCTGCTGCGTCGGCTTCGGCAGCGCCGGCGAGTCGAGCAGCGTGTAGTGCTCACCGCTGTAGTTGAAGCGTTCGCCGAGCGGGGTGCCCCAGAGACCGGTGATCACCTCGAGTTGCTCCTCCAGCATCCCGAAGCGCTTGGCGGGGAACGGGATGCCGAAGGCGTCGTGCTCGGCCTGGAACCAGCCGGTTCCGAGGGCGAACTCGACCCGGCCGCCCGACATCTGGTCGACCTGGGCCACCTGCACGGCCAGCAGCGCCGGGTGTCGGAAGGTCGCCGAACTGACGAGTGTGCCGAGGCGGATGCCGCTGGTCTCGCGGGCCAGCGCGGCCAGTGTCAACCAGGCATCCGTCGGGCCGGGCATCCCGCTCACTCCGCCCATCGCCAGGAAGTGGTCGCTGCGGAAGAAGGCGTCGAAGCCGAGGCGCTCGGTGGCCTGGGCGATCGCGAGCTGATCGTCGTAGCTGGCGCCCTGCTGGGGTTCGGTGAAGATGCGGAACTTCATGGCCTCACTCTGGCAGCGATTCGGCCACGACAGCGCCATTGCAGCCCCAGACGCTCGGGGCGCGTCGCCTACACTGGCACGATGACTCGTCGACCTCGCGTTATGGTTCCCGGCGAGACGCCACTGCTTTCAAGGAATGCGAGTTTCCTGGTAAATCCGATCGATTACGGGCGCAAGCCGGCATTGCGGGACGCGCTCCTCGGCGGCCGTATCGCCATCGGCGGCACATTGATGCTCACCAACTACCGCCTCGCGTTCTCCGCGTCACCGCTGGTCAGCACCATCGGCGAATTCGGCTTCTCGCTGCCCCGAGTGCTTGAGGTCACTGACACCTCGCGTGGCGTGCTCCGCACGATCCGGGTGCGCCACGAGGCCGGCGACTGGTCGTTCATCGTCCACGGAATCCCCACGCTGTTGTCCGCCATCCATTCGGCGAAGGCGGCGTTCGATCTGACGGACCTCGCGCGCATCGAGGGCACTGAGCCAAGCCCGAGCAGCTGAGCGTCGCCCTCACCGTCGTTTCCTCCCCGCGGCCCGTTCGCTGAGCTCGGTCAGGGCGACCTCGCGACTGCCCGCCAGCCGCGAGATCGCCAGAAGGTGCGGCTCCACCTGCTGCTCCCGCGCCGATGCGGCGAGGCGCGCGTACAGCTCGACCGGCACCAACACCGGCACCACCTCGGCCAGGCCGGGCCGTTCCACGCTGGCCGGATCCCGGCTCGCGCCGAGTGAGCAGAAGGCCTCCGGCGGCGGCCGGCCGCCGTCCACCGCTTCGGCCACGGCCTCGCGCGCACGATTGCGGATGCCGGCGAGCGCCGCGGTGTGCTCTCCGGCCAGCCAGCAGAGCGTCGGCATCTCGTCGACGGTTCCTTTGAAGGCCTGCTCGTCTGGCGACCACACGACCCGGTAGCTGTAGTGCTCGCTCACATCGACCGCGGTGGCCGGGTGCGCCTGCAACGTGGCGATCAGGGAGCTGAGCGCCGCGGCCGAGCGCTGCTCGTTCTCGCGCACCGTCATGGCGCCGCTCCCGCCCTTGGCGTCGGCCGCCCACCGCCACGCTCAGAGCAGGTCATCGGGTGCCACCCATCGCACACCGTCGTCGTGACTGATCAGCTGGGCGCGCACCGAGACGCCGGCATCAGCGCAGGCCGCCGCGAGCGCGCGCGCCCAGCTACGGTCCAGATGGCTGACCCGGTGGCCGCCCGGGCGTTCCCAGACGAAGATCGCCTGCGCCGCCCCCGTCTCGTACACGGTCTCGGCGACGCGGGCCGCAAGCAGGCCGGCGGCGCCGCCATTCGGGGTCTTCGGATAGTCGGCCATGGGGATGATGAGCGGGATCTGCCGCCCCGCCTCGTCCAGGAGCAGCATCCACCACTGGCGCCGACAGGCGGCACCGATGAGGTGTTCGACGCGCGCCTGCACGGCGGCGTCGCTGTCGAGCGGAATCTGTCGGAGTTCGTCGGCTTCGAGTGATGTCATTCCCCCATGCTGCGCGCCGGCCGTCGCCTCATACGAGGAAGCTCTCAGACTGTGGAGAACCATCGACCAGAAGCCGCCTGTGCGGGGCAGAAAGGGGGCGGGAACGAGGGCAAGGCTGGAGCGGAGTCTGTGCGGCACGGCGGCGCCCAGCAGGCACCCTACTGTTGAAGCCGTGCCACGCAACTCCTCCCCCACACCCGCTGCCCCGACCACCGTGCTCGCCGTGCTCCGCAACCCGCGCGCGCTCAGCGTGGAGGTGCTCGCCGGCATCGTCACCACCCTCGCGCTCATCCCCGAGGTCATCTCCTTCTCGGTGATCGCCGGCGTCGACCCGCGCGTGAGCCTGGTGGCATCCGTGGTGCTTGCCGTGTCGATGTCGTTCCTCGGCGGCCGCCCGGCCATGATCACGGCCGCAGCCGGCGCCGTGGCCCTCGTGGTCGGCCCGTTGGTCAAGGAACACGGCGTCGAATACCTGTTGCCGACCGTCATCCTGGCCGGCCTGGTGCAGATCCTGTTCGGGGTGACCGGGCTCGCCCGCCTCATGCGCTTCATCCCGCGTTCGGTGATGCTCGGCTTCGTCAACGCCCTCGGCATCCTCATTTTCGTCGCCCAGGTGCCGCACCTGCTCGGCGTGCCGTGGCTCGTCTACCCGCTGTTCGCGCTCACCGTGCTGATCGTGCTCGGCCTGCCGCGCCTGACCACCGCCGTGCCCGCCCCGCTCGTGGCGATCGTCGTCGCGACGGTGATCACGATCGTCGCGCACCTCAGCGTCCCCACCGTCGGCGACGAGGGCGCGATCGGCGGCGGGCTGCCCGGATTCACCGAGCTGCTCGTGCCGCTGAACCTCGACACGCTCGCGCTCATCTGGCCGACGGCGCTCAGCGTGGCCTTCGTCGGCCTGATGGAGACGCTGCTCACTGCCAAACTCGTCGACGACATGACGGACAGCCGCTCGAACAAGGGCCGCGAGTCGTGGGCGCTCGGCGTCTCCAACATCCTCGCCGGCTTCTACGGCGGCATCGCCGGCTGCGCGATGATCGGCCAGACCGTCGTGAACGTGAAGCTCGGCCGCGCCCGCACCCGCATCTCCACCTTCGTCGCCGGCGTCGTCCTGCTGCTGCTCGTCACCGCCCTCAGCGACGTGATGGAGCAGATCCCCATGGTGGCCCTCGCCGCCGTGATGATGATCGTCGCGATCAAGACCGTCAACTGGCACAGCCTCGCGCCAGCCACCCTGCGCCGGATGCCGCTCTCCGAGACCGTCGTCATGCTCAGCACCGTGGCGATCGTCGTCCTCACCCAGAACCTCGCCGTCGGTGTCGCGGCCGGGGCGGTGCTGGCGATGGTGCTCTTCGCCCGCCGTGTCGCGCACGTCGTCACCGTGACGCGCACCCTCTCCGAGGACGGATGCCGCGCCCACTATGCCGTCGCGGGACCGCTGTTCTTCGGCAGCTCCAATGACCTGGTCGAACAGTTCTCCTACGGGCAGGACCCCGCCGAGGTGAACGTGGACTTCAGCGACGCGCAGATCTGGGACGCCTCGACGGTGGCCGTGCTCGACTCGGTGCAGCAGAAGTACACCGAGCACGCGGCATCCGTCACGTTCACCGGGCTCGACGAGCGCAGCACGGCGCTGCACGGCAGACTCAGCGGCCACCTCTAGGCGGCTGCACCCGCGCAGCACCCGCGCAGCACCCCACGCTCCCACATGCCCAGGCCAACGCCCCCACTCCCGAAAAAAGGAGTACACTCATAAATGAGTCAACTCAGTTATTGAGCTGATCGGGCCGTGAGCCCGTCGAGCGAGGTGGTGCAGAGATGTCGGAGACAATCGGGCAGGAGCCCACCCCGGCCGCACCCGGCCGCCGCGAGCGGAACAAGCAGGAGAAGCAGCAGCGCATCTTCGACGCCGCCGCCGAGCTCTTCGCCGCGCACGGCTACGCGGCCGTCACCACGCAGCAGATCGCCGAGCGGGCGGACGTCGCCGCCGGCACCCTGTTCCGCTACGCGGCGAGCAAGGCCGAGCTGCTGCTCATGGTGCACAACGAGTACTACCGGCGGGCCCTGGCGACGGCCGAGCGGGCGCTCCCCCGCAGCGCCGACGTCGCCGACTGCACGGCCGCGCTGCTCACGCCGATCGTGGAATCCGGGCGGCAGAGCGACGAGAACACCGCCGCCTACCAGCAGGCCGTGATGTTCGGCGGTCCAAGCGACCGCTACCGCGGCGAGGCGCTTGAGCTCATCGCCCGGCTGCAGGAGCGCCTGGCTGCCACGCTCGCCGAGGCGTGGGCCGGCCGGCATCCGCTCGGATCGACCGCCGGCGAGCAACTCGCGGCACCGGATGCCGCGGCGGCGGCCCGCGCGATCTTCGCCGTGCTGCAGCTCGAGACGGCGCACGCCACCCTCACCGCCGTGCCGCTCGAGCAGCAGCTCGACGACATCCTGAACCAGGTAGACGTGATCACCCGCGGCTACCTCCACACCGCGCCGGCGCACAACGCCATCGGCGCACCGGAGCCGACTGACCCCAGCCGACTCACATCGAGTAAGGAACAAGGAAATGACTGACATTCGCACCGTCACCGTGCTCGGAACCGGCGTGCTCGGCTCCCAGATCGCCTACCAGACCGCCTTCAGCGGTTTCGCCGTGACGGCATACGACATCAACGACGAGGTACTCGAGGGCGCCGCGAAGCGTTTCGCCGGTCTCGCCGAGACGTACAAGGCCGAGGTGACCGGAGCCGCAGACGGCGCAGCGGATGCCGCGCTCGAGCGCCTCACGCTGAGCAGCGACCTGGCCGCGGCCGTCGCCGACGCCGACCTCGTGATC
The DNA here is from genome assembly GCF_004217495.1 of Microterricola gilva. Lineage (NCBI taxonomy): Bacteria > Bacillati > Actinomycetota > Actinomycetes > Micrococcales > Microbacteriaceae > Microterricola > Microterricola gilva. The sequence continues at coordinate 2,495,652 of NZ_SHLC01000001.1, forward strand.
GAGGCGATCCCCGAGAACCTCGAGATCAAGCGCGACACCTACGCGAAGCTCGCCGAGCTCGCCCCGGCCAAGACGATCTTCGCCACCAATTCCTCCACCCTGCTGCCGAGCGATATGGTCGGCTTCACCGGGCGCCCGGAGAAGTTCCTGGCCCTGCACTTCGCCAACCGCGTCTGGGCGCACAACACTGCCGAGGTCATGGGCACGCCGGAGACCGACCCGGCCGTGTTCGCCGCGGTCTCGACGTTCGCCGGCGAGATCGGCATGGTTCCGATCGAGATCAAGAAGGAGAAGGCCGGCTACCTGCTGAACTCGCTCCTCGTGCCGTTCCTCAGCGCGGCCGGCGAGCTGCTCGTCGACGGCATCGCCGAGCCCGACGCGATCGACAAGACCTGGCGCATCGGAACCGGCTCGCCCATGGGCCCGTTCCAGATCTACGACATCGTCGGCCTCACCACCGCCTACAACGTCAGCGTCAACGGCGGCCCGAAGCAGCAGGCCTTCGCGCAGCTGATCAAGGAGAACTACATCGACAAGGGCAAGCTCGGCGTCGCCACCGGCGAGGGCTTCTACAGCTACCCCGCGAAGTAGCCGCCGGCGGGCGGCTGGGCGACTGGCTGCCGAGGTCGCGCCCGGATGCCGGTACCCGGCGCGGCATCCGACATTCGCTGCGGCATCTGCTGCGGAGGAGATAAGCGGGTCGGGAGGACGGAATCGCGAGATTCCTCCTCCCGTTCTGCTTTTCTCCTCCCGTGCGGTCCAACCACCCACACAGCTGGCTCGGCGGACGACCGCAGACGGCCGCGGCCGGGGCCCGCGCCCGGCACTCTCCCAGCTGAGACATGGCCGGATGCCGCAGAGTAGAGCCTGCGGCATCCGCCCGTTTCAGCCCCGTTCAGACCAGGAGTCCGCGTGACGAGCTCACTCATCCTCGACATCGTCGTGGGGCTGATCCTGCTCTCCGCCGCCGTCTCCGGCTGGCGCACCGGGCTGTTCCGGAGTGCCTTCGGCGCGCTCGGACTCATTGCCGGCGGCGTCGCCGCCTACCTGCTGCTGCCGCAGATCTCGGCGTGGGCGCCCGCCCCCGAGTGGCGCGCGGCGATCGTGATCGGCTGCGGTGTGCTGCTGCTGATCCTCGGCAACGCGCTCGGCTCGCTCATCGGCGGGCTCCTCAGCCGCGGCATGCGGGTGATCAAGCTCAGTGTGCTCGACCGCCTCGCCGGCATCGCGGTGAGCACCGTCGTCACCGCGCTCGTGCTCGCGACCGTCGCCGGCGGCGTGAGCAGCATGGGCGTTCCGCCGGTCACGCAGACGATCGCGGGCAGCGCCACCCTCGGCACGATTGACCGGCTCACCCCCGACCCGGTCAAGTCGTTCCTCGCCGGTGTGCGCGCCTCCGCCGTCAACGACGCTCTGCCGTGGGTCATCGACACGATCGCGCCGCCGGAGAGCATCCCGCCGGTCGCCGACGTCGACGCGGGTTCGCCGGCGCTGACGGCGGCCGCGGCATCCGTGGTGCGCATCACGGGCACCGCGCACCAGTGCGGCGTCAGCCTGGTCGGCAGCGGCTTCGTCGTCTCGGACGACCGCGTCGTCACCAACGCGCACGTCGTGGCCGGCGTCGACGAGGCCGTGGTCGAGGCGCCGGGCGAGCCGCCGCGAGCGGCCCGCGTGGTCTACTTCGACGCGGCGACCGACCTGGCCGTGCTCGCCGTCGGCGATCTGGATGCCGCAGCCCTTCCCCTCGGCAGCCAGCTCGCCCGTGGCGCCGGCGCGGCCGTGCAGGGCTACCCCTTCGGCGGACCCTTTGTCTCGCTGCCGGCCACCGTGGCCGAGGTGACGGCGATCCCCCGCGCCGACGGCAGCTTCAGCCGCGAGGTCTACGCGCTCTCCGCCGACATAAACCAGGGCAACTCGGGTGGGCCGCTGCTCAGCCCGGACGGCTCCGTCGTCGGCGTCGTGTTCGCCAAGTCCGCCGTCGTCGACGACATCGGCTACGCGCTCACGCTCGCCGAGCTCGCGCCGGTGGCCGCCGCCGCACCCGGCCTCGGCGACTCGGTGTCCACGGGCGCCTGCGCGGGCTGAGGCACCAACGCCGGTCACCGCCAGCAGCTCGACGCGGGTCATGAGCGCCGCCGCCTCGCAGCGACGGCCGCGGCCGTCATCCACTCGCCAAAGATGGTTCCAAAACTCGGGTTTTGGCGCATTCTTTGGCGAATGGATGCCGCGGACGGGCCGCTCAAACAGCTGGACGAGCGGGCAGGCAGCCCCGCTAGGCTGGCGCAACCCGTTTGCCAGCACGAAAGGACCGTCCATGACCGCGAGCAGCGAGCCAGCCGCCATCCGCCTCGACCCCGCCGACGAGGTGCAGGGCCGCGCGATCGCCCGCCTCGAGCGCGAACGGATCGGGTGGCTCACGAGCATGCGCGCCAACGGTTTCCCGCACGCAGTGCCGATCTGGTTCCTCTGGCACGACGACGAGCTGATCGTGCTGAGCGAGCCGGGGGCTGTGAAGGTGCGCAACATCCGGGGCAACCCGAAGGTGCTCCTGCACCTCGAGGCCGGCGCCAACGGCGACGAGCTCACCGTGCTGCAGGGCATCGCCGAGATCTCACCGGACCCGACGGCAGCCTGGGTCGATCGCATCGGAGCGGCGTATGGCGCGAAGTACACGACGGGCCTCGCCGACCTCAACATGACGATGCGGAGCATGGCCGCGCAGTACAGCGCCGTCATCCGCATCACGCCGACGAAGCTCATCGCCTGGTAGCCCGGCGCGCAGCCTTCACGCGGCAGAAACCGCACTTGCGCGGTACACGCTTCTGGCGCGATTGCGCAGTTTCTACAGCGCCCGGCGATGAAGCCGACACAACTCACAGCCGGCGCGCAGCTTCGGCGGAACACTCCGGCCACGCCATCCGTTCTCCTCAGTGACTCCGAATAGTCGGTGTCCGCAACACCAGGAGGAATGACGTGTCACACGATTACAGCAAGACTCCCGAGGCGCTCGCCCGCCTCACGCCCGCGCAGTACCGGGTCACGCAGGAGGCGGGCACGGAGCCCGCCTTTCGCAACGAGTACTGGAACAACCACGAGGACGGCATCTACGTCGACGTCGTCTCGGGCCAGCCCCTGTTCGCCTCGACGGACAAGTACGACAGCCGCACCGGCTGGCCGAGCTTCACCAAGCCGATCGAGCCGGACGCCGTCACCGAGAAGGTCGACCGCGCCCTCTTCATGAAGCGCGTCGAGGTGCTCTCGAGCGGGGCGGGCAGCCACCTCGGGCACGTCTTCACCGACGGGCCAGCGGATGCCGGCGGCCTCCGCTACTGCATGAACTCCGCGTCGCTGCGTTTCGTTCCGCTCGCACAGCTCGAGGCGGAGGGGTACGGTCGATACCGGTCGTTGTTCCCCGCGGCGGGCGCCCCGGCATCCGATTCACCGCCCGCAGAATCTCAGGCAGACGCCACCACCGAACCCAATCTAGGAGAACGCAGCATGAGCACCGCAACCGAAACCGCCATCCTCGCCGGCGGATGTTTCTGGGGCATGCAGGACCTGATCCGCAAGCGCCCCGGCGTCATCTCGACCCGGGTCGGTTACAGCGGCGGCGACGTGCCGAACGCGACCTACCGCAACCACGGCACGCACGCCGAGGCGATCGAGATCGTCTTCGACCCGAGCGTGACGAGCTACCGCGAGCAGCTCGAGTTCTTCTTCCAGGTGCACGACCCGACCACGCCGAACCGCCAGGGCAACGACCGCGGAACCAGCTACCGCTCGGCCATCTTCACGCTGAGCCCCGAGCAGGACGCGATCGCGCGCGACACCATCGCCGATGTCGACGCCTCCGGCCTCTGGCCCGGCAAGGTCGTCACCACCGTGTCGCAGGCCGGCCCGTTTTGGGAGGCCGAGGAGGAGCACCAGGACTACCTCGAGAAGTACCCGAACGGCTACACCTGCCACTTCGTGCGCCCCGGCTGGGTGCTGCCGAAGCGCGACGCCGCCGCGGTCTAGGGCGCGCACCGCGCCCTCGACCGGACCGTGGAGGGCGCGCCCGTCGCGAAAACAGGCGGCAGCAACGGCTGCGCGCCGGAAGAGCCTGTTCTCGCGCACGGTCGGGCGAATCTGCCTGTTCTCGTGACCACCTAGACGGCGCGCAGCCGCACCCGTACTCGGTCGACGCACCGCTCCACGACGGTTCCGTCGCGGAGCGGTGCGGCAATCGCGCAGAGCGCGCTCGCGATGCCATCGGCATCGAACCCGCAGCTGCATCCACCGCGGACCGCGTCCTCGTGCGTTGTCTCGAGGCAGGCGACGTAGCCCTCATATGTGAGCCCCTCGAGGTCACGCACCAGCGCCGTCGAGGTCACCGCGCCGCTGACGATGCCGCAGAAGGTGATCCCGCAGTCGCACCATGCGCTGTAGGGAAACCGCCTGCTGTCCGGGCAGACATCGACCATGTAGACGAGTTCACCCTCGATGGCGTCCATCACATCGCTCGGCCGGGTGCCCTGGCCCAGCTCACTAGCAACCAGCACTTTCATCATTCTCTCCAGCCCGGCACGAGCGTCTTCGATTGATTGCCCAGAGGCTACGCCGGGCCACCGACAGGCCTCGTGCGCAGTCGGCCCCTCGGCATCCGCACGCCTGCCACTGGCCAACCGCGCCGGTTGCCGTGCTTGCGCCGGAAACGACTGCGTCATGGCGCGGGAGGTGGCGCTCTTGCGCGCGGAGTCCGGGAACGCCGCAGCTTGTGCCGCGGCTCACTCGGCTCGATGACGGTTGTGTCCGCGTGTGTCAGGGCTTCGGGTGCGGCCTCGTTCCTCGGCTGCTCCCTCAAGCCATCGTGAAAATGCCCGCCGGCTTAGGCGGCGACAATTCGTACGCTGGCTCGAGCGAGCGGCAATCCCCACGCTGGCTTGAGCGAGCGGGTCGACGAGGAACGAGGAGGCCCGCCCGCGAAGCCCTGAGCGGATCCGTGAACACCCCCGCCCCGGCATCCGCAGCGTGCCTCAGCGCAGCACGCGGTACCTCACGTGCGTCACGAGCGTCGAGCTCGTCACCCCGAGCTGCTCCAACCGCAGATCGTGCACGCCCTCGAACACCCGCTCGCCCGTCCCGAGTACCACGGGTGCGATGTGCAGCCGCAGCTCGTCGATCAGCCCGAAGTTCAGGAATTGCCGCACCGTGTCGGCTCCCCCGGCGATCGAGATGTTGCGGCCGCCGGCGGATTCCTTCGCCAGCTCGAACGCCGCCGCCACGCCCTTCGTCACGAAGTGGAAGGTTGTACCGCCCTCCATCTCGAGCGGCGCACGCTCGTGATGCGTGAGCACGAAGACGGGTCCGTGGTACGGCGGCTCCTCGCCCCACCAGCCGCGCCAGTCCCCCGACCACTCGCCGCGAATGGGCCCGAACATGTTCCGCCCCATGATGAACGCGCCGGCATCGACGATCGCATCGCGCTCGGCGGTGTGCAGCTCCGGCTCCTCGAACATCCAGCGGTGCAGCTGCTCGCCACCCTCGCCGAGCGGCTCGGTCTGGCTCTGGTTCGGTCCGGCGCTGTAGCCGTCAACCGAGATTCCGATGTCACAGGTGACGTAGGCCACGATGCCCTCCTCAGCAGCCGCTCGGCCCGCCCGAGATCGCGCCCCTCGCGCCGAGCTCGCACGAGCTCCCACGATTCGATTGCCGCTGCACCGGGCGGCGCGTAGCATCTGAGCATTATTCATGAAACCGCGCCAATGCGCCACCGCGCGCCGTGCAGGAGGTTCCCATGTCGATCGACAGCAGCTACGAGAAGCCCGAGGAGAAAGACCCGGGGCGTCCGCTGGAGGAGATCTTCGCGGATGCGTCGAAAAGGGCGCGCATCTCCTTCCGGCACTCGTGGGAGCGGGCGGAACTCGTGGCGCAGACCGTGTCCCAGCTCGATGAGCGCTTCATCACCCTGGCCGACAGCCTGAGCACGATCGAGGCTCCGGCCTTCGCCGCGCACCACCTGGCGAGCGATCAAGGCATGATGCACACGCTCAGCCTGAACACACAGGGCAGCAGCGACCGACTGTTCATCGCTGTGCCGCCGTACGACACCGCGTGGACGACGTTTCAACCCCCGGGCGCAGCCGGCACCCAGGCGCGCGGCCCCAGCGCCGACAAGACGCGCGGTTCCATGTCGATCGACCTGATCGAGACGTACGTGGATCGGCCAGTGGCCGAGGACGGCTGGATGTATGCGGGTGCGGGCATCGGCGTCTGGTTCAAGCCGAAGTCGCCGAGCACCTATGTGCGGGTGTCGGCGCTCACCTCCTACGACTACGACTGGGCCGACAGCTCCAGCCTGCAGGTGGCCCACAACCGCGCGCAGATCTGCAAGCTCGTGCTGCGCTGGGTCGGACCGGGCCAGCTGGAGACCGTGCTCGACCGCCGCGATCAGCTCTGGAACGACGGAACGGGCTGGTACGAAGACCACTCCGACAGCCAGAACGGCTACTGGTCGAACCAGGACTACTTCTGGGCCTCCAGCAACGAGTGGTACCTGGTGTGGATCTGGTGCAACGGCGGCATCGACTTCGCCACCAAGACCACCTTCGGCTCCAGCAAAGCACGGCAGACCTGGCGAGTGCGGGTGCCACTGATCGTGTTTGAAGAGTGGGCGTAGCCGCACCTTTGCGTGCGACCCCTGGGCGGATGCCGCTGCGCTGCGCGCCGGCATCCGCCCAGCCGCACGATCGACGGGCTCGCCAAATTCCCCCTTGACGCCACCTGAACGGGGGGTCAAGGATGGGTACCGTTCGGCTAGCACAAGGGAGTGCTCATGTTCCGTCAACTCGCCATCGCCACCGTCGCCGCGCTCGTCATCACCGGCGTCAGCGCAGCACCGAGCATGGCGAGCGCACCGCCGCCTGAGGCATCCGATCACCTCTCCGTCTACACGGGCAGCGTGGATGCTGCAGGTCTCGCGGCACTCGTCGACCTCGGTGTCGACCGCCACGACGTCGCGGCCGCCCCGACGGAGGGCGGCGGTTTCGACGTGCAGGTGATCCTGAGCGGCGAGCAGGCGAGCGAGCTCGCCGAGGCGGGCACCGAGCTGGAGCTGAAGGCGACACCGGATGCCGGCCGCCGCATGCTCCAGGCCGAGGGCGTCTATCGCATGTACAGCGGCGCAGGCGGCCTGCAGGAGGAGCTCGTCGCCCAGGCGGCCGCCTTCCCGAAGATCGCGCAGCTGCAGCAGATCGGCAAGACCGTCAACGGGCAGGACATCACGGCGGTGCGCGTGACGAAGAACCCCAAATCGGGCAAGCAAGGCGCGAAGCCGACGACTGTCTTCATCGGCGCTCAACACGCCCGCGAGTGGATCACGCCCGAGATGGTGCGGCGCCTGCTCAACGAGGTGCTGACCGGCTACGGCAGCGACCCGCGCATCACGAATCTCGTGAACACCACCGAGATGTGGTTCATCCCCGTCGCCAATCCCGACGGCTACGACTTCACCTTCCAGGACGGCCAGCGGCTGTGGCGGAAGAACCTGCACGACAACAACGGCGACGGCGTGATCGGCACGGGTGACGGCGTCGACCTCAACCGCAACTACCCGACCCGCTGGGGCTACGACAACGAGGGTTCGTCGCCGAACCCGGCCAGCGAGACGTACCGCGGCACCGCGCCGGCATCCGAGCCGGAGACGCAGGCGCTCGATTCCCTGTTCAAGCGCCTCACCCCCGAGTTCTTCATCAACTACCACTCCGCCTCGGAGCTGCTGCTGCACGGCATCGGCTGGCAGGTGGCCACCCCGTCGCCGGATGACGTGATCTACGAGGCGATGGTCGGCGACGACGAGAACCCGGCCGTGCCCGGCTACGACCCCGACATCTCGGCCGAGCTGTACACGACCAACGGCGACACCGACTCGCACATGCAGGAGGCCTACGGCACGCTCGGCTTCACCCCCGAGATGACGACGTGTGAGACGGTGTCCGACTCGATTCCGGATGACGCCTGGGAGTCCGGCGACTGCCTGAGCGGCTTCAACTTCCCGGACGACGAGGGCCTCATCCAGGCCGAGTTCGAGAAGAACGTGCCGTTCGCTCTGGCCGTCGCCGAATCGGCGCTCGACCCCGACGACCCCGTCTCGGTCGTCAACCGTGACGCCGCCGACTTCCAGGTCGACAGCTTCACCGTCTCCTACGGCGACCCGCAGCCGGTGGCCGTCGTCGCCAAGCGCGCCCTGCAGAAGAAGCAGCTGAACTACTCCATCAACGGCGGGCCCGCCAAGCGCGGCGCCGTGGAGGAGTGGATGGGCGGTGAGCGCTACGGCTCCGAGAACACCGACTACTACGCCGAGTACCGCGGCACCGTGACGGGTGCGAAGCCCGGCGACAGCGTCGAGGTGTGGTTCACCGGCCGCGCGCACCCCAAGGACACGAAGGGCAGCGCCGCCGCCCGCACCGTCGAGAGCGAGCACTTCACGTACACGCTCGCCCAGGACACCGGCAACCCGGCGCTGGTCATCGCCAACGAGGACTACACCGGCGTGAACCCGACCTACCCGGCCGGCACGACCGCCCCGAAGTACCTCGACGAGCACGTCGCGGCGCTCGAGGCCAACGGCGTGACCCCGGACGTCTGGGATGTCGACGCGCAGGGTGTGCCGCATCCGCTCGCCGTGCTCAGCCACTACGACGCGGCGCTCTGGTACCTCGGCGACAACCGCCTCACTCAGGATCCAGAGGACGAACTCACCGAGTTCGGCAGCCAGGCGCTGCCCGACCTCTCCGTGGCCGAGCGCACGCAGTACCTGACGATCGCACTGCGCGACTACCTCAACGAGGGCGGCAAGCTCGCCTACGCCGGTGAGACGACGGGCTACTTCGGCATCCTCGCCGGCACACTCGGCGGCATCTACTACGGCCTCGACGGCCACCCCGACCAGCCCTGCGCCGTCACGCAGGACGCCTTCGCCGACTGCCTCCTCTACGCCGACGACTTCACCCAGTACTGGTTGGGCGAGTACGGTCGCACCCCGCTCGCGGCGAGTGGCGTCATCGGAACCGCTCCCCCGCTGGACGGCATCTCGGCCCTCTTCGGCGGCCCGGCCACGGTCGACAACCCCGTCGACGAGGCTGGCGCCCTCTCACCCACCAGCGCGACGCTGCCGGTCGAGGAGTTCCCGCAATTCGAGAGCGCGGCGGTCGCCGACTACGCCGACCCGCAGGGACCGTTCATCGCGATCGAGGGTTCGTGGGCCATGGCCGCGTCGCACATCGATGACGGCTACCAGCGCCTCACGCGCAGCTACGACCTCAGCGCGCTGACCGCGGCGGACACCCCGGCGTTCGAGGCGCAGTTTTCCTTCGACACCGAGGAGGGCTACGACCACGTGATCGTCGAGGCTCGCACCGTGGGCGGTGACAACTGGACGACGCTCGCGGATGCCGACAACGGCACCCCCGGCGACATCGCCACGACCAGCGACGTCCCGTTCGAATGTGAGGCGGGCTTCTTCATGGAGGAACACCCGCAGCTCGCGAACTACCTCACGCTCGCCAACCCGTGCCTGCCGAGCGGCAGCAGCGGCGACTGGAACTCGTTCACCGCCAGCTCCGGCGGCTGGGTGCCGGTCTCCTACGACCTCAGCGCCTTCGCCGGCCAGCAGGTGGAGCTCTCGGTCAGCTATGTCACCGACCCGTCAACGGGCGGCACCGGGCTGATCGTCGACGACACCAAGCTCGTGACCGCTGCGGGCGAGTCGGAGGCCGAAGGCTTCGAGACAGGCCTCGGCGCCTGGACCGTTCCCGGAGCACCGGAGACGAGCCCCGGCAACGCCTCGGACTTCGTGCGCACGAACGGCCTCGGCGGCATCGTCTCGGCGGTCACCACCCCCGACACGGTGATGCTCGGCTTCGGCCTCGAACAGCTCGCGACCGACGCGGACCGCGCCGCCGTCGCCGGCCGCCTGCTCAGTCACCTGCTCGGGTAGCCCGAACCCCGCTGACGCTCTCTCGTTGCGACCGTTGCGATGCTCGCCCTCTTCACCGCGCTGTGCCTGGCGGTGAATTTCTACTGGCCGCTCCCTCTCTGGTTCCTGGGCGTCTACGGCGTGGCGAGCATGGTGACTTACATCGCATATGCCATCGACAAATCAGCGGCGAAAGCGGGGCGTTGGCGCACCTCCGAGAACACTGTTCTCCTACTTGGTCTCCTGGGCGGCTGGCCCGGCTCTCTCATCACCCAGCAGCTGCTCCACCAAAAGAGGCAGAAGCACAGCTTCCGGGTTGCATTCTGGGCCACCGTCTGGGCCACCGTGTTGGTGTTCGTGGTGGTCTCGACGCCCGTGCTCGCGCGGCTTCAAGAGGCATCGGACTTGCGCTGAACGAGCCGAACGCAGCTGTCGGTTGCACTGCTGCTGTGGAGACCGAAAGCGCTCCACGAGCTGCGGCTCGAACCTGCTCCGTTTGGGTTCGGATGCACGGCGGGGTCGCGCTCGTGCCGACTACTTCGCTGTTGCCGCGCGAGGGCGTATCCCCCGTGACGCAGTATGCGTCCGCTGCGATTGGGTGCGGGATCAGCCGCCCCGGTTCGTCCCGTATGCACGATTACCGTTCTGGAAGCTAGCCTTCTCATCGTTGAAACTGAAGTACGCGTTGAGCGACCGAAGGATGGACGACTTCCCCGATCCACTCTGACCGGCTGGCGCAGCGGCGTCACCCAGCTCCAAATCCGCGGAGCCGATCGCCCGAAACTTGTCGATCTTGAGGCGTGCGAGCCGGTCGCCATCGGGCTGCGGTGGCGGCGTCGGCGGCATTGCTGATGTCAGTGACTATTACGCCCCTACAAGTTGGAGGAGCGAGTCGTAGCTGTCAACGACGTCGTACTGCACGCCGGAGACGTCTGCGCTGTCGTTCAGCGACGCGAAGAACTTGCGGGCGCACTCTATCTTGGCGTCCTCGATGCCTTTGAGCTGGAGGGTGGACATCGAGCCCTTGGTCTCGGCGACGAAGTACACGTGCTTGACGCTGCCTTCGCGGAACGCGATCGCCCAGTCGGGGTTGTAGTCGCCGACAGGTGTCGGGATGAAAAACCCTCGGGGCAGCTTCGAGAACACGACGACCTCGTCGCTAGTGTCGAGTTCGGTGACGAATGAGCGCTCGACCTTGGAGTCAGTGACGACGTACTCGTAGACGCTCTTGCTGAGCTTGTCGCCGGCTTTCGACAGGTCCTGAGCAGTCTGGTTCTCGGTGAAGATCGACGAGTCGTAGCGGTCATTGAGCGCGTCGTACGTGAGGTGCTCGACGATGACTGTCGCCTTCTGCTCGTTGATGAGCCGCGCGGTCTCGGTGATGAACTGCTCGGCGTTCTGCTTGAACTTCGCGAACGTCGCGGGGTTGATACCGGTGAGGATTGCGGCGCATGTGCGGCGGGTGAGCTGGGTCTTCTCCGCGATTTCGCCGAGAAGGTCGTACTTGACCGTCGAACCGGCCGACAGCGCCGACTCTTCAACCTTGGTGGTCGTGACCTTGAAGCCCTCGCCCGTCTCGAGCTGTTCGGCCTCGAGGGAGGCGAGTTGGACGCCCTTCTGCACGACGTACTGCATGACGGTCACCTTCAGCGACTTGTCGAGGGCTTGAATGCAATTCTCGATCAACTCGGCCGAGTCGAACTCCACCTGGTAGACGGCCTTGTGGTTGATGCGGCCCCAGAGTTCCTGGAACTCGCGCTTGTGGAAGTTCACCTCGTTGAGGGGAACCTTCTTCGGCTTGCGCCCGTCGGTCGGTGCGGGAATGTCCAGGTGCAGAGAGTCGATCAGCTCGGCGATCTGATAGTGGTACTGGTCGAGGCCGGCGGGCATCGGCGGCATGTCGATGTCGCCACGGCTGATCCACTTGTCGGTGAGGTGCTGCTCGTAGTCGATGAAGCCGTTCGTCGTGAGCCAGAACTGCAGCTGTTTGGCTTGGTCGTCTGTGATCGCGACCTTCTCGCCGGTCGTGGGGTTCTCGACGATCTTGCCCGCGAAGAAGTCGGGGCTGGCCTTGCGGGGCCTGGCGCTGAGCGACTCGAGGATCTCCTTCTGCAGTGAGGTCACGAATTCCGTGTACGACTCGTCGGTCACGACCGTCAGTTCGTTGATGTCGTGCACAGTGACAGGGTTGTCCATTCGCTCACCGTGCTGGTCGACCGAGAGCCGCAAACCACGGCCGATCTCCTGACGCCGCGTCGTGGTGTTGTCGCTCTTCTTGAGCATGCCCATGACGAAGACGTTCGGGTTGTCCCAGCCCTCCCGTAGCGCAGAGTGCGACCAGATGAACCGTACCGGCTCCTCGAACGACAGGAGTCGCTCTTTGTTCTTCAGGATCAGGTCGTAAGCTGCCACGTCATCGGACTGGCCGGCGGTTTCACCCGTCTTCTTCACCGACCCGTCGACTTGGCGCCCGGATTTCTTGTCGATCGAGAAGTAGCCCTGGTGGGTCTTGCCGACCGGGATCGACGTCAAGTGGGCGCGATACCGCTCCGATGCCTCATCGAGATCCATCTGGCCGAGGTAGTCGGCGACGATCGCCTCGTATTCCTCTTCGAAGACACGCGCGTAATCGCCGAGGGTGTCCTCCCGGGTGTAGTCGCGATACTTGGCGACCTCATCGATGAAGAACAGTGAAAGCGCTTTGATTCCCTGCGCGTACAGCTCCCGCTCCTTGTCGAGGTGCGCGCGGATGACCTCACGGATCTGGATGCGGCGCTTCGCGTCGTCGGTGAGATCGTTGGTGACCTCCCCGGCAAAGATGCGTTCGCCGTTCGACAGTTCGATGAAGTCCTGGTTCGCGTCGACGTCGACGACGACGAGATCCTTGTAGGCCTCGATGCCGTTCGAGATGTCGTGAAGCCTGGACCCTTTCGAGAGGCGCACAGACTTCGGCTTGGGACTCGCACTTCCGGCCGGTTGTACATAGAGCTCGACGCGTGCCTTCGGGAAGTCAGCGCCCTTGCCGACCTCGAGCCCGTCGACGTAAAGGTACGCGGTGCTTCCAGGCAGGCCCTTCACCGTGATGCCGCGAACTGCGATCTTCTTCACGAGCTTCTTGTTATAGGCATCCAACGCATCGAGGCGGTGCACCTTCGTGCGTTCGATTTTGTGCGTCGCCGAGTACCTCAGCGCGAACAGGGCGTTGAACAGCCCCAAGGCCGTCAGCGATTTAGATGCCTTCTTGGCGTCGCCCTCGATCTTCTGGGGTTCGTCGATGATGAGGATCGGCCGGTTCGCGGCGATCACATCGATCGGCTTGCGCGACTGGAAGTCGTCGAGCACCTCGTAGATGCGACGGGCGTCTTTGCCGGTCGCGTTGAAGGCCTGCGTGTTGATGATCATCACCTGCACGCCGGCGTCAGAGGAGAATCGCTCGAGCTCGTGAAGCCGCGATGAGTTGTAGACGAATGTGCGGGGCTTCGTGCCGTAGAGCTGTTGGAAGTGGTCGGCGGTGATGTCGAACGACTTCTTCACACCTTCGCGGATCGCGATGCTCGGAACGACCACGATGTACTTCGACCATCCGTAGCGCTTGTACAGCTCCATGATCGTCTTGATGTAGACGTACGTCTTGCCAGTTCCGGTCTCCATCTCGATGTCGAGATTGATCGGTGCGGCCGGTGACGTCACGAGGCTCTTCGACAGCGGCAGTCCGCGAGGCTTCTGGACTACGTGGAGGTTCTCCAAGAGCTGCGGCGCCGACACGCTGATCGCGGAGTTGCGCAGGCCCGCATCCTCGAGAAGCGTCGGCGCACTGGCCTTGCCCGGGTCGATGCGGAACTTGACTCCGTCGGCGAACGGCTGGCCCGCGAAGACGTCCACGACGGCGTCAACGGCCTCGGTCTGGTACTGCTGGACCTTGAACTGGAGTTTCACCGATGCCCTGCTTCGCTTGGATAGATGGCTTGGATATTGATTAGCTTTCGGCGCCGCCCTATACAAGAAGTTCCCCGTGTTTCCGGGGTTCTCCACGGCATGCGATGTATATCGTTTGTGTAGCTCGCCATTCCCACACACATGTTTAAACAAGCTCCCAACGGGGATTCTGCTGGGTGCCGACGTTGTGGATCCTTCCGTCCCGCCGCATCTTGCTGAGCAGATTCGTCACTTTGGATCGTTGCTGAGTCGCGTCCAGTACGTCGGGTAGATACTTGCCCAGAAGCGCATCGATTTCCTTCCGGGACGCTCCACCGTACTGGTTGAGGTAGTCGATGATGAGCTGGGCGAAGTGTGCGTCGTCTTGTGCGCGCGTGCGGATGTAGTCGGCCTTCCGCTCCGTCATGGCAGCAACGGTTGCACTCACGTGTAGATGGGGGCGTCTCCCCTCGATGAGCTTGGCTTTGCGTAGCCGTGAGACCGCCTCATCGGTGATCGGCAGTCGCTTCTGCACGCGGTCAAGTGCGAGCACGTCGTCCAGCGGCAAATCGGTACGAACCATGAGCAGTCGTGAATATGCCTCGTCGATGACCGCGCCGGAGATAGTCAGCGTGACTTCGCCGGGGTCCGAGAGGTCGTAGTCGGGCAGAGGCAGGAACCTTCGAACCTGGTCTTGCACCATCCGGTGGATGCCGTTGCCCATATGGTCGATGAGGTTGAGCTCGGTCATCGCAGCGACCAGGAACGGGTTGCGGTATCGGCGAGGAACCTGATCACTGAGCATGTACTCCTCGGGCGTGCGGTCAAAGAACTCGCCGACACTGATGAACTCGACACGATCGACGTGCTCGACAACGATCACGCGGGAGTTGCGTCGATAGTCCTGGTGAGCGATGCAGTTGTAGATGGCTTCGAGGAGGCTACGTTCGTCATACTTGCTGATCTCGCGGTAGATCAGCTCGTTCGGGGGCAGCAGGCGGATCTGAACGTTCCGGATTCGGTTCTTGAGCGACGTGGCGGTCAGCAGGAACGGCAGGTGGAAGTGTTCATAGGCTGACTCCTGCCCGACGAGCTTCCAGGTGAGCTCGAGGGGATGAGGGCTGAGGAGATGCTCCGAGGTGCGGTCGCCAAGCAAAATCAGCGCGGCCCTCGTGATGCCGCCATCGACGGTCAAGCGCGCCTTCTCCAAAAAGACGGCGTCGTTCCACGTTTGGATTTCCTCCGCCAGGCGTGGGTTCCGCTCAGTGAACCCCAAGCGAGCACGGGCGATCGCCGTCGGATCGAGGTGCTCGATCGTTGCGGATGGGACAACAGCTGCGGTCCAGTCCGTGGCAAGCGTCTGGGCGCGGATCTCGTCGAGCTTGGACAGATGCAGCGAGTCCAGGCTCTCGCCGCTGCGTGCGTAGTAGTGCCCCTTCCATGCGATGGGGATGCCACGAGGTGCCGGTGGGACCTTCAGAAGCAGGACCCGGCCGTCGGGATGCGCGAGCTCGAGGATCTCGCTGAAGGTTGCGCTGGGATCGGCATTCTCAGCGATTTGCATCTTCAGACCCTGCAGCCGTTCCGGCTCTGGGCGGTAGGCAGTGCCGACGACCTTTCGAGTGCTGTTCTTGACACCGAACACCAACCAGCCTGAGTCCGCGCCCCGCAGATTGGCTTCGTTCGACAGCGCCGAGAAGTACTCGCCGATCTTGTCGGTCGAGTAGCCGTCGCCGGCTTCCTTGAACTCGACAACTTCGTTCTCCCAACCGGCGAGAAGTCGGTCGAGGAGTGCAGTCATTTCGGCGGGGGTCATAGATGCGGGCCTCAGATCGTTCGCAATTCAGTCTCGGGCGACACCTCACGGAAAATCTGCTCGGCGTTGATCCGTGCAGAGTCGGTGGCGAAGCCCGCGTCCAGGAACACCGCCCGGAGTGGATGCCGCGCTGCGATTGTCTTCACGATGTCGTCGGTGATCTCGTTGGAGAAGCACGCGATCAGGGCGTCGTCGTCAACAGACAGCAAGCGACTGGATCCGGCCTCCTCGGCAGCGATCGGGGCAGCGAGGTCGAGTCCCCAGTCGAGGAGTACCTGGAACAACAGATCTTCATCAGTGCGGTCGGGCTTCACGCTGCCGACAGACTCGGTGAGCGCGATTTGTACCAGGTCGTCTGCTGTCGAGAGCGTGTCGGCCATGTTGGTCGTGTCAACCCTCAGCGCGCGGAAACCGAGATCCAGGGCCGGCCAGTCGCGTCCTGCCTGCTCGTGAATCTGCAGGCCCGCCCGTCTTATCCGCTCGCGAGCAACCTCTGCGATTGATTCGTACGAATGGTGCTGAATTTCCTCGTCTAGTTGCACGAGGATGTAGCGCCGACGTCCTCCATCAGCCGCGTTTAGGTCCATCACAGCATGGGATGTGGAGCCCGAGCCACCAAAGAAGTCCAGGATCAGGGCATCGGGCTCCGACTGGGTGACCAGGTTGATCCAGCGGGCGAGTACACGCTCATCCTTGGGGAAGTCGAAGATCCCCTCTCCAAGCAGCGCCCGGAGCCTGTTGGATGCGGCTCGACGATCGGCGTAGAACGTTGGCATGACTGTTTGAGTACTCGTCTCATCGAGGTAGCGCTTCATCGTTGGGCGCGTTGTCTCGTCTAGCCCAAACTTCACGCGACCTTCCGACAGCAATCGCTTCATGTTTTCTGGCGCGTACGCCCACCCGTTGGGGTGCATGTTGACCGGTTTGCCAGTTACGGGATGGATGATGTCGTACCGCGAGGTCGACGTTGGCGCAGGTTTGCGCATGTCACCCCCGAAGAACACGACGCCTGGCCGACCGTCGTCGCCATCCACCTGGTTGTAGTGCTCGGAACCCCGTTTTTCATCGTCGGGAGCGAGTCTTGCCCACCACTGCTTCAGGCGTCGGGTCGCCTCATCCGCGTTGTGGTTCGACTCTTCCCATGCCCGGCGCCCGGCCTCCAGGATCGCGTCAACACCGGGTTTAGGTTCGCGCCATCGAACATTGTGAAGGGCGGCCATGTCACGTGCATAGATAAGCATGTAGTCGGTCGATGGAGACAAAAACTGCGCGTCATTTTTGCGTCCGCCTTGCCACACAACATCAGCAATGAAGTTGTCGGCCCCGAAGACGAGATCCATGAGCATGCGAAGGTCGCCGTGCTCATTATCGTCGATTGCCGCAATGATGACGCCGTCGTCCTTCAGCAGACTCCGCGCAAGCTTGAGCCGCGGATACATCATACTCAGCCAGTCGGAGTGGAACCGGCCATTCGACTCAGGGTTCGCGACGAGGCGGTCACCGGTCTCCGACTTCTGGCCCGACCGGGCGAGGTACTCGGCGCTCGACTCGGCGAAGTCGTCTTCGTAGACGAAGTCGTTGCCCGTGTTGTAGGGCGGGTCGATGTAGATCAGCTTGACCTTGCCGAGGTAGGACTCCTGAAGCAGTTTCAGCGCGTCGAGGTTGTCTCCCTCGATGAAGAGGTTCTTCGTGGTGTCGAAGTCGACGGACTCCTCGCGCACCGGGCGCAGTGTCTTCGCGATAGGGGCGTTCGCCGCGAACGCGGCGGCACGCTTCCCGGGCCAGTCGAGCTGGTAGCGCTCCTGCGGCCCCTCGACGATGTGGTCGGCCAGTTCCTGGCGGAGCAGATCGAAGTTGATGGCGCGGCGCGGTGCACCACTCTCATCCACGGACTCGGTAACTACGGTCGGGAAGAGTTCGGCGAGCTTGTCGATGTTCACTTGGGTGAGGTCGGGGGATGTCATCCGGAGCTTCTCCATGGTCACTTCTGCTCTTCCAGTTCTGCTTGCTTCATCTTCAGCATTCGTCGCAGCTCCATCTTTCGATTGAGCTGCGGCTCTGAGCGGATCTTGCGTTCGAGTCCAGCGACTTCTCGCTGGAGCCGTCGCACCACTTCCAGTCTCTCGGCAACATCAGACACTTCCTCACCCGGTCGCACGTCGATGGGAGTAAGTGGGGCGAGGAGCTCCGCGTAGAGAGCAGGCAAGGAGATCGCCGTCGGCAACGCCGAGCGCTCGGCATCTGCGGGCATCCATCGCGTGGAGTAATAGCCGTTCACCATTGGCGTTCGGGCGCCGCGCGTTTTGTGGGCTGCGACCATGCGGACTTCACGGCGCCCGGTTCTCTCTCGGGAGATCTCGAAGATGATCGGATTGGGCACCGCCTTGTCGATGGCGGTCAGCACGGCGTCGGCGACATCGTCGGCCTTGCTGTCGATCTCAAATATCTCGATCTCGGGCACCGCCGTCGTGCCCGTGAGGTTGATCGTCTCTTCGGCGAGCTTGTGGGTCCACGTGATCCGCTGCACGTCCGAGACGAACTTCTCGCGCACTGCCGAGCTGACCCAACCATACTCGTAGAACTTCTCCTTCGGCACGCGTGCGCCGAAGCGCGCACCGGTCGGCCACTTATACAGGATGTCACTCACCAGGCATCCGTTGGATCGACGACCGCGATGAACGCGATCAACTCGAAGTCATCGAGCCCCGCGATCTGCTGTGTGAGCGCGGTCGTGTGCCCACCGCGGAACAGACTGTCGATGTCGCGTTGCTCGGTGATGTCGATCATCGAGTGAATGGCATCCGTCAGCAGCGCCGAGTACTTGCCCATGTCTGCGCCCTCGCGGGTGGCGTCGTTGAAGACGCGTGTGACCTCGGCCACGGGCTCATCATGCGGGCGAGACCCGGCACGGACGAGGTCGAGCAGCCGCTTCGCCTCGGTGTGGTCGGCGATGACGTCGCCGTTGTCGTCGACGTAGACGAGGTAGTGCGGGTGCAGGCGGTTGCCGCGGTTCACCGCAGGATCGGCGTTGACGTTCTTCAGCGCGAAGATCACGCCAGGGAGGAGACCGATGGAGAGGTCTGCGGGGATGACGGCGTGCAAACCCCGCGGTGCTGTTACGATGTCGCCGTACTCGTTCATGTAGGCGAGCAGGTCCATCCGGAAGTCGTTGAGGCCGAGATCGGTGATCGAGACACCCGCGCGTACGTCTTCGAGCTCGATGTTCTCGCCCTGCAGCTTGCGAAGCTGCTCCTTGCGGAACGCAGCATCCGAGTCCTCGGGGTTTAGCACGTTGTCATCGGCAGAGCCGGCGAGATCAGCAATCACCATCCGGTTCTCGACGCGCTCCTTGAGGTTGATGTACTCATCGAGGGAGATATCGGGCCAGAAGTTGACGAGCTGAATGACTTCGTTCGTCGATCCGATGCGGTCGATTCGACCGAACCTCTGGATTATCCTCACCGGGTTCCAGTGGATGTCGTAGTTGATGAGGTAGTCGCAGTCCTGAAGGTTCTGACCTTCGCTGATCACATCCGTGCCGATCAGCACGTCGACGTCTCGCGTCTCGTTGGGCATCGTGAGGTGACGCTGCTTGGACCGGGGCGAGAACATCGACATGATCTGTTGGAAGTCGAAGCCCGTACCGAGCGTCGACTTCGCACCGTGGCTGCCGCCCGTGATGACGGCGCTCTCCAGCCCCGCCTGCTGGAGCGCCGGCGCGAGCTCGCGGTAGAGGTAGTTCGCGGTGTCGGCGAAGGCGGAGAAGATCAGCACCTTGCGGTTGTCGGTGTTAAGCGGATGCTCCGCCTTCTGCTGGACCAGCTGATGAAGTTTACGGAGCTTGAGGTCATGCGCCGGCGCGACCTTCCGCATCTCGTCGATCAGCTCGCGCAGAGTCTCGCGGTCGTTCCACAGGTCTCGCTGCCAGGAGGCGACATCGATGTCATCGATGTCGATCCTGATCTTCTCGCCGAACGACAGCGCCTCGACATTGGCGTCGTCCTCATCGTCGAGGTCGAAGTCGAGATCGTCCAGGTCTCGGATCTCGGGAATAGCCCCCGCATGGTTGCTCAGTCGCGTGAGAGTGCTGCCTGTGGCATCCTCGATCTTCGCAAGCGTGAGTCGGAAGGCCTCAACTGAACTCTCGAGCCTCTTCAGCAGGTTCACTGTCATGAGCTTCTTCAGGCCCTCTTCGCGACCCTTCTGGCCGAGGTTCGAGCGGGCGTTGCCGGTCGTGACGTTGTAGAGGTCCTCGTACTTGCTGATGCGGCTTGGGAAGACGTATCGGAGCGGGGTGTAGACCGCGAGCTCGAGGGCTTGCAGCTGCTCGAAGATCTCGTTGAACGAGGGAACGTCGGCAAGGTCGGTGAGTGGTTCGTGGATGGACGCCGGTGGCAGGCGCTTCGGGAAGGCGCCGATCTCACTCGTGTCGTAGAACGCCTGGATGTGCTTTCGGGACCGCGCGATGGTGACCGCGTCGAGCAGTTCGAAGAAGTCGAAGTCGAGCATCTGCAAGATGCGATCGGCGGTGCGCTCCTCAGTGGGCAGCTTCGACCACTCGTTGAACACCGTCTGGGCATCGCGGAACACCCGCTCGACCGATGTCGACAGCGTGAGCTTCGCGGCGAGTGTGTCGCTTTCACCCTCGTACGCCAGCTGCAGCTGGTTCTTGAGATCGTTGAATCGGTTGTTCACCGGCGTCGCCGACAGCATCAGCACCTTGGTCTTCACGCCTTCGCGGATGACCTGCCGCATGAGGCGCTGATAACGCGATTCCTTCTCTTCGGCGTAGTCGGCGTTGCGGAAGTTGTGTGACTCGTCGATCACGACGAGGTCGTAGTTGCCCCAGTTGATGCGGTCCAAGCGGAGGCCAAGTGATTCACCGCGTGTGCGGGAGAGATCGGTGTGCGCAAGGACGTCGTAATTGAATCGGTCGCTCGAGAAGATGTTCGTCGTGAGGTTGGCGTTGTAATTCGTCCAGTTCTCGGCCAGCTTTTTCGGAGCCAGAACCAGGACGGACTTATTGCGCAGCTCGTAGTACTTGATGACCGCCAGCGCGGTGAATGTTTTTCCGAGCCCGACGCTGTCGGCAAGGATGCAGCCGTTGTACGTCTCGAGCTTGTTGATGATGCCGGTCGCGGCATCCCGCTGGAAGTTGTACAGGCTCTGCCAGACCTTAGTTTCCTGATAGCCGGTGCGGTCGTTCGGGAGCACATCTTCGCTGATTTCGTCGAGGAACTCGGCGAAGAGGTTGTAGAGGATGAGGAAGTAGATGCGGGCCGGCGAATTCTCGGCGTACACGCTCGCGATGTGGTCGTGCACGGCCTGTGTCACGTCGTTGAGTTGACCGGGGCTTGCCCAGATCTGATCGAACAGATTGAGGAAGCTGCTCGTCTCGGGGGCGCTCTCGAACTTCGTGACCATGTTGGACACGGCGTTGCCACGCTCGTAGCCGAGATCGGCCGTCGTGAAGCCCTGAAGCGGCATGTACGCGGCGCGGTCATCGACCACGGCGAACTGCTGCATCTGGTGACCGCTGGCATTGGTTCGGAACGTGACCTTCTCACGCACCCACGCCGCGCACTCTCGAGCGATCGCGCGCTGCGTCAGCTTGTTGCGGAGGCGAACCTCGAACTCTGACCCGTAGAGGGATGACTCGGCGTGTGGGATGAAGAACTCTCGGCGGTCCTTGCGGAGCTTGTCTGTCACCTGGCCGTTGCTGAACGACGGCGATGTGAAGATGAATTCCAGTTCCTCGACATGCTCAAGCTCTTTGCGCAACGCCTCGAATGCGAAGATTGAGAAGGTCGATGCGGCGATGCGCACCTTCGAGCCGCGGCCGAACTCGGACTTGAGGTCGTCGCCGAGAAGATCGGAGACGTTGTCGATGATCCGCATTTTCTACGCAGCACCCCCGGCGCTGCTGCCACCACTACGCACCCACGCGTCCACCTCACTCGCCTGGAACTTCCACAGGCGCCCGACCTTGTGCGCCGGCATCCCCTTTTCAGCAATCCAGGCATAAATCGAGTCCTTCGTGACGCCCAGATGCTCGGCGATGTCGTCGGCGGACAGCCACGGCTCAGACATACAGGCCCCCATGCGGATCGAACCGGATTCTTCCGGGTATGCCCGATCCTAGCTGCACCCGGCCATGACCTTGGTTGCATTCGGCTGACGGGTGGGTGACCGCCGAGCGCGGTGTGGCACCCGACACCACCCCAGAGGCAACACCCCCGGCTCACTGAACTCTTCGGCGAGCCCGAAAGCCGTTAACGGGCGCGCAGATTCAGCGCCCGGCGGCATGGCACTCTGGCGAGCGCCTTCAGCAACGACGAAAACGCAACGGAAACGCAGACTCGTCCCCGAACTTCCTTGAGGGCGATCCCGTTTGCGGGCCGTTCTGCGACGAGTTTCGCGAACAGCCCCTCAGTTGGGCTGTTCGCGAAACGCGTCAGGGCGCGAATCACAAGCCACCACCCAACGCGTTTTCCTTCACATCGAGCGCCCTTTTCCTCCACATTTGTCGAGGATCTGCTTACCCTGCAGGAAATACTGGCAGCGGTGACCGGTCACCGCAGGTCAGGGAGTCAACCGAAGCTGCAGCAGTCCACCCAACTGGAACCGCAGCGCGGCATCGACGACGAACGCCACCAACTCTTGTGATTCGCCGTCACTCTTGCCGCCGAGCGAGGAGTAGGAGCTGAGCACCTCGCCCTGTTCGCCGACGCGAGCCGCCGTCGCGCTTCCGCGCTCCGAGTGGCACCAGCATTCAAAGAATGAGTCCGACACGGTCGCACTCGGTGTTCCACGAGCATGCTCCCCGCGCAGCGGCCCTATCGACTTGATTGCCCTTCACTGCGCTCGCCGCGGACCTCCCGTGATCGTGTGCTTCTTCCGGGCTTGCGCACTCTACCCACGCGAGGTCGCACTCCGCGATCCACTGGTTGACGATTGCGACCTGCGCCGGTGATAGCACTGACGGTCGCGATCTAGCCGTAGCTCGATCGACTCCGAGCAGCCGAACGGCGACGCTTGCTCGAAACGTGGTCCGACTCAAATCGTGACCGATCGCAAGATGTGCCTGGAGCCGGCCACGCAATCCTTTCTTGCCCCGCGCCTCGCCCACGTAGATTGGCTCGTCGTCGCGAAACCATACATAGACGCCCGGCGCAGAAGGGACGTCGGATAGTTCCACCGCGTCAGCTGCGCAGAGCATCTCGCTCCGCACACGCGCCCAATCCGCACCTCGGTCATCGAGAGGCTCGCCGGTCTCACCATTGGCTTGGTCAAGCGCATCATGGATTGCACCCAATTCGTTGGCGTCCTCAGCGCCGTAGATCTGCAAGTCCGAGAGAGTGAGTTCTTCGCGCGTGGCTAGAACCTATCGGAAGCGATCATGCGACGCAGGTGGCTGCGTAGAAGCCGGACTCGACAGCGGGGAGCGCCCTCGTTGGTTCTGCCGTTGCTCCGTGCGGAACGGGGGGGGCAGCCCAAAAGGCTGGAGAGTGCCGGGCGCCGATCGGGTGTGCTCTCATTGCGCAAAGAGCTGATTTCCAGCAATCGCGGGTTCACGGACCTGATCGAGGCTCGGCCTGTCGCCGGCGCACAGAAGCAACATTGCTCCCCCCACCAGCTTTACCCGCTCATCGAGGAACACGTTCAAATCGGATCCAACCGCCTCGCGGAGGGCTTCGCCTTCGAGGTGGCCGTATGGGCCTGCTGCCGCAAGTTCGGCGTACGGGACCATGTGCGTTGCAAGCCGACGCGAAATCTCGGAGGCATTCCCTATGGCGCCATCAGCCCTCGCCTCGAGGTAACGGACCGGGTCCAGCCGCCCGATCGTGCGGTTTGTACGCCAGGTGATTAGCGCGCAATTCAGGGCGAGATCAGAATCAATTCCCGCATCCTCAAGCAGCTTGTCAGGGAAGAGGTGATGGTACTCACGGTGGAGAACCGTCTCCGCCGTGATGGTTCGGGAATCGGCAAAGTCCTCGGCCCCAAACTTGAGGGATGCCGCGAGAATTGCTCGCGCTAGCACACGTTTGCTTGCGGGCCAGCCAGCTGACCTCAGTTGTTCCGCGGTAGGCAAAGGAAAGAGCGTTCGATCAAGGACTGCAACTCCAGAACCATCGAACGTGCTTCGGCCGCCCGCTGATGCTTCCAGCGCTTCGGCTAGCGCTTTGAAGTCACTGTATGCCCGGCTGGCAACGGAATTCTCATAGCGGGAGGTGAAGAATGAGGACCATAAGTAGGATCTGAGTACTTTCTCCGCGTTGGCCACCTCATCTCCGTAGTCCGGAATGAGCACGTAGAGAGCTGCGATTACTGGCAGCGGGGCTGCGGTCGGAAGTCGCTTCGCATCGTAGATGTGCGCGTCCTCCAGCAACGAGACGGTCCGGCGCAGCCCTCGCTCCAGCTTGTCCCAGTTGGTGATCATTTCAGCCATGTCCATGTCTAGCTCGCCGCGCGCATTGGGAACCTTTCCCTGCAATAGCGCACTAGCTTGCAAAACGAGATCGCCAACGTTGCCGTACCGCGAGATGCCGTCGACGCGCCTGCCCAGGTCGACCAGCTTGTCGTGAAGCAGCTCGCCCGTCGCGTTCTCCACTTCGGCAACGATCACGTCGTAAGTACTTAGCGGCTTGCTATTGGTGTTCATTTTGATGAAGACGTCAAGGGCGACGTGCTTCGGCGTTGCGGCTTTGAGCAGGAGATAGGGGATGTTGTAGTTGCTCACGATCCCGCGGAGCGGTTGGAGATAGACATCCTTCAGTTCATCTCTGCGCGCCACATGCTCGCCTTGGAGCTGTCGAAACTCGGAAAGCTCCGTCACGTCATCGCCTGGGGCGAGGTGCGCGGTAGCGGCTTCAGCCCACGCGATCGACTCACCGGACGCGTCAGGTCGGAGCAATTGGACCGGGATCAGTCCGCGTTCGAGGCACTGGCGGGGGTCATCCACCCAAAGAGGCATGCGGCGCCCGTTCTTGGTCCACCGCGTGACAAGACGCACTCCAAGTTCCTCGTCATCGTTACTGGGATCCGCGTCAAGCTGGGGCACGTGTACGAAGAACGTCACATCCTCGTAGTTGTTGTTGAACGCTCGCCAAAGAGCGGTTAACCTCTGCTGCCCATCAAGCAAATGCTCGTTCGGCTTCACGTCGAGGTTCGGCGCCGTGACCAACGGCCGCGAAACAAAACGCTCTTCGTCGCCCACTTCAAGCACGAGCGCGACCCCCAGCGGCAAGTCGCGGATGACGGTGTCGAGCATGCTCATCACTCGACCACGGTCCCAGGCCTCAGCGCGCTGAAAACTGGGCAGCACAATTCGGCCGCCCTCAATCTGACTAAACCAGTCCTTGAGCGTTCGGTCCTGTGCGCGCGTCGATGTGCTCATGCCGGGAGCTTATCGGTCGCCGCGTCAGAATCCTGCGCCACCCTCAGCCAAACCAAGCCGAGAAGCGCGGTCGACACCGCGACGGCTGCCGCCCCACCATTGGACAAGTGGGGCCGCATGTTTCCTTTGCATGCAGACATGCACACGCCGCGGTCCACGAATGTCACTGGCCGAAGAGCGGGCCCATCACGAGCGGGACGAGCGTCGGCAGCAGCGCCAACGCGCCGACGGCGAGCACGAGCAGACCGGCCATCCCCGCCAGCGCCCAGAGACGGCGCCGACCCCGGGCCGAGCGCACCTCATCGTGTAGCTCCGCGAACTGGCGCCGGGCCTCGGCGGGGTCGCCGGCATCCGTCGCCCGCCAGAGCGCGGGGTCGTCGATGATGGCCAGCAGGTCGCTGACCGCAGCGGGGTTGAGTGCGTCCGGCTGCTGCTTCAGCCAGCGGCGCACCTCGTGTGAGTTCAGCACGCGCACGCGCTCCGGCTGCGCCTTCACCATGATGCGCTTGGGATCGACGAACACGATCAGCGGGTGCACGGGCACCGGATGCGGCATCCGCTCGCCCAAGAGCCGAGCGACCTTGCCGGCCTCCCCCTCGGCCTTGGGGATGTGCTGCTCTCGTTGCCCATCGACCAGCACGGTACGCCCGGCGACCCAAATGTTCTGGCCAGCGTGGTGCTTCGTATTGATGGTGAAGACGCCGCCGGGCCCGATGACCAGGTGGTCGATGTCGGTTTCCTTGGTTCCGATGGGCAGCGCGTGGCGGGCGGACCAGCCGTCTGGTAGGCGTTCGAGGATGTCGCCGACAGCGATCTCACCGACCGCGCCGAGGTACCAAGGGCGCGCGTCATCCGACAGCGGGCAGCTCCCGAAGAAGCGCTGAACGGTGGTGCGGGGCGGCACGTCGAGCTGCCTTCGCAGCGTCTCGTCGATGACGAGCTGTCCCGCGAAGCGATCGCGCATCGTTGCGGTAGTCGCCATCGGCTCCCCTGAGAGTTTCTCAGTCACCGTAGCCCGCGCGCGCCCGCGGTGGCACCCCCCGAACGGGGAGTTCGGCCGATGTTCGCGCCTAGTTCACCAGGGCAGCACGGTAGCGCGCGTACTTGCGCGCGCCGACCGTGCGCCAGATCAGACGCACCGGCCCCGGCAAGTGCTTGTGCTGCCACTCGGTGCCGCCGTCCGGCTGCGCGGCGAGAATCGCGCCGAGCTGGATCATGGTCTTGCCCTTCGGCGTGGCGTTGCGGCCGTGCTCGGCGAACCACTCGACCTCCTTCTGCGTCAGCGTCGTCTCCATCACCGGGACGATGTTGGTCTCCTCGTCTGGCAGGTGCACGGCGAGGGCAGTGTTGATTCCGGCGAGCGCTTGCGTGACGGATGCCGCGTCCTGAGCGCGCCCGCTGGCCCGCCACACGGGCAGGCCCGCGTCGAGGGCCTGCAGGTGGGTCAGCATGACGGCGTGCTGCTCCTTCATCCGCGCGACGTGCGCCGCGCAGGCGGGAGCTCTGGTTTCGAGACGATCCCAGAGCATCGTGTCCTCGCCCTCGTGGTGGGCGTGCAGCCCGATCGAGAGCATCGTCAGGTGGTCGCCGACACGGTCAGCGTGTGCGGCATCCCCCTCGGTGACACCGGCGATGAGCGCGGGGCCTTCGCCGAATCCGGCCCGGAAGAACCGGTGGATCTCAGCCATACCGCTGGCGTCGCAGGTCTTCAATCCGCTGGCCTGGTTGTCGTTGGGCTGGTCTCCGCTGGAGGGCAGTGCGGTGGCGGGCATGGCGTCTCCGATCGTCCGTGACTCTGCGCAGGCACGATACGCCTCGGCCGCTGGCACGGCAAGCGGTGGCGCCCCTATGGGGCCAAGCCGTCGAGCAACGCGGAGAGCGGCCCGGACGGTAGCGCGATCCAGCCCTCGCGGGCCGCTTGGGCGCGGTGCTCCTCGGGCACGGGGAAGGTCTGGCCGACCAGGTGGGCGCGGGTAGTGAGGGCGGCGAGCAGGGCGTCGAGGGCGTCATCCGTGCGCAGCAGTTCGTCGATGTGCGGGCCGAGGTCGAGCCATGGGGCCTCGGCCGTCAGGCCCTGGAGCAGGCGTTCGCGGGCGTCACGGTCGACCCGGTACTTCGGAACGAGGAGGCCCCAGATGCGGAGCGAGGCCCCGGGGTACACCTCCGCGACCTTGCCGGCGCCGGATCGATCGACTGAGCCGATGCGGTCGCCGATCGCGTCCAGGAGCGCCGCGCAGTGCATCGCGGTGAGCCCGAGCCGATCGGTCGCGACGCTGAGTGGCCAGCGCCCCATGCGGCGGTGCACCTCGCGGTCGGTCTCGCGGTAGGCCAGTCGCCGACGCCACGCCATCCCCTCGTCGTTCGAGAGATCGACTCGGTTGCTCTGGGCGTGCCCCGAGACGAAAGCGACGAAGTCGTCGGGCCAGCCGAAGGCGCAGTCGATGCCCATCGAGTCGACCTGCTCCGCCGCGTCGACGATCGCAGCGTCGTCCACGCCGACGGCGAGGGACACCAGCCGGGCGCCGCGCGCGGACCAGTCGACGATCGCCAACGCCGTCTTCTTCGGCTCGGCAGCGAGGTCGACGCCGGCCGTCAGCACGCTGCGTGGCGCGACATCCGGTGCGATCGCGTTCTCCATGGTCACCACTCCCGCACTCGTTGACGCATGACTCCGAGGGTATCGAGCGCGGGCACCGCGCCGCGCGTAGGGTGAGGAGCAAAGGAGAGGCAGACATGGGAGACGATCGACTGAGCAACGCGTCCGAGGATGGGGTCGCGGATGAGACCGTGGATGCCGCCGCACTGCAGTTCCGGCGAAACGACGAGGCTCACCGCTACGAGGCCGTGCTCGGCTCGGAGATCGCGGGGTACGCGGAGTTCGTGCTCCGGCCGCCGGCGCGGATCGTGTTCACCCACACGGTGACCGAGCCCGCCTTCACCGGCCACGGCATCGCGACACGGCTCGTCGAGTGGGCGCTCAGCGATGCCCGCGACCGCCAGCTGCGGATCGTGCCGCGCTGCCCGTTCATCGCCAGTTACTTGGAGACGCACTACCAGTTCGACGACGCGCTGGAGGGGCGCTCCCCCGCGAGCTGAGGGAGCGCCGCTCGGGCTCAGCGTTCGGCTGCGGTCGAGATCGTGGCGGCGAGCTCTACCGGCCGGCTCCACATCGGCCAGTGCCCGGTCGGCAGGTCGACCAGTTCAAGGTCGCGGAGCGAGGCCACCTCGGCCATCATCTCGTTGCCCGCCCGGGCCATCTGCATCAGCACCTCCGAGGGGAACGAGCAGGCGATGATCGTGGACGGCACGTCCCGCCGAGCATCGTTCGTGAGATGCACCACCTGTCGCATGACGGGGCCGGGCTGCGGCACCGCCCGCTCGCGGAACACGCGAAGGTCCTGCTCGCTCACCCCGTCCGGGCTCGCCTGGAGCTGGTCGAACGGCGGGAGCTCCGAGTCTGCCTGCTCCGCCGGGAAGTCGGCGTCGAACACTGAGCCGTCACCCGACGGGCCACTGTCGACGTAGACGACGCGGCTGACCGCGGTGGGGTCCTGGTCGAGGAGCAGCGAAACGGGAACGCCCGCCCCGCTGTGTGCGACGAGCACGACGGCGCTGCCGTCGGCGGATGCCGCGGCCACGGCCTGCCGCAGTGCCTCGGCCTGGTCGTCCAGTGTCCGCGTCGCACGATCCGGGTCGTCGGGGTCAAGGCCGGGCAGCGTGACCGCGGTGACGGCGTGGCCCCGGGCGCGGAGCTCGGACGCGACGCCGTCCCACGCCCAGGCGCCGAGCCAGTGGCCGGGAACGAGAATGAGCGAGGGCAGAGTGTTTGTGGGCAGAGAACTTGTGGGCAGAGTATTCGTGGTGTGGTCCATGTATCCATCGTCCGGCAGCCACCGGACAGCAGTATGTCACTATTCCTGTCACTTTCTTTGCCATTCTGCGATCATGGACGGGTGAACCGTACCGAGCGCCTGCATGCCCTCACCGAGTCGCTGCGCCGCGCCCCGGCTCGCGGGCGCACGGCCCAGCAACTCGCCGACGAGTTCGAGGTAACCACCCGCACGATCAAACGCGACCTCGCCGCGTTGGAGGCCGGCGGCCTGCCGGTCTGGGGCCGCACGGGCCCCGGCGGCGGCTACGGCCTGGCCGAGATCACGAGTCTGCCGCCGGTGAACCTGACCGCCGCGCAGGCGCTGGCGATCAACACGGCGGTCGCGGTCGCGACGCAGGCACCGTACTCGGATTCTGCGCGTGCAGCAGCCAACAAGATTCGCGACGTGCTCGACCCGGGCACCCGGCGGCAAGCCGCGGATCTCTCCCGACGGGTCTGGGTCGACGTCGGGCCGAGCGCCCCGCGCCGCGTGATGACCGTGCTCGAGAAGGCCCTCGTCGAACAGGTCACCGTGAACATCGACTACGTCGACGCCCGCGGGCAGGCCACGCGGCGTGAGGTGGAACCGATGATCTTCGCGTTCACCGGCGGGCGATGGCTGCTCGTGGCGTGGTGTCGCCTGCGCGACGACGTGCGCTGGTTCGCCCTGCACCGCGTCCAACGGGCGACGGCCACCCGGAGCCCCTGCGCCGGGCACTCAATCGACGAGATCGGCGAGCCGCCGGTGTCGGCGCGACCGGTCGGTTGATCGCGGCGAGGGCGGGCACCGGGCGGGTGCTCCTTCAGCGACGGCACGCTCGCCGCGGCCGAGGCGGCACATCCGGGAACTCCCTGTAGCTTGGCGACCGACTGATCCGCCAGAATTGCGGCGGAAAGGGGTCGGCCCATGCTGATTGTGATCGTGTGCAGCGCACTGGCGCTGTGTGGTCTGGTGCTGATGGTGCTCTGGGGCCGGCTGAGCCTGAGCCCACCGGATGCCGCCGACACGGGTGCCGCCGACACGGATTCCACGGACACCGCGGCCGCGCCGGCATCCGCCCCGCGCGCGCGTCGCGTTAGGCTCGCGCTCCGCCGCTACCTCTGGTGGGCGACGGTGGTCACGGTCGCGAGTTTCGGCACGGCGCTGCTCTGGACGCTGCCCGCCTCCCGGCTGATCATGCGCGCCCTTGCGCTTACGTCGCCCGATGCGACCGACTTCTTCACCGAGGCACAGGCCTTTGTCGGCACGATCTCGTTCGAGGGCACGCTCAGCCTGTTCCTCTTCGGCGCGCTGCCCGGCGCCTTCCTCAGCGCGGTCGTGTTCGCGTTCATCTACCGCTGGCTGCCCCGCGGATGGCTGGGCGGCCTCATCTACGGGCTGCTGTTGCTGGTGATCGGCGCCCCCAACGAGGATCCACTGCGCCCCGATAACCCCGACTTCGGCTTCATCGAGCCCGGCTGGCTCGCGGTCGTGCTGTTCTCGATCCTCCTCATCGGGCAGGGGATGCTGCTCGCCGCGGTGTTCGGCTGGTACAGCAGGCGGTTGCCACTGCGGCCGAGGCGCCCGTGGCTGGCCGCGTCCCCGCTGCTCGCGACCGTGGTCTACGTGCCGATCGGCGTCGTGCTGCTCATCGGCGCCGGTGTGACCGCGCTCGGTGCACTGGTGGTGCCGAGCATCGGACGGTGGTGGGTCTCGCGCACCGTGCGCTGGGCCGGGTTGGTTGTGCTGGCGGTGCTGACGCTGATCGCGCTGCCCGGGTTCATCGGGGCGGTCACGTTCATCGCGTCGCACTGATGGTGGCCTCGCCGCCCGGGGCGACTCGATCACGGCCGACACTTGGCTTCGGGGGCGGCCTCGTTCCTCGGCTGCTCCCTCGAGCCAGCGTGGAGTGTGCGCGATCCTCGCGCCCCCACTGCCTCCCGCACGCCGGCTGAGGGAGCGCCAGCGTGAGTTTCGCGAGCGAGTCTCCGCCACGCCGGCTCGAGCGAACGAGCTGACGAAGGAGGCTCGCTCGCGAAGCCCCGAGCGGATCCGCGGACACCGATGCCCCGGCATCCGCGGCAACTCGATCACGGCGGACACTTGGCTTTGGGGGCGGCCTCGTTCCTCGGCTGCTCCCTCGAGCCAGCGTGGAGTGTGCGGGTCGGCTAGTCGGCGGGGAGCAGCTCCGGGGTTTCGACAGGCTCAACCAGCGAGGCGGGCGAAGCCAATGGGGTTTCGACAGGCTCAACCAACGGGGTGGGCTCAACCGGAGAAGGCGCGACCGCGGGCGCCGCGGCGTCGGCGATCGGGTTGATGTAGGAGTAACCGGCGGCGTGGTTCTTCGTGATCGAGAGCACCAGGTCCATGTACGGCTCGAGGGCGGTGACCTTGTCGAGCGGGGCGCCGACGATGAGCTGGAAGCCGAGGCCCTTCCACGCGGCGACGGCACGGCCGGCGAACTCGGCGTCGGACTTCACGAAGCCCTCGTCGAGGAACACGGGCGCGAAGCGCGGCCGGGTGCGGCTCTCGTCACCGAGCTGGAAGCGCAGCGCGGCGCCGACGACGAACGCGACCAGTTCTTGTGATTCGCCACCGCTCTTGCCGCCGAGCGAGGAGTAGGTGCTGAGTTCCTCCCCGTCGGCGTTCAGGCGTGAGGCGGTGACCTCCACGTGCCGGCGCACGTCGAGCAGCAGGTCACGCGTCGGCGACGGCTTCGACTCGTCCTCCGGCTTGCGGATGCCGGCCATGAACGCCTGCAGCCGCAGGAAGCGTTCCTCGGTCTGCTCGTCGGTGAACTGCTCGGTCGCACCGGAGGAGAGCTGCTTGAGCTCCTTGCGGAACGCCGTGGCGTCGTCGCGGTGCAGGCGGCGCAGCGTGATCGTGAGGCGGTCGCGGCCCGCTCCGAACGGCAGCGTCGCGAGGATCTCGTTGATCGGGTGCAGGCGGTCCTCGATCTGCGAGATCGCGGAGTCGAAGGCACCAGCGAGCGGCACCAGATCCTGGCCGCTCCACGCGGCGAGGCGGCGCTTCCACTCCTGGCGGCGCTCGTGCAGGCCGAGGGTGAGCACGGAATCGAGGATGTCGCGGTAGCTCTGGTACGAGTCGAGGCCGGTGCCGATCGTCGGGTCCGGCCAGGCGCGCTGGTAGGACTCGAAGATGCTCCGCATCGCGCCCGCGGCCTGCACGGCCCGCTCGCGTTCGCTGGCGGACTGCTCGGTCAGGCGTTCGCGGAGGCGCTTGAGGCCGGCGGCGAAGCTCTCGAGGTCGTCTGGATCGCCGACGGCCTCGAACTCGGCGTCGAGATGCGCCGTCTGCTCCTCGGAGAGCGTCACCGACTCCTCGTCGGCGATGCGCTCCAGCTGGGCGTTGACGGCATCCTCGCGGTCGACGAGCTCCGACTGCGCCGACGCCAGCACGCGGGCGGCGCGCTCGGCCTCGAAACGCTGCGTCTGCGCCGCCTCGAGCTCGGCCTCGAGCCGCTGCTCCTCCTCCTGCAGCGCGCGGAGCACGTCGCTGTTGGCCAGCACCCGCTCCAGCTCGGCGTTCTTGCCGGCGAGCGCGGTCTCGGCGGTGTCGACGTCGAGGAGGGCCCAGACGGCATCCGCCACCGACTGGCTGGCGTCGCGGCGAGCCCGCAGCGCGGCCAGCTCGGCCGCGAGGGTGTGCGCCTGGGATCCCAGCTGCTCGACCGAGACGGTGAGCTGCGCGAGCTCCTGCTCGATCTCGTCCTGCCTGGCCTGGCTCGAGAAACCGATGATCGGCTTCTGGTCGCGGTTCATGCCGTGTGCGCCGCGGCTGCCGTTGCGAGTCTGCCCGCTGAGCGCCACGTAGGGGCCGTCGTCGCCGAACTCGGCCGGCGTCTCGACGCAGCGGGCGTCGAGCGAGGCCTGCCGCACCCGCTGGTGCACCCACGTGGTGAACGGCGACGCCTTGTGCACGAGCTTGCCCGAGACGAGGCCCGGGTCGGCGCTCTCGCCCGCGGCATCCGTCACCGCGCCGAGCGGCACGCCCTCGAAGTGGATGCGCACCGGCAGCCGGAGCGGGTCGATCGCCCGGCCGAGCGCGGCGAGCTTGGTCTCGTCGACGAGCAGAATGCGCGCGACCGAACCGAGCGTGACCTCGGCGGCCTGGCGCCAGCGCTCCTCGCCGGGCGCGATGTCGATGAGCTCGGCGAGGAAGGGCAGTTCATCGGATGCCATGCCAGCCGCCTCAGCGATGGCGAGGCGTGCGGCGTGCAGGTGCTGGGGAACGAGGCTGTGTCGACCGTCGAGGAAGTCGCGCTCCTTCTTGAGGACGCGGATCTGCTCCTCGAGCGGGTACTGCTCCCGGCGGAGCGTCTCCCGGTGCGCCTCGGCCTGCGTCTGGGCGTCGGCGAAGGCGGCGAGGGTCTCGGCGGCCACGGCCTGCGCCGCGGTGAACTCGTCGAGCGTGCCCATCGGCTGGGCGAGCACGGAGACGCGCTCGTCGAAGCGGGCGCGGGAGGCGAGGCGGTCGTCGCGGGTCTCGGTGAGCCGGGCGACCTCGGTCTTCAGCTCGTCGAGCACATCGCCGCCGTTGGCGCGCTGGCGACGCTGGCTCTCGGCGAGGCGTTCCTTGAGGTCCTTCTCGGCTGCGGTGGCGGCGCCGAGTTCGGCCTGGGCGCGCTTCCGCTCGGCCCGGTTCACGTCATCGGCGGCGTCGAGCAGGCGCTGCTCGGTCGCGAGCTCCCAGAGGCGCAGCGGGGTGTCGCCGCTGCGGGTGACGCCGAAGGTGTCGACGAGGTCGGCGCGGTCGTTGGCCTCGATGAACTGCTTCTGCAGCTCGGGCAGACGCTCCAGCACCTGCGCCTTCTGCGCCTCGGTGACCATCGCGCCGTAGGAGCGTTCGAGGTCTTCGAAGTGGTTGACGGCCTTGTCGGCGGCGGCGTAGGTAGCCGGGCGCTCGAGCACCATCGACTTGTAGAGGCCGTCGACGGTCTTGACCTGCTGGCCGGCCTGGATGCGGGCGAGCAGGCGCAGCGCCTTGCCGCCCTCCCCGTTGGCCCCGATGCCGAGCCGCGTGTAGAGGGTCTGCGCGAAGGCGGCGTAGGTGTCGAAGACCTCGATGCCGGCGAAGCGCGCCTTGAGAGCCCGCTTCTCGAACCGGGCGGCGACGACATCCTGAAGCTCGGCGAGGTTCAGCGCGCCGTCGTAGGTGGCCATCTTCATCGACAGATCGGAGTAGCTGTGCGTCGAACGCGGCACGTAATACGTGCGCAGCACGGTGAAGCGGCGCTGGTTGTCGTCGATGAACGTCATCGCGATGGCGCCCCAGGTGGGCTCACCCGCACCGCGCAGCACCTGGTCGTGCAGCGCGCCAGTCTCGGCTTCGCGGTTGTCGTCGGTCTTGCCGCGCAGGTAGGTGAGCACGTTGCGCTGCTCCGCGCTGCGGGCCCGGCCGGATCCAGCGTCGTTGGAAGCGCCGTTGAACGGGGTGTCCGAGGGCATCATGAGCGCGAGGTAAGCGTCGAGCAGGGTGCTCTTGCCGGTTCCGGATGCCCCGGACACCAGGGTCGCGGTCGACGCGAGCGCGACCGAGTGGTGGCCGTGGAAGCCGCCCCAGTTGACCATCTGAAACGTCTCGGCCCGCCACTGCGTTGTGCCCTCGGTGGCGCCGTCGATGTAGAACAGCGGGGAATCGCTCATACTGCTGGCTCCAGTTCGGGCTCGGCGGCGGGAGTTTCGGCGTCGGAGGTCTCGATACGCTCGTTCCTCGCTACTCGACCATCGGGATCAGTGTCCGCATCAGGGTCGGGTTCTTCCTGCTGGTCGAGTGGGCCACCCGCGGCCGTATCGACACCCGGTGCCCCGGTCTCGAGACGCTCGTCGCTCGCTTCTCGACCATCGGTGTCCGCGGCATTCGCGACCTCGACCAGCGGCTCGGTGGCATCCGCGATCTCGACGCTCTCGCTTCCATTCTCGGCGCGCAGCCAGTCGAGCAGCTCGGCGAGGCGCTGCACGGGCAGCAGCACCTCGATCACGGGTGCGATGCGGAAACGGTCGGGGTCGCTCGTGCGCAGCAGCACCTGCGCCTTGGCGAGGGTCTCGATCGCCGCGGATGCCCGCTTCGCGTCGCCGGAGCGGTTGGTGGCGTGCGCCGGCCGGAAGTGCGCGACCTTCTCGAGCAGATTGTCGCGGTCGACGATGACGAAGTCGTGGCCGTTGGCGCGTTCGCTGCGGAAGCGCTGGCGCAGCACGACGAGCAGGATCGTCTCCTCGCGGTTGTAGGAGGTGTCGTGCAGCACGGTCGGGAAGGCGGCGCCGCCCTCACTCTGCGCCTGCCGCTTGAACGCCACCTCGTAGTGTCGGTCGACGTGCAGGTCGAGGAACAGGTCGTTGAGGCGCGACTTGATCAGGCCGGTCGAGGCGACGAGCGTCCGCCAGGCGGCAGGGTGGTCGGATGCCGAGATGTAGCGGTGCTTGAGCAGCAGCACGAGGGTGCGGCGCTGGGCGGCGGAGAGCCCGCCCTCGTCACCCTCGAACAGCGACAGGCTTTCACCGTCGGCGTCCGCACTGTCGTCGGCGCCGACGAAGGCGTCGCCGTCGGTGAACGCGGCGCTGTCAGCAGCGCTGCTCGCACCGCCCGCACTGTCTGCATTGCCGGCGTGCTCGATGACGGACTTGTGCCCGAACGGTTTGGTGCCGAGCTCGCCGCCCGCGGATGGTTCGTCGCGTCGGTCGTCAGTCACTGTTCGCTCCAGAGTTCAAGGCCGCGAGGGCCGCCGTTTCGTCATCGCTAAGGGTGATGCGCGGTACCGCGAAGGTGCGCATCGTGCCGTCGGGGCGCACCGTCACGTACTCCTCGGTGCTCAACTTGTGGGTGCCGCTGCCGCTGCCCTCATCCGCGCCGGTGTGCGAGACGGCGTCGATCTGCGTCGCCAGCTGCATGAGCCCGAGGATCTCGACCGGGCGGCGGAGCTCGGGCGCGAGCGCGTTGAACACGTCGCCGATCGAGGTGTCGCTTCCGGACGATCCACTCGCGCCGAGGGCGTCGACGAGCGCATCGCGCATCTCCGACAGCTGCGGGCCGCCCTGCTTGCGCATCTCGCCCAGGCTCAGCACCTCGGGGGCGTGCTGCGAGACGTCGGCCAGCGCGGCCGGCGGAACGTGGGATTCGGGGTCGTAGAAGCGCTCACGCAGGTGCGGGGCGTCGAGGTTGCCCGGCATGATCTCTGCGCGCACCCGCGACTGCGGGCCGGCCGTCTGCATCCACGTGACGAGTTCCTTGTTGATGTCGCGCAGCAGACCCTCGAGCTCGCGGTCCTTGACGATGTCGTGGTTGACGATGTGCTCGCGCAACGTCGTCGTGAGGCCGTTGCGCTGCGTCAGCACGTCGTCGATGCCGCGGCGGATCAGGGTGACGGTCGCGCCGAAGCTGCGCCGTTCGATCGGCTTCAGCTGCGCGGCGAAGGGGTGCGAGAGGATCGTCTCGAGGTCGCCCTTGAGGTCGAGCAGGAGCGCGTCATCGCGGAGCAGCTCGAAGGCGCCCTCGAACGCGCGGCCCTCGGCCGTCAGCGACATGAGCGCGTCGGTCTTGGCGAGATACTCGTCGAGCACCTCGCCGACCGGGCGGTCCTCGGCCCGGAAGTCGTTGACGATCTGCCGGTGCATCGTCGCCACGGACTCTTCCACCCGCTTGAAGTCGCCGGGCAGCTGGCCGATCAGGTCGATGAGGTTGGCGTAGCCCTCGCGCATGTCCTCGACGGATGCCGCGGCGATCTCTCCTCCGCCAGCCACCCGGTCGCGCTCGCTCTGCAGCTCGGCGATCTGCTGGTCGAGGCGTCGCACGCGTTCGTCGCGGTCGGGGTTGGCCTGCGTGGCACGGTGGCGCACGGCATCCACGATCATCGTGAGCCGGGACTCGCTGATCAGGGCGCGGTCGCGGGCGAGGCTCTCGACGAGTGAGAGTGCCTCGAGCGCGTGCGAGGTGAGCGAGTAGAACTCTTCGGTGGTTGCCGAGTCTTCGCGGGCCGCACCGTTCTCCTCGGCGCCGTCGTCGCTGTCGCCGGTGTCGCGGTAGAGCCACTGGTCGTTCATCCACTGCACGCAGAGGGAACGGCCGTTGCCTGTAGGGGTGTCGGCGCCGATCGTGCGGAGATCGGCGAGGTAGGCGTCGACCTGAGCGTGCAGCCGCTCGGCCTGGATGCTGCGCCGATCGCGGCTGAAGGAGCACTTGAAGACGGCCAGCACGAAGGGCGCCCACTTGCGATCGAGCAGGCGCAGCGTCGGCTTGTCGAACGCCTCGCGAACCCGCGCCAATTCGCCCGCGATGTCGCTCATCGGCTGTGCCCCCTTTTCTGACCTCAATAACCGTAGTCGCCCGCCCGAGTAGGCCGAAAACGGAGGGGTGCTGCGGCGTGCCGCCGAGGCCGCCGCCGCTACGATCGACGGATGGGGACTGGGGCTGAGCGCAGCTGGGGAACACTGACCAGCTGGAACGATGAGCGCGGCTTCGGCTTCGTCGAGTCCCTCGCGGGCGCGAAGGTGTTCGCGCACATCTCGGCCTTCCCCGCCCGGGCCGAACGACCGCAGCACGGCGAGAGCATCAGCTATCTGGTCGAGCGCGGTGCCGACGGCAAGAGCCGGGCCCGCGACATCCGCTACACCGGTCCAGGCGCTGAGAGCCGGCAGAGGTCTCCCCAGCAGCGCGGCTCGCAGAGGCCGCGGAGCCCGCTGCCGCAGCGCGACCACGCCTCGGGTGGTGCCCGCAGACGACGTGCTGCCGGGGCCGGCAACTGTCTGGTGATCCTCGCATTCATCGCATTCGCGCTCGTGGTGAATGCGAACTGGCCGATTCCGCTTTGGGTCGTGGGCCTGTACGTGCTCGCGAGCGTCATCTGCTTCGCGGTCTATGCCTCCGACAAATCGGCGGCCAGGAAGGGCAGCTGGCGCGTCCCGGAGAACACCCTGCACCTGCTCGCGGTGATCGGCGGCTGGCCCGGTGCGATCTGCGCCCAGCAGATGCTCCGGCACAAGACGCAGAAACGAAGCTTCCGCGCGGTGTTCTGGGTCACCGTCGCGGTGAACGTGCTCGTGTTCGCGGTGCTGACGACGCCGATCGCAAGGCTGCTGCTCGCCGCACTGTCCGGCTAGGCCGCCCGCGCTTCACCCCGCCATTGGGGCCAGCGCCTCCAACGAACGGCGCGATACCGTGACGGATGCCCGGTCGCCACGCTCTTGCCGTCGACGACGAGGGGCTCCAGCCTGCACCGCCACAACCGCCCTCGGGCTGGTACGCCGACCCGGTGGATGACGCCCAGTGGCGTTGGTGGTCGGGCGAGGCGTGGGAGGAGCATCGGCATCCACGCGACCCACTCTTGGCCAACGAATACGCACAGCCCGGCACAGTCAAAGCCGCACAGAGCACAGTGCAGCCTCTGGCGTCTCTACCGGAGCCGGAGACAGCGCCGACCGTCTTCGATCCCCGCGATCTCCGCGGCCGAATCCCGGCCCAATCGCTCATGGAACAAGTCCTTCGTCTCAGCGCAGAGGCAACCACCGATGCGCACAACGGTCGCCGAAAGCTGCCGGACGAGATTCACTCGTGGTACGCCGGCGCCGTGGGTGAACGCCGCGTTGCCGACATCCTGAGCCGCCTTGGCGATGAGTGGACGGTATTGCACTCGGTGCCTGTCGGCAGCGAGGGCAGCGACATCGACCATGTGCTGATCGGGCCCGCCGGTGTCTACACGATCAACACCAAGCATCACGCCAACAAGGATGTCTGGGTCGCCGGTCGCGCATTGCGAGTGAGCAACCATCCGCAGCATCACATCTCGAACGCTGCTTTCGAAGCGCGGCGTGCCGCGAAACTGCTCACGCAGGCCAGCGGGCTCACGGTCGAGACCGCAGGCGTCGTTGTCGTGGTCGGCGCCCGCAAGCTTGTGATCAAAGCCGCACCGGACGGCGACGATGTAACGGTCGGTGTCGAGCGCGATTCGGAACTGCTTGGTGCACTACAGTCGCGCCGCATCTACAGTGACGAGCAGGTGCAACGCATTGTGGATGCCGCGGTGCGACCTCGCACCTGGAGCTTGCTACCGGTGTCGACCGTGGATCCGCGGGACCTCCAGAGCCACTTCGAGGCGCTAGAGCCTGAGCTCGCAGCCGACGCAAGAAGGCTCAGCCAAGTCGCATCGAAGGGGGCTGCCACCGCGCGACCGCAGCGCACCGCTCCGAGCCGTCCGCCGTCGCGTCGACCGTCAAAGAAGCGCCGCTCAATCCTCCCTGGGCTCATGAAGCTTGCGGTGTTCGCAGTCGCCCTCATCATTGCCGTCAACTACCTGGGCAGTCTCGGAGCGCCTTCCGCACCGGCCCCCGCTTCATTTGCGTCGGCCGAGCTGGAGCAATCCGCACTCTCTCAGGCCGCAGGGACGGCGGCGTTCGCACTCGACCAGTTGAGCCCGTCGGGCGTCCGGCCTGCGTCACTCGTGATTGGTGAGGACTCAACTCTCAAGACGCCGGATGGGTCCGTGGTCGTGGCGTTGCCGGTTGGCACCACAGCCGATTATGCACCAAGCGCCGATGGTCTTTCCTACACCCTCACACTCACTGGACCGCAGCACGGCAGCGCGGTGACAGTGACTCCGGAGGCCGGGGTCGTGCCGGCACCGGCGACCGCCTCATAGCCGGCAACCAGGCGTCCGCCACGATCGACTCGACGCGATCTCAGATCGAATGTCCGTGCGTGCTGGCAGGATGACGGCATGACCTCGAATCCTCCTCCCCTACCCTGCCCACCCGGGCGGGGAGTGAACGGGAACGGAGAAATTCGATGGCACATTCACCCCATCGTCGTCACCGCGGCTGCGCGCTGTGCAAGCCGCACCAGTGGCGCGGCCAGGGGCCCGCGCGGCGGGCGCCCTTCGCAGTGAACCGGCAGATCGGCGCGAAACGGCGCTGGCGCCGGCACGACACTGACGAACGCTAGCCTGGTCCGATCCGTGGGGGCGTGACTGCGCGCCCTCGCGGAGCAGGCTCAGGATCGGACGTCAGGACAGCGGCAACGGCCCCGGATCGATGTGCGCGCCGGCATCCGCGCCGTCCACACCCTCCCGGGCTCCCAACACCAGGTCCTCGATCTCGGGGAAGCCCTCGGCGACAGTGACCCACATCATTTGCTCGTCGACGCGACTGTAGTGCTGAACGACGATCTCCTGGCTGCGGGCGACCAGTGACCACATCGGATCGTCGAAGCGCTCGGGGTCGGCCGCGACGAGCAGCCGGGCCAGCTCGCCCACTCGGGTGGTGAGCGCCTCGCAGGCCAGCGGCAGTGCGGCATCCTCGCGGAAGGCGTCCCGGCCGCGATCGACGATCTCGGACGCGGTGGCGAGGGTGACGTCGAGCCCTCGAAGCCAGCGCTCGATCTGCTCGCTGTGCTCGACCGGATCGACCGGAGGGACCTGGTCGGTCGGCGGCACCGAGTCCGCCGGGCGAGCTGAATCGGCGTCGGCGTCAAGCTGCGACGTGTGGCCCGCGCCAGGGCCGTCGCTGCCGAGTTCCGGGCGCGTGTCCTGGTCCCGCTCGGCCACGCGCTCGTCGGTGACACCGGCGGCGGCGAGCAGAATCTGCTCGAAGCGCGCGTACGGCATGATCACGGCCTCCGCCTTACGGTGCGATCCGAGCACGACTGGCGGCGCTCCCGCCGGGTCCGCCCGGAAGCTGCGCAGCACTCCGGAGAGCCCCGCGCGCGCATCGGCCACCGTCGTCACGGTGAGGGGGCGGGCGTTCATGCCTTCCAGAATAGAGCCATCGTCGAAAATATGTACATATTTATGTACTAGTTTTGAAGGCCGGCGCCAAACACAAGGGATTCATGGGCAACAACACACGAGCCGGCCGCGCGCGGGCACGAACACGACTGACCCGCACGGCGTGGCTCCTCGTTCCGCTCCTCGCGGTGCTGGCCTACACGGCGATGACCGCCCTCACGGGCCCGGCGAACGTGGCACCGGGCGTCGAGGCCGGCAGCGCCGAAGTAGAGGTGCCGAGCACAGCAGTGCCGGTGCCGATGCCTACGCTGGAGCCGCCGGCATCCGAGGGCACGGGCACCACCGCCGCTGAGCTGCTCGCCACTCTTCCGGTGAAGGGCCGCGCGCCGAAGACCGGCTACGACCGCACCGAGAGCTTCGGCAGCGCCTGGCGCGACGTCGACCAGAACGGTTGTGACACCCGCAACGACATCCTCGCCCGCGACCTCACGAGCATCGATCGGCCGAGCGGATGCCGCGTGTTCAGCGGCCTGCTCGCCGACCCGTACACGGGCACGAGCATCGACTTCGTGCGCGGCCAGGGCACGTCGCAGGCCGTGCAGATCGACCACGTCGTCGCCCTCATGAACGCGTGGGAGACCGGGGCGCAGCAGCTCACGGCCGAGCAGCGACTGGCCTTCGCCAACGACCCGCTCAATCTGCTCGCCGTCGACGGGCCGAGCAACTCCCGCAAGGGCGCGAGCGACGCCGCCACCTGGCTGCCGCCGGCGAAGGGCTTCCGCTGCGAGTACGTCGCTCGCCAGGTCGCGGTGAAGTCGGAGTACGGGCTCTGGGTGACGGCGCCGGAGCGCGACGCGATCGCGCGCGTGCTCGACGGCTGCCCTGGGCAGCTCGCCCCCTCCGCATCCGCACGATGACGGCACTTACTCGAAACTTGCGGTGGGCACCGCTTCGGTCAAGTATCAAGATGCAAGGATCATCCCTGATCAGCTGAGTGCGAACCGGTCATTTCGCGGCACGATCACGCATCGGCGTCGGATCTCGCGTCTTGGAGCGATACCTAACCGACAAGGTCGCACGATGAGCTCGCCGCTCCGCGAACCAACTTCATGGCGACTGTCGCATCGCACCGGCACAGGGCAATTCATGCCGCGATCAGGTTCCTTCGGTACGTGCAAGTTGCAGCACTAGCGATCGCGAGAATGCGACGTGCCGGTCTTCCTCACCCGAAAGCTAAAGGTTGTCTCGAAGTAGCCGGGGAACCCCGAAGCGGCCGTGCTCCGCTGAGACACGCGTGCGTCAAGGTCCAGGGCATCAGACAGCTCCTTTACCACCCCCAAGCCAACGCCTTGACCGGTTGGTTCAAGTTCGCGTGCGGCAACCCCGCGAATGCGCGGGAGAAAGATCCTGCCCGTCTCATCCGCGCTAATCCGAGGACCCAAAGAATTGAAAGCAATGCGCACCTCATCCTCTCCCTCGTCAATACTGATCGTCCCGCTAGAACTGGCAGGTGCGTACTTCACCATGTTGTCCAAGAAACCCTGGACGATCGCGATGATCGCATCGGGATTGTAGTAACAGACGGCGAAGCAGCGGCCGTTCAAGTTGAGCTTGAGGTTCTTCTGCTTGGCCTGCCAGGCGTAAATTCGAACGTACTTCAACAGGAGTGGATGGATTTCGAAACGACGCAGATCACCAAAGGCGCGGTTCACTTCGTTCAAGAATGCTAGCGAGTCAACCTTAGACGCCATCAACGTGGTTGCGAAGAAGATCGCGCCCTCGGTGGGCTCCTGCTCTGCCGCTTCCTCTGGCGGAAGATTCGGATGCTTCTGGAGCAGAAGCACCTCCGCGTGGCCGCGTATGACTTTCACAAGCTGAAGGAAGTCGTGGCTCTGACTGAGATTGTCTTCAAGGTCTTTGCGGAGCACGTTGCCGACGGCAGCCAATAGTGCTGGGTCCGTCTTCAAGCTCTCAAGTACAAGTTCTCGCTGCACGTGCATGTCGTCTACGAGACCCGGGGCTGCCTTGCGGACTGCCTCTACAGCGCGGTGGACTGCCTCCACGCGCACATGTCGCTCCCGCTCGTTCTGAAAGCGCTGCCGCGCACGGGGGGATGGATTAAGCAGATTTGCGCCGACGAGCCCCACGACCCGCCTCGTGTCATCGATCGGTGCGTATAGCAGGCCGTAGCGACAAACTGCGGACTGGCCAGGGACCGTCTGCTCGTCTTTGACACACTCACGAGAACTACATCTCTCACAATCTGGGTGCGTTGGCACAGTCGATCCAGCGGTAATTTCACCGAGTCGGAGCGTGGGGTACGGGAAGACGCTCCAGAGCCCCGAATCACTTTGCAAATTCGCTCAGCACCTTGAACCCTGCAGTGACTATCGACACGATAATCTTCACTTTCTGCTCATCATTGAGCGTTGATTCCAGATAGCGCGCGAGCGGCGAGATATTTCCTGTGCGCAAGGCCTTCAAGGCTTTTGGAATGAGTCTCGGAACTGACGCGGCATCACCGCCGAGTTCACGGTTGATAGTCGATATGAAATACCCAGGTGTCGCGCCGGACACCAGAAACTTATCGATCTCGACGCGGAAGTTAACATACGACTCACCCTTGTCGAAAATCGCATCCGCCTTCGTGAGAATCGGCGTTGAAGAAATGAGCTGTCGCTTTGCCGAATAGACGATGACTCGCTGCGATGGATTCGTGCGCTTGATATAGTCCAGAATTCCAATGCCCTGACCCTTGGGGTCCTCCTTTAGACCTACTCCATGGATGTCCAACAGGATCAGAGAGTAGTACCCGTCGGTCAGACGGGAAAGGCTCTGAACGTCCGGCCATCGTTCAATGTGGTAGCCCTCCGAGGCTAGAGCAGCTTGATATGGCCATTCTTGGTCGTCGATCACAAGGATCTGGGCATTCTTGCGGACCGTCTCAATATCAAGGCTTGCAGACTTAGGTGTGCCGAACATGCCCTCACTCTAGGGGGCATCAGACGCAAAAGACCAAGCCTCGACGCGTTTCACCTGCCGGATCGACTGCTGAGCGCTTACCACGCCGTAGCCATTCTGAGCGGATGCCGACCGGGAGTTGCCCCACGCAAGCCCCATGCGACTTTCAGGACTCGCACCAACGCGCCGACCCGTATTCGCTGCCGTTACAGCTGCGCTGAAACGATTGCCGGCCATCCCGCCCGCAGGAAACGGCCGGGAAGCCGTGATCAGGCGAGCTGTGCCGTGATCCAGCTCGCCACCGCGAACTGGCGTGGCCAGATACCCCTAGCCAAGGAAACATCCGAATCGAACCACTAGCGGTGAAGCTCGGCTGGATCCCACACAAGTTATGACGTGCCTCACGTCTCACACGCACGTCTCGCACGCACTCGCACTCGCACTCGCACTCGCACTCGCAAACGACTGTGCGATCCGCCACAGGTGGGGCGGCCACATGTGTCAGATCAGCGCGGCAACGAGAACGGCCGTCCACCGAGGTGGACGGCCGTTGCTGGCGACAGCGCTACTTGGCGGTGTAGCCGCCGTCGACGAGGTGGTAGCTGCCGGTGACGAAGCTGGCGGCATCGCTGGCGAGGAACGCGACGAGGGCCGCGACCTCCTCAGGCTGGCCGAGGCGACCGATCGGGTGCAGGCTCTCGAGGTAGGCCTGCGCGTCGGCATCCATGGTGGAGTCGATGAGCGGCGTCTTGATGAAGCCGGGTCCGACGGAGTTCACGCGCACACCCTGTGAGGCGTACTCGATGGCGGCGGTCTTTGTCAGCCCGACGACGCCGTGCTTGGCCGCGACGTAGGCCGGCGCGTTGGCGAAACCGACGCTGCCGAGGATGGAGGCGACGTTGACGACCGCGCCGCCGCCGTTCGCGGCGATCGCGGGCAGCTGTGCGCGCATGCCGTAGAACAGCGAGTTGAGGTTCACCTCGATGACCTTCGACCAGCCGTCGAGCGGGTACTCCCCCACCGACGAGGCGGGCCCGCCGATGC
Source organism: Microterricola gilva (assembly GCF_004217495.1). Taxonomy (NCBI): domain Bacteria; kingdom Bacillati; phylum Actinomycetota; class Actinomycetes; order Micrococcales; family Microbacteriaceae; genus Microterricola; species Microterricola gilva. The sequence goes on from NZ_SHLC01000001.1 coordinate 2,540,322, forward strand.
CGGCGTTGTTCACGGCGATGCGCAGTGGGGCCAGGGCGTTCGCCGCCGCGATCGACGACTCGTTCCAGGCCTGGTCGGTCACGTCGCCGACGGACGCCTCTGCGGTGCCGCCGGCCGCGCGGATCTCCTCGACCACGGCCGCGGCGGCATCCGCGTTGAGGTCGTTGACCAGCACCGCTGCGCCACTTGCCGCCAGCTCGATCGCCACCGCGCGCCCGATGCCGCTGCCGGCTCCGGTCACGATCGCCGATCGTCCAGCTACGTCGTAAACAGCCATCACACTCTCCATCTCAAAACAAATGTTGCGTTCGGAGCACCGGGGCGAAGGCGTTGCCGCGTTCGATTCCGGCCTCACTTCGACGCTATGCCCGCAGTTTGTGCGCCCCCTGAGTGCCAGTTGTGCGCGGGCTCGGCGCGTGCCGGATGCCGCGGTAGACGAGCTGAGAGAATGGCGATGTGAGCACCGACACCGAGAAGCCCCGCCCGACCCGCCCGCGCGGCAGGCACCGCGTCCGCACCGCCGTCCTGTGGGTGCTCAGCATCCTGGCACTGCTCGTGCTCGGCGTGCTGTTCTGGGCGCACTCGGTGATGATGGGCGAGCGGCCGGCCGCGCTCGAGGTGTGGGAGAACCCCGACATCGTCGTGACGTCCACCGACCACTCGGTCGTGCTCGCGCCGGCCGAGAACGCCTCCGCCACGGGCCTCGTGTTCATCCCGGGCGCCAAGGTCGACCCGTACGCGTACATGTACAAGCTCTCCGGCATCGTCGAGGAGACCGGCGCGACGGTCGTCATCACCAAGCCGACGCTGAACCTGGCCTTCTTCGACACCCGGCCGCTCGACACCTTCACCGCCGACGCACCCGCCGTGGACGAGTGGTACGTCGGCGGGCACTCCCTCGGCGGCGTGCGCGCCTGCCAGCTGGTCGACGCGCCGGATGCCGCCGACGACGGCGTGGTGGGTCTCGTGCTGTTCGGCAGCTACTGCGCCAACGACATCAGCGACTCCGGGCTGCAGGTGCTCAGCATCAGCGGCAGCGAGGACGGCCTGAGCACGCCGGAGAAGATCGACGGGGCCGCGCACCTGCTGCCGGAGGACGCGGTCTTCGTCCAGATCGACGGCGCGAACCACGCCGGCTTCGGGGACTACGGCGTGCAGCCGGGCGATGGCACAGCCACGATCGACAGCCCGCAAATCCAGGCGGCGATCACCGAGGCGCTGGTGGCGTTCGGGCTGTAGCCGGCGGGCGTGCGCCGCACGCTCAGAACTCGACGAGCTCCAAGGAGACCGACACCGGAGCGTCCTCCTCGAGCCCTTCGGCGACGCGCACGGCCTTCTTGATCGGCAGCCAGTGGCCACCGGTGCGGGAGTCCGGGAACACCGAGGTGCTCCAGGTTGAGCCGCCGACGGTGACGCGCACCTTGATAGCGCCGAAGCCGCGCGGCATCCGGGGCACCTCGCGGATGTCCTCGCTGACCTCCTCCGGCAGCGTCACGAAGTACCAGGAGGCGCCCTGCGAGTCCCACTTCCAGAGCGGGGAGGTGAAGTCGAAGCGCATGAGGGGATGCTACCCCGGGGCGGATGTGTTCGGCGGGGCACTCGGCTTCGCGTGCGGCGCTGCTCCTTCGTCGCGGCTCCGCTCGCTCGAGCCAGCGTGAGTGTGAGCGGCAGCCCCCAACGCCGGCTGAGCGAGGAACGAGCGAGGCCCTGACACGGCCGAACAGCGTGTGCGGCGGGGCACTCGGCTTCGCGTGCGGCGCTGCTCCTTCGTCGCGGCGCCGCTCGCTCGAGCCAGCGTGAGTTCGTGCGGCGAGCCACCCCTCACGCCGGCTGAGCGAGGAACGAGCGAAGCCCCGACACGGCCGAACAGCGTGTGCGGCGGGGCACTCGGCTTCGCGTGCGTCGCTGCTCCTTCGTCGCGCCGCCGCTCGCTCGAGCCAGCGTGGGTTTGGGCGCGGGTCAGTGGGCGGCGCGGACCTCGAGCAGGCAGGCCTCGGCGGCGACCCACGCGAGCATCGCGCACTTGATCCGCATCACGAACTTCGAGACGCCGTGGAAGGCGACCGCATCGCCGAGCACCTCGTCGTCCGGCTCACCGGCGCCACGCGAGCGCAGCATCTCGCGGAACTCCTCGATCAGCTTCTGCAGTTCGTCGATACTCATGCCGGGAGCCAGCTCGGAGAGCACGGAGGCGGAAGCCATCGAGATGCTGCATCCGCTGCCCGTCCAGCCGAACGACGCCACCCGGTCGGTGCCCGGCTCCATGGCGAGCTGCACGGTGATCTCGTCGCCGCAGCTGGGGTTTCGCTCGAAGTGCTCGGCATCGTGGTGGTCGAGCACCCCGTCGCCCGCGCGCTTCTTGGAGTGGTCGAGAATCAGCTGCTGGTACAGCCCGTCGAGGCTGCTCATGCGCCGGCCTCCGCGCCAACAGAATCCGTGACACCGAAGTAGCCGCGCACGCCGGCGACGGCGGCGAGGAAACGGTCGACCTCCTCGGTGGTCGTGTACAGGTAGGCGCTGGCGCGCGTCGTCGCGGTCAGGCCGAGGCGGCGGTGCAGCGGCTGTGCGCAGTGGTGGCCGACCCGCACGGCGATGCCCTGCGCGTCCAGGAACTGACCGACATCGTGGGCGTGGACCCCGTCGACGTCGAAGCTCACGAGCCCGGCGCGCGGGACGCCCGCTGCGGGGCCGACGATGCGGATGCCGTCGATCTCGGCGAGCCCCGCCAGCATCCGCTGGGCGAGTTCGTCCTCGCGGGCATCGATGCGCTCGAGCCCGACGCGCTCCAGGTAACGCACGGCCTCGGCCAGTGCGACGGCCTGCGACACCGGCTGTGTGCCGGCCTCGAACCGCTGCGGGGCGGGCAGGAAGGTGGACGACTCCATCGTGACGGTGCTGATCATCGACCCGCCTGTACGGAACGGCGGCAGCGCGTTCAGCAGCTCGGCGCGGCCCCAGAGCACGCCGATGCCGGTCGGGCCGAGCATCTTGTGGCCGCTGAAGGCGAGGAAGTCGACGCCGAGCTCGGCCACGTCGAGGCGGCGGTGCGGGGCCGACTGGCAGGCGTCCAGCACGACGAGCGCGCCGTGCTCGTGGGCCAGGGCGGCGATCTCGGCGATGGGCGCGATGAATCCGGTGACGTTGGAGACGTGGCCGATGGCGACGATGCGGGTGCGCTCGGTGAGGAGGGCCGCGGCATCCGCCAGCGTGTAGATGCCGTCGTCGTCGACGGGGATGAAGCGCAGCGTTGCGCCGGTGCTGGCTGCGAGCTCCTGCCAGGGCACGAGGTTGGCGTGGTGCTCCGCCTCGGTCACGACGATCTCGTCGCCTGCCGCGAGCGCGAAGCGGCCGGCGGCTGCTCCCCCGCGACCGCGGGATGCGTTGCCGATGCCGTAGGCGACGAGGTTGAGCGCGTCGGTGGCGTTGGCTGTCCAGACGATCTCGTCCGGCTGCGCACCGATGAAGGCGGCGACGGTCGCGCGGGCGTCTTCGTAGGCCTCAGTCGCGAGCCCGGCGAGGGTGTGCGCGCCGCGGTGCACGGCGGCGTTGCTGTGGATCAGGAAGTCGTGTTCGGCATCGAGAACGGATGCCGGCCGCTGCGCCGTCGCCCCGGAATCCAGGTACGCGAGCGGCTGCCCGTTCACCTCCTCGGCGAGTGCCGGGAAGTCGCGGCGCAGCTCAAGCACCTCGGCTTCGCTCAGCGCCAAGGACGTCTCGGTGGGTGTTGCGGGTGAAGCGTGGGGTGACACGACTGCCTTTCAGTGCGGCGGGGCCGGATGGCGCAATGGGACCGCTACCGGATGGAACCGCGGCGCGCGCCGGATTGTTCCACCTACAACGTTAGGCGACGGAGCTGGTCTCTGGCTTCGAAGGCGTCGATCGGGTGGCCTGATTTCGACAAGCGCGACGCGCAGCGTCGCGAAAGGCGGCAGCCGCTTCCAATGCAATCTCAGGAACTGACTGCGATGCTGGCGCGGTTTTCGACGCGCGCCGGCTCAGTCGACGGAGATCGGGGTCGCGAGGTGGCGCCAGCTGTGTCGCGGCTCGTAGCCGAGCACCCTGCGCGCCTTGTCGATCGAGAGCAGCGTCTCGTTCGGCCCGACCTCGCGCTTGTGCGGCACACCGGGGAACACCTCCGCGAGCAGCTCGGCGTTCGGCCGGGTCATCACGGTATCGGCTGCGGCGATGATGAAGCGGTCGAAGCCGGGCGCCGCGACATCCAGCGCCCGCTGCACGGCCTGCGCCCCGTCGCGGGCATCGATGTAGCCCCAGAGGTTCCACTTGCGCGCCGTGGCATCGGCGTCGAACGCGGCGAAGGCCGCGTAGTCCTCCGGGTCCATGACGTTGGAGAAGCGCAGCGCCGTGATCGAGAGCTCCGGATGCCAGCGCACGAGCTCGATCGCCAGCTGCTCCTCAAGGTGCTTGACGAGCGAGTAGACGCTCTCCGGCCGGGCCGGGTAGTCCTCGTCGACCGGCACGTAGGGCGGTGGCACATCGAACGGCAGACCAAGCACCGTCTCGCTTGAGGCGTAGACGATCCGCGTGATTCCGAGCCGCTGCGCCGCCCAGAACACGTTGAAGCTGCCGAGCATGTTGTTGTGGAACGTCGCGACGTCGCTCGCGATCCCCGGTGCCGGGATCGCCGCCAGGTGCACGAGCGCGTCGATGCCGTTGTGGCGGTCGTTCACCCCGCTCAGCGCATCGATCACCTGCCCGAAGTCGGTGAGGTCGACCTGCACGAAGCCCGGCCCGCGCTCACCGCGCTGGTCGAGGTTGATGACGTGGTGACCGGATGCCGCAAGCTCCCGCACAACCGTGCGGCCGAGCTTGCCTGATCCTCCTGTGACGGCGATGCGCATGCGTCGATCCTGTCACAGGAGGCTGCGCGGGGTTTCGACAGGCTCAACCAGCGGGGTTTCGACAGGCTCAACCAGCGGGGTTTCGACAGGCTCAACCAGCGGGGTGCGGGCGGCCCGGCTCAGATGATGAAGTCGGGGGTGACCGCGCCGCTGGCCGTCGCGCGGAGGGCCGCGGCATCCGGGCCATAGGCGGCCGTCACGAGGATCGGCATGTGGTCGGACGTGCCGCGTGGCAGCGTCTCGACGCTCTCGATGTCGAGACCGACGGATGTCGCGAGGTCGAAGTGCCCGCGGAAGAACTTGTAGCGCGTATAGGTGCGCTTGTCGCTCAGGGTGAGGTCGTAGCCGGACTCCCGCACCTTGTTGCTCAGGTTCTCCTTGAACACGGGGTAGTTGTAGTCCCCGACCATGATCGTCGGCAGGCCCGGCCCGAGCTGCCAGAGCTCGCCGAGCGCGGAGTGGATCTGATGCCGGCGCAGCGAGTTGAGCGCGGTGAGCGGCGCCGCGTGGAAGGACGCGACGATGAGCTCGCGCTGCCCCTCGCGGTCGTAGAGCCGCGTGCCGATGAGGCGCTCGTGCGCGGGCGTGAGCAGCCGGTCGTGCAGCGACTTCTTCAGCGAGAAGGTGCGGGTCTCCAGCGCCTCGAACCGGTCATGCCGGTAGTAGACGGCCAGCCCGAGCCGGTTGCGCGTGGTGGAGTCCGCGAGCTTCAGATCGCCGATCGCCGACGGCATGTCCTGCGTGTCGAGCTCCTGCAGACAGAGCACATCGACCGCGTAACGCTCGCACAGCGCAACGAGTTCACCACTGGCGCTGTGCTTGCGCAGGTTGTAACTGATGATCTTCACAACACACCCATCGCCGATCGCCGAACCCCACCAGCCTAAACCTCGCCCCAGCGTCCGAGGCGCGGACTCAGGGAACTCGCGGCGCGGAACTTTCTGCGGCGCTCCCGGCCGTGCTCCCTGCGGCACTCCCTGCTGCACCGTCGGCCGCCGCGCTCGCTTTGGGAGCGCTGTGTCGGCGCTGCGTTGCGAGCTCTTCGAGGTCCTCCATCTGCAGCAGCTGCATGCGGATCAGGCGCTCCTCCGCATAGTTGTCGCCGAGGTCAACGGGCTCCTGCTGCTCGGCCAGGGTCGACACCACGACGTCGCCGACTTCCTCCCAGGCTGCCACCCTGGCCGCCTCGACGATGCCGTTCACATACTCGTCGTCGGCGCTCAGCTCGAGGAGCTTGGCGGCCAGCCCGGAGTAGCTCTGTTCGCGCAGCTGCAGATTACTGACGTCACTTCGCCGGTAGTCGTGGTGACCCTTCGCGAGGCCGGGGGTGTCGCGCGCGTGCCGACGTTCCCCGCTGATCCGCAGCGCCTGATCCTGCGCCTCGTCGGCGAGCCGGGCGAGGTTGGTCCGCACGACGTCGGCATAGCGCTCGACGTCGAAATCACGATCACCGCGCAGGGCGCCGATGATCACCTGATTCTTGGTCTCCATCCGCGTGGCGTACTCGGCGAGGAGCAGCCCCTCGTCGACGGCCCGGTCCAGCGAAATCCGCTTGGGTGCCGGCAACGCGCTCGGGTCGAACTTCGCCATCTTCCTGCGCTTGCGCCAGAATCGCATGCTCTCTCCTTCCCGGGTGGATCGTGTGCTGAGCGGGGGTGGTGGGGCTGGGTGGGTGCGCCGGGGCGGATGCCGGCGCCGAGGAGCTCTAGAGGGATCCCTGGATTTCGTTGCCAGCCGGCAGCGGGACGAGCCGGGTCACCTCGACGGGCACGGCGAGCAAGCCATCGAGGGCCTGGATGAGCGTGGCCACGGCCGCCGCCTCGTCGTGTGCCTGGTGGTGTTCCAGCGACTCCCACTTCTCGATCATCACGAGTGTGCCGTCCGGTGCCTTGTGCAGCGCGTAGATCTCGCAGCCGTCCTCCTCGTGGGAGGCGGCAATCGCGGGCAGCAGCGCAGCGTACACGGCGTCGAACTGGCCCTCTGCAGGGGTGAACACGGCGGTCACAACGATGGCTTCAGTCATAGTCACTTCAGCCTATCGGCGGGCCGGAGAACGCGGCGGCTTCGACCACTGCTGTTTCGACCGTGCTTGTCTCGACCGCGCCTGTTTCGACCGTGCTTGTTTCGACTGCGGCATCCACCAGCCCGATGAAGGCGCTGAGCTCGGCGAGCCCGGCCGGCGTCACCGGCAGGTACTCGATCAGCTCAGGTGAGTAGAGCAGATACGCCGCCCACTTCGCCCGAGAGATGGCGACATTGAGACGGTTCTTCATGATCAGGAAGCCCATGCCGCGCGGCACATCGGCCGCCGACGACGCCGCGAGGCTCACGATCGCGATCGCCGCCTCCTGCCCCTGGAACTTGTCGACCGTGCCGACGCGCACCTCACCGAGCCCGGCGGCGAGGAGCGCCTCGTGCACGAGCGCGAGTTGCGCGTTGTACGGCGTGACCACGATCACGTCGCGCTGCTCGAGCGGGCGCGACATCTGCCCACCGGATGCCGCCTCGCTCCAGGCCCGGCCGAGGGCCCCGCGCACGATCTCCACGACCGCCGCCGCCTCCTCCGCTGACTCGGTCGCGTTGCCGCTGTGCGCCACCGCCACCGCGTGCAGGCCCGGGGTGATCCCCGCGAGCCGCCGCTCGGCGGCGACCGGGTGCGCGTGCAGCGCGCCCTCGTAGCTGAGCGCGGAGACGGGTGCCGTGACGGCGGGGTGCATGCGGCGGCTCTCGGCGAGGAAGAAACCGAACTCGGCCGGCAGCACGTCGTGCCCGGCGCTCACCCAGCCGAGCGCGGACTGATCGACCGGCTCCGGGTGCGTGCCCTGGCTCACCTGCGGCAGCTGCTGCGGGTCACCGAGCAGCAGCACGGTGTCGGCGGCGACGCTCGCCGCGATCGTCGAGGCCAGCGAGAACTGGCCGGCCTCGTCGACGACGAGCAGGTCGAGCGAGCGCCGCGGAACCCTGGCCGGATTCGCGAAGTCCCACGCGGTTCCGCCGACAACGAAGCCGGATGCCGCATGCTCGAGCGCGAACAACAGCTGGCCGTCCTTCAGCAACGCGGTGTACGCGGGCGGCGCCGCATCCGGCCCGGTCTTCGGCACCTTGCCGACGAGGCTCGGGTCGAGGCCGGCCGCGACGACGCCGCCGAGCAGGTTCTCGACGACGGCATGGGACTGCGCGACGACGCCGATCTTGTAGCCGTGCTTCTGCACGAGTTCGGTGATGAGGTGCGCGCCGAGGTAGGTCTTGCCCGTGCCTGGCGGGCCCTGCACGGCGAGGGCGGAACGGTCGAGCGCCAGCACCGCGGCGACGACATCGGCGAGCTCGGGGTTGCTGCGGGTGGCGGCGGCCCGGTGATCGAGTGGACCGCCTTCGGCCGTATCGACATCCGGCGACGGAGCGCGGTCGGCGAGGCCGATGGGAGGAACGCGGCGGAGCACGTCGACGAGCGGGTCGCGCGGCCAGCTGTCGCCGGCATCCGCGATCTCCTGCGCCCAGTCGGCGATGGCCTGCTTCTGCGCCCCGGCCGGCGGCGGAGAGCTCGGCGTCAGCGCGACGGGGATCGTGTCGTACGGCTCGGTGTCCTTCGGGAGCGTCTCGAGCACGAGCACGCCGCCATCGTCGTCGACGTCGAGCACCTGCACGGCACGGGCGGAGCGCGCGCCGGCATCCGCCTTGGCGTCGAGCCACGGCCCGGGGAAGTCGTACACGAGGAACGGTCCGGCCTGCTCGCCCGGCTTGATCGAGCTGCCGGGCGCGATGATGCCGTGCAGTCGGATCCAACGCCGGTCGACGCGCTGCCGGCCCTCACGGTGCCAGTCACGCTCGACGCTAGCGCTCTCGACGACCATCACGTCGCGGGTGTCTGCCCACTCCTCGATGGGCGCGGTGAGGCGCGCGAAGTGATCCCACCAGAAGCTCTTCTGCTCGCGCTGGTGGTAGTCGAGCGCCGCGGCGGCGAATGCCGCCGCGGTCTGGTCGGCCGTGCGGTGCGGGTTCAGCGGGTCGCCGGCGCGCGCCAGCAGGGCGTCGCGCAGCGGAGACGGCGCGATCTCGATCACGGCGTCGCGGTCGCCGTGCAGGGCGCCGGGCACGATACCGGCCTCGCGTGCGCGCTCGAGCAGCCAGTCGCGCAGGGCGAGCGTCGAGCGGCAGTCGTACTCGTTGTAGTCGGCGATCTCGGCGAGCTTGTGCTCGCCGGCATCCGTCTGGCCGCTCTCGATCAGGGCGCGCGCCTCGGCGTACTCGGTGATGGAGTCGGCCGCGTTCGTGACGTCGCCGCCGCGCAGCTCCTCCCCCATGTAGAGCGGTTCGAGCTTCTTGATCGAGTAGCTGCGGCTGCCGACCCGGAGTGCGCCGCGCACGATCGGGTAGAGGTCGATGAGCACGTTGTCGCGCAGCAGCTGGTCGACGGCCTCCTCGCCGACGCCGTGCCGGGCGGCGAGGCTGAGCAGGTGGGTGCGCTCGTAGGCGGCGTAGTGGTAGATGTGCATGCCGGGGTGCGCGGCCCGGCGCTCGGCGACGTAGGCGAGGAAGTCGATCAGCGCCACGCGCTCCTCGGCATGGTCGTGGGCCCAGAAAGCTCGGAAGGTGCGGTCGGGCTCGATCAGCCCGAACAGGTAGTCGAGGCCCCAGCGCTGGGCGTCCGCCCCGTTCACGTCGCCGGCGCCAGCCGCCTCGCTGTACAGCGGGTCGCCCTCGAAGTCGAAGAAGATGTCGCCGGCGTCGGGCGCGGGCAGCGCCGTGAGCGCCTCCGCCTTCACGACCCGGAACGGCGGAACCGGGTGCGGGTCGGGTTCGACGCCCGCCTCGGCATCCGCCATGGCCTGCAGCTGCAGGGCTGCCTGGGCGCGCATGCCGGCGAGCGCGGCATCCCCGATACCGTCGATCGGCCCATCGGATGCCGCCAGCTCATCGATCGTGTCGATGCCGGCCGCGGCCAGCTTCTGCCGTTGCAGCACCCGCATGCCGGCAACAAGCAGCACGTCGCGGTGCGCGGCGATCTCGGTCTCGCACGCCTCGCAGTGCCCGCAGAGCGTGTAACGCGGGTCGCCCCAGCGCACCGGCTCGCTGTCGCTCAGGCGTTCAGCGATGATCCGCAGCAGATGCGCCCGCCGCCGCCGGTACACGGGCAGGATGTCGGCCACCCGGTGCTCGCTGACGCTGCCGTCGCCGAGCAGCAGCTGCACGGTGTCGGCCACGGGCACGCCGATGTTCTCGAGCTGTTCGACGTAGGCGGCGAGCTGCAGCAGCGCGGTGACCTTGGCCGAGCGGGCCAGCTTGGTGTCCTGCACGAGGTAACGCCCGTCGCTCTGGCGCACGATGAAGTCCGCGAAACCGATGAACGCGCCATCGAAGAAGGCGGCCTGGAAGACGACTGCTGCGCCGGCGTCGAATGCGTCCTTGGTCGCGGCGAGCGCGGCATCCAGGGCGCCGTCATCGCGGAGGCTCGGCCGCTCGATCTCGACGACGCCGAGCGGGCCGTCGGCCGCGAACTGCTGCCGGTAGCGCTCGAGCACGGCCGCCTCGTGGGCGTCGCCGAGCCGCCCGGCGCGCTCCAGCATCGCGTCAGCGGAGCTGGCGACGGCGTCGATGCGCCCGAGTTTCGCGTCGAGGGTGCGCAGGAAGGCGAACTCGCACTTCGAGGCGGTGCTCAGATCGGAGGCGCTGGTCACCACAACGTCGTCACGCAGAAACACCGGCAGCCTCCTTCGCGACGCCGCTCGGCCCCGCCTTCTCCGAGGCTACCCGCCGGCACCGACACCCGACCGTGGCACCGGAACCAGCACCGGCACCGACACCGACACCGGCCCGGAGCGTGCGCGCGCTAGTGCCCGAGCGCCTTGTCGATGCTCATCACCAGGATGACGCGGTCGGCGCTGTCGGCCGGCGCCTGCTGCTCCGCGTTGCCGTAGCGCTTGCCGAGCCGCACGTAGAACGCGCCGGTGGGGTCCTCGATCACGGTGCGCAGTGTGCCGCGCAGCTCGACGTAGACGAGCGGGTCGGCCGGGTCGATGATCGCGAGGCTCATCGACGGGTTGTGCTGCAGGTTGCGGAACTTGCCGCGCTTCGTCGTGTGCGTGAAGTGGATCTCATCGCCGATGCGCTCGAACCACATCGGGTTCACCTGCACCGTGTCATCCGGGCGGATCGTGCCGAGCGCGGCAAAGATCGGCTGGTCGAGCAGGTATTCGAGGTGCGCGGGAATCTTGGTCATACGCCAGTGAACCACGGATGCCGCCCTCATCGTGCCGCGACCGGCGACCGTGTTTCCTGCCCCAGGAGCGCACGCCGCGTGGCCCCCGACTTGGGGTGGGCGCGCTGGCCCTCAAACACGTCACACTGACAGTCAACACGCAGTAGCTGAATCGAACCATCCCTAGTCCGTTCGTAGGTTTGACCCACCCGAGGGAATCACCATGAGCTCACACACTGTACAGACCGTCGCGCCACATCGCTCCACGCCTCCGAGAGGGTGGTACCCCGACCCCCGAGGCAGCAATCAGCTTCGCTGGTGGGACGGCGCAGCATGGACGGCGCAGCTCACGCCGCGGCCCACGGCATCGGCGGTACCCGCACTGCCAGCAGCCACCGCCGTGACCACAGCAGTCACCACAGCCACAGGAGTCACAGGAGTCACAGGAGTCACGGCACCCGCTTCGGCCGAGCCGGGCCCCACGGCGCCGCGCACGAGCGGGGCCGCGACGGAACGCAGCGGCACCACCGACGGCTACGACTGGCAGCGCGAGACGGAGCGCCTGGCGCCGATGCCCAGCGCGGCCCCGCGGGTCGAGCAGTGGGACGTGCGCGATGTGCCCCGCCACTCCGGGACGACGGCTGTGTGGCTGCTGGCGTTCACTCCGTACCTCTCGCTCCCGCTGCTTGCCGGCGCCGACATCCTGGTGCGCGGCACCTCGCTCGACGGCGGCAGCTCCGCCGGGCTCTTCGCCGCCCTGACCCTGTACGCACTGGTCTTCGTGCTCGCAACGCGAGACAACACCGTGCTGGCCCGGCGCGGTCACCGCCGGCGCGCCCAGCCGTCCTGGGCCCTGCTCGGCGCGCTGCCCTATCTGATCGTGCGCACCGTGAACGTGCGGCGCGAGACCGGTGTCGGCACCGCGCCGCTCTGGATGTGGGTGATCAATCTGCTCTGCGCGGGTGCGCTGCTCTACGCCGCCGTCACCATCGCGGGCCCGATCCGGGACCTTGACCTGCTCGGCGGCATGCTCTAGCGTCGGACACTGGTCGGTACCCGCGGGGCAAGGCGGGCAGAGCAGGGGGAATGCGTGACCGAGTCAGCACTGAGCCGCACGACGGCCGTCCGTTTCGGCGCGCGTCACGCGGTCGCAATGGGCGTCGCACTGGCGTCCGCGCTGGCCTTCACCGGATGCAGCGGCGCTCCGGCTGCCCCGCCCGCCACCGTGTTCGTCACCGTCGAGCCGACCGCCGAGCCCACCCCGACCCCGACGCCCGAGCCGCCTGCGGCCGAGCCGCCGGCTGCCGAGGCGCCCATCGTCGTGGAGATCGAACCGAACGCGCCGGCAGCGCCCGTTGAGCCGGGCCCCGCCAACGACCTGGGCCTCGTGAGCGGCGCAATGGGACCGGTCACGACCGCGGGCGACGGCGCGCTGCTGACGTACACGGTGGTCAGCGGCGACGCCTTCTTCGACATCGCGCAGCGCTTCGATCTGCCACAGCAACAGCTGCTGAAGATGAACCCGTCGATCCCGTCGCTCGGCACCGAGATCTACATCGGCCAGATCGTCAACCTCGACTGGACGACCACTCGCTAGGTACGGTCGCGCGCCGGCGTCGCGACGCACCTCGCGCCAGCGTCGCGTCGTCTCGGTCTCGATACGCTCGGTCCTCGCTCCTCGACCAGCGGAGTGGATCGCGCTTGCCAGAGCCGCGCCCGGCGCCGGACCGCGCCGTGCACCCGGCGTCGAGGTTGGTAGTTCAGGCATGATGCTCGCCACGGAGCCGACCACACCCGTGCGCGCGGCTCTCTGCGTGAACTGCCTGAACTACCGACGCGTGGCGTCGCCGTAGTGCCCCCACAGGGTCGCCCTCACCGGGATCCCGCTGGCCGCGTAGGCCGGCCACGGCCGCATCGAGACCGAGGAGCGCCGGCAAGGAGAAAGCGAGATTGCAAGGACGCGTTGGCGCACGGAGTCCTTGCAACCGCACTGTGTCCTTACAACCGGTGTCCTTGCAATCGGCGTCTTGCAATCGGCGTCCGTGCAACCCGTGTCCTTGCAACCGGCGCCCGTGCTCTCGGTCGCTGCGGCCCGGGCGTCGAGGCTAGAGGAACTTGACGGCCGCCTGCAGCCGGGTGCGCACCTCGAACAGTTCCGTGCCGCCGATGCGGGCGGCGCCCGGCAGTCCGTCGCGCAGCACACCGGGCAGCCGCGACTGGCCGACGAGCGCGGTGACGGCGCCGCGCGACTTGCCGAGCAGCTCCAGTGAACTGGGGGCAGCGGCATCCGGAACGACGATCATGAGCCCGGTGAACTTCACCTTCGCCGCCCGCGCGATCGACTTGGCGCGCGCGGCGAGATCGTTCATCGGGCGCTCCCCGGCGAGTGCCTCACCGATCAGATCGCCGCGCTTGATGCGCACCTCGCCGCCCCAGTCCTCGCTCTGCAGGGCGAACAGGCCGGTCGGCCCGAGCACGATGTGGTCGAGCTTCGGAGGGAGCCCCGGCCCGGCCGCGGTCGTGGCGACGTCGTGCCACACCGAGAAGCCGATGCCGAGCGTCGCGACCTGGCGCGCCGTCGCCTCCTCGGCGAGGGCGTTGGCGAGCAGGTGCCGGATGTCGCGCGGGGCCGAGCGCACGAGCGCGGGGTCGTAGGGGTCGCTCAGCGTGCGGCCGCGGCCGACCCACTCGCGCATGAGCACGAGGTAGCGTTCGCGGCTCCAACCGCCGGGGTGCCCGTGCGAGCGGGCCGTCGGACGGGAGTCACGGCGGGGAGCGCTCGGCTGCGCCGTCCACACATGGCTCGCGGATGCCGCGCCGTTGCGCGCGGACCCGCCGCGGTCGTACGCCGCACGAGCCGTGCTCGTGCCCACGAGCACCCAGGCGCGCTGCACGGCGTCGAAACGCGCCGGGTCACCGCCGGTATCGGGGTGGGTGACGCGGAGCATCCGCCGGTATGCCTTGCGCAGCTCCTCATCGCTGACGCCGGCGGCGACGCCCAACACCTCGTACGGGGAGGCGGAAAGGGGGCTGTCGTGCATGGGTCGCTTTCGAGGTGTGAGATGTCGTTGAGTTGAGACTAGTGGCCGTGGCCGAGCATTCGCTCAGTGCCGCGACCGAGCCGGCCAGCTCGCCGCCGCGGCAGAAAAGACGCGTTCGCGGCCGAACCGCTGGCAGCGGTTGTGTGGTTTCCACCGCGCGGGCTGCGCGGCGCTGCGGCTCAGGCGCCGGTGTCGGGGCCGGTGTCGGAGCCGGTGTCGGGCGGCAGCAGGATGCCGTCCTCGAGCAGTCGGCGGGCGCCGTCGACCAGTTCGGCACCGAGGGCGGCCCCGTCCACCTCGAGCAGTTGCGCCAGTGCCGCGGCGATCGCGCCGACGCTGAGCTCGCCGTCGGAGGCACCGACCAGTGCGGCGAGGGCCGTTCCAGGGGAGATCGTGCGGGCGAAGCCGCCACCCTGGCGCAGCAGCAGTTCGGTCGGGTCGTCGTGGCCCGGCCAGTAGTGGCGCTCCTCCGTGACGTCGCCGGCCACGCTGAGGCATTGCGCGGCGAGTTCGGCGTCGGACTGTTCCGCGTGCCAGTCGCGGGCGGCCAGGCAGTTGCCGAGGTGCACGCCGAGACCCCACTCGTTGTCGCCGAGCGGAGCGTGCAGGCGCTCGAGCCGCTCCAGGCGCGGGGCTTCCCGTTGATTGAGCTTGTCGAAATCAGCCGCCGACAGGGTTTCGACAGGCTCAACCAGCGAATGCGGCTCGACCGGCGAATGCGGCTCGACCAGCGAGTGCGGCTCGACCGCCGGGAGCGGCTCGACCAGCGAACCCGTCGACGCCAGCGAGGCCGGGGCGCGCAGCAGCACGTAGCCGAAGCCGATCTGCGTCACCCCGCGCTCGGCGAAGTCGTCGAGCCAGGCGCCGAAGAGCCGGTCGAAGTCCGGCGTTCCCGGGCGCGTGCCGCCATCGCGGATCCACGTCTCGGCATACTGCGTCGCCGACTGCGCCTCCCGCTCGACGATCCAGTAGTCGAGCGCCGAGCCGGCCCCGACGGGTTCCAGCCACGAGCGCAGACGGTCGAAGGCGTCCGGAACGGACTCGGTGTACTCCCAGTTGCCGAGCATCTGCAGCACGCCGCCCGGGGTCAGGTGCGCCGCGGCATCCCGCACCACCTGCTCGACGAGGGCATCGCCGACCATGCCGCCGTCGCGGTATTCGTAGGCGGGAACGCCCTCGACCCGCGGCGTGATGACGAACGGCGGGTTGCTGATGATGTGGTCGAAGCGCTCCCCCGCGACGGGTTCGAACAGGCTGCCGAAGCGGAACTCGACCCCGTCGATCTCATTGAGTTCGGCGTTGAAGGCGGCAAGTTCCAGGGCGCGGCGCGAGATGTCGGTCGCGACGACGCGGCGCGCGTGCCTGGCCGCGTGCATCGCCTGGATGCCGCAGCCCGTGCCGAGGTCGAGCACGCTGTCGACTTCGTTCTGCAGCATGAGGCCGGAGAGCGTGCGCGACGCCCCGCCGACGCCGAGCACGTGGTTCTCGCCGAGCGGTCCGCCGAGGGCGAGCTCGCCGAGGTCGGAGAGGATCCACCACGCTCCGCCGCCGCGGCTGTCGTTGAAGCTGTATGGGCGCAGCTCGAGCAGGGCCCGCAGCGTCTCGCCGTGCTCTGCGTCGCTCCCTGTTGCGTCGCCCGGGGTTTCGGATGTCTGCTGCTCCCCCGCTGCATGCTGAGCGAAAGCGGCGGCGGGCCCGACGAGCCCGAGCGCACTCGCGCCGTCGACACCGAGGCGCGGCAGTGCCGCCTGCAGATCGGTGCGGCCGACGGGCATGCCCAGCACGAACAGTTCGGCGAGGGTGGCGACGGCCGTCGGGGCTCCGAGGCGGGCACGCAGCGCGGCGAGGGCGCGGAGCGCAGGAACACGCTCGTTGCGGCGGAGGGCGGCAGCGGCATCCGGACCCCAGAGCCCGTCGAGGCTCGCCTCGGAGAAGCGCGCCTCGTCAAGGTCGGCGCGCAGGAGGGCGATCGCGGCGGGATTCAGTTCAACGGGCTTCACGTCGGGCATACGTCAATTCAACTGCATCCTCGGCCTCGCGGTTTCGACAGGCTCAACCAACGGGGGCGATTCAACCGGCGAAGAGTCCCGTTGATTGAGCTTGTCGAAATCAGCAGACGACGGGGTTTCGACAGGCTCAACCGGCGGGCGACTCAACCGTTGAGGTAGTCGCGAAGGACCGCGGCGTGATTCACTTCGGGGTCGCGGGCTCCGTAGACGAGCGTCAGCGGGTCGTGCGCCGCCGCGATGGCGCGCAGCTGCGCGACGCCGTCGGAGGCCTCCGGGACCGTCTCGAGCTCGGCCCGGTAGCGGGCGGCGAACTGGTCGAGCCTGGCCGGATCGTGGTTCCACCAGGTGCGGAGCTCCGGGCTCGGCGCGACGGCCTTCAACCAGAGGTGGATGTCGGCGTGCTCCCGACTCACACCGCGTGGCCAGAGCCGATCGACGAGCACACGGTACCCATCGTCGGGTGACGCGTCGTCGTAGGCGCGTTTGATCAGAACAGCCATGCACTGATGGTCGCAGCTTCTGCGCGAATTACAAGAGGCGCGAATTACAAAAGGTGCGAATCACGCGAGGCGCGAACGCGAGGTGCGCGGACGCCGGTGAACGCCGGCCGTCGCCGGCGTGAACAGTTGCGGCGCGCCGGGCCGTTCGCAGCCGACATCCGGATTCGTCTGCTGGAATGTGTGCACCGTGAGGGCGCGCAACGCAGAGCACGCCCTGATGAACAGAGGATCCGTGTGAACACACGCATGGCCGAGTACCCACGGCCACATCATTTCCTGCTCCACCTGAGCGACACCCACCTGCTCGCCGCCGACGGCAAGCTCTACGACCGGGTCGACAGCACAGCACTGCTGCAACGCCTGTTCCAGGAGGTCGAGGCCTCCGGCGGGCACCCGGAGGCGATCGTCTTCACCGGTGATCTGGCCGACAAGGGCGAACCGGATGCCTACCGCCGGCTGCGCGAGATCGTCGAGCCGGCCGCGGCCAGGCTCGGGGCGCGCGTCATCTGGGTGATGGGCAACCACGACGATCGCGGCGCGTTCCGCAGCGGGCTGCTCGGCGAGCAGCCGTCGACGATGCCGGTCGACGCCGTCTACGACCTCAACGGCCTCCGCCTGATCACCCTCGATTCGACCGTGCCCGGCCACCACTTCGGGGCGGTCACGACCGCGCAGCTGGACTGGCTGACCCGCGAGCTGGCCACCCCGGCCCCGGACGGCACCATCCTGGCGATGCACCACCCGCCGATCCCGAGCGTGCTCGACCTCGCCGTGGCCGTCGAGCTGCGCGATCAGGGTCCGCTGGCCGCTGTGCTCCGGGGCAGCGATGTGCGCAGCATCATCGCCGGGCACCTGCACTACTCGTCGACCGCGACCTTCGCCGGCATCCCCGTGTCCGTGGCGTCGGCCACCTGCTACACCCAGGACCTCAACGTGCCGGTCGGCGGCACCCGCGGCCGCGACGGCGCCCAGGGCTTCAACCTCGTGCACGTCTACCCCGACACGGTGCTGCACTCGGTCGTTCCGCTCGGCAGCTACGCGCCGCTGGACTACATCGACGCGGCCGAGACCGCGCGCCGGCTGGCGGCCGACGGCATCCGCATCGCGCCATCGAGCGTGCACGGGCCGCCGACCACACCGATCCCCGTCATGGCCTGACGCGCCCGGCACGTCTTACTGCTGGCGGGCGGATGCCGCGGCCGCCGTCACCGCGTCGCTGATCGCCTCGGCGGCCTCCGCGTCGATGCCGCGAGAGTCGACGCCGCCGGCCGGTGCAGTGCTCTCGGGCTCCGGCTCCTCCGCCCGCTCCCACGGTGCAGGGAATGGGAAGTACTTCTCCAGGAACTCGGTGACCGCGGCCGTGCGCGTCTCGTTGGAGATCTCGGGGTTGCTGCCGTCGTTCAGGCAGAACATGTCCTGGTCGCGGCGCTTGACGAGCCGGTCCATCGCCGGCAGCGCCGAGCGCAGCGTCGTCTCGATGTACTTGACCCTGGCCTGGTTCTGGATGACGGCATGCCCGGCCATCAGCGCGTAATAGTGGTAAAAGGAGTTCGTCACCGAGATGTCGGTTGCCGAGCGGAACTGGCTGGCCGCGGTGCGGGCGAAGTCCTCTGCGAACTCCCGCTCCATGGTGTCGAGCACGTCTCGGCGGAGCGGCGCGGCACAGTGTTCGAGGTGGCGCGTGGTCACCTTGCCGAAGCGCTGCTTGAGCAACCGGCGGTTCACGCGGGCGGCGTTGTCGTGGCCGCTGCGGCTCGGGTTGCTCTCGCCGAGGCCGATGCGTGTTCCCGCCTCGACGAACTTCGTCACACCGCCTGGCGAGAAGAACAGCTCGGGGCTGAGCGGGCGGCCGAAGAACATGTCGTCGTTGGAGTAGAGGAAGTGCTTGGCGATGCCGGGGATGTGGTGCAGCTGGGACTCGACGGCGTGCGAGTTGTGGGTGGGCAGGGCGTCCGGGTTCTGGAAGAACTCCTCGCTGCGCACGACGGTGACCCGCGGGTGCTCGCCGAGCCAGGCCGGAACCGGGGAGTCGGTGGCGATGAAGATGCGGCGCACCCACGGGGCGAAGAGGTAGACGCTGCGCAGCGCGTACTTGAGCTCGTCGATCTGCCGGAAACGGGCGTCGGAGTCGTCGCCGGCCCCGACGACGTAGCCGGCCATGCGGGCGGCGCGGGCCTTCTGGAAGGCGACGTCGCTGCCGTCGACCCAGGAGAAGACCATGTCGATGTCGAAGCTCACGTCGCTGGCCAGTTCGGCGAACATGTTCTCGAGGGTGCGCCAGCGGCGGCCGTAGAGCTCGACGGTGTCTTCGACGGCCTCGTGCCTCGGCATCCGGGCCCGCATCAGGGCGTTCTCCTGCGGGGCGACGATCTCGTCGTCGCCGAAACGCCAGAGTTCGAGCTGGAACGCGGTCTCCGGACCGTAGCGGAGGCGGCCGATCGGCTCGACCCGCGGCCGGTAGAGGCGGAACACCGCGGCCTTGCGGGCCGCGGAGAGCGCGCCGTCGGCGAGGAGCACGGAGGGCTGGCCGGGCCGGTCGATCGTGGCCGAGTAGAACGGTTCGTCGGCGAAGGCCGCGGCGAGCGCGCGGCTGAGTTCCTTGCGCTGGCGGCGGTCGACGGCGATGACGGGGCGGTCGTTGTCGCCGCGCACGAGCAGGAAGTCGATGCCGGCGTCGATGAGTGCTCCGCGCACGGCGAGCAGGTCGTCGACCATGGACTCGTGCGGGGTGAAGTGGCCGGAGCTGAGCGTGTACTCGCCCTTGCGCAGCACGAGGTCGTGGCGCGCGAAGCGGGGCGCTGCGCCCGGTGTTAGAGGCGCAGTCTGACCCGTCTGACGGCGGAGAACCGGCTCGGGCTCCGCGCTCAGGAAGCCGTGGCGTTCGCGCTCGGGGGCCTGTGCGCGCGGATCGTCGCTGCGGGTGAATGCGGCCGGCTTGTCCGGGTCGGCCAACGGGTGGTGTTGCTCTCGATCGCGCGGGCTTTCGGACATCTACAGGGCCCCTCTTGACACTCAGCCAGAGCGAGTCCGACCCTGGCACGCGGCGCGTGAGGGGCACTCGGTGGCTAGCCCTCAGACTACCGTGCGGGTCGCGCGGGGCAGCGCGACGAGCGCCGTCGGCGCGCACGCCGCGAGGGTGCAACCATCGGCCGGCGGGCGGCGTCAGTAGGCGAGTCGGCCCAGCCCGGTGCGGTGCGCGGCGATGTGGTTGCCGGCCGGCACCGGCTGCGGGATCACCGTGAGCGGTTCGGTCGCCGGGCCGACATCGGTGGTGCCCCATGCGGGGTCGGTCGCGCTGTTCGAGCGCAGGATGCCGGTGTGAGTGCTGTTCGCGCGGCGGCGGGCGACGCCACGTTCCAGGCGCTCGGTGCGCTGGCGCAGTGCATCGGACAGCATCTCGATGAAGTCGTACATGGGGGTGCTCCAGGGGTAGAAGATGGGCTACCCCTCACACTCCTCGTCTCGTCGCCGCGCCGGATCGGGGCGCGACCCCGCTCCCCCTGCGGGAGCACACTGAGCCGCGGCTCGGTGCGTTCGCGCGCCCGGCCCCGCAGCGGGAGGCACGAGGCGCGGGCGGAGGCCGGTTCCCCCAGAACCGGCCTCCGCCCGTGCGTGTTTCCTCCGCCGGCGCTGACGCTGTCGCCGACACGAGCAGATCAGCCCTGTGGGGCCTCCGGCTCGCCGAGGCTCAGCATCAGGCGGTTGGCCCAGCTGAAGAATGCGGCGCCGTGGATGACGTCGGCGATCTCGAGCTCGTCGAGGCCCTGCGCGCGCAACTCGGCGACGTGACCGGCGGTCAGCGCGACGGGTGTGCTCGCGAGTGCGACGGAGGCGTCGACGATGGCCCGCCAGCGCGGGTCGAGGGCGGCATCCGTGCCCTCGTCGAGCAGGCGCTGCACGTCGTCGGAGCGCTTGGAGTGGTGGCTCGCGAAGCGGGAGTGCACGCTGGCGCAGAAGATGCAGCCGTTGTGCCTGCTGGTCGCGGTGGCGGCGAGCTCGCGTTCCGCCCGCGGCAGGCCCTCCTTGGCGTTGTAGAAGATGTCCTTGTCTGTGCGGGTGCGGGCGCCGAGGATCTCCGGGTCGCGGGCCAGCAGCGCGAAGTAGGGCGACTTGGCGCGCGAGGCGTCGACGAGGCCCGCCCAGTGCCGCTCCTCGAACTCGGATTCCGGCAGCGGCTCGAGCCACGGCACCCAGCCGAGTTCGGCCTGGGTGAAGACGACGGGGCGGTCGAGCTCCGGGTGTTCGATGACGTGTTCGGCCGTGTCGGTGGGGTCGCCGACGATGGTCTCGGATGCCGAGGATGCCGGCTGTGCTGGCGTGGTCATGAGAGGAGCTCCAATCCGGCTACAACGCGAATCTGAAAGGTGAGGAAGGCGACGAGTTGCGAGAGGGTGACGATGTCGCTCGTGCTCCACCCGGCGTCGAGCAGCGCCTGCAGCGCGGCCGGGCTGGCCTCGCGCGGGCGGAACACGAGCAGGTGCGCGTGTTCGAGGGCTGAGGCCAGGCGCGCGCCGAGCACGTCGCGGCGTTCCGGGGCGACGCGGTAGCGGAGGCCGTCGCGGTCTTCGACGCTGAGCGGTCCGGCCGGGTAGGCACCGTACGGCCCGCTGGTGCGGGCGGCGCCCAGTTCGGCGGCGACGGCCTGCGGCAGCGCGCGGGCCGACTCCGCGGCGACCGGGGCGGTGGCCGCGTTGGCCAGCTGTTCCGCGTAGTACTGCTGTGTGGCGGCGGAGGCGTGCAGCCCGGTGACGAAGGCGGCGACCGCGAAGCGCTCAACGGCACTCACAGTTCCGGGGTGCTCCGGGGTGAACAGCGCGTCGTAGCTGGCCTGCGCGTTGGCGCGGGTGACGGGGCGGCGGGCGCGCAGCTCGTCGATGGCCGATCCCGGGGTGACCCCGAGCAGCTCATCGATCACGTCGGGCGGGGCGATGGTGGTCATGCGTGTGCTCCTGTTCTGGCGAGGGATTCGGTGCGGACTGAGTCGGTGTGGGGTCCGGACGAGTCGTGTTCGGACGAGTGGGATGCGTTGGCGCGACCGATGCCGAGCGCTGGCGCGACCTGCGTGGCGATGAGCTCGATCGAGCGCAGCACCAGCTCGTGCGGCGGATCGACGGAGTGCACCTGGAAGACGACGTCGCTGACTCGGTCGAGGCTGCGGTCGGCCGCGAGCGACTCGATCACGTCATCGACCGTGCCGATGTGCGTGTCGAGGCCGGCGATCAGCTCCTGGAGCGAGTCTCCCTCGATGTGCTGGCCACCCGCGCGGAAACCGGCGGCGGCCCGGCGCAGGTTCGGCTCGGCGATGCGCAGCGCCTCCGCGCGGTCGTCGGCGACGAAGAGCGTGCGGGAGGCCATGATCCGCGGCGTCGCCCCGGCCGGCAGCGCCTCGTAGTAGGCGTCGACGATGGGGCGCTGGATGTCGTCGAGGCTCGCGCGCGGCGATCCGGGCGGGCGTGGCTGGGTGCGGGAGAGCATCAGGCCGTCTCCGGCCGCGGCGGCCCGGCTTCCGCCGGCCACCGAGAATGTCGCCTGCCAGAGCTTGCCGCCGAGCTGCGGCGCTGCCGGGTAGAGCCGGTTCTCGCGGGCGGCGGCGAAGGCGGAGGCGAGGGCAGCGGCATCCGCCGAGTTCGTCGACGAGCCGACGGTCGACGCCCGCCCGGCACCGAGCGGCAGGCCGGCGAAGGCGTCGCGCAGCACGGCGAGGTGGTCGGCGAAGATCGTGCCGCGGTCCTCGCTGCGCTTGCCGAAGGCGGCGAAGGAGGAGGCGGTTCCGCCGGAGCCGACGCCGAGTTCGAGCCGCCCACCGGCGAGCAGGTCGAGCACGGATGCGTCTTCGGCGACCCGCACCGGGTCCTCCAATGGCAGCGTCACGATGCCGGTGCCGAGGCGGATCGCCGAGGTCTGCGCGGCCACGTGGGCGAGGAACACGAACGGGGCGGGGAGCCCGCCCTCGCTGGCGCTGAAGTGGTGTTGGGCGACCCACGCCGAGTCGAAGCCGAAGCGCTCCGCGGTGCGGATCTGCTCGGCGGCGAGCCGGAACCGCTCACCGGGAGCGGCCTCGTCGAGTAGGCGGGTGAAGAATCCGAGGCCACGCGGGGCCGGTGTGTTGGCGGTTTCGCTCATGCTGAGAACTCCTTGACTGATGGCACCGCTGCGAGCAGCTGCTGCGTGTATTCGTGTTGTGGGTTGCCGAAGATCTGGGTGGCGCTGCCGGTCTCCACGGCCCGGCCGCGGCTCATCACCGTGACCGTGTCCGAGATCTGTCGCACCACGGCGAGGTCGTGCGAGATGAAGAGGTAGCTGAGTCCGAGCTCGTCCTGCAGGCTCTCGAGCAGGCGCAGAATCTGGGCCTGCACGGTGACGTCGAGGGCGGAGACGGCCTCATCGAGCACGAGGATCTCCGGGTTGACCGCGAGCGCCCTGGCGATCGCGACCCGCTGCCGCTGGCCGCCGCTCAGCTCGCGGGCCCGCCGCCCGAGCACGTTCTGCGGCAACGCGACGAGGTCGATCAGCTCGGCAGCACGGATGCCGCGGCTGCGGCGGTTGGCCGGCGCGCCGTCGGCGAGGCCGAAGTTGCGCAGCGGTTCGGCGACGATCTGCTCGATGCTCTGCCGCGGGTCCAGTGAACCGAAGGGGTTCTGGTAGACGAGTTGGATGCGCCGGCGCAGCTGCCTGCGCTGCTCGCCGCGGAGCTTCGCGACGTGCTGGCCGTCGATGATGATGCATCCGGATGTCGGCTCGGCGAGCCCGACGACGGCGCGGGCGGTCGTGGTCTTGCCCGACCCGGACTCCCCCACGATCGCGTGCGTGGTTCCGCGGCGCAGCTGGAACGAGACGCCGTCGACGGCGCGGAACGCGTTGGCGCCGCGCCCGAATTCGGTCACGAGGTCCTCGACCTCGACGGCGTAGGGGTTCTCGGCGGCGGCCGCGGCGGCGTCCCGGAGGAACAACGGCGCGACCGGCTGACGCAGTGCCCGGCTCGGTGTCACGTGGAAGGAGGGGGCGTCGGCGAAGAGCCGCTTCGTGTAGGCGCTCTCCGGGCTCGCGATGACGGCGCGGGTCTCCCCCTGCTCCTGGATGCGGCCGTGTTGCAGCACGACGATGCGCTCCGCGCGCTCGGCGGCCACGCCGAGGTCGTGCGTGACGAAGAGGATCGCGGTGCCGAACTCGACGCGGAGCTCGTCGAGCAGGTCGAGGATCGTCTTCTGTACGGTGACGTCGAGGGCGCTCGTCGCCTCGTCGGCGATGATGAGCTCGGGCCGCAGCGCAATGGCGATGGCGATGAGCACGCGCTGCCGCATGCCGCCGGAGAGCTCGTGCGGGTACTGCTTGGCCCGGCGCTCCGGGTCGGGCAGGCCGACGCGGGTCAGCAGCTCGATGACGCGGGCCTGCCGCGCCGCCTTGTCGCCGCGCTTGTGGATCTGGAGCACCTCGGCGATCTGGGCACCGATGGTGCGAACGGGGTTGAGCGAGCTGGACGGGTCCTGCGGGATCAGGCCGATGCGGGCGCCGCGGACCGTCTCGAGGCGCTTGTCGCTCCAGCCGGCGATGTCGACGCCGTTCAGCAGGATGCTGCCGCTGTCGCGGTGCGCATTCTCGGCGAGGAGACCGATGACGGCCTGGGCCGTCGTCGTCTTCCCTGATCCCGATTCGCCGACGAGGGCGACGACCTCCCCTGGGCGCACGGTGAAGCTGACATCGTGCACCACCCGGCTGAGCCCGGCGGCGGTGCGGTACGAGACGTTGAGCCCCTCGACCGCGAGGACGGGCAACTCCGCGTCGGCTGAGCTGTGCGGGGCACTTGGCTTCGCGGCCTCCGCCGCGCTCCGGTCGCTCGAGCCAGCGTGGGTTTCCGCGAGGGCTCCGCTCTCCACGTCGGCTGAGGGAGCGCCAGCGACCGAAGCCCCGAGCGTCTCGCCCGAAACGGGCGATGCGGCATCCTGCGTGGTCATTTCTTGTTCTCCCCACGGAGCGAGTGGCTGACGCGGTTCGCGGCGAGCACGACGACAACGACGACGAGGCCGGGGAAGGTCGTGAGCCACCACGAGGTCGCGATGTAGTTGCGGCCGTCGGCGACGAGCAGCCCCCACTCCGGCGTGGGCGGCGGTGCGCCGTAGCCGAGGAAGCCGAGCGTCGAGATGGCGAGGATGGCGACGCCGAACTGCAGCGCGGCGAGCGACACGACGGCGCCGAGCGAGTTGGGCAGCACGTGCCGCCAGAGCACGGCGACGTAGCGCCCGCCGCTGCCGAACGCGGCCTCGACGTAGTCGCTGCGCCGCACCCGGACGACCTCGCTGCGGGAGAGCCTGGCGAACGCCGCGACGCTGCCGATTCCGACGGCGATGGCGGCGTTGATGGTACCGAAGCCGAGCAGGATGATGATGCTGAGCGCGAGCAGCAGACCGGGGATCGAGAGCAGCACGTCGACGATGCGCATCAGGATGGCGTCGAGCACCCCGCCGGTGGAGCCGGCGATGACGCCGATCGCCGTGCCGAGCACGAGCCCGACGCCGACGGCCACGAGCGCGCCGGAGAGCGACTGGATCGCGCCGTAGATCACGCGGGACAGCAGGTCGCGGCCGAGCTGGTCTGTACCGAAGAGGTGCGCGAGGCTCGGCGCCTGCAGCTTGTCTGCCGGCACACCGACGAGCGGGTCGTGGCCGGTGAACAGCCAGGGGACGATCGCCCAGGCGAGCACGAGGCCGAGCACGAGCCAGGCCGCGACGAGGCTGGGACTGATGGTGCGGAGGCGACTCGGCCTGCCAGCATCGGTCGCGGTTGTCGGAGCTTCCGGATTCGGGGCTGCCGGCTTTCTCGACGCTTCGCGTCGAGCTACTCGACCAGCGGGTTTCTCGGGTCCGGTCGCATCCCCGCCGGTTGAGCTTGTCGAAACCCCGTCAGAGATTTCGACAGGCTCAATCAACGAAGGGGTGGGCTCGACCAACGGGGTGGTGGGCTTGCTCATGCTGCTGCACCTTCCAGTACGGGGGCGGATGCCGGGGCCGAGGCCGCGCTGCCCCGCGAGAGCCGGCGCAGCCGCGGGTCGAGCACGGGGTAGAGCAGGTCGACGGCGAGGTTGGTGAGCACGAACGCCAGCGCCGAGAGCACGACGATCGCCTGCAGCACGGGGGTGTCCTGCGCCGAGACGGCCTGCTCGGTGAGGCGCCCGATGCCGGTGCGGCCGAACACCGTCTCGGTCACGACCGCGCCGCCGATGAGCTCGCCGAGCAGCACGCCCGCGATCGTCACAGTGGGCAGGATCGCGTTTTTGGCGACGTTGCTCCAGAGCACGCGGCGGCGGCTCGCGCCCTTGGCGCGCACGACGCTGACGAAGGGGGCCAGCTCGACTTCGTCGATCGAGCGCACGAGGATCTGGGCAAGCGGGGCGCTGATCGGCACGGCGAGCGTGAGCACGGGCAGGATTAGCCCCTGCACGGGGTCGGCACCGATCACCGGCACCAGCTTGAGCTGGAAGGAGAACACCTGGATCAGCACGATGCCGAGCCAGAACACCGGAACGGAGACGAACACGCCTGGCAGGCCGCGGAGGAAACCCCGCAGCCAGGCGAAGCGGGTGAGCGAGGAGAGGAAGGCGAGGCTGACGGCGATGATGACCGCCAGCAGGAACGCCGTGACGGCGAGCGTGATCGTCTGCGGCGCGGCCTCGGCCAGCATCTGTGTGACGGGTGTGCCGTTCTGGATCGAGTAGCCGAAGTCGCCGGCGAGGAAGCCGCTGAGCGTGTGCCAGAACTGTTGCGGCAGCGGGACGTCGACGCCGTAGCTCTCGCGCAGGGCGGCGATCTGCTCGGCCGAGAGCCCGAGCTCCGGGTTCTCGAACTTGATCATCAAGGCGTCGCCTGGCAGGGCCTGCAGCAGCACGAAGGTGGCGGCGAAGGCCACGAACAGCACCACGGCGGCCTGGCCGATGCGGGCGAGCACGTGCTTCATGGGGTGCCTTCCTGGTGGTGGGAGCTGGGGTGGTTCCGGATGCCGCAGCGCGCGGCATCCGGAACCAGGGGGTGGATCGGTGTTACTTGTTCAGCCAGACGTCGTAGAAGCTCGGACGCCCGACGGACTCGAACTCGACGCCCTCGACGTAGTCGGCAGCGCCGTAGACCTGCGGCTCCTCGAACAGCGGGATCACGTAGGCCTGCTCGGCCAGGTAGTCCTGCACGGCCGCGTCGGCCTCGAGGCGCTTGGCGGGGTCCGGCTCGCTGGCGACGGCCTCGAGCAGCGCATCGAGCTTGGTGTCGTTGGAGAGCAGCACATTGCGGTTCTTGGTGTGGAACTGGCTCTTGATCACGTCGAGATCGGCGCGGCCGACCATCGAGTGGTAGAGCGGCGTCTTCAGCGGATCCTTGATGTCCTCGGCGTAGCTGCCGGCGTCGGCGGCCTTGACGTTGAGCTCGACGCCGATCGTCTTCAGCTGCTGGCTGACCAGCTCGAGCGTCTGCTTGGAGAGCGGCTGCGGCTTGGCCTCGTACACGTCGAGGGAGAGGCGCGTGCCGTCCTTCTCGCGGATGCCGTCTGCACCCTCGGTCCAGCCGGCCTCGTCGAGCAGCTTTGCCGACTTCTTCGGGTCGTACGCGAGGTGCTCCGACTCGTCCTTGTAGCCGAGCGCGGTGGAGCTCAGCGAGGAGGTGGCGACCGGGTAGTTCGCGGTGAAGAGCGTGTCGACGACCTCCTGGGCGTTGACACCGGCGACGAGGGCCTGACGCACCTTGATGTCGCTGAGCAGCGGGTTGGTGAAGCGCAGGCTGAGCGAGTTGTTCACGCCGCGGGTCTGCGGCGCGTACAGCTCGAAGCCGGCGGACTCGACCGCTGCCTCGTCGAAGGCCTGCACGTAGCGGATGTAGTCGGCCTGACCGGAGGTGAGCGATCCGATGCGCACGCTGTCCTCCGGCGTGACGATCAGGTGGATGTCGTCGAGGTAGGCCCGGCCCTGGTGCTCGAGCGACGGCGGCGCCCAGTCGTAGTCATCACGCGCTGTGAAGGTGAGCTCGGTGCCGAGCTTCTCGTCGCTGATCACGAACGGGCCTGCGCCGATGATCGCCGCCGCGTTGCCGGCGCCGAACTTCTCCAGCGGCAGGTCGAGCGTGGCCGGCGAGAGCAGGCCGGAGTTGATCGTCGACGTCGCCTGCAGGAAGCCGGGCGCCGGGGCGGAGAAGCGGAAGGTCACGGTGGACGCGTCGACGACCTCGCTGCTGGCGTAGTTGTTGATCGCCTCGGAGATGGTGAGGGCGAGTTCCTTGTTGCCGAGGCCGTAGACGTCGAAGTTCTTCGCAACGGCGGCGGCGTCGACGGGGGTGCCGTCGGAGAAGGTCACGCCGTCACGGAGGGTGAAGGTGTACTCGGTGGCGTCGGCGTTCACCTCCCACGAGTCGGCGATCCACGGCTCGATCTCGAGCGTCTCGGGGTTCTGGTAGGTCAGGCGCGCCGCGATGTTGTTGACGACGCCGCCGTTGGGGTAGAAACCGGCCTGCGGCGGGTAAAGGTTCGTGAAGGCCTGGTGCTCAAGGTAGGTGAGGGTGCCGCCGGCAACGGGCGTTGCGGAGTCGGCGCTGCCGCCTGCCTCCGGCGCCGCTGTTGTGGCGCACGCGGCCAGCAGGGCTGCGGTCGCGATCGCGGCTGTTGCCGCGGCGAGCGTTCGGGTGGTTCGTGACATCCGTGGTGCCTTTCGCTGTGGGTGCGGGTGGGTGAGTTGATGGTGTCAACTCCGCACGGCTGAGGGCGATCGAATGTGTCGAAGCGCGTTATACCGCGTCACGCTCCGTAACTCGGTTGCGCGGTTGGCCGCTGGCGCGTACGCGCGCGCCGCGAAGCGGCGCGAAAGGCGGCAGCCGGTCCCCGGGCGATCCCGGGAACCGCGCGCGATGCTGGGCGGTTTCGGAGCCGCGGACGCCGCAGCGGCGGCATCCGCTCACACGCTCAGGGCTTCGCTCGTTCCTCACTCAGCCGGCGTGAAAGGAGGGCGCGCTCAGCCGGCGTGAAAGGAGGGCGCGCTCAGGCGGCGTGCGACGGGAGCGGCGGCGCGGCGAGGGCGCGGCTCGTGTGTTGCCCGAGGCCGAGGCGTTCTGCGCGCTCCAGGTCTGCCCGGGTGTCGACGTCGGCGCGCACGGTCGAGTCGGGGCCGAGCTCGAGCGCCGCGTGACCGGCACGGACGTGCCGCGCGAAGGAGTCGGCGCCGAAGGCCGGTTCGAGGTGCGCGATCGCGCTCGGGAGCGCGGTGAGCAGTGTCGTGCCAGTGCCGAGATGGTCGGCGACCACCGCACGCGGGAACGCGCTCGCCGCCGTGAGCGCGCTGCCGAGCTCGGCCGGACGCAGCGCCGGCAGGTCGCCGAGCACCACGGCGAGCGCGCGGCCGTCGTCCTCAGCCGCGCGGATGCCGAGCCGAATCGATGGATTGAGCCCCTCGACGCTGCCCTGTTGCAGCACGCGCAGCTCCGCGTCGCCCTGGCCGACGAGCGGCGCGAGCACCTGCTCGAGCTCCGGGTCGTCGGTGACGACGAGCAGCGCGGCGACGCCAGGCGCGCGCGAGGCCGCGACGATCGTGTCAACGGCGATCGCCCGTGCCAGCTCCGGCGTGACATCGGCGAGGCGGCTCTTCGCGGTGTCGGCACGGCGCACCGGGACGATCAGCGTCCACGACGGTGCGCTCATCGTCTCTCCTCATGCTTGTGGCTGCTGCGGCAGCTTGCGCAACAGCCTCTGCTTCAACGCTAGCGGCTCCGCCGCCTCGAAGGGCCATGGCCCGGCATCCGTCTTCCTCCGGGAATGCGCGGGCACACCGTGAGCGTTGCACACGTGGGCACCGCAGACAGCGGGCCACATCGAAGGGCTCCATGTCACGCGACACCTCCTCAGCTCCTCCCGGTGACGCCGAGCGTCCAGACGTGGGTGAGCCAGCTGCAGCGGCGCCAGGAGACCCAGACACGCCCTGGCTGAGCGAGGCGGAGCGCCGCGAGCTGAGCAAGCGCACGCCGGATTCGGCCATCGTCTTCGCGCTCGCCTTCACCGGGCTCGTCGCCTCGTTCATGATGACGCTGATGACGCCGCTGCTGCCAGAGCTGCCGCACCTGCTGAGCGGCACCGGCGGCCCGATCTCCAGCACCGACGCGATGTGGGCCGTGACGGCGACGCTCCTCTCCGCGGCGATCTTCACCCCGATCGGCGGCAGCCTCGGCGACCTCTACGGCAAACGCCGCATCATCCTGGTGCTCCTGGCGAGCCTCGTGCTCGGATCCGTGATCGCCGCGTTCGCCTCGACGCTGATCCCGCTCGTGATCGGCCGCGCAATGCAGGGCGCCGGCATCGGCGTCATCCCGCTCGGCATCAGCGTGCTGCGCGATGTGCTGCACCGCGACCGGCTCGGCAAGGCGGTCGCCCTGGTCAGCGCCACCCTCGGCATCGGTGGCGCCGTCGGCCTGCCGATCTCGGCCCTCATCTCGCAGTACCTCGACTGGCACATGCTGTTCTGGGTCTCCGGCGCCCTCGGCGCGATCGGCTTCGTGCTGGTCTACACCTTCGTTCCGGTCAGCACGCTGCGCACGGGCGGACGCTTCGACCTGCCAGGCGCGGTCGGCCTGGCCATCGCGCTCTCCGGCATCCTGTTGGCGGTGACCAAGGGCAACGAGTGGGGCTGGACGAGTCCGCTCACACTCGGGCTCGGCGCCGCCGGCCTCGTGGTGCTGGCCCTGTGGATGTTCTACGAGCTGCGCACGCCGCATCCGCTGATCGACATCCGGGTCGCCACCCGGCGCACCGTGCTGCTGACCAATCTCGCCTCTGTAATGGTCGGCTTCGCCTTCTTCTCCAGCGCCGTCGCGCTGCCGATGCTGCTCGAGACGCCGACGGGCACAGGGGTCGGGATCGGCCAGAGCATGCTCGTGGCCAGCCTCTGCCTGATGCCGAGCGGCCTGATCATGTGGGCGATGTCCGGTACCGCCGCCCGGCTGACCGCCGCGCGCGGCGCGCGCATCAGCCTGCTGCTCGGCATCACCATCATCGCCATCGGCTACGGCCTCGCGATCCTGCTGATGACCGAGGTGTGGCACACGGTGCTGGTGGCGACGGCGATCGGGTTCGGTGTCGGCTTCGCCTATGCGGCGATGCCGACGCTCATCATGGGCGCCGTTCCGGCCACGGAGACGGCCGCGTCCAACGGCCTCAACTCCGTCATGCGCACCCTCGGCTCCACCGCGGCGAGCGCCGTGATCGGACTCGTGCTCGCCACGAACCTCGTCACCGTCGGCGACCTCACCACGCCGAGCACGCAGGGCTTCCAGTTGAGCTTCGCGATCTCGGCCGCAGCCGGCCTGATCGGCATCGTGCTGACGCTCTTCATCCCGCGCCGCCAGCCGCACTACGCGACGGCCGCGCTGCCCGAGTAGCTGGCAGAGTTGATGGCATGGATCTGAGCACGACACTCAAGTTGAACGACGGCGCGCGCATTCCGGTGCTCGGCGTCGGAACCTACAAGATTCCGGATGCCGACACCCCCGCCGTGATCGGCAGCGCGCTCGACGCCGGCTACCGGCACATCGACACCGCGGCGCTGTACGGCAACGAGCGGGGCGTCGGCCGCGGCATCCGCGAGGCCCTGAGCGATCAGGCAGGGCTCGATCGCTCCGAGCTGTTCGTCACCACGAAGGTGTGGAACACGGAGCACGGCTTCGATGAGACGCTGCGGGCTTTCGACGCGAGTCTCGACGCGCTCGGCCTCGACCGGGTCGACCTCTACCTGATCCACTGGCCGGTGCCGGCGCAGAACCGCTACGTCGAGACCTGGCGCGCCCTCGTGCGGCTGCGCGAGGAGGGGCGGGCCACGTCGATCGGCGTCTCCAACTTCCACCGGCCCCACCTGGAGCGCATCATCGACGACAGTGGCGTCGTGCCGGCCGTCAACCAGATCGAGCTGCAGCCGTGGCTGCAACAGGCCGAGCTGCGCGCCCTGCACGCCGAGCTCGGCATCGTGACCGAGGCGTGGTCGCCGCTGGCCAGGGGCCGCGCCATCGGCGATCCCGTGCTCGGCGCCATCGGTGAGCGGCACGGCAAGAGCGCGGCGCAGGTGGTGATCCGCTGGCACCTGCAGCTCGGGAATGTTGTCATTCCGAAGTCGCTGAGCGCCGAGCGACTGCGCGCCAACGCCGACGTGTTCGACTTCGAGCTGGATGCCGCCGAGCTCGCCGTCATCGCCGGGCTCGACGCCGCGGAGCGCTCAGGCAGCAACCCCGACCTCGTCGACTAGCCCGGCCCCCGCTCCGGCTCGCCGTCTCCCGCTGCGGCGCCCTGTCTGTCAGAGGCCGCGCGTAACTCAGGCAGACCTGCAGAACCGGGGGCTGAATCGCTCGTATCGGGACCGACTCGCGCGTTCTGCCTGCGTTACGAACAGGATGCGCCTGGAACCGAGATCACCAGCGGGGGTGGATGTCGGCGCGCAGCCGTGCGTCGTAGAGCGCCCGCACGCCGGAGAAGAACTCATCGCCGAGGGGCGGCAGCGAGCCCGCTGCCGCGTTGGCGACGGCCTGCTGCGGCGAGCGCGCACCCGGGATGACACTGCTGACGCCCGGCTGCTGCGCGACCCAGGCCAGCGCGACCTCGGCCACCGGAACCCCGGGAGCGGCCGTCTCGGCCAGCGCCGCGAACTCGGCCGCGGCGGCCAGACCCGTCTCCCAGTCCACACCGGAGAACGTCTCGCCGACGTCGAAGTGGCTGCCGTCGCGGTTGTAGCTGCGGTGGTCGTCCGCCGCGAACCGTGTCGCCGCCGTGTACTTGCCGCTGAGCAGCCCGGACGCGAGCGGCACCCGGGCGATGATGCCGACGCCGGCATCCGCCGCCGCCCCCAGCACCGCGTCGAGCGGCTTCAACCGGAAGGCGTTCAGGATGATCTGGATCGTCGCGACGTGCGGGCGGGCGATGGCGGCGAGCGCCTGCTCGCTCGTCTCCACGCTCAGGCCGTATGCCGCCATGACGCCATCGGCGACGAGGGTGTCGAGCGCGTCGTAGACCTCGTCGCTCGTGACGACGTCGGACGGCGGGCAGTGCAGCTGCACCAGGTCGAGGGTGTCGACGCCGAGGTTCTTACGCGAGCGGTCCGTCCACTCGCGGAAGTTCGCGAGCACGTAGTTCTCGCGCAGCTGCTCGGCCCTGCGGCCCATCTTCGTGGCGACCGTGATGTCGTGGCCGGGCCGCTCCCGCAGGAAGGCACCGATCACGCTCTCGCTGCGGCCGTCGCCGTAGACGTCGGCCGTGTCGAAGAAGGTGACACCGGCGTCGACGGATGCCGCGAGCACCGCCGTCGCGTCCTCGACGCTCACGTCTCCCCAGTCGGCGCCCAACTGCCAGGTTCCGAGGCCGATCACTGACACAGTCCGGCCCGTACGGCCAAGCGTTCGTTGCTCCATGCCCCCAGCCTAGGGCGGCGGCGGCGGGGCATCGAGGACGGCGTCGTCGAGCGCCAGCTCAACCGCCGGCACATCGGCCGCGAGCACCTCGGCGACGACGCGCGCCAGCCGGCGCCGGATCACGTGCGCGTTCACCTCGACCCTGTGCATGGTGACGCCCCGCATTCTCGCGACGATGTCGAGGCCGCCGCGCGGGATGAACTGGTCCAGCGCGCCGTAGACGACGTCGATCGGCGCGTTCACCCTGGTGAGGTCTGAGATGACCGTCTGGTTCTCGATGCAGTTCTGCATCGACTTCACGAACGGCGTCCAGCGCACCTCGTCGAGCTCGAACACGCCCTTGATGGGCAGCAGGCGCGCGATGATGCGCGCGTTCGCCAGCGTGAACTCCTTGTTGGTGCGCAGGTAGTCATATGCGCGCAGGTACAGGTCGTGCTCGAGTCGCGCCCGTTTGTCGCCGAGGCTGCTCGGCGAGAGGTACACCGGTGGCGAGACGAGCACGAGGTGCTCGACCAGCTGCGGGTGCTCCGCGGCGAAGCGGGCGCTGATCAGCGCGCCGAGCGAGTGCCCGACGATGATGAGCGGACCGCGCAGGCGGTTCGCCTTGATCGTGGCGTGCAGCGCAGCCACGTGCTCGTCGAGTGTGTACTCGGCCGTCTCCGGTGCCGGCGATCGCCCGAATCCGAGGATGTCGATGGACACGCAGCGGAAGTGCTGCTCCAACAGGGGCACGAGGTGGTGGAAGGTGACGGATGACGAGGCGATGCCGTGCACGAGCACGACGGTCGGGCCGCTGCCGACATCCGAGGCGACATGCAGGACGGGCACCCGCGGGCGCGGGCGCACCAGCCGTTTCAGGCGTTCACCGAGCGTCGACGTCCATGACATGACCCCATTATGGATGGCCCGTCTGACCGATCCGTTATCGCGTCGAGACCAAGCCGTGATCGAGCTGGTATCCGAACGTGATCAGACTGGTAGATCCGCGCCAGTTTGGGCGAAAACGCTGACGTAGGGTTGTGCCATGAAGCGCGCATTCACCGTTCCGGCCCTCGTTCTCGCGGCCCTGCTGCTCGCCGGTTGCTCCTCGGGAATGACGACGGGATCGGACTCCGGCGGCTCCATCTCCGATGGATCGGTCGGCGAGATCGCGCCGATGCAGGACGGAACCGTGCAGAACGGCGCCGTCGACGCGGGCGGCTTCGTGCCAGGCGCGGTCACCGATCGTGCTGTGATCACCACTGGCACGGTCTCGCTGACGGCGACAGACCCGATCGGTGCAGCGGATGACGCGATCAAGCTCGTCGCCGGGGCCGGCGGACGCATCGACAACCGCAGCGAGCAGCCGGCCACCGAGACCCAACCGGCTCATGCCACCCTCGTCATCCGGGTTCCGGCCGAGCAGCTGGACACGGTGCTCGACAAGATCAAGCACCTCGGCGTCGTCAACACCGTCTCGTTAAACGCCTCCGATGTGACCCAGCAGAAGCAGGACGTCGAGGCGCGCATCGCCGCGCTGCAGACCTCCGTCGACCGCCTCCTCGTGCTCATGGCGTCTGCGGCGAACACGGCCGATCTGATCGCGATCGAATCGGCCCTCTCGAGCAGACAGGCCGAGCTGGACTCGCTCACCGCCCAGCGCGACTACCTCGACGACCAGATCGACTACTCCACAATCTCCGTCGACTTCGTGTCGGAGGGGATCGTCGCACAGGGCGACCCTGACAACTTCTGGGACGGCCTGCTCGCCGGGTGGAACAGCCTGCTCGCCTTCCTCGGCGGCTTCATCGTCGTGCTCGGTGTGCTGCTGCCCTGGCTGCTGCTGCTCGCCGTGATCGCCGCGGTCGTCCTCGCGGTCGTCGCCGCCGCACGCCGAGCCTCCCGGCGCCGTGCCGCGGAGCGCGACGCGGCGCTGCTGGCGGGGCCCGTGGCCGATCCCACCGCCGCCGCCGAGACCGAGGACGTCCAGCAGTAGCGCCCGGACGGATGCCGCGACCACGGCATCCGGCCTAGGCTGAGTCCGTGGCTTCAGACGCAGCAGCGAACGGCATCCGGACAATCCCCGAACCCCGCACGGTTCTGAGCGAGGAACTCCTCGCGCGCATCCACGCGCGGGCGGACGGCTACGACAGACGCAACGAGTTCTTCAGCGAGGACTTCGAGGAGCTCACGGCCGCCGGCTACCTGCGCGCCCTCGTTCCAGAGCGCTTCGGCGGCCTGGGGCTCAGCCTCCGCGAGGTCGCCCGCGAGCAGACCCGGCTGGGATCCGCGGCCCCGGCCACGGCCCTCGCCGTGAACATGCACCTGGTCTGGACGGGCGTCGCGAAGGCGCTGCACGAACGCGGCGACGACTCCCTCGACTTCCTCCTGGCCGAGGCCGGCGCAGGCGAGGTGTTCGGCTTCGGCATCAGCGAGGCCGGCAATGACCTCATGCTCTTCGGCTCCCGCAGCCGGGCCGTCCCGCAGCCGGACGGCGGCTACCGCTTCAGCGGCACGAAGGTCTTCACGAGCCTCTCCCCCGCGTGGACCCGGCTCGGCACCATGGGCCTCGACAGTGAGTCGGCCGACGGCCCGAAGCTCGTCTACGGTTTCGTCGAGCGCGGCGATGGCGTCAGCAACAAGGACGACTGGGACACGCTCGGCATGCGCGCCAGCCAGAGCCAGACGACGCTCCTCGACGGCGCACTGGCCCGCCCGGACCGCGTCGTGCGCCGCCTCGATCCCGGTCCAAACGCCGACCCGCTCATCTTCGCGATCTTCGCCAACTTCGAGATCCTCCTCGCCGCCGTGTACACCGGCGTCGGCAAGCGGGCGCTCGAGCTGGCCGTCGAATCCGCGCACCGGCGCACCTCGATGAAGAACGACGGCCGCAGCCTCGCCCAGGATCCCGACATCCGCTGGCGCATCGCGGATGCCGCCATCGCCCAGGACGCGATCTACCCCCAGCTCGACGCGATCGCCGGCGACGTCGACGCCCAGGCCGACCACGGCGCCCAGTGGTTCCCGAAGCTCGTCGGCATCAAGGTGCGGGCGACCGAGACGGCGAGGCACGTCGTCGACCAGGCGCTGCGCGTCTCCGGCGGCGGCAGCTACTTCGCCGGCAATGAGCTCGGCCGGCTCTACCGCGATGTGCTCGCCGGCATCTTCCACCCCTCTGACGCGGAGTCGGCGCACAGCACGGTCGCCAACGCGTGGCTCGGCCCGATCGACCCCGTCGGCTGAGCCCCCACTCCCAGCGAGCGAACACACTCCCGTTGTTTGGGCCATCACTCCCGTTCAGCTAGCCCACTCCCGTTGAGCGAGCCCACTCCCGTTGAGCGAGCCCACTCCCGTTGATTGAGCTTGTCGAAATCCGTCGCAGGGGTTTCGACAAGCTCAACCGACGGGGTTCGCACGGACCTCGGTCTCGATACGGCTGTAGACGGCCTACTCGACCAACGGAGCCTTCAGGTTTCGACAAGCTCAACCGACGGGGAGGCTCAACCGACGGGGAGGCTCAGCCAACGGTGTGTCTGCCTCGCGCCGCATGGCCGCCGGCAGAACTACACTGAACGAGTGGGTGTACGCATTGAGAAGGTCGAGCTGCCGGGGATCGGCGTCCGACACGATTTGGTGACCGAGAGCGGTCGCCGCATCAGCGTGGTTTCGCACCGCGACGGCGAGCGCGATCTGGCGCTCTTCGACGTGGCGGACCCGGATGCCTGCCGGGACAGCATCCCGATGACCGACGACGAGGCCGCCGCCCTGGCCGATGTGCTCGGCACCTCGGTGATGCTCAGCCGTCTCACCAATCTGAGCGACGCCGCGGTCGGCCTGTTCACCGAACAGCTCGAGCTGCCCATCGACTCCCCCTACCTCAACCGCCCGCTCGGTGACACGAAGACCCGCACCCGCACGCGCGTGTCGATCGTCGCCATCGTGCGCGACAAGGTCGTGCTCCCCTCCCCGACACCCGACGAGATCCTTCGCCCAGGCGACGTGATCGTCGCCGTCGGCACTCGTCAGGGCCTCGACGCGGTCAGCCGCCTCATCGCCAACGGCCCAGACTAGGCCAGCGCCGTGCACGAGAACACGCTGATCCTGATTGAGGTCGGCGCGCTCCTTCTCGGCATGAGTCTGCTCGGGCGCCTCGCGCTGCGCATCGGCATCTCGCCGATCCCGCTCTATCTCATCGCCGGGCTCGCATTCGGCAACGGCGGCCTGCTCGCCCTCGAGGCGAGCACCGAGTTCTTCAAGATCGGCGCCGACATCGGCGTGATCCTGCTGCTCGCGCTGCTCGGCCTGGAATACACGGCATCCGAGCTCTTCACCAACCTCAAACACTCCCGCATGGCCGGGCTGCTCGACGCCGCCCTCAACGCCCTGCCAGGGGCGATCTTCGCCCTGCTGCTGGGCTGGGGGCCGGCCGCCGCCGTCGCGCTGGCCGGCATCACCTGGGTCTCCTCCTCCGGGGTGATCGCCAAGGTGCTGCGCGACCTCGGTCGCCTGGCCAACCGCGAGACGCCGGTGATCCTCGCGATCCTCGTGATCGAGGACCTGGCGATGGCCTTCTACCTGCCGGTGCTCTCCGCGCTCGTGATCGGTGTCAGCCTGCTGCAGGGCGCCGTGACCGTGGCGATCGCGGTCGCCGCGGTCACCGTCATCCTCTTCGTCGCGCTCAGGCACGGCCACGTCGTCTCCCGCATCTTCACGCCGGACCACGCCGAGCCGCTGCTCCTCGGTGTGCTCGGCCTCACCATGCTCGTGGCCGGTCTCTCGGCGCAGGTCAACGTCTCGGCGGCCGTCGGCGCCTTCCTCGTCGGCATCGCCCTCTCCGGCAGGGTCGCCCACAACGCCAGCCAGGTGCTCACGCCGCTCCGCGACCTCTTCGCCGCCGTGTTCTTCGTGTTCTTCGGGCTCGTCACGGATGCCACCAAGCTGCCTGCCGTGATCCTGCCCGCCCTGATCCTGGCCGTCGTCACCATGGCGACAAAGGTGCTCACCGGCTACCTCGCCGCCAAACGCGCCGGCATCGCCGAGCCGGGGCGCTGGCGTGCCGGCTTGGCGCTGACCCCGCGCGGGGAGTTCTCCATCGTCATCGCCGGGCTCGCCGTCAGCGCCGGAATCGAGCCCCAGCTGGCGCCGCTCGCCACCGCCTACGTGCTCATCACCGTCATCGTCGGCCCGTTCCTGGCCCGCATTCCCGACTCCACCTGGTTCAAGGTCGCGACACGCGCCCGCGCCGCCGCCGCCCCGCGGTCGCTCGGCGAAGCGTAGTCGGGTTACCCTGCGATCATGTCCGTTTCGATAGGAACCGCCGGCCTCTCCTCCACCGAGGCCGCCGATTACACGCGCTCCGTCCTGGACATCGCCATGCGGCTCGCCGAGGTGATGTTCAGCAACGGCGCCGGCGCCGAGGACGTCGTCTCGGCTGTGCTGGCCATCACGCGTGCCTATGGTGTGCGCAACGTCGACGCCGACGTGACGTACTCCGTGATCGAGCTCAGCCACGAGAACCCGTCGACGCACGAGACCATCAGCCGCAGCCGCAACGTGCGCTACCGCACCCTCGACTACTTCACCCTGACCCGCGTGTCGAACCTCATCGCCGAGTTGGTCGAGAATCCCCTCGAGGTCCCGGAGGCCAGGCGCGCGATCGCCCGCATCGTCAGCGCCCCGGCGCTCTACCCACGGATGCTCCGGCGCTTCGGCTGGAGCCTCGTCGGCGCCGGCGCCGCGTTCCTGATCGGCGGCAACTGGATCGTGGCCGTCGCGGCCCTGCTCGCGACGATGTTCATCGACTACCTGACCAGCGCAC
The DNA here is from genome assembly GCF_004217495.1 of Microterricola gilva. NCBI lineage: Bacteria > Bacillati > Actinomycetota > Actinomycetes > Micrococcales > Microbacteriaceae > Microterricola > Microterricola gilva. The sequence goes on from NZ_SHLC01000001.1 coordinate 2,579,127, forward strand.
TCGCGAACCGTCGCGTCCCCGTCTTCTTTCAGACGCTGGCCGGCGGCGCGGTCGGCCCGCTCGTCGCGGCCGCGGTGCACTCCATCGACCCGACGGCGAACACCACTCTCATCGTCGTGGCGACGATCATCATGCTGCTCGCCGGCGTCACCACCTTCGGCGCGGTGCACGACGCCCTCTCCGGCTTCTACGTCACCGGGACCGCCCGCTTCGTCGAGGCGATGTTCGTCACCGGCGGACTGGTCGCCGGTGTCGGGGCGTCATCGCTGCTTGTGGCCCGGTTCGGGCTGATGCTCGAGATCAACCCGTCGTCGGCGACCGGCTTCGGCAACCTGCCCGTGCAGCTGGCGGCATCCGTGTTGATCGTGCTCGGCTTCGCCCTCGCGGTGCAGCTGCCCGTGCGCGCCGTGTGGGCGGCCTGCGTGCTCGGCGCCGTCGCCGAACTCGTCTACGTGCTGGCACTGGACACCATGATCGGCACGGTGTTCGGCGCCGCCATCGCCGCCCTCGCCGTCGGCCTCCTCGCCGCGCTCATGGCGCGGCTGGTGCGGGTGCCGCCGCTCGTCATCGTCGTCTCCGGGCTCGTGCCACTCGTGCCGGGGCTCATCCTCTTCACCGGCCTGATGCAGCTCTCTGAGGGTTCGCTGGACGGCGTGTTGTCGATGCTGGCCGCCGCCTCCGTCGCCGTGGCGCTGGCGGCCGGCGCCATCCTCGGGCAGTACCTCGTGCAGGCCGTGTGGGGCCCGGTGCGCGCGCTGCCACGGCGCTTCGTCGGCCCGCTCATGGCGCTGCCGGTCAAGCTCAACCGTTCCCGCGCCGACAAGTTCTGAGGCGCCCGGCCCGACGGGCCGACGCCGGATGCGTTGCCGTGTGCCGGCCGAGATCCCGCTGGGAATCGCCCGACAAACGCTTGCGGCCCCCGTTCGGGGGTGCTTTGCTGTGCGCATGGGTATGCATGCAGTGGGGGCATTCAGTGGTTTCGCCGTTCGCGACGTCGAGCAGGCTCGCACGTTCTACTCCGACACACTCGGTCTGACGGTGGCGGATGACCGGGGCGGGCTGCGCCTCGATCTGCCCGGCGACGCCGAGACGGCACCGAGCAGTGTATTCGTCTACGGCAAGCCCGATCATGAGCCGGCCGTCTTCACGATCCTCAACTTCGTCGCCACCGACATCGACACGGCCGTCGATGAGCTCGCCGCCGCGGGCGTGAGCACCCTCCGCTACGAGGGCTTCGAGCAAGATGACCGGGGAATCGCCCGCGACCCGCGCGGCCCGGCCATCGCCTGGTTCACCGATCCGTCAGGCAACATCCTCGCGGTTGTTCAGCCGGATTGACGGCGGTGCGGCGCGGCGTGCAGCCGCGCCCTTGCAGAGCCGGGTGTGCACCTTTTCGGGTAAGGAACGCACCCGGCTTTCTCGTTCCACCGTGTACGGGCGCTTCGCCGGGCGACAGAATGGATGCATGACTCTTCCCCAGCCCGACACGAGCGACACCGATCCGATTGACGCCGGCAAACTGAGCGGCACGGACACCATCGTGAGCTACCCCCGCGGTGACACCGGCAACACCGGTGTCGTGCTGCACCGTGAGGCGCTGTCCCCCGCGGCCGACGGCGGCCAGCGCTGGGCCGTGCTGCTCGACACCACGAGCTGCCACCCCGTGGACGCGGCCTGGCCCGATCAGGGTGCCGATCGCGCGGTGCTGCAGCCGGCGGCATCCGCAGACCCGTCGCAGGCCCGGCCGGTCCTCGACTGCGTTGTGGCCGCCACCGACGGCACGCTGCTGCTCCTCGGCGGCGACATCCCCGTGCGCCCTGGCACGCCGGGTTGGGCGTTCGTCGTCGCCCACATCGTCGAGGACGTGAGCGGCCTCGCGGAGGGTGAGCGCGTCGAGCTCGTCGTCGACGCCGAGTACCGTCGTGCCCTCTCGCTCGGGCACAGCGGATGCCACCTCGCCGCGCTCGCGCTGAACCGCGCGGTGGCCGGCCGCTGGAGCAAGGAGGTGCGGGCGGACGGCCTCGGCAGCCCCGACTTCGACGGCATCGCGATCGAGAGCTCGCGCATCGGCGAGTTCGGCTCCGTCGACACGTATCGGCTGAACAAGTCGCTGCGCCGCAAGGGATTCGACGCCGAGGGCCTGGCCGACGCGTTGCCGGAGATCGGCGCCGCGATCAACGCGACGCTCGCCGAGTGGACGGGTGGGCCAGGCGGGATCCACATCGACGCGGAGGGCCCACGGCTGAGCGACCGTCGCCACTGGGTGTGCGAGCTGCCGGATGGCACCGTGCGGATCCCCTGCGGCGGAACCCACGCGCGCTCCCTCGCCGAGCTGGGCGCGGTGACGGTCGCCCTTGAGCTCGCCGACATCGATGGCACGCCGGTGCTGACGATGCGCACCACGGTGGGTGCATGATGGCCACCTCAACGACGCCGCTCGGCCAGGCTGCCGGTGCGCTCAGTGCGGCGGCCGCGCAGACGCCGCGGATCTCGACCGGCACCCTCCCGGAGGCCGATCTCGTCATCCGGCTGCTCGACGAGGCGCACGCCCGCTTCGCCGGGGTCGAAGACGGCGCCGTCGCCGACTACATCCCCGCGCTCGCCTCCTCCGATCCCGCCCAGTTCGGACTCAGCATCGTCGGCGTGCACGGGGCACGGCACTCGGTCGGCGACGCCGGCGTCGCCTTCACCATCCAGAGCATCTCGAAGCCGTTCGTGTTCGCGCTAATGGCGAACGAGCTCGGCCACGAAAAGGTCAGGGAACTGCTCGGCGTCAACAACTCCGGGCTGCCGTTCGACTCGGTGCTCGCCGTCGAGCTGAATCCGGGACGCACGGCGAACCCGATGGTCAACGCCGGGGCCATCGCGACGACCAGCCTGGTTCCCGGGGCGGATGCCGCGGCCAAATGGGAGTTCGTCCGCGCCGGTCTCTCCCGCTTCGCCGGGCGCGAACTCGCCGTTGACGAGGAGGTCTACGCCTCCGAGTCGCACAGCAACGCCCGCAACGAGGGCATCGCCCGGTTGCTCGAGGGCTACGGCCGCATCTACAGCGACCCGATCGAGGCGACCGACATCTACACCAGGCAGTGCTCGCTGCTCGTGACCACGGAGGACCTCGCCGTGATGAGCGCGACGCTCGCCGACGGCGGCGTCAACCCGATCACGCAGGAGCGCGTGATCGACGAGGACTCCTGCAAGCGCACCCTCGCAGTGCTCGCGACGGCCGGCCTCTACGAGCGCTCAGGCGAATGGCTCTACGAGGTGGGTCTCCCGGCCAAGAGCGGGGTCAGCGGCGGCATTATCACGGTGATTCCGGGCAAGGGCGGGCTCGCGAGCTTCTCCCCGCCACTGGATGACGCCGGCAACAGCGTGCGCGGAACCCTCGCGACGGCCTACCTCTCCACGACGCTCGGCCTCAACGTCTTCGCCTCGCAGCCGGTTCCCGCCGCCCCGCCGGTTCCCGCCGCCCCGGTCTCCCCCTGATCCGAGGTGCCTGTCAGCAACTCAGGCAGTCGGGGCGCCGCGATTCTCGGCGCCCCGTCATCGCGGGTATCTCCGCAACGGACTGGGCGCCCTGCCTGAGTTCCTGACCGGGACCACCCGGCCGCGAGCGGCATGCTCGGCCAACGCACGGGCGGCGCGTCAGGTGTGCGGGCCAGCCGGGCTCAGGCCTCGCTGATGTTCGGACGCGGCAGTTCGTCCGGCGCTGGCACAGGCGCGGCATCCGCCGGCCAGAAGGTGCGCAGCAGGGTGTCCGGCAGTTCGAGGGAGCCGACGGCGAGCGGGTCGATGTAGCGCTCGGTGCCGGCATCCAGCGCCTTGACGTCGTCGTGCAACCGCTCCATCGTCACGTCGAGCCGGCTCGCCGTCGCGGCGGCATCGCGCAGTTCGCCGAGCAGGGAGTCCGGCACGTCCCCGTCGTACTTGTAGTAGATCTTGTGCTCGAGGCTCGCCCAGAAGTCCATCGCGATGGTGCGGATCTGCACCTCGACCTTGACCCTGTGCACCTGCTGCGAGAGGAACACCGGCACCTCGATGAGCACGTGCAGGCTCTGGTAGCCGTTCTTCTTCGGCTGGGCGATGTAGTCACGCACCCGCAGCACGGTCACGTCCGCCTGCGTGGTGAGCATGTCGAAGATGCGGTACGCATCCGAGATGAAGCTGCAGGTCACCCGGATGCCCGCGACATCGTGGATGTGTTCAGCGATCTGCTCGACGGTCGGCTCCAGGCCCTTGCGCACGGCCTTGGCGAGGATGCTCTCCGGGCTCTTCAGACGCGAGGAGACGTGCTCGATCGGGCTGTAGTCGTCGCGGTAGCTGAACTCTTCCTTGAGGATGTTCAGCTTCGTCATCATCTCGTCGATGCCGAACTTGTAGCGCAGCATCAGGCCCTCGAACTCGTGCCGAATGCGGGAGAGTTCTTCGAGATCGGGGGGCAGCTGTAACGCGTCTGGACGGTCTGACATGATGCTTCATCGTGGCAGAGCCAGCTTGCGGCTTGCTTGGAGTGTGCTTCGACCGGCGTGATATGGCGACGGATGCCGTGCGCGTCGCGATCGAGCAGGGCGGCAGCGCGCGGCCGGCTCAGTCCAGGTACACCCAGCGGCCGTCCTCGCGCACGAAGCGGCTGTTCTCGTGCTGCGAGCCCCGGCCCTCCTCGTCCCGGTAGTAGGCCGTGAACTCGACGGTGCCCTCGGAATCCAGCATGCCGCCGCGGCTGGAGCCGTCGATGTCGAGCCGGTACCAGCGGAGTCCTGCGTCGAGTTCGAGCTCGGCCGGCCGGGTGCCACTGTGCCAGCTGCGCAGCAGATAGGGCACGTCGCCGACCGCGAAGGCCGAGAAGCGTGAGCGCATCAGCTGCTCGGCGGTGGCGGCATCCGCCTCGCCACGGTGCAGCCGACCGCAGCAGTCCGCGTAGCTCTCGCCGCTCAGGCACGGGCAGCGGGCGCCGTCGTCGATCATCGGGCTGCGCTCTGGCGTCGGTTTGCGCTCTGGCACCGGCTCAGCCCTGGCTCGCGGGGGCAAGCGGCTCGCCGGCTGCACCGTCGAAGCGAGCCTCATCCGGTTCCACCGTCACGGCCGCTCCGAGCCAGGACTCGGCGTGCCAGTGCGTGCCGTCGCCGTCGATGACGACGACGCCCGTGTTGGTGAGCGGGCGCGCCGTGACGAACTCGACGTCGAGATTGCGCACCGCGTAGCCCGCCCACGCGCGCAACATCGCGCCGTGACTGACCAGAGCGGCGCTCTCATGCCCGCCGCCGACGATCTCCTCGATCACCGCATCGAAACGGCCGAAGGCCTCGTGGCCGCTCTCGCCGCCGCGCATCCGCAGGTCGAGGTCGCCGGCCGCCCAGGCCATGCAGGTCTCGAGGTACTCGTGCACCGACGGCCAGTCGGTGAGCATCTCGAGTTCGCCGGCTGCCACCTCGCGGAGCCCGTCCCGCACGATGATGTCGAGCTGGCGGTGCCCGGCCAGCGGCGCAGCCGTCTGCTGCGCACGGTGCTGGCTGGAGGCGTACACCGCCCCGATCGGTTCCCGCGCGAGCAGCTCACCGACCGCGGCGGCCTGCTCGTGGCCGAGCGCGGTGAGTCCGGGGCCGGGCACGCTGGTGTCCAACGCGCCGATCACGTTGGATGGGGTCTGACCGTGGCGGATGAGGAAGAGGCGCATGCTCCGACTTTACGCGTCACGGCTGAGCGCGGGGCCGCATCAGCCTGCCCCGCGCGACGTGCGCCGTGATCGTGATCTATGCGGGGCCAGAGCCCGAGATGTTCACCATCCAGTTGACGCCGTAGCGGTCGGCGCACATGCCGAAGCTGTCGCCCCACGGTGCGGTGACAAGCGGCTGCTGTACCTCTCCGCCATCGCTGAGCTTCTCCCAGTAGCCGCGCAGCACGGCATCGTCGTCGCCGCTCAGCGAGATCGACGTGGCGTTGACGATGTCACCGCCCGGGTCCATGTGCTTCGGAACGTCCGAGCCCATCAGAGTGACGCCGTTGTCGCCGTCGAGCTGACCGTGCATGATCTTGTCGACGTCGCCCGGATCCACACTGCCCGCTTGGTCCCCGCCCATCAGCTCGCCGAAGGTGTTGAGCGTGAGCTCGCCGCCGAAGACGGTCTTGTAGAACTCCATCGCCTCTCGCGCGGTGTCGCGGAAGTTCAGGTAAGGGTTGAGTATCACTGACATGATCGACCTTTCTGTTCTGACGCTGTCGACCCCGATTATCGTCGGGCTGCGCGCCGCACGCCAGACCCGCGCGGCGCGCACATTCCACTATTTGAGGCCGGAGCGCACGAAGGCGTCGACGACGTACCGCTGCAGGAAGATGTAGATCAGGAAGATCGGCAGGCAGGCCAGGCCGGATGCCGCCATCACCGCACCCCAGTTGTTGCCCTCCGTCCCGAGGAAGCTGCGTATACCCACCTGGATCAGGGCGTCCGAGTTCTGCAGGATCAGGGTCGGCCAGAGGTACTCGTTCCAAGCGGAGATGAACAGCATGATGCCGAGTGCGGCGAGCGCCGGCTTCAGGTTCGGAACGACGACCAGCCAGAGCGTACCCCAGCTGGACCGGCCATCCATCTGGCTCGCGTCCAGCAGTTCCCTCGGGAAGGACTCCATGTGCTGGCGCATGAGCATCACGGCGAAGGCTGAGCACAGGTTCGGCACCACGACGCCGGCGATCGTGTTGAGCAGTCCCATCTGCGAGACGAGCACGTAGTTCGGGATCATGGTGACTTGGAAGGGCACCAGCCACGATCCGACGAACACGAGGAACAACACCTTCTTGCCCGGGAAGTCCCACATGGCGAATCCGTACGAGGCGAGCAACGCGACGAACAGCTGGGCCACCGCAAGCACCAGCGCCATCCCGAAGGTGTTCGCGAGCATGCCCATGATCGGGATCGCGTCGACCACGTAGCTGAAATTCTCCAGGCTGAGCGGCCAGGGGATGACGTTTTGGGAGAGCGCATCCTCTGGTGCGCGGAAGGCTGTCGCGAACATCCAGTACACGGGGAAAACGCTGAACAGCGCGAGCACGATGAGCAGCACGTGGCCGACCACCAGGCGCGGAAGCGAGCGCGTCGCGACGGGTTCGTCGTTTGCCTTGCTGCGCGTCGCAGCGGATGCCGCGCCGCCGGTCGGAGCCGAGGCGCGGGTTGGCTGAATGGGAAGAGTGGTGTCGATCGTTGCAAATGCCATGAGGTCCGCCTAGTTGTCGTGGAAGCTCAGTCGCTCGGTCAGCTCGACGAAGATCAGGGCGATCAGCCCGAATCCGACGAAGAACAGCGTGCCGGCCGCCGCTGCGAGTCCGGCATCGAAGTTGCGGAAGCCGAACTGGTAGAGCAGGTAGTAGATGTTGGTGGATGACCCGCTCGGGCCGCCCTGCGTGACGATGTCGATGATCGGGTACGTCCACTGGGCGGAGAGCAGAACGGTCATCAACCCCATGAAGACCAGGCTCGGCGAGAGCAGGGGGACGATGATCTTCCAGGTGATCTGTCGAGTGCTGGCACCGTCGAGGGCCGCGGCTGCCGAGTAGTCCGGGTTGATGCCGGCGAGCCCTGCCGAGATGACGAGCACACCGAAGCCGAGCATCTGCCAGCCGACGATCACGATCACGGCCCAGATCGACAGTGCCGGGTCGCGGAAGACGTTGCCCATGTCCCAGCCGAAAGTCGCAGCGATGGTGGGGATGGTGCCGCCTTCCGGTGCGAACAGCCAGCGCCAGATGGCGCTCGTAGCGACCGGGGTGAGGAGGAACGGAATGAAGATCAGGGCCTGATAGACCGTCTTCGCCCGGCCCTTCACCCGGCGGGCGAGAAGCGCGATGGCGACCGGGAGGAGGAGGGAGAAGACGAGGAACGCAAGAATGTAGACACCCGTGTTGAGCAGCGCCTGGTGCAGCTCCGGCAAGGTGAGCACCGTCGTGTAGTTCTCGGTGCCGACAAAGCTCTTCGGGCTGGTCGGGATGAGGTTCCAGTCGAAGAACGACAGCCAGAAGCTCTCGACCAGGGGCTTGTACGTCCAGGTGACGAGCAGGATGACGGCGGGAATCAGGTAGAGATACGGGGCGAGCCGCAGCTTACGCCGCGGCCGCCCGGGGCGGGTGGCGTCGGCAGGAGCCGGCGCACCCGCCACGGACGGAACGAACATGCCTACGCCTCGGTCGATGCGTTGACGAGGGCGAGCTGTTCGTCTGCGCTCATCTGCATGAACGCGGTCAGCATCTCCGCCGACATCTCGTAGACCGTGGGGAACGAGCCGATCGGCACCACGGAGTGCAGCAGGCGGTCGCTGTACACGTGCACGAGGTTGTACGACTGTCCGCCGTTCTGGCCGCGGGCCGCCGGGTACTCAACCTGCAGGTCCTGGGTGTAGCAGGTGGCCGAAGCGACGGACACCGGCACGCCGGCGAAGGTGCTGTTCGTCGAGTAGTGCAGGTGCCCCCCGAGGATGCCGCGGACATCCGTGCCCTCGATCACCTCGGCGAGACGGTGCTGGTCACGCAGCTCCACGAGGGCGAGCAGCCCGAGCGGGCTCGGCACGGGCGGGTGGTGCATCGCAATGAGCGTCCCGTCGGGAGCCGGAGTGGCGAGTACGTCGCGCAGCCAGTCGAGTTGAGCGTCGCTGATCTCACCGTAGTGTTGCCCCGGAACCGTCGAGTCAAGCGAGATGATCCGCAGGCCGTTGATGTCGAAGACACGGTCGATCGGGTCGGTGTCGGCCGGTTCGTCGAGCAGGCCCACCCGGAACGCGCCGCGTTCGTCGTGGTTGCCGATGACCCAGACCACCTCGGCACCGAGGGCCGCGGCCGCAGGCTCGACGATGGCGCGGAGGCGGGCGTATGCGTTGGCCTGCCCGGCATCGGCGAGGTCGCCCGTGAACACGATGGCTTCCGGTCGGGCGCCGGACTTCGCGAAGCCCTCGAACAGCTGCACCAGGTTGGCGTCGCTGTCGATGCTGTCGTGGAGCAGGTCACCGGTCTCGACGAAGTGCGTGTCGCTCAGGTGGAGGATGAAGTGGTCGGCGGCCGGAAACTGGCCCTGAAATGCGTTCATGCTGCGTTCTCCTCAGAGGTGTCGGTTGCAGAGTTATCGGTTGCAGAGATGTCGGTGGTGGTGTCGCGGATGAGCGTCAGGCGGAGCGCCTGCAGGTCGTCGGCGCTGAGCCCTTCGGCCAGCAGGTACTCCGCGGCGGACCCGTGTTCCCTGTCGATCCGGTCGAGCAGCGTTTCGAGCAGCTCGGGCGGGCTGGCGCTCATGATGGTGTTGAGCTCCGCGCTGTCTGGGATACCGTGCGCCAGCATCTGGCCGCGAATGGTCTCCACCCATTCGCCGCGCAGGTTCTCCTCCGTCGCCGCATAGTCGGCAACGACATCGCGGCGAGAGACACCGGCGGCGAGCTGGGCCAGTGCGATGACGAGGCCGGTGCGGTCCTTCCCCGCCGTGCAGTGCACGAGGACGGGCGTGTCGGCGGAGCGGGCGATCAGCTCGATCGCTCGAACGACGTTGGCGCCGAAGCTGTCGATGATGGAGTCATAGATGCCGGCCAGGGTGACGTCTGCCGTGGCCATCGTCTGGGGGTCGGCGCCCTCGAAGATCGGCGCGTTCACCACCTCGGCCCCGACACCGTCAAGGCGACTGGGATCGCGACCCTGTTCGGATGTGTCGCGGAGGTCGACGACGAGTCCGATCCGGAGGTCGCGGAGCATCTCCTGGCCCTCAGCGGTCAGCCTGTGCAGGCCGTCCGACCGGAAGAGCTTGCCCCAGCGGAGCTGCCCGTCGGTGGCCGGGTAGCCGCCGGCGTCACGCAGGTTGTACGTTCCGGGGACGCGAATCGGGGAGTGGCCGTTTGCGGCCGCGGGCGTGATCATCTGTTCTGCGCTCACTTGCTGATCAGCTCCTGGGCGCGCTCCTGCGCGGCGCCGAGAGTCTTCGCCGGGTCCTTGCCGTAGAAGACGGACTCTTCGATTGCGGTCGCCAGGATGTCGTCGACCTGCACATAGCTGTTGCCCGGGTACGACACCCACGGCTCGAGGTTGTCGAGCTGGGCGAGGTTGGGAGCGACCAGCGGGTTGCCGGCGGCCCACTCGGCGAGCGGCCCGTCGCCCTCAGTCATGGTGTTGCGCAGCGGCAGGTAGCCGATGGTGCTCGTGATCGTCTCGTAGGCGTGGGCGCTCGTCATGAAGCTGATGAACTCCCAGGATGCGCGCTGCTTCGCCGGGTCGGTGCTGAAGGTGAACAGGGCCGAGCCGGAGTTCGTCGGGACGACGGGCTGGTCGCCGAATGCGGGCATGCCGGTGTTCTTCAGTTCCCAGCCGCCCGCCTGCGCGGCGCCCATGTACATGCCCTGAAGTGCGGAGGTCTGCAGCTGCATCACCGAGTCGCCGCGGGCGAAGCCTTCCATCTGGGCCAGCGAGTCCTGGTTGGCGAGGACCCCCTCGTCGAACAGTTCGCGCAGCTCCTGGATGGCGCCGACGGCGTTCTCCTCGCCGAACTCGATCGTGCTGCGGTCCTCGCTGAGCACGCGTCCGTCGTTCGAGCGGATGATGCCCTGCATGCACCAGTTGCCGCCCTTGACCGCGCACGACAGGGTCAACGCGGGCTTGCCCGTCTTCGCGGTGACGGTGCGGGCGACGTCGGCGACGGCATCCCAGGTCGACAGGTCGACATCGGCCGGGACGCCCGCGGCCTCCAGCGCCGTTGCGTTGTAGAACAGCACCGGGGTGGAGAAGACGTACGGCATGCCGTAGGTCACGCCGTCCCAGTCGGCCAGGGTGGCCGCGCGCTCGTGGAACGGGTACTCGCCGCCGAGGTGCTCCTGGATGGCCTCCGAACCGACGAGTTTCTCCAGGGGCTGGGCACCGAGCTCGTTGACGGTGAAGTCGAGGGCGTCGAAGGTGATCTGAGCGACATCCGGTGCCGCCCCGGCCAGCATCTGGGTCTGCACGCTTCCGACCGTATTGCCGCTGTCGCCCTGGGTGGGCTGCGCGGTGACTGTGATGTTCGGGTGCTCGGCCATGAAATCGGCAACGAGGCTGTTGACGGTGTCGGTCCAGGGGCCGGCCTGCAGCAGGTTGTAGGTCTCGAAGACGATGCTGACCTTCTGGTCGGCGGCCAGCTCGGGGACGGTGCCGGATGCCGTGCCAGCGGTGTCTGTGGCCGCGGAGGCGCAGCCGGTGAATGCGAGAGTTCCGGCCGTCAGGACGGCCAGGACGCTCAGGGATCGGCGAAGACGCATGGTGGAGAACTCCTTGGGGTGTAGGTGATGTGGTGGGTGGTGTGGTGGTGAGGGTCAGACGGTGGCGAGGGCGTCGGCGGGGAGCGCGGTCCCGCCCTGCGCCGGTGCGGCATCCGCGCGCCACTCGAGGCGGCGACCGGTGACGGCGTCGAAGAGGTGCACGTGTTCGACGGCGGCGCGGAGCACGATCTCGGAGCCGGCGGCGACGGCGCCGGTACGGGGAACCCGTGCGGCCACGCGGTCTTCGCCGACGCGGACGTAGACGATCTCCTCGCTGCCGAGGTTCTCGATGATGTCGACGGTGCCGGTGATCGTCAGCCCGGTCGCCGCTGTCACCGCTGCGGCGGGCGCAACCGGGGTGAGGTGTTCCGGTCTGACGCCGAGGACCGCTTCGAATGGTGCGACATCGCCCTCCCAGAGCACGGCGTCGAGGCCGACGGCACCGAGACGCACCATGCCGGACGTCGCGGTCACGTCGACATTTCGCAGATTCATGGCCGGGCTGCCGAGGAACCCGGCCACGAACACGGATGCCGGGCGATCGTAGACCTCTTCCGGGGTGCCGACCTGCTCGAGGCGACCCTTGTTGAGCACGGCGATCTTCGTAGCCATAGTCATCGCCTCGACCTGGTCGTGCGTGACGTAGACAAATGTGGCGCCGAGCCGGCGGTGCAGGCTGGTCAGCTCGTGACGAGTGGCCGTACGCAGCTTCGCATCCAGGTTGGAGAGCGGTTCGTCCATCAGGAAGGCACGGGGGTTGCGCACAAGGGCGCGACCGACCGCGACGCGCTGGCGTTGGCCGCCGCTGAGCTCCTTCGGCTTGCGCTGCAAGAGGTGGTCGATCTCGAGCATGCGGGCAACCTCGCTGACGCGCTCACGGATGGCAGCTTTATCGACGCCGGCGACCCGCAGCGGAAAGCCCAGGTTTCGCGCGACGCTGAGGTGGGGGTAGAGCGCGTAGCTCTGGAAGACCATCGCCAGGTCCCGCTTCTTCGACGGTTCGGCAGTGATGTCGCGCCCGTCGAGAAGGAGGCGGCCGCTCGTCGGCTCGAGCAGGCCGGCGATCATGCGCAGCAATGTCGTCTTGCCGCATCCGCTCGGGCCGAGCAGCACGAGGAAGTCACCGTCATCGACGGTGAGGGTGACGGAATCGACCGCCGCCGTCTTCGCAAACTCTCGCGAGAGGTTGTCAATCTGGATGGTTCCCATGGCTCTTCTCCTCGTGTCCGGGAACGGCGCTTCCTCAGATGGGAGAGCGAGGAAATACCGTTCCACTGGAGATTCGCCGGTGCCGATGAATCGAAAGGAGCGGTCAGGTGAACGACAGGTTTGCGGGATCGGAACAGTCGAACCGGCCGATTCCGGGGTCGCCGAAGGGCGACGTCAGGCACGCTGTCACGACGTCGTCGGGCCGTCGGGGTGTGGGCTACTCCCCCTCGATGATGTCGAGCGCTTCGTCGAGCAGCGGCCCGGAGGGACCGGCGGTGTGGCCGAGGATGGATGCGACGGCATCCTGCAGGGCGGCAAGGAGTAGAACCTGGATGATGTTGCCGCTGACGGCGCCGTCAGCCCAGGAATGGTAGCTCGCGCCAGCGACAAGGGAATGGTCGGCCAACTGGCTGAGCGGCGAGCGGGAGTAACTCGTAACCCCGACCACGATGGCACTCGATGCCCGTGCAGCCTTGACGGCACGCAGCGTCACGCTGTTCATGCCGCTGTCGCTGACTGCGATGCAGACGTCGCCGGAACCGAGGGTGCGGGCCGAGAGTTGTTGCGTCACCGAGTCGTGCGGCGCCTCGACCGGACGACCGGCGGTGAGCAGGCGCAGCGCCATCATCTGGGCGCTGGGCCCTGATCCGCCGTTGGAGACGAGGAGCACGCGCCGTGCCGCGGCGATCGCCCGGGCGGCGGCGTCGAACGCGTCGTAATCGAGAGCGCCAAGGGCACTGTTCAGATCGCGTGCTGCGGATTCGAAGAGCGCCGGGACTCTCCCGCGGCTCCCAGCTGCACGGTCGACGTCGCTGTCCCTGCTGCTCTCAGCGGCTCCGAGATCACGCAACAGCAGCAGCCGCAGGTGTTGGAAACCGCGAAAGCCGAGGTTCTGGCACGCCCGGATGACCGTCGCCGGTGACGTGTCGGTGCGGGCAGCCAGATCTGCGACCGAGAGCATTGCAACGCCGGGCGCGTCATCGGCGCACGCCTGCGCCACGCGCTGTTCGCTCGGCACCAGCGATGGGATCAGGGAGCGGATCACGCCCACGGTATCGCCCGGCAGCGGATCGGCGGTCAGATGTGTCATGCCGCCGTGTTTACCATGCCGCGGTTACGCCCAGGCAAAGCGAGCGCGCCGGGCCTGCCAGAATCAGCGAGTGCGAAGGCGACCGGGCAGGAACGGCAGCAGTGGCGGCGTGTAGACGAGCGCGGCCGGCGGGGTCTCGTCGAAGACGTACACGGCCGTGCCCCAGCGCCAGATCCGGTTGAAGATGAAGACGCGGATGACGCCGGAGGCGCCGACCCGCTCTGCGGCCTCCGGAAGCTGCCAGGTGCCGACGCCCCACTGTGCCGGCTGACCCCGGCCGGCGATGACGACCGTCGGTTTGGACCGCCAGCTGAACAACGGCTTCTTCAGCGTCAGTTCGAGACGCGGGGTCGGGGCTGCAGGCATCCGTCCAGCCTAGGCCGCTCGCCGGCCGGGCTCCGTCGCGCGTGGGCGGTCCCGCCACGCTGCGGTGGACCAGAGCGCCACGGCGACGAGCAACGGCTGGAAGAAGAGTCGCCCGAAGCGCGCACCATCGCTGTCCAGGCCGAAACCGTCGCGGGCGTCCAGCCACTGCCCGATATTGCCGGGGAAGACCGCGACGAAGAAGAGCGCGACCGCCCAGCCAACGGGCACACGCCGCTTGGCGAGCAACACAAGCGCGCCGCCGAGGGTGATCTCGGCGATGCCGGAGAGCACGACAACGAGATCGGGATCAAGTGGCAGCCACGGCGGCACCTGCGCCTGAAACTCCTCGCGAGCGAAGGTCAGGTGGCCGACACCGGCGACGGTGAGCGCCACCCCGAGGGCGACGCGCACGATCGTGCGCCCGAGTGTTGTGCGTTCCCTCGGCTCGAGCAGCCGGGCAAGGAAGCCCCTCGTCGTTTCATCAGACGCACTCATCGGTGGTGGTGGACCCTTCGCTCGGTAGGCGGAATCATGACGGGCGCGAACACGACATCCGAGCAGCGTGGCACAGTATTCCGTTCCGCACCATCGATGGTGCCGATGGCGCTTTCGTCGCCGCCGTGCTCAGCCGGATCGCCTACGCTTGGACATCATGGTCAGCAGACGAGACGCCGCCATCCGTCTGGATATTCCATTCGAGATGGCAACCCGCAACGGCATCCCCTCCCGCATCAGCGAGGAGGAGCTCGCCGAGATCGACGCGAACCCGCCGGCCTGGCTCGCCCAGTCGCGGGCCAACCGCACGGGCAAGAAGCCGGTGTGGGTCCAGCTCACATGTGTGGTCTGTGGCTTCACCGAGCCGGCACGGCCGAAGAAGTGGTGGCCGGATTTCACCTACCTGAGCTGCGACGACCACGACATGCACGAGGTGCCTGAGCCCGCCGCCGGCCTCAGCCGCAGCGAGGTCTACGGCGTCGGCAGCCGCTTCATCGGCGTCGTCGACGCACGCCCGTAGACCGCACGACGAAAAACGCAGGACCACAGCGGCGCCGGGTCCCTAGACGGGGCGGCGAGGCTGTGGTCCTGCGGTGTCGACCGGCTACTCGGCGGGTGGCCTCTTACGCCCGTGAGCGGAATCCGCGCAGGCGCAGGCTGTTGCTCACGACGAACACGCTCGAGAACGCCATCGCGGCTCCGGCGAGCATCGGGTTCAGCAGGCCGAGCGCGGCCAGCGGGATCGCGGCCACGTTGTAGGCGAAGGCCCAGAACAGGTTCACCTTGATCGTGCCGAGGGTGCGCCGGGAGAGCCGGATCGCATCGGCCGCGCTGCGGAGGTCGCCGCGCACCAGGGTGAGATCCGCAGCCTCGATGGCGGCGTCCGTCCCTGTACCCATGGCGAGGCCGAGATCGGCCTGCGCGAGGGCGGCTGCGTCGTTCACACCGTCGCCGACCATGGCGACGACACTGCCCTCCGCCTGCAGCTGGGCGATCACCTCGAGCTTCTGCTGCGGCAACACCTCGGCGATGACACGCTCGATTCCGACCTGGGCGGCCACCCGACGCGCGACGGTCTCGTTGTCGCCGGTGAGCAGGATCGGCGTGAGCCCGAGCGAGACGAACTGGGCGATCGCCTCCGCACTCGTCGCCTTGACGGCATCCGCGACCACCAGCACGCCGCGCGCCCGGCCATCCCACGCTACGAGCACGGCGGTCTGACCGGCGTTCTCGGCCTCGGCCTTGGCCGCGGTGAGCTCACGCGGAGTCTCGATCGCCCACTCGTCGAGCAGCGAGTCACGGCCGACGAGCACGAGGTGCCCGTCGACGATGCCCTGCACGCCCTTGCCCTCGATGTTCACGAAGCTCTCGACGGCCGGCAGCGCGCCGACTCGCTCCGTCGCCCCCTTCGCGATGGCCTGCGCGATCGGGTGCTCCGAGGCGTCTTCGATGGCGCCGGCGATGCGCAGCAGCTCGTCCTCGTCCACGCCGTCCGCGGCCGTGACACCGAGCAGGGTCATCTTGCCCGTCGTGACCGTCCCCGTCTTGTCGAGGACGATCGTGTCGACCTTCTTCGTCGACTCCAGAACCTCCGGGCCCTTGATCAGGATGCCGAGCTGCGCGCCCCGACCGGTTCCGACGAGCAGGGCCGTCGGGGTCGCCAGGCCGAGCGCGCAGGGGCACGCGATGATGAGCACGGCGACCGCCGCGGTGAACGCGGCAGCGGCGGGGAAGCCGGCGCCGAGCCATGCGCCGAGCGTCGCCACGGCGATCGCGATCACGATCGGCACGAAGATGCCGGAGACCCGGTCGGCCAGCCGTTGCACCTCCGCCTTGCCCGACTGTGCGTCTTCGACGAGCTTGGCCATCTGGGCGAGCTGGGTGTCGGCTCCGATGCGGGTTGCCCGCACGATGAGGCGTCCACCGGCGTTGACGGTGGCGCCGACGACCGCGTCGCCTGCCGCGACCTCGACGGGCACAGACTCACCGGTGAGCATCGAGGCGTCGACGGCCGATGTGCCGTCGACGACGACGCCGTCGGTGGCGATCTTCTCGCCTGGGCGCACCACGAACTCGTCGCCGACGGCGAGGTCATCGATCGAGATGAGCGTCTCGCTGCCGCCGCGCAGCACGGCGACCTCCTTCGCACCGAGCTCGAGCAGGGCGCGCATCGCGGCTCCGGCCTGACGCTTGGAGCGCTTCTCGAAGTAGCGGCCGGCAAGCACGAACATGGTCACGCCGGCGGCGACCTCGAGGTAGATGTTCGCCGCGCCATCGCTCGGCGCGACGGTGAGCTCGAATGGATGGGTCATGCCCGGCATTCCGGCTGTGCCGAGGAAGAGCGCGTAGACCGACCAGAGCAGGGCGGCCAGCGTTCCGACCGAGACCAGGGTGTCCATGGTCGCCGCACCGTGGCGCAGATTCGTCCACGCCGCCTTGTGGAACGGCCAGGCGGCCCACACGACGACGGGCGCCGCGAGCACGAGCGATGCCCACTGCCAGTACGTGAATTGCAGGGCGGGGATCATCGCCATCGCGATGACGGGAACCGAGAGCACGATGCTGCCGATGAGCCGCTGGCGGAGGCCGGTGAGCTCGGCATCCGGCGCCTCGCCCACGGCATCGCGCGCCGGCTCGGCCTTCTTCGCCGGAACGGCGGCGGTGTAGCCGGTCTTCTCGACCTCGGCGATGAGGGCGGCGACGTCGACGCCGGCTGGAGCGCTCACCCGGGCCTTCTCGGTCGCGTAGTTGACGCTCGCCGTGACCCCGTCGATCTTGTTGAGCTTCTTCTCGATGCGCATGGCACACGACGCGCACGTCATGCCGCCGATCTCGAGCTCAATGTCCCTGGCGTCGACCAACCCGGCGCCGGCGAGCTCCGTGCTGCTCAGCTCGGTTCCGCTCATGACTCTGCCCCGTCGTGGGTCTCGGTGTGCTGAACGGATGCCGGCGGGGCGAAGGATTCCGCAACCACTCCGGCAACGCCATAGCTCAGCCCGAACACCGCGACGAGCCCCAACCCGTACAGGCCGAGTGTGAGTGCTGCTTTCATACTGTTCTCCTCGTGCTCAGGTCCTTGATACCCCCTAGGGGTATTCATCACCTGCACACAACAGCATACCCCCTCTGGGTATTCCTTGCCCAGCGGGCGGCATCCGCGTCATGGGTGCAGCGTCGGAAGCGGGCCGCCACGGCGCGCATCCGCCCAGAGGTCGACGCCCGCGTCGCCCGCGAAGGTGTCGATCGCTGCGAGTTCCTCCACGCTGAAGTCGAGCCGGTCGAGCGCCGCCACGTTCTCCTCGAGCTGCTCCACCCGGCTCGCGCCGATGACGAGGCTCGTGACCCGCTCGTCGCGGAGCGCCCAGGCGAGGGCGAGCTGGGCCAGGCTCTGGCCGCGCCCGGCGGCGATTGCGGCGAGACCGCGGATCCGTTCGAAATTCTCGGCGGAGAGCATGTCGGCGCCCAGCGAGCCGTCGGTCGCCGCCCGGGAGCCGTCTGGCACGCCGCCGAGGTACTTGCCGGTGAGCAGCCCCTGCGCGAGCGCCGTGAAGCCGATCACGCCGAAGCCCTCCTCGCCGGCGGTCTCGAGCAGGCCATCGGTCTCGACCCAGCGGTTGAGCATCGAGTAGGAGGGCTGGTGGATGAGGAGCGGGGTGCCGAGCTCGCGCAGCAGCACCGCCATCTCGCGACTCGCGGCGGCGTCGTAGGAGGAGATCCCGATGTATCGCGTGCGCCCGGAGCGCACGGCGTGGTCGAGGGCCGCCGCCGTCTCATCGAGCGGTGTGCCGGGGTCGGGGCGGTGCGAGTAGAAGATGTCGACGCTGTCGAGCCCCAATCGCGTCAGCGACTGGTCCAGTGACGCCAGCAGGTGCTTCCGGCTGGCGCCGACACCGTACGGCCCCGGCCACATGTCCCAGCCCGCCTTCGTCGACACGACGATCTCGTCGCGGTATGGCGCGAGATCCTCCGCCAGCACCCGCCCGACATTGCGCTCGGCCGCCCCATAGGGCGGGCCGTAGTTGTTCGCCAGATCGAAGTGGGTGATCCCGAGGTCGAAGGCGCGGCGCACGATCTCGCGCTGCTGATCGAGCGCCCGATCATCGCCGAAGTTCTGCCAGAGCCCCAGCGAGAGAGCCGGCAGCTTCAGCCCCGACCTCCCCGTGCGGCGGTAGAGCATGCGGTCGTAGCGGTCGTCGGCGGCGCGGTGGGACATGCGTTCATGCTACCGAGAGCGGCCCCGACGACGGCGGGCCGCGTCCTAGTCGCGCCCCCGCACCCGGAACACGTCGAAGAACACGCGCAGGGCGAGGACACCGGAGAGCAGCACGAGCATGTAGCCGAAGATCTGGAACAGGCTGAGGCTCTCCGTCACCTGCGGGCCGGCATCGCTGATCAGCAGCATGGCCGCCATGATGCCGAATGCGGCCGCGAGCACGGTCACCACGACGAGGTTCACGAGGTCGCGGATCAGCGCACGGTCTCGCCGATCGGCGAGGAGCCGCACGTTCACGCTGAGTCGACCCTCCGCCAGCGCTCCACTCAGCCGGTCGATGCGGGCAGGCAGCCGGCGCACGATGGGCAGCACCGAGAGGATCTCGTCGTTGATGCTGGTGAAGATCGCCTTCGGGGTGAGCCCGGCTGCAACACGCTCTGCCGCGTATCCTCCTGCCTCGGTGAGGATGTCGAACTCCGGGCTGAGCACACGCAGCGTGCCCTCGAGGGTCGCAACGGCACGGAAGGCCAGGGCCAGCTCGGAGGGGACGGCGATGCGGTTGTCGCTCAGCATGCGCACCATTTCGGTGAACACGGTGACGTCGAGCGAGGAGCCGGGGCCGAGCCTGGTGGCGACGAAGACCCCGATCTGCCGGCGCAGAGCGATCTCGTCGATGTCGTCCGGCAGCTCGACGAAGGCGAGCAGCGCGTCGGTGAACGCGCCGGCGTCGCCCCGGTAGAAGGCGAGCAGCACATCGCCGATCTGCCCGCGGAGCTCGGAGTCCAGCCGTCCGACCGAGCCGAAGTCGAGCAGCACGAGCTCACCGTCGGCACGGAGGATGATGTTGCCGGGGTGCAGATCGGCGTGGAAGACGCCGTCGTCGATGATCTGGGCGAGGGTCGAGCGCAGAAGCCGTTGGGCTTGCTCGAGGCGCTCCTCCGCTGAGTGCTCCCGCAGCGCGCGCTGATCGCTGAGGGTATCGCCGTCGACGAGTTCCATCACCAGCACACGACTGGTGCAGTACTCCTCATAGTGTTCCGGGATGCCGACGCGGGCGGCATCCGCATGCCCCGCCTGCGTCACGGCCATGGCGGTCATGTTGCCCGCCTCGACGCGGTAGTTCAGCTCGTCTCGCAGGCTCGCTGCGAAGCCGGCCGCGAGGTCGCGCACGCCGAGTTCCCTCCCCCACTGGGTGCTCTGCTCCAGCTGCGTGGCGAGCCGCAGTGTGATGTCGAGGTCGCGCTCAACCGACGGGATGATGCCAGGCCGCTGCACCTTGACCGCGACCTCCTCGCCGCTGATCAGGCGTGCCCGGTGGACCTGGCCGATGGATGCCGCGGCGAGCGGGGTCTGGTCGAACGAGGCGAACACGGTCTCGACCGGAGCACCCAGCTCGGCCTCCAGCAACACGGCCACCTCGCCCCACTCGGCCGCCGGCACGCGCTGCTGCAGCATGGACAGTTCGCTGAGGTACTCGACCGGGAGCAGGTCGGTGCGGGTGGACAGCACCTGTCCGAGTTTGACGAAGGCACCGCCGGCCTCCTCGAGCGCCCCGCGGAGCGCCCGCGCCTGTTTGCGGCGCTCGGCACTGCCGACGCTCGACTGTTCGGTGTTCAGCCGAAACGGAACGAGGCCATGCCGAACCGCGATGCGGGACACATCGCTGTAACGGCGGGTCCGCAACCGCCAGGCCTTGAAGGCGTGCAGCCAGCGATCGGGTCGGGGAATGGTGCCAGTCGGCACCAGCAGCTCTGCGATGACGAGGAAGGCGACCGCTGCGAAGAACACGATGCCGATCTGCAGCGGCAGCAGCGCCGGGCTGTATTCCTGCACGCCCCAGACGAAGCGGGCCTCGAATCCGAGCTCGGCTCCCAGCCCGACCAGTCCGGCCAGCAGGAGTCGGGCGAGACCGATCCGCACGCCCAGGATGCGCCGAGCGAAGGCCGAGAGGACGAACATGAACACCACCGTGACGATGCTCATCACAACAATGTTCCCGATCACAGCGCCCATGCAGGCCTCCCTCATTCCGCCCCGCGAAGCCTACCGCTCGAGGGGACAAAGCATTAGAGCAGACTTCGGTGCGCGGCGATACCAACTTTTGATTGACAACTGTCGGAGAATGGCGGCATGGAACATTCGACGGCGGGCACGGCGCGCGGTGACGCACGGCTTCCTTTCGGCACCCGGCTCCGATAGTGTTTACGCAACCATGAACTCGACTCCGAATGCACACTCCCTCCCTCGTGCACGCGCGTCGATCAACGACGTCGCGATCCACGCCGGCGTCTCGGCGCAGACGGTCTCGCGCGTCGCGAACTCGCAGACGAATGTGCGGCCGGCCACCCGTGACCGGGTGCTCGCCTCGATGCAGGCCCTCGGCTATCGCCCGAACAGCGCCGCTCGCAATCTGAAGTCCGGTCGTTTCCGCAGCATCGGCGTCGTCACCTTCAACCTGACGACGCTCGGCAACGAACGCACGCTTGACGCCATCGCCGTCGCCGCTTCAGAGGCCGGCTACACGACGACGCTGCTGCCCGTCGCCGACCCGACCCAACTCGATGTCGCCGGCGCGTTCGGCCGCCTCGAGGAGCAGGCCGTCGACGGCATCATCCTGATCATGTCTGCGGAGGTGGGCTCGCCGGACGAGCTCACGCTCACCGCGGGCCTGCCGCTCGTCATCGTCGACTCCGACGCGACGCAGCCGCACACCATCGTCGACACCGATCAGGAGCAGGGCGCCCGACTGGCCGTCGAGCACCTGATCGCTCTTGGACACCGCGACATCGTGCACTTCTCCGGACCGGAGAGCTCGTTCTCGGCACGACGTCGGGCCCAGACCTACCGCACAACGATGGAAGCGGCCGGGCTGCCTGTGCTGCCTCCGATCATCGGCGACTGGAGCGCGGCCTCCGGCCTGGCCCGCGGGCGTGAGCTCGTGGCGTCCGCCACTGCACCGACGGCCGTCTTTGCGGCGAACGACCAGATGGCGCTCGGAGCGATGCACGCCTTCCACGAGCACGGCTGGTCGGTGCCGGGCGACATCAGCATTGTCGGCTTCGATGACGCCGAGGATGCCGCGGCGTACTGGCCGGCGCTCACCACCGTGCACCAGAACTTCGACGAGGTGGGTCGGAGCGCGACAACGCTGCTGGTCTCCATGATCGATGGCGACGCCGAGACGACGAAGTTGCTCATCCCGACTCGCCTCGTGGTGCGCGCCAGCACCGCCGCCCCGCGCCAACAGTAGCCCCGGGCACTGCACAGCAGGCGCAGCAGGCACAGCAGGCACAGCACCGTGGCACGAGCCACGCGCTCGCGGCCCGTCGCCGTCGCCCCGCCGAACCCACACAAAGAGGCGACCAGAGCTTGTCAGCCCTGGCCGCCCCCGTTCGTTCTGCGTGCCGCTACTCCTCGGTCGACCCGAGCTCCGGTCGCGCCACGAAGCTGGCCGTCGCGGAGGTCGCCCCCGACGTCTCGAACACGATGAGCTCGTTGAGTCCTGCGCGGAGAACGGGCGCAGGCACGAACAGTGTGCGCTGCGGGCCGCGACGCCAGTAGCGACCGAGGTTGAAGCCGTTCACCCACACCACGCCCTTGCCCCAGGCGCTCGTGTCGAGGAACAGATCGGCTGCGCGCTCGAGCTCGAAGCTTCCGGCGGCGAAGACGGGGCCGCAGAGCTCGGTTCCGTCGGCCACGGGGGGCGCGGCATCCAGTGCCCGGCGAATGGGGTCGAGCTCATCGAGCGCGACGGCGCCGGCGCTCCACTCCTGCAACGGAACGCCGTCGAGGGTGACCGGGCCGATGAGCCCCTTGGCCTCGCCGAGCCGCTTGCCGTAGTTCACGCCGCCCATGTGCTCGACCAGGATCGTGAGTTCGCCCCAGGCGTCGGCCGGCAGCGGGAGCATGCGCTCGTGCAGGTCCCGGCTCACCGTTCCGAGCGCGACGCCGTCGAGGAACACCTGGGCGCGGTCGCGCACCTCGCCGAAGACGAGGAGGCCGCCGCCCTCGATGCGGTGCGAGTAGTGGGAGTAGCCGCGCGGAGCGCCGAGCTCCGCGGCCGTCGGCACGTGCTCGAAGTGCTCCCCGGGCAGCACGGGAGTCTGCCAGAGCGACACCGCCCGTTCGAGCGGCACGTCGAACGCGGGGGCGTCCACCCGCTCGGCCGGTCGCTCGTCGGGCACGCTCGCGTGCTTCGCGATGACCTCGCGGAAGCGCCAGTACTTCTCGGTCGGGGTCCCGTCCTCGGCCAGGGGCGCGTCGTAGTCGTACGAGGTGATCGTCGGTCGGTACGTGCCCTTGTCGTCGGCGCCGGAGGTGAAGCCGAAGTTCGTGCCGCCGTGGAACATGTAGACGTTGACCGAGGCGCCGGCGCCGAGCAGGGCGTCGAGTTCGCGGGCCGAGTCCTCTGCCGAGGTCGTGTGGTGCTTGCCGCCCCAGT
Source organism: Microterricola gilva (assembly GCF_004217495.1). Taxonomy (NCBI): domain Bacteria; kingdom Bacillati; phylum Actinomycetota; class Actinomycetes; order Micrococcales; family Microbacteriaceae; genus Microterricola; species Microterricola gilva. The sequence goes on from NZ_SHLC01000001.1 coordinate 2,602,184, forward strand.
TGTCGAACCAGCCGCACCAGAATTCCGAGCACATCAGCGGCCCGGTCTTCTGGTGCTGCCTGAGGGTGGCCAGGCGTTCGGATGCCCGCGAGCCGAACGATCCGGTGCGGTGCAGTTCGTCCAGGCTGCCGTTCTCAAGCATCGCGTCTTCCGGCTGATCCACCGTGGTGAGCGGAACGTCGATGCCGCGTGCGCGGGTGAGCGCCGTGAGGGAGCGCAGGTAGTCCTTGTCGGCGCCGTATGCGCCGTACTCGTTCTCGATCTGCACGAGCACCACCGGACCGCCGTGTTGAATCTGGCGGGGCCGAACGATGTCGTACACCGCGTCGAGGTACTCGGCGATGGCGCCCATATAGGCCGGGTCGTTCGTACGGATCGTCATCGACGCGTCGGAGACGAGCCACCCAGGCAGTCCCCCATCGTGCCACTCTGCACAGATGTACGGGCCGGGTCGAACGATCGCGTGCATGCCCTCTGCGTGCACGAGGTCGAGGAAGCGGGCGAGGTCGAGCTGTGCCGTCACCCGGAACTCGCCGCGGGTGGGCGAGTGCTCGTTCCACGGCACATAGGTCTCAATGGTGTTCAGGCCCATCAGACGGGCCTTGTGGATGCGGTCCGCCCAGAGATCCGGGTGCACGCGGAAGTAGTGCAGTGCACCGGCGAGCACGCGGTGAGGCGCCCCGTCGAGGAGGAAGTCGGTGTCTCCGATGGAGAAGATGGGCATGCGCCGTCCTGTCGTATTACTGACCGCGGGGTGCCTGCCGTCACGGCAGACACCCCGCAGTCGGGAGCGTTTGTTACTTGTTGACGCTGAAGCCCTGCTCGTTTCCGAACGTGACCAGGGTGTCCTGCCACTCGACGAGAGCCTCGTTCAGGTCGCCGTTGGAACCGAGTGCCTTGCCGACCGAGTCGGTGAAGACGTTGTTGGCGTAGCCCTGGTAGGGCAGGTACTGCCATCCGGCGACAACCGACTCGGCCGATGCCGCGCCGATCTGGTTGGCGGGCTGGCCACCGTACGCCTCGAACGGGTGGTCGAGGAACTCGGGGTCGGTGAGGTCGGCAACCGTCGACGGGAAGCCGTTGGCGTTGAGCAGTGCACGGCCTTCGCCCTCGGCGAGGTACTTGAGCACGGCCGCCGCGGCGTCCTTCTTCTCGCTCTGCTCGGTGACAGCGAGTGCGCTTCCACCGTTCTCGGCGGATGCCGGCTGGCCGTCCCACGAGGGGATCGGAGCAACGGCCCACTTGCCGAGGGTGCCGTAGTCGTTCATGCCGCTGATCATCCAGGAGCCCATCAGGAGGGTGCCCAGCTTGTCCTGCGTCAGGGCCTTGCTCCACTCGTCCGACCAGGTCGGGACGCCGGAGAGCTCGCCGGCGTTCAGACGGTCGCCCCAGTAGGTGGCGAACTTCTTCGTGCCCTCATCCTGCAGGTTGATCGTGACGTTCTCGCCCTCGGTCTGGAACGGCTGTCCGCCCGAGGCCCAGATCATGCTGGTGAAGAAGCCCGCGTCGCCGCTGTTTGCGATGTAGGCCTCCGGGTCGAATGCGTGGATCTTCGCGCTGGCGTCGGCGAACTGATCCCAGGTCTTGGGAGCCTCGGCAACGCCGGCGTTGGCGTAGAGGTCCTTGTTGTAGATCATGACCATGGGGCCGGAGTCCATCGGCAGGGCGACGAGCTTGCCCTGCACGTTCACGGCGTTCCACGTCGACGCGGTGAAGGCGTCCTCGTAGTCGCCGAGGCCGTACTCGCTCACGTCGGCCAGCGCGTCACCCAGGGTGAGCTGGGGCAGCGTCTGGTACTCGACGGGAACGAGGTCGGGGGCACCCTTGCCCGCCTTGACGGCGTTCTGCAGCTTGGTGACGACCGCGTCCGGGTTCTCCAGCTTGACGACGTCGAAGGTGATGTTCGGGTTGGCCTTCGTGATCTCGTCAGCGAGCACCTGGGTGCTGTCGCTCCAGGTCCACCACGTGAGCGTGACGTCCTCGGTGACGGGCTTGTCCCCACCCGTGGCTGCAGCGCTGCAGCCGGAGAGTGCGCCGACGAGGAGTGCACCGGCGCCGACGACGGCACCGAGTCGCGCCCACCGGCGTGTTGTGGTTGTTTCCATTGTGATTCCCTTCGCTTGGTGTTGTTGGGGTCTTGTCGCCGGGCGAACCGGCCTACTTCACGCTCCCGGCGGTCAATCCCGACTGCCAGTAACGCTGCAGGTAGAGGAAAGCGGCCGAGATCGGAATGACTGTGAGTAGCGAACCCGTGATGACGAGGTTCGGGATGGGGTCGGTGCCGACGCCGCTCGCCTGTGCCGCCCACTGGGCGAGACCGACGGGGAGCGGGTACCAGCGTTCGTCGCTCAGCATGATCAGCGGCAGGAAGTAGTTGTTCCAGGTCGCAACGACCGTGAACATCAGCACCGTGATCAGCGCGGGCGCGAGCTGGCGCAGCGAGATGACGAAGAAGATGCGGATCTCCCCTGCGCCGTCGAGGCGGGCGGCCTCGAGCAGCTCATCGGGAATCGCCTCCTGTGCGTAGACCCAGACCAGGTAGAGGCCGAAGGCGCTCACCATCGACGGGATGATCACCGACCACGGCGTGTTCGTGAGGCCGAGGCCGCTGAAGAGCAGGAACTGTGGCACGGCGAGCACCGAGCCGGGGATCGCCAACGCTCCGAGGATGATGGCGAACACCGCCTTGCGCCCTGGGAAGTTGTACTTCGCCAGCCCGTAGCCTGCCAGCGTCGCCAGCAGCGTGGCACCGCCGGCGCCGACGACCACGTAGAGCACCGTGTTGCCGAGCCAGCGCAGGAAGATGCCGTCCGCGTAGGTGAAGGTCTCGACGATGTTGTCGAAGAGTGCGAACTCCCCGCTGAACCAGAAGGCGAAGGAGTCGTAGAGCGAGTCCATCGTCTTGGTCGAGTTCACCACGAGCCACCACAGCGGAACGAGGCAGTAGAGCATCATCGCGGTCATGAGGATGCCGAGGGTGATCGACGCACGCTTGTGCCGCGGCGTTGGCTGAGCCTTCGCGGGGCGACGGCGCGCCTGAATCTGTCCGCTGGCCAGCTTGCTCGGCGCATTGCCCGATCGGACGGCCGGTTCGATGGCGCTCATGCCTTCGCCTCCTTCTTTTCGCCGCCGAGCTGAACGAGGTAGGCGACCACCATGGTGATGATTCCCGAGACGATCGCGATCGCCGCGGCGTAGTTGAACTGCGAGCCGGCGAACGACAGGTTGAACGCGTACAGGTTCGGGGTGAAGTACGAGGTGATCGAGTTCGGTGCGATGGTCTGCAGAATCGACGGCTCGTTGAATAGCTGGAAGCTGCCGATGACGGAGAAGATCGTCGCGATGATCATGGCGCCGCGGATCGACGGCAGCTTGATCGAGAAGATCGTGCGGAACGCGCCGGCACCGTCGATCTCAGCGGCCTCGTACAGTTCCTGGGGAACGGCCTTGAGGGCGGAGAAGAAGATGAGCATGTTGTAGCCGACGAACTCCCACGTGACGATGTTGCCGATCGACGCCATGATGAGGTTCTCCGCGAGCGGCGATGGCAGATCGACACCGAAGAAGCGGTTGATGTCGGCGACGAGTCCGAATTGCGAGCCGTACATATAGCCCCAGATCATCACGGCGACGACGCCGGGCACCGCGTAGGGCAGGAAGATCGAGAGCCGGTAGAACGGCACCCAGCGCAGGCGGGCACTGTCGAGGGCGAGCGCCGCGAACAGCGCGAGCCCGAGCATGATCGGCACCTGCACCAGCAGGAAGATCGTGACGCGGAGCATGGCGTCCCAGAACTTCGGGTCGACCATCGCCTTCGCGTAGTTCTCGAAGCCGACGAAGGAGTTGCCCCCGACCAGCGTCTCGCGGAACAGGCTGAGGTAGATTGCGTAGACCAGCGGCGCGAGGAAGACCACGGCGAAGAGCAGCATGAACGGGCCGACGAACCACCAGCCGGACCAGTTGAGCTTGCGACGCGTCCGGCCCTTGACCGACAGCATTGCAACAGTGGAGCCGGTAACCGGCTTGTTTGCACGCGAGGACGGAACATCGGTGATCATCGCTGATCCCCCGTTCCGCCTCTGGCGTTCGACAACTTCGTCATTCGCTACGTTTCCTTCTTCAGAATGTTTGCGTTCCCATCGAAGTATAGGACAGAATTATGTTTGCGCAAACAGAAATTCTGCAGCTCGACGTAACGAAGGGGTCACGATGTCCACAAGCACCGAGCCGGCGGTCATCCACGGCCGCGCGGGAGCACAGAATCCGGGTGAGGAGTGGTGGCGAAGTGCCGTCATCTACCAGATCTACCCGCGCTCATTCGCCGATCAGAACGGCGACGGCATCGGCGATCTGCCCGGCATCACCGCTCGTCTCGACGCGCTCCAGGAACTCGGCGTCGACGCGCTCTGGCTCTCCCCCTTCTATGTCTCGCCGCAGCGGGATGGCGGCTATGACGTCGCTGACTACTGCGACGTCGACCCGCTGTTCGGCACCATCGCCGACTTCGATGAGCTGCTCGCGGCGGCTCACGCTCGCGGCATGCGCCTCATCGTCGACATCGTGCCCAACCACTCCAGCGTCGAGCACCCCTGGTTCCGGGAGGCACTGGCCGCCCCGTCCGGAAGCGCTGCCCGCGCACGCTACATTTTCCGCGAAGGCCGTGGGATCGACGGCAACGAGCCGCCGAACAACTGGCAGTCGTGCTTCGGCGGACCGGCCTGGACACGACTCACCGAACCCGACGGCCGACCCGGACAGTGGTACCTGCACCTCTTCGACAGCTCGCAGCCCGACTTCGACTGGACGAAGGAGGAGGTGCGCACCGAGTTCCGTCGGATCCTCCGCTTCTGGCTCGACCGCGGAGTCGATGGCTTCCGCATTGACGTGGCCAGCAGCATGGCCAAGGCCGATGGCCTGCCAGACTTCGACCCCCTGGTCGGGGAGGACTACGCGCCGTACACGGGGCAGCCCGGTGTGCACGAGATCTTCCGTGACTGGCGCCGGCTGCTCGACGAGTACCCCGGCGAGCGCGTTTTCGTCGCTGAGGCCTGGGTCAAACCACTCCATCGCAGGGCCGATTGGGTACGACCGGACGAGCTGCATCAGGCGTTCAACGACCTCTTCAACGAGTGGGATGCACCGACGCTCCAGCACGCCATCGACAGCACCATCGCGGTGTTCTCCTCGGTCGGCGCACCCGCGAGCTGGGTTGCTTCCAACCACGACTCGATCCGGCAGGCGACCCAGTTCTCACTCACCGGCCCGCAGCGGCCCGGCGGAATCGGGCCGAGTTCGACGGGGGTGCCGCGCTATGACGACTGCCTTCCGCGCGCACGGGCGCTGGCTCTCCTCACGCTGGCGCTTCCCGGTTCCGCATACATCTATCAGGGTGAGGAGCTCGGGCTGCCGGAGGTGACCGAGCTTCCCGATGCGGCCAGACAGGATCCGACCTTCTTCCGCACGGGTGGGGAACAGTATGGACGCGACGGATGCCGCGTCCCCATTCCCTGGGAGGCGGACGCCCCCGGCTACGGCTTCGGCCCGAACGCGGCCGCCTGGCTGCCGCAGCCGCCCATCTGGGCTCGCCTCGCACGCGATCGGCAGAACCGCGATCAGGGGTCGACGCTCACCCTCTACCGGCAGGCGATCGCGCTGCGCCGCGCACAGGGGCTCGGTTCCGGAACGCTGAGCTGGCTCCCCGGACTGCCGCCAGAGGTGCTCGCCTTCCAGAATGGGGACACCCGCGTCTACATCAACATGGGCACGGACCCCGTCCTGCTCCCGGCCGGCAGCGTGCTGTTGGCCAGCTCCACCCTCCACGACAACACCCTCGCCCCCGACACCGCAGTTTGGATGCACGCATGATCACCACCCTCCACGTCGTCTTCAAGACCCACCTCGATCTCGGCTTCACCGACACCGCGGCCAACGTCACCGACCGATACGTGCACGAGTACCTGCCACGGGCGATCGCACTCGCCGAGGAGCTGGAACGCCGCGGCGGCCCCGCCCGCTTCCGCTGGACGACCGGCTCGTGGCTGATCCACGAGGCGCTCCGCCTCGGGAGCGCCGAGGAGCGGGCCTCACTGGAGAACGCAATCCGGGCCGGGCACGTGCAGTGGCACGCGCTGCCGATGTCAACGCACACCGAGCTCATGGATGCCGGCCTCGTCGAGCACGGCATCTCGATCGGGCGCCGGCTCGATGAGCGCTTCGGGCGGCACACGATCGCCGCGAAGATGACGGACGTCCCCGGCCACACGATCGGCCTCGTCCCGTTCCTCGATCGCGCCGGCATCGAATACCTGCACCTCGGCGTCAACGGATCCTCCGCGGTTCCTGAGGTGCCCGAGTTCTTCGTCTGGCGTGCGCCTGACGGCAGCGAGGTCGTCGTGAACTACGCCCAGAGCTACGGTGCGACCGCACACGGTGCCGCCGTCGCGCCCAGCGGCAGCGACGCCATGCACCTCGCGCACACCGGCGACAACTTCGGCCCGCCCACCGCAGACATGGTCGAGGAACTGTTCGCCGAGCTCGCCGAGGCGTACCCGGATGCCCGCATCGTGGCGTCGACGCTCGACGACTTCGCTGCGGCTGTGCTCGCCGACAAGGACAGCCTGCCCGTGCTGGATGAGGAGATCGGCGACAGCTGGATCCACGGCGTCGCCAGTGACCCGGTGCAGACCGCGCGACTGCGCGCCCTGCTGCGGCTGCGCACCGCCTGGCTCGCCGACGGCACCCTTGTTCCGGGAACCGCCGAGTGTGACGGCTTCAGCGACGGGCTCCTGCTCGTTCCTGAACACACCTGGGGGCAGGATCTGAAGACCTACCTGCCCGACTACGTGAACTACGAGAAGGCCGACTTCCAGCGGGCGCGCGCAGCCGACGTCATCGATCCGGCGATCAACCCGTCGGAGTTCGACGTCTACGCCTGGGCCTACAGCGAGCACCCGAGCCCGCAGGGCCTGCGCTACTCGGCCTTCGAACGGTCCTGGGCGGAGCAGCGTGCCCACCTCGACCGTGCGCTCTCCTTCCTCTCCCCCGAGCGTGCGGCCGAGGCGCTGGCCGCGATCGCCGATACCGCTCCGGCGTGCGCCGACGAGGCCCCCACCGAGGCCGTCGCCATCGACCTGGGCGCCGAGCACAGCGCCGGCGCGCACCGCGTCCGTTTCGGCGATGACGGCTCCGTGGTGTCGCTCGTCGATGCCGCCGGAATCGAGTGGGCAGGGCCGGAGCACCGACTCGCCTCCTTCAGCTACCAGACCTTCGACGAGCGCGACGAGGCCCGCTGGATGCAGGAGTACTCCCGCGACCTGGACGAGACCGCGATGTGGGCCGTCCCCGACTTCCGGAAGCCGGGGCTCGCCATCGCCGAGACCCTGCCTGCCACCGTCTTCACGCCGCACGTCGTGTCGGCGGAGCGGGTCGAGGATGGCGGAGACACCGTCTTCACGCTGTGGCTCGCCCTGCCCGATGCGGCGAGCGAGTCCTGGGGCGGCGCCCGCGACATCCGCCTCAGCTACCGCTTCCCCGCCGCCGGCGCCATCCAGATCACCCTCGACCTCGACGGCAAGGACGCCTCGCGGCTGCCGGAGGCGAGCTGGCTCGGCTTCCGCCCGCTGCCTGCGCCGGGCGACTGGCGGCTGAGCAAGCTCGGCAGCCAGGTCGACCCGCAGCGCGTCGTGCGGGGCGGCAACCGCACCCTGCACGCGGTGGCGGAGGTCTCCCGCAGCGGGGAGCGTTCCTTCGCGCTCCGCCCGGTCGACGCCGCGCTCGTCGCCGTCGGGCAGCCGGCGCTGTACCGCTTCGAGAACAGGGTTGCCGAGCCGGAAGACGGCATGCACGTCAACCTGCACAACAACATCTGGGGCACGAACTTCACCATGTGGCTCGACGACGCGCTGCGCTTCCGCTTCGAGCTGGAACTCGCGTGAGCCCGCTCCGTACCGAGCGGGTCGTCGTGCCTGTCTCCACCGCACCGGATGGCACACTATGACGACGACGACGACAGCAGCTGGCACGGCCGCAGGGAATGAGGACACGACAATGACCGCAGCACTGGTGGAGAGCCCTCCCGTGGTGATGGCGCCCCGCGAGGACGGCTTCGAGATCGTGTGGGGGGTGAGCCGCCTCAGCCGCGGCTGGCTCGAGTGGGAGGCGCCAGACGGCGAGCGCGGCGTCGTCACGTCCGACTCCTTCGGCATGGTTCCGCAGGACGACCGGGTGCTCCGGGTGCGCGTGGCCGGGTGGCCGGCCGGCACCGCGCGCCGTGTCCGCGCCGTGACGGAGTCGGTGCTCGACCCGCGTGAGCGACACGAGAGCGCGTGGAAGACCGTGCGCACGCTCGCCCCGGCATCCGACACCGCCCACATCGCCGTGTGGAACGACACCCACCAGAATGACGACACCCTGCGCGCGCTGGATGCCGTCACCCCCGAGGTGGACGTGCTCGTCTGGAACGGCGATCTCTGCAACGACTGGAAGGACCCGGCGTGGTTCACGACCACGATCCTCAGCCCGGCCGGTCTCGATGTGAGCGCCGACCGCCCGCTGGCGATCGTCGTGGGCAACCACGATGTGCGCGGCACCTGGGCATACCAGCTGGAGGACTTCGTCGCCTCGCCGGAGGGTCGCCCGTTCACCGCCTTCCGCGTCGGGCCGGTCGCCTGCGTGGTGCTGCACACCGGTGAGGACAAGCCGGACGCCCACCCGAGCTTCGAGGGACGCGTGGCGTTCGAACCGCTGCGGGCCGAGCAGGCGGAGTGGCTGCGCGAGGTCACCGCGCAGCCGGAGTTCCGCGACGCCCCCTACCGTGTCGTGTTCTGTCACATTCCGCTGCGCTGGATCGAGGAGGTTGAGGTCGACTACGACGACGGCGGCTACGACTGGTTCAGCCGGATGAGCCGCGACGCGTGGAACGACGCGCTCGTCGCGTGGGGTGCCCAGATCGTCGTGTCCGGGCACACCCACGGCACCGCGTGGCTGCCGCCGACGGCCGAATTCCCCTACGGGCAGCTCATCGGCGGCGGTCCGGACACCGATGCCGCCTCAGAGGAGGCCGCGACGTGGATCGATGCGAACGCGTCATCCAAGGAGCTCGTGTTCACGATGCGCACCCTCGACGGTGCGATCGTGCACGAGGTGCGGCTGGATCCGCTCACGGATGCCGCCACTGCGCGCGAGCTGCTGACCTCCCGCTGAGGCCAGCAGCTCAGCTAGCGGCTCGGACTAGCTGCTGAGGGCAGCGGTCGGCGAGGTCTTGGCCGCCCGCACCGCCGGAAGCACGCCGGCCACGGCCCCGACGGCGACGGTCACCGCCACTCCCGCCACGAGCACCTCGGGCGGGATGGCGAGCACCCAGCCGTTGGAACGGGCCGTGACCGCCGTGATCAGCCAGCCGAGCGCGGTTCCGGCGAGACCGCCGTACGCCGCCAGCAGCATCGCCTCGAACAGGAACTGCAGCCGGATGTGCCTGCGGGTGGCGCCGAGGGACCGGCGCAGGCCGATCTCGCGGCGCCGCTCAAGCACCGAGATGACCATGGTGTTGGCCACCCCGATGCCGCCGACGAGGAGCGCGATGGACCCGACGCCGACGAGCAGCCCGGTGAAGGCCTGGTCGACGGTGTTCTTCGCTGCGAGGACGTCTGACGGCCGGCTCACCGTCACCTCGCTCGGCGACTCGGGGCTGATCGTCGGTGGCAGCAGCTTCCGTACGGCGGCGACGCGGCCCTCATCGGAGCGCTCGTAGATTCTGGTCGGGCTGCCTGCGTAGCCGAAGAGGGTCGTGGCGATCGGCTCGCCGATCAGCGCCATCGCGTCCAGTTCCGGCGCGAGCGGAGAGGAGTCGAGGATCCCGACGACCGTGAACGCCTGCCCGCCCAGCCAGACCTGACCTCCCGCTTTCTGGATGCCGAGCCGTTCGGCGCTCGTGCGACCGAGCACAGTGGTGGGAAACTGGGCCGTCGCCTCGTTCAACCAGGTTCCGCTCAGCAGCGTGGCACCTGACGCCTCGAGCAGCCCCAGATCGGCGGCGACGACGCTCAACCCGCCCGTGCGGGTCTTCTCGATCTCGGCATTGCGGAACACGGTGACGTCCTTGAGCATTGCCGTCGAGCCGACATGCTGCACGCCGTCAATGCGCCGGATGGCGGCGAGGGAGCCGGCCGGCAGCGGCGCGTCCTCGCCGAGCAGATCGGTTCCGGCCGTGACCGTGAGCACGTTCGTGCCGAGCGCGGAGAGCTTGCCCGCGATCAGCGCCTGGCTGGACGTCGAGATGCCGATCACGGAGATCATCGCGGCGATGCCGATTGCGATACCGAGCGACGAGAGGATGGCGCGCATCGGGCGGGCGCGCAGGCCGTGGAAGCCGAGTGCGAATAGATCGCCGGCCCGCAGACGGGAGCGGGAGCTGAGACTCATGCCGCGACCCCGCGCTCGTCGGCCACGATCTCACCGTCGCGGATGCGCACGCGGCGCGGCATCCGCTCGGCCAGGGATTGGTCGTGGGTGATCACGACGACGGTGGTGCCGGAGCGGTTGAGCTCGCCCAGGATCTCCATCACGCCCGCACCGGAGCGGGTGTCGAGGCTTCCGGTCGGCTCGTCGGCGAGGAGCAGCCGCGGTTCACCAACGACGGCGCGGGCGATCGCGACCCGCTGCCGCTCACCGCCGGAGAGCTGACGCGGGTCGTGCAGCAGACGGTCGCCGAGGCCGACGCGTTCCAGGGCGATGGCGGCCAGACGGCGGCGTTCCCTCGGCGGCGTTCCCGTGTACAGCAAGCCGGTCGCGACGTTATCGAGCGCGCTCACGCCGTCCGCGAGGTGGAACTGCTGGAAGACGAAGCCGATCGTGTGCGCACGGAGTGCGGACAGTGCCGCGTCGCTGAGCCCGGCGATGTCATGGCCGGCGATCGCCGCGGAACCGGAACTCGCGCGGTCGAGGGAGCCGATGATGTTGAGCATCGTGGACTTACCGGAGCCGCTCGGCCCCACGATCGCCACCATCTCTCCCTCATCAATGCGCAGGTCGACTCCGTTCAGGGCCACGGTGGGCGGCGAGCCGTAGGAGCGGGTGACGCCGTTCAGCTCAACGATGGGGCGTGTCATTTCGCCACCACCACCGTGTCGCCTTCGGCCAGCTTTCCGCCCGTGACGGCGACGAAGCCGTCGGCGAAAGCGCCGAGCTCGACGGGGACGATGCTCGAGTGTGCACCCGTCTTCGCCGAATCGTCCGCCACGACCTCGACGGCGAACCCGCCACCGGGCCGGGCCAGCAACGCCACAACGGGAACGAGGAGCACGTCGCTTGCCTTGACCTGGGTGAGGAAGATCGTCACCGAGACGTTGTCAAGATTCGCGGTGGCCGCGGCGTCGTCGAGAGTGACGGTGACTGGCACCTTCATCGTCTTGCCGTTGCCGCCGTCACGCTCGACGGGGGCGCCGACGGAGACGACCGTTCCACCGGCCTGCACCCCGCCCGGGAGCGTGACCGTCAGCTTTGTGCCAACCGCCACGAGCCCCTGCTGCGCGGTGTCGACGAACGCCAGCACCTCCTTGTTCGCGCCGGTGACCGAGACGACCGCCGCGCTGCCGGCATCGCCGATCGCCGCCTTCGGCGCCTGGATGCGCACATCGCCCTGCGCGAACACGACGCGGCCGAGCTCGATCGCCCCGGTCTCCTCGAGACCCAGCGATTCCTGCCAGTTCTTCACTGCCCGCTCGGTGCTGCCCGCGAATTCCTCATCGGGTTCCCGATCGAAGAAGCCAAGCGCTGCGAGGTTGCGCTCCAGCTGCAGGACATCGGCGCCGTCCGTCATCCCCAGCGAGAACGCACGCCACGCGGGCAGATCGCCGTGCAGGAGCACGACGGGTTGGTCATCGATGCGAAACAGTTCCTGGCCGGCTCCGACGATGCTGCCGGATGCCGGGAATCCGGTGACGACGCCGGGCAGCGCCGTTCCGATCTCGCGCGGCGCCGCATAGGCCAGCGTGCCCTGGGCACGGAAGCCCTCCGTCAGGTCGCCGCGCGTGACCACGGCCGTCTCGACGTTCACGGCCTTCGGCCCGGCCACCGCCTCCCTCGGGGGCTGCAGCAGCACGACAACTGTCGCGACGACGGCGAGCACAGCCACGCCGGCGCCGACGATCAGCCATCCACGTCGGGCGCGGCGGGGCGCGGCGAGGCTCGGCGCGGTCATTCTGCGCCCGCCTGCTCGGCCTTCGCCGAGCAAGCGTCGATGTCGTCCGGGTTCACCTCTGGTCCGAGGGCCGGAGTCATGCCGCCGTTGCCCTTGACGGGGTCCGGGTAGTCGTAGCCGAACTCGCGCATGCAGGTGGCGAAGGCCAGCTGGGAGTCGAAGAGCTCCTCCTCGGTGGGCAGGCTCTCGTCGACGGGGGGCTCGCCGACCTTCTCGGTGCACGCGGCGTAGGCCTTGTCGAATTCGGCCATGTCGAACTGGGAGGTGTCAATCGTGTTTGTGGGGCTGCCGTCGGCGTTCTCCTGGTTCAGGTCGAAGCCGGCATCCAGCATGCAGTCATCGAACTTCTGCCGCCAATCGACGACCGACGTCTCATAGTCGTCTGTCTTCAGCTCGGCACCGCTGTCTGCAGCCGGCGCACAGGCGGTCAGGCCGAGCAGGAGGACCGCGCCTGCGGCCGCGGCCAGGGTGGCCACCGCGGTGCGGCGACGGGGGCGGGCGGGAGAGGAGGTGGTCATGTTCATCGCTTTCGTCGGTACGACGCGGTCGTCCGACCGCGCCGAAGTCATTCCACCCGGCGTGCGGTTGCGAGGAGGTAAAGGCCCCGGCTTACCTTTTCGTTAGCTCTCGTCTGCTTGACTTCAGGAGGAGCAGACCGCCAGGCGCGCTCGAGTAGGGAGATGACCGTGAGAGTGCTGATCGTAGAAGACGAGGAGTTCCTCGCCGATGCCATCCGCACCCGGTTGGCGATGGACGCGATCGCGGCCGATATCGTCGGTGACGGCGACGCGGCGCTCGAAGCAGCCGCGATCAACGACTACGACGTCGTGCTGCTCGATCGCGACATTCCCGGCACCCACGGCGATGACGTCTGCCGCACGCTGGCGGCCGACCCCGAGAGCCCGGCCATCCTGATGCTGACGGCCGCCGGCTCGCTCGACGACCGGGTGGGCGGCCTGGAGCTCGGTGCCGACGACTACCTGAGCAAGCCGTTCGAGTTTCCCGAGCTCATCGCCAGGCTGCGCGCGCTCAACCGGCGCAGCTTCACCTCGCTGCCGCCCGTGTTGGAGCGTCGCGGCGTCCGCCTCGACCCCTTCCGGCGCGAGGTCACGGTCGGCGGGCGCTTCGTCACGCTGGCCCGCAAGGAGTTCGCCGTGCTCGAGCTGCTGCTCCAGGCGCAGGGTGGCGTGGTCAGCGCCGAGACGATCCTGGAGAAGGCGTGGGACGAGAACGCCAACCCCTTCACCAACTCGGTGAAGGTCACGATCAGCAACCTCCGCCGCAAGCTCGGTGACCCCTCGATCATCAGCACCGTCGCGGGCGTCGGCTACGCCATCACCGAGGAGTCCGACAATGACTGAGCCCGTCGTTGGCGGCCACCGCTACCGGATGACGGTGCGGGCACGTCTGGCGCTCACCTACTCCGCGCTGCTCACCGGCGCCGGCATTGTGCTGCTCAGCATCATCTACGCGTTCATGCGTTTCGTGCCGACGTACGACCTCGTGCCGGCCGCCTCGGTGCCGGCCGCCACGCTGGATCCCGTCGCGCCGTCTCCCCTGCCGAGTCCGAGCGAAGGCTCATCTCCCGCCGCCAGCACCGTTCCGGCCGAACTGCTCATCAACTCGACCGATCAGATGCTCAACGTGCTGCTTGGCGTCTCGGTGATCGTGCTGCTCGTGCTGGCTGTCGCCGGCATCGCCGTCGGGTGGGCCGTGGCTGGGCGGATGCTCCGCCCCCTGCAGTACATCAACGGCGCGGCGCGCAAGGCGGCCAACGGCGACCTGCAGCAGCGGATCCACCTCACAGGGCCGCGCGATGAGATCTCGGAGCTGGCGACGAACTTCGACGAGATGCTCGCCCAGCTCGAACGCTCCTTCGCGGCATCCAAACGCTTCGCGCTGAACGCATCGCACGAGCTGCGCACGCCGCTGGCCACGAGCCGGGCGATGCTGGATGTCGCGATCGCTCAGGATCACGACGAGGAGGCGCGCGCCGTCTTCGACCGGCTGCGCATCATGAACGAGCGGAGCATCGAGACGGTCGAGGCACTGCTCGACCTGGCCAAGATCCAGTCGTCCACCGCGCGGCCGGAGCTGATCGATCTGGCCGCGGCGGCATCCGAGGTCGTCAGTGCCTGCCGTGCCGAGGCTGTGGCGCACGGTGTGCGTGTCGAGGCGCAGCTCGATGCGGCGACCGTCGAGGTCGAACCCGTGCTGTTGCGCCAGCTCCTGACGAATCTCGTGCAGAACGCCGTGCGTCACAATATCGACGACGGTGTCGTCACGGTGCGGACGGGCACCGACGCGGCCGGCGCGGCGGAGTTCGAGATCAGCAACAGCGGCGTCGTGCTCGACGAGGGCATGCTCGCCGGGCTGTCGGAGCCGTTCGCCAGGGCCGCTGGCCGCACGGCGGGATCATCGACGCGCGGTCACGGCCTCGGGCTCTCGATCGTCTCCGCAATCGTCGACCGTTTCCGTGGCACGCTCGAGCTCGAGCCTCGCCCCGACGGCGGCTTGCGCGCCATCGTTCGGATCCCGGCGGCCGCGGCCACATCGTCCTAGGCGAACACCAGCCAACCGATACCGACCACGAGGGCGATGATACCCAGCACGATGCTCGGGGTCGCGGACTCCTTGCGGCGCACGTGCAGAGCAACTGCGACGACCATCATCACGAACAGGCCGAACGCGGCGATCGGCGTGAGCCATGGGGCGATCCCCGTCGCGGCGGGCAGCACCAGACCGAGCGCGCCGAGCACCTCGAGGATGCCGATCGTCTTCAGCTGCGGAGGGTTCACAGACTCCACCCACGCCATCTTCTCGCGCACGGTGCCATACGGGGTGACGGCCTTCATTGACCCGGCCATGACGAAGAGTGCAGCGAGAAGGGCGGTGACGATCCAGAGGGCGATGATCATGAGTTCTCCAAAGAAATGGCTAATAGTTCCAGATAGTGCGTAACGCACGGTCTGTTAGCATATTCCCTGAGGCCACCCGCACTTCTCGGTTCGTCACGCACCTGGAGGTGCGCATTGGAAGGGGAAACCATGAACAGCTCCGCCCAGGCACGCACGATCGACTCCGGGGCGATCCCCCATGGCGATACCGACGGGGCCGCGACGTGCAGCACGGACAATCCAGCCAGTGCCGTGATCCGCGAGGTGCTCTCCCGCGTCGGCGACAAGTGGAGCCTCCTGGTCATCGGCGTGCTGCACGACGGGCCACGCCGCTTCACCGAGCTGCAGCGCGCCGTCGACGGCATCTCGCACCGCATGCTCACTCAGACGCTCCGCAGCCTGGAGCGCGACGGCTTGGTGTCACGGCAGAGCTTTGCCGAGATCCCGCCTCGCGTCGAATACACCGCCACGCCGCTTGGCCGCTCACTCTCCGAGCCGGTGCTCAGCCTCGTCGGCTGGGCGGCCGACAACCACCGGGCGATCCTGGACGCTCGATCCGTCTTCGACGGGCCGGAGGGCTAGACGCGGCGAAGGCGTCTCAGGAAGCAGAAAAGCCCCGGTCGATGACCGGGGCTTTCCTTGTGCGTGGACCCTAGGAGATTCGAACTCCTGACCTCCTCGATGCGAACGAGGCGCGCTACCAACTGCGCCAAGGGCCCGTGCGGTTTCTACGATAGCACCGCTCTCGACCCTCGAAAGACACACGACACGCAACTCAATTCGTGATGTGCGCCTCCGCGCCTGCATCCTGTTCGCTGACGAATCGATACGGCACCGGTTCCTCGGTCTCGTGCCCCAAACGCCACGTGCGGGTGATCGTGCCGCCCGGCTCGTCGTAGCTGATGACGATCTCCGGCTGGTAGGCGCCGTTGACGTATTCGAGCTGCATCTCGTCGCCGTGGCCGATCATGCCCGGCCCGAACAGCACGGCGGTGTATGTGGTCTTCTCGCTCATCGCTCACCTCGCAGTTGGGGTCCGGATGCCGCAGGCTGCCGCATCCGGCTGTGCTCTGACCATACGCCTGCACCCCGCGCTTGGCGAGGGCCATGCGAGCAGCGTTACCGTCCTCGGCCGGCGGCAGCTCGGCGCCGCATCGCGGACACAGCCGCGCACGGCGATCCTCCACGTAGCGCCCGCAGTCGGGGCAGACGGCGGCCAACCAGCATGCCGGGTCACCGCCCGCTTCGGGGGTGCCGCTCATGAGTGCCGTCAGCCCGCGGCGCGACGACGGCGCAGAACGGCGTCGAGGTCGCCCATTCCGGGCGCGGTGTCGGCCATGCCCGCATCGCTCAGCACGCCCATGCTGGCGAACTTGCTCGGCGCGGCAGGAGCGGCAGGGCGGGCGATCGGGGTCACTGTCGCGGCGGGCGAAACGGCCTCGCTGGCGGCATCGAGCGCTGCGGCACGCTCGAGGAGGGCGGCGCGGGCCGCGACGCGGCGCAGCTCGGCTGCCGCATCGACGGAGGCCCTGGCCGCCGCCGCGACGGAGCCGCGCTCGAGGTAGGCGGGCTTCGGCAGGGGCCGCGGTGTCCAGCCCTGCGGAGCGGTGGCGCGCGGCGCGAACTCGACCGGCGTGAACCGCGCGGGGGCTGCCGGTGCGGCGGAGGCTGCGCGTGCGACCCTGGCCGCGTTGCGGCCGGCCTTGGCCAGGGAGCCGAGCGTCACGAACGCGGCGACGCCGGTGACGGCACCGATCGCCAGCAACGCCAACGAGCCGGAGACGGCGGCCGTGATGCCGCCGGCGAGAATGGCGACAAGCGAAGCGAGCAGGACGAGCGCGGTGGCCGCGCGTGCGCGGCGGAGCGAACGGAGCTTCGCCCGGGCGATCAGTACGGGGTTCGCGGCGGCGCGGGCGGCGTCGGCTCGCAGCTTCTCGATGCGCAGCGCGTCCTCGGCGCGACGGGTCTGTGCTGCGGCCGCGGCCTCGGCCTTGACCAGCTCACGGGCGGCGTTCTCGCGCTCGCGCAGCACCTTGGACTGGGCCACGGCGTCGCGGGCGGTGGCCTCGACGACGATCTCGCGCGGAGCCTCGGCCGTTTCGGCGAGCACGCGGAGGGTCTGCTGCAGCCGCACCGCATTGCGTTCGCTGGTGACGTACTGTCGACGGTGCAGCCAGGTCGGGAGCAGGTACGCAAGCCAGAGCACGGCAGCCGCGGCCACCAGCACTCCACCACCCAGCGCGTCTGCACCCATAGTCTCTAAGTTAGGGCGAACGCGGCAAGCGACGCGACTTCCTGTGGGCGTGTCCCCGATGATTTGTCGGCTTTATGCAGTTTGTGCCTCCGCTTTCGGCGATTCGCCCCGCAAGCGGGGGTCAGCAGAGCTCAGCGAGGTGTCGTCGGCAGCGGACGCGCGGCGAGCGCCGCATCGTGCGGCGGGATGGCCGCGGCATCCGCCGGAACCAGGCCGAGCCGCCAGCGGGCCAGAACACCCTGAGGCAGTTCCTCGCTCACGAGCGCGAAACAGTAGTGGTCGCGCCAGTCGCCGTCGATGTGGATGTAGCGCCTGCGCAGCCCCTCGTAGCGGAAGCCGAGCTTCTGCACGACCCGGAGGCTCGGCGCGTTCTCCGGCCGGATGCAGATCTCCATGCGGTGGACACCGAGCTGGGCGAAGCAGTAGTCGGTCGCCAGCGCCACCGCCGTCGGTGTGATGCCGAGTCCGGCGAAGCGTTCTGCAACCCAGTAGCCGAGGGTGGCCGAGGCGAGCGAGCCGTAGCTGATCGACGAGACGTTGAGCTGGCCGGCCACCTCCCCGTCGTGCTCGAGCACGAACGGCAGGCCGTGCCCGCCACGCGCATTGGCGAGCAGGCTGCGGATGCCGGAGCGCATGTCGAAGGAGCCGATGCCCTGCGGGCTCGTCGCCTCCCACTTGCTCAGCCAGCGCCGGTTCTCCAGCAGCAGCCGTTCCAACGCCCGCGCGTCGCGCACCCGGATCGGGCGCAACGTGACCGCGCCGTCGCGCAGCGTGGGCAGCACGATCGTTAGTCCAGTTCGCCGACGAACTGCTTGAGCCACACGCGGAGGTCCGGGCCCAGGTCACCCCGGGCGACGGCGAGCTGCACGATGGCCTTGATGTAGTCGAGACGGTCGCCCGTGTCGTAGCGGCGGCCGCGGAACACGACGCCGTAGACGCCGCCGGTGTTCTCGGCATCCGCCGCAAGCACCTCGAGGGCGTCGGTCAGCTGGATCTCGCCGCCCTTGCCCGGAGGCGTGTTCTCAAGCACGTCGAAGATCTCGGGCTTCAGCACGTAGCGGCCGATGATCGCGTAGTTGGACGGCGCCTCCTCGCGGCTCGGCTTCTCGACCAGGCCGGTGATGCGCACGACATCCGGGCTGTCGGTGGGCTCGATCGCGGCGGCGCCGTACATGTGGATGGAGTCAGGGTCGACCTCGAGCAGTGCCACGATGGTCGCATCGCGTGCCTGCTGCTCGTCGAGCATGCGCGAGAGAAGCACATCGCGGTCATCGATGATGTCGTCACCGAGGAGCACCGCGAACGGGGCATTTCCGACGTGCATCCGCGCGCGCAGCACCGCGTGGCCGAGGCCGAGCGGGTCACCCTGACGCACGTAGTGCATGTCGGCGAGCTCCGTTGACTCGAGAACCTTCTCGAGGCGGGTGAGGTCACCCTTCTTCTCGAGCGTGGCCTCCAGCTCCGTCACCCGGTCGAAGTGGTTCTCGAGCGCGTTCTTGTTGCGGCCGGTGATCATGAGGACGTCGTGGAGCCCGGCGCCGACGGCCTCCTCCACGACGTACTGGATCGCCGGCTTGTCGACGACGGGCAGCATCTCCTTGGGCATCGCCTTGGTTGCAGGCAGGAATCGGGTTCCGAGACCTGCCGCGGGAATGACGGCCTTCGTGGCGCGAGCTTTCATGACCCTAGGTTACTCACACGCACGAGCGGGCCGGGCAACGCCCCGCCTGATGTGAGCGACTCCGGCTCCGCAGGAGGCAGAACGCCTAAGATGGGGCCATGTCTCCCGATCCCACGCTGGCGAAGCGCGCACTGCGCGCCGAACTCCGCGAGCGTCGCCAGAATCTCTCTCAGCACGAGCGCGATATCGCCACGATCGGTCTCACACAGAATCTCGAGGCCGTCACACTCGATCTCGCGGCACGGTCCATCGCGTGCTTCCTCTCCACCCCGATGGAGCCGAACACCCGGCCGTTCATCAACTGGGCAGAGGCGCAGGGCCTTCGCGTGCTCTTCCCGATCTCACGGGATGACGGCCTGCTCGACTGGACGGTCGGCGAGGAGAGCGTGGAGACCGAGGGGCTCCACGGTATGCCGGAGGCGGTCGGTGAGCTTCTCGGCCCGATCGCGATCAACGACGTCGACCTGATCATCGTTCCTGCGGCATCCGTGGACGAGAGCGGGATGCGCATGGGCTGGGGCCGGGGCTATTTCGACAAGACGCTCGGTTCGATGGAGAATTGTCCTCCGGTGTATGCGGTGATCTTCGACAGCGAATTCGTTGACGAGGTTCCGCGCGAGGTGCACGATCAGCCGGTCAACGGAGTCGTCACCCCCACCCGCATCCTCACCTTCTAGCATCCTTAATATGTAGCTGTCTCGCCGCGATTGCGGCGGGGCCCGACGTTGCGCGGCTGCGCGACACAGAGACGCACGGAGACTCAGTGCCCACCTATTCCTACCGTTGCACCGAGTGTGACAACGCCTTCGACATCCACCAGGCATTCACCGACGACTCGCTGAGCGTGTGCGACATCTGCGGCGGCAAGCTGCGCAAGGTGTTCAACAGCATCGGCGTCACCTTCAACGGCAGCGGCTTCTACCGCACCGACTCCCGCTCGGGCGGAAGCTCGCTGCCGGCGGCCCCCGGCTCCGGTGCCAGCTCGAGCACGGCATCCTCGGGCGGATCGTCCGACTCCGGCAAGGCGTCCCCGGCATCGACGACCTCGTCCGCTAGCGTTTCAGGTGCGTCAACCGCATCGAAGAGCGGCGCATCACCGACACCCAAGTAGGCCAATCGCCTTCGCGAAAGGAAACGACCATGCTCAAGGGATTCCGCGAATTCATCATGCGCGGCAACGTCATCGACCTGGCCGTGGCCGTCGTCATCGGTGCCGCATTCACCGCGGTCGTCAACTCGATCGTCGAGAACCTCTTCAACCCGATCATCGGCGCACTCTTCAACGCCGAGGACCTGGCCGGCGCCCTGATCCTTGAGCTGCCCGGCGGGGCCGCGATCAAGTTCGGCGCGATCCTCGCCTCGGTCATCACCTTCCTAATCGTCGCCGCCGTCGTCTACTTCGTCTTCGTCCTCCCCATCAACAAGATGAAGGAGATGCAGGAGGCCAAGCGCAAGGCAGGCATCGAGGACGAGAGCGCGCCGGTCACCGAACTCGACCTGCTCACCGAGATCCGCGACGCGCTCGTCGCCAGCGAGGGCAAGCACCACAAGTAGCGCATCCAACACACGACCGCGCCGATCGCCGTCAGGCGGTCGGCGCGTTTCTGTCGGCGGCGGCTTACCAGTGCGGTGGGACGTCCCGGCGCAGGCGTTCGTCGTTGGGGCCTGAGGCGGCAGGTGTTCCGGATGCCGGTGCTCCGCCATCGGCCGATGGGCGAGCGTCCAGGATCGGGTCGTTGCGCGTGATCGGCGGCTCCGGGCTGGTGTCGGTGCCCGCGACGGGCGTCAGCCGCGCCCGGCGGCTGGATCCCGGTACTCGTTCGACCCACTGGCGGGCCGCGGAATCCGCGGCACCCCGGCCCTCATCACGCTTGTCACTCATCGCGTCCAAGCCTACGCGCCCCCTCGCACCGGAAGCTCCGTCGCCGCGGGCCGCCAGATCGGGTGAGACGCTCAGGGCTTCGCGTGCGCCGCTGCTCCTTCGTCGCTGCGCTGGCTCGAGGGAGCAGCCGAGGAACGAGGCAGCCCCCGAAGCCCCAACACACGCCGGAGCGCGAGCGGGAAGCGGTCAGGCAGCCGGGCGGAAGTCCAGCACGGCCGCGACGCGGAGGGCCACGGCATCCGGGTCGCTGAACAACTCGAAGCTGTGCACGCGCAGGTAGTGCCAGCCGAGACGCCGCAGCACCTCAGGGCGCAGGCGCAGCGACTCGCGCAGGCTCGAGGAGCCGACGGCCCCATCGGTCTCGACGACGAGCGCACGCCCGCCGTGCGAGGCGGCCAGCGCGAGCTTGTCTCGGTGCCCGAGCTCGACGCGGATGCCCATCTTCGTCAACCGCGATGCGAGGTCGAGCAGCATGGGCTCGCTGTCGTCCGGCAGGTGTTCCTCTGCCTCGCGCGCCTCGGTCTGGCTGAGGATCTGGGCGAGGGCCAGGATGCCATGGCGCTGCCGATCCTCGTCGATGTCCTCGGGGCGGAAGCAGGAGACGATGTCCATCGCACGCCGGGCGCGCGTCATGCCGACGGCGAGCAGGCGGTCGCCTCCCGGCTCCCCGAGTGCACCGAAGTTGGAGAGCAGCCGGCCGTGCGGCGTTCGACCGTAGCCGATCGAGAAGATGACGCGGTCGCGGCTCTGCGCCACCGACTGCTCGAGCGTGAGCACGGTGAACGGCTCTGTACGGTCGCGCAGGATGAAGTCGCTGAGGTCGGTGCGCTTGGCGAATGCGGCGAGCACGGCCTGGTGCACGCGCACCGCGTGACGGTTGCTCGCGGTGATCACCATGAGCGATTCCTTGGGCCGGTTGACGGCGTGATCGAGCACGAGGGCCACGACCTCCGCCACCTCGGCGTCGACGCTCTCGACGGCGCCGGTGTCGGCATCCGGCATGCCGTTGCCGCCCGCGACGTAGTGCAGGGCGAGGCTGCCGTGGCCGAGGAAGCTCCCGGCCCAGGGCAGGGAGTCGATGCGCCCGGCGTAGAAGCGCCGGTTCACCAGCTCGGCGAGGTCTTCGCCGCCCGCGCGATAGCTGCGGGTGAGGGTGAGCGTCGGCAGCAGTTCGCCGAGGCGGGCGAGCGCCGAGTCTGCGTGCAGGGCATCGACGGCGCTGCGGCTCTCGGATGCCTCGTCCTCGCCGTCGACGGAGGGCGTCTGGTCGGCCAGGGCGGCCTCGCTGATGCCAGTCGTGAACGGGGCAGGCGACTGCGTCACCGGGTCGCCGAATGCGACCAGCTGCTTGCCGCGGCGGATCGCGCCGAGGTTCTCTGCGAACGTCGTCGCACCGGCATCCACCAGCAAGACCGTGTCGAAGGCGATGCGGTCGGTGATCTCGGCGACCTCGTACGGTGAGGAGAGCCAGACCGGGGCGAGCACGCGCGACAGGTGAGGAGCCGCGTCGTTGAGCGCGGCAGGCGTTGCACGCTCGGAGCGGAGGACGCGCTTGAGCGTCTCGGCCTCCTCCGGCCAGTCGACGACGCCGATCTTCCACGTCTCGGCGAGCAGCCAGGCCAGCTGGGCGCCAGAAGCTCCCGCGTGAGCCTCGTCGACGAGGCGGAAGTCGGACTCCAGACGGTCGAGCACGTGCGTGTTCGCGTTCAGCAGGGCCTTGTCGCTGCCGAGCATCGACTCGAGCACCGACTGCCACCAGGCGAGCTCCAGCTCGGCGGCGACGGCGGCTTCAGGCACGTGGCGCTGCGAGAGGTCCATCAGCAGGGGGTCGAGGGCGAGGTCACGCAGCTGGGCGAGGATCGCGGTGCGCTCCTGCAGATTCGCGAGCACCTCAGAGTCGGCGGCGAGTCCGCTGAGCGCAGTCACCAGCTCCCGGATCGGACGCGCTGCAAGCTGCCTGGTCGTGCCGGCGACGCCGAGCGGGGCGTCGAGCTTGGCGAGGTCTTCGGCGACGCGGGTGTACGCAACGTGCACATCGGCGATGCCGACGGGCACCTCGGGGGTGGAGCCGGCCACGACGTAGCGCTGCCACAGCGTGCGCTGCTGCTGGATGCGCTTGAGTGCGTCGTTCATGTCGGTGACGTGCACGCCGGGGCGCAGGTATTCGAGGGCGAGCTTGCGGAGGCGGCGGCGATTGGAGCCCGACATCTCTGGCGAATCGCGGCGGGCGGATGTCGCGGCGATCAGCTCGGTGAGCGAGCGGTCGAACACAGCCGGCTGGAACTTGTCGAGGCTCTCGCGCATGTCGAGCAGCAGGCGAAGGTAGATGCCGAGCTCGGCCACCGACTCGAACGGGCGTAGCCGGGTCTGGGCGATGAGGGCGTTGGCCCGGTCGAGCAGGCGCGGTAGCTCGACCTTGTCGAGCTGCTTGGCGAGCTCGTGGGTGGCTGTCGCCTCCGCCGTGGAGCTGAAGGAGGCGCCGTACCAGGGTGAGTCGCCAGGACCGTAGCGGAACTCGCCGAGCGCCGCGGCCTTGATCAGAGCCTCTGCCGCCGCGGAGCGGTCGTGCGCGAGTGCCTCGAGCGAGACGCGGTCGAGGCGGGCCGTCGTCGACGGCGGCGTCGGCAGCAGGGCGAGCCTGGCAAGCTCGCCGAGCGCGTCGAGCACCGAGACGCCGAGCGCCGGATCTTTGCGGCCGAGGGCTCCGCGGTAGTCGAGCAGCACCTTGCGCAGGCGCACCAGCGCATCGTCGACCTCGCCGACGCTCGGCTGGGTCGCCTTCTCGTTGCGGGTGATCGACTGGATGACGTCGCGCCGCAGCGTGCGGCAGGTGACGGCGAGCCCGTTCAGCCCGACCTGGCCGAGCCGGTGGGCGATGCCGTCGAGCGTTGAGCGGCGGGCGCTGACGACGAGCACGCGCTTGTGCTGGCTGACGAGCGAGCCGATCGCGTTCACGATCGTCTGGGTTCCACCCGTGCCTGGCAGCGTCTTGACGACGAGCGAGTTGCCTGCTGCGATCTGCGCGACAACGTTCTCCTGCTCGGAGTCGGCGTCGAGCAGCAGGGTGTCCGTGGCCGGCGGCCTGGCATCCTGACTGGGCGAGACCACCGGGTTGTACGCACTGGCGATGCTGGCGCGGGCACCCGGGTTGCCCGCGATCGCGTCGATGACGGGGTGCTCGAGCACGGCGGCATCCGCCGACATCGTGCTGCCCACCTCGGCGAAGGAGGAGACGACCAGGCGCGGCATCACGTTGAACCAGGGCAGGTGGGAGGTGAGGCCGCGCAGGCGGTCGATCACCGGTTGCGGCTTGAACGCGCCGTTGCTCAGGGCGAGGGCGACGAACGCCTCGGCGTCGAGCGAGATCTGGAACTGCTCCTGCAGCGCCCTGGCGAGTGCCGGGTTGAGGTACGGCTGACCCTTGAGCTTGAGCTCGTAGTCACGCCCGTAGCGGCGGATCGCGAGCGGGCGCAGCAGCAGCGGGGCGAGGAACTCCTGATCGCCGTAGCGCCACTGGGCCAGGCCGATGGCGAGGTGCACCGATTCGAGCCCGCGCATCGAGCGCAGCTCGATACCCTTCTGGGTGATGACGCCGGCGGCGAGGCGGGCGTTGCGGAGGGCCAGCTCGTCACGGATCAGGCTGGAGAGCATCGTGGTCTTGCCGGTGATGAACTGCGGCAGCCCACCGGGGTGCGTGACGCTCAGCTCGATGCGGGTGCGCGTGTTGTCGTCGAAGTGGAGCAGCGGCGAGCGCCCACCCAGCTGGGTGAGCTCGGTGCGCCAGCGCTCCCACTCGCTCTCGGCGATGTTGCCGGCGACCAGGCTCGGATCGCCGAGGCTCAGCGTGTGCGGTGAGGTCATGTTGGCAGAGGCAGCCGACGACGGCACCTCCGTACCGTCGCTGTCAAACTCCGACAGAATGTCATCGTCGTCCGTCTTCTTATCCACTCGCCACACACGCACACCCTAATTCGCGTGGGGGGCAATACTGCGCACGTGGGCGGAGTTTCGCTCGAATAGCTCGGAATGAGCATTCTCCCAGCCGGGCTGGATACCCTTGGGGTATCCAAGAGCAAGGAGTCGTGTGGGCGAGCAGCAAGACAATCGGTCGCGTTCGGAGCAGCCGGTTTCAGATCAACAGGGTTCGGAACAGCAGGATTCACAGAAGCGTGCGGTGACGGTGATCGTCGGTGGCGTTGCAGGCGGGATGTCGGCGGCCACCAGGCTGCGGCGGCTCGATGAGCAGCGCGAGATCGTCGTCTTCGAACGCGGCGAGCACGTCTCCTTCGCCAACTGCGGCCTCCCGTACCACGTCTCCGGCACCATCGCCTCGCGAGACGCCCTGCTCTTGCAGAGCCCGGAGGGCCTCGCGAAGCGCTTCCGGCTCGACGTGCGCGTGCGCACCGAGGTGGTCGCGATCGACCGTGCCGCCCGCACCGTGACGGCGCGCGACCTCGTCACCGGCGAGCTCAGCTCCCAGCCGTACGACACCCTCGTGCTCTCCCCCGGGGCGAGCCCACGCGGCTCCGCCGCGCTCGCCGGCGACTTCCGGGTGCACACGCTGCGCGACGTCTCCGACCTCGACCGCATCATGGCGAGCCTCGCCATCACCGTTGACGACGCCCCGCTCCGCGAAGCCGTCGTGCTCGGCGGCGGATACATCGGCGTTGAGCTGGCCGAGAACCTGCTGGCCCGCGGGCTGAGCGTCACGCTCGTGCAGCGCGGGGCACAGCTGTTGCCCGCACTGGACGCCGAGATGGCGGCGCCGTTCGCCGAGCACATGGTGGATGCCGGCATCCGCCTGCGCCTCGGCGCCGAGGTGGTCGGCACCACGGCCGTCGGCGCGAGCGCCGACCCCACCGATGACGTCCTGCTGCTCAGCGACGGCAGCACGCTCCCGGCCGATCTGATCTTCTCCGCCATCGGCGTTCAGCCGTCGAGTGCCATCGCCGCCGAGGCCGGCCTCGCCATCGGCCCGAACGGCGGGATCCTCGTCGACGCGATGCACCGGAGCTCCGATCCGGCGATCTTCGCCGTCGGGGACGCAGCGGAGAAGGCGGACGCCGTCAGCGGCGAGCCCCGCCTGCTCCCGCTCGCCGGGCCCGCCAACCGGCACGGCCGCGCCGTCGCCGACACGATCGCCGGGGCGCCCGACAGCGGCTCTCCGTCCCCGCGGGCGCTCGGCACGGCGATCGTCGGTTTCCGCGGTCTGGCCGCCGCCAGCGTCGGCTGGAACGAGCGCGCACTGCGCAGCCGCGGTCGTGCTGTGCGCGTTCTGCACAGCCACCCGCTCTCGCACGCGGGCTACTACCCCGGTGCCGAGATGCTCTCGCTCAAGCTGCTGGTCGACCCGGAGACGGATCTGATCCTCGGAGCCCAGGCCGTCGGCCGGGACGGCGTCGACAAGCGCATCGACGTGATCGCGACGGCTATGAGCGCCGGCCTGACGGCATCCGCCCTCGCCGATCTCGAACTCGCCTACGCGCCGCAATTCGGTTCGGCCAAAGACCCGATCAACCTGCTCGGATACCTCAACAGCAATCGGGCGGCCGGCCACGACCGCACGCTGCAGTGGCACGAGCTGGACGAGGCGGTCGCCGCTGGGGCATTCCTGCTCGACGTGCGCGCCCCTGGTCAGCTTGCAGAGGGCCTCATCCCCGGTGCGACCCACATCCCGGTCGAGCAGTTGCGCGATCGCCACCACGAACTGCCGAACGGCCCGATCGTCGTGCACTGCCGCGTGGGGCAGGGCGCGCACACGGCGGCGCGCCTGCTCGGCAATCTCGGCCACGACGTCGTCAACCTCGACGGCGGCTACCTCACTTGGCGCGACGCGCAGCGGGCAGCCGCCCTCGCAAGCCCATCCCCCACCCCCGACGCAGCAGTCCTCACCGAAACAGAAGGCGCCATCCGATGATCGAAATCCAGCCAACAGAACTCGCCGCCATCGACGGAGCCGTCATCCTCGATGTGCGCGAGGAGTACGAGTTCGAGCAGCTGCACGTGCCGAGCGCGCGCAGCATCCCGATCAG
The DNA here is from genome assembly GCF_004217495.1 of Microterricola gilva. Taxonomy (NCBI): domain Bacteria; kingdom Bacillati; phylum Actinomycetota; class Actinomycetes; order Micrococcales; family Microbacteriaceae; genus Microterricola; species Microterricola gilva. The sequence goes on from NZ_SHLC01000001.1 coordinate 2,629,126, forward strand.
CCAGTTCATCGAGCGTTTCGACGAGGTGCCGGCCGACGAGACGCTCTATGTGATCTGCGCGGTCGGCGGCCGCAGCGCCCAGGTCAGCCAGTACCTCGAGCAGCGCGGCTACGACGCGGTCAACGTCGCAGGCGGAACGATCGCGTGGGCCGAGGCCGGCCTGCCGACCGTCAGCGGGGCCCAGGAATGAGCACCGTCGACAGCGATGTCGTCGCCGACAGTGCGACGGTCAGCGACGCACAGCGCCGCATTCTCAACCGCCTCAAGCGTGCCCGCGGCCAGCTGAACGCGGTCATCGAGTCCGTCGAGAGCGGGGCGGACTGCCGCACGGTCGTCGGCCAGCTCTCGGCGGTGACCGGCGCGCTCGACAAAGCCGGATTCGCGATCATCTCGTCCGCGATGCGCGATTGCGTCGCAGCCGAACCGGATGCCGCGGCATCCGCGTCAGACCCCGATGCCGAGCCGGGCTCCGGCCCGCTCACCGTCGCCGAGCTGGAGAAGCTCTTCCTCAGCCTCGCCTGAGCACCAGGGCCCAGATAAGCAGAACCCCCGCCAGACTCCTCCGTGCGGCAGAATCATCACAAGCAGAAAGTAGAGCCAATGGCCACCATCGACATCACCGAAGCGACCTTCGACCAGACGATCACCGAGAACGGCATCGTCTTCGTCGACTTCTGGGCAGACTGGTGCGGCCCCTGCCGCCAGTTCGCCCCCGTCTACTCCGCGACCTCCGAGAAGCACCCCGATGTGGTCTTCGCCAAGGTCGACACCGACGCCAACCAGGGCCTCGCCGCTGCCGCGAACATCACGTCGATCCCGACGCTGATGGCCTTCCGCGACAAGGTGCTCGTGTTCTCGCAGCCCGGCGCACTGCCGGCCGCCGCGTTCGCCGAACTCGTCGACGCCGTCAAGGGCATCGACATGGCGGCCGTGCACGCCGAGATCGCGGCCCAGGACGCCGCAGCGGTCGACTCCGCCGAGTAGAACGCGCAGAATGGGACGATGCGCCTCCCACTCGTTGAACTGCACCTGCACATTGAGGGAACCCTCGAGCCCGAACTGATCTTCGAGCTCGCCGAGCGCAACGGGGTGGACCTGCCGTGGGGCTCGCTCGAGGAGCTGCGGGCGCAGTACGCATTCAGCGACCTGCAGTCGTTCCTGGACCTGTACTACGCGAACCTCGAGGTGCTGCGCACCCGCGCCGACTTCGCCACGCTCACCACGCGCTACCTGGAGCGGGCCGCGGCGGCCGGTGTGCGGCACGCCGAGGTCTTCGTCGATGTGCAGGCGCACACCAGCCGGGGCATCGAGCTCGGTGAGGTGCTCGGCGGCGTGCACGACGCGCTGCAGGCCGGCGAGCGCACCGTCGGCATCAGCAGCAAGCTGCTCGTCTCCTTCCTGCGCGACCGGCCGCCCGCCGAGGCACTCGCGGTGCTCCAGCAGGTGCTCGCCGGCCCGATCCCGGTCGACGGCATCGGCCTCGACTCGGCCGAGGTCGGCTACCCGCCCGAGCTGTTCGCCGAGGTGTACGCGCTCGGTACGGCCAACGGCCTGCGCCTCGTCGCGCACGCCGGCGAGGAAGGTCCGCCTGCGTACGTCTGGACGGCGCTGGACATGCTCGGCGTCGAACGGGTCGACCACGGCATCCGCAGCCTCGAAGACGACGCCCTCGTGCGCCGCCTGGTCGACGAGCGGATGCCGCTGACCGTCTGCCCGCTCTCCAACGTGCGCTTGCGCGTCGTCGACACCATCGCCGATCACCCGCTGCCGCAGATGCTGGAGCTCGGCCTGCTGGTCACCGTCAACTCCGACGACCCTGCCTACTTCGGCGGCTACATCGACGACAACCTGGCCGCGCTGCAGGAGGCGTTCGCGCTCGGCGCCGCCGACCGCGCCGTGCTCGCCCGTAACGGTGTCGAGGCGTCCTTCCTCGATGAGGCAGGCAAGGCAGCCCTGTACGCCGAGATCGACGCCTGGCTGGAGGCCCAGCCGTAACCACCAGAGCCAGTTGCGCCGGGAGCCGGTTGCGCTCGGAGCCGGTCGGGCCTAGAGCCAGTTGCGCTTCTTGAACACGAGGTAGAGGCCGAAGCCCATCGCCACCATCAGCCCGACCGCGAACGGGTATCCCCCGACCCAGTGCAGCTCGGGCATGACGTCGAAGTTCATCCCGTAGACGCTGGCGATGAGCGTCGGGGCAAAGAGGATCGCGGCCCAACTGGAGATCTTCTTGACCTCCTCACTCTGGGCGATGCTGGTCTCGGAGAGGTGGCGCATCTCCTCGTTCTGGCGCTGCCCGACGACCGTCAGGTGCACGGTGAGCGCGTCCTGCAGCAGCTGGCGGTAGCTGGCGACTCGGTCGCCGATCGGGATGACGTGGTCGAGCACATCGCGCAGGTGCCGCTGCAACTCGAGGTCGACGCTGTACTTGTCGAAGCCGGCCTGCAGCGACTCGATCATCTCCCGCAGCGGGGCGGTGCCGCGCTGGAACGCGATCACCTCGCGGGAGAGCCCGAAGATGCGCCGCGAGACGTCGATCGAGTCGCTGAACAGCTCGTCCTCGATCTCGTCGATGTCGTTCTCGAGGCCGGCGACCACGGGCGCGTACTCGTCGACCACCTGGTCGAGCACTGCATAGAGCACGGCCTCAGGGCCGAGGCGCAGCAGTTCGGGCGCGGCTTCGAGCCGGTGTCGCACCGCGGCGAGGTTCGGTGATTCCGCGTGCCTGATCGTGATGACGAAGTCGGGACCGACGAACATGTGCAGTTCACCGAATTCGACTTCCTCCTCCTCGTCGAGGTAGCGGGCGGGCCGCAGCACGACGAAGAGGCAATTGCCGTAACGCTCGAGCTTGGCGCGCTGGTGCCCGTTCAGGGCGTCCGCGACCGCGAGGTGGTGCAGATCGAACTCGGCGGCCACCGCCTCGATCTCGCTCGTCGTCGGCCGGTACAGACCGATCCACGCGAAGCCGCCGGTCTCCCGCATCGCCTCGAAGGTGTCCTCGAGGCTGTCCGGAACCCGCGCCCGCTTGCCGTCGACGTAGATGGCGTTGTCGATGAGTGCCATGGACGGTCTCCTTCACGGGGTTCGCGCGCGGCATCCGTCGCCTCATGAGCGGATGCCGGCAGCCCACAGACTACCCGGCAACGCCGCGCCGCCCGCGACGCGGCGCTATTCGGAGTTTGCCTTCGCGCAGGTTGTCTCACCGGCGGTCTGCCCGCTGAGCCCCTCCAGCACGGGCGGCGCGACGGGTGTCGGGCTCTCGCTGCCCTCTGCCGGGGCCGGCGCATCCGTACCGGCTGCCGGCGGCTCAGCAGGCGGCGCGGCACCGCCATCCTCGACGCCATTGCCGGTCGAGCCGTCCGGCAGCAGAAAGGGCTGGTCGTTCTGGACCATGGCCAGCAGCTGGTCTGCCAACTCCTGGTTGGGCTCGACCTTGCCGGAGAACTCGGTGGAGTCGACGACGGGATACTGCACGAAGACGATCTTCTCGAGCGGGATGTCCTTCAGGCTCAGCGCCAGCGAGATCATCGTGGCTGGGTTCGCCAGCGAGGTCGAGAAGCGCATGTTCTCCGCGGCGACGTGGGCGAGACCGTAGAGCTTCACCGGGTCACTCAGCGTCTGGTCGCTGCGCACCGTGCGCAGCAGCGACGACAGAAAAGCCTGCTGGTTCGAGATGCGGGAGAGGTCGCTGCCGTCGCCGACGCCGTATCTGGCGCGCAGATAGGCCAGCGCCGTCGCGCCGGAGATGACACTCTCGCCAGCGGGCAGATTCAGGCCGGATTCTGCGTCTTCGATCGGTTCGACCAGGCAGACCGGGACGCCGCCGACGGCGTTGCTCAGCGCGATCACGCCGTTGAACGAGACGACAGCGGCGTAGTCGACGGGGAGACCGGTCAGGTTGGTCACGGTGTTCACAACACAGCCGAGGCCGCCGCGCTCGTATGCGTCGTTCAACGGCTGCGCGAGCATGGCGCCGAACACCTCGCCGGTCTCGGGGTCCGTACATTCCGGGTGCGAGATCACGAGGTCGCGCGGCAGGCTCATCGCCACGGCGCTCTGGTGGTCGTCGGAGACGTGCAGCAGGATGTTGACGTCGTTGAGCGTGGCATCGCGCTCACCGAACTCCGCCCCCTGGTTGGCGTCGTTGTCTGTGCCGACGATCAGCAGATTGAAGCCGCCCTCGATCGCCCCGAATGCCGGGGGCTCCGGCGGCGGCGTTCCGTCCGGGCCGGTGATGTCGATCGCGTTCGAGCTCACGGTGCCGACAGTGGAGAGCACGGCGTAGCCGGCCACGGCGGTCGTTGACACGAGGAGCACGGCCAGGGCGGCGCCGGCGAAGGTCAGCAGTGCACGCGCCCCGCTGTGCCGGGGAAGTCGGCCGTGACGCACCGCGGTGACCTGAGCTGGCGCGCCCGATGATCCCCGCGTCTCGGTGGTATCAGCCACTGATTGCTCCCCTTCACCGCGCAACATTGCATCCGTGCCCCCGACATTACAGTTTCAGCCGGCATTCGCGATGGGAGATCTCTGAACGCCGGATGTGAGCACATCGCCTAGGGTCGAATGGACACATCATGCCCACAAGGCAGACCAGACAGAACGGAACCCCATGACGACTCCTCGCGTTGCGCTCAGCGCAGCCGCCCTCGAATCCCTCAGCGCCGACGTTCTGGTGCTCGGAGCTGTCTCGGGTTCCGACGGCCCGGTGCTGCTCGGTGACGCTCCCGCCGTCGAGGAGATCACCGCGCAGTTCGCCACCCTCGGCTTCGGCGGCAAGGCGGACGAGCTGCTGCGCCTCCCCACCGAGGACCCGTCCTTCGGGAGCGTGGCCATCATCGGTCTGGGCGCGGATGCCGGCACCGACGCCGTGCGCAACGCGGCGGCATCCGCCGTGCGCCAGCTCGCCGGCGCCGAGTCGCTTGTGCTCGACTTCGGCATCAACAGTGAGGCGGACACCGTCGCGGCCTACGAGGGCGCGACCCTCGGTGCCTACGCATTCACCGTGTTCCGCGGCAAGACGAGGGCCGCGCAGAAGGAGACCCCGAGCTCGGTGACGATCGTCAGCCCGGCCGCCGTTGCCGATGCCGCTCTCGCCAGGGTCGACGTGATGGCGGATGCCGTCACCCTCGTCAAGGACCTGACCAACACGCCAGGCGCCGAGCTGTACCCGGCGACCTTCGCGACCGCGGCCGAGCACGCCGCAGCCGAGTTGCCCGTCACCGTCGAGGTGTGGGATGAGGCCAGGCTTTCCGAGGAGGGCTGCGGCGGCATCCTCGGTGTCGGCCAGGGCTCCTCCCGCCTGCCGCGCCTGATCAAGGTGAGCTACGCGCCGGAGGGGGCCGAGAAGCACGTCGCCTTCGTCGGCAAGGGCATCACATTCGACACCGGCGGAAACTCGATGAAGCCAGCCGACTTCATGCTCACCATGCACCACGACATGGCCGGAGCCGCCACCGTGCTCGCCGCGACGATCGCCGCCGCACGCCTGCGGCTGAACGTGCGCGTCACCGCTTGGCTCTGCGTGGCCGAAAACCTCGTCTCGAGCACCTCCATCCGCCCGAACGACGTGCTCACCATGCGCGACGGCACCACCGTCGAGGTGCTGAACACGGATGCCGAGGGCCGCCTGGTCATGGCCGACGGCCTCTCGCTCGCCAGCGAGGAGCACCCGGACGCCATCATCGACGTCGCCACCCTCACCGGTGCCGCCATCGTGGCACTCGGCCGCCGCACCGCCGCCGTCATGGGCGACGACGCGCTCGTCGCCCAGGTCGTGGCCGCGGGAACCGCAACCGGAGAGGCGCACTGGCCGATGCCGCTGCCGACGGAGCTGCGCGGCCTGCTCGACTCCCGCTTCGCCGACCTCGCCAACCTCAACCCGAGCGTGCGCGACGGCGGCATGCTGGTGGCTGGCATCTTCCTGCGCGAGTTCGTGGGCAAGACGGCCGACGGCTCCGCCACCATCCCGTGGGCCCACCTCGACATCGCCGGAACCGGCACCAACAACGGTGCGGGCTACGGCGTCACCAGCACGGGCGGAACCGGCTCGTCGGTGCGCACCATGATCACCGTGCTCGAGGGCTTCGCCGCCTAGTCGACGCAGCAGTCCCCCTGGCCTGGGCCGGTGTCGAGCTCGTCTCGACACCGGCCCTGTGTGTTTCGGCTAGGCGATCGCCGCTCGCTCGGCGCCCTGCGCTTCTGTCGCGGCAACGTGCTGCACCGGCGGATACGAGTAACTTTCGTCGAGGATCGCGTCGCCAGGCATGTAGAGCCGCATCACCAGACGGAACGCGGCATCCGGAGCCGGCAGCCAGTTGGCCCGCTCCGTGACGCCGCTCGGCTCCTCCCGCGCGATGGTGATTCGCAGCGCGCCGTCGGCCTCGTAGCGGATGCCGGCCGTTCGATCTCCGATCGAGTAGCGGTCGATGGGGTTGTCCACGAGGTAGTAGCGCGGGATGTCGTAGAGCGTGATCGACCAGAAGGCACCGACAGGCGGCGGCGCGGGAAACTCGATGAGGTACGTGCCATCACCCGTGAGTGGCGCACCGCTCACATCTGTGAACGCCTGCGCGTACACGGCCTCGTAGGCGTGGTTGCCCCACAGCCCGAGTCGGCAGGCGATGGCGCGCTCAATGATCCGCTCGTCCTCGTCCGCGATCTTCCATCGGTCCTCGTTGATCGTGCCGAGGCCGAGCGCGTGGCTGTTGTAGTCGAAGAGGTGCAGCGCGACCATCCAGCCGTTGAAAACAGGAGCGCTCCCGTGCTTGGTCGCCTCCTCGAGCGCCGCGACACAGTCTGCGTAGGCCTCGGCCAGCACAGCGTCGGCGGCCTCCAACACGCCGACGTGGCGCTCTGTCGTGGCGGATTCCGCTGCGGGCGGCGGAAACGCGGCCGACCACAGGCGAGCCTGCTCCCAGAACAGCGAGCCATCGTTCGAGCTGCCGTTCACGGCAGGGAGCCCGGCCAGCGGCGCGTCGGCGTCCGGGGCGGTCAGCGTCAAGGAGTCCTGCAGCACTGTCACCGCCGGGATGTCGTCAGTACCCGTGCACGCGAAGCGTCCGACGATCGAGAGCACGTCGGTTGACGCCTGGATCACGGGCAGCTCGGAGTCGCCAGCCCATCCAGGTGGAGCGATCAGGAAGCTGCCCGCGCGGTTGCCGGTCGCGCGCGTGCCGACATAGGCGATGTTGTTCGTCCAGGCGTCGACGAACTGCAGCACGTAGTAGCGGTCGCCGGTGTCGGGAACGTCCAGGCGAAGCGGCCCGCCGGAGAGATCCAGCTGAGCCATGGAGTACACCGTGTCGTTGTTGATGGTGACGAAGGTGTCCTCCGGGCCGGCGAGTTTCCGAGCGTGGGAGAAGGAGTTGAATGGCGCGGCGGGGTTGGACCCGACGCCCGTCGATACATAGCGCTCCACTTGACGCAGGTTCTCGACAAGCGGGTAGTAGTAGATGTAGGCGGCGAGCGTGGCGTCGTCAGTCACAGGTGGGTCCCCTCAGATTGCGTTTCCCCGACGCTATCCGGAGCCCACCCGCTTGAACAAGACCCCGAGCAGCCGGCGCAGGCCAGGATCCCCGGCATCCGCCTCTGTGCTAACGCGGCAACACGGTGAGAACCCGCACGATGTGGTCGCGGAACTCGCTCATGTAATTGCCGAGGAACTGGGCCGTGCCTTCCTGCAGCACCTCACCGTCCTCGGCGAAGATCTCGGGCGAGTAGTGGATGTACGCCTCCGGCGCCGTCATCTGGCGCGCATTGCAGAAGCTCAGCACGCCGCGGAGGCTCTGCTGGGCGACCGCGGTTCCGATGGCACCGATCGAGGCGCCGATCACCGCCGCCGGGATGTGGTCGAAGGAGTTCTGCCCCCACGGGCGCGAGGCCCAATCGATGGCGTTCTTCAGCGCGCCGGGAATCGACCGGTTGTACTCCGGCGTGATGAAGAGGATGGCGTCGGAATTGCCGATCGCCTCCTTGAGCGCGACCGCCTCCGGCGGGTAGTCGCCGTCGTAGTCGGGGCTGTACAGCGGCAGCTCCCTGATCGGGATCTCCGTGAACTCCAGCTCCTTCGGCGCCACCCGGATGAGAGACCGTGACAGCACCCTGTTCACGGATTTCGACGACAGGCTTCCCACGAAATACCCGACTTTGTACGTGGCCATGACCGCTCCTCAGCTCGACTGAACAGCCCCTCCGGCACGGCATGCCGCACCACCGGGGGCGAGACAGTGCCATCGTACGCTCGGCCCCCTGCCCCCTCAACGCACCGCGGCAAGTCGGATGCCGCGGAATTCACCCGGTCTGAGTGATGCCGCGATGCGGCAGCGCGCGGAGGCTACACGCGGGGACGATCGAGATGTCTGGAGGAACGCGCATGGACCAGAGCGATGCGGCAGGGATCGAACCACCGCCGACGACGCAACCGATCGATATGAGCTGGCTGCTCAAGCCGCCGGGTTCGGGCTCCGAACCGCAGCAACACGAGAGCCGGACGTAGCGCCACGCTCGATCAGGCTCGTGTTGCGGCGGCGCCGGCTGGCTATCCGGCCGCCCGACCGTTCTCGTCTGCCGTGCGCGGGAGGATGACGAGGAGGTCCTGAAGGGCACGCAACCCCGACTCGAAGTCCCGATTCTCTGGGTTGCGCATCCAACTGAGGCGGATCCCGTCGATGAGGTACCGCAGCAGTTGGATGACCCTGTCGGGGTTCTCGAACTCGCGTTCAACCGCAGGGCGGACGAGTTCGAGGTTGCGCTCATTGCGCGTGGCGAACCAGTCGTGGGCTGGATGCTGCGGGTCGAGCGCTTCGACCTCCAGCGCGTCGAACCTGCTCATCTCCTCCGCGCGGTCCGAGTAGTACCGGGTGGCGGCGTCGATGAAGTCGGTGAACTGCGGCGAGGGGCTCGTGCCGTCCTGAATCGCCGCGAGGTCGATCTCGTCACGGTGGGCGAGGACGGCCTCAAGCAGGGTGTGCATGTCTGGAAAGTAGTGCATGAGCCCCGGCGCGCTCATTTCGCACCGCCTCGCCACCTCCCGGAGGCTGAGATCCCGATAGCCCTTCTCCAGGATCAGGGCGTGCGCGACCTCGATGATCTCCGCGCGTCGCGCTTCCGGTGAGAGTCGTCTGGCCACGGAACTCCTTCATCGGGATGAATTGCTTTCCCGTCACATTACACATACGATCCCCTTATCTTACAGCCGTTAGATAAGAGAGGGCCTTCAATGGCGAACCCCATCACCGATGCCGACATCTCGGCATCCACCGTCCCGTCCACCGCTCCGCCGGAGAAGCTGACGCCGCAGCTCCGGCGCTTCTTCAGCTTCATCGTCCCGGTCAACATCGCGATCTACCTCGTCATCGGCGCGGTCCCCGGCGTGCTGCTCCCGCTGCAGGTGCAGGGCATCGACGAGGCGAACAAGGCGGCCAACCTGGCCATCATCACCGGAATCGGCGCCGTCGCCGCCATGATCGTGAGCCCCATCGCCGGCCTCATCTCCGACCGCACCCGAAGCCGCTTCGGTCGACGCGCGCCGTGGATGCTCGGCGGTGCCATCGCCACGGGACTCGCGCTCGTCGGTATGGGCTTCGCGAACGGTGTCGTTCAGCTCGTCATCGCGTGGACGATCGTGCAGATCACCCTCAACCTCGTGATCAGCCCGCTCACCGCGCTGCTCCCCGACCGCGTCCCCACCGCGGTGCGTGGCCTGTTCGCCACGCTCTCCGGCATCGGAATGATGGTCGGCGCGCTCGGCGGCCAGGTCCTCGGCGCCGCGTTCGCCCAGAACATCCAGGCCGCATACCTGGTGCTCCCCGGCATCATGATCGTGGTCATCACCCTGTTCGTGATCTTGAGCCCCGATGCCTCCTCGAAGGACCGGATCAACGAGCCGTTCTCACTCGTCGTGTTCCTCAAGACCTTCTGGGTGAGCCCCCGCAGGCACCCGGACTTCTTCTGGGGCTTTCTCAGCCGCCTGTTCCTCTTCACCGGCTACTTCACCGTGACCGGCTACCAGCTCTACATCCTGCAGGACTACATCGGCCTGGGCGACGACGCGATCGGGCTCGTGCCGGTGCTCGGCGTCGTCAGCCTGATCGGCATCGTCATCTCGACGGCCTTCTCCGGACCGCTCTCCGACCGGATCCGCCGGCGCAAGCCCTTCGTCATGGGCGCCTCGATCGTCATGGCCATCGCCATGTTGCTTCCGCTCGCGATGCCGAGCGTTCTCGGCATGATCGTCTTCACCGCGCTCTGCGGCCTCGGCTTCGGCGCCTACATGGCCGTCGACAGCGCCCTCATGTCGGAGGTTCTGCCATCAGAGGGCACCTTCGCCAAGGATCTCGGCGTGTTGAACATCGCCGCAACACTCCCCCAGACCATCGGCCCGTTCCTCAGCGGCGCCATCGTCGTCGCCTTCGGGTACCCGGCCCTCTTCCCCGTCGGGCTCGTGCTCGCCGTGCTGGGCGCCCTCGTCGTCATCCCCATCAAGTCCGTCCGTTAGAAAGTGTTGCCAATGTCTGTTCCTGTCATCCCTCTCATTCACACTGCGCGTCGCGGCGCATCCGATTTCGCGCTGACCCCCGCGGTCCCGGTTGTCGCTCCCGCCGAACTTGAGGCAGTCGCTCGGCGGTTCGTCAGCGACCTCGCGACGGATTCCCCCATCGATCTCGACGTCGCAACGGATGCTCCGCTGGGCGTTGCGATCCGGCTCGAACTCGCCGCTGACGGCCTGGACGCGTTGCCCGCGACCGGCGGCATCCGCGCCGACGGCGACAGCCACGCCGACGAGCGGCACGGCCTCGCGATCGCCGAGAACGGCATCCGCGTGTGGGGCGCCACCCCCGAGGCTGTGCACCGCGGACTCACAACGCTGCGGCAGTTGATCACCGCCCACGCCGGTGACGGCGTCGCCCAGCTGCCGGCTCTCGAGGCCGTGGACGCCCCCCGCTTCGCGTGGCGCGGTCTCTCGCTCGATGTCGCCCGCACCTTCCACGACGTCGAAACCGTGCGCCGCGTGATCGACATGTGCTCGCTCTACAAGCTCAATGTTCTGCACCTGCACCTCACCGACGACCAGGGATGGCGACTCGAGGTGCCGGAGTGGCCGAGCCTCACCGAGGTGGGAGCGCGCGGCGCCTTCGGCGATCGCCAGGGTGGCTTCTACACACGAGCGGATGTCGCGAGCCTCGTCGACTACGCGGCCGACCGCTTCGTCACCATCGTTCCGGAGATCGACATGCCAGGCCACACGGCGGCTGTCTTCGCCTCGTACCCCGAGCTGGCACCCGAGAACCCTCTCACCATCGAGTCGATCCCCGGCTTTGACCTGTCGATCGGCACGCTCGACCCCGACCGCGAGCTCACCTGGACGTTCGTCAACGACGTGGTGCGATCCGCGGTCGAACAGTTTCGGCAGAGCGCATACGTGCACCTGGGCGGCGACGAGGCATTCGGCATGGCCGACGAGGCGCACGCGGCGTTCGTCGACCGTGCCATCTCGGTCATCAAGGACCACGGCAAGCTCGCTCTCGGCTGGCAGGAGATCGCCCGCGCCGGCATCGGGGCCGGCGACGTGGTGCAGTACTGGATGGAGCCGAACGAGAGTGCGGACGGTTTCGAATCCGATGCTCTCAAGGCCATGGTGCCTGAGGCCTTCCTGCCGATGCTGCTCGAGACTCTCGCCAAGTCGGTGCACGACGTGCCGACCGCGCTCGACAAAGGTGCGACCCTGCTCGTGTCACCCACGAGCCGCCTCTACTTCGACCGGCCGCATCTGGCCGAATCCGCCGACCCCGCCCAGGAGGAGACCCGGGCGCGTGTCGGGCTCCCCGTCTATCCCCCGGCGTCGCTGCGGGACGGTGTGGAGTGGGACCCGATCGATGAGACGCCCGTTGTCGACTCCGACGATCGCATCGGCGGCGTCGAGGCCGCGGTCTGGTGCGAGACCGTGACGAGTCGGGATGACCTCGAGTTCCTCCTCCTTCCGCGCCTCGCCGGGGCGGGCGAGAAGGCGTGGGCCGCCAGGAACACGACGGAGTGGGCGAGCTACTCTGCACGCCTCGCGGGGCAGGCCGGCGCATGGGATCGTCGAGGCTGGAACTGGTTCCGCTCCTCCGAGGTCGCCTGGCCGGCGCCCGCGGTGGCTCAGGCGCAATAGCTCGTGCCCGTCGTCCGGTCAGCGGCCAGAGCGCTGCTGACCGGACGGACGCCGGTCGTGCGGCACCGAAGTTGTGGTGCCCCTGGAGGGACTCGAACCCCCAACCCTTTCCTTAGGACGGAACTGCTCTTCCATTGAGCTACAGAGGCTGACCGATTGAGTCTACCGGTTCGCGGACCGAGGAATCCCGCTGACCGCGGCTCAGCGCCCCGCGTCCACGCGCGCGGCGATGGCGTGCCTCGCGGCGATGTGGCCGTACACGAGCCCCTGGCCGATCGTTGCTCCTGCACCGGGGTAGCTCTGTCCGAAGACGTTGGCGGCCGAGTTGCCGATCGCGTAGAGACCGGGGATCGGGCTCCCGTCCGCGGTGAGCGCGCGACCGTCGGCGTCGGCCGTGATGCCGCCGCAGGTGCCGAGGTCCGACAGCACGAGCCGGATCGCATACAGACCGCTGGGATCGAGCGGGCGGAGATTCGGGTTGGGCGCGATCGTCGGATCACCGTAGTAGCGGTCGTAGGCGCTGTTCCCGCGGCCGAAGTCCTCATCGACGCCGGCGGCGGCGAGCTCGTTGAAGCGCTGCCCGCTCTCCCGCAAGGCGCCGGCCGGCACCCCCATCCGCTCCGCGAGCTGTGCCCACGACGAGCCGCGCACGGCGATGCCCTGCTCGTACCACGCCGTCGGCAGCGGCATCCGCGGAAAGGTCGCACCGCCGAGCAGATAACTGTTGCGGTACGCCTGGTCGAAGATGAGCCACATCGTGCCGACCGGCCTGCCCTCACGCTCGCGCTCGAGCACGTCGTGACCGAAGGACATGTAGTCCTCTGCCTCGTTCAGGAATCGGGACCCCGTCGCATCGACGATGAAAGAGCCGGGCAGCGAACGCTCCGCGAGCATCACCGTCGGCTTCTCACCGGCGAGCGGAGCGATCGCGGGGAACCACCAGGCCTGGTCCATGAGGGCGACACCGGCGCCGACCGCCTGCGCCGCGCGGATGGCATCTCCGGTGTTGCCGTCGCTGCCGAGGCTCCAGCCCTCGAGGGTCGTCGATTGCAGGCTGCGCCGCAGCTCGAGGTCGTGGTCGAATCCGCCGGCGGCGAGGATGACACCGCGCTTCGCGAGGATCGTCGTCTCCTGGCCGCCGCGCGTGACGACCGCGCCGACGACGGCGCCGGCATCGTCGAGCACGAGCCGCTGCATGCTCGTCTCCGTCCACACCGGTATGCCAGCGCGCACGACGCCGTCGAAGAGGCCGGCGGCGAGCGCCCGCCCGCCCGCGGCGTACTCACGGCCGATGAGCTTGCCGCCGATGCCCTGCACCGCCCGCCTGAATGCAACCCCGAAGCCACGCAGGGGCTTCTTGGCCAGGAGGTTCAGCCACTTGTAGTCTGCGCCGGTCACCGGCATCGGGACGGGTGCCTCCATGACCGCGGCGCGCAGCCGGGCGCGCTCCGCTCCGAGCCGCGCCACGTCGAACGGGCGGCACTCGCAGCTGCGCCCGCTGGCGGAGCCGCCCGGCAGCTCTGGGTGGTAGTCGGAGTAGCCTTCTGCCCACGTGAACTGCATGCGCGTTGTGCGCTCGAGCATGCGGACGGTGTCTGAGCCATGCGTGAGGAAGCTCTCCCAGCGCGCCTCTGGGGCCGTCCCGTCGACGACGGCGGAGAGGTACTCGCGGGCCTTCTCCTGCGTGTCGTCGGCGCCCTCCGTGGCGAGAACCGGATTCGCGGGGATCCAGAAGGCCCCGCCGGATCGCGCCGTCGAACCGCCGACGAAGGCCGTCTTCTCGATCACGAGCACGGTGGCGCCCTGCTCGTGTGCGGACAGCGCAGCCGCGAGCCCGGTTCCTGATCCGACCACGAGGAGGTCGATCGTCATGTTCTCGGTCATCTTCGACGCAGCTCCGATTCACTCGCAGATTATGGACCCATCCTGCACGACGTGCATGTCGTGCACAATAGGCACATCATGCCAATCAGGGCACAGGCAACGTCATCCTCCGTGCGTCAGGCTTCTGCCATGACCCGCAACACTCGCTTCCGCGATGCGCGACTTCTGGCGATGAATCTCGCCCACCGCGGCGTGATCGCGGCATCCGGCGGTCGGATCGGTTGGACGATCGGCCCGATGCCGGTCGTCGAGCTGCACACCATAGGTCGCTCCAGCGGCAAGCGGCGGTCTGCCATGCTCACCGCACCGGTGCACGAGTCTGACCGGTACGTGTTGGTGGCCTCGAAGGGCGGCGACGACCGACACCCCCAGTGGTATCTGAATCTCGTGGCGAATCCGGATGTCGAGATCACCGTGCGCACCAGGACGCTGCCCATGCGCGCCCGCACCGCAACGGCAGCGGAGAAGGCCGAGCTCTGGCCGCGGATCATCGCCGTGAACCCGGGCTACGCCGGCTATCAGCGCAAGACGAGTCGCGACATCCCGGTGGTGATTTGCGAACCGCGCCGAGCGGTTTACGGCGGCGGGTAGAGGTAGAGGTCGACCTCGCCGATCGGCACGGTGCGCCGGTGGTAGGCGTGGTCGTTGCCCCAGTTGTACTCCTCGAGCACGACGGTGCCGTCGCCGGGAACCGACTGCACATAGGCCACGTGGTTCGCCGTGAACCACGCGACAGCACCGGGGATCGGCTCGTAGCTCGTTGTCCAGCCGTGACTGTTCCACTCGTTCGCCCAGTTGTAGGCGTTGCCGCCACCCGGGGTGAGGTTCGACCACACCCACTTGAATGGGCCGGTCGCTCCGGCATCCCTGTTGAGCCGCCACGCCACGAAGTCGACGCACTCGCGGTAGTAGTAGTTCATCGGCGAGAAGCCGCCACCCTGATCGTCGGTCGCTTCCCACGGCCAGGGGTAGTCATCGCCCTCTTGCCGCACCCCGGGGGTGGTGTTCGCCCCGGCACGCGCGCGCGCCGCTGCAGCTTCGGCCTCGGCCTGCTCGGCGGCCTGGCGCTCGGCCTCCAGGGTGAGGCGCTGGATCTCCTCGGAGCTCACGGCGGCGAATCCGTCGCTGGAGACGGTGACCTCCGGCGAGAAGCTCGTGATCTCGACGCTCTGCGCGCCTGCGGTGCTCGCCGCGCGGGTGTCGCTGGCCGCGAAGCTCTCTCCGTTGCTGCCCGGGGCGAAGGCGTAGGCCGGCAGCGCGGCCGTCAGGAACAGCCCGGGCACGACGGCGAACGTCACGAAGGAGCTCATCAGGCTGCGTCGGCTCTTCGGCTTGCGCGGCGGTCCGGCCAGGGCCGCACGCAGCGGGGCGGATGCCGCGGCCGCGCGCTGCACGCTGTCGCGGAGCGCCCGCACCACCGCGGCGTCGGGCACGGGCACCGCCGGAGCGTCGGACACAGGCGCATCGGGCACCGCGACGACCGCCAGTTCCCCGCCGGGCGCGGCAGCGCCACCAGCTTCGGCAACCACAGCCGATGCAGGCACGGCCGATTCAACAGTGCCCGGTTCGGCTGTGGCAGCCTCGGCCTCCTCGCGCGCCCACTGTTCGCGCATCTCGCGCCTGCTCGGCAGGGCGGCATCCGTGCTCGACTCTGCACCGAGTCGGCTTGATGCGGCTTCTGTCACGCGTGGTCCTTATGCTGCACACGAGCCGGGGCGATTGCCGCGGTGCGTCGTGCGTGGGGGCTGGGTGCGGGGTTCGGAAACCCCAACCTCGCCAACAGTACGGGAGCGCCGTGACCTTGTCACCACCCAATTCGAGAAGCTTCAGCTGCGCCTTGAGAGTTGGCCTACTCGTACGCCTCGTCGACCTCCGCGTCGAGCTCCTCGTCGTCGACGGCGAGATCCTTGACGGTCACTCTGGTGGCATTCGTCAGCAGCCCCTGCACGGTGTCGCTCTCGGCCGGGTCGACGACGGCCACGACACCGGCACTGCCGGCATCCAGCGTCTCGCTGATCGCCTCGAGATCCTTCGATGGCGTCTTGCGCGAGATGTGCCCGGCCAGCGCACCGATGCCGGCGCCCGATCCGCCTGCGACGACGAGCGCGCTGCCGAGGGCGACGGCCGGGAACAGCGCGACGGCGAGGCCGCCGGCGAGACCGATGGCCAGCCCCTTCCCGGCCCCGCGGTGCTTTCCGTCGTCATCCCGCTTCGGCATGCTGAGCTTGCCGTCGAGGTCGCGCTTGATCACCGCCGCATCGAAGGAACCGTGCTTGTCCGTTGCCTTGTAGTGCTCGTGAACCTTTTCGAAGTCGGCCACGGCCTCCTCCTCTGTGGCGTACTGCGCCGCAATCGCGACATATGCCTTATCAGCCATCTCAGCTCTCCTGTCTTCCCCTGCGGCAGCTGCGCCGTCCGGCAGCACCATCGGTCGTTGCAGCGACTCTAGGGCGCCGTCCGGCCGCGGCCATCACGCACATTGGGTGATGTCGGGTGCAGCGGAACCGAGCGCCGCTACGCCGCGGGTTCGAGGAACGCGTCCCACTCCGGCAGCGTCCGTTCCGTGCCGCGCACCCGCCATCCGCCCTCCCGCGGGACGTATGGCGTGAAGCGCAGCTCCCACCCCATCTCGGCCGGCGTGCGGTCGCTCTTGACGTTGTTGCAGCGCAGGCAGCACGCCACGAGGTTCTCCCAGGTGTCTCGCCCACCACGTGAGCGCGGCAGCACGTGGTCGATCGTGCTGGCGGACTTGCCGCAGTACCCGCAGCGGTGCTCGTCGCGGCGCAGCACTCCCCGCCGACTCACCGGGGTCGCACGCCCGCGCGGAATGCGCACGTAGCGCGTGAGCAAGATCACCGACGGGCGATCCCACACCCCGGAGGTCGCCCACACCGGGTGCCCGGTGTCAATCTGCAAGACGCGCGCCTTGTCATTCATCACGAGCGCGAGCGCCCGCTTGAAGCTCACGACGGCGAGCGGTTCGTACCCGGCATTCAGCACCAGTGTGTGCATGGTCTCCCTCTCGAAGCAGGCTGCACGGCTTGCAGCCATTCGACTCTTCCGACGGGTGAGGGAACGAAGCGAGCGGTCGAACACGCGGGGTTAAACAGAAAAGGACACCGTCATATCGACAGTGTCCTTCAAGCCACTCTGGTGGCTGGGGCGTGTGTGACTGCTGTGCCTCCGGGCAAACAGGCAGCGGGCATCCGTGGTGTGAATGTTCCGTGCCCTGTCCATTGGCTCTCCGAGAATCTCTCAGTACGTCAGGGCTTCAGGCTAAACCACTTTTCCGCCGCAGTCGTACAGCAGCGCGCCGCCGGCATCGATCGTCACCGAATGTTCACCGATCGGCGATCCCCCATGACGGCAGCGAAACGGCGAGCGGACGCCGTGGCATCCGCTCGCCGCCCTATCGCGGGCTCGGCCCTAGATGCCGATGCGCACGATGTAGTAGTCGCTGGTCCAGATCGGCTGCACCCGCACGGAAGCACCCTCGTATGGGGCGTGCAAGATGTTGCCGTTGCCTGCGTAGAAGCCGTCGTGGCCGTCCATGATCACGAGGTCGCCGGGCTGGGCATCCTCGATCGCGATGCGCGTTCCCGCTGCGCCCTGGCCGTTCGAGGAGTGCGGGAGCGAGACGCCGAACTGCGCGAAGACGTACATGACGAAGCCGGAGCAGTCGAAGCCGGCCGGCGTCGCGCCGCCATAGACGTACGGGACGCCCTGGTACTGCAGCGCCACGTTGTAGACGGAGGCGAGATCGTAGCTCGGGTACGGCGGGTTGGCGAGGAAGTCGCCGACAGACGGGCCGGAGTAGGACGCGGCATACGAGGTCATCTGTGCTGCCACCTCGGCGGCGCGCTCGGCTGCGGCCTGCGCGTCCGCGGCAGCCTGGATGTCGGCCTGGCTGACGGCGTCGTAGCCGTCGGCGGAGACGGTGATGTTCGCGGCCTGCTTGTCGACCTGCACGTCCTGGGCCTGCGCCTTCGAGAGCGAGCTGGCTGCGGATGCCGCGAACTCCGGGTCAGTGGACCCGGGCGCGAAGGCATATGCGGGCAGGGCGATCGTTGCGATCATGCCGAAGGAGAGGGTCACCACGACGGTGTTGCGGAGACCCTTGCTGCGCGGCTTCCGGCGCATCGCCTCCGGGGGCATCACTGCTCGCGTCGCTGCGGCAGTGCCGGCAGCGGGGACGAGTGCGTTGCTTGTTGAACTGTGAGAACCGCCCCTGCGGGAGCGCTTGGAACCTAATAGAGCCAAAGTTACCTCCGGCGCCCCAGCAGCACTAGGTAGCTGCCCCGTCCAATGCGCATACGCGTATTGTTTTCGAGATCAGAGACGGGTCTGGGGGACGTCTGCTCTCGAGTCCATCGACCGGCTTCTGGTCAGTGGGACTGAACCGAGGTTACCCGCTGACCTGGGCGATGTCACATCCAAACACGCCGTTTCTAACGAAATGGTAACGCTTGCCACGGCCAAAGCCGCGTCATTACTGGGATTCGGCGGTCACAAAAATGTGGATGGCAACTTCGTTGGGAAGCTCCAATCCCTCACCGAAACCATCGACCTGCACCAGGACATAGGAGCCGGCGGCCGAGAACGTTCCGGTGGCGCCGGGCATCACACCGGACTGCTTGAGCTGCAGGAGCAGCTCGGGGTCGAACTGCACGGGCTCACCGAGACGGCGCACGACGGCCTGCACGGGCTCCGTGTCGCGCCCGACGAGATCGACGATGCTCTCGACGCCCGTCATGAACGGGGCGGCGGGCGGCTGGCCGAGCTCCTCGAGGCCAGGGATCGGGGTCCCGTAGGGCGATTCCGTGGGGAACTTCAGGATTTCGAGGAGCTTGCGCTCCACCTGCTCGCTCATCACGTGCTCCCAGCGGCAGGCCTCGTCGTGCACGAGCTCCCACTCCAGGCCGATGACCTCGGAGAGCAGGACCTCGGCCAGACGGTGCTTGCGCATCACGTGCACGGCCTTGCTGCGTCCGTCGTGGGTGAGCTCGAGGTGCCGGTCACCGGAGACGACAACGAGACCGTCGCGCTCCATGCGGGCGATCGTCTGCGAGACGGTCGGGCCGGAGTGTCCGAGGCGCTCCGAAATGCGCGCGCGCAGCGGCACGATGTTCTCTTCCTCGAGATCCAGGATCGTGCGGAGGTACATCTCCGTGGTGTCGATGAGATCCGTCATTCGCGCCTCCCCATACATAACTCACGCTCGCGTGCACAGCGCTTCGTGCACGCAGGTAACAAGACTACCTGCCCCGCGGTGCCCACTTAGACTCTTCTCATGCCGCAGATTACGATTCCCGCCGCCCTCCTGCCCGCCGATGGTCGATTCGGATGCGGTCCGTCCAAGGTCCGTCGCGAACAGCTCGACTACCTTGCCGGTGCCGGCTCCGCCATTCTCGGCACCTCGCACCGCCAGGCTCCGGTCAAGGACCTTGTCGGCCGCGTGCGCGCGGGACTCGGCGAGCTGTTCCGCGCTCCGGAGGGCTACGAGGTCGTGCTCGGCAACGGCGGTTCGACCGCATTCTGGGACGCGGCATCCTTTGGCCTCATCGAACGTCGCAGTCAGAACATGAGCTTCGGCGAGTTCGGCTCCAAGTTCGCCACCGCCGCCGGCGCCCCGTGGCTCGAGGCACCCGACATCCGCAAGGCGGATGCCGGCTCCATCGCCATGCCTGAGGCCGTCGCCGGCGTCGACGTCTACGCCTGGCCGCACAACGAGACCTCGACCGGCGCAGCCGCGCCCATCACCCGCGTGGCCGGCGATGCCGGTGCGCTCACGGTGATCGACGCGACGAGCGCGGCTGGCGGCATCGACTTCGAGCTCAGCGAGACCGACGTCTACTACTTCGCACCGCAGAAGAACTTCGCTTCGGACGGCGGTCTCTGGTTCGCACTGTTCTCGCCTGCGGCGATCGAGCGTGTCGAGCGCCTCGCGGCCAGCGGCCGCTACATCCCCGAGTTCCTCAGCCTGAAGAACGCCGTCGACAACTCGCGGCTCAACCAGACGCTGAACACCCCGGCCCTCTCCACGCTGCTGCTGCTGGAGAACCAGGTGGACTGGATCAACGAGAACGGCGGCCTGAGCTGGGCCGGCGCACGCACGGCCGAGTCCTCCGGCGTGCTCTACGACTGGGCGGAGCGCGTCGACTACGCGACGCCGTTCGTGACGGATGCCGCGCACCGCTCCCCCGTAGTCGTCACGATCGACTTCGACGACGCGATCGACGCCTCGGCCGTGGCCAAGGCGCTGCGCGCCAACGGCATCGTCGACACCGAGCCGTACCGCAAGCTCGGCCGCAACCAGCTGCGCGTCGCCACCTTCACGGCCATCGAACCGGATGACGTGCGCGCCCTGGTCGCCTCGATCGAATACGTGGTCGGCCAGCTCGGCTGATCCGACGTAGGCGCGGAGGGCCTGATGCGATTCTGGTTGAAAGACAGCGAACGGCGGCCTGATCCGCTGCCCGTCCGCGCCGATGCCCGCAAGGCGGTTCTCGCCGGAACCGTCCTGTGGGTGATCGCGGCGGTGCTCTGCGCCCTGTTCCTCCCGCAGCTGGATGCCGCCGGCTTCGCTTGGTGGCTGGGTTGCGCGCTCTTCGGCGCGGTGATCGGCATCATCGGTCTCGTCGTGGTGCAGCGCCGCCGCCGCTGAGGCTCCATCGCTCCGTGCACACAACGCAGTAATGGCCCCGAAACCGATGGTTTCGGGGCCATTACTGCGTTTTCTGCGGCCGGTTACGGCCGGGCCGCCCGCTCAGTCGCGGGCTGCGTCGTCCTCGTCGTCCGAGTCGTCATCCGAGTCGTCGTCGTCGTCCGAGTCGTCGGAGTCCTCGTCCTCGTCGTCGGAGTCGTCGTCGTCGTCCGAGTCATCCTCGTCGTCGTCCGAGTCATCCTCGTCGTCGTCCGAGTCGTCCTCGTCGTCGGAGTCGTCCTCGTCGTCGGAGTCGTCCTCGTCGGCGCCGCCTGCCTCGTCGACGTGATCCTCAGCGAGGTGATCGATGTCGAGGCCGTCGATGTCGCCCGCGTGCGCCTTCTGCTGCACATCGTCGGCGAAGTCGTCGTCGAAGTCGTCATCCGACTCGTCGTCGTGCTCGTCGTCGTGCTCGTCGTCGTCGTGCTCGTCGTCCGCGTCATCGTCGTGCTGCTCGGCGTCGTGCAGGAGCTGCGCGGCCTGGTAGTCGGCGAGGCGTTCAGACCACGGCACCCACTCGGGCGCGAGCAGCGCGTTCTCGCCCGGCATGAGCTCGGACTCGAGAACGGTCGGCTTCGTCTCGTCGCCGATGCGTGAGAGGGTCACGGTCCAGTGCCAGCCCGGGTAGCCGCTCAGGCGGCTCTCGAACAGCAGGGAGAGCACGTGGTCCTCTTCCGCGACGTGACCGATCACGCGGCCGATCGTCTCGGCCGGAGTGAAGTCGAGCAGCGCGGCACGGGCCATGTCGACGGCGGCGAGCAGCACCTCGTCGGTGACTGGAGCCGCCACGGGCTCAGCAGGCTGCGCGGCGTCGGCGCCCTCACCGAGGGCGACGCCGTCGCCGGCGTCGCCGGGCTCGGCCGGAGCGAACGGGTCGTTCAGCCTCTGGCCGGCGTCGGCGGCATCCGTCTCGCCGTGTTCAACGGTCATGTCAGGCATCGAGCTCGTCCGCGACGCGGCGGAGCATCGCAGCGATCTTGTGGCTGTGCGAACTCTCGGGGTAGCGGCCGCGCTTGAGGCCGGCGCCGATGCCGTCGAGCAGCTTGACGAGGTCTTCGATGAGGATCGCCATGTCGTCGGCCGGGCGGCGCGTGAGCTTGACCATGCTCGGTGGGGCGTCGAGCACGCGCACCGAGAGCGCCTGGGCGCCGCGCTTGCCGTCGGCGATGCCGAACTCCAGTCGCATGCCCGGCTTGACCGTGGTGCCGGCCGGCAGCGCAGAGGCGTGCAAGAAGACCTCTTGGCCGTCATCAGAACTGATGAAGCCGAAGCCCTTCTCGTCGTCGTAGAACTTGACCTTGCCGGTAGGCATATTTGAACCTCACTGAGTGAATACGCGGGCACGCCGAATTGCGGCGTCGTCCGTGACTAGCTTATTGGGTTACTGCGGCCATCGCCCCGTATCCTAGAGATTGTGAGCCTTCAGCAGTCCGAATCATCCCAGCGTCTCGAGCGCGTCTTCGCCTATATGGTGGCCGGGGTGATCGGAGCGTCGATCCTTGCCTTCATCGCCGTGCTGATCGGCACCGTCGCCGGTGCGGGAGCGGACGACGGATTCAGTCAGGGCATCTGGCCCTTCATCTTCATCTTCCCGATGATCGGGCTGCCGCTCGGCTTCCTCCTGATCATCGCCCTCATGATCATCTCGAGCAGGCGCCGCAGCCGTGCGGCGCGCCAAGACAAGCAGTAGCGGCCATGCTCGCCCTCGCCGCACGACTTCGCGCACTCACCGATGAGCAGTTGACGGCGGCGTTGGGCCAGCGCGAGTTCCCGCTCGTCGGCGTCCGCGACTACTTCGACCTCGCCGAGGCACTCCTGGCCCCCGACTCGGTTCGGGCCGCCCTCGCCACCCTCGACCGCACCCGGCTCGCCGTACTGGCCGTCGCCGGGGACCTCCTCGCCGAAACAGATGCCGCACCCGACATCGCCGCGATCACGGCTCGCATCTGCGATCTCGGTCACGAGTCCATCGACGTCGCCGTCGTGCGCGCCAGGGTCGAACGCCTCGACGAACTGCTGCTCGGAACACTGAGCGACGGGGCCGGATCGGGCAACGGCGACAGCACGGGCAGCGACGCACGGTTCGCACCGTTCGAGGCGGTGGCCGAGCTGCTGCGCGCATGGCCGGAGGACGGGCTGCCGAGCAGCGCAGACCTCGCCGCCCCCTCCCCGCACGCAGCCGATGACGACGCCTCCTCCGCTGCGGCCGCCGACGCGGCCGAAACCCGAGAGGCCGTGAACCGTCTCGCCGCCGAACGCGCCTTCGGCACGACCTCCGTCGTCGCCGAACTCGTCACATCACTCATCGGCGATCCGGCCCGCGAACTTGCCAGAGGAGGGCTCTCCCTGCCCGATGCGAAACGTCTCGCCAGCGACGCGGCCATCGCCTTCGAGGAGGTGCCGCGCTACCTCGGGCTCGCGGAGCGTGCCGGGCTGGTCGAGCGCGAGGGCGCACTCTGGCAGCACAGTGAGGCGGCGGAGCTCTGGCTGCTCGGCGGAACGCCGCAGCGCTGGCGCACCCTGGCGGAAGCGTGGCACCTCGGCCTCGCCCCCGACGTGCGGGTGTTGCTTGCGGCCAGGGCCGAGCGGCCGTGGGGGCAGTTCCTCACCCGGGACGTGCGGTGGATCTTCCCCGCGGCCGGGGACTCGCTGCAGCAACGCATCGACGACCGCACGGCCGAGGCCGAGCTGCTCGGGATCACGGCTGGCGGAGTGCCAAGCACGGCGGGAAGCGCGCTGCTGGAGCACGGCGCGGAGGCCGCGGAGGCCGCGGTGAGCGAGCTGCTGCCGCCGGAGGTCTCGACCGTCTATCTGCAGCACGACCTCACCGCCGTCGCCCCCGGGCCACTCACTCCCCCGATCGACGCACGGTTGCGCACGATGGCGGATGTCGAGAGCCGCGAGTTCGCATCGAGCTACCGCATCACCGCGGCATCCGTGAACCGCGCGCTGGGTGCTGGCGAGAGCGCAGAGGAGATCCTCGCGTTCCTCTCCTCGATCTCGCTGAGCGGGGTCCCGCAGCCGCTGCACTACCTCGTCACCGAGTCGGCCGAGCGCTACGGGCGGCTCCGCGTCGGGCCGGCGACCGACGACGGGCACTTCCAGGGGGCGATCCACTCCGACGACGCCGCGCTCATCCACACGGTCGCCGTCGATCACGCGCTCTCCCAGCTCGGGCTCCAGCAGAGCGGCCCGAACCGGCTGCTCAGCCGTTTCACGCCCGATGTGCTGTTCTGGGCGCTCAGCGATGCGCGCTATCCGGTCGCGGCGCACGACGCCGACGGCGAGCTCGTGCATCTGGCGCGCCGCCGGGTCACCCATGCCGAGGCACCACCGGTCGTCGACCCGCTGCCGGCGCTCGTGGCGACGCTGCGCGATTCGGATGCCGACACCGAACCGACCGGACAGGCCTGGCTCGCGCGCCAGATCGACCTCGCGATCCGCTCCAAGCACACGCTGCTGGTGAGCGTCCGGATGCCGGGCGGCGAGATCTCGGACTACCTGCTCGAGCCGGCGAGCGTCGCCAACGGCCGGCTGCGGGCGCGCGACAGGCGCGCCGACATCGAGCGCACGCTTCCGCTCTCCAGCATCGCCTCCGTCACCACCGCCTGATCGGGGCGCAGGCGCCGGCGCAGCTGTGGAGGTGCGGCTGGTGTGTGGCTGGTCTGTGCGCGGCGGCATCCGTTCTCACTCGATCCGCGTAGACTCGGCGGTTATGTCGGATGGCCCCCTGATCGTTCAAAGTGACCGCACCGTTCTGCTCGAGGTCGCGCATCCGCTCGCCGAAGATGCCCGGCACGATCTGGCGGTGTTCGCCGAGCTGGAGCGTGCGCCGGAGCACATCCACAGTTACCGAATCACCCGGCTCGGGCTGTGGAACGCGCGCGCGGCCGGGCACGACGCCTCAGACATGCTCGCAACGCTTGAGCGCTACTCGAAGTTCCCCGTCCCGCAGACGGTGTCGATCGACATCGTCGAGACGGTGGGCCGCTACGGCCGGCTCGTGATCGAGCGGGATGCCGACGGCGAGCTCGTGCTGCGCTCGAACGATGTCGCCGTGCTCACCGAGGTCGCGAGCGCCAAGCGCATCGCGCCGCTGCTGATCGGGCGCCCGAGCCCGGACACGTACAACGTCGAGCCGTGGGCACGTGGCGCGCTCAAGCAGGAACTGGTCAAGCTGGGCTGGCCGGCCGAGGACCTCGCCGGCTACACGCCTGGAACGCCGCATCCGATCGACCTGGCCGAGGACGGCTGGGCCCTGCGCGACTACCAGCAGAAGGCCGTCGACAACTTCTTCGCCGGCGGCTCCGGCGTCGTGGTGCTGCCATGCGGTGCAGGCAAGACGCTCGTCGGGGCCGGTGCGATGGCGACCGCGAAGACGAACACGCTGATCCTCGTCACCAACACCGTCAGCGCCAGGCAGTGGCGCGACGAATTGTTGCGGCGCACCTCCCTCACCGCCGAGGAGATCGGGGAGTATTCGGGTCAGATCAAGGAGGTCAAGCCCGTCACGATCGCGACCTACCAGATCCTCACGGCGAAGCGGAAGGGCGAGTACGCCCACCTCGCGCTGCTCGATGCCATGGACTGGGGACTCGTCGTGTACGACGAGGTGCACCTGCTGCCCGCCCCCGTGTTCAAGCTCACCGCCGAGCTGCAGGCGCGACGCCGCCTCGGGCTCACCGCGACGCTCGTGCGCGAGGACGGTCGGGAGAGCGACGTGTTCTCGCTGATCGGTCCGAAGCGCTTCGACGCCCCGTGGAAGGAGATCGAAGCGCAGGGCTTCATCTCGCCTGCAAACTGCTACGAGGTGCGCATCGACCTGCCGCAGCACGAACGGCTGAGCTACGCCGCCGCTGCCGACGACGAGCGTTACCGGCTGGCGGCGACGGCACCGGCGAAACTCGGTGTCGTCAGGCAGCTGGTGGCCCGGCATGCTGGCGAGCGGATCCTGGTGATCGGGCAGTACCTCGACCAGATCGACGAGCTCGCCGAAACGCTGAACGCCCCGCAGATCACCGGCTCGACGCCCGTCGACGAGCGGGAGACGCTGTTCCAGGCCTTCCGCGAGGGCAGGGTCGAGGTGCTCGTGGTGTCGAAGGTGGCGAACTTCTCCGTCGACCTGCCTGAGGCGACCGTCGCCATTCAGGTGTCCGGGTCATTCGGTTCCCGCCAGGAGGAGGCGCAGCGTCTCGGCCGCCTGCTGCGGCCCAAGGAGTCCGGGCTCACGGCGAGCTTCTACTCCCTCGTCGCCCGCGACACCGTCGACCAGGACTTCGCCCAGAACCGGCAGCGCTTCCTCGCCGAGCAGGGCTACAGCTACACGATCCTCGACGCGCACGCCATCGCGTGACGCGCAGCGTCACGAAAGGCGGCAGCCCTTCCTTAGGTAATCTCAGGAACCGCAAGCGGTGCTGGTGCGGTTTCGACAGACTCGGCCGGCCGGTTCAGCGGGCGCGGGCGTAGCGCAGCAGCAGCATGTCGCCTGCCGGCAGCGCGTGCAGGAGGCGCATCCGCCGAGCAGCTTCGGCCGCACCCTGCGCGATCCGCCCCGCGCCGCCGGCGACGAGCACCGGGCTGAGGCTCAGGCACAGCTCGTCGACGAGGTCGGCGGTGAGCAGCTCGCCGAAGAGGTGCGGGCCGCCCTCGCACAGCTGCTGCGGCATCCCCCGCTCGGTGAGTGCCCGCACGAGCGTGGCCGGTTCGACG
This sequence comes from Microterricola gilva, assembly GCF_004217495.1. Taxonomy (NCBI): domain Bacteria; kingdom Bacillati; phylum Actinomycetota; class Actinomycetes; order Micrococcales; family Microbacteriaceae; genus Microterricola; species Microterricola gilva. The sequence goes on from NZ_SHLC01000001.1 coordinate 2,655,573, forward strand.
GATGCCGCGCCGCAGTCGATCACCTCGGCCACCTCGGCGAGCGCCTCCCGCCGCTCGGCCGGAGCGGCCGCGTGCGTGAGTACGAGCGGCCGGACGACCGCCTCGCTGAAGAACGGGTGCGCCGGGTCGAGGCCGAGCGACGCCGACACCACGGCCAGCGGCGGTTGATCGCTGAGCCCCCGCGCCCGACGCCACGCCACACTCTCCGCCGGCAGCCGCAGCCCGCCGTAGCCCTCTGCGCGCACGGTGCCCGCGCCGACCACGATCACATCGGCGAGGGTGCGGAGCACGGTCATCAGCCGCTGGTCGTCCGGCGTGCCGAGTGCGCCGCTTCGTCCGCCGAGGGTGACCGCACCGTCCAGGCTGCTCACGAAGTTCACGCGCAGCCGGGGCACGGCTCGCTCCGGGAGCGCGTACGCGGCGAAGAGCGCGGCGTCGCTCGGGGCGGCATCCGCCGTGGCGTGCGTCGCGGCGTCACTCATGCGTGTTGAACTCGCCCATGTTGTGCTTGAGGTAGGCCGGCTGCCGCACTCCGAGTATCGCCTCGGTCATCCGCACGGCCGCGACGCTCTCCGGAACGTTGTGCATGCGCACGATGCGCGCACCGGCGAGGATGCAGGCCACCATCGCGGCGAGCGAGCCCTCGAGCCTGGCCTCCCGCGGGGCGTCGAGCGTCTCGCCGATGAAGTCCTTGTTCGACACCGCGACGAGGGTCGGGTGGCCGAGCGCGGTGAGCTCGCCGAGCCGCCGGGTGATCTCGAGCGTGTGCAGGGTGTTCTTGTTGAGGTCGTGGCCTGGATCGATGACGATGCGCTGCTCAGGCACCCCGCGCGCCATCGCCAGCTCGACGCGGCGCAGCAGGTAGTCGCCGATCTCGACGACGACATCGTTGTAGCGCGGGTGCGGGTACTGAGTGCGCGGGCTGGCGAGGCTGTGCGTGATGACCAGCGTCGCCTCGCTGTCGGCGACGACGTTCGCGAGCTCCGGGTGGAACAGACCCGTCGTGTCGTTGATCACCGTCGCCCCCGCCTCGATGCCGCGGCGGGCGACCTCCGGCTGGAAGGTGTCGACCGAGATCACGCAGTCAGATGCCGCGCGCACGGCGCGCACGACGGGCAGCACGCGATCGCACTCCTCGGCGACGGGCAGCTCCGGCCCCGGCGCGAACGGCACCCCGCCGATGTCGACCCAGTCGGCGCCGGCCGCGACCGCGGCGAGCGACGCCCGGACCGCGTGATCGAGCGCGAAGGTCGCGCCTCGGTCGTAGAAGGAGTCCGGCGTGCGGTTCACCACCGCCATGACCGCGACCTGGCGCGAGAAGTCGAACTCGCGGGCGCCGATGCGGCGCAGCGGATGCCGCAGCAGCGGCTGTGGAAAGCTCGAGGCGGAGTCCATGCCCCGATTCTGCCGCACCGTGAGCCGCTCGGCGGTCCCGGCCACGGCGGTGTCGTCCATCGCGGTGGCAGCCACGGTGCTGGCGGTCCCGGCGGTCCCGGCAGTGTCGGCCGCGGCGGCGGCCACCGGCGCGTGCGCGCTCATCTGACTGCACCGCTCGGCCGCGCACCGAGCAGCGCCGCCAGCGGCACGGCCGGATCGGCCAGCCGGGCGGCATCCACGGGCTCAGCACTCCTGATCAGCGCCTGCACGGTCTCGTTGACGTCCCACACGTTGACGTTCATGCCGGCGACCACACGGTCGGCACGGAGCCAGAAGGCGATGAACTCCCGCTCCGCCAGGTTTCCCCGCACCACGAGCTCCGCGTCGGCCGCCCATATGCCGTAGCCGGAATACTCCATGCCGAGGTCGAACTGGTCGGTGTAGAAGTACGGGATCTGCTCGTAGGAGGTCGCCCGCCCCGCCATCGATTCCCCGGCCGCGAAGCCGGCGTCCTTCGCCGTCGCCCAGTGTTCGACTCGCAGGTGGCTCCCGAGCACCGGGTGGAAGACATTCGCGACGTCGCCGACCGCGAAGACGCCGGGGTGGGAGCTGCGGAAGCCCTCGTCCACGAGGATGCCGTTGTCGAGCGCGAGACCGGCCGCCTCGGCCAGCTCGACGTTCGGCAGCGCGCCGATGCCGACCACGACGAGATCGGCCTGCAACAGTTCCCCGTCGCTCAGGCGGACGCCGGAGACGACGCCTGCGCGCTCACCGACGCCGCCCTCGATGCCGCTGACACCCGCCGCGTTGCGAAGGCCAACGCCGTTCGCCCGGTGCAGGGCGTCGAAGACCGCACCGATCTCGGGCCCGACCACGTTCTCCAGCGGCACGCTCTCCCGGCCGAGCACCGTGACGGTGTTGCCGTAGCCTCTGGCCGCGGCGGCCACCTCGAGCCCGATCCAGCCGGAGCCGATGATGACGACCCGCTTGCCGCCAGGCGCCAGTGCCGCGGCGAGCGCCTCCGATTCCCCGACCGTCCTGAGGTGGTGCACGCCATCCAACTCTGCGCCCGGCCCGGGATAGCGCCGGGAGCGCGCGCCGCTGGCGATGAGCAGCCTGTCGTAGTGGAGCACGTCACCGCCGTCGAGGCTGACGACCTGGTCGGCCAGCGTGACGGCGACGGCGGTGCGCCCACGCAGCACGCGAACGTCGTGCTCGGCGTACCAGGCGGCGTCGTGCACGAAGATGCTCGCGCGCTCAGCCGAGCCGGACAGGTACTCCTTGGAGAGCGGCGGGCGAATGTAGGGGTACTCGTCCTCCCCCGCGACGATGCTCAGCTGTCCCGTGAACCCGGCCGCACGCATGCCCTCGGCGGCGCGGGCGGCGGCGAGACCGCCGCCGATGATCACGTGGTGTTCGGCCGCGCCGTCGCGCCCGGCAACCGCGACGCTCATGACGTCACACCTCCGCCCTGACGGCCGCAGGCGGCGAGGAACTCGCTCCGCGCCTCGCGGTCGCTCAGCAGCTCGCCGTGCCACGCGCTCGTGCTCGTGCTGCTGCCGACGGCCTTGGCTCCGCGGGCCGACATGCACTGGTGCTCCGCCTCGAGCACAACCCCGACACCGCGGGCGCCCAACTCGGCGTGCAGCCAATCGGCGACCTGTTGGGTCAGCCGCTCCTGCACCTGGAGCTCGTGGGAGAAGTAGTCGAGAACGCGGGCCAGCTTCGACAGGCCGATGATGCGCTCGCCCGGCAGGTAGCCGATGTGTGCAACACCCTGGAACGGCAGCAGGTGGTGCTCGCAGAGGGAGCTGAACGGGATGTCGCGCACGAGGACAAGCTCGCGGTAGTTCTCGTCGTTGGCGAAGCTCGTCGCCTCGAATTCGCGCGGCGTCAGCATCTCGACGAGGGCATCGGCGACTCGCCGCGGGGTGTCGGCCAGGTGCGGACTCTCTGGATCGCGGCCGAGCGCCCGGAGGAGATCGGTCACCGCCTCGATCGCGAGCTCCCGGTCCGGTTCGCCAGACGGCACCGCGTGCACGGGGCTCCGCTGGGGGCGGTGGCGAGCGGAATGCGCCGCGGAATCGTCACCGAGCTGGGCGATCTGTGAGGACATGGAGTGCCTTTCTCGCGGCGGAGCCGGCCCTGCTGCTCCTGCTTTCGACAGTAGATCCGAAAACTTCTTGCGTCAAGATTCATTTGTTTTAGAATGGACGCATGTCTTCTTCGAGCCGCCCACTGCCACAGGGCATCAGCGCCATCTCGGCGCTGGACGACCCGGCACGGCGCGCGCTCTACGAGCTCATCGCCGGCAGCGCCGAGCCGGTCGGGCGGGATGCCGCTGCGAGCGCACTCGGTTTCAGCCGCAGCACGACGGCCTTCCATCTCGACCGTCTCGCCGACGCCGGGCTGCTCAGCGTCGAGTTCCGGCGAATCAGCGGCAAGACAGGGCCGGGCTCCGGCCGCCCGGCCAAGCTCTACCGGCGCGCGGCCAGCGAGCTGAGCGTCAGCCTGCCGGCCAGGCACTACGACCTCGCCGGCGAGCTCATGGCTGAGGCGATCGGCGAGTCTGGCGCAAGCGGCGAGCCCGTGCTGGAGACCCTTGCCCGCGTCGCCGCGCGCACCGGGCGCGCGCTCGGCGCGGAGGCCGGCGACCTGACATCCGCACTCGAACAGAACGGCTTCGAGCCACGCGGTGACGCGGCGGGCATCGTGCTCGGCAACTGCCCGTTCCACCGCCTCGCCGAGCGGAATACCGCGGTCGTCTGCGCACTCAACTTCGAACTGCTCTGCGGTGTGGCGGAGGGCGCGGGCGACGACGCCCACGTGATCGTGGCCGACCCGGATGCCGGCGAGTGCTGCGTGCGCGCGATCCCCACCGACCAGCACACTGCCGCCATCGAACCACCGCCGAAACCCGCCCACGAGACATTCAGCTAAGTTCCAGCTAACGCGCAGATACTGGGGTCATGACCGATGGACCTCGCATTCTCATTGTTGACGACGAGCCCAACATCAGGGACCTCCTCACCACCAGCCTGCGCTTCGCCGGCTTCGCCGTGCGCGCCGTCGGAAACGGCGCCCAGGCGATCTCCGCGGTACTGGAAGAGGAGCCGGACCTGATCATCCTCGACGTCATGCTGCCCGACATGAACGGATTCGGCGTGACCAAGCGCCTCCGCTCGGCCGGTTACACGGCCCCGATTCTCTTCCTCACCGCCAAGGACGACACCGAAGACAAGATCACCGGCCTCACCGTCGGTGGCGACGACTACGTCACCAAGCCGTTCAGCCTCGACGAGATCGTCGCGCGCATCAAGGCAATCCTCCGCCGCACCATGCACGCGGAGGAGGACGCCATCATCCGCACCGGCGAACTCACCATGGATCAGGACACCCACGAGGTGCTGGTCGGCGACGAGCCGATCGAGCTCTCCCCGACCGAGTTCAAACTGCTGCGCTATCTGATGCTCAACCCCAACCGGGTGCTCTCCAAGGCACAGATCCTCGATCACGTGTGGGAGTACGACTTCAACGGCGACGCCGGAATCGTCGAGAGCTACATCTCGTACCTCCGTCGCAAGCTCGACCTGCACTCCAGCGAGCCGCTGATTCAGACCAAGCGCGGTTTCGGGTACATGCTCAAGTCCAAGGGCTAGGCACCACGATTCGCTGACAGCCGTCCGTCGGCAGTCTGAGCGGCAGCCCGGCTGTTGCTCAGACTGGCTTTCTACACTGAAGACCTCATGCATCAATCTTTGACCGAACGCTGGAGCCGCATCTCACTGCGCACCAAAATCACCGGCGTCACGGTGTTGATGCTCACCCTCGGGCTCCTCGTCGCCGGCATCGGAACGATGACGATGCTGCGCGTGTACGTGCTCGCGCAGATGGATGCCAGGCTCGCCACGACCGCGGCATCACAGACGACGCTGGAGCAGCAGCTCGCAGTCAGCTGCGACACCACCCTGAACACGACCAGGGAGCGGGCGGCATCCGAGTACTTCGTCGCGATCTTCGATGACTCTGGCAGCCTCTGCAACTTCAACTGGAAGAACAAGCCGGCCACCGAGCTGCCCGTTCCGACGTTCACGATGGATCTGCCCAGCATGATCAAGCTCGACGGCCGAGTCTTCGATCTGCACGACAAGGCCGGTGCGACGACCTTCCACGCCGTCGCGGTTCCCGTCACACTCAACAGCGGGCCAGACGGCACCCTCGGTGTCGCGCTCGTCGCCGTCTCGCTGGCCGAGACGGAGAAGACGCTCGCGACGTACCTCTCGATCTTCCTCGGCTTCGGCGTCGGCGTCATCATCCTGGGCGCCTTGATCACCCGGATGCTGGTGACCACCACCTTCGCGCCACTGCGCGAGGTGGAGCGCACCGCCGCTGCCATCGCCGACGGCGACTTCAGTCAGCGTCTCGGCGGCGCGACGCCCAACACCGAGGTCGGACGCCTCAACCGCTCGCTCAACACGATGCTCAACCGGATCGACCGCGCCTTCAAGGACCGCGCGCGCACGATCGACCAGATGCGACGCTTCGTCGGCGACGCCAGCCACGAGCTGCGCACCCCGCTCGTCTCGGTGCGCGGTTACGCGGAGCTCTACCGCATGGGCGCACTGCAGACGCCGGAGGAAGTGGCCCAGGCCATGGAGCGGATCGAGAAGGAGGCCATCCGCATGGGCGGTCTCGTCGAAGACCTGCTCGAGTTGGCACGTCTGGACGAGACGAAGCCGCTCGCGCTCGCGCCGGTCGACCTGGTGCCGCTCGCCCGCGATGCGGCCCTCGACGCGATGGCGTCCTCTCCTGGGCGCACGATCACCGTCGTGACGCCTCCCCCGGTCACCCTCGTCGACACGGGCGAGATCGAACCGCTTGTCCACCCAGCGGCGCCAGAGGGCGTGAGCAACGCGACCGGCCCGATCGCCTTCGCCGGCGCGACCCTCGCCAAGCTTCGCAGCCGCAGGCCACGCCGCCCAGGCACGGAGGCCCCGCTCAACGCGGCGACGACCGTCGGCCCGTTCGAGGAAACGAGCTCGGTGATGGTGCTCGCGGAAGAGAACAAGATCCGCCAGGTCTTCACCAATCTGCTCGGCAATGCGATGCGCTTCACACCGGTCGAGAGCCCGATCGAGATCAGCGTGAGCCTCGATCGCAACACGGAACGGGCGAGCTTCGCCATCGTCGACCACGGAGAGGGCATTCCGCCGCAGATTCGGGAGAAGATCTTCCAGCGTTTCTGGCGCGCAGACACCTCGCGTGCGCGTGAGACCGGCGGGAGCGGGCTCGGTCTGGCCATCGTGTCGTCGATCGTCGCCGCGCACAACGGCAGCGTCGATGTCGTCGAGACGCCGGGCGGTGGAGCGACGTTCCGCGTCAACCTTCCGTTGGCAGAATCGGCTGCCGCGCCGAAGCCGGTCGTTCCCGACCCCCGCTGATCCGTCGACGCCGACCCCTCTCCTGCACAGGCGGGCCGTTGGCGCGTGTTCCACACAACGTCGATGCTCGTGTGCTGCGGGCCTCGACGGCGCTCTAGCGTTCTGATGCGCTGCGGTTCTGACCCCCGCAGCGCACGGAGGAGCACATGTCCCAGTTCAGTGTTGACAGCGATCAGATGATCGCCACCTCACACGCCGTCCAGGCCGGGATCGAACGACTGCGCGCCGAGGCACACAGCCTCACCGCCCAGGTGACCAATCTGCAGGGGTCCTGGGCCGGTCAGGCGTCCGCCGCATTCCAGTCGGCAGCGGCGGAGTGGGGCGCGATGAATGTGCAGGTCGAGAGCGTGCTCAGCGCGCTGAACCACGCGCTCGGTGCGGCGGGGGCGCACTACGCGGAGGCCGAACAGATGAACGCGCAGCTTTTCCTGCGCTAGCGCCGCTCCGGCATCCGTCTGCAAGGACTTCGGCCGTTCGCAAGGACGCAATCGCCGAGCCCGGCCTTGCAATCGCCCGAACTCCTTGTAATCGGACGACGTTGACACAGAAAACCGGGCGCCTCCAGAAGGAGACGCCCGGCTCATGTACTGCGTGAAGGACTTAGAAGTCCATGCCGCCCGACGGGTCGCCCATCGGGGCCGGGTTCTTCTCGGGCTTGTCGGCGACGACGGCCTCGGTGGTGAGGAAGAGACCAGCGATCGACGATGCGTTCAGCAGCGCGGAGCGGGTGACCTTCACCGGGTCGTTGATGCCGGCAGCGAGCATGTCGACGTACTCGCCGGTCGCGGCGTTGAGGCCGTGTCCAACGGGCAGGTTGCGCACCTTGTCGGCGACAACACCCGGCTCGAGGCCGGCGTTCAGAGCGATCTGCTTGAGCGGGGCGTCGATCGCGACGCGCACGATCTGAGCACCGGTCGCCTCGTCACCGACGAGAGCAGCGATGGCAGCGCCTTCGAAGGCGGTCTTGCCGGCCTGGATGAGGGCAACGCCACCACCGGCGACGATGCCTTCTTCGACGGCAGCCTTGGCGTTGCGCACTGCATCCTCGATGCGGTGCTTGCGCTCCTTGAGCTCAACCTCCGTTGCGGCACCGGCCTTGATGACTGCAACGCCACCGGCCAGCTTGGCCAGGCGCTCCTGCAGCTTCTCGCGGTCGTAGTCGCTGTCGGTGTTCTCGATCTCGGCGCGGATCTGTGCAACGCGTCCGGCGATCGCCTCGACGTCGCCAGCACCCTCGACGATGGTGGTCTCGTCCTTGGTGATGACAACCTTGCGGGCCTTGCCCAGCAGGTCGAGGGTGGCGTTCTCGAGCTTGAGACCGACCTCCTCGGAGATGACCTGACCACCGGTGAGGATGGCGATGTCCTGAAGCTGAGCCTTGCGACGGTCACCGAAGCCGGGAGCCTTGACGGCAACCGACTTGAAGATGCCGCGGATCTTGTTCACAACGAGCGTGGCCAGAGCCTCGCCGTCGACGTCCTCGGCGATGATGAGGAGCTGCTTGCCGGTCTGGATGACCTTGTCGACGATCGGCAGCAGGTCCTTGATGTTGCTGACCTTGCCGTTGACGATCAGGATGTAGGGGTCTTCGAAGACCGCTTCCTGCCGGTCGGGGTCGGTCACGAAGTATGCCGACAGGAAGCCCTTGTCGAAGCGCATGCCCTCGGTGAGCTCGAGCTCGGTGCCGAAGGTGTTCGACTCCTCGACGGTGACAACACCCTCCTTGCCGACCTTGTCGATCGCCTCGGCGATGATGGCGCCGATCTCGGCGTCTCCGGCGGAGATCGATGCGGTAGCGGCGATCTCTTCCTTGGTCTCGACCTCTTTGGCGTTGACGACGAGCTCGGCGATGACCGCTGCGGTCGCCTTCTCGATGCCGCGCTTCAGGCTGATGGGGTCGGCGCCGGCCGCGACGTTGCGCAGGCCTTCGCGAACCAGGGCCTGTGCGAGCACGGTGGCGGTGGTGGTACCGTCGCCGGCGACGTCATCGGTCTTCTTGGCGACCTCCTTGACGAGCTCCGCACCGATCTTCTCGTACGGGTCGTCGAGCTCGATCTCCTTGGCGATGGAGACACCGTCGTTGGTGATCGTGGGGGCGCCCCACTTCTTCTCCAGAACGACGTTGCGGCCGCGCGGGCCGAGGGTCACCTTGACGGTGTCGGCCAGAATGTTGAGGCCACGCTCAAGGCCGCGACGGGCCTCTTCGTTGAAAGCAATGATCTTTGCCATGTGTGATTCTCGTCCCTTCCCGGACGTTCCCAAGACTTTGGTATTAGCACTCAGATGATGCGAGTGCTAAAACAATTCTGGCACTCGGATGCCGAGAGTGCAAGCGAGCGCAGGGCCCTCTCAGGCAGCGCGCCGCCGCCGTCACGGAATGATCTCGACGCTGCCGCTGCTCGGCACCAATTCGACCCAGCTGTTGCCCGCCGCGAGGGTGATCGGCGTGCCGATGTCGCTGACCAGCCGGATGCTCCCCGCCGCGGAATCCTTGCTCCACATGCCGTGCACCGTCTTGCCTCCCGTCGACACCCAGGCCTCCCCCGTGCCGATCATCAGTGTGCGCGGGATGTCTTCGTAGCTGTAGTCGTCGATCTCGACCAACAGGGTGACGACATTGCTCGCGCGCAACTGTGCACCGGCGGCGTCCAGATCCGGAGCGCCCTCCTGGGAGCGCAGCCACGTTGCACTCCCGGCATCCCAACCCCAACTCGGCCACCGCGAGTCGGAGAAGCGCTGCTGCACGACCGAGTTGGGCGTGCCCTCGACCAGGGCCGTCGGCACCGAGGCGCCCTCCGCGTAGCTGAACTGTGCTGCCGGAGCCGGAAGATCGGTGTGGCGGCCGACGAGCTCGCCTGCGCGCACGATCACGTCGTGCGGCGACTCGTGCAAGTCGTCCCGATAGAACAGCCCGGAGTCGTCGAAGTCGAAGACGGCGTTGACGACGGGCGCGGCCATCATCATGTCGACGAACACCTCCTGCCCGCCGGAGTATGCGATGATCCCGCCGAACGGTGTGACGATGTCCGGGTCCATCGGCCGCACCGATCGAACGGGGCCGACCTCCTCCGGCAGATCGGAGTGCCAGATCGCGAGGTAACGGGTGAGCCCGCCCTCCACGAGTTCCTCGAACACGATGTCGGTGCGCTCCAAGCCCACCTGGGGCCTGGCACCCTCGTGGTTGTCGATCTTGGCGGCCAGCGATGGTCGGTCGAGGCCGCCGCTCGGCGCAACGGTTCCGCGCAGCGGCGCGAGCACGGGAGGCGGGGTGGGGGTTGCGGATGCCGTCGGCGTCGGCCGCGGCGTCTTGCGCGGCGTGCCGGCCGGCTCCTCGGCGGCGCAGGCCGCCGTCGCGAGCAGCAGCCCGAGTGTCAGTGTGGCCACTGCTGCGCGTCGCAGCGGCATCCGGAATGGACGCGTTCGAGAAGGCTTGGCGATGCTCACCCTGCACACACTAAGGCTGCGCGGAGCACTCGGACAGGCACGCCGCGTCCGGTGTGTCGCTACTCGCCTTCCGGGACGGGGAAGGTGGAACCGATGACGACGACCAGCGACGCCTGGCCGAGGTCGACGAAATCCTGGGAGAGGGCGATTCCGGCTCCGGGCACCGAGGCTGCGGCACCGAGCGCCGCGCCCTCGAGAGCCGGGTCGCTGTAGTAGACGGTGGAGTCGACGACGTCTTCCGTTGCGGCGTTGGAGCGCGTGGTGACGTTCCAACCGGCAGCTGCGAGCGTGTCGCCGACGGCGGCGGCCAGTCCGGCAGTCGGGGTGCCGTTCAACACCGTGACCGCGAGTGAGGGGTCAACGGTTGGCTCGACGACCGGTGCGGCCGTCTCGCTCGGCGGGGCGGATGCCGACGGCGTTGAGCCTCCCGCACCTCCGGCCCCCAGGGCGAGCTTGTCGTTCAGCACGAAGAGGGCACCGACGCCGACGCCGACGAGCACGAGGGTTGCCAGAGCCGCCCAGGCGAAGCCGATCCAGCCCCGCCCACGCTTGCGCGGCACGCGGTGGGCGCCGACCCGCTCAAGGTCGCTGGGAATCTCGTCGAAGCGATCGGGGTGAAACGAAGTTGCCATAGTGGGTCTGCCTGGCCTGATCTCTCTGGGCTATTGCTCTGGGCTATTGCTCTGGGCGATGTGCTGTCTGGACTGCTGCGGTGTCGTGCGGTGGTCTGCGCCGCTGCCTGGCGACCGGCGGTGCTGCTGCCATCGCCGTGCGGGCTACGCGGTGTCTCCGACGCGCTTCGACTCTGAACAGTATCCCTGATCAACCCGATGGCAGCTCACAGCGAGCTCTGCCCGCCGAGCGAGCGCCGCGCCCTGGCCTCGGCCCGCGCCTCGCGCATGCGCAGCAGCCGCTTGACCAGCATCGGGTCGTGCACCAGTGCGGCTGGCCGGTCGATGACGGCGCTGAGCAGCTGGTAATACCGTGGTGCAGACAGGCCGAGCTCGGAGCGGATGGCCTGCTCCTTGGCTCCCGCGTGTTTGAACCACTGGCTCTCGAACGTCAGGATGGCGAGCTCACGTTCACTCAGCGATCCGAGCGGCGCGTCAGACTCGTGCACCGAGCCGTCACCCTCGGAATCGTTCGCGTGATCCATCAACGAACTCCTTCCCGGCCGAGACCACCGCCCGGTCGATCATGGCGGCGATGTGGCTCATCATAGGCACTCGGGATCTGATCCGCAGCGACACTTCCGGGCAGTTCACTTTTCGGAATGCGCTGTGTTCCCGGTGCGTTGCAGCTGATGCGACTATCAGCCTGGCTGTTTAGGATTGCCGAGGCCGGCTTTCGGAATACCGAGGCCGCCCGCACGAACTGAGGAGAATCGTCATGAGCTATGAAGTGAACAAGACTGACGAGGAGTGGCGCGCGGGGCTCGATGACGACAGCTTCGCCGTGCTGCGACAGGCCGCGACGGAGCGCCCGTGGACGGGTGAGCTTCTCGACGAGGAACGCGCAGGCATCTACAACTGCGGCGCATGCAACGCCGAGCTGTTCCGCAGCGGAACCAAGTTCGACTCCGGCTGCGGTTGGCCGAGCTTCTACGAGTCGGTGCGCCCGGAGGCCGTCGAGCTCATCGAGGACAACAGCCTGGGCATGACGCGCACCGAGGTGCGCTGCGCCCGCTGTGGCTCCCACCTCGGCCATGTCTTCCCCGACGGTTTCGGCACGCCGACCGGCGACCGTTACTGCATGAACTCGCTCGCGCTCACCTTCTCCGCGGATGACGCATCCGCCGGCGCCGCCGCCGACGCCACCCCGAGTGAGTAGGCCGGCCATGGCGCGCACGAACTCGTCGATTCCCAAGGACGCCTCCCCCGCCTACAAGGCGGTCGCGACGCGCCGCTCCCACTCCAAGGTGACCGATCGGGCGCCGGATGCCCGCGAGCTCGAGTCACTGGTGGCCGCGGCCGGGCGTGTCGCCGACCATGGCTCGCTACACCCGTGGCGCCTCATCGCGCTACGCGGCGACGCGCGCTCCCGGCTCGGGGTCGCCCTGGCCAAGGCGGCGAAGCTGAAGGGCTCCGACGCCGCGTCACTCGCCGCGAAGCCCCTGCGCGCCCCGCTGCTCGTCGCCGTGGTCTTCCGGCCGGAGAAGAGCCAGAAGGTGGCCGATTGGGAACAGGAGGCCGTGGCATCCGGTGTCGCGCACATGCTCAGCCTGCTCCTGCATGATGCCGGGTGGGGCGTGATCTGGCGCACAGGGCCATACACGCGTGCCAAGAAGGTCGCGAAGATGCACGGGCTGCAGAAGGGCGAGAAGCTGCTCGGCTGGCTCTACGTCGGCGGGATTCCGGCGCGCAGCGGCAGCTCCCACACCAAGACGGTGCGCGCAGACAAGTACCTGACCACGCTCGACTAGGAGCGCTGCAGCGCGCTCAGCCGGCGCGGCGGGCGCCCCACACGCTGTTCGGCCAACCACTGGCGACGATGACGGCGATGAGCGCGAGGGTTGTGCCGGCGATCGTCGAGAACGCGACGGCCTGCGCCGAGAACAGCGCGTCGATCGCCAGTGCCGCCACAAGCTGCCCGGAGACCGTGGCGAGCCCGAGCAAGAGCACACCGGTCACGCGCACCAGTGCGGCCTGCATGGCAATGAAGATGCAGCCGATCGCGCCGCCGACGTAGAGCCAGGGCTCGCTCGGAAAGGCACTCGGCCAGCCGATGACGCTGTTGCGCACCACCGCGATCGCGACGAGGGCGGCGCTTCCGACGACGAAGTTGATCAGGGTTGCGCTCTGCGCGCTGCGGGCCGCTGCGCGCACGCGGCCGTTCACCGCTGACTGCCAGCCGACGAAGACGCCGGCGATGAGAGGCAGCACAAGCATCCAGACGGGCACCTCGCCACCGAGTTGCGCAGAGACGGCCCAGCCGACGGCAACGAGCGCGAGGGTCGCACCGAGAACCCGGCTCAGGGTGAGGGGTCGACGACCGCCGGGGGCGAGGCCGATCCGGTCGAGAATGAGGCCGCTGACGGTCTGCCCCGCGACGACGGCGACCGTGAACAGTGCGACGCCGAGCACGGCCGCGGTGAGCCCCTGAGCTGCAACGAGCAGCGCACCACCGAGGCCGCCGAGCAGCATCCACGGCCGCAGTTCTCGCTGACCGTGCTCATCCGGGCGCAGCGCACGCCGCACGCGGCCAAGGCCCACTCGACCTGGGTGCCAGAAGCAGAGCACGACGAGCAGGATCACCAGCCCAGAGCCGAATGAGATCGCCGCAGCCGTGAATCCGTCGTCCAGTCGGCGACCGAGTTCGCCATTGATGCGCGACTGCACAGCGACGAGCGCCCCGCAGGCCACGCCAATGACGAGGGCCAGCCACGTCGGAAAGTGCCGGTGCACCTCGGGAGTCGAATCGCTTGGTGTGCCGGATGCCGCAGGCACAGGTGTCCGCTCAGAACTCATCGTTCCAGCCTAGGCCGCGGCCGCCCACGACGGAGCCGCGCGGCGGCCCGGATCGAGGTGGGAAAAGTGTGGGGCCGGCTGCGGGACTTGAACCCGCAACCCCCGCTTTACAAGAGCGGTGCGCTACCAATTGCGCCAAGCCGGCATGAGACGGTGCTCCAGATGGAACATGACTCGCGACTAACAATAACCGCTCGCCGCTCCCCGTGAAAATTCACGGAGGGCGACGAGCGGTCGATGTGTGCGAAAGCCCGGTGTCAGCTCGTCGGAGCCGGCGTGGGGGTCGGGGTCGACGTCGAGTAGGTCTGCCCCGTCGCCTGCTGCACGAACGCCGCGAACTCCTTGGGATCTTCGAGCGAGCCGACGTACTGCTTGCCGTTGACGAGAACCGTCGGGGTGCCGGAGACCTTCTCAAGCTCGGTGTTTGGCAGCGGGCCGACGAGGGCGCGGTCGGTGGCGTTGAGCACCCAACCCTTGAACTGATCGTCGTCGATGCAGGTGTTGATCTTGCTGAGGTTGGAAACCCCGGCATCCTTGATCCGCTGCTTGATCTCGTCGTTGTTCAGCGCCGCGGTGTTCTCCTGCGGCTGGTCGATGAACATCGCGGAGTTGAAGACGAAGAAGTCGTCAGGCGAGTAGTTCGCAACACAGGCGGCGGCGTTGGCGGCACGGAGCGAGTACTTGGTTCCGGCGGACTTGCTCGTCTGCGTTGCCAGCGGGTGCACCTCGAGGGTCGCGGCGCCCGACTCCAGCCAGCCCTGGATCTGCTCGCTGTTGGTGCGCTCGAAGTCACCGCAGAATGGGCAGAGGTAGTCGACCCAGACGCGGATGTCGGCGACAGCGCCGCTCTCGTCCGGCTGCGACGGAATGGGCTTCGCGTCGGCCGCCAGTGCCGGCGTCCGCACCGCGACGAGACCCTCGCCGATCAAGATGCCGTCGCTGGCCATGTTCGCGGGGCCGGGGCCCTCAGGCCGGAAGCTGTTGACGACGATGAGCGAGATGACCGCGATGACGGCGACGATGCCGACCGCGATTCCGCTCTGGAGGAGCACCTTGTTGCGGCGATCCTTCTTCTTCTGCTGCACGCGCAGTTCGCGAGCCTTCTCGCGCGCGGCTTCACGACGCTGGTTTTTCGTGGGCCGGGGCTCGGGGGATGCGCCGATGGTCATGTGTTTAGTACTCCGAATATCGAGGGGCGCGCAATTCATGCAGACGCAGTCCAAATAGTAGGTCGTGTGTCTGTGAAATGGCCAAAAACACAGCAGAAAGCCGAAACCGCGACGGAATCTGGCGTCTGCCGGAGCGCTGCCCGCCGTCGCCATAGCACGCGTGTGCACGGAGCCTTCGGGCTCGTGGCATACTGATTCTGGTCGCCGCTGACCAGCAGTGGCACCATCCATCACAACGGATCGTCCGGCACGTACCTGCCGGTGAAGGAGATACACCCATGGCATCTGTAACTTTCGACAAGGCAACGCGCCTCTACCCCGGCGGTACCCGCCCGGCTGTTGACGCCCTTGACCTTGATGTCGCTGACGGCGAGTTCCTCGTTCTCGTCGGCCCCTCCGGCTGCGGCAAGTCCACCTCGCTGCGCATGCTCGCCGGCCTCGAAGAGGTCAACGGCGGAAACATCTTCATCGGCGACCGCAACGTCACCGACGTTCCGCCGAAGGACCGCGACATCGCCATGGTGTTCCAGAACTACGCGCTGTACCCGCACATGACCGTCGCCGAGAACATGGGCTTCGCCCTGAAGATCGCCGGCGTCAACAAGGACGAGCGCGCCGCCCGCGTTCTCGAGGCAGCCAAGCTCCTCGACCTCGAGGCCTACCTCAGCCGCAAGCCGAAGGCCCTCTCCGGTGGTCAGCGTCAGCGTGTTGCCATGGGTCGCGCCATCGTGCGTCAGCCCCAGGTGTTCCTCATGGATGAGCCGCTGTCGAACCTCGACGCCAAGCTCCGCGTTCAGACCCGTACCCAGATCGCGTCGCTGCAGCGTCGTCTCGGTGTCACCACCGTCTACGTCACGCACGACCAGACCGAGGCGCTCACCATGGGTGACCGCATCGCCGTGCTGAAGGACGGCCTGCTCCAGCAGGTCGGAACCCCGCGCGACCTGTACGAGTCCCCGAACAACGTCTTCGTTGCCGGCTTCATCGGCAGCCCGGCCATGAACCTGTTCAACGCCGACATTGCTGACGGCGGTATCCGCTTCGGCAGCGCCGTCGTGGCCGTGGAGCGTCAGGCCCTCGACTCCGCCAGCGGCAAGAGCGTCACCGTTGGTGTGCGTCCAGAGGACATCACCGTCTCCACCACCCCCGGCAGCGGCCTCGAGGTCGACGTCGACCTGGTCGAGGAGCTCGGCGCCGACGGTTACCTCTACGGTCACTCCACCGTTGACGGCAAGCGCACCGACATCGTCGCCCGCGTCGACGGCCGCGCCCACCCGAACGCCGGCGAGAAGGTCTGGCTGCTCCCGACCCCCGACCACGTGCACGTGTTCGACGCCGAGTCGGGCGACCGTCTGCTCAACAAGGCAATCGCGCACTAATCGCGTTCCGTACAACGGCCGGTGGGGAAACCCGCCGGCCGTTGTCGTTTCCGCCGACGGTTCGCGGATGCCGCGTGCTGCGGCATCCGGTGCTCTTCTGGTCTCCTGGTTCCTCTCCTCCGCCCCCTCCTCCCACACGACTAGGCTCGAATCATCATGAGTGGCTCTCTCAACATCACCTCGGCCATGGCCGACCCCGCCCTGCTCGACCTGCCGTGGCACATGCCGCTCGACGCGTGGCCGAACGAGAACATCGCCTCGCTGCCCAAGGGCATCTCGCGCCACCTCGTGCGTTTCGCCCACCTCGGCGGGCACGTCGTCGCCATCAAGGAGACGACGGCCGATATGGCGAAGGGCGAGTACGAGATGCTGCGCACCCTGCAGCGCATGGAGATCCCCTGCGTCGAGCCGATCGCCGTGATCACGAATCGGAGCGACGGCGAGGGCGAGATGCTCAAGCCGGTTCTCGTCACCAGGCACCTCAAGTTCTCACTCCCCTACCGCGCGCTGTTCTCGCAGACGCTGCGCCCAGACACCGCAACCCGTCTCGTCGACGCCCTCGCCGTGCTGCTCGTGCGCCTGCACATCGCCGGATTCTTCTGGGGCGACGTCTCGCTCTCGAACACCCTGTTCCGTCGCGACGCCGGAGCCTTCGCCGCCTACCTCGTCGACGCCGAGACCGGTCAGCTCTACACGGGCGGCCTGTCCAACGGCCAGCGGGAGAACGACCTCGAGATCGCCCGCGTCAACATCGCCGGCGAGCTGATGGACCTCGAGGCCGGCGGCCGCGTCGCCGACGAGCTCGACCCGATCCGCATCTCGAACGGCATCGTCGACGCCTACCGCAAGCTCTGGAAGGAGCTCACCGGCTCCGAGTCCTTCGACTCCTCCGAGCGCTGGCGCATCAGCGAGCGCGTCGACCGCCTCAACGCCCTCGGCTTCGACATCGAAGAGCTCGCCATCAAGACCGACGAGACCGGAACAACGGTGCGCATCCAGCCCAAGGTCGTGGATGCCGGCCACCACCAGCGCCGCCTGCTGCGCCTCACCGGCCTCGACGCAGAGGAGAATCAGGCCCGCCGCCTGCTGAACGACCTCGACTCCTACCGCGCCAGCTACGGCAAGACCGAGTTCGACGAGGAGATGGTGGCGCACGAGTGGCTCATGCGCGTGTTCGAGCCCGTCGTCCGCGCGATCCCGCTCGACCTGAAGGGCAAGCTCGAGCCGGCCGAGGTCTTCCACCAGCTGCTCGAGCACCGCTGGTTCATGGCGCAGAAGCAGGGCCACGACATCCCGCTCGCCGAGGCGCTCAGCTCGTACATCAACGATGTGCTGCGCCACCGCCGCGACGAGGCGACGATGATCGCGCCGGAGACCGGCCTCATCACGACGGCGATCCCCACGGCCGCCGCCGACGATGACGACGTCGACTGGCGCCTCAAGGTCTAGCCAGCTCGTCCCCGCTCGGATGCCGCGGCGCCCGTCCATCGAGAGTGCAGAATATGCGCAGGAATCAGCGATTCCTGCGCATATTCTGCACTCTCGGCACTGCCAGCCGCGGTGATCAGCGCGCCAGTTCCGCGCGCCGTCCCGCGACGATCGCGCGCACGCGCGTGATGAAGGCCCTGAGCTCCTCGCCCAGATCGTCGGCGGTGACGCGGATCACGCGCCATCCGGCCGCCTCAAACTTCTCGCGGCGGCGGATGTCGGCCCGGAAGCGCCGCTTGCTCTCGCGGTGCTCGTCGCCTTCGTACTCGATGGCCAAGCGCAGATCGGGCCACGCAAGGTCGGGATGCAACGTGAGCGTCCCGTGATCCACTGCAACCGGGAATCCGATCACTGGCTCGGCAAAGCCGTGCGCCACCAGCGCGAGGCGCAACCGGGTCTCCTGCGGCGAGTCCACGCCGACCCGCACGTGTTCGAGCGCCCAGCGCAGCGCCGTCGCCCCACGGCCGGCACCGTGTCGAGACACAGCAGCCCGGAGCTCCTCCAGCTGTGCCAGCGCGTCGCTTCGGCCGCCACCAGGGCGGCGGATGCCCGAGAGGATGAAGTCACCCGCCGCGGTGAGTTCCTCGCGGCTGAGCGCTGCGGCGAGCTGACACCAGGTGCTCGCGGCATCCGTCACGGTGAATCCACCGACCGAGTCCGCGCACGGTGTGTCGATCGGCAGCCGGTGGCCGATGACACCCGCGCGGCGCGGTCCCTGGCCGCCCAGCGCACCCACGTGGAGTCGAGTGTCAGCGCGGAGCGAGCGCGGCAACGGCAGGCCCAGCAGCGCCGCCGCCGTCTGGGCACAGAACACATGGTTGCGAGCGAGCAGGGGTTCGTAGCTGAGGCAGCGGTCGAAGACGTTGTCGGCGCGGATGCCGAGCGTGCGCACGCCGTGGAACGGGGCATCGAGTTCCCGCGAGCGCAGCCTCCCGGGGGTCAGCCCGTGGTGCCCGGTTGCGGCGGTGCGGAAGGCCGCACCGCGCAGGTATGACTGAAACGGCCTCTGCTCCGGCATGCTCACCATGCTGCCGCATCCGCCGACCGGCCATAGAAGTTATCCACAGCCGGTCGAGAGTGCAAAAATTGCGCAGGATCCGGGGATTCCTGCGCAATTTCTGCACTCTCGGCCGGGCGGATGCCGCGGCATCCGCCCGCGTGAGCTACTTCTTGAGGGCGCGCAGGCGCGAGATCTCGTAGAGCGTCACGGATGCCGCAATGCCGGCGTTCAGCGACTCGGTCGCAGCGCTGATCGGGATCGATACGACCGCGTCGCAGGTCTCGGTGACGAGGCGCGAGAGGCCCTTGCCCTCGCTGCCGACAACGACGACGACCGGGCGGTCGGCCAGCTCGAGGCCCGGCAGCATGACGTCGCCGCCGCCGTCGAGTCCGAGCACGAAGACGCCGGCATCCTTGAACGCCTTCAGCGTCTGGGTGAGGTTCGTCGCCATCGCGACGGGGGTGCGCGCCGCGGCACCGGCCGAGGTCTTCCACGCCGAGGCGGTGAGACCGACGGAGCGACGCTGCGGGACGATCACGCCGTGGCCACCGAAAGCGGCCGTCGAGCGGATGATCGCGCCGAGGTTGCGCGGGTCGGTGATGCCGTCGAGCGCGACGAACAGCGGCGTCTGGCCGCGGGAGATGACCTGCTCGAGCAGCTCGGTGGGGTGCGCGTACTCGTACGGCGGCACCTTGAGCGCGAGGCCCTGGTGCACGCTGTCGCGACCGGCGAGGCGGTCGAGCTCCGGGCGCATGACCTCGAGGATCGGGATACCGTTCGCGGTGGCCAGCTTGAGGGCCTCCTTGACGCGGTCGTCCATCTCGACGCGGGTCGCGACGTAGAGCGCGCTCGCGGGGATCTTGGCCCGCAGCGCCTCGACGACGGAGTTGCGACCGGTGACGATCTCGATCTCGTCGCCCGACTTCGGCTTGCGGCCACCGGCGGGGCGGCCGGAGACGGCGACGTTGCGGGGAGCGCCGTCCGGACGACCGGCGTCACGGGGCGCGCTGCTGCGGCGCTTGCCACCGCTGGCCGCCTCGTAGCGCTCCTGCGCCGCCTTGCGCTTGCCGGCGGGGTGGTACGGGCGGTCCTCGGCCTTGGGCGTGGGCTTCTTGCCCTCGAGGGCCTGACGCCCCTGGCCGCCAGAGCCTACCTGAGGGCCGCGCGCGCCCTTGCGTACGGCGCCGGCGCGGGGCTTTCCACCTGTGTTCTTCATGATTCAAGACTCCAATGTGCACCCGTCTGGGTGTCTTCGAGGGTAATTCCCGCGGCCGTGAGTTCGGCGCGGATGCGGTCTGCTGCCGCATAGTCTTTGTTGTCGCGCGCGGTGGCGCGATCGTCGATCAGCCGGGAGACGAGCGTGTCGAGGGCGGCGCGGGCCGCCGTGTCCTCGTTCGTCGCCCAGGCGGGAGAGAGGGGGTTGATGCCGAGGATCTCGGTCATCGCGACGACCTCCGAGCGTGCGGATGCCGCCGCCTGGAGGTCTTCGGAGTCGAGCGCGGCGTTGCCGGCCCGAACGGTCTCGTGCAGCACGGCGAGGGCCTGCGGAACGGCCAGGTCGTCGTCGAGGGCGCTGGCGAAGGCGTCAGGGACCTGCTCGACGCCACTGCCGGCGAAGCGCGTCCCGGCGAGGCGCCGGTCGACCCTGGCGAGGAAGCTCTCGATGCGTTCGAGGGCGGCCTCGGCCTCCGGCAGCGAGCCGGCCGAGTAGTCGATGGTCGAACGGTAGTGCGCCGCGGCCAGGTAGTAGCGCAGCACGAGCGGACGGGCCTGCTCGAACAGCTCGGCCGCGTAGACCGAGTTGCCGAGCGACTTGGACATCTTCTGCCCGCCGGTGTTGACGAGGCCGTTGTGCACCCAAAAGTTCGCGAAGCCGTGCCCGGCCGCGCTCGACTGGGCGAGTTCGTTCTCGTGGTGCGGGAAGCGCAGGTCGAGCCCGCCGCCGTGGATGTCGAAGTGGGCGCCGAGGTACCGCTCGGCCATCGCCGAGCACTCGATGTGCCACCCTGGACGGCCTGGACCCCACGGGCTGTCCCAGCTGGCCGAGCTCGGCTCCCCGTCCTTGCGCCCCTTCCAGAGCGCGAAGTCACGCGGGTCGCGCTTGCCGCGCGGGTCGGCGTCGGCCGCGGCCTCCATGTTGTCGCGGTTCTGCCTGGTGAGCGCACCGTAGGCCGACCAGCTGCCGGTGTCGAAGTAGACGTCGCCGCCGTGTTCGCCGTCATCTGCTGCCGCATAGGCGTGGCCGCGCTCAATGAGCTCGGCGATGATGGCCTGCATCTGCGGGATGCTGGCCGTCGCGCGCGGCTCATACGTCGGGGGCAGGATGCCGAGCTTGTTGTATCCGGCGGTGAACTCGAGTTCGATGCGGTACGCCAGCGCCCACCACGGCTCGTTGTCGGTGGCGTTGGCGAGCACCTTGTCGTCGATGTCGGTGACGTTGCGCACGAATGTGACGGCGAGCCCGCGGTAGTTCAGCCAGCGGCGCAGCAGGTCGTAGACGAGGGCGCTGCGCAGGTGACCGATGTGCGGGCTCGACTGCACGGTGGGTCCACAGACGTACATGCCGACATGCCCCGCTGTGATGGGGGTGAAGTCGCGCAGGGCCTGGGCCTGGGAGTCGTAAAGTCGCACGGTCACTGACGTAGTCTACCGGCGCGCGCCTGTGTCACCGCTGGTCGTGTCGGTGGCGCCGTTCACGCTGCGGTCGCAGGCCTCAGGCGGGATAGAGCAGCGCCGTCGCGACGGCGGCGACGCCGTCTCCCCGACCGGTGAAGCCGAGCCCGTCCGTCGTGGTTGCCGCAATGCTGACCGGGGCGCCGAGGATGCCGCCGAGCAGTGCTTCGGCCTCGAGCCGCCGCGGCGACAGCTTGGGGCGGTTGCCGAGCAGCTGCACCGAGACGTTGCCGATACGAAGGCCGGCCGCCTCAACGAGGCGACGCGTCTCACGCAGGAACACCTCGCCGTGGGCGCCGGCGAGCCGCGGGTCGTCCGTGCCGAAGATGCCGCCGATGTCGCCGAGTCCGGCCGCCGCGAGCAGCGCATCGCAGACGGCGTGCACCGCGACATCGCCGTCGCTGTGCCCGGAGAGCCCGCGCTGGCCTGGCCAGTGCAGACCGGCGATCCAGAGTTCGGGGGCGTCCGCGCCGTCCTCGGGTGCGAAGGCGTGCACGTCGACACCCGTCCCGACTCGGGGCACGGCGCGCGATCCGGCACTGCCAGCGCTCTCGGCGAGCAGTCGCTCCGCCCTGGCCAGGTCCCACGCGGTCGTGATCTTGAAGGCCCGCTCGTCGCCGGCGACCGTGCCGACGCTGTGACCGAAGGACTGGAGCAGTGCCGCGTCATCGGTGAAGTCTGCACTCGGGGCCGCGTATGCCTCGTCGAGTTCGGCGCGCACGAAGCCCTGCGGCGTCTGCACGGCCGCGAGCTCCGAACGGTCGACGGTCTCCCGCACGAGCCCGCTCGCATCGACGCGCTTGATGGTGTCGACGACGGGCAGCGCCGGGATGACGCCGGCGCCACTGGAGCGCACCGCGGCGATCACGGCCTCGAACTGGCCGCTCGGGGTCAGCGCGCGGGCGGCATCGTGCACGAGCACGACGCCGACGCCCGGCGCGACGGCAGCCAGACCGGCCGCAACCGAGAGCTGTCGGCTCGCTCCCCCGACGACGACGCTGGTGTAGTCGACGGCGGGGCCTGCGGATGCCGCCACGATGGCGCGGGCGCGTTCGAGCTCGGCATCCGGTGCCACGACGATCAGCTGCACGGCCTCGCGCACGGCGAAGACTCCGTCGAGGGCGTGCGCGAGCATCGGCCTGCCGCCGAGTGTGACGAAGGCCTTCGGCTCGGCGCGGCCGAGACGCGTGCCACTCCCGGCCGCCACCACGATCACCGCGACGTCGACCCCGGCAGCGCCGGCCTCAGCCGCGTCGGCCGCAGAGACACCGACGCCCTCACCCGAAAAGTTCATGCTCAGAGGCTATCGCGGCGCGGATCGCTCCAGCCTCCCGGTTCGGCGGAGCGCCAGCAAACCCTTGAGAGAATGGGGGCGTGAAACTCAGTGTCTTCTCCGATGTGTGCCTGCGCACGCTGATGCTGCTCGCCTCGCGCCGCGACGAGCTCATCACGACGCGGGACATCGCCGAGCAGATCGGCGTTCCGTACAACCACGTCGCCAAGGCCGTGCTCGAATTGCGCAACCGCCTGGCCATCGAGGTGAGCCGCGGTCGGCACGGCGGCTCGCGGATCACCGCGCACGGGCTCCAGCTGACGGTCGGAGCGCTGCTGCGCGATCTCGACCCGCGTGCCGACGTCGTCGACTGCGTGTCCGCGCACGGCGTCGCCTGCCCGCTGCTCTCCCAGTGCGCCCTGCGCTCGGCGTTGCGCCGCGCGCGCGAGGCGTTCTACGCGGAACTCGACGGCATGCGCATCGAGGACCTGACCGGCACCGCCAGCACAGCGATGCTGCCGTTCCCGGTCCTGCGCTAGTACGTCCGAGAGATACGGCCCGGCGGGCCGCCGTTTCGCGATCGTGAAAAGCCGCTTGATCTGGGGCTTTTCCCTCGATTTGCATCTGACTTCTACACGGCGTAGAACTTAAGCGTCAATCTTGCATCACACAGGCAAGATAAGAGTCAGCATCGTCATCTAGGAGCCACACCATGCTTTCCGAGAAGTCCCGCCCGGTCATCGAAGCCACGCTTCCCCTCATCGGTGAGCGCATCCCGCACATCACCCCGAAGTTCTACGCGCGGATGTTCGCGGCACGGCCGGAGCTTCTCGACGGGCTGTTCTCCCGTGCGAACCAGAACAACGGCACCCAGCAGCAGGCCCTCGCGGGATCGATTGCCGCGTTCGCCACCCACCTCGTCACCAACCCGGGCACGCTCCCAGAGGCCGTGCTCGCGCGCATCGCCAACAAGCACACCTCCCTCGGCATCACCGAGGATCAGTACGGCATCGTGTACGAGCACCTCTTCGCCGCGATCGTCGATGATCTGGGCGAGGCCGTGACGCCGGAGGTCGCGGAAGCGTGGACGGAGGTGTACTGGCTCATGGCCGATGCGCTGATCAAGATCGAGAAGGGCCTCTACGCCCAGCAGGCGAACGACAAGATCTGGACCCCGTGGACGCTCGTGGCGAAGGAGCCGGCGGGAGTCGGATCGATCACCTTCCGCTTCACGCCGGCCGACGACACGGCGGCCACCGTCGCCAAGCCCGGCCAGTTCGTCTCGGTGCGCGTGCCCCTCAACGACGGCATCCGCCAGTGCCGCCAGTACACGCTGAGTGACTCCGTGACCTCGACGACGGAGCGCGTCATCACGACCAAGTTCGACGAGGGCGGCGAGGTCTCGCCGTTCATGCACGAGAGCCTCAGCGTCGGCGACGTTATCGAACTCTCCAACCCGTACGGCGACCTCACCATCGACACCACTGGCGCGCCCATCATCCTCGCGACCGCCGGCATCGGCTGCACCCCCAGCGCCTCCGCCTTGGCCACACTCGCCGCCGCCGGATCAGACCGCCAAGTGCTCGTGCTGCACGCCGAGGCCACCGAGGAGGCCTGGGCGCTGAAGGAGCAGATGCGCGAATCCATCGGTGCCCTGCCGAACGCCGAGCTGAAGCTCTGGCTCGAAGACATCACGGCCAGAGCCGATGACACCGAGGCCAGCGAGGGCTACATGTCGCTCGATGGGCTGGAGCTGCCCGCCGATGCCCGCCTCTACCTCTGCGGTCCGCTCCCCTTCATGCGCTCGCTGCGTTCGCAGGCGATCGATGCCGGCATCCCCGCGCGGAACATCCACTACGAGGTGTTCGGGCCCGACCTCTGGCTTGCAGCCTGATCGTAGGCAGCGAGCCACGACAGGTACACGAAAGCCCCGGCCGTCTGGCCGGGGCTTTCGCAACATCAGTGAATCGGGCGAGCCGAGTCGGATGGGCGATGCTACGAGGCGAGAACCTCGTCGAGCACGGTGGAGGCCTTCTCCTCGTCGGTCTTCTCCGCGAGCGCGAGCTCGGAGATCAGAATCTGACGGGCCTTGGCCAGCATGCGCTTCTCGCCGGCCGAGAGGCCGCGGTCCTGGTCACGGCGCCACAGGTCGCGGACGACCTCGGACACCTTGATGACATCGCCGGATGCCAGCTTCTCCAGGTTCGCCTTGTAGCGGCGCGACCAGTTGGTGGGCTCCTCGGTGAACGGCGCGCGGAGCACCTCGAACACGCGGTCGAGCCCTTCCCGGCCGATGACGTCTCGCACACCGACGAGATCGACGTTCTCGGCGGGAACCTCAATGGTCAAGTCACCCTGGGTGACATTGAGCTTGAGGTAGAGCTTCTCTTCACCCTTGATGACACGGGTCTTGATTTCGATGATCGTTGCAGCACCGTGGTGCGGGTAAACGACGGTTTCGCCAACCTCAAAAAGCATGAATTGATATCCCTTCAGCAACCTCTATGATACCACAGCCGCAATAGTGGTAAGGTTCGCCTTGCTGCCGGAGGGCGCCCACTCCTATAGGCTAAACTCGTAGCGAATTTCGCACGCGTTCCCCAGATCACCCGCTGCAACTGCTGGTGAGGGAGCGCAACTTTTTTGGAGGTCTTGTGAAGGCGCGTATCGCGGCATCCGTACTCTTGGCTGCTGGCCTTCTGGTCGGCACCGCCGGTTGCAATTTGGTGGCCCCGCAGGCCACGACGAAGCACTATGACGCCAGCGACGGCGTGAGCGCCAACCTCGGCGGCGTCGACGTGCGCAACGCCGTCGTCATCAGCGACGACGGCGAGCTCGGCAACCTGGTCGTCACCCTCGTGAACACGACGGCAGAGACCGCACGCGTCACCGTCCAGTACGAGTCCGCCGGTGCGGATGCAACAGAGACCGTCACGCTCAAGGCCAACTCCAGCACGCAGTTCGGCCAGCCGGACGGCGAGACGATCACTCTCGTCGACATCGGCACGCAGCCAGGCGCGCTCCTGCCCGTCTACTTCCAGTCCGGCGACACGGACGGCCGCGAGCTGCTCGTCCCCGTTCTGACGACCCAGCTGCCTGAGTACTCCACTCTCGCGCCGGAGAAGCCGCGCGACTAACGCGCGACCAAAAGCAACACATACAGAAGAGGCGCACCCGCGGGTGCGCCTCTTCTGTTTGTGTTGTACCCGGCCGGCCGATGCCGCGGCTCAGGCCTCGAAGCGGTAGCCGAGACCGCGCACGGTCAGCAGCATCGCCGGCTCAGACGGCACGGGCTCGATGCGCGAACGGATCCGCTTGATGTGCACGTCGAGGGTCTTGGTGTCGCCGAAGTAGTCGGTTCCCCACACCCGGTCGATCAGCTGGCCACGGGTGAGCACGCGGCCGGCGTTGCGCATCAGGAGCTCGAGCAGCTCGAATTCCTTCAGCGGCATGGGAATGAGATCGCCGTTCACGCTCACCGTGTGGCGCTCGATGTCCATGCGCACCGCGCCGGCCTCGATCACGCTGTCGTCCTCGGCATCCGTGTCGACGTGACGGCGCAGCACGGCGCGCACGCGGGCCAGCAGCTCGCGGGTCGAGTACGGCTTCGTCATGTAGTCGTCGGCGCCGAGCTCGAGCCCCACGACAATGTCGACCTCGGAGTCCTTGGCCGTGAGCATGATGATCGGAACGCTTGAACGCTGGCGGATCTCGCGGCAGACCTCCGTGCCCGGGATTCCGGGCAGCATCAGGTCGAGCAGCAGCAGATCGGCACCCGTGCGGTCGAACTCGCGGAGTGCGCTCGGCCCGTCGGCGGCCACGGTCACCTCGTAGCCTTCCCGCTCGAGCAGGAAGCTCAGGGGCTCGCTGAGTGCAGGCTCGTCTTCGATCAACAGGATTCGTGTCACGCGGGGTCTCCCAGGGTTTCGGATTCTTGGTCTGCCTTCAACTCGGGAAGGCGGATGGTGAAGGACGAGCCGAGGCCTGGCTGCGACCAGACGCGGATGTCGCCGCCGTGGTTCTGCACGGCGTGCTTGACGATGCTGAGGCCGAGCCCTGTGCCGCCCGTGTTGCGGGCGCGGGCCTGGTCGACGCGGAAGAAGCGCTCGAAGACGCGGTCCTGGTCTTCCTCCGGAATGCCGACGCCCTGATCGGTGACGACGATCTCGACGACGCCGTCGGCGTGCTTGACGCCGACGCCGACGCGGGAGCCGGGAGGAGAGTAGTTGACGGCGTTGGCGACGAGGTTGTTGACGGCCATCACGAGCAGCGACTCGTCGCCGTACACCCGGGCGCCGGACTTCTTGCCGAGCGCAATCTCGATGCCGTTGCCCTCCGCGATCACGCGGTTCTGGTCGATGGCCGTTGCGACGATGGCGTCGATGTCGACCGGCGTGGCCTCGGCCACGGCATCCTGGGCCTGCAGCCGGGACAGCTCGATGATTTCCTGCGTCAGCCGTGCCAGACGCGTCGACTCGCTGGTGAGCCTGTTGGCGAAGCGGCGCACCTGTGCCGGCTCATCGGCTGCGGCATCCAGGGCCTCGGCGAGCAGGCCGACGGAGGCGATCGGTGTCTTGAGCTCGTGGCTGACGTTGGCAACGAAGTCACGGCGCACATCGTCGAGGCGGTGCGATTCGGTGCGGTCATCGGCCAGGAGCAGCACGAAGCGCGTGCCGAGCCTGGCCACGCGCACGCTCAGGTACATGCTCGCGTCACCGAACGGCCCGCGCTTGAGCACGAGCTCGCGGCTGATCGGTTCGCCGTCCCGCCGCACCTCGTCGACCAGCTCCAGCAGCTCCGGGTGCACGAGCGCGCCGTTCCACACGAGCCCCATGGCCAGTGCGCCCGGCGACACCTTCATCACGTTGTGCGATGGGTCGAGCACGACACCGGCGGATTCGAGCGCTTCGAGCACCTGATCGATGCCGTCGGGAATGCGCGGGCTGACGACGCCTGCCGCGGAAGCGCCTCGGCGTTCGGCGAGGTGAAGCATCGTGACAAAGCCCGCGCCCACTGCGAGGCCGAGTGCCAGAGCGAGCAGCACCAACCAGGTGGAGTCCATGCCCACTAGAGTAGTGAACCCAATGGGGCGTACCGCTCCGTTAGGCAGCAGATGGCCCCTCCTTTGCCGAGTGTTCAGCCTTACGGCACCGTTTGTTAACCTGGCGGAGTCATCATCAAGCCGGGGGCCACTCGGGTCTCGGATGCCGGGCGCTCCCATTCGGCAGGAAGGACAGATTAGCCGTGCGTGAAGTATTTCAGCAGGAGCTCCGCGAGGTGCAGGATCGACTCGTCGAGCTCAGCGGCCTCGTCGCCGTCTCCATCGACAAGGCGACGAGGGCGTTCAACGAGTCGGACGTCACCCTGGCCGAGGAGGTGATCGCCGACGACGACAAGATCGACGGACTCACCGTCGCCCTCGATGAGCTCGCCATCATGATCCTGGCCAGGCAGCAGCCCGTCGCCCGCGATCTCCGCATCGTGGTGAGCGCACTGCGCATCAGCGCGTCGCTCGAGCGCATGGGCGACATGTCGACCCACATCGCCCAGCTCGCCCGCTACCGTTTCCCCGACAAGGTCGTGCCGAAGTCGCTCCGCGGAACGTTCGCGGAGATGGGCCGTCTCGACGTCGAGATCGCGCAGAAGCTCACCGAGCTGCTGCGCTCGCAGGACGTGAAGATGGCGGAGACGATCCGCAACGACGACGACGAGATCGACGCGCTGCACCTCCGAGTCTTCGACAAGGTGCTCGGCGAGACCTGGAAGGGCGAGGCAGCCGACACCGTCGACGCCACGCTGGCCAGCCGCTACCACGAGCGTTTCGCCGACCACGCCGTGTCCATCGCCAAGAAGGTGCTCTACCTGGCGACGGGCGACTGGGACCCGGACGCCCCGAGCGTCTGAGCCCACAGGGTCAGCGCTTAACAACGGAGACTCCGGATGCCGCGGCGTCCGGAGTCTTGGTCGTTAAGGCGAGGGTTACTTCTTGCCCTGCGCCGCCACCGCGGCCGCACCGGCTGCCGCGGCCTCCGGGTCGAGGTACTCGCCCGGTCCGAGCGGCATGAGGTCTTCGCCGAGCTTGTAGACCAGCGGGATGCCGGTGGGGATGTTCAGCTCGGCGATGTCGTCGTCGCTGATGCCGTCGAGGTGCTTGACCAGGGCGCGCAGCGAGTTGCCGTGGGCCGTGACGAGAACCGTCTTGCCCGTGCGGAGGTCGGCGGAGATGTCGTTCTCCCAGTAGGGCAGCATGCGCACGATGACGTCCTTGAGGCACTCCGTGCGGGGCAGCTCGTCGTCGGCGAGGTTCGCGTAGCGGGGGTCGCCGACCTGCGAGTACTCGGCGTCGTCGGCCAGCACGGGCGGCGGGACGTCGAAGGAGCGACGCCACAGCTGGAACTGCTCCGGGCCGTACTTCTCGAGCGTCTCGGCCTTGTCGAGGCCCTGCAGCGCGCCGTAGTGGCGCTCGTTGAGGCGCCAGCTGCGCTTGACGTCGATCCAGGAGCGGTCGGCCTTGTCGAGGGCGATGTTCGCGGTCTGGATGGCGCGGGTGAGCACCGAGGTGTGCAGGATGTCGGGCAGCAGGCCTGCCTCAGCGAGGAGCTCGCCGGCGCGGGCCGCTTCGGCCTCGCCCTGCTCGCTCAGACGGACGTCGACCCAACCGGTGAAGAGGTTGGCCTGGTTCCAGGTGCTGTTGCCGTGGCGCAGCAGGATGAGTGTGTAAGGCGCAGTCATGCGATCCATTCTACGGATGACGCGCAAACCGCAGGACGAGCGTTACGCCGCGCTCCCCCAGTTCCAATGAGAGCGGTCAAATGGCCGCTTTCTAGCTCCGGAAGCGGCCATTTGGCCGCTCTCAACGGACTGACGGGGCGGGTGGCAGAATTGGGGGATGCCAGTCGGAACGATCACACGCGGCACGACGAACACGAATCGTCTGCGCCGCATCGACCGCTGGACCCAGACGCTGCCCGTGCTGCGCACGAGCACGGACCCGCTCGTCGTCGACCTCGGCTACGGCGCGAGTGCCGTGACCAGCCTCGAGCTGCACCAGCGCCTGGCCAAGACCCGCGCGGATGTCGAGGTGCTCGGGCTCGAGATCGACCCGGCACGGGTGCGTGGCGCGAGCGAACAGCTGGAAGCGGTGCGTGCCGGCCAGACGGGCTTTGCCCCTGACGCCGCTGTGCGCTTCGCGCTCGGCGGCTTCGAGGTGCCGCTGCCCGACGGTCGCCGTGCCGCCGTGATCCGTGCCCTCAATGTGCTGCGCCAGTACGACGAGGCCGATGTGCTGCCTGCCTGGCGCATGCTGGTGACCCGCCTGCAGCCGAACGGCGTGCTCATCGACGGCACGTGCGATGAGATCGGCCGGATCGCCGCCTGGGCTGCGGTCGGCGCCGACGGCCCGGAGACGTTCTCGATCGCGCTGCGCCTCGACGGACTCGACAAGCCGTCGATCCTGGCCGAGCGCTTGCCGAAGGCGCTGATCCACCGCAACGTCGACGGCGAGAAGGTGCACGAGCTACTCACGCTGCTCGACCGGCACTGGCAGTACAACGCGGCGCTGGCGGCCTACGGCCCCGTGCAACGCTGGCTGGCAACGGTCGAGGGCCTCCGCGCGGAGGGGTGGCCCGTGCGGGGCGGCCGCACCCGCTGGCGGCTCGGCGAACTCACCGTCCCGTGGGGCTCGGTCGAACCCAACGGTTTCAGTTGGCTCTAGCAGGAGGGCCCGGTGGGCCTGCGGGGTGTCGAGTTATGGCGTCGATGTTTGGGCCCCACCCGCAGAAAAGCGCAGCAAGGTCTGCGAATCCGGGGCCCGAACAGCGGCGCCATTGTTTGAGCTGAGGAGCAGGCCCACCGGGTCCGACTCCATGTGAAAACTGGGCCAGCATCGGTCGCGGTTCCTGAGGCTGCCTTGGGTGGGCTGCCGCCTTTCGCGACGCTGCGCATCGCGCTAGTGCGTACGCGCGCCGAGGCGCGGCAGGCGTGGGATGTTCGCTTCCGCCCCGGCATCCGTCGGCACGATCGCCTCCTGGGCCGCAGCGACCTTCTCGCCGTGCGCGTGCACCTCGAGCTGAATGCTCACCGGCACCGCGCGCTTGACCACGGCGAGCGCGATCGGCCCGAGCTCGTGGTGGATCGCGGCGCTCGTGATCTGGCCGACGACCTTCCACTCGGCCTCGGTCTCCGGCCGCACCTTCTCGGCCAGCACCTCGTCGCCGTGCACGGGCAGGATGGTGTCTGAACCGTCCAGGTGCAGCATCACCAGCCGGCGCGGCGGATGGCCGAGGTTGTGCACCTTGGCCACCGTCTCCTGCCCGCGGTAGCAGCCCTTGTTCAGGTGCACCGCGCTGCGCAGCCAGTCCAGCTCGTGCGGGATCGTCTTCTCGTCGCCCTCCAGGGCCAGGCGCGGGCGCCATGCGGCGATGCGCAGCGCCTCCAGTGCGAGCGTTCCGGCCACGGCAAGCTCCCCGGAGCGCACCCGCTCGGCCAGCCCGGCGAGTTCGGTCCGCGGCACGAGCACCTCGTGCCAGTGCCACGCGGATGCCGGGTGCCCATCGGCCGCCGCGTATTGCCAGCCACCGGCGACGACCGCGCTCCACGGATCCGTCCAGACGAGGGGAATCGTGTTGGGCGCTGCGACGGGCAGCTTGAGGGCGTCGAGGGCGGCGGCATCCGGCGCCATCGTTCCCACCGTCGCGTAGTTCTCGGACTCGTCGGCGATCTCGACGCGCAGCATGAACTTCATCCGCTCGAGCCACGCCTTCAGCCCGGGCAGCTCCTGTGCCTCAAGCAGCAGCCACGTGGTGACGCCGTCATCGAAGACGCGCACGTCGTACTCGACGCGGCCGGTGGCGTCGAGCACGAGCGTCTCGCTCGATTCCCCGGGCGCAAGCCGGTCGAGGGCCTGCGAGGTCATGCTGTTCAGCCAGCTGCGCCGGTCCGGGCCGGTCACGCTCAGCACGCCGCGGTGCGAGAGATCGACGATCGCCTGGCCGCCGGCGAGCTTGCGCTGCTCGATCATCGGGTTGCCGTAGTGGGCGGCGACCCCCGCATCGAGGCCATCGGCTGGCACGGCCGCCGGCAACCCGAGGAACGGGGAAGCGGGGAGTGTGTCGGCTGTGTCGGTCATGATGCTCGATTCGTTTGAATGTCCACAAGCTCAATCAGCTGAGCTGTTTCGCCTGGCTCAACCACCGGGGCTCAAGCGCTATTCCGTCGCGTTGTCAGTCGACCTTGGCGAGGCGCCCCGATGCATGGGTGCGCAGCGGCTGGCCGAGGGCAGCGATGTCCCACGCCCAGAGCAGGTGGTTGTCGACGAGGCCATAGATCCTCGTCGCCGCCGAGTAGTGCTTCGCGGTCTGGGTGCGCATGACGGCATCCGTCACCAGGTCGATGCGCGGGCCCTTGACCTGGCCGAGGTAGAGCTCGCTCACACCGTCAGGGTGCACGATCGCGACCTCGAGGTCGAAGCCGCCGTCCGCGTTGCGCAGGCTCTCCACCGCTTCGGCGTCGTTGTAGCGCGCTGCTCCGAATCCCGGGAGCATGCCTGGACCGGTGTCGGCCTCGCCGAGCGGCCGGCCGAGACGCCAGTACCCGGTCTCCGTCACGAGCGGGGTCGGTTCTCCGCCCTCTTCCGTCGGGTACAGCCAGCTGTACGAGCTGTAGCTCAAGTACGGCAGGCCGTCGTGGCTGAAGCTGACCCGCTGCCCGAACTCGCGGGTGACGGTCGTCACCTCGGCCGCCTCACCCGAACCGGCGGGCGGATCGATGGCGTAGTCGAGAACGCCGGATCCCTCCCAGACGCCGAGCAGCCAGGAGAGGGGGACGAGTTCGGCGGGAAGGCCGAGCGGGATCTCGATCATGCGGAGTTACCGCTGGCCCCGCCACAGCTTGTAGACGACGACGCCCGAGATCCAGACGATGGCCAGGCTGGCCAGAGCGAGCAGGCCGATGAAGGTGAGTTCGAGAGCAAGGTCTGACATGCCTCGATTCTACCCATGCCACCGGCCCCCGCCGCAGCAGCGCAGTCCGGACGAGCCGGCCTATCGGTGCAGCAGCTGCACGCCGTTGGCGGATGCCGCGATCGCGAAGATGATGGTGGCGATCGCCAGGATCACGGCACTGCCGACGAGGCTGGCCGTCACCCGGCTCACGAATCCCTCTTTGCGTCGCGTCGCCAGCTGCACCGCGAGCGCGGCGATCGTGCTCACGGCGAGTGTGAGGCTGACACCGCCGAGGGCAAGCTCCGGAGCGGCGATGATGGCCGTCAGAACGGCGCCGAGCAGCGCGATGAACCAGATCGGCAGGATGCTCTGCCACGCACGACGTACGCCGTTTCGCCCCTCCCACGCCGGATCGGTGGGGGTGTCATGCTGAAGCGCCTCGGCCATGCTCCTATTGTGCCCCGTGCAGACACGCCCCGCGAGCAGGATATGCTGAGCGCCACGATAAAGCTGGAGGATGCGCGTGGCGCAGTTGTTGATCCTGACGTCGGCAGTGAACAATGATGTACTACCCGCGCTCGCCCTGCTCTCACACCGGGTGCGCTCGCTGCCGCCGCAGTTGGACCAGCTCCTTGCAGCGCCCGAAGCCGATCTGATCCTGGTCGATGCTCGCGTCAATCTCGTGCAGGCGAAGAGCCTCTGCTCGATGCTGCGCACCACTGGCCTCGCCATTCCGATCATCCTCGTCCTCACCGAGGGCGGGCTCACCGCGGTCAGCCCGGAGTGGGGCGTCGACGATGTCGTGCTCGACACCGCCGGCCCGGCAGAGATCGATGCACGCATCCGTCTGGCCTCTGTCCGCGCCGTCCCGGTCGTCTCGTCGACGATCAAGACCTCCGGCGTCGTCATCGACGAGGCCAGCTACTCCGCCAAGGTCCGCGGCAAACCGCTCGACCTCACCTACAAGGAATTCGAGCTGCTGCGCTTCCTGGCCGGCAACCCGAGCCGCGTCTTCACCCGCGAACAGCTGCTGAGCGAGGTGTGGGGCTACGACTACTTCGGCGGCACCCGCACCGTCGACGTGCACGTGCGGCGCCTGCGCGCAAAGCTCGGCGACCTCGAGTCGGTCATCGGCACGGTGCGCAACGTCGGCTATCGCTTCAATGTGAGCGAAGACGAGCAGAACACCGCCTGAGCCGCGCGACGAGCTGTTCATCCGCGCGCAACGCGCGGGTGCCATGATGGGTGACATGGATGTCGACAACTTGCTGGACACCGGCCTCGGTCGCGACTTTGACGACGACTTCGAGCCATTCGATACTGCTGGCGCCGCGGATCTGCCCGAGGAGCGCTTCCTCGACCGTGAGCTGAGCTGGCTGGCGTTCAACCAGCGCGTTCTCGAGCTCGCAGAGGACCCGACGGTCCCGGTGCTGGAACGCACCAACTTCCTCGCCATCTTCGCCAGCAACCTCGATGAGTTCTTCATGGTGCGCGTCGCAGGTCTGAAGCGCCGCATCCTCACCGGTCTGGCGCTCCCGACCAACGTCGGCCGCGCGCCGCAGGATGTGCTCGACGACATCTCGCGGCGCGCGCACGAGCTGCAGGAACGTCACGCCGCCGTCTACCAGGAGCTCGTCAGCCCGGCGCTGAGCGGGGCCGGCATCGACATCGTGCGCTGGGAGGCGCTGGATGCCGCGGAGCAGGAGCGTCTGCACGACTACTTCTCCCGCCAGATCTTCCCCGTCTTGATGCCGCTCGCCGTCGACCCGGCGCACCCGTTCCCCTATATCTCCGGCCTGTCACTCAACCTCTCCGTCCGTGTGCGCAACACCCGCACCGGCCGCCAGGAGTTCGCGCGCCTCAAGGTGCCGCAGATGCTGCCGCGCTTCCTCGAGATCAGCGCGCAGGAGCCAGGCCGTCAGCGCTTCATCACCCTCGAGGACCTGATCGCCAACCACCTCGGCGACCTGTTCCCCGGCATGGAGATCGTCGCCCACCACGTGTTCCGGGTCACCCGCAACGAGGACGTCGCCGTCGACGAGGACGAGACGGAGAACCTGATCCAGGCGTTGGAGAAGGAGCTGCTTCGCCGCCGCTTCGGCCCGCCGATCCGGCTCGAGGTGACCGACGACATGGATGACGTCACACTCGGCCTGCTCGTGCGCGAACTCGCCGTCACCGAGCAGGAGGTCTACCGGCTGCCGTCGCCGCTCGACCTCGGCGGGCTGTTCGACCTCGGACGCATCGACCGGCCCGATCTGCGCTACCCCAAGCACGTGCCGACGACGAGCATGCAGCTGCAGCCGATCGAGCCCAACTCCGCACCGGACGTCTTCGCCTCCATCTCGCGCGGCGACATCCTCGTGCACCACCCGTACGAGTCCTTCGCCACCAGCGTGCAGGCATTCATCGAGCAGGCGGCCGCCGACCCCGACGTGCTCGCCATCAAGCAGACGCTCTACCGCACCTCAGGCGACAGCCCCATCGTCGAGGCGCTCATCGACGCGGCCGAATCCGGCAAGCAGGTGCTCGCGCTCGTCGAGATCATGGCCCGCTTCGACGAGCAGGCGAACATCAGCTGGGCGCGCAAGCTCGAGAAGGCAGGCGTGCACGTGGTGTACGGCCTCGTCGGGCTGAAGACGCACTGCAAGCTGGCGCTCGTCATCCGCCAGGAGAAGGGCGAGCTCCGCCACTACAGCCACATCGGCACCGGAAACTACAACCCGAAGACGAGCCGGATCTACGAGGACCTCGGCCTGTTCACCGCCGACGACCAGGTGGGCAAGGACCTCACCAGGCTCTTCAACGAGCTGAGCGGCTACGCGATCGAGAAGAAGTTCAAGCGGCTTCTCGTCGCCCCGCTGCACCTGCGCAAGGGACTGCTCAAGCGCATCAGCGACGAGACGGCCAACGCGCTGGCCGGCCGGCCGTCCGGCATCCGCATCAAGGTCAACTCCATGGTCGACGAGGCAATCATCGATGCGCTGTACCAGGCGAGCAACGCCGGCGTGCCGATCGAGGTATGGGTGCGCGGCATCTGCAGCCTGAAGCCGGGCGTCGAGGGGATGAGCGAGAACATCAGGGTGCGCTCGATCCTCGGCCGCTACCTCGAGCACTCGCGCATCTTCAGCTTCGTGAACGACGGCGACCCGCAGGTCTACATCGGCAGTGCCGACATGATGCACCGCAACCTCGACCGCAGGGTCGAGGCCCTCGTGAGGCTGGTCGATCCCGATCACCTGGCCCAGATCGGCGCCCTCTTCGACCGCGCATTCGACCCGCGCACGAGTGCATGGTCGCTCGGCGCCGACGGCGAATGGACCAGGCACCACCTCGACGATGCCGGCCATCCGCTCGATGACATGCAAAATAGACTGATGCAACAAATCATGCAGAGGAAGCGGCCAGGGGGCCGCCGTTGACAACAGCAATCTATGCGGCCGGTGCCGTGTGCTGGCGCATCGTCGACGGCAAGATGATGGTGCTCGTCATTCACCGCACCGTCCACGGTGATGTCACCATCCCCAAGGGCAAGGTCGACCCAGGCGAATCGCTGCCGCAGACCGCGGTGCGCGAGATCCTCGAGGAGACCGGCCTTGCTGTCTCCCTCGGCGTGCCAGTCGGCATCGCGAACTACCCGCTCGGCAACGGCCGCGAGAAGATCGTGCACTACTGGGCGGCCGAGGTCAGCGAGGAGGCGATCCGCCGCTCGACCTTCGTGCCGAACGGCGAGGTGGCCGCGCTGGAGTGGGTCACCGTCAAGCGGGCCAGGACCTACCTCAGCTACCCGACCGACGTCGAGATCCTCGAGCACTTCGCGGCCCTCGTCGATGCCGGGGTCACGTCGACCTTCGCGATCATCGCCCTGCGCCACGGCAAGGCGACTGCCCCCTCTGCCTGGGACGGCCCGGACGCCACGCGCCCGTTGACGACCCGCGGCGTGCAGCAGGCAGCGAGCGTCGTTCCGACGATCGCGGCGTGGAGCCCGCGCCGCATCATCTCGAGCACGGCGACCCGCTGCGTCACCACGGTGACGCCGCTCGCGGTCGCCCTCGGTCAGGAGATCCGCCGCAGCGATCTCATCAGCCAGGACGCGTGGGAGGACGGCACGAGCGATGTGCGCGCCGTCGTCGGCAAACGCGTACGCGCCCGCAAGACGGCGGTGATCTGCAGCCATGGGCCCGTGCTGCCCGACATCCTGCGCGAGATCGCACTGGCAACGGGCACGACGCAGGGTTCCTACCTCTCGGATGCCGCGGCGCTCGAGACCGGCGCGTTCTCCATCGTGCACCTCTCGCTCACGAATCCGAGCTCAGGCATCATCGCGATCGAGACGCACTCCCCCCGCGTCTAGCGCGCCGGCACCCCGGCACCCCGGCAGCTCAGCATTTCCCAGGCACGCGGCAATCGAGTCGCCAAAGATTGCGCCAAAACTCGCGCGTTGGAACATTCTGTGGCGAGTCGATTGTGCGCACGGTGAGAGAAGCCGCACCAGCATCGCTTGCGGATTCTGAGGTTGCCTTGGTTGGGGCTGCCAACCGTGCAAGCACCGCATGCGGTCCTGAGGCTGCCTTGGTTGGGGCTGCTTCAACCGTGCAAGCACCGCATGCGGGTACCGAGATTGCCTGATTGAGGGCTGCCGCCTTTCGCGACGCTGCGCGTCGCGCTGCGAATCGGCTGGGAAGCGATATCAGAGAGTGCAAATGTCGACATCCGTTTACCTTGCGTTAACCGCACCGGGGGAGGCTCGTTAACCGAGGAGCTTAGCTTCGTCATCGGGCCAGCACCGGCCTGTGTCAAGCATTCAAGCCCCTGAAAGGGATACTCGTGAACATCAAGCGATTCGGCCGCCCCGCGGTCGTTGCAGTTGCAGCAGCCATTGCATTGACCTCGTGTGCCGCGAATGAGGGCGCCACCAGCCCCGCCGCCGAGCCGAGCGAAGAGACGTCGACCCTCTCGGGCACCCTCAACGCAGCAGGCGCATCGTCGCAGGGCGCCGCTCAGGAAGCCTGGGTCGCCTCGTTCCAGACGGCCAACCCGGACGTCACGATCAACTACGACCCCTCGGGCTCCGGTGCCGGTCGCGAGACCTTCATCGCCGGTGGCGCCGCATTCGCCGGCTCCGACTCGTACCTCAAGGACGAGGAGCTCGCCGGCGAGTTCGCCATGTGCGTTCCCGGCACCAGCGCCGTGGACCTTCCCGTCTACATCTCCCCCATCGCCGTGATCTTCAACGTCGAAGGTGTCGACGAGCTGAACCTCGACGCCGACACGCTCGCCAAGATCTTCAAGGGCGACATCACGGTCTGGAACGACCCGGCCATCGCCGCGCTGAACGCCGACGCGAAGCTGCCGGCCACCAACATCACCGCCGTGCACCGCTCGGACGACTCCGGCACCACCAAGAACTTCGCCGACTACCTGAACCAGGTCGCTCCGAGCGTCTGGACCGAGAAGCCGGCCGACGCGTTCCCGTTCCAGACCGGCGAGGGCGCCCAGGGCACCTCCGGTGTCGTTGACGCCGTGACCAACGGTGTCGGCACCATCGGTTACGCCGACGCGTCGCGCGCCGGTGACCTCGGTGTCGCCAAGATCAAGGTCGGCGACGAGTTCGTCGCTTACACCGCAGAGGCCGCTGCCGCCGTCGTCGACGGTTCGCCGCTCGTCGAGGGCCGCGCCGATAACGACCTCGCGATCGCGCTCGACCGCAAGACCACCGACCCCACCCACTACCCGCTGGTTCTCGTGAGCTACGCGATCGTCTGCACCGAGTACGCCGATGCAGAGCAGGGTGAGCTCGTCAAGAACTACGTTGGCTTCATGGCCAGCGAAGAGGGCCAGACGGAGGCCGCGGCATCCGCCGGTGCCGCTCCGCTCTCCTCCGAGCTGCAGGCCAAGGTCGCCGAGGTCGTCGCGTCGATCAAGTAGGTAATTCAGGCCGCCCGGTCGATCCAGCGAAGAGCTGAATCGGCCGGGCACAGCCCTCGTTCCACCAGATTCACCAGCAGTACGAACACCGCCCGCTCCCACACACGAACCCGAGGGATCCAGCCAGCATGACGACAGCAGTCGCGCCGCCGATCAAGGCCAAACAACGCCCAGGCGACCGCATCTTCTCGACCGCGACCGTCGTGGCCGGCAGCCTGATCCTCGTCGTGCTGGCCGCCGTCGCCATCTTCCTCGTAGCCCAGTCGCTGCCGGCCTTCGCCGCCGAATCCACCGACTTCAAGGGCGATGCGGAGAACTTCTGGGCCTACGTCGCCCCGCTCGCCTTCGGCACCGTGTGGGCCGCATTCCTCGCCCTGCTGATGGCCGTTCCTCTCGCGATCGGCATCGCGCTCTTCATCTCGCACTACGCGCCGCGCAAGCTCGCCCAGAGCCTCGGCTACGTGATCGACCTGCTGGCCGCCGTCCCCTCCGTGGTCTTCGGCCTGTGGGGCATCAGCGTTCTCGCCCCGGCCGTGCAGCCGTTCTACTCCAGCCTGGTCGAGTGGTTCGGCTGGTTCCCGCTCTTCGCTGGGCCGGTCTCCGGCACCGGCCGCACCATCCTCACCGTCGCCGTCGTGCTCGCCGTGATGATCCTGCCGATCATCACCGCACTCTGCCGTGAGGTCTTCCTGCAGACCCCGCGCCTGCACGAAGAGGCGGCGCTCGCCCTCGGCGCCACCCGCTGGGAGATGATCAAGATGGCGGTGCTGCCATTCGGCCGCCCCGGCATCATCTCGGCGTCCATGCTCGGCCTCGGCCGCGCACTCGGCGAAACGATGGCCGTCGCCATGGTGCTCTCGCCGTTCTCGATCATCAGCTTCGCCCTGCTGCAGTCGCAGAACCCGTCGACGATCGCCGCCAACATCGCGCTCAACTTCCCCGAGGCGCACGGTGTCGGCGTGAACATCCTGATCGCGACCGGCCTGATCCTGTTCCTGATCACACTGGGCGTCAACATGGTGGCCCGCTTCATCATCAACCGCCGCAAGGCCTTCTCTGGAGCGAACTGATGAGCCTCACCTCGACTCGCCCGCCGTCGACGACGGCCATGCCGATCAGCAACTCACTGACCGCGGGCAAGCTCCCGCGCTCCGCGAGCCTGTGGCTGCTCCTCGGCAGCCTCGCGGTAAGCGCGGCAGTCTTCGGCGTGCTCTTCGTCGGAGGCATCACGGCCGACTACAACATCGCCGGCGCCGTGTTCTTCGGCGTGCTGCTCTTCTGCCTCACGATCTGGTCGGTCTCCCGGGCCGTCGAGGGCTCCCGCAAGGCCAAGGACCGCCTCGTCACCGCGCTCGTCTCGCTCGCTTTCACGATCGCGCTGCTCCCCCTCATCTCCGTCGCATTCACCACGATCACCAACGGCCTGCCGCGCTTCGACATCGAGTTCTTCACCAACTCGATGCGCAACGTCGTCGGTGAGGGCGGCGGCGCCCTGCACGCCCTCGTCGGCACCCTGCTCGTGACAGGGGCCGCAACGCTGATCTCGGTGCCGATCGGCCTGCTCACCGCCATCTACCTCGTCGAATACGGCCGGGGCAGCCTGGCCCGCGGCATCACCTTCTTCGTCGACGTGATGACCGGCATCCCCTCGATCGTGGCCGGCCTCTTCGCATACGCCCTGTTCGCCCTGCTCTTCAACGACCCGGGCATCCGCTTCGGATTTGGTGGCGCCGTCGCACTCAGCGTGCTGATGATCCCCGTCGTGGTGCGCTCCAGCGAGGAGATGCTTAAGCTCGTGCCGAACGAGCTGCGCGAGGCCGCCTTCGCCCTCGGTGTGCCGAAATGGCTCACCGTGCTCAAGGTCGTGCTGCCGACATCCATCGCCGGCATCATCACCGGTGTGATGATCTCGATCGCCCGCGTGATCGGTGAGACCGCCCCGCTGCTCATCATCGCCGGCTTCACCGCCAGCATGAACTACGACCTGTTCAGCGAGCGCATGATGACGCTGCCCGTCTACGTCTACACCCAGTACGCCAACCAGGGCGCAGACACCCAGGCCTACATCGACCGTGCATGGGCCGGAGCGCTGACGCTGATCCTCATCGTCGCGCTGCTGAACGTCGCCGCCCGCCTCATCGCCAAGATCTTCGCGCCCAAGATCGCGCGCTAACCTCCAACGACACCCGCTCACCAGCACCCAAGGAATCAATGTCCAAGCGCATCGAAGTCAACGACCTCAACGTCTACTACAGCAAGTTCCTCGCCGTCGAAGATGTGACGCTCACGATCGAACCACGCACCGTCACGGCCTTCATCGGTCCGTCCGGCTGCGGCAAGTCCACGTTCCTGCGCACCCTCAACCGCATGCACGAGGTCATCCCGGGCGCCCGCGTCGAGGGTGAGGTGCTGATCGACGGCAACAACCTCTACGGTCCCGGCGTCGACCCCGTGCTCGTGCGCCGCCAGGTCGGGATGGTGTTCCAGCGGCCGAACCCGTTCCCGACGATGTCGATCGGTGACAACGTACTGGCCGGTGTCAAGCTCAACAACACCCGCATGAGCAAGAGCGACGCCGATGCCCTGATCGAGAAGTCGCTGCGCGGCGCCAACCTCTGGAACGAGGTGAAGGACCGTCTGGACCTGCCCGGTTCCGGCCTCTCCGGCGGCCAGCAGCAGCGTCTCTGCATCGCCCGCGCGATCGCCGTCGAGCCCGACGTGCTGTTGATGGACGAGCCGTGCTCTGCCCTCGACCCGATCTCGACGCTCGCCATCGAGGACCTCATCGAGGAGCTCAAGAACGAGTACACGATCGTCATCGTGACCCACAACATGCAGCAGGCCTCGCGTGTCTCCGACCGCACCGCCTTCTTCAACATCGCAGGCACCGGCAAGCCGGGCAAGCTCATCGAGTACAACGACACGACGTCGATCTTCTCGAACCCGAGCGTACAGGCGACGGAGGACTACGTCTCCGGCCGCTTCGGGTAGCCGGGGCGACGAGTTGTGCGAGGAGCGGATGCCGGTGGCGTCCGCTCCTTTCGCGTTTGCGCCCGCCCGCTCCCCTGTCCGCCCCGCCCTGCCCGACCGATTGCCAATACAGGCAGAATGTGGACACCGACACTGAAAACAGCCCCAGACGGCCGTCGGCCGAGCGGATTGCCTGCATTCGCGACCTCCGGACCAATCCACCGCTGATTGTGCTCCGAACCCCTCCCGCACAACACCACAGTGCTCGGCGCTCGCGCCGAGCCGCTCATGAGGAGGAAACGACAATGCGCACATCCCCGAATCGTCTGATCGGCACGATCTTCGGTGCCGTCTACCTGCTTGTCGGTCTGCTCGGCTTCGCCGTGACCGGCGGCGTTGGCTTCGTCGCCACCGAGGGCGGGCTGCTGCTCGGCATCTTCGCCGTGAACCCGCTGCACAACATTGCGCACCTCCTGATCGGTGCCGCGCTGCTGATCGCGGGGCTCGCCACCGTGCCGGCGGCGAAGACGACGAACGTCGTCGTCGGCGCGGCGTATCTGCTGCTCGGCGTCGTCGGCTTCTTCATCGCAGGAACCGCCGCGAACATCCTCGCGCTCAACACGCCAGACCACTTCCTGCACCTGGCGAGCGCGATCGTGCTGCTCGGTGTCGGCCTCGCCGCCGACAGGGCGACGGCGCCGAGCCGAAGCGCTCTGGCCTAGCTCAGGGCGGGAAGCTCATGGGCCGGTTCATGATGCAGTTCACCCGCAGCTGGCCGGCTCTTGCCGCCCTCGGCGCCGCGCTGCTCTACGGGGCGGTCGGCGCCGGGGCGATTGGCGCTGCCGGCGCAGCTGCGCTTGCGATTCCGCTCGGCGTGCTCTGGCTCGCCGTGGCGGCGGGCCAGGCCGCGTTCGGTCTGCTCGCGCTGCGCACCGGGAGCATGCCGGCCCCGGCGTTCGCGCTCGCGCTGTTCCTGCTGCCGACGCTGCTCTGGGCCGCGCTGCTGCTCGCGGGGCTCGGCGCGGACGCGCCACACACGCATGCGGAGGCCGCCATCGGAGCGGCCGCCACGACCGCGCTGCGCGCTCCCGGCGCGGCGCCGCTGCCGTTCTTGCCACTGCTCATCGCGTCCGTGCTCGCGCTCGGTGCCGTCGCGCAGAGCGCGAGCACGCTGCGCCGGCTGCCCGGCAGCGGCCGCTCCGCCAACCACGTCGCGGCCAGCACAGCGCACGCCGACACTGCGGGCGGCCGGTTCACGCTCGGCCTCGTCGTCGGCTCGCTCGCCGTCTCCGCACTCGTCACGCCGGGCCTGGCGGCAACGGATGCCGGACGCCTCGCCGTCCCGCACGGGACGCACGCCATCGGCCAGGCGGTGACCGTCGCCGCCCCGCTCAGTCCCGCGGTGACAGCAGGTACTCGGTGAACAGCCTGGTCAGGGGCGCGTCGACGGGAAGCTGACGCCCGTCGAGCTCGGTGACCGCCACGGCCAGCCGCACGCTGGACACCAGCCAGACGGCATCCGCACCGCGCAGCTCCTCGACGCTGATGTCGCGGTAGCTCACGCTGTGGCCGTGCCGTTCGAGGTACTCGAACAGGCTCGTCTGGGTCGTGCCGTGCAGGATGGCCCCGCTCGGGGCCGGCGTCGAGAACACACCGTTGTGGCGAAGGATCACCGAGGAGGTCGGGCCCTCCATCACGTAGCCGTCGCTCGTCACGAAGATCGTGTCGTCGGCGCCGCGCCGGTGCGCCTCGCGCAGGGCGGCCATGTTCACGGCGTAGCTGAGGGTCTTGGCACCGAGCAGCAGCCACGGCGCCCTCTCGGCGACGCCGCGGTCGTAGCCGCGGTCGAGGGTGATCACGCGCACACCGCTCTCGCGCACCGCGCTGAAGTCGGTGGCGGCGCTCGCGTGCAGCCAGGCTGTCGGGCTTGGTCCGTTCTCGACGCCGCGGCTGAGCACGAGCTTGATCGCCAGCTCGCCCTGCTGCGGGATCTGGGCGACGGCGGCCGAGATCGCGGCGGACCACTGCGCCAGATTCGGCAGCGGCAGCTCACAGATCTGGGCGGAGCGGGCGAGCCTGGCCAGGTGCGGCTGCACCTCCTGGGCGTGTCCGTCGACGACGGCGAGCGTCTCGAAGACGCCGTCCCCGCGCTGCGTGCTGAGCTCGCTCACCCGGAGCGCGGGCTCGGAGGAGTCGACCTCTGTGAAGGTCTCGGCGAACCACGAGCCGTCGTCTGGGGCGTCGGCGGCCAGTGGGGTGATCAGGAGTGTGTACGGCAGCGGCATGTCTCGATGCTACGCCCGCAGAGGCACTCAGCTGGCGATCGCGACGATCGGGTCGCTCGTCGGGGCGTCAGATCCGCCGCTGGGCTCGACGGTCACGCCGACGGTGTCGCCAGCGCTCATCTCGCCCTCGAGCACGTGCCAGGTCGTGCCCTTGCTGCTGGCGTCGAAGGTGCCGGCCGAGACCGGGCCCTCGTCCCCGATGTACCAGAGCTGGTAGGTCTGGTCCGCCGGCAGCGGGGCGAGTCCGTCGGCGAGCAGTGCAGAGCGGCCGAGCTCCCCCGACCAGACGAGCGTCGCGGTTCCTCCGCCTGCGACCTCGGCGACGGCCCGCTGCGAGTCGGGTGCCGCCGCGATGGCCGCAAGCTGCTCCGCCTGCGTCTGGGTTCCGGGCGGGGTGGAGTCGCTGAGCGTTCCGATCGCGAGACCGCCGAAGAACAGGGCGGATGCCGCGGCGACCGCGAGCAGCACGCCGACGGGTCGTCGCCAGCGGGCGGCCGCACGGCGCTCGGCGGGGCCAGCCTCCTCGCCGACAATCGGAGCGGGAGCGGCGGGAGCGGCGGGAGCCTCGGGAGCCTCGGGAGTCACGGGAGCGCCGGGGGCCTCGGACACGGGCGCCGGCGCGGGCAGCCGCAGGGTCGGTGAGGCGGCGGTCACGGCATCAGCAGTCGCAGTCGCACCCGCTGTGGCCTCGCCGACGGCGGGCAGCTGCGGGGTCAGCGCGATGCGCGCCATGATGTCGTCGCGCAGGGACGCCGGCGGTTGTACCGGGGTGGTCGCGAGGCCGAGCTGGGCTGCGGTCTCGCTGAACTCGTTGCCGCC
Organism: Microterricola gilva; assembly: GCF_004217495.1. Taxonomy (NCBI): domain Bacteria; kingdom Bacillati; phylum Actinomycetota; class Actinomycetes; order Micrococcales; family Microbacteriaceae; genus Microterricola; species Microterricola gilva. The sequence continues at coordinate 2,700,227 of NZ_SHLC01000001.1, forward strand.
GTCGCCGAGCGTCTGCTCGCCGGTCTCTGGCTGATCGGCGGCGTGCAGCGCCTCGGATGCCTCGCGGCTCAGCCGCTCGTCGCGCTCGCTCATGCGGTCACCCCCAGTTCGTCGCGGAGCCGGATCATGCCGTCGCGCAGGCGCGTCTTCACCGTGCCGAGCGGCACGCCGAGGTGGTGGGCGAGCTCGCTGTGCGAGAGGCCGCCGTAGTAGGCCAGGCTCACCGCCTCGCGCTGCAGCTCAGTCAATCGGGTCATTGCCCTCGCCACCCTTTCATGCTCGATCGTGATCTCAACGGTCTCGGCGACGTCGTCGTACTCCACGGTGATGTCTCTGCGGCCGATGCGCTGGTCGCGGTCCCGGCCGGCCTGTGAGGCCCTGATGCGGTCCACGGCCCTGCGGTGCGCCATGGTCATCATCCACGACATCGCCGCGCCGCGTGTCGCATCGAAGCGGGGCGCGGTCTGCCAGATCTCCAGGAACACCTCCTGGGTCACCTCCTCCGACTGCGCGTGGTCGACGAGCAGGCGGCGCACGAGTCCGAAGATGCGCGCGGATGTCAGATCGTAGAGTTCGCCGAAAGCGAGCTGATCGCCGGCTGCGACCCGCTCCAGCACTGCTGCGAGCTCGGCGTTGCCTGCCGAACTCTGCGCAACGGGATTCTCGCTCACGGCACCAAGCATGCCAGCAGTCCTCCCGTCCCGCGCAATCTGTTCAGCAGTCTGAGCGCCAGCTGTGTCCGCATGCACGGTGGTCGACTGCCGTGCTCGTCTGCACCGTTCGTCTGCACCGTGTCCGTCTGCCGTGTTTGTCTGCACCGTGTTCGTCTGCACTGGGTTCGGCGCGGCGCGAGGATCGGATTGCCAGACGGCGCGAAAAAGCCGGGCCGCAGAACGCCTCTCGGCGCGAGGCCGCTCGGAGCGGCTAATTTTGGAGCCCGGGGTTACTGCGGCCCGGCCAGAATCCATTGTAAACGACGCGGCTGGGCTCCGGCGCTCCCGCGAGATGTCACAGCTGGCCCCTTGACGTCACGCGATGGGGCCATCTGTGACAACTCGCGGCGGCTAGTCGAGCGAGTGGGTGCGCCAGAGGCGGGCGCAGGCCGTCAGCTCGCCGCCCATCTCGGCGAAGCGGAGCGCTCGGCGCGTCAGCTCGGCCGCGCGCTCCGGCTCCGCGGCATCCGCGTCGTCGGCCAGGCTCGTCGCCCCGGCCGACATCACACGGCAGAAGGCGGCCGCCCGGTCGAGGGCGACGGCGAAGTCACCGGTGTAGATGCCACGGAGGATGGCGTCGGCGAGCACGATGATCTCGTCCGGACCGGTCGGGTGGGCGGCGCCGGCCACGACCGGGTCGATGGTGCGTGCAACCTCGACGCCGCGCTGGAACAGGAAACTCGTGCCGGTCGGATCCTGCCGGATCAGCATCCGGAGCAGGTAGATGCGCCAGAGCGCGCCGGGCAGGCTGCGCGGCGTCGCCCGCGACCAGAGCTCGGCGACCGCGTCGATGCCATTCTCGTCTGTGTATGCGACGAGGCGCTCGACCACCTCGGGATCGGGGTCGGCGCGAACCCGCGAGAGCAGGGCGTTCGCCGTCTCGTGCGCGACGCGACTGATCGTCGCCGGATCCTCGCCGCCCTGGAACGCCTCGAAGATGCGGTTCGGAAACTTCGTCGGCTTGTGAATGTGCTCCGCCATGGCGTCTCCTCACGATTTCGCTGTCGGGGCCGCCCGGATGCGTGCGGCGCGCCACTCCAACGTTACGCGCGAAAACTCTGCGCGTTCAGCCTGTACATTGGTACGTGCCCCTATAGCTCAGTTGGTTAGAGCAACAGACTTTTAATCTGTGGGTCCAGGGTTCGAGTCCCTGTGGGGGCACTATTGCATGCGGATGCCGGTGAGCAGCCGCCCCAACTCGCGGCCGCCCGTCTGCGCCGCTACTGCTCGATCGTGACTACGGCCGGAACGACGGCATCCGGGTCGGTGGTCTTCCGATCCTGCGCCGGGAAGACGACCTTCTGGATGATGATCATCGCGGATGCCGCGATCGGGATGGCCACGAGGGCGCCGAGCACGCCGCCGATCGTTCCGCCGCCGACGGCCGCGATCACGACGATGGCGCCGGGAACGGCGACGGCCTTGTTCATGATGCGCGGGCTCAGCACATAGGCCTCGACCTGCATGTAGATCAGGTAGTAGATCGCCGCGACGAGCGCGGTCAGCGGCGAGGCGAAGAGGCAGATCAGCGAGATGATGATCGCACCGATCAGCGTTCCGACCATCGGGATCAGCGAGCCGATGAAGGCGATCAGCGCGAGGAGCGCCGGCAGCGGCGCCCCGATGATCGTCAAGAAGATGAGGCTGAGCACACCGTTGATGAGCGCCAGGCTGAACTGGCCGATCACGTAGCGGCCGACGGCACCTGCGACGTCGTCGGTGAGCTCCGAGAAACCGTCGCGCTGGTAGGCCGGCACGAAGCGGGCGGCGATCTTCTTCATCGCCGGGAGTGCGGCCATGAAGTACAGCGTGAGGATCATCACGATCGTGACGCCGGTCAGGCCACCGGCGATGCCGGCTCCGACCGCGACGATGCCGCCGCCGATGGAGGCGAGGTTGCTCGGATCCTGGAAGAACTGCAGCACGGACTGGGTGGCGTCCTTGAACTGGCTGCCGTACTGGGCGACGACGTCGTTGTACCAGTCGCTGTGCGTGAAGTCGTCGACCATCTGAGGGGCGTCCTCGATGAGCTTCGTCGCCTGCTCGACCAGGACCGGCACGATCGCCAGCACGATGCCGGCGAAGGCGAGCAGCACGCCGCCGACGACGATCGCGATGGCGCCTGGCCGCGGCAGCTTGCGCTCAAGCAGCGAGACGAGCGGGTCGAGGCCGAGCGAGAGGAAGAGCGCCAGGCCGATGTAGACGAGCACCGTGGAGAGCTGCCCGATGACGGCGCCGATGAGCAGCGCGAGCAGCACGCCGAGGGTGCCGACGAAGCCGATCGCGAACGGGTTGATTCGCGCGACGCCGCTCGGCTGTGCCGCGCTCGCCTCGCTTCGGCGTTCCGTGGTGGTTTCGCGTTTGCGCATCGTGGCCTCCCGGCTGGACGAGAGCGGCGCGACGCACCGCTTCACTGGTTGTCCTCTATGCCCCGCCGCGTGCTTCGCGGGGAACTCCGATTCTATGTCGCCTCGTTTCCCCCGGCCGGGAGCGGCGTACGGCGCGGCAATAGGCTGGAGCCATGACTGCCCTTCCCGCCGTGCGCGGCGCACACCTCGTCGGATCGATCAACCAGCCCACCGCGGCCGCGACCCTGCGCATCGTTGCCGAGAACCTCGGCGCCGACATCGCGCGCATCCCCGACGGTGAGGTCGGCGAGCGTTACCACTGGATCCTGTTCCAGGGCACGGCGTTCGACGCCGTCGACGGTCTCGTCCGCGTGCCGATCGACCCCATCGTGATCGGCGGATTCGACGTGCGCCCGCTCACCCTCGACGGCACGGTCGCCGCCGAGGCGCTGGAATTCGGCCCGCTCGGCTACGCGGATGCCGCCATCGCCAGTTTCGCCGAGTTCACCGCGCTGAAGGACGCGGGCGTGATCGCGCCGGACACCCGCTTCCAGGTGAGCCTGCCCAGCCCGCTGGCCGCGCTCTCCGTCTACGTGGTCGCGGCCGAACGGCCGCTCGTCTACCCGGCATACTCCGCGGCGATCGCCCGCGAGATCGCAGAGATCGCCGCGGCGATCCCCGCCGACGAGCTGGCGATCCAGATCGACCTGGCCACCGAGTTCACCTACATCGAGCAGGTCACGGTCGGCGGCACCAAGTCGATCGCGTGGTTCGCCGAGGCCGGGGCCGACGCCTCCACCGCCGAGACCATCGCCGCCGCAGGGGCGCTGGCCGCCACGATCGCCAATCTGGTGCCGGATGCCGTCGAACTCGGATTCCACCTCTGCTACGGCGACGTAGCCGAGAAGCACTTCGTCGAGCCGGCCGACACGGCGAACCTCGTCGCCCTCGCGAACGTGCTCGCGTCATCCGTGACCCGCCCCGTCAACTGGGTGCACCTGCCCGTGCCGATCGAGCGCGACGACACCGCGTACGTCGCACCGTTGGCCGAGCTGGCGCTGCGCCAGGAGACGACGCTGTTCCTCGGCCTCGTGCACCATGAGGACGGCGTCGAGGGCGCGAGCAGGCGCATCGCCGCCGTGCGCCCGGTGCTGGCAGCGGCGGGGTTCACCGAGTTCGGCATCGGCACCGAGTGCGGCTTCGGCCGCGGTCCGGCCGACCGCACCGCTCCCCTGCTGCGCCTGCACGCCGAGGTCATCGCCGCCGCGAACGCTTAGCTCGAGGCGAGGCCGCTCAGGCGAGCAGCGCGTGGATGCCGGAGGCGAGCGCGTAGATGCTGAGCCCCGCGAGCGCGCCGACGACCGTGCCGTTGATGCGGATGAACTGCAGGTCGCGGCCGACCATGAGCTCGATCTTCTCCGTGGTCTCGCGGGGGTCCCAGCGTTCGACGGTCTCGGTGATCACGGCCGCGATCTCGTGCCGGTAGTTACGCACGACGTAGGCCGCGACATCCGCCACCCAGCTGTTGACCTTCGCGGCGAGCCCGGGGTCGGCGAGCAGGCGCGCCCCGACCTCCACGACCGCGGACTCCAGGCCACGGCGCAGCTCGCTCTCCGGGTCGGCGAGCGATGCGGCCAGGCTCTCCTTGACGGAGGACCACGCCTCACCGGCGAACTCGCGCACCCGCGGGCTCTCCAGCAGCTCGAGCTTGATTCCCTCGACCCGCGCAATCATGGCCGGGTCGTGCTGCAGGCTGGAGGCGAGGTCGGCGAGGTAGTCGTCGATGGCGAGCCGCAGCGGGTGGCTCGGGTCCGAACGCACCGCGCGCACCAGAGCGAGTACCTCTCGGTACGCCTTGTCGTCGACCATGCGGTCGACGAAGCCGGGCACCCACCGCGGAAGCCGCTCGGAGACGGCCTGGGAGAAGGCGTCCGGATGCTGCCGCAACCAGTCCTCGGCCTTCACCAGCAGTGCTTCGACCGCCGGTCGCTGCTGCCCGGAGGCCACAAGCTGCGCCCCGACCCTCCCGATCGCCGGCGACCACTCCGGCTCGAACAGGTGCCGCGTCGCGAGCTTCTCGAGCAGATCCTTGATGTCGTCGTCGCTGAGCAGGGTGAGCATCCCCTGCGCCGCAACGGCCGCCTCCGCGCCGAGCCTGCGTGCGTTGGCCGGCTCGTTCAGCCAGGCGCCGAGCGTTCCGGCGACGTCGACTGTCGCCAACTTGCCGAGCACGACGTCATCGGAGAGGAAGTTCGTCTCGACGAACTCGCCGAGGGTCGCCCCGATCTCGTCCTTCCGGTTCGGGATGATCGCCGTGTGCGGGATCCGCAGGCCGAGCGGGTAGCGGAACAGCGCGGTCACGGCGAACCAGTCGGCGATCGCGCCGACCATCGCACCCTCAGCGGCCGCGCGCACGTAGCCGAGCCACGGGTACTGGTCCTGCAGGGCGAAGGAGACGGCGAACACGAGCGCGGCGAGCAGCAGCAGCCCGCCGGCCAGGCGCTTCATCCCGCGGAGCGCCCTGGCGCGCGCGGCATCCGCCGGTGAGAGCGGCTGGGTCGGTGCGAGCAGATCGTTGTGTGCCATGTCGATTCCTTCGGGCTCTCGCTCGACGCTAACGCAGTCGCGCCCGATCCTGCGCAGGGCGTGCCGGAGCGGAGCCCGCTGCGAGACGCGCGAGGGGCTTGCCGACGGCCGCCGAGAGGACGAGACTCTCTCGCAGCGGGGCCGTCGTCGTGCTTCCCCGCCCACCTGAGGAGGCTGCCATGAGCACCGTCGCACGCATCACGAGCATCAGCTCGCGTTCCGAGACCAGTTTCGACGACGCGGTGAAGGGCGGCATCCAGCGTGCAAGCGCGACCCTGCGCAACGTCTCCGGCGCCTGGGTGAAGGAGCAGAAGGTCGAGGTGACCGACGGCGCGATCAGCGGCTACCAGGTGGTCCTCGAGGTCACCTTCGTGCTCGACGACTGAACGCAGCGCGTCAGCCGCCGAGCGCGCGGCTCAGGCGCTCGGGAACCCCGCGAAGCGGATCCCCCACTGCGAGACCCAGTCCTCGCCGGATGCCACGAGCGTCAGGCCCGCACCGGAGTTGTAGGCGTCGGCCGGGCCGGTCATCGGTTCGATCGCGATGGCGGTGACGACGGCATCAGCCGTGCCGTGCTCGTCGATGGATGAGCCCCGCGCCGGGAACGTCGGCGTGATGTACACCTGCACGTAGCCGAAGTTCTCGTCGCCCCAGATCTCGACGCGGCGGCCGTCCGGCGCGGTGAGGCTGTGCGCGGTCTCGCCGTCGACGACGTGCGAGTCACCCCAGGCGTCGTCGAGGGCGAGATCGCCGACGCGGCGGCTCAGCGGGCTGCCAGCGCGCAGGTCGAACGCGGTGCCGTCCACTGCGCTCAGCCCGGTCGGGTTGAGGCGCTCATCGACGTCGATGTGCGTGTCGGCGTTCACCGTGAGCTGGAGCTCCTCCGTCGGCACGTCGCCGATCTTCAGGAACGGGTGCGAGGCCACCGTGACGGGGGCGTCACCGGCGGCGACGTTGCGCACCGTGTGGGTGACGGAGAGTCCGTCTGCGACGAGTTCGTAGCGAACAAGGGTGTCGAGGTGGAAGGGGTAACCGAGCTGCGGGAACACCTGGGCGCCCAGCGTGATCGCCGAGTCGCTGCGCTCGACGACGCGGTAGGGCGCGAAGCGCAGCAGGCCGTGGATGGCGTTGTTGAGGTCGACCTCGGTGATGGCGAGCTGGTGGCTCGTTCCGGCCGCATCGACCCAGACTCCGTCAGGGATTCGGTTGCCCCACGGCATCAGCACAACGCCGGCGCACGACGGCGGCGCGATCTCGGCGTCGAAGCCCTGTACCAGCTCGACGCCGTCGATGCTCAGCTCGCGGATGCCGGCGGCGAGCTCGGTGATGACGGCACGCAGCGCGCCTGAGGGGGTCTGGAGTGCGAGCTCGAACTGCTCGCCGGTGGGAAAAGTCATGGAGTTCAGCCTAGGAGGATCGGGGCACGAGCACGTTCACGCCTGCGGTGGCGAGCGCTGCGCTCAGCTCGGGGGTGATGGCGGCGGATGCCGCGGCATCCGTCACCAGAGAATCGAACGCGTCGAGCGCAGCCACCTTGCCCAGGTGCACCCGGCCGAGCTTGGAGGAGTCGGCCACGACGATGACGCGCTCGGCCGAGGCCGTCATGCGCGCCTTGATCGCCGCCTCCGGCAGGTTGATGTTGCTCACGCCGTGCTCGGCGTCGATGCCGTTGCACCCGATGAAGGCGATGTCGGCGTGCACCTGGCTGAGCACGAGGTCAGCGAGGGGGTCGACGAGCGAGTGTTGCAGCGGCCGCAGGGCGCCGCCCGTGACGATCACGCTGAACCGCGGAATCTCGCTCTCGAGCTCGAGCGCGATGCTGAGACCGTTCGTCACGATCACGAGGTCGACGAGGTCGCGCCTGGCCTTCAGCGCCCGCGCGACTGCGAGGGTCGTCGTCCCGACGTCGAGCAGCACACTCTGTCCGCTCTGCACGAGCGAGGCGGCGAGCTCACCGATCTGCTGTTTGGGCAGCACGGACTCGGCGAGCGCCACCTCGAAGGCACGCTCGCGCTGCGCCTGCCCGACGGGCACGGCTCCCCCGTGCACCCGCTCGGCCAGATTCGCCTCGACCAGGCTGTCGAGGTCGGTGCGCGCGGTCACTCCGCTCACCCCGAAGCTCTCGGCCAGCTCGGTGACGCGCACGAAACCGCGCTCGCCGAGCATCGCAACGATCTGCTCGCGGCGCTGCCACGCCGGCAGGGCTTCGCGACCCTCTCGGATCGCTCCGTTCTCGGCTGGGCCGTCCGTGTGGCTCTCTCCTGGCATGAGCCCATCTTGGCCGCAGCAGCGTGATTTTTCAATATGAAAGCTCATTGCTTTCATATTCGTAAATCGGCTACTCTGGCTCTGCCATGACTGACACACATTCGGATGCCGCCTCCCCCGCCTTCGCGCGCGACGAGCGCATCGCGCGCCAGAGCCACCGCCTCGCCGACGGCCGTGAGCTGATCTACTTCGATGACGCCGACACGACGCTGGCCCCCGACCGCGCCCCTGACCTGCGCGAGCTCGCCCCGCGCCCGGCGAACGCCGTGATGCGACAGGACCCGCTCACCGGCGAGTGGGTGTCGATCGCTGCAGCCAGGCAGAACCGCGTCGTGCTGCCGCCCGCGCACCTCGACCCGTTGTCCCCGCAGTCGCCTGGCAACCCCTCCGAGATCCCCAGCCGCTACGACGTCGCCGTGTTCGAGAACAAGTCGCCGTCGTTCGGGCCGCTGCTCGCCGACTCCGACGATCCGACGATGGACGCCCCGCGGTCCCTGGAGGATCTGGAATCCGTCGGACTCGGCCGCACCCGCACCTCGGTCGGCCGCTGCGAGGTCGTCTGCTTCAGCCCGGAGCACGAGGGCTCCTTCGGCACCCAGTCCGTCTCGCGCGCCCGCACCGTGATCGAGGCGTGGGCTGAGCGCACCGCGGCCCTCTCGGCCATGCCGGGCATCGCCCAGGTCTTCCCCTTCGAGAACCGGGGCGAGGCCATCGGCGTCACCCTCGGCCACCCGCACGGCCAGATCTACTCCTACCCGTACGTCACTCCGCGCACGCAGCGCCTGCTCGAGTCGGTGGAGCGCTACGAGCCCGGCGCCGATGGCACCGGCCTCTTCGCCGACATCCTCGCGTTCGAGCAGGCCGGCGAGCGCGTGCTGCTGCAGGGCGAGCACTGGACGGCCTTCGTGCCGTTCGCCGCCCGCTGGCCCGTCGAGGTGCACATGCTGCCGCACCGCCACGTGCCCGACTTCGCCGAGACGACGCTCGCCGAGCGCGACGAACTGGCCGTGCTCTACCTGCGGCTGCTGCGCGGCATCGACGCGCTCTACGAGACGCCGACTCCCTACATCGCCGCCTGGCACCAGGCGCCCGTCGAGCGCGGCCGCGACGACATCCGCCTGATGCTCCAGCTCACCAGCCCGCGCCGCGCCGCCGACAAGCTCAAGTTCTTGGCCGGTTCCGAGGCGGCGATGGGAGCCTGGATCGGCGACGTCGCGCCAGAGGTCGCCGCCGCCAACATCCGCGAGGCCATCGCCAGGGCGCAAGGCGAAGCCTTGCGAAAGGCGGCAGCCCCCGATCCGGCAGACCGCGGATCGCAACCCAACACTGCACCTGAGAACCCGATTCCCACCGAAGGATCCCCAGCATGACCGCATCGCGCCCCACCGTCACCGCCGCCACGATCCGCGCCGAGTTCGCCGCCCGCTTCGGACGCGAGCCACGCGGGCTCTGGTCGGCGCCAGGCCGCGTCAACCTCATCGGTGAGCACACCGACTACAACGACGGCTACGTCTTCCCGTTCGCGATCAACCGCCGCACGCTGATCGGGCTGGCCCTGCGCGACGACAATGTGCTGCGCGTCGCCTCGTCGCACGCAGCGGAGTCGGTCGAGATCAGCCTCGACGACCTCGCCCCGGAGAAGCTCGCCGACTGGTCGGCCTACCCGCTCGGCGTCGCGTGGGCGCTCGGCCAGTTCGGCGCACGCCTCGGCTCGCTGCCCGGAGCCGACATCTACATCGATTCCGAGGTGCCGATCGGCGCAGGGCTCTCCTCCTCCGCCGCGATCGAGTGCGCGGTCGCCGTCGCGCTGAACGACGTCTGGCACCTCGACCTCGACCGCCGCACGCTCGCCAAGGTCGGCCAGCTGGCGGAGAACCGCGCGGTCGGCGCTCCGACCGGCATCATGGACCAGTCCGCCTCGCTCCTCGGTGAGGCCGACGCCGGCGTGTTCCTCGACTGCCGAACCCTCGACGCCGACGTGATCCCGCTCGGCTTCGACGCCGCCGGGCTCGAGCTGCTCATCATCGACACGCGGGTCAGCCACTCGCACGCGACCGGTGGCTACGCCGCCCGCCGCGCCTCCTGCGAGGCCGGCGCGGCCGCGATGGGTGTCCCCGCCCTGCGCGACCTGCACGATCGCGACCTCGCGAAGGCCGCTGAGCTCCTCGACGACGAGACCTTCCGCCGCGTGCGCCACGTCGTCACCGAGAACCAGCGCGTGCTCGACACGGTCCGCACGCTGCGCGAGCACGGCCCGCGCGCCATCGGCGCCCTGCTCGACGCATCGCACGTCTCGATGCGCGACGACTTCGAGATCAGCTGCGCCGAGCTCGACCTCGCCGTCGAGACGGCCAAGGCCGCCGGCGCCATCGGTGCACGCATGACTGGAGGCGGCTTCGGCGGCGCCGCGATCGCGCTGGTCCCGCACGAGCTGGTCACGCCGATCTCGGCCGCCGTCGAGCAGGCGTTCGCGGATGCCGGTTACACCGCGCCGACGCTGTTCACCGTGCGTGCGGCGGCCGGCGCCACCCGCGAGCTGTAGCGAGATTCAGCTCAGCAGACACCGCTGGTTGAGCCTGTCGAGATCGCCTCGCGGTTTCGACAGGCTCAACCTGCGGGCTGCGACCGTCGCGAAAGCAGGCGGGTTGGGCTCGGTGCGCGCGAAAGCAGGCGCCTGCGGTCCGGCCGCCGCCGTTGCGCCTGTTCTCGACTCGCACGGGCCACTGTTTCCGCGGCACAGAAATGACGCCGGTGCGTGACTCAGGAGGCGAGTCACGCACCGGCGTGTTTTCACGAACGCGAGCGAGCAGTAGGAGTACAAGGCCATCCCCCGCCCACGCCGTGAAGCTGGGGGTCAGTCCTTCAGGTGGTAGCGGAGGCTCGCCAGCTCGGCCAGCAGCGCAGCCGGCACCTTGCCGTTGAACTGGTCGAAGTACTCCTCGGTGAGGTCGCACTCCGCACGCCAGGAGGCCTTGTCAACCGCGAACAGCTGCTTGGCGGCATCCGGTGCCAGCTCGAGACCGTCGAGGTTGAGCTCACCCTCGGCCGGAACGACACCGACGGCGGTGTTCTCACCGGCGACGGTGCCCTCGATGCGGCCGACGATCCACTCGAGCACGCGGGAGTTCTCGCCGAAGCCCGGCCACAGGAAGCTGCCGTCTGCCCCCTTGCGGAACCAGTTGACCTGGAAGATCTGGGGCGTCTTGGTGCCGAGCGTGCGGCCCATCTTCACCCAGTGCGCCCAGTAGTCGGCCATGTTGTAGCCGCAGAACGGGAGCATCGCGAAGGGGTCGCGGCGCAGCTCGCCGACGGTGCCTTCCGCGGCGGCCGTCTTCTCCGAGCTGATGGTCGCACCCATGAAGACGCCGTGCTTCCAGCTGCGGGCCTGGGCAACGAGCGGCACGTTGGTCGCACGCCGTCCGCCGAACAGGATCGCATCGATCGGCACGCCGTCCGTGCTCTCCCAGTCGTCGGCGATCGACGGGCACTGCGCGGCGGAGACCGTGAAGCGCGAGTTCGGGTGCGCGGCCGGGCGACCGGAATCCGGCGTCCAGTCCTTGCCCTGCCAGTCGATCAGGTGTGCAGGCGGGGTGTCGGTGAGACCTTCCCACCAGACATCGCCGTCGTCGCGCAGCGCGACGTTGGTGAAGATCGTGTTGCCCCACAGGGTGTCGACGGCGGTCTGGTTGGTGCTCAGACCGGTGCCGGGTGCGACGCCGAAGAAGCCGGCCTCCGGGTTGATCGCCCAGAGTCGCCCGTCACTGCCAGGACGCAGCCAGGCGATGTCGTCGCCGATGGTCTCGACCTTCCAGCCAGGGATGGTCGGGCGCAGCATGGCCAGGTTCGTCTTGCCACAGGCGGAGGGGAACGCGGCGGCCACGTGGTAGCTCTTGCCCTCTGGCGAGGTGATCTTGATCAGCAGCATGTGCTCGGCGAGCCAGCCCTCGTCCCGTGCCATCACGGAGGCGATGCGGAGCGCGAAGCACTTCTTGGCCAGCAGGGCGTTTCCGCCGTAGCCGGAGCCGTATGACCACACCTCGCGGCTGTCAGGGAACTGCACGATGTACTTGGTGTCGTTGCACGGCCAGTCGAGGTCGTCGCGCGGGAAGCCGTCGGCATCCACCAGCTCGTAGCCGACGGAGTGGACCGTGCGCACCCAGGCGTCGCCGTCTTCGATCATGCGGTAGACGCGGTCGCCCATGCGGGTCATGATGCCCATGTTCAGAACGACGTAGGGCGAGTCGGTGATCTCGACGCCGAGCTGCGAGATGGGGCCGCCGAGGGGGCCCATCGAGAACGGCACGACGTACATCGTGCGGCCGCGCATGCTGCCGGTGAAGACCTCGCGCAGCTCTGCGCGCATCTGCTTGGGGTCGCGCCAGTTGTTGGTCGGGCCCGCGTCCTCCTCGTAGGTGGAGCAGATGAAGGTGCGGTCCTCGACGCGGGCGACGTCCTTCGGGTCGGTGCGTGCGAGGTAGCTGTTGGGGCGCCACTCCGGGTTCAGCCGGATGAGCTTGCCCTCGGTGACGAGCAGCTTCGTGAGGTGGTCTGCCTCGGCGATCGAGCCGTCGCACCAGACGATGTCGGCCGGCTGCGTGATCGCGGCAATCTCCTTGACCCAGGCGCGCAGCGCGGGGTCCGTGGTGCCTCGGTTGGCGGGGGCTGCCGAGGAGCCCGTTCCCACTGAGATCTCTGAGATTGTCATCTCTGTGCCTTTCTGCTCTTCGTCGTGCAGTTCGTATGTGCGGTGGCGAATCACCCTGAGTCCGGATGCCGGTGGCACCCGTTCTGCGTGAATCCCGACCTTCCATTCCAGAATGCGCCTGTTTTCCGCCCGAAACCACCCAAAGTGGCCTTAAGAATCACGATTCTTTCCGTATTCTTAAGGCATGAAGCAACGCAGCTCCGATCTTGAAACGCTCGGCCACCGCATCCGGCACTTCCGCGGCCAGCGCGGCCTCACCCTGGACCAGCTGGGCGAACGACTCGGACTGGCCGGCAGCCAGCTCTCGCTGATCGAGAACGGCAAGCGCGAGGCCCGCGTCGGCACGCTGCAGGCGATAGCCGCCGCACTCGACATCGAGCTCAGCACCCTGCTCTCCGGCGAGGCCCCCAACGAGCGGGCCGCACTGGAGATCGAGTTGGGCAGGGCCCAGAAGAGTCCGCTCTACGCCGCACTCGGGTTGCCACAGGTCAAGCCGACGCGGGGCATGAACACCGAGGCGTTGACCGCGATCGTCGGGCTCCACCGGGAACTCGCCCGCCGGGCATCCGAGGCCATCGCCACTCCGGAGGAGGCCCGCCGGGCCAACACGGAGCTGCGCGAGCGCATGCGGGAACGCGACAACTACATGCCGGAGATCGAGGTGTTGGCCGAGGAACGGGTGCGGGCATCCGGCCACACCTCCGGCGCCCTGACGCACCGCGAGGTGAGCGTGATGGCCGAGCAGCTCGGCTTCACCCTGATCTACGTGAACGACCTGCCGAGCTCGACCCGTTCGCTCACCGACCTCGCCAACGGCCGGATCTACCTGCCCCCGGCCTCGATCCCCGGCGGCCACGGCCTGCGCTCGATGGCGCTGCAGGCGATGGCGCACCGGCTGCTCGGCCACCAGCGCCCGGCCAGCTACGCCGAGTTCCTCTGGCAACGGCTCGAGATCAACTACTACGCGGCGTGCTGCCTGATGCCGCGCGAGGCATCCGTTGCATTCCTGCAGACGGCCAAGAAGGAGAAGCGGCTCGCGATCGAGGACTTCCGCGACGCCTTCGGCGTCACCCACGAGGCCGCGGCGCTCCGCTTCACGAACCTCGCAACGGCCCACCTCGACATGAGGCTGCACTTCCTCCGCGTGAGCGGCGACGGCGCGCTGCAGAAGGGCTACGAGAACGACGATCTGCCGCTGCCGACCGACGTGACCGGATCGATCGAGGGACAGTTCGTCTGCAAGCAGTGGAGCGCGCGCAACGCCTTCACCCACACGAACCGCACGACCGAGTTCTACCAGTACACCGACACCCCGGCCGGCACCTTCTGGTGCGCGACGCAGACCGGCAGCTCGCAGTCGGGTACAGGGCGCTCCGGCGAGTTCTCGATCAGCGTCGGCGTGCCGTTCGCGGAGGCGAAGTGGTTCCGCGGCCGGGAGACGTCGAACCGGGTCGAGTCGCGCTGCCCGGACGAGTCGTGCTGCAGGCGCCCACCGGCCGAGCTCGCCTCCCGCTGGAGCGGCCAGGCCTGGCCGAGCGCGCGCCTGCACGCCCACGTGCTCTCCCCGCTGCCCTCCGGCACCTTCCCCGGCGTCGATGACGCCGAGGTGTACGAGTTCCTGGAGAGCCACCAACGCGAAGCTTGACGCGCCAGCGTCAAGCGGCGATTCTGCGCACCTTCTGGCGAGCGGATCCTGACAGAGCATGTGCCTCTTGTAATAGTGTGTGACTCACACTATGGTGTGAAACATGAGTATGGATGAGACGACAGCCCTGCATGTGCAGGAGCTGCGGCGCGGCACCGTCGTGCTTGCCTGCCTGGTACGACTGGCGACGCCGGAGTACGGCTACGCCCTGCTCGAGACGCTCAGCGAGCTCGGCTTCTCCGTCGACGCCGGCACGCTCTATCCGTTGCTCAGACGGCTCGAGAAGCAGGGCCTTCTCAGCAGCGCCTGGAACACCGACGAGGCCAGGCCCCGGAAGTTCTACACCACGAGCGCGCTCGGCCACGAGCTCGCCGCTTCACTGACCACGGAGTGGCACGCGATCGACGAGTCACTGCGCGCACTGAAGGCGCGCGCGCCGAAGGAAGGAATCTGATCATGAGCACCCTCACCGACCGATACGTCTGGGCGGCCGTGCGCAGCATCCCCGAGAAACAGCGGGGCGAGCTCGAGCCGGAACTGCGCGGCCTCATCGCCGACACCACCGACGCCCAGCGGGAGAAGGGCGTCTCAGACGCCGACATTGAACGCGCGACACTGCTCGAACTCGGTGATCCAGTTCGCCTGGCCGCCGGCTACACCGAGCGCCCCCTGCAGCTGATCGGCCCGCGCTACTACCTGGACTGGTTGCGCCTGCTCAAGCTCCTCCTCGTCATCGTCGTGCCGATCGCCGCACTCGGGGCAGCACTCGGCCGCCTGTTGAGCGGAGGCGATGTCGGCGACGTGTTCGGCGCCCTGTTCGTCACCGCCATCGGCGTCGCCGTGCACCTCAGCTTCTGGGTCACGCTGGTGTTCGCGCTCGTGGAGCGCGGCGGCGTCCAGCGCATCAAGACGCCGGGCGACGGCCCGCTGCTCGAGTGGACGCCAGACAGCCTCCCCCAGCTGCCGGCCCCCGCCGCCCGCCGCCAGTCGCTCGTTGAGCTGATCCTGGGCCTCGTCTTCCTCGCCGTGTTCGCCGGCTGGTTCGTCTGGCAGCAGTTCAACTCCTTCCTCACGGATGCCGACGGCACCCCGATCCCCGTGCTCGAGCCCGCACTCTGGAGCGGCTGGATGTACTGGTTCCTCGGCCTCATCGTGCTGGAGGGGGTCTTCGCGGTGTGGGTGTACCAGCGCGGCCGGATGACGATGGGTCTCGCCACCCTCAATCTGTTCATGAACATCGCATTCACCGTGCCGGCGGTCTGGCTGCTGCTGACCGGGCAACTGATCAATCAGGAGTTCCTCGACGCGATCCCCGACACCGACGCGGACTTCGACACGGCGATGAGCTACGCCCTCCCGGTGATCGCGTTCATCGTGATCGGGGTGGCCGTGTGGGACGTCATCGACGGCTACATCAAGGCCTGGCGCTCCCGGAACGTCTCAGACACCGCTGGGGAATAGCATCCGGCATCCGCCGCGTTGCACCAGTCATGCCACTACAGGGACAGTACGCGCCGAGCACCTCCGAGTGGGCGCGCAAACAGGCCGAACGGTTCGAGGAGTCGGGCGGGAGTGAGGCAGCGCTCCTGCGCAACAAGCCGATCATCGTGCTGACGACGAGGGGCGCCAAGACGGGCGCACTGCGCAAGACCGCGCTGATGCGGGTGGAGCACGACGGCCGGTACGCGGTTGTCGCCTCCAAGGGCGGGGCGCCGGACAACCCGGCGTGGTTCCACAACATCGTGGCCGAGCCGCTCGTTGAGCTGCAGGACGGCGATGTGAAGCGCGACTACCTCGCGCACGAGGCGCAGGGTGCAGAGCGCGAGGAGTGGTGGGCGCTTGCCGTCGCGGCGTGGCCAGACTATGCGAACTACCAGCTCAAGACCGAGCGGGTCATCCCTCTCTTCGTGCTGGAGTCGGTGCAGGACTGACACCCGTCGCCCGCTGGCGCTCGCGTGGCGCCAGCGGAAGAATGCAGGCATGGGTGAGGAACGCGTGGATGCGCCGCCGTTGACCGCGTCGGCCTTCGTTGCAGCGCTCTGGCGTGAGCAGTCCGATGCGGAACTCGCGAAGTACGGCCGATACTTCCCGGGCGCCGACGCGCAGGCGAACGGTGACCGCTTCATCGGCGTGCGCATGGGGACCGTGTTCGCGCTCGCCCGCGACCATGCTGCTCTCCCCCTCGATCAGATCGAGGCCCTGCTCGACGACGACATCCACGAGGCCAGGGCCGGGGCGCTCCGCATCATGGCGAACCGGGCCAAGGCGACGTCGACAGATGACGGGGCACGTCGGCAGCTTTACGAGCTGTACCTGCGCCGCCACGATCGGATCAACAACTGGGATCTCGTCGATCTGGGCGCGTGGGATGTCGTCGGCGGCTGGCTCCGCGATCACCCCCGCGACGTGCTCTACCGCCTCGCCGAGTCGGAGTCGCTCTGGGAGCGACGGACCGGGATGCTCGCGACGCTGGCCTTCGTGCGCCGCGGGGAGCTCGACGACGCCTACGCGATCGCGGAGCGGTTGCTCGGCGATCCGGAAGACCTGGTGCGCAAGCCGATCGGCGCCGTGCTGCGCGCGGCCGGCGACCACGACGAGGAGCGACTGCGCGCGTTCATCGACCGTCACGGCCCCTCGATGGCGCGGGTGACGCTGCGATTCGCGATCGAGCATTTCGACGAGGCGACACGGAGGCAGCTGCTCAGCACCACCGCCTAGACACGTCCAGCGAGCGGATGCATTAATCAAACGCCGCGTACTAGAATGATCGTGCGCATCGGAAGATTGAGGGGTTCCGCGGGGGCGGATACGGTGCGAAGCGACGGTCGCGGGCTTCGCCTGCGACCGTCGCCCCATTCGTGGCCGCTGCCCGGCGCGGGCGGTCGCGCACGCGTGTTTCGCGCGTGGCTAGCGCGGCTGCATCCGGATCGCCCCGTCCAGCCGGATCGTCTCACCGTTCAGCATCGGGTTCTCGACGATGTGGCGGACGAGTGCGGCGTACTCACTCGGATCGCCGAGGCGGGACGGATGCGGAACCTGGGCGCCGAGGGAGTCACGCACCTCCTGCGGCAGCCCGCGCAGCATCGGGGTGTCGAAGGTGCCAGGCGCGATCGTCATCACGCGGATCAGGGTCTGCGCGAACTCGCGCGCCAACGGCAGGGTCATCGCGGCGACACCGCCCTTCGACGCGGCATAGGCGGCCTGCCCGATCTGGCCGTCGAAGGCGGCGACAGACGCCGTGTTGACGATGACGCCACGCTCCTCCCCCACCGGCGCCGTCGCCTGCATGGCCGCACCGGCCAGACGCACGACGTTGAAGGTCCCGAGCAGGTTCACCCGGATGACGCGCTCGAACGCCTCGAGCGGCAGCGGGCCCTCGCGCCCGACGGCGCGCGCACCGGGCGCGATGCCCGCGCAGTTCACAACGATTCGCAGCGGAGCGAAGGCGGATGCCGCGTCAACAGCTGCCTGTACATCGGCGGCACTCGTGACGTCGCCGGCGACGAAGCGCGCCCGCCCGCCGAGTGCCTCGACGATCTGCTCTCCTGGTGCGCCGGGCAGATCGAGCAGCACGACGGCCGCGCCGGCATCGTGCAGGGCGGTGACGGTGGCGAGGCCGAGACCCGATGCGCCTCCCGTGACGAGTGCTGCGGAACCGTGGATCAGCATGTCAGAGCCTTTCGATGATGGTCGCGTTCGCCATGCCGCCGCCCTCGCACATGGTCTGCAGGCCGTAGCGGCCGCCGGAACTCTCGAGTTCGTTGAGCAGGGTGCCAAGCAGCCGGGTGCCGGAGGATCCGAGCGCGTGGCCGAGCGCTATCGCGCCGCCGCGCGGGTTGAGCTTGGCGATGTCGGCACCGATCTCGCGCTGCCACACGAGCGGCACGCTGGCGAATGCCTCGTTCACCTCGTAGGCGTCGATGTCGTCGATGCTGAGACCCGCGCGGTCCAGGATGCGTCGGGTGGCGGGGATCACGCCCGTCAGCATGAGCAGGGGGTCGCTTCCGGTGACCGCGAAACTGTGGAAGCGGGCGCGGGGCGTGAGCCCGAGCGCGGCGGCCTTCTCGGCGCTCATGATGAGCGCGGCCGATGCGCCGTCCGTCAGCGGCGAGGAGTTGCCTGCCGTGATCCGCCATTCGAGATCGGGGAAGCGCTCGGCGAGCCTCTCGCTGTGGAACGCGGGCTTCAGCCCGGCGAGCGACTCGAGCGTTGTTCCGGCGCGGATCGTCTCGTCCGCCGCGACGATCGTGCCGTCGGATGCCGTCACCGAGACGAGTTCGCGGGCGAAGTCGCCGCGCGCCGCGGCCGCGGCGGCGAGCGCGTGGGACCGGGCGGCGAACGCGTCGAGCTCGTCGCGGCCGATGTCCCAGCGTGCATTGATGAGCTCGGCGGAGACGCCCTGGTTCACCAGGCCCTCGGGGTAGCGCTCGTGCATGAGCGAGCCGAACGGATCCTGCCGCGCATCGCCCGCACCGAGCGAGGTGCCGAGCGGGACCCGACTCATCGACTCGACCCCGCAGGCGATGACGATGTCGTAGGCGCCGGCGATGACGCCCTGGGCGGCGAAGCTCGCGGCCTGCTGGCTCGAGCCGCACTGCCTGTCGATGGTGGTGCCGGGGACGGAGTCGGGGAAACCGGCGCTGAGCAGCGCGGTGCGCGTGACGTTGTTGGCCTGTTCGCCCACCTGGCTGACGCAGCCGCCGATCACGTCGTCGACGAGGGCGGGGTCCAGATCATTGCGGGAGAGCAGCTCACCGAGCACGCCGGCCAAGAGGTCGACGGGATGCACGCCAGACAGCGCGCCGCCGGGCTTCCCGCGGCCGGAGGGCGTGCGGACGACGTCGATGATGACAGCATCGTTGCTCATGCCCCCAGCCTATGCCCGCCGGTTTCGACGAACGGCCTACTCGACCAGCGGGGTGGCGTCAGCCGAGCGCCCACATCGCGACCGCACTGGCCGCGGCGACGTTGAGCGAGTCGATGCCGTGCTTCATCGGGATCTGCACGACGGTGTCGGCCGCGGTGATGGCGGCATCGGTCAGCCCCGTGCCCTCCGCACCGAGCACGAGCGCCAGCCGTTCGTGCGCCGCGCCGTCGAAGTCACGCAGGCTCACGGCATCCGGAGTCAGGGCCAGCGCGGCGACGTGGAAGCCGTGCGCGTCCATCATGGCGCGGGTCGACGCCCAGTCGCCCGTCCGTGTCCACGGGACCTGCAGCACTGTGCCCATCGAGACGCGGATGGCGCGGCGGTAGAACGGGTCGGTGCAGCTGGGCGTGACGAGCACGGCATCCGCCCCGATCGAGCCGGCGGAGCGGAAGATCGCGCCGAGATTGGTCGGGTCGGCCACGTTCTCGACGATCACGATGCGGCGGGCGTCGGCGATCAGCGTGGCCGGGTCGGGCAGCGGCGGGCGGTTCATGGCGGCGATCAGTCCGCGGTGCAGCACGTAGCCGGTGAGCTCGGCGAGCAGCGCGTCCGGGCCGGTGAAGATCGGTACCTCGTCGCCGACGAGCGCCTGCGCCTCCGCCGCGGTGCCGCCGAGGGCCAGCACGGAGCGCGGCGTGTGCCCGGCGCGCAGCGCACGCTCGAGCACGAGGGCGGATTCGGCCAGGTAGATCCCGTGCTCTGTCGACTGCGCCTTCCGCAGCGCGACGTCGGTCTGGTGTGAGTAGTCGCGCAACCGCGGGTCGCTCAGCTCGGTGATCATGGTGACAGGCACCCGTCGATCCTATTCCGGCGCCGGATGCCGCAGCTCCGGCATCCGGCCGCGTCACGGCCCGTGATAACGGCACGGGCCCGGTGCATTCACCGGGCCCGTGCGCAGGAGGCGGGCCGGCGCGGCGGGCGCCGGCCGCGTCCTCCCGGTCAGGAGTTCGGGATGAGTGTGTACTTGGTGCTGAGGTACTCGTGGATGCCCTCGAGCCCGCCCTCACGCCCGACCCCGGACTGCTTGACGCCGCCGAACGGCGCTGCGGCGTTCGAGACGACGCCGACGTTCAGCCCCATCATGCCGGTCTGCAGCTTCTCGATCATGCGGTGGCCGCGGGCCAGATCCTGGGTGAACACGTAGCTGACGAGTCCGTACTCGGTGTTGTTGGCGAGCGCGACGGCCTCCTCCTCCGTGCGGAAGGTCGTGATCGCGAGCACCGGGCCGAAGATCTCCTCGCGCAGGATGTCGCTGCCAGGCTGCACGCCGGTCAACACCGTCGGCTCGTAGAAGCTGCCAGCGCCGTCGATGGCCGCGCCGCCGGTGGCGATCGCGGCACCGCGGTTCACGGCATCCGCGACCAGTTCGCTCGCCTTGGCGACCGCGTCGTCGTTGATGAGCGGGCCGATGGTGACGCCGTCCTCCGTTCCGCGGCCGATGCCGTAGCCGGAGACGCGCTCGGTGATGCGCCTGGCGAACGCGTCGGCGAGCGACTCGTGCACGATGAAACGGTTGGCGGCGGTGCAGGCCTGACCGATGTTGCGGAACTTGGCGATGAGGGCGCCCTCGACCGCCTTGTCGAGGTCGGCGTCCTCGAAGATGACGAATGGGGCGTTGCCGCCGAGCTCCATCGAGACACGCAGCACGCCGCTTGCCGACTGCTGGATCAGCTTCTGCCCGACCCCGGTCGAGCCGGTGAAGGAGAGCTTGCGCAGCCGCGGGTCGGCGATGATCGGCCCGGAGACCGCCGAGGAGGTCGAGGTGGTGATCACGTTGACGACGCCGGCAGGCAGCCCGGCCTCCTCGAGCAGTTGCGCGAAGGCGAGCGTTGTGAGCGGTGTGAGTTCCGCCGGCTTGATCACGACGGTGCAGCCGGCGGCGAGCGCCGGGGCGATCTTGCGGGTGGCCATCGCCAGCGGGAAGTTCCACGGGGTGATGAGGAAGCTCGGCCCCACCGGGTGCTGGGACACGATCATGCGCCCGGTTCCCTCTGGGTTCGATCCGTAGCGGCCGGAGATGCGCACCGCCTCCTCGCTGAACCAGCGCAGGAACTCGCCGCCGTATGCGACCTCGCCGAGCGCCTCGGCGAGCGGCTTGCCCATCTCGAGCGTCATGAGCAGCGCGAAGTCGTTTTTCCGCTCCTGCAGCAGCTCGAAGGCCCGGCGGAGGATCTCACCGCGCACCCGCGGGGCGGTCGCCGCCCACGAGTCCTGCGCGGCGACCGCGGCGTCGAGCGCGGCCGCTCCGTCGGCGACGGAGGCGTCTGCGATGGTCTTGATGACCTCACCGGTCGCGGGGTCGTGCACATGGATGCTGCGCCCGGACGTCGAGTCCAGCCACGCTCCACCGATGAAGAGCTGGTTCGGGATGCCGGCGAGCAGCTCAGCTTCGCGCGCCGCGCCCACCGTGTTCTCGCTCGTGCTGATCGTGGGCATGGGGGCTCCTTCGCTCTCTCTGACTCTTCGACCCTAATCACCGGCGCCCCGTTCTGGGAAGCCGCCGAGGGCATCGTGCCGGTGCCGGCAATGCCGGTGCGCGGCCGGTCAAGTCGGACACCGGCCCTGGGCGTGCCCGACCGACGCACCAGCGTGTGAACGTCGCTCAGCCGATGAGGGCGGGGGCCGTCATCCCGAGCGCCATCAGCAACATGCCGAGGCTCATCGCCGGCTGGTGCAGCGTGGCAACGCGGATGCCGCCCCGCGCCCGGCCCCGGCCGTGCCTGCGCACGGCGAGGACGGTGAGGCAGGCGGCCAGGAGAACGGCCAGCACCCCGAGTGCGACCCCGAGCGGCGCGCCACCCTGGTGCGCGTGCACCGTGTGGCTGTCGATCGTCGCGGTGGTCGACGGGGCGGCGGCCATTCCGATCCACATGACGCTCATCACGAGGAATCCGGCGGCCGTCATCGCGGCATCCGCCCGGCGCCGCCG
Organism: Microterricola gilva; assembly: GCF_004217495.1. Classification (NCBI taxonomy): domain Bacteria; kingdom Bacillati; phylum Actinomycetota; class Actinomycetes; order Micrococcales; family Microbacteriaceae; genus Microterricola; species Microterricola gilva. The sequence continues at coordinate 2,722,348 of NZ_SHLC01000001.1, forward strand.
GTCGAGCAGGGCGAGCAGCGACAGGAGGAGGAGCACGGCGGCCCAGCCGATCGCCGGCACCACGGACACGGGGGCGAGCATGTCGATGGTCGATGCGCCCATCAGCGCCGCGCTTCCGATGCCAAGCCATGCGCGGGGGCGCCGCAGCGAGACGGCGCAGGCGCACGCGGCGCCGAGGAGCGTGACGGCGAGCGCCAGCCCGAGCACCAGATTCGAGAGCGCGACCATGGCTCAACGCTAGGGCGGGCAGGGCCGGCCGAGTTGTCTGGAGCCGCACGGACTCTGCTCGCGAGCGCAGAGTCCGTGCCGGCTGGTGTTACTTACGGCCGTAGATCTGGCCGACCGCCTGTTCCGCCTCGTGGTCCGGGCCGAGCGGGATGCCGGTGCGGTCGCGCAGCAGCAGCGTCGCGCCGAACGCGAGAACGATCATTCCGGCGATGTAGAACGCTACGGAGGTCGCCGAGCCGGTGGTCTGCACCAACCAGGTGCTGATCAGCGGGGCGAAGGCGCCCCCGAGGATCGCGCCGAGCGCGTAGGTGATCGAGACACCGGAGTAGCGGATCGACGCGGGGAACAGCTCGGTGAAGTACGCCGCCTGCTGACCGTAGGTGAGGCCGTTGCCGATCGTGAACAGGGCGAGGCCGACGAAGACGAGCCAGACGTTTCCCGTGTTCACCAGCGGGAAGAGCAGGAACACGGTGCAGAGGAAGACGATCCAGCCGATGATGTAGGTGTTGCGTCGCCCGATCTTGTCCGAGATGTTGCCGGCGATCCAGGTGAAGAGCAGCCAGACGAGCGCAGAACCGGAGACGGCCAGGAGCACCGGGGTGCGCTCCATGCCGACGAGTCCGCCATCCTCCAGCGGCGTCGTCGCATAGTTCTGGAGGTAGCCGCCCGTTGTCATGTACCCGGCCGCGTTGTTTCCGGCGAAGGTCAGCGCGGCGAGGAGGACGAGCAGCCAGTGCTTGCGGAACAGCGTCAGGATCGGCGTCTTGCTCTGCTGCTTGCGCTCGGCGATCTGGGTGAACACCGGGCTCTCCTCGACCGTGCGACGCACGACCAGGCCGACGATGATGAGCACGAAGCTGAGCAGGAACGGAATCCGCCAGCCCCACTCGAGGAAGGCATCTCCTGGCGAGACGACGCCGGTCATCAGCGCGAGGGTGCCGGAAGCCAGCAGCAGACCGATCGGGACACCGATCTGCGGGAATGCCCCCATGCGGCCGCGCTTGTCATCCGGCGCGTGCTCGACGGCCATCAACACGGCGCCGCCCCACTCGCCGCCGGTGGAGAGGCCCTGCAGGATGCGCAGCAGCAGCAGGAGCACCGGGGCGGCGACACCGATCTGCGCGTAGGTCGGCAGCACGCCGATCAGCACCGTGGCCGAGCCCATCAGGATCAGCGTGAGCACGAGCATCGCCTTGCGGCCGATCTTGTCGCCGAAGTGTCCGGCGAGGAATGCACCGAATGGGCGGAACAAGAAGCTGATGCCGACCGAGGCGAAGGAGAGCAGGATCGCGAACTGCGGGCCGGCCGGGGCGAAGAACAGCTGGGCGAACACCAGGCCGGCCGCACTGGCATAGAGGAAGAAGTCGTACCACTCGATCGTCGTTCCGATCACGGTGGCCATGGCGACCCTGCGCAGCTCGCGCTGGTTCGTCGCCGGTCTGGGGATGGATGGTGCAGACACTGTGAGACCCCTTCGTCTTCTGGATGTGCGTGGCGCGCTGCGGCGGTGAAGAACACGGCGCCTGTACCCCAGAACGGGGCCAGCCAACAGATCGACCGTATCATATACAATTTGCGATACGCGATCTCATATTGGTTCGATCTCCCTCCTCGTGCTGGTAGAGTCCGTGTCACGGATCGTCCACAGTGCTGTAACGAAGCCCGAGCAACCTTTAGGTGGTGCCCCCGTTGTCGAGCGTTTACCCCTCAACTTCTGCTGCCGTTTCTGCCCAGAATGCCGATGCGCCGAGCACGGCGGCCGAGCTCGGCCCTGCCGGCTCCTCGTCTTCTCGCGTCACCACCGCGATCGCGCGCGACTTCAGCGAGTTCCGCACCGCCGTCTCGGAGTCGTTCGTGCCGCTGCACGTCACGAGCGATCGCCCCGACCCCTTTCGCGGCCGCATCCGCTCGACCGATGTCGACGACATCCACGTCAGCGAGGTGAGCGCCGGCCAGCACGTGGTTGAGCGCACGCCCGAACTCATCGCCAGAGGCGATCGGCACTACTTCAAGCTGAGCCTGCAGCTCTCCGGCACCGGGATGCTCATCCAAGACAACCGTGAGGCGATCCTGCAGCCGGGCGACGTCGCCGTGTACGACACCAATCGGCCGTACTCCCTGGTGTTCGACGACGACTTCCGCACCATGGTCGTCATGTTCCCGAAGCACCTCATCGATCTGCCGTCCGATGTGGTCGGGCAGCTGACGGCCGTGCGCATGTCGGGCAGCGACGGCGTCGGCCGGATGATCGTGCCGTTCCTCTCTCAGCTCGTCGGCAATCTCGACCAACTCGGCGGCGCAACCGGAACCCGGCTCGTGCACAGCGCACTCGACCTTGTGACGACGATGTTCTCGAGCGAGCTGGACCTCGAGAGCGGAAACAGCAATCCGCACCAGGCGCTGATGCAGCGCGTGCGCACCTACATCGACGCCAACCTTGCCTCGACCGATCTCGGGCCGAACCAGATCGCCGCAGCGCACTACATCTCGACGCGACACCTGCACGGCCTGTTCCAGGAGGAGGGCACGACCGTGTCCACCTGGATCCGGACCCGCCGCCTTGAGCGCTGCCGACGCGATCTGTTGAACCCGGTGTACGCGCACCGCCCCGTCGCCGCGATCGCCTCACGCTGGGGTTTCGTGGATGCCGCACACTTCAGCCGGGTCTTCAAGGCCGCCTACGGTGTCGCGCCCAGCGAGCTGCGGGCACGGGCGGCATCCGGCGTCTGACGCACCGCCAGCTTGTCGCCGGCGGAACGGCCGTTGACCGGCCCGGCACGAAGCGGGGCGCGCCCTTCCGCAACCTCAGGCGACACGGCAGCGTGAGAGCACCGCGGCACAGCCGCGGCCAACGTCCCGGGCGACGCGGCCCGGGCAGGATCTCACGGAGCCGCCATGTCGCCGACGACCATCCCCGCCCGATCTCGCCAGCTGGTGTTCACCGAGCGCGACACGATGGTGCTCTCCGACATCGCCATTCCGCCGACGGGCACCGATGATGTGCTGGTGCGCATCGAACTCGTCGGCGTCTGCGCCACCGATCTGCACCTGCTCGCCGGGCACATCGGCGAGCCGTTCCCGCTGGTTCCCGGGCACGAGTTCGTCGGCGAGGTCGCGGCCATCGGCGCGGCCGCGGCGAGCGCCCGCGGGCTCGCCGTCGGCGATCACGTCGCCGTCGAGATGCTGCTGCCCTGCCGCGCATGCGCCCGCTGCCGGGAGGGCCGCTACAACCTCTGCGAGGCCGACGACATGGCGGAAGGCCTCAGCCGGGGCCGCCAGTACGGGGTGAACATCCCGCGCTCCGTCGAACCGGGGCTCTGGGGCGGATACTCCGAGTACCTGCACGTTCCCGCCGCGGCCACAACGCACCGGCTGCCTGACGGGTTGCCCTGGGACCGCGCCGTGCTGGTCGAGCCGCTCGCCGTCGCCTACCGCACCCTGAGCCGGGCACGCCTCAGCCCGGGCGAGAGCGTCGTGATCATCGGCCCCGGCCCGGTCGGCCTCCTGGCCGCCGCGGCCGCCCGCGCGGCGGGAGCCGGCCGTGTGATCGTCGCCGGAACCCGTGACTCGAGGCTCGAGCTGGCGCGGCGCTTCGGCGCAGACGCGGTGGTGAACACCCGCGAGGCGGATGCCGTGGCATCCGTTCGGGCAGAGCTCGGCGGCCTCGCCGATGTCGTGATCGAGATCGCCGGGGTCGCGGACGCCCAGCAGCAGGCCGTGCGTCTAGCGCGCCGAGGCGGACGCGTGGTGCTCGCTGGGGCGTGCGGTTCCGCTGTTCCCGTCACCTTCCTGGCTGACGAGGAGCTGCTCACCCGTGAGATCGACCTGTTGCCGTCGTTCCTCTCGGCCGGCGGTTTCGAACCCGCCATCGCCTTGCTCGCGCGGGGCGAGTTCCCCTTCGCTGAGCTGGTGACGCACCGCTTCGCGCTCGAGCAGACGGCCGAGGCCTTCGCCACAATCGCCGCCCGCGAGGCCGGTGTGATCAAGGCGGTGCTGGAGCCGGGCCGGGTGCTCCCGGTCGAGGCGAACGGCGCCGCGGCATGAGCACCCGCTTCGACGGCCGCGTTGCCGCGGTCACGGGCTCGACCAGCGGCATCGGCCGCGGCATCGCCGTGGCGCTGGCCGCCGAGGGCGCCCGCGTCTTCGGGCTCGATCTGCCCGGCGAAATCGGGCCCGGCGCAATCGGGTCCAGTGAGATCGAGGCCGGCATCGAACGCATCCCCTGTGATGTGAGCGACGCGGAGTCCGTGGCGCGGGCGGCGGCCACCCTGCTGGAGGCGACGGGCGGCCGCATCGACCACGTCGTGGCCAACGCCGGCATCCGCGGGGCCGACACCCCGGCCGAGCAGCTGCCGGTCACGGAGTTCGACGCGGTGATCGCCGTGAATCTGCGCGGCGTCTTCCTCACCCTGCAGGCGTTCGCCCCGGCCATGCTGGCCGGTGCGGGAGGCAGCATGGTCGCCGTCGCGAGCATGTCGGGCAACCGCGTGGTCAACGTGCCGCAGCACACCGTCGCGTACAACACGGCGAAGGCCGGCGTCACCGCCCTCGTGCGCACCCTCGCCGTCGAGTGGGGCGGCCGCGGGGTGCGGGTGAACACCGTCTCACCCGGTTACGTCTCCACGCCGTTCCTCGAGGCCGATGCGGCCATGCACCCGCTCTGGCTGCCGCAGACGGTGCCGGGCCGCTTCGCCCGGATCGACGAGATCGCCGCGGGAACGCTCTACCTGCTCTCGGATGCCGCCGGCTACTGCCACGGTAGCGATCTGCTCATCGACGGCGGCTACAGCCTGCGCTGAGCGATCCTGCACGACCCCACCGACACCCCACGAAAGGACCGACCATGACCGACACCATCACCGATCCCGCCCTCGACGAGTGGCGCAGCTACGACGAGTTCGCTGCCGGCATCGACAGCTACCGCCTGCCAGCCGTGTCTCTCGCAGGCACCGGCATCCGCCTCACGCTTGACGACGACTCGACCATCGCGCTCGACTTCGCCGCCGACACCGTCTCGTGGAGCGCGAACGGCAGCCTGGGCTCCGCGCAGAGCATCGACCCCTACGACGCCGTCGCGGTGCGCGAGAACGTGGTCTTCGTGAACCTGCCGCTCAGCAGTCGGGAACGCGAATCCATCACGATCGTCTACTCCACCACGAGCCACAGGGCCGTGGTGACCCACTCGCAGATCGCCGCGGAAGAGATCGAGGGCACCCCGCGTGTGCACCAGACGTTCTGGTCGGCCGTGACAGACGGCGGCACCCCGAGCGGTGATGTTCCCGCGCCGTCACGCGATCTGATCGGCAAGCGCAACCTCTACCGCTACAGTCCGGAGCACCTCTACGAGCACGTCTACGTGTCGAGCCAGCGCTACGCCTGGCAGTGCCTCGAGGGCGTGCAGCGCGGCCACGGCGACATGGATCTCTCCACGGTCTGGAAGTTCGACGACGGCCTCTACCTGTTCTGCTTCCGCGAGTTCCGCATCGCCGTGGCCAGCGTCTGGCTGCACGATCTCGGCTACCAGCTGATGACGACGGGCGTCTTCCTCGGTCTGAACGGGGCCGGTGAGTCCGAGCACTCCCGCGGCGGCGGCCACATCTACCCGCTCGGCAGCGTCTCCTACCCCGACGCCCAGCCCGTCTGAATCCACACACAGAGAATAGGGGCAGTCGCCTTGAACAACGCAGACATCATCCGCAAGCACTACGCGGCATCCGATCGGGGCGATCTGGCTGGCATGCTCGCGCCGTTCCACCCCGAGGTGCGCTGGACGGAGGCCGCCGGCTTCCCCTACGCCGGAACCTACATCGGCCCGGACGCCGTCGCCGCCGGCGTCTTCCAGCGCATCCAGCAGGAGTGGGACGACTACACCGTGGCCATCGACGAGGTGCTGGATGCCGGCGATGCCGTCATCGGCGTCGGTACCTACTCGGGAAGTTACAAGCAGAGCGGCGTCTTCTTCGCCGCGCGGGTCGCGCACATCTGGCGCCTCGAGGGCGGCCAGGTCGTCGCCTTCGAGCAGTTCACAGACACCGAGCTCGTCAACCGGGCGATCCGCGCGTCCTGACGGCGAACGGGAGGCGCCGCCCCACCCGGTGCAGCGCCTCCCGTGCCCGCAGAGTCAAGGACTGTTCTGCCGGCGACAACACCGGCCGATCGGCTGGTTCTAGCGTCTAACTACATTCGACGCACCAGGAACACCGCACCACCATTCACGGCCAGAGCGGCCACAGCAACCACGACGACGTGGTCGTCGTGCACACCCAGAGAGGTAGGCACACAGCATGAAGAGACATCTCGTAGGAACGGTGGCCATTGCGGCCGCCACCCTTCTCGTCCTGAGCGGTTGCGCGGGCGGCGACAGTGCGGGCGGCGAAGGCGCCCCCATCAAGATCGGCTCCGTCAACACGATCAGCGGACCGGCGACGTTCCCGGAGGCCTCGAAGGCGGCAGCGGCCGTGTTCGACGCCGTCAACGCCGATGGCGGCGTCAACGGCCACAAGATCGAGTACAAGGCACTCGACGACAAGGGTGACCCGGCCACGGCCACCGCCTCCGCCCGCGAGCTCGTCGGCAGCGACGAGGTCGTCGCCCTCGTCGGCGGCGCCAGCCTGCTCGAGTGCGAGATCAACCAGGGCTACTACACGCAGGAGAGCATCCTCTCGATCCCCGGCATCGGCGTCGACACGGGCTGCTTCAACACGCCGAACATCGCCCCGGCCAACGTCGGGCCGTTCAACGACATGACGCTCACCCTGCTCTACGGCTCGGAGACGCTGAAGCTCGACAACATCTGTGTTCTGCTCGAGATCGCCGGCAGCACGCGCCCGACCTACCAGGCCGCGATCGACCGGTGGACCGAGATCACCGGCAAGAAGCCGCTCTACATCGACGACACGCTGCCATACGGCGCCCCCGACTACACGCCGTACATCGTCAAGGCCAAGGATGCCGGCTGCAAGGCGCTCGCCGTGAACCCGATCGAGCCCGACGCCATCGGCCAGGTCAAGGCCGCGAACGCCCAGGGTTGGGACGACGTGACCTGGCTCTACCTGACCAGCGTCTACAGCGACAACTTCGCCAAGGCGATCAGCGATGCCGGCGCCGGCATCTACGTTCCCGCCGAGTTCTACCCCTTCACCGAGGCGAACGACATCACCGCTGACTGGCAGTCGCTGATGGCCGAGAACGACATCCCGCTCACCGCCTTCAGCCAGGGTGGCTACCTCGCCGCCACCTATTTCATCGACGTGCTGAAGGGCATCGAGGGTGACATCACCCGCGAGTCGGTCACGAAGGCCCTGCACGAGATGGCCCCGATCGAGAACCCGATGTCGGGAACCCCGTGGGTCTTCGGCACCGCAGAGACGCACGCCGACCAGGTCGCCGGCTGGCCGATCAAGCTCACCAGCGGCACCAACAAGTGGGAGCTGAGCGGCGACGACTGGCTGCGCATCCCCTCCAACTAGCGCCACCACAGCACAACCGCAGCACAGCACAACCGCGCAGCACCACGGTCGGGGCGGAGTCGGCGCACTCCCGCCCCGGCCGTGTTGCGGCATCCGCACCACGGCACCGCTCCCCCAGGAAGGCCCAACTGTGAACAACCCCACCCGCACATCTCGACGAGGAGCTCGGCCATGCTGCAGGGCGCTCTAGCCGGGCTCGCGGCCGGCGGCCTGTACGCCGTGCTCGCCGTCTGCCTCACCCTGATGAGCCGCCTCGTGCGCGTCGTGAACTTCGCCCAGGCGGCGACCGGAATGTTCGGCGGCTTCGTGGCCGTCTGGTTCGTGAGCGAGATCGGCCTGCCGATCTGGCTCGGCGCCCTGATCGGCGTGCTCGTCGGTGGCGCGCTCAGCGCGCTGATCGGCTGGATCGTCGCCACCTGGCTGGCCGAGGCCGACACCACCACGCGTTCGGCGATGACGGTCGGCCCGCTGCTGCTGCTCATCTCGCTCAGCTTCATCCTCTTCGGCAACAAGCCGCAGCCATTCGACCCGATCATCGCCGGCCCCGCCTTCACGATCGGCGGCGTCGTCATCAGCCAGGTCACGGTCGCCACCGTGACGATGGCCATCGTCGTCGCGGTGCTGTGCAAGCTCGTGCTCAGCCGCACCAGCGTCGGCACCAAGCTGCGCGCGCTCTCCGAGCGCCCGACGACCGCCGAGCTCATCGGCATCCCCTCGAAACCACTCGCCATCGCCGTCTGGGCCGTCACCGGCGTGATCAGCGCGCTGGTCATCATCATCGTCGCCCCGTCCCAGTCCAACGATGCAACCAGCCTGTCGATGCTCATCGTTCCGGCCGCGGCCGCCGCGCTGCTCGGCGGATTCCGCCGGCTCGACCTCGCCGTGATCGGCGGCCTCGTGCTCGGCGTGCTGAGCGGCCTCGTCGCCCAGATCGGCGAGGTGTCGCTGATCCGCAACTTCCTGCCGTTCCTCTTCATCGTCATCCTGTTGCTCTGGACCCAACGCAAGGAGGTGTGGGATGCCGCGCGCTGACGCCCCCGTGCTGAACACCGAGACCCGTCGCTCGGCCGCCCGCGCGGCCACGCCGTCCCCGCAGCCGTGGCTGCGCAGCCCGCTCGGGCGCACGGCGCTGCCACTCGGCATCGCCGCGATCGGCCTTCTGGCCGGCTACCTGCTGAGCATCGGGCTCTCCGGCTACTTCGTCTTCCTCGCCGTCAGTGCCGTCACCGCCGCGATCGCAATCCTCGGGCTCGGCGTCGTCACCGGATCCGCCGGCATGATCGCTCTCTGCCAGCTCACCTTCGCCGCGGTCGGCGCCTGGGTCGTCTCGTTGCTGAACGTGATGGAGGCGCCGGGCGGCTTCGTCGCCTGGCTGCTGCTCGGCGGTGTGGCGGCCGGCCTCGTCGGCATCCTCGTCGGCCTCCCCGCGCTGCGCCTGCGCGGCGTGAACCTCGCCGTCGTCACCCTCGGTTTCGCGGCCGCTGCGGACGTGACCCTCGTGCAGATCCAGTTCCCCGGTTCCAAGGACGGCGTCGCCATCGTGCGTCCAGAGGCGTTCTCGAGCGATCGTTCCTACTTCTTCTTCAGCATCATCGTGTTGACCGCCTGCGCCCTGACCGTGTTCTTCCTGCAGCGCAGCCGCTGGGGTTCCAGCTGGAAGGCGGTCGCGTTCTCCGAGCGCGGCACCGCGTCCGTCGGGCAGAGTGTGCAGAGCGCCAAGCTGACCGCCTTCGCGGTGAGCGCGGCCCTCGGCGGCATCTCTGGCGGCCTGCTGGCCGGCCAGGTGCAGCTGCCGTTCGCGTCGAGCTTCACGCCCATCCAGTCGCTCGCGCTCTACATTCTCGCGGTGATGAGCGGCGCCTACCTGATCGACATGGCGATCTTCGGTGGCCTGCTCTGGGTGGTCGTGCCCGAGCTGCTCAAGCGCTGGGGGGTTCCGCAGGACTGGGGCTTCGTCGTCTTCGGCGTGCTCGGCGTCCAGGCACTCACGAGCGGCACCAACCTCGGCCAGGGCATCCGCGCGCTGTGGTGGAAGCGCGCGGACAAGCGCGCCGCCGCCGCACGCAGCGCCGCACGGGAGCGCTCGGCGCTGCTGCGCGCCGAGCTCGACGACGAGGCGTTGGAGCAGGGGTCCTCGCCGGTGTCTGCCGCCCCGGCATCCGACCCGGTCGCGACCGCGCCGGTGCTCGTCGTGCAGAACCTCGGGGTCACCTTCGGCACGCTCAAGGCCCTCGACGGCGTCAGCCTCGAGGTGCCCGCCCGCTCGGTGATGGGCCTGATCGGGCCGAACGGCGCGGGCAAATCGACCTTCGTCGACGCCATCTCCGGCTTCCTGCCCCAGCACACCGGCACGGTCACGCTGAACGGCACCCCGTTGGCCGGTCTCAGCCCCATGCGCCGGGCCCGGCTCGGCCTGCGTCGCACCTTCCAACAGGACCGCGTCCCGCCGTCGCTGACCGTCGAGGCCTATCTGCGCTTCGTCGCACGGCGCTCGGTGAGCAGTGCCGAAATCGACGAGGTGTTGGATTTCTTCGGATGCCCGGAGGCCGCGACGCGCCTGGTGAGCGTCGACGTCGGCACCCGCCGCCTGATCGAGGTGGCGGCCAATGTGCTCGCACGCCCGAGCCTGCTCATCCTCGACGAGCCGGCCGCCGGCCTCTCGCACGACGAGCACGTGGAACTCGGCCGGCGCCTGCGCGCGGTGCCGGGCCGTTACGACATGTCGATCGTGCTCATCGAGCACGACCTCGACCTGGTGCGCACGGTCTGCTCCACGCTGACGGTGCTCGATTTCGGCACCGTGCTGGCCAGCGGGAACCAGGCGGAGGTCCTCGCCGACCCCGCCGTGATCAAGGCCTACATGGGTGAGACGGAGATGCTGTGAGTGCACTGATCCTTGACAATCTGACCGTGAGCCGCGGGGCCGGTCCCGTGATCTCCGGCGTGAGTCTGGAGCTCGGACAGGGCTCCATCACCGCGCTGGTCGGGCCGAACGGGGCGGGCAAGACCAGCCTGCTGGAGTCGATCTCCGGGGTGATCGCCGCCTCATCCGGCAGCATCACGCTGGACGGCGAGGCGATCCGGCCGCTCTCCCGTGTGGCCCGTGCCCGCCGCGGCATCGTGCACATCGAGCAGGGGCGCGCCGTGTTCCCGTCCCTCACCGTGCTGGAGAACCTCAAGCTCACCGCGAAGACGCCCGGCGATGTTGACGCCGCGCTCGCCCACTTTCCCGAGCTGCAGAAGCGCCTGGGCACGGCGAGCGGCCTGCTCTCCGGCGGCGAGCAGCAGATGGTCGTGCTCGCCAGGGCCTTCGCCGCACACCCGAGGTTCCTGCTGATCGACGAGATGTCGCTCGGACTGGCGCCCGTGGTGTTCATGCGCCTGCTGCCGGTGATCGAGCAGATCGCGGCCGACGGCGTCGGGGTGTTGCTCGTCGAGCAGTTCACCAACCTCGCCCTCGGCGTCGCGCAGGATGCGCTCGTCGTGGCCGGTGGCCGGGTCGGCTACCACGGGTCGGCGGCCGAGCTGCGCGCAGCCCCGGAGCTGCTGCACCGCGCCTACCTCGGCGGCGCGGCGGCGTAACCCGGGTTTCGACACGCTCAACCAGCGGGGACTCCGGTGGTTGAGCGTGTCGAACCCAGCGGGGTCAGAACCCGGCGTGGTCGAGGGCGAGCGTCGGAACGTCGACGATGTGCGCGCCGCCGTCGGCGACGAGCACAGCTCCGGTCATGTATGACGACTCCCCCGAGCCGAGGAAGCGCACGATCGCGGCAATCTCCGACGGCGCGGCGGCGCGGCCGAGCGGCACGTCCGCCGTGACGAGCTCGTAGCCCTTCTCGCGGCCCTCGAAACCGGCGGAGCGGGCGAACTCGTCCATCTCGGCATCCGCCATCGGGGTCTGCACCCAACCGGGGCAGACCGCGTTGACTCGCACGCCGAGTCGGCCGTAGTCCCTGGCGAGCGTACGGGTGAGCCCGATCAACGCGTGCTTGCCCACCGTGTAGCCGGCGACGCCGGGGCCGGCGAACAGCCCGGCCAGGGAGGAGACCACGACGATCTGCCCCTTGGCCTCGATCAGCGCCGGCAGACTCTCGCGCGTCATCACGAAGGCACTGCTGAGGTTGCTGCGGAGCGCCTCCTCCCAGGCCGCGTCGTCGGTCTCGAGCACCGTGGCCAGGCCGTGGCCTCCGGCGTTGGCGACGAGCACGTCGATGCGTCCGAACCGCTCGAGCACCGTCGCAACGGCCGCCTTGGCCGATGCGCTGTCTGCGGCGTCCGCCACGACGGCGATGCCGCCGATCGCGTCGGCCACGGCGTGCAGCGGCTCGGCACGGCGCCCGAGCACAGCCACGTGTGCGCCCTCTGCCGCAAAGCGTTCCGCCACCGCAGCACCGATTCCAGTGCCGCCTCCAGTGATCATCACCACGCGCCCATCGCTGCGCGCTCCTGCGTATCCCATCTGTTCTCCTTCGTGTTCGAGTTCGACCGGTGCCGGTTTCCCCTCAGGCCGGAAAGCTCGACCGTGCGGCGTAGCCGAAGTCGCTGAGCATGGCCACGCCGTTCACCGGGCGGGAGACGGGCGAGCTGAGGTAGAGGACGTGATTGGCGACCTCCGCGGCGCTCTGCACCGGGTAGTCGGCGCCGCCGAAACCCTGCTCCTGCAGTCCGAGATCCTCGCGGGACAGCGGCGTGTCCACGATCGAGGGGCAGAGCGCGTTGACCCGGATGCCGCCGCCGTGCTCGGTGGCGAGTTCCACCGCGAGAGCCTTCGCCAGCTGCACCAGCGCGCCTTTGGAGGCGCAGTACGGCACCATGCCTGGCGCGGCCACCACCGCCGAGTCACTGGCGAGAAACACGATCGTCGCGGCATCCGCGCTGCGCAGCCACGGCAGCGCGGCGCGCACCAGCAGGAAGGCCCCGCCGACATTGACGGCGAAGACGGAGTTCCATGCCGCCAGGCTGATCTGCTCCAGCTCCACACCGAACGGACCGGAGATTCCGGCGCAGCTGACGACGTGGTCGACGCCGCCGAGGCTCCGCGCCGCAGCGGTGACCGCGCTGGCGACATCCGTCTCGTTCGTGACATCGCAGACGAAGGAGGCGACTCGGCCACCCTCGTGCTGCTCCGCCCGCAGTTCGGCGTGCACAGCGGCCAGCGCCTCGGCGTCGCGGTCGAGCAGCGCGATGTGTGCCCCCTCTGCGGCAAAGGCGCGAGCGGTGGCTCGTCCAATGCCGGAGGCCGCGCCGCTGATCACAGCGACGCGGCCTCCGAGACCGAGATCCATGGCTACGCGTCGCCGGATTCGCCGAGCTGGGCGCCGCCATCGGCCCCATGGCCGATGCGGGCGTAGACATCAGGCTTGCTGCGGCGGATCCGGTAGGCCCAGATCACGCCGATGACACCGGGGAGGATCGCGATCGCCGGCAGCACGAACGTCGTTGCGTTCGATTCCGCCTGGCCGAGGAGGACGTCGAAGTTGCTGAGGATCGTGATGAAGATCGCGGCGAGGGCGAGGGCGGCGATGAGCGGTGCGACCAGACGGCTGCCGACGCCGACGCCACGGGCGTCCGTGCGGAAGTAGCCGATCACGGCCACGGAGACCACGGCCATCAGCAGCACGAGGCCGAGCGCGCCGGTGTTGGTGAGCCAGGTGAACAGGGTGATCACCGGGTAGGGTCCGGAAGCCGGATCCCAGCCGCCCTCCGCGAGCGCGAAGATCGCCACGACCACGGCGGCGAGCACAGTCTGCGTGAGCGAGCCGGCCCACGGTGCACCGCTGGACGGCCGCACGGCGGCGAGCTTGGCTGGCAGGACGCCCTCGCGTGCCAGCGAGAACAGGTACCGGGCGACCGCGTTGTGGAAGCTCACCAGCGAGGCGAAGATGCTCGTGATGAACAGCACCGACATGATGTCGACCCAGATCGTGCCCATGTGCTGTGCGACGAATCCGAAGAACAGCGGCGGTCCGGCCTCCTCGGCCGTGATGCCGCCAGGGTCCACGATCTTGTCGACGCCGATGCCGAGGGCGAGCGCCCAGGAGGAGAGCGCGTAGAACACGCCGATCACGGCAACCGCGAGGAAGGTCGCGCGCGGGATGGTGCGGCGCGGGTCCTTCGATTCCTCGCCATAGATGGCCGCTTGTTCGAAGCCCATGAAGGCGGCGATGCCGAAGGCGAACACGGCGCCGACACCGGGCACGAACAGCGCGGCCGGGTTGATCGGCTCCGTGGAGAAGCCGGCGCTCGGGTTCGCGAAGGCGACGACGTCGAAGATGATCACGACGAGGAACTCCAGGGCGACGAGCACGCCAAGCACCTTGGCGGAGAGATCGACGCGGTTGACCCCCATGATGCCGACGATCACGATGCCGACGAGCACGCCGACCCACCACGGCACGTCGATGCCGGTCTTCTCGGCGACGAGCATCGAGATCTGAAAGCCGAACATGCCCCAGATACCGATCTGCATCATGTTGTAGGCCACGAGCGCGATCAGCGAGGCGCCGACTCCCGTCGGTCGGCCGATGCCCTGCGAGACGTAGGAGTAGAACGCGCCGGCGTTGTTGATGAAGCGGCTCATCGCGGCGTAGCCGACGGCGAAGATCGCCAGTGCGGCGGCCAGCAGCAGGAAGGAAACAGGAACTCCGGCCACGTGCGTGACCGAGAAGGTGGAGGTGACGCCACCGGCGATGACGGTGAGCGGCGCCGATGCGGCCACGATGAGGAATGCGACGGCGGGAACGCCGAGCTTACGGCGTTCGGATGCCGCGCTGCCCGTCTTCGCGGGGGCGACGGCGGGGGCCGACGAGGGTGAGCTGCTCACGAAATCTCCTTTGATCCGAGTGTGGCCGGTGCCTGGCCGCGCTCCGTGCGGGTATCCACCGAGTGTGCCGCGACGCGGGCCGGCCCACTGTGATTTGCGCGCACGGCACTTGACTGGGAGGGCGCGATGCGCAGCATCGCGAAAGGCGGCAGCCCACCCCAAGGAATCCTCAGGAACCGCAACCGATGCTGGTTCGGTGTGTCCCGCCCGGGGTCTCGATACGCTCGTTCCTCGCTACTCGACCAACGGAGTCGCGGGCGGTTTCGACAAGCTCAACCAGCGGGAGCTCAAGCACGGAGAGTCAAGCCCGTCACGCTCGCAGACAAGAAGCGCTCAGCGTGCACGAACGATACTGGGTGCAGGTAGCTACCGCGGCGCCGCCCATCCTGGCGCCGCACCTCGAAGGAACTGCAATGTCGCACACGCCCGATACCGCCCACTCGCACAGCACCGCCTCGAGCGAACCGGCCTCCGTGCGGCATCCGCTCGACCCGCTGACCGCGGACGAGCTCGCCTCTGGCCGCGCGATCCTCGTGGCCGCCGGCCTGCTCGGCGAGACGGTTCGCTGCGCCCAGGTTCTGCCGGTCGAGCCGGACAAGGACGCCGTCGCAGCGTTCAGCCCGGGCGAGGCGATCGAACGCCGGGTGCACTACGTGCTGCTCGACACCGCGACAGGGGCAGCCTCCGAGGTGGTGGTCTCGATCACCGGCAACGCCGTGGTCGACACGCTCGCGCTGAGCAACAATCAGCCGCCGTACGGCCAGCCGCAGTACCTCTTCGAGGAGTACGATCGTGCGGCCGAGATCGCCAAGGCTTCGCCGGAGTGGCGTGCCGCGATGACCAGGCGAGGTCTGGCCGACCGCATTGAGCTCGCGTTCTGCGCACCGCTGGCCCCCGGCTTCTTCGGCCGCGACGACGAGAGCGGGCGCCGCGTCATCCGCTCCCTCACCTTTCTGCGAGACAGCGAGACAGACAGCCCGTGGGCACACCCGGTCGAGGGCCTGATCGTGCACATCAACCTCACCGAGAATCGTGTCATCCGGGTCGAGGACGAGGGCGACGTGCCGGTGCCGGCCGCTTCGGGCAACTACGGCGCGGATGCCACCGGGCCCGCCCGCACCTCGCTGAAGCCGATCGAGATCACCCAGCCGGAGGGCCCGAGCTTCCACGTGGACGGCTCGCACGTGGAGTGGGAGAACTGGAAGTTCCGGGTGGGCTTCAACGCTCGCGAGGGGCTCGTGCTGAACCAGGTCAGCTTCCGCGACGGCGAGGAGGACCGCCCCGTGCTGCACCGGGCCAGCGTGCCCGAGATGGTGGTGCCCTACGGCGACACGACGGCCACCCGCTTCTGGATCAGCTACTTCGACGCCGGCGAGTACCTGCTCGGCAAGAACGCCAACTCGCTCACCCTCGGCTGCGACTGCCTCGGTGTGATCCACTACTTCGACGGCTTCGTCGCCGATGACCACGGCCACCCGGTAAAGATCCCGCAGGTGGTCTGCATGCACGAGGAGGACTACGGGATCCTCTGGAAGCACACCGATCTGCAGGGCAAGAGCGAGGTGCGCCGCAGCCGGCGGCTCGTGGTCAGCTACTTCAGCACGATCGGCAACTACGACTACGGCTTCTTCTGGTACTTCTACCTCGACGGCACCATCCAGGTCGAGGCGAAGGCCACCGGCATCGTCTTCGCCGGCGCCGGGCACCCGGGCGAGCAGAACCCGCACGCCCCTGAGATCGCCCCCGGCATCTTCGCCCCGGTGCACCAGCACCTGTTCTGTGCGCGGCTGGATGTCGCGATCGACGGTGAGGACAACGTGCTGCACGAGGTGGATGTCGTCGGCATCCCGATGGGCGAGAAGAACCCGTATGGCAACGCCTTCACGTGGGAGAGCAGGCCGCTCACGAGCGAGCAGCAGGCCCAGCGGCTCGCCGCCCCGGCCGCCGGTCGCACCTGGGAGGTGCAGAGCGCTCACCGAACGAACCACGTGGGCAAGCCCACCGCCTACCGCCTGCACCCGCAGGGCGGCCCGACGCTGATGGCCCAGCCAGAGTCCACCGTCTATGCACGCGCGAACTTCGCGACCAAGCACCTCTGGGGCACCGCCTTCGACGCCGCGGAGCGCTTCCCCGCCGGAGACTACCCGAACGCGCACCAGGGCGGCGACGGTCTGCCGCGATGGACGGCGGCCGATCGCGACCTCGACGGCACCGACATCGTGCTCTGGCACGTCTTCGGCCCGACCCATGTTCCGCGGCCGGAGGACTGGCCGATCATGCCCGTCGACTACTCCGGATTCCTGTTCAAGCCGCACGGCTTCCTCGACCGCAACCCGGCGCTCGACCTGCCGGACGGAGCCGCTGCGGCATCCGGCAGCTGTTCGGCCACTGGCGACAGCGAGTGCCACTGCGCGCACTAAGCGCGACGACATCCTCAACCCACGCTCCTCGAAAGGCACAGCATGACCGACAACGACGTCACCCTGAACCCCGCTTTCAATCCCGCAGACACCTCGACCTGGTTGCCGCTGGACGGACTCGCCCCGGGGTTCGACGCGAACAAGGCGCCGCACTCGCTGGACCTCGTGGGCCGTGAGTTCACGGTCGTCGACGGCAGGGGCACCCGCATCAGGCATGTCTTCGCCGAGACCACCGTGGCGTGGGAGTACACGCCGGGGGTCGGTGACGAGACGGCACCGGCATCCGAGACCGATGACTACGAGGCGTTCCTCGTCGACGACGGCCTGTACTTCGTGCAGTTCCACCACGCCTACCTGCCGAACGAGGCGGTGTCGCTCGTGCTCGATCTGCGCGCGGGGCGCGCGCTCGCCGTGATCAGCATCATCGGAGAGGCCGGCCCGGGAACGACGGCCGTGCAGCAGGTCTTCGTGCCCGGCCTGATCGAGGAGATCGAGACCAGCGGGGAGGAGGCCGCGCCGACGACCTCGCTGATCGGCCGCCGCGTGCAGTGGGTGTACAGCGAGGAGCACGCCTACGAGCACGTCTACCTCTCACCGCGCTGGTACAGCTGGCAGTGTCTGGCGGGCCCGGAGCGCGGCCTCGCTGACACCGACGAGAACTCGGTGTGGCAGGTGCGTCCCGGCATCTACATCTTCGCCTGGCGTGAAAAGGTGATCCCCTGCGCCTCGGTCACGATCGCCGACCACCGCGATGCGCGCAACATCCGTTCCCACGGCGTCTTGTTCGGACTGGACGAGAGCGGCGAGGTGCCGACGCACTTCACCTTCGGCGCCTACGGCCGGCTCATCTCGACCACCGTGCACCCGGAACAGTACGACCCGGCCACCTTCGGCCCGGCCGCCTGAGCCGCTCGAGAACGCACAAGGAGCCCACGCATGAGCACCGCTGATCTCATCGTCCTCGGCGCGCAGGTCTACACCGCGGATGCCGCAACGCCCTGGGCGAGCGCGTTCGCCGTGGCCAATGGGCGGCTGCTCGCCGTCGGCAGTGACACCGACGCGCTCGCCCACCTCGGCCGGGACACGGTCGTGCGCAGGATGGACGGTGTCTTCGTGATGCCCGGCCTCGTCGATGTGCACAACCACCACGCCATCGCAGGCAAGACCGACCTCTACGAGCTCTCTTTCTCGGCGACCGCCTCGATCGAGCAGGTGCTCGACGCGGTCCGCGTGTACGCGGAGACCCTGCCGGCCGATGGCTGGGTACTCGGCGGAAGCTGGGGCTCCGGCCTGATGGAGGCGCTGGCCACGGATTCCGCGCGCGCACGCCTCGACGAGGCATCCGGCGGTCGCCCCGTGATGTTGAGCGATGACAGCCACCACAACCGCTGGGTCAACTCGCGTGCGCTCGAGCTGGCCGGCATCACCACCGACAGCGACCCCGGAGTCGGCGGCGTGATCATGCTGGACCCCACGAGCGGCGCGGCGAGCGGTGTGCTGCTCGAGGCGGCCGGAATGCCGGTCGAGGCGGCCCTCGCGCGCACGCACGTGCTCAGCGCGGAGCAGCACCGCCGGTGCTCGCAGCGCGGCATCGAGATCCTCGCGAGCTACGGGGTGACGGCGTTCCAGGACGCGGCGGCCTCGCTGCCGATCCTGCAGTCGCTCAAGTCGCTCGATGACTCCGGAGAGCTGAACGCCTGGGTGGTCAGCTCGCTCACCGTCAACGACCAGATCTTCGGCTACGACCCCGTCGGCGAGGAACTCGTCGCCCGTGGGGAGGAGTTCCGGAGCAGGCACCACCGCCCCGACTTCATCAAGATCTTCCTCGACGGAGTTCCGCCGGCCCGCACCGGCGCGTTCCTCGAGCCCTTCCTGCCGGATGACGAGCACGGTGCCCACTTCTGCGGCACCACGACGATGCCACCGGAAGAGCTGCTCGGCTGGTTGCGCAGCACCGCCAAGCGGGGACTCTCCGCCAAGATCCATTGCACGGGCGACGCATCCGCCCGGCTCGTGCTCGACACGGTCGAGCAGCTGCGCGCCGAGGGGTTCACCGACACCCGATACCAGATCGCGCACGGTCAGTTCGTGGCCGAGAGCGACCTCGCCCGCTTCGCCGAGCTCGGCGTCGCCGCCGACATCTCGCCATTCATCTGGTTCCCCGGCGTGATTCCGGATGCCATCGCCACTGTGCTCCCGCCAGAGCGTGCGTCGCAGATGCAGCCGAACCGCAGCCTGATCGACACCGGCGCGCTCGTCGCTGGCGGCTCCGACTGGCCGGTGAGTGAATCGCCGAACGCCTGGGAGGGCATCCAAGGTCTGGTCACCCGCGCCGACCCGCACGGCGTCTTCCCCGGCACGCTCTGGGCGGAGCAGGCCATCACGCTCGAGGAGGCCATCGCGGCGTTCACGATCAACGCGGCCACCGCGATGGGGCTTGGCGCCGAGACCGGCTCGCTCGTGGTCGGCAAGTCGGCCGACTTCCTCGTGCTCGACCGCAACCCATTCGAGTCGCCGATCGACACACTGATCGACGCGCATCCGCTCGAGACGTGGTTCGCCGGGCGCCCCGTCTTCACCCGGTCGGAGCGCTGATCCCGGCGGTCCGCGACGGCCCCTCTCGTTGCTCTACACTTGTTGACTATCTGCGCGCGCGTTGAGCGGGCAGAATGGACGCACACCGGAGCCGAAGGGGGCCTGCATGCCCAAGGTGATCGATCACGACGAACGGCGCCGCGACATCATCGCGGTGACGCGCAGTCTCATCATTCAGGGCGGCATCGAGGCGGCGACCATGCGCGAGATCGCCGCGGAGGCCGGCTTCGCCAATGGGGCACTCAAGCATTACTTCCCCGGCAAGGACGACATCATCCAGGGCACCTACGAGCTCTCGCTCGCCCAGATGAGTGAGGGCGTGAGCGAGGGCATCGGCGACAGCCGAGGCATCGCTGCGCTGCGCGGCATGAGCCTCGCGGCACTGCCGCTGGACGCCGAGCGCATCACCGCAGGGCGGGTTCTGCTCTCCTTCTGGGAGCGCGCCGCGTCCAACGAGCACTTGCACGAGATCTACGCCCAACACCTCGCCACCTGGCGGCAGGCGCTCGCCCAGTTCATCGCCGAGGGTCGTGAGGATGGCGACATCCTGAGCGAGACCCCCGATGAGCAGCTGATCGACGAGCTCGTCGCGCTGAACGTCGGCGCCAATCTGCTCAGCCTGATGGACCCGGAACACAGCACGCCGGAACTGCAGAAGGCTCACCTCGATGCCTTCCTGGAGCGGCTGACCCGACCGTAGGATCTCGGCACGCTCGACCTGCGGACACTCCCGCTGGTTGAGCGTGTCGAAACCTCAGAGCGCGGCGCGAGGCTCCCGGAAGCTGAGCGCCCTGGCCGGATTGTCGACCATGATGGCGCGGATGGCGTCATCGCCCACCCCGAGCCTGCCGAGCGCGGGCAGGAAGTGCTCGGAGATGTAGCCGTAGCCCTGGCCGCCGTAGCGCTTCAGCTGCACCCGCTGGCAGACGTCGCCGCCCAGCACGATCCGGTCGGCGTGGCCGTCGTCGACGAGCGCTGCAACGCCCCGGGCCACCGCGCGGTCGGTGAACGGCCAGAGCGTGCCCCACGGGCTGCCCGGCGTGCCGAGGAAGTCGAACTCGACCAGGACGCCGCGGGCGAGGAGCCGCCTCGCGAAGGGCAGGTCGTCGCCGAGCGTGCCCGCGTGCCCCATCACGACGTGGCTGAGGTCGACGCCCTCCTCCTCGAGGATGTCGAGCACCCGGAACTTCTCCTCGCCGAAACCGCCCTGGTGGAAAGCGATCGGGGCGCCCGTGATGCGCGAGGCGCGCCCGCTGGCGCGCACGCTCTTCAGCTCGTTCGGCGTGAGCGGGTTGCCCTCGACGCCGACCTCGCCGATGATGCCGGAGCGCACCGCGGTGCCGTCGACGCCGACGGCGATGTCGCGCACGATCTCCCCGGTCATCTGCTCGACGGTCTTCTCGTCCATGTCGGCCGGGTGGAAGTTCTTCTCGTACCAGCCGGCGCCCATCACGATCTGCAGGCCGCTGGCGCGAGAGAGCCGGGCCAGCGAGCGGGCGTCGCGGCCGAGCCCGGTGTTGGAGACCTCCACCATGGTGCCGCCGCCCTGGGCGCGGAACTCCCCCACCTCGGCGAGCATCTCGTCGAAGTCGCCGAGCAGGTCGTTGTGCTCGATGATGCGGCCCCGCCGCACCGCGGCGAGGTTCGCCAGGCCGAGCGGCTCCATCGATTCCGGGGTTCCCCGACCCGGCCGCGGGTTGTGCAGCGGGCGCCGGATGTCGATGAAGATGTGTTCGTGCATGAGCACCTGGCCGAGCGTCTCCGGGGCCACCGGGCCGGTGACGGAGAGCACCTGGCCGGCGATGTTCGGGATCGGGATGGCGGTGTTCACGAGCCCGCCCCCGGTGCGCGCATGCTGAGCCAGCGCTGCGGGTTGGCCTCGGTGAGCAGGGTGAGCAGGCCGTCATCCGCCCCGAACATGCGCAGGTAGGGCAGGTACTGCTCCAGGATGAAGCCGTAGCCGTTGCCGCCGAAGGCGTTGAGGTCGATCTTGCGCCGCACGCCCTGGGAGATGAGCAGCTGCCCGGCCAGGCCGCGGGCGGCGAGGCCGAGGACGCCCTGCGCGATGTCGTGGTCGCTCACCTCGGTGAGGATGGTCGGGATGTCTCCCAGCTGGTCGAACTGCACGTAGACGCCGCGCGCCAGCACGGCGTCCAGCTCCTCCGGGCGGGCGAGGAGGGCCGCCCCGTCGCCGAGGGCGATCGCGGCGGCGCCGACGCCCTCCGCCTCGAGGATGTCGAGCACGGCGAGCGTGTCGGCGATGGTCGCGGAGCGCGCGATGTTCACGGGCGCCCCGGTCTGCCTGGCGGCGGCGGCGACCGCGAGCAGCAGACGCCGCTCGAGCTCGACGCCGGGGTCGATCGCACCGATCCGCCCGATGAAGCCAGCACGGATGCCGTCGACGCCCGCCTCGAGCTCCGCCGCGATCTCGGCGGCGAGGCTCTCCGTCGAGCGGTCGGCCAGCTCTGGGCTCCACGCCGGGTGGTGCCAGCCCGCCCCCATCACGACGGCGAGGCCGGTGGCGTCGGCGATGCGGCGGAGGGCGCGTGGGTTCCGGCCGAGGCCGGTGCTCGTCTGGTCGACGATGGCCCCGCCGCCCAGCCGGCCGAACTCGCCGGCCTCCGCGATGGCGAGGAGCTCGTGGTCCAGCCGCAGGTTGTCGCGGTTCGGGGCGCCCAGGTTGAGTGCGCCCAGCATCTCGATGCGGACCGCGGACTCGTGGAACGCGGCCTCGGCGGCGGCCGTCGGGCGCGTGCGCCCGACGCGGCGCCAGCCGGCCTCCGAGTCCTCCGGTGTCGCGAAGTCGGCGATGAGGTGCTCGCTCGGCAGGGTGATGCCGAGCGATTCCGGCGCGGCGGGCCCGCTGACGGTCGAGACGAACATGGACACTCCTTCGGTGCTCCGGGTGTGCACACCGCCGGCCGGAGCAAGGGAACTCCGGCCGGCGGGTGGTCGTGCGGCGGTTAGACCGCCTCGGCCACCAGGATGCGCGGGCTTCCCGGCAGCGCGATCGTCTCGACGGGCTTCCAGCCGGACTGACCCAGCCACTCGGCGACGGTCGACTCGGGGTAGACCACGGTGCCGTCGATGTTGAAGTACTCGCCGGCGTGCAGGGCGTCGATCTTGCGCTGCACCGGGCTGTCGTCGAGGAAGAAGTCGAGCACGACGAGGTGGGCGCCCGGTGCGGCGGCCGCGCGGACGTTCGCGAAGATGGCGCGGTTCTGCGCGTCGTCGAAGCGGTGGATGACGTGGTTCACGAGCACCAGGTCGTGCTCGCCACCCGGCTCTGCGGTGGCGGTGTCGCCACCCTCGACGGTGGAGCGCCCGGAGACCCCCGCGGCGTCGACGGCGTGCTGCACCGAGTCGGTGAAGGCGGGGTCGAACACGAAACGGGTGTTCAGCTCGGCGTTGGCCTTCATGCCGTTCACGGCGAACGCCGGGCTCAGCCCGCCGAAGTCGAGCGCGTTGCGGTAGCGGGAGAAGTCGAAGTTGGCGGCGAGCTGCTCGGCGTGCAGCTCGTTGTAGGTCATGACGCCGGCCATGAAGTCGCCCCAGCCGCTCTCGTCGAGCTCGAGCGTTCCGGCCGCACCGGAGTCGACGGTGTCGTCGTAGCGCAGCCACTGCTTGTAGCTGATGTCGTTGAGGAAGGCGAGGAACGGGGTGAGGTCGATGCCGGCGCCATCGGCAGTGAGGTAGGCCGCGGCGTCCGGGGTCAGCGCATAGCGGCCGTCGGTACGTGTGAGCAAACCCTGCGCGGTCATGCTGTCGGCGAGGATGCGCAGCTGCTGCGCGGGCACGCCGGTGGCGGCGGTCAGCTCGTCGAGCGAACGGGTGCCATCGGCGAGTGCGTTGAACAGGCCGACCCGACTGGCGGCGAAGAGCTGTTTGGCGCCCATGAAGCCGATCGCGATGTCGAGAATGGCCTCGGGGGTTGCTGCGGTGATCGGCTGCGTTGCCGTCATGGTGTTCTCCTTCGGAGTGCGGGGCCGGCTGCGGTGCGCGGCCCGCGTCTGGTGCGGTCTCCGGAAACTCTACAAGCGTTGACAATAAACATGCAAGCGTCGCGGGCTCGGTTCGCCATCTTTGTCAACGTGCGTAGAATAACGACGGGCGCGACGAGGCGCCCCGTAGCGAATGCGAGTGCAGCCATGGCCCTTTCCGTGCAGACCTTCTCCCCCGCGAGCACCGGCGACGCCGCCGGGGCACCGCCCGTGGTGTTCATCCACGGCTTCGCGTCTTCCGGCACGGCTGACTGGCTGGGCACCGGTTGGCACGAGGCCGCCACCGCCGCCGGGCGCACCGCCGTGGTCGTAGACCTGCCCGGCCACGGCGCCAATGCGGCGGCCGTCGCGGGGTGCGCGGGCACCGGCGCCGTGGTGCGCGCGCTCAGCGAGGCCATCGACGAGGCCATCGCCACGGCCGGCGCCGAGCAGGCGGATGTCGTGGCCTACTCGCTCGGCGCGCGCCTGGCCTGGGAGCTCCCGGCGGCCAACCCGCGCGTGCGCCGCCTGGTGCTCGGCGGCCTGAGCCCGTTCGACCCCTTCGCCCAGCTCGACACCGCCGCCCTCCGAGCCGCGGCGAGCGGCGCAGCCGAACCGGACTCCCCGCTCCTCGGCATGATGGCGCAGATGGTGTCGGCGCCAGGCAACGACCCCGACGCCCTGATCACCCTCATCGACGGTCTCGCTGGCGAGCCCTTCCTGCCCGGGCCGGCGGCGAGCGATGCGACGCCGTCGGGCGCCCCGCACACGCCCACGCTGTTCGTTGCCGGCAGCGACGACATGATGACCGGCGGCATCGAGGCCCTCGTCGAGCTGGTCCCGGATGCCGCGCTGCTGCACGTCCCCGGCGACCACCACGGCGCGCTCGGCTCGGCCGAGTTCCGGGCTGCGGCCCTCGACTTCCTCGGCTGAGCGACATCCCGGCCCGCGTCCCGTAAGGTCGGGGCATGCGGGCCACTCCCTTTCCCACGCGCGTGATCCTGATGGCGGAGTACACGGTGGCGCTGCCGCTGTGGGATCGCTCGCCATCGCCGGAGAAGTGGTTCGGGCCGTTCGAGCCGGGCATGCTCGGGCTCCCGGCGGCGTTGGAGGACCGCCTCGGAGCGTGGAATCGACGCTTCGAGACGGCAATGGACTCCGACTTCGAGTGGCCGAGCGACGCGGCGCGACTCACGCACCTCGTCGACGGCCACCTGCTGGCGGCGGAACTGCAGCGCGCGCTCCACGACCGGGCCCTTGTGCTCTACCTGGACGACGGCTCGCCTGCGGCACCGGTCCCGGGCATCATCGAGCAGATCCGCTTGCTCTCCGAGGAGGCAGTCGGGGTGCTCGCCCGCGATATCGACATGAACGAGCACCGCTGGACGCCCGGCCGGGCGCCGAGTCGCGTGCTGCTCACCCCGAGCCGTGGCGGGCTCCCGCTCGTCGATCGCTCGCCGCTCATCGGAATGACCGACGACCGGCTCGACGCCCATGCGCTCGGGTTGCCGAGCGGACTCGTCGCGCGGATGGTGCGCTGGAGCGAGCGGTGGACGGGCGCAGGCGGGATCGCCACCCCCGGTCTCGTCGATGGCCACCTGCTGGCGGCCGAGATCCAGGCGGCGGTGGGAGCAGGGGTCGAGGTGCTGTTCCCCGAGGCGGGCGCGGCGCGCTCGGCGCCGTCGCCGGAGCTCCTGGCGGTGGCGGACCGCATCGCCAGGCTGGAACGCTAGCCGGGTTTCGGCGGCTACCAGCTGCCGTCCGCGTTGACGGCCCGGTCCACCCAGAGACCTGCGGTGGCGGCCAGCAGCTCGCCGGCGCCGACCCGTTCCAGCAGCTCGAGGGCGCCGAGGTTGTCCTCGAGCTGCTCCATCCGCGACACCCCGAAGAGCACGTTCGCGGTGGCGGGGTTGGCCAGGCAGAAGGCGATGCCGAGCTGCGTCGGCGTCGCGCCGAGGCCGGCGGCGATGCGTGTGAGCTCGGGGTAGACGGCGATGATCTGCTCGCGGATGCCGCCGACATCCGCCCCGATCTTCCGCTCTGGGGCGAGCTTGCCCGCGAGGATGCCGCCCTCGAACACGTCGGAGGCCTGCAGCGCGAGCCGGCCGGAGTTGAACAGCTCCCCGTAGTGCGCACCCTCGGCCATGGTGCGCCGGGCGAGGCCGTACTTCAGCTGGGCGAAGGTGGGCGGCGTGAGGCCCTCGGCCTCGGCGACGTCGAGCGCGAGGGTGATGTCGGCCGCCTGCCAGTTGTTGACGCCCCAGCTGTCGAAGCGGCCTGCAGCGATCTCGGCCGCGACATCCGTCACGATCTGCCGCACGTCGATCGGACTCATGTAGTCGCCGACCACGACGGTGTCGGCCTTCTCGATGCCGATGCGGGAGAGTGAGGTCTCCATCTGGCTGGCGAAGCTCGTCGCCGGATACTCCCAGAGCCAGAGCTTGCCGCAGAGCAGGTAGTCCTCCCGGGACAGCCCGGCGGCGCGCACGGCCTCGCCGAAGATCAGGTCGGTGCGGGCGTTCTCGGCGTGCGGGCCCATGTTGTAGTGGGCGACGTCGAAGAACGCGGCCCCGACCTCGGCCGCCCGCCGAATGAGAGCCACGGCGGCGTCGAATTCCATCCGGTCCCAGGTGTTCCACGAGCCCAGCGCGAAGACGGGCACCTCCGGGCCGGCGGGGCCGAGGCGGCGAGTGGGAACGGTTCCTCTGAAAGTCATGGGGTCTCCTCGAAGCGACATCGCTTTATTTTCTACGTTTGGATAATATAACCCCATGCGCCGCTCAGGCGTGAGACGAAGGAGTTTCCACCGTGACCGAATCCCGTACCGTGCTGATCACCGGCGGAGGCGGCGGCATCGGCCGCGGCATCGCCGAGGCTTTTCTCGCCCAGGGCGACCGCGTCGTGCTCGCCGATGTGAACGGTGACGCCGTCGCCGCCGTCGCCGCCGAGCTCGGCGCGGCATCCGTCGCGCTCGACATCACCGACCCCGCCGCCGTCGCGACAACGGTCGCCGCCGTCGCCGCCGACCATGGCCCCATCGACGTGCTCGTCAACAACGCCGGCATCCTCTCGGTGCACGGCGCCATCACCGAGCTCGCCGCCGGGGCCTACAAGGCGATCGTCGACGTGAATATCGTCGGCACCTTCAATGTGACCCAGGCCGTCGCGAACCAGATGATCGCCGCAGGCACCCCGGGGACGATCGTCAACATCTCCTCGATCGGCGGCAAGCAACCGACGCCGGGCATGGGCGCATACGAGTCGAGCAAGGCTGCCGTTGACTCGCTCACCCGCTGGGCAGCGATCGAGCTCGCCGGCCACGGCATCCGCGTCAACGCGGTCGCCCCCGGCCCCGTTCTGACCCCGATGCTGCAGATGGGGATGCCGGCGGGCTCACCGGCCCGGGTGGCCTGGGAGTCACGCATCCCGCTGGCCAAGTTCGCCGCCGTCGATGACATCGCACCGGCCGTGCTCTTCCTCGCGGGCCCCGGCGCCGGCCACATCACCGGCGTGAGCCTGCCGGTGGATGGGGGTCAGCTGCTGGCCTGAGCGACCCGGCACGTGATCGGCGAACGAAGATGGCCCCCGCACAGCTGCGGGGCCACCCTCGTCGTCGGGCACTCTCAGCCGACCAGCGCCACCGCCCGCTCGAAGACGACGTCACCGTCGACCACTGTCATGTCGATGGCCACACCCGGCAGCTCGGCCGGCGTGACGCTCAGCGGATTCACCGCGAGCACCGCGAGATCGGCGACCTTCTTCGGCTCGAGGGTGCCCTTCCACGCGTCCGCGCCGTCCTGCCTCGCCGGGGTGACCGTGTATGCGCGCAGCAAGTCGAGCATCCGCTGTTCCTCGGCGCCGGCGGCGGCCGGCCCCATCCAGACATCGGCAGCGGCGACGCCCTCGCGCCAGTCCGGCGCGAGAACGGGCGCGTCCGAGCTCAGCGACAGCGACACCCCTGCGGCGAGCGCCTCGGCCAACGGCCAGGCCGCGGCAGCAACCTCCTCGCCGAGCACGCCGGCGACCCACCCTGAGGTCAGCACCGCGATGCCGGCCTGCACGTTGATCCCCATGCCGAGCCGCGCCATCGCGTCCAACGATTCGCGCGTGACGAGGTCGCCATGGATCACGTAGTGACGCAGCTCCGTCGCCGTCTCCGCCATCGCCTCGGCCACGGCGTCCGCGACGACCTCGATGGTGCGGTCGCCCGTCGCGTGCACACCGACCTGGAATCCAGCCCGATGGGCGGCCAGGATCATCTGGCGCAGATTGGCCTCGCGCTCATCGCCATCAAGCCCGGCGACGAGCAGCCCGCCCGATGAGCCGTCCGGGTACCGCCGATGCGTCCAGGCCTGGAGCATCGGCGGGATGCCGTCGGCGAAGATCTTGACGCCGGCGACGCGCAGCCAGGCCGGGCGCTCCGTCTCGCGCTCGGTGGCGCGCAGCCGTGAGGTAAAGCTGTGCAGCTCGCTCGGACCATCGAGCACTCCGTAGAGCATGAGCACATTGACGCGCGCGGTGAGCGCCCGCTCGGCCTCGAGCGCTACGTACTCATCCAGCACCGCCTGACCGAAGCACCCCGTCGCACCGGCATCCTCGCCGGGGCCGAGCCCCGGCTCGGTGTAGCTGGTGATGCCGAGGGATGCCGCGAGCTCACCCGCGCGCAAGATGGCGGCCCGGATCTCGGCGGCCGTTGCGAGAAGCGGGGCGGCCTCGGCCGCGTCGTGCGGGTCACCCTCGAAGGCCGGGGCTCCCCCGGCGATGTCGCCGAAGACCGTGTTCGGCCACATCGCGCCAAGCCACGCGGCGTGCAGGTGCGAATCATTGATGCCGGGGATGACGGCCCGCCCATTGAGCTCGATCACTCGGGTGCGGCGCCCGATGAGCGGCAGCACCTCGTCATCGCCACCCACGAGCACGATCCGCCCGTGACGCACCGCAACCGCCGTCCCCCGCGTGTCCGCGGCATCCAGACTCAGCACGGTCCCGCCACGGAAAACGAGTTCGGCTGGGGTATCGGATCCATCCCGATCAGATCGCTGCACATCTCCTCCTTGAGAGGTTCGCAATTTAAGTCAACGTATGTAGAATATCCCAAACCGGCGGCCGGCGCGACAGTGTTGCGATCCGAGATGGCCGCGCAAAGGAGCATTCAATGACGATTCCCCTTCCGACCACGACCCGCGCAGCCGTGCTGACCGCACACGGCGAAGAGCTCACGCTGCAGGAGATCCCGCTCCCCGGCGAGATCGAGTCGGGCGCCGCGCTCGTGCGCATCGCCTGCACCACGCTCTGCGGCACCGACATCGAGATCTGGCAGGGCAAGATGTCGTTCCCCGGCATGCTGCCGATGGTGCTCGGCCACGAGATGGTCGGCGAGATCGTCGCGCTCGGCCCCGGCACGAGCGACGCGCTCGGCCGGCCCCTCTCCGTCGGCGACCGCATCGGCTGGTCGGAGTCGACCTGCGGCCAGTGCTTCGGCTGCACCGTGCTGCGCGAGCCGGTCGCCTGCTCGCGCCGCGGCTACGGGTTCCTGCAGCGCTCCGACGTGCCGCCGTACGCGACGGCCGGCCTCGCCGAGCACGCCTACGTCACGCCGGGCGCCGCCAAGCTCCTGCTGCCAGCCGAGGTGAAGGACACCTGGGCCTCGATGGCCGGCTGCGCGGCCAAGACCGTGCTGCGCGCCTTCCAGCGCGCCGGCGGCGTGCGCCCGGGCTCCCGCGTCGTGGTCCAGGGCTCCGGCGCGCTCGGCATCTTCGCGACCGCCGTCGCCCACCTCTCCGGTGCCGGCACCGTCATCACCGTCGGCGCCCCGGCCGACCGCCTGGCCGCCGCCCGCCGCTTCGGCGCCGACGCCGTCGTCGACATCGCCGACGGCTCGGAGGCGACGATCGCCCGGGTGCTGGAGCTCACCGACGGCCAGGGCGCCGACCTCGTGCTCGACTTCGCCGGCGCCCCGAGCGTCGGCCCGGAGGCCATCGCGATGGCCGCCCAGCGCGGCACCGTCGTGGTCGTCGGCTCCACCGGCCCCACCGGCCAGCCGATCACCCTCTCGGCGATCATGGGCAAGGAGCTCACGGTCGTCGGCTCCCTCAACGGCGACATCGCCGACTACTACCGGGCGATCGAGTTCTTCCGCTCCTTCGCCGACCGGATGCCGTGGGACGAGCTGTTCAGCGAGCCCGTCGGCCTCTCCGCCGCATCCGCCAAGATCGCCGCCATGTCGTCACTCGGCGAGATCAAGGCCGTCATCGACCCCTGCCTGCCGTAGGCGCCCACCCCGCGAAGGACGACACCCATGCCAACACCCGTTTCCGCCCCGGCCATCCCCCGCCGGGCCATCGGCGCCTCCGGCCTCGAGGCCTCCGTGCTCTCGCTCGGCTCCTGGCACACCTACGACCGGATGCACTTCGAGGACGCCGTCGAGCTGGTCGCCACCGCGCACGCGCGCGGCATCAACCTCTTCGACGTCGGCGTCTACGCCTTCCCCGGCGGCCCGCCCGCCTTCACCGACGTGCTGTTCTCGGCCATCGTCCGGGCGGCCGGCATCAAGCGCGAGGACTACCTGCTCTCCGAGAAGCTCTGGCTGGAGGGCTTCGGCCCAGACGGCTTCCGGCCGCAGCTGGAGCGGGCGCTGTTCCGCGTCGGCACCGACTACTCCGACCTCGTGATCCTCGGCGACCTCCGCCGCGACGACCTGGAACTGCGCGACCTCGTGCAGGACCTCGCCGGGCTGCAGGCGTCCGGCATCATCCGGGCCTGGGGCGTGAACAACTGGTCGGCCGGCACCATTCAGGCGCTGATCGACATCGCCGCCGCCGAGGGCGTTCCCGGCCCGCAGATCACGCAGCTGAAGTACAGCATGTCCCGCCGCTCGATCCCCGACGGGGCGCCGTTCGCGCGGCTCTGGGAGCAGGGCATCACGATGCAGGCCTCCGACGTGATGGAGGGCGGCATCCTCGCCGGCAAGGTGAACCCGGACCGGGAGGTCGGCCGTGATCCCGGTGACATCCGGGCCGCCATCATCGCCTCGGTCCCCGGCGTCACCGCCCTCGCCGAGGAGCTCGAGACGACGCCGGCCCAGCTCGCCGTGGCCTTCACGCTCACCCACCCCGCGAACACGACGACGCTGTTCGGCGCGACCCGCCTGGAGCAGCTCGAGCAGAACATCGCGGCCATCCAGCTCGTCGAGCGCGTCGGCGCCGCCGAGCTCCGCACCCGTGTCGCCCCGTTCTGGGCCGACAACGGCATCGTCGACCCCGAGGGCCCGTGAGCGCCGCCGCGACGCCCACCGGCGTCACCCCCGTCCCGTTCGACCCCGAGCTCGTGCCGGTGCTCGAGTTCATGGCGGCGTCCCCGCAGCCCCCGCTCAGCTGGGAGACGCTGCCGGCGACCCGGCCCGGGCTGGCCACGATGTTCCCCGGCCCCGTCGAGGCGATCGGCGACCGCCCGGTCGACACCGAGGAGCGGGTGATCCCCGGCCCGGCCGGCGCCCCCGACATCGAGGTCACCATCTTCCGGCCGCGCGGGCACACGGCGGCGGATGCCGCGCTGCCCGCCCTCGTCAACATCCACGGCGGCGGCATGATCATCGGCCACCGGCACTGGGAGTCCGAGCGCGTCATCCAACTCGTGCTCGAGCTCGGCGTCATCGCGGTGAACGTGGAGTACCGCCTCGCCCCAGAGCACCCCTTCCCGGCCGGCGTCGAGGACTGCTACGCCGGGGTCGCGTGGACGGCGGAGAACGCGGGCGAGCTCGGGGTGGACCCGGCGCGCATCGTCGTGATGGGCGGCAGCGCCGGCGGCGGGTTCTCCGCGGCCGTCGCCCTGCTCGCCCGCGACCGCGGAGGGCCAGCCCTGGCCGGCCAGCTGCTGCTCTGCCCGATGCTGGACAACACGAACAGCACGGTGGCCAGCCACCAGTACGACGGCATCGGCACCTGGATGCGCGACGCCAACCTGCTGGCCTGGCGCTGCGTGCTCGGCGAGGAGCTCGCCGGCAGCACGGAAGCCTCGCCGTATGCCGCCCCGAGCCGCGCCGCCGATCTCAGCGGGCTCCCGCCGGCGTTCATCGAGGCGGGCGCCGCCGAGATGTTCCGCGACGAGGACGTCGACTACGCCACCCGCATCTGGGCGACCGGCGGCCACGCCGAGCTGCACATCTGGGCCGGCGGATTCCACGGCTTCGACATGTACGCGCCGGAGTCCGAGCTGGCCAGGGCCGCGCTGGACGCCCGGCACTCCTGGCTGCGCCGCATCCTGCAGATCGGCGGCGAGCGATGAGAGTGACCCCCGTCCCGTACGACCCCGAGCTCGTTGCCGGCCTGGCCGGCTTCCTCGATCTGGTCGAGCGCATCCCGCTGCGCGAGCACACGATCCTCGCCAACCGGGAGCACTTCGCCACGATCATCCCGCCGATGGCCGCCCAGGTCGGCGAGCTCCCGGTCGACTGGGAGAACAGGGTGATCCCCGGGCCGGCCGGAGCCCCGGACGTCGAGATAACGATCGTGCGGGCGCGGCCGGAGCCCGGCGCCCCCGCCGCGCCCGCCCCGGGGGTGCTCGGCATCCACGGCGGTGGCTTCGTGCTCGGCACCCGGTTCTTCGGCACGGGCGAGCTCATCGAGCTGGCCCTGCGGTACGGCGTCGTCGGCGTGGCGGTCGAATATCGGCTCGCCCCGGAGCACCCCGGCACGGCCCCCGCCGAGGACTGCTACGCGGCCCTCGAATGGTTCGCCGCGCACGCCGCCGAGCTCGGCGTCGATCCCGCCCGCATCCTCGTCTCCGGCGCCAGTGCCGGCGGCGGGCTCTCGGCGGCCGTGGCGCTGCTGGCCCGCGACCGCGGCGGCCCGGCCCTGGCCGGGCAGCTGCTGAACTGCCCGATGCTCGACGACCGCAACGACACCGTTTCCAGCCGGCAGTACGACGGTCTTGGCGCGTGGGACCGCAACAACAATGACACCGGATGGACCGCCCTGCTCGGCGAGCTGCGGCACAGCGACGCCGTCTCCCCCTACGCCGCTCCGGCCCGGGCCGCCGACCTCGGCGGGCTGCCGCCCGCCTACATCGAGGTCGGCGCCGCCGAGGTGTTCCGCGACGAGGACGTCGACTACGCCCTGCGCATCTGGGCCACCGGTGGCCAGGCAGAGCTCCACGTCTGGGCCGGCGCGTATCACGGCTTCTCCGGTTTCTCCCCCGACGCGATCGCGTCGCGGGCGGCCATCGCCGCACGCGACAGCTGGATCCGCCGAACGCTCCGGCTCTCGTGACCGCCGTTTCCCCCGCTCCGACCACGGGCGGGCGCATCATGAGCGTGCGCCGCAGCGTTCTCGTGCTCGGCGCGCTCGAGGCCTTCGGCCCGCTCTCGATGGACCTCTACATGCCGACGCTGCCGCAACTGGCCGCGTCGCTCGACACGAGCGACGCGCTTGCCCAGGCCACGATGTCGGTGTGCATGATCGGGCTGGGGCTCGGCCAGCTCGTCGCCGGCCCGCTCAGTGACCGCTTCGGGCGGCGCAGACCCCTGCTCATCGGGATCGCGCTGTTCGCACTGTTCTCGCTGGCCTGCGTGTTCGCACCGACCATCGAGCTGCTGCTGCTCGCACGGCTGATGCAGGGTCTCGCCGGCTCCGCCGGTGTCGTCATCAGCCTCGCCATCGCTCGCGACTTGTACAGCGGAGCCGAGCTCTCCCGCATGCTCTCCCTGCTCATCGTGGTGGGCGCCACCGCTCCCATCGTCGCACCGATCGTCGGCGGTCAGCTCGCGCTGTTCATGGACTGGCGCGGCATCTTCGGCGTGCTGGCCTGCGTCGGCGTCGCGATCTTCGTGCTCGCCTTCGCCGGGCTGCGTGAGACGCTGCCGACCGAGAACCGGCACAGTGGCGGATTCCGGACCACCACGTCGCACGTCCGGCTGCTCAGCCGCGACCGGCTGTTCCTCATGATCCTGATCGCGTCGGCGGCGGCAGGGGTCGCGTTCTTCAGCTACCTGTCGATGTCGAGCTTCGTTCTGCAAGACGAGTTCGGTCTCTCGCCGCAGCAGTTCAGCCTGCTGTTCGCGGTGAATGCGCTCGCGAACATGGCCGGCTCCCAGCTCAGCCGTCTCGTCGTGCGCCGCCATGGCCCGGCACGCACCTACCTCACCGGACAGGCAGTGGCCGCCGTCAGCGCCGTCGGGCTGCTGGTCGTGGTGCTGGCGGGCGGCGGCGTGCTCGCTGTGCTGATCGCGCTCTGCCTCTTCCTGTTCAGCGCGGGGATCGGCGGGCCGAACGGCACCACGCTGGCGCTCGGCGGACACGCGGAACGGGCGGGAACGGCATCCGCCCTGCTCGGGACCGCGATGTTCGTCGCTGGCCCGGTGATCGCGCCCCTGGCGGCACTCGGTGGGGCGACCGCCCTGGCCATGTCGATGACCATCGCGATCGCCACGGTCATCTCGGCGACGCTCGCCTGGACTATCGTGCGATCGCTGCTCCGGCGCCAGAGTCTGGATCCAATGCGCACGTGAACGTGATGGTGAGCGGTTCGAATCCGCGACGCGTCCAGAACGGAACCGATGTGGGGTTGTCCACGACGTAGTGCAGCGCGACCGTCTGCGTCCCGGCCGCGGCGAGCCACGCCAATGCGTGCGCGGTGAGCGCTCCGCCGACACCGCGACCCCGAGCCGATTCCGTCACACTGAGCACAGCGATGTAGCCGAAGCGCCGCGGCAGTCCAAGGCCGAGCTCGGCGTCCGAGGCGACGCTCAGCTGCACCACCACGATCCCCTCCGCGCGTTCGGCCGTTTCGGCGATGAGCACGACCGTGTCCTCGGCCGCGAGCCAACCATCGGCGATGCCGTCGAACAGGGCGGGTGGCTGATCCAGTGCGGTTCCCGCCGCGGTGTTCGCGGCCTGGAACACCGCCTCCTCCCTGGCCAGGGCGGAGAGCGCCGCGCGGTCACCGACGCCGGCCAGGCGGATCCCGAGTCCGCGTGGCTCGACCGCGCCAGGGGCGGCGAGGTCACGCGCGGCGAACACGATGCCGGGCAGCAGCCCACTTTCGGAGAGCTCGTCCGCCGCGCGCCGATCGGATGCGGCGACCTCGACGTTCACCCGAGCGATGCCAGCGGCGCGCGCCGCGTCGCAGAGCGTCGCGAAGGCCCGCCCGCCCGAGCCGTGCGGCCAGTCGCCGAGCTCGACCTGCGCATAGTTCGGTGAGCGGTAGCTCCATTCGGGTTCCTCTGGCGTGTGCACAGTAAAGCTCGCGGTGATGCGCGCCGCACCGGTCCCGAACACGCGCGCCTCGGCGATGAGCTACTCCCCCGCGAGGATGAAGCGGGCGGCCTGCTCGCCGATCAGCACGGCGGGCGCGTTGGTGTTGCCGGTTGTCACGCGGGGCATGATCGAGGCGTCGGCCACGCGCAGACCGTCGACGCCGTGCACGCGCAGGCGCGGCGTGACGACGGCGCCCTCCGCCGCCGAGACGCCCATGGCGCAGGTGCCGACCTGGTGGTGATAGGTCACGACGTGGGATCGCACGTAGTCGCGCAGCGCAGCCTCGTCGTCGTTGTCAGCGCCGCCGATCTCGGCGGCCGGATACACCTCGCTCGCCCCCCACCCCTCGGCGAGCGCCTGCTCGCGTCCGATCTGGCGGCACTGGCGCACCGAGGCCACGAGAGCGCGCACGTCATCCTCGTCCTCGAGCGTGGCCAGGTCGATCAGCAGCGGGTCGTGCGACCCCGGACCGCTCAGCGTGAGTGCGCCCCTGCTCTTCGGCGTGACGATTCCCGCCATCAGCGAGAAGCCGGCATCCGGGCCCGTCATGCCGTCCTGGTACATCGGAACGCTGAAGTGGATCGGCTGCGTGTCCGGCACCTCCAGCTCGGGCAGGCTCTTCCAGAACAGGTGCGATTGGGCGATCGAGACGCCGGCGTGCGGCGGGGCGATGGGGCGCTCGGTCGAGAAGATCACCGGGGCGAGGAAGTGGTCGTGCAGGTTCTTGCCGACACCAGGCAGGTCGACGCTCGACGGGATGCCGTGCGCGGCCAGTTCCTCGGCCGGACCGATGCCGGAGCGCAGCAGCACACGCGGGGAGTCGAGGGCCCCGGCCGCCAGCACGATCTCGTCGGCGACGAGCGTGCGCAGCTCCCCGTCCTGCTCGAACTCCACGCCGATCACGCGTGGGGCTTGGCCATCGGCGGCGGTGTCGAGGAGGAGTCTGTGCACGTGGCATCCGGTGCTGATGGTCAACAGCTCGGAGTCGGCGACGGGCTTGACGTAGGCCATGTAGCTGTTGAGGCGTTGTCCGTCCCGAATCGTGAGCTGGTGCTGCGAAACCCCGTCGAGGCTCTCGCCGTTGTAGTCGAGGTTGTGCGCGAGCCCGCTCTGCACCGCGGCGTCGATGATCGCCGCCTGAATCGGTTCGAGCTCGAAGTCGTCGGTCACGTCGAGCAGGCCATCGTGGCCGTGCAGCGCGTCGGCCGCGTCGTCCTGGTGCACGCGGCTGGTGAAGTCCTCGATCTGCTTGTAGATCGGCAGCACGTCGTCCCAGGCCCAGCCGTCGTTGCCGAGCGCGGCCCAGTGGTCGAAGTCCGACGGCGCGCACCGCACCCAGATCATCGCGTTCAGCGCGTGCGAACCGCCGAGCACCTTGCCACGCGGAAGGTGCAGTCTGCGCCCGGCGGCGTGCGGCTGCGGCACCGTGAAGTAGTCCCAGTCGTCCTGGCTGTGCCACAGTTCGCCCATGCGACTCGGGTCGTGGATGGCGGGGTTGCTGTCCTGGCCGCCCGCCTCGAGCAGGTGCACCGGGATGCCGGCGTCCACGAGGCGCCTGGCGATCACCGATCCGGCCGACCCCGCCCCCACCACGATCACGCTCTGTGGTACCCGGTGCTCTGCTGCTGTGCCTGACATGACGCCCTCTCCGTTGAAGTTCCCTCCGACCATGTCACCTCCAGCGCCCCAACGGGTACGACCGTTGGCGCTCTCTTCGCGCATCGTCAACTCCTGTGCCGCATCGGTCAATGCCACGCGGGAACGCCGACCTATCGTGGGTGCAGACCGGACTCACAGTGGAGGACCCATGCACACCTACGAATCACTTCTCGCGGCGATCACGCCACAGGAAGCACCGACACGCGAGGTCCACGATCCCGCGACCGGCGCACTGATCGGCACCGCTCCGGTGCAGGACGTCGCCGATCTCGAGGCGGCGATCGACCGCGCCGTGGCCGCGCAGCCCAGCTGGGCCGCCCTGGCCGACGAGGAGCGCAGCCGCTACCTGCACCGTGCGGCGGACGCCATCGAGGCCGCCGCCGAACCGCTCGCCGAGCTGCTCTCCCGCGAGCAGGGTAAGCCGCTGAACGGCCCGAACGCGCGCTTCGAGGTTGGTGCATGCGCCGTTTGGCTGCGTACCGCGGCAGACACCCCCCTCCCGGTAGAGGTGATCGTCGATGACGGCGAGAACTACGCTGAGCTGCACTACCGCCCGATCGGCGTCGTCGGCGCCATCGCGCCCTGGAACTGGCCGATGATGATCTCCATCTGGCAGATCGCGCCGTCGCTGCGCATGGGCAACACCGTCGTCGCGAAGCCGGCAGAGACCACCACCCTCTCCGGCGCCGC
The DNA here is from genome assembly GCF_004217495.1 of Microterricola gilva. Lineage (NCBI taxonomy): Bacteria > Bacillati > Actinomycetota > Actinomycetes > Micrococcales > Microbacteriaceae > Microterricola > Microterricola gilva. Next base: position 2,759,464 of record NZ_SHLC01000001.1, read on the forward strand.
ACTCATCGCCGTGATGAACCAGGTGCTCCCCGAGGGCGTGCTGAACCTGGTGGCCGGCCCCGGCCGGACCGTCGGCGACGCGCTCACGAAGAGCCCGCGGGTGGGCAAGATCATGTTCACCGGCTCGACCGGCGTCGGCAAGCGCATCATCGAGGCGAGCGCGAACAACGTGACGCGGCTCACCCTCGAGCTCGGCGGCAACGACGCCGGCATCGTGCTGCCCGATGTGGATGCCGCGGCCATCGCCGCCGACCTGTTCTGGGGTGCGTTCATCAACACGGGCCAGACCTGTGCCGCGCTCAAGCGCCTCTACGTGCACGACGCGGTCTATGACGAGGTACTCGAGCACCTCGTCGCCTTCGCCAAGACGATGCCGATGGGCGTCGGCCTCGACGAGGCAAACGTGCTCGGCCCGGTGCAGAACCGCGGCCAGTACGACATCGTCACCCGGCTCGTCGACTCGGCGAAGGCCTCCGGCGCGCGCGTCGTCCTCGGCGGCGATCCCGACCACGGAGCGATCGGAAACTTCTACCCCGCCACGATCGTCGCCGACATCGACCCGCACAACGACCTGGTGCTCGAGGAGCAGTTCGGTCCTGCGCTGCCCGTGATCCGCTACACCGACCTCGACGAGGTGATCGGGCTCGCCAACGAACTCGAGTTCGGGCTCGGCGCCTCCGTGTGGTCCGCCGATCGCGACCAGGCACGCCAGATCGCGGCGCGCCTGCAGGCCGGTACCGTGTGGATCAACTCGCACGGCGGTCTGCACCCGATGGTGCCGTTCGGGGGAGCGAAGCAGTCCGGCTACGGCCGCGAGTTCGGCGTCGAGGGTCTCAAGGCCGTCGCCGAGCCGCAGGTCGTCAGCGGCTAGCGGCAACCCGGACGACCTGGGCGTGTGCGCACGCCTCGCACCGCGACGTGAAAGAGCGCGCGCCGACGCTTCACTCGATCAGGCTTGCGCTGACATCAGCGATGTCGGCAATGATCTCCGGGTTGTAGGCGGCCTTCTCTCCCGGCTCGTATCGCACCCAGTGCAGACGGCCGGAGTACGCGAACTCCCCCCGTCGCTCGTGCAGCTGCCAGTCGACGGGGCCGCCCGAATCGACTCCGACGCTGATGCCGGTGAATGGTGCCATGCCGAGCAACTGGGGCATCGGATCCAGGTCAAGAAGAGCGTCGCCGTTCAGCCGCGCGGTGATCTTCCACTTCATCTCTGGAAGCGCGGCGAACCGGAGCTCGAGGGCGAGCAGCCCTTCGGCGGGCAGGACGGCCGACGCCCGCGTCATGTTCCCGTACGCGTTGTAACAGACGGTGATGGCACCGTTCTCGATGCACGCGAGATAGCCGCCGCCTTGGTCGCCGTGCGAGACGATCACGCCCTCGTCGCCACCCCGATATTCGAGTGAGCTCGTGATGACGAACGAACGAAGGGCCGTGAGTTTGCTTGATCGGAAGCGCTCGAGGGTCGGCGTCCCCGTGTGGAGGGTGACGGGGGCGGAGAGCGGCGACTCGGTCGACGGACGCATGCGATAGGTGATGCCGGTGTCATCCATCGGGAAGACGGTGTTCCGCCAGGCCGCTTGATTCCACTTCGCGGCAAGCTCACGCACGGTGTCCGGACGTTCCGCAGCGAGGTTGCGCGTCTCGGCCGGGTCGACGCTGACGTCGTAGAGTTCCCAGCCGTCTTCCGTGAACGGAGTTCCCGGCAGATGGGGCGAGACGATCTTCAGCTCGTCCTCGAAGTAGCCGCGTTGCCCCCCACATTCGACATACTGCGAGCGATGGAGGCTGGCTGCGGTGCGGTCACGGAGGAAGCCGTCGAATGAAACACCGTCAAGCTCCTTCACCGGCGCCCCACCCAGTGTTCCCAGCCGTTCGATCCCCGCGAGAGCCAGAATGGTAGGCCCGATATCCGTCACATAGGCGTACTGATCACGCACACCGTGGTCTGCATCGTGCCGTGCCAGGCCGGCCGGCCAGGAGATCAGCAACGGCACGTGCACTCCGCCCGCATAGCTGTGCCCCTTGTAATAGCGGAAGGGTGTGTTCGACACATGTGCCCAGCCGCGCGGGTAGTGCCCATGGACCTGCGGGCCGCCCATCAGTTCGAGCTTGCGTGGCACATCGCCGGCCCAATCCTCAGGCAACCCGGCCAGGTGCACGAACTGGCTGAAGTAGCTTCGCGTGCCGTTCACGCCGCCTTCGCCGGTGGCTCCGTTGTCGCTGGTGAAAACGATGATCGTGTTCTCGTACTCGCCCATGCTCTTGAGCTGTTCGACCAGCCGGGCCACGCTCTGGTCGACGGCGTCGACCGCAGCCGCGTACACCTCCATGTGGCGGGCGAAGAGCTGCTTCTTGTGGAGGGGAACATCCTCCCAGGCCGGTACGCCCATGGTCTCCACCGGACCGGATGCCGACATCTCGACTGAATCGGGGAACAGCCCAGAGGCGATCTGGCGCCGGAATCGCTCAGCGCGCACGTGATCCCAGCCGGCGTCGTACATGCCGCGGTACTTCTCGATGTCGGCGGCCTTGGCCTGCACCGGCCCATGCACCGCATGGTGGGCGAAGTAGAGGAAGAAGGGCTTGTCCGGGTCATTCGCGCGCAGGCCCGTGAGCATCCCGATCGCCCGGTCGGTGAGTCCGTCCGTGAGGTAGTCCTCTTCGGAGTCGCGCCGGCCATCGAACGGGGAATTGTCAGAGATCAGCCGGTGCGGGTGGAACAGCGTGGTGAAGCCATCCATTGATCCGAAGTAGCGGTCGAAACCGCGTTGCACCGGCCACGAACTCTTGTCGGCGCCGTCGTGCATGTTGGCCTCTTTGCTGAGGTGCCATTTGCCGACCATGAAGGTCGCATAGCCGCCGGCCCGGAACGATTCCGCGAGAGTCGGCACATCGCTCGCGATCTCCATCTGGTAGCCCGGGTAGCCGGGGTCCATGTGCACGACCGATCCGAATCCGGCCCTGTGCGGGTTGAGACCGGTCATCAATGCTGCTCGCGATGGCGAGCAGAGCGGTGTGCTGTGGTAATTCGTCAGGCGGTAGCCGGCCTCTGCCAGCTCCTGAATCGCCGGGGTGTCGATCTCTGCACCGAACGGCGATATGTCGCTGAAGCCCATGTCGTCGACGAGAACGACGACCACATTGGGAGCGCCGTCCCTGGCGCGCCGGGGCGCGGGCCAGGAGGGAACCGACTGACTTGCGAGCTCGCCGACGGTCCCGCCGAACCCCTCATAGCCACGGCTGAACGTCGGTGCGCCACCTCGGTCGCCCGCGTGCCCCACGGTCATGGCACCATCGCACTCTGCCGGAGGTTCAACCAGGCCTGTCGACGTTGGGCCTGCCCCGCCGGGTCGGCCACGGGCGATGCCATCAGCAGGCGCTGACTGTACGGGTGCTGCGGAGCACGCGTCACCTCTTCGCCGTCGCCGGTCTCAACAATCTCTCCGCGGTACATCACCGCAACACGGTGGCACACCCGGCGCACGACACCGAGGTCGTGCGACACGAACAGGTAAGACACCCCGGTGTCCCGCTGCAGCTCGATGAACAGGTCGAGAATCGTCGCCTGCGTTGTGAGGTCGAGAGCGGAGACCGGCTCGTCACAGACGATCAGGCGTGGCCGTCGCACGAGTGCACGAGCGATCGCAATCCGTTGGCGCTGCCCGCCGGAGAACTCACTCGGGTAGCGGGTGATCACGCTCGACGGCAGGCTGACTCTGTCGATCATCTCGGCGACGGCCGCGGCGGCGGCCTTCTTTCCGGTTCCGGATGCCGTCAGCGGCTCCGCCAGAATGTCTCCGATCGTCATGGTGGGATCGAGCGACCCATAGGGATCTTGGAAGACGACCTGAATGCTGCTGGCCAGCGCCCGCCGCGCGGCACCCCTGGCGTTCGTGATGTCCTCGCCGGCGAAGGTGATCGTGCCGCTGGAAACGGGAGTGAGCCCGAGGATGGCCTTGCCGAGCGTCGACTTGCCGGAGCCGCTCTCCCCGACGAGGCCGAGGCACTCTCCGGCGCCGATGTCGATCGAGACATCGCTCAGCGCCCGAAACGTGCCCTTCGCACCGGCCCGGCCGTAGTCCACCACGAGATTGTCGACCGTGAGCAGCGGCCGAGCAGCCGCGGCGACGGGTGGGGTGGTCACTGTGCTCACGCGTTCACAACCTTTCGGGGCACCGCGAGCGCGGCATCCAGTTCTGATCGGCTCTCTGCGCCGTCGAGCGATGCGCTGATGAGCTCTCGGGTGTATCGACTCGTTGGCTGGCCGAAGATGGTCGACACCTCGCCGATCTCTTCGATGTTGCCGTTCCTCATCACGACCACCCGGTCACAGATGTCGGCGACGACACCGAAGTTGTGCGTCACGAGCACGAGGGCCATCTTGTACTCCTGCTGCAGTTCCCGCAGCAGCTCGAGCACCTCTGCCTGCACCGTCACGTCGAGGGCGGTGGTCGGTTCGTCGGCGATGAGCACCGAGGGCTTCCCCGCGATCGCGCCGGCGATGAGCACGCGCTGGGCCATGCCTCCTGAGATCTCGTGCGGATAGGAGCGCATGACGCGGGCGGGGTCGCTGATGCCGACCCGCTCAAGCATCGAGACTGCCTTGGCCTTGGCCTCAGCGCGGGAGAGCTTCTGCACGGCGCGCAGCGGCTCCGTCAGCTGGTAGCCGATCGTGTACGAGGGGTCGAGGTTCGACATCGGTTCCTGCGGAATGTAGCCGATCTCGCTGCCGAGCAGTCTGTGACGCTCCGCACGGGACAGGGCAGACACGCTGCGGCCGCCGATCCAGAGCCCGTCGGCGCTGCAGCTGCCGCCGGCCGGCAGCAGGTCGAGAATCGAGAACACCGTCTGTGACTTGCCCGAACCGGACTCGCCGACGATGCCGAGAACCTCGCCGGGAGCGACGTCGAGCGTGATCCCGTGGACCACTTCCACGTCGCCGTCCGGAGTCGCGTACTGCACGCGCAAGTTCTCCACGCGCACCGCCGATTGCTCTGACGCGTGCGCCACGACGCCGGTCGACACGGTCACGGCAGCACTGTCGAGGGCGGATGCCGTGCGCTTGCGTTTCGTGGCGACAGGCGTGCGCACGCTCACGACATCGGCGAGTGTAGATCCCATCACGGCGAGAGCAGCAATGGTGAGACCGAGCGCCAGTGACGGCCAGAGCAGCAACAACGGGTTCGTCAGCATGTTGCGGAATCCGTCGTTCATCATGGCACCCCAGCCGGGGGTCTTGGCATCGCCGATGCCGAGGAACTGCAGCCCGGCCTGAATTCCCATGGCGATCCCCGCCGTCAGCGCCGTCTGAATGATGACGGGTGCGTAGACGACCTTGACAACGTGTCGAGACATGATGCGGCCGTGGCCGAGGCCGGCGACACGGGCTGCATCGATGTACGGCTCACTGCGCACGGCAATGGTGGTCGAGCGTGCCAGCCGGAAGTACCCTGGCGCCATGAATGCGCCGACCGTCGCCATCAAGATCACAAAATCGCTGCGAGTGCCAGCGGCAACGATGAGCAGAATGATCATGCCGGGGATGGACTGTAGGGCATCGCTGACCCAGGTGCTGACACGGTCGAATCGTCCGCCGAAGTATCCGGCCGCGACGCCGCTTGGCACACCGATCACGAGCGCCGTCACGATCGTGATGAGCGCACCGAACAGGGTCGTGCGTGCTCCCCAGAGCAGCCGACTGAAGACGTCTCGCCCGGTGGAGTCGCCGCCCATGAGGTGTTCGGCGCTCGGCGGCGCCTTCGTGATTGCGAGATCCACGAGGTTGGGGTCATGCGGGGCGATCCACGGCGCCATGATCGCAATCGCGACCACCAGCAGGAAAAACGCGAACGAGGTCGCGCCGGCAGGCCGGCGCAGGAAGCGCCCGAGGATACTGCCACGGCGCGCGAGCCGTGGGTCGATGCTGTCTGTCAGAGCGGTTGTCATCGCACACGCGCCTTCGGGTTGATCCAGCCCAGGGTCACGTCGAGTGCGAAGTTCACGATCACGACGAAGACGACCGAGATCACCGTGATGCCGAGCAGCACGGGAATATCGCCGATTTGGGAGGAGGAGTTGGTGAGCTGCCCGATGCCGGGCAGGCTGAAGATGGTCTCCACGACGATCGCGCCGCTCAGGAGACCCACGAACATGAGGGCGAGCACAGTGAGCGCCGCGGGTGATGCGTTGCGCAGGATGTGCAGAATGATGCGGTGCTGCGGGAGGCCCCGGCTGCGTAGCGTGCGTACATAGTCCTGCTTGTTCACGGTGACGATGGCGTTGCGCAGCTGCTCCGCGACGGCCACGATGGCTCCGACTGCGAGAGCAACGGCTGGCAGGGTGATGGAGCGCAGCCATCCCTCCATCGACTGCCCTGGCTGTACGTAGCCGACGGCTGGGAACCACTTGAGCTGCACGGCGAACCACATCACCAGGACGAGGCTCACCCAGAATCCGGGGAGGGCGAACAGCACCACGGTCGACGCTTTCACGATCCGGTCGATCAGGCTTCCCGGCCTGAGGCCCGAGATCAGGCCAACCGCTGTTCCGACGATCGCTGTGATGATCGTCGCGAACGTGACGACGGAGAGCGTGACCGGCAGCTTGAGCGCGATTTGGGCCGTCACAGGCTGGAAGTTGCGCCACGAGTTGCCGAAGTCACCGACGATGGCGTGCGTGAACCAGTCCCAGAACTGAACGAGAAGCGGTCTGTCGAGTCCGAGCTTCACCGCGAGCGCCTCTTGCTGGGCAGGGGTGGCCGTTGTGCCGAGCAGTCCGGCGGTCGGGTCGCTGATCGCGAGGTGTGCAAGGAAGAACGTTCCCGTCGCGACCGCGAGCAGCAGGATGATTCCGGAGGTGAGTCTCTTGATCGTGAATCTGAGCATGTCGATTCCTGTTGGGGGTGGGCGGGTCGCCGGTTCGGCGACCCGCCCATCGGCGGGTTCTAGTCGTGCTGGATGTAGCGCAGCGTCGGGAACATCATGCCCGTGACAGGGGTCACGGTGATGTCGTCAGCGCCGAAGTAGGTGTTCGCGGACTGGTACCAGACGCTCCACCATGCCTTCTCCGTCAGCAGCTTGTTCAGATCCGCTGTCGCCTGGATCTGTTCCTCTCCCGTTGCCGTGTGCACGGTGTCAACCGCCGCGAGCACGTCGGGGAATGCCGCGTATGCCGGGGTGGGGTTGTACCACTGCGTGCTCGTCACCTGACGGGCGACCGTCGCGACCGGGTTCGAGTCCATGGCCAGGAAGCTGATGAACACCGGGTACGTCGGGGCGTTGATCTGGTAGTCGGGCATCTGCATGTCGTCCCACGTGACGGTGATACCGATGGCGGCGAGCGACTGCTCTGCGACGGCCTGCCAGGTCTGGAAGATCGGCGACATCGGCATCGTCAACGCGAAGCCGTCAGCGTATCCGGCCTCGGCCAGCAGCGCCTTGGCCTTGTCGACGTCGTACGGGTAAAGCCCATTGAGCGACTCGTCGTACCCGAGAGAGCCGGAGGGGAAGACCTGGTTGGACACCTCGCCGGCACCCGAGCCGATGGAGTCGAGGATCGCGGCTCCGTCGAATGCATAGTTGAGCGCCTGGCGCACCCGCTCGTCTCCGAGCGGCTCGAACTTGTCTCCGGTCTGATCGGTGAATTGGAGCCCGACCCAGCCGGAGACCTTCGAGGTGACAGTCCAGCCGTTCTGTTCGGCCTGGGGGATGTTCGCCGGCTCGGCGAAGTTCACGTTGATCTGGCCGGAGAGCATGGCGTTGTGTCTGGCCGTTGCGTCCATGATGGGGAAGATCGCCAGATTGGGGAAGGTGTAGGTGGCCGCGTCCCAGTGGTCGGCAACCTTGGCGAAGTGGTACTCGGCACCGGGGACGCTGGTCGCGGCGTCGAGCGTGTACGGACCAGAGCCAACTGGCGTCGTGGCGAGACTGCCGGCGCTGATTGCGGCCGGTGAGACCATGTAGCTCCGACCGAGTCCCATGAAGTAGAGCAGGGTGTCGTCGCGCTGCGTCAGGTCGAACTCGATCGTGTCCTCGTCGACGGCGCTGACGCTGTCCACATTGAGGTAAGCCTCGCCGGAGCGGGCACCGGCCTTGAGGTATTCCAGGCTGGCAACGGCGGCGTCCGCGTTGAACACCTCACCGTCGCTGAACTTCGCGTCGGTGCGCAGGTTCATCGTCACCGTCAAGAAGTCGTCACTGACCTCCCAATCGGTCGCGAGCGCCGGAATGGGGTTGCCATCGGCGTCGAGCGCAACCAGCGGGTCGTAGACCGCGGAAAGGTAGGGGCCGTCGAAGCCGATGTCGGCGAGCGACGGATCCCAGGACGTGATGTCCAGAAAGTTGCCGATGTTGAGGTCGGGGCTGCTTGCGTCCGAGCCGTTCGACTCGGTGTTGCTGTCGGTGCCGCCGCTGCAGGCGGTGAGCACGAGTGCACTGGCGGTGAGTACCGCGGCGATCGTTGCCTTTTTCATCTCTGTCTTCTCTCGGTTACCGGGGCGGGGGTGTAACAGGGGGGAGAGATCGATGCCGTGCACAGCTCGACCTGCGTATCGTGCGCCGTCGCGCACCGGTTCAGAGGAGTGCAAAGCAGGTCACGTGCGAGAGGACCTTTCGACACTCCACTGTGCCGTGCGGGTAATTCTACAGTTGTTGACAAGAAAGACAACTCCATATTTCTCCCCCGGATTCCCACGGAGTACTCACGCCTTCTCCCACGCGGGCGCGTCATCGTATACGATCGCAGGGTAGTCGCCGACAAGGCAGTCACCGACAAAGGAATGGTGCCCAGTGCTGGAACCCTCACGAATCGCGGCCATCGCCGACGAACTTCTCGATGCCCATGAGACGCGGGGCATTGTGCCGCTGCTGACCGCACGGAACCCCGACATGACCGTCGAGGACGCCTACGCCGTTCAGAGCCTGTGGGCCGAGCGGCGGGCGGCATCCGGACACCGCATCGTCGGCCGCAAGATCGGCCTGACCTCCAAGGTGATGCAGGTCGCGACGGGCATCACCGAGCCGGACTACGGCGTGATCTTCGACGACATGGTCTACGAGAACGGCTCAACGATCCCCTTCGATGACTTCTCGAATGTGCGCATCGAGGTCGAGCTTGCCTTCGTCCTGGCGAAGCCGCTGAGCGGGCCGCACTGCACCATCTTTGACGTGCTCGCGGCCACCGACTACGTCGTTCCCGCCCTCGAGATCCTGAACTCGCACATCGAGATGGCCGGCCGTACGATCGTCGACACGATCTCCGACAACGCGGCCATGGGCGCGATGGTGCTCGGCGGCAACCCGGTGAAGCCGGATGCCGTCGACCTGCGCTGGATCTCGGCGCTGCTCTACCGCAACCAGACCATCGAGGAATCGGGCGTTGCGGCCGCCGTGCTGAACCACCCTGCCAGCGGCGTCGCCTGGCTCGCCAACAAACTGGCTCAGCACGGTTCGAGCCTCGCGGCCGGAGACATCGTGCTGGCCGGATCGTTCACCCGCCCGATGTGGGTCGAACGCGGCGACACCGTGCACGCGGACTACGGACAGCTGGGGGCGATCACGTGTCGATTCGAATAGGCGGCCCTGGCGCCGAGCCGACGCTGCGCGAGGTACTCGCCGGCGCCGACCGCGCCCAGATCGGCGTGTGGGTCTGCTCAGGCAGCCCGGTCGTGGCCGAGATCTGCGCCGGAAGCGGAGTCGACTGGCTGCTCATCGATGCCGAGCACGCGCCGAACGGGCTGGAGTCGATCCTCGCCCAGCTGCAGGCCGTCGCCGCATACCCGGCGACCCCGCTTGTGCGGGCCCCGGTCGGCGACACCGTCATCATCAAGCAGCTGCTCGACCTCGGAGCGAAGAACCTGCTGATCCCGATGGTCGACAGCGCGGAGCAGGCGGCAGGTCTCGTGGCCGCGACGCGCTACCCTCCTGCCGGTGTGCGCGGGGTCGGCTCCGCGTTGGCCCGCGCCTCGCGGTGGAACCGCATCGACGGGTATCTCGGCGGTGCGGCAGACCTCGTGTCGCTGTTCGTGCAGATCGAGACGGTGACCGCCGTCGCCAACGTGGCCGCGATCACGGCGGTCGACGGGGTCGACGGCCTCTTCATCGGGCCGTCCGACCTCGCCGCGTCGATGGGGCACCTCGGTCAACAGGATCACCCGGACGTCGTCGCGGCCGTCGAACACTGCATCCGCGTGGTGAAGGAGGCCGGCAAGCCCGTCGGCGTCAACGCCTTCGCGCCGGCCACGGCCGATCGCTACCTGGCAGCCGGCGCCGATTTCGTCTCGGTCGGAGCCGACGTCGCCCTCCTGGCCAGGGCGTCGGAGGGGCTGGCCGCGCGCTACATCGCGCCGAGTGAGGACGAACGCTCCAGCTACTGAACCGATCACGCCACACAACGCAGGAGGAGAGCCTCGCCGGCGCTGCATGCAGCCCGGCTCGGCTCTCCTCCTGCGTTTCTGTCGTCCGCTCGCTGTTCTATACTGATCGCGTCAGACGGCTTGGCCGTTGCGTTCTCAAAAGGGACGCTGAGCGATGGTGTGCACCGCAGCACAGTCCTCGTGAGACATATACGGACGTAGAACCCCGCGATATGACTCAAGGAACACCATGAACTCCGTTTCGACGAACACTGTGACGACCACCGGCGCGACCGCGCCCCACTTCTCGGCCTCCGCCTCGAGCAGCTCGCCGTCCGGCAGCCGCGGCGCGACATCCGCTGCCCTCCCCGCCGCACCGACGGTGTCGGCCAGGGTCGCCGAGGCCCTCGCCGGCCACATCAGCGACGTCTTCGGCCTGATGGGCAACGGCAACGCCTACTTCATCGATGCCCTCAGCGCGACGAGCGCCGCGTTCACCGCCGTGCGACACGAGACCGCGGCCGTCGCCGCCGCCGACGCCTACTATCGCGCCGGTGGACGCATCGCAGCCGGCACCGTCACCTACGGTGCCGGATTCACCAACACGGCCACGGCCCTGGCCGAGGCCGCTCAGGCACGCATCCCGCTCGTTCTCGTCGTCGGCGACGCCCCGACGACGGGCATGCGCCCCTGGGACATCGAGCAGAGCTCCTTCGCCGCGTCGCTCGGCGTGCCGACCATCGTCGTGAACGCCGAGGATGCCACGCGCCAGACCATCCACGCCATCGACCGCGCGCTGGCCCGCCGCTCCCCCGTCGTGCTCGCCATCCCCTACGACCTCGCCGCAGCCCCGAGCGCCGAGCGCACCGGCGACCCCGCACCGCTCGTTCGCCCGCCGCACCCGGTGCGTCCAGACCACGTCGACACGGATGCCGCCGCCGCCGCGATCGCCGCGGCAGAGCGCCCGCTCCTCCTCGCGGGTCAGGGTGCGTGGACCGCGGGTGCAGGCGAGGCGCTCGGCCGCCTGGCCGAGCTCAGCGGCGCCGTGACCGCGAGCACGGCTCTCGGCCGCGGCATCTTCCCGCGGCCCGAGTTCGACCTCGGCGTGACCGGCGGGTTCGGCCAGGAGGCCGCGATGCACCTCGTCGGCACCGCGGACGTCGTGCTCGTCGTCGGCGCGAGCCTCAACCAGTTCACGATGCAGTTCGGCGCGCTCATCCCGGCCGGAACCACCGTGATCCGCATCGATGACGAGGAACGCAGCCACCCGATCGTCACGCACTTCGTGCACGGCGATGCGCGGCTGGCCGTCGAGGCGATCGTCGACCGCATCGAGCGGCTACAGTCACCCCCATCGGGCTGGCGCGAGTCGGTCACCGGACTCCGCGACGGCAGCCTGCGCGCGCGGCCGGTGGGAGAGGCCGAGCTGCCGGACGGGCAGCTCGACCCCCGCCTCCTCGCGACACGACTGGCGGCGCTGCTGCCGGAGGACCGGGTCGTCGTCTCGGACGGCGGCCACTTCATCGGCTGGGCCAACATGTACTGGCCGATCGCATCCCCCAATCGCATGGTGATGGTCGGAACGGCGTTCCAGACGATCGGACTCGGTTTCCCGAGCGCCGTCGGCGCCGCCCGCGCCCTCCCGGACTCGACCGTCGTCGTCACCACCGGAGACGGTGGCGGGCTCATGGCACTCGCGGATCTCGACTCGGTCATCCGCGCCGCGCACCGGGCGATCATCGTCGTCTGGAACGACGCGGCGTACGGCGCCGAGGTGCACGTCTACGGGCGTCTCGGCCTCGGCCAGGGCCCGATGCAGATCGAGCAGGCGGATTTCGCCGCGCTCGGTCGGGCACTCGGGGCGCGCGGCAGCGTCATCCGCACGCTCGCCGATCTGGCCGAGTTCGAGCAGTGGCTGGCGGATGCCGGCACCGGCACCTTCGTGCTCGACTGCCGCGTCTCGCCGAGCATCGTCGCTCCGTTCCAGGACGAGATCTACGCCGTCAACGCCGGCAAGCGCTGAGCGGGAGCCATCACCCGCCGAGCCGGATCGCGACGATTCCGCTGACCGCGACCACGGTCGCGGTCAGCCGCCACGGGCTGAACCGCTCACGGAACACGAGGTAGCCGATCACGCCGGCGGCGAGCACGCCGGTCTCACGCAGCGCCGACACCACAGCGAGCGGCGCGAGCGTCTGCGCCCACACCACGATCGTGTAGGCGACGAGTGAGAGGACGCCGCCGATGGCCCCCATCGGCGCATGCCTGCGCATGCCGCGCAGCATCTCGGCGCGGTCCCGCGAGAGCAGGAAGCAGACGAGTGGGATGGTCACCCCCTGCAGCAGGAAGAGCCACGCCGCATAGCCGAGCGGCTCGCCGGAGAGCCGCACCCCCATGCCGTCGATCACCGAGTACGCGGTGATCGTGATGCCGACGGCGACGGCCATCCAGGTGCCGCCCCCACCCTTTCGACCCCGCGGCGACCACGACAGCGCGAACAACGATGCGGCGACGACGGCGACACCGCCGAGCTGTGCCGGCGTCATCTGCTCGCCGAGCAGTGTTGTCGAGAACAGCGTCACACCAAGCACGGCGATGCCGCGGGTGAGCGGATAGGTGCGGCCGAACTCCGATTTCGCGTACGCCGCCGTCAACAACACGAGGTACAGCGTCTGCACCGCGGCCGACACGAGAATGTACGGCCAGGCCGCCGCCGGAGGGAATGGCAGGAAGACACAGCCGACCGCCCCGACGACCAGGTAGACGAGGCCGATCAGCGCCGACGAAACGAGGCGGGCGGGAATGGCCTTGGCAATGGCGTTCCAGATGCCGTGCAGCAGCGCGGCAGCGAGAACGATGAGCAGGACGGCTCCGCTCACCTCGACGGCCCGAAGCTGGATGTCATGGTCATTCGCGTCAGCCCTCTCTGAATGTTTGCGTTGCCATTACTTTATCCATGCGGTGAACATTGTGCGAACGCGAGGTGAACCCCGCGTAACATCCCGGTGCGGCGCGCGGACTTCGACGCGGGCGCTTGCATCCGCCCGCAGATCGTATATCATTTGGAATAACGCAGACGACGAGGATGTCCATGAACGCAGATCTCAGCAGCCGGCCGGCAGAGGCCACGCCCGACACCCCTCCTGGCACGCCAGGCAAGATCATCGCCGTGCACCTGAACTACCCGTCCAGGGCGGCGCAGCGCGGCCGGGTCCCGGCCAAGCCCTCCTACTTCCTCAAGCCGGCCAGCTCGCTCGCCGTCTCGGGCGGCATCCTCGAGCGCCCCGCCGGCGCCGAACTCCTCGCCTTCGAAGGCGAGATCGCCATCATCATCGGCCGGCGCACCCGTCGCGTCTCCCCCGCAGAGGGCTGGGCGGCCATTTCCGGCGTCACCGCCGCCAACGACTTCGGCATCTACGACCTCCGCACCGCCGACAAGGGCTCGAACCTCCGCTCCAAGGGCGGCGACGGCTTCACCCCCCTCGGCCCGCGCGTCATCCCGGCGGCCGCCGTCGACCCCGCCGGGCTGCGGGTGCGCACCTGGGTCAACGGCGCTCTCGTGCAGGACGACACGACCGCCGAGCTGCTGTTCCCCTTCGGCCAGCTCGTCGCCGACCTCTCCCAGCTGCTCACCCTCGAGCCGGGCGACGTCATCCTCACCGGGACACCGGCCGGCTCCTCCGTCGTACTGCCAGGAGACGTCGTCGAGGTCGAGGTTGATGCCCCGGATGCCGCTGGCGCCCCGAGCACCGGCCGACTCGTCACGACGATCACCGAAGGCCGGGCGGCCTTCGGCGACTTCGGCAGCGGGCCAGCCGTCGACGACCTGCAGCGAATCGAGGCCTGGGGCAGCGAGGAGGAGCACGCGGCCGCCGTCGCGGCCGGCCGGGCCAGCGCGCTGGAGGGCACGGCAGCGGGCAGTGCGCAGCCTGCATCCGCGTTCGAGCTCACCGCCGAACTCAGCGAGCAGATCAACGCCGTCGCCGTCGCCACCCTCTCCGTCGCACTGCGCAAGCGCGGCTACCACGACATCTTCATCGAGGGCGTCTCGTCCAACCACCCGGGCGCACGACTGCTCGGGCGGGCCAAGACGTTGCGCTTCATCCCCTTCCGCCCCGATCTCTTCGCCAGTCACGGCGGCGGGTTCAACGCCCAGAAGCGCGCATTCGACACCGTCGAGGCCGGCGAGGTGCTCGTCATCGAGGCCCGCGGCGAGCGCGGAACCGGAACCGTCGGCGATGTCCTGGCCCTCCGCGCCCAGGTGCGCGGTGCGGCCGGCATCGTCACCGATGGCGGGGTGCGCGATTTCGACGTCGTCGCCGGCTTCGACATCCCCGTCTTCTCGCAGGGCGCACACCCGAGCGTGCTCGGTCGCCGGCACGTGCCGTGGGAGGTCGACGTGACGATCGCCTGCGGCGGCGCAGCGGTGCAGCCGGGCGATGTGATCGTCGGCGACGGCGACGGCGTCATCGTGATCCCGCCGCAGCTCGTGCACGAGGTCGTCGCCGAGGCCCTCGAGCAGGAACGCCAGGACGCCTACGTGGCCGAGCAGGTCGCGAACGGTGCAGCCGTCGACGGGCTGTTCCCCATGAACGCCGCCTGGAAGGCGCGCTACGACGAGTGGGAGGGCCCCCGATGAACGCGGTCGCGACCGAACCGAGTGCAGACCTGACACTGAGCAAGGCGCAGCGCTCCTACCGCTACATCAGCGAGCGCATCAACGATGGCCGCTACGTTCCCGGCTTCCGTCTCGTGCTCGGCCAGATCGCCAAGGAGCTCGACGTCAGCGTCGTACCGGTGCGCGAGGCGATCCGCCTGCTCGAGGCCGAGGGCCTCGTCACCTTCGAACGGAACGTCGGCGCCCAGGTCGCCATGATCAAGGAGACCGAGTACCTGCACACCATGCAGACGCTCAGCATCGTCGAGGGCGCGGCAACCGCCCTCTCCGCCCCGTTCATCACGCCGGAGCACATCGCACGGGCACGCGCCATCAACGAGCGCATGATCGCCTGCCTCGACGACTTCGACCCGCACAGCTTCACCGCGCTCAACCTCGAGTTCCACTCGGTGTTGTTCGAGGAGTGCCCCAACCCGCACATCCTCGAGCTGGTTCACCGCGGCTGGAACCGGATGAACGTGCTCCGCGATTCCAGCTTCAGCTTCGTTCCCGGCCGCGCCCGCGCATCGGTCGAGGAGCACGAGGAGATCCTCAGACTTCTCGAGACGGATGCCGCCCCGCTCGAGATCGAGCTCACCGCCAGGGCCCACCGCACGGCCACCCTCGACGCGATGCTCGCCTACCAGGCAGAACACAAACGCCCAGACCCACGCCAGACCACGGCCTCAGCAACGGAGATTTGAGAAACCATGAGTCACTACATCCCGGAGAACCTGCCCGGTTCGATCCAGCACTTCATCGACGGACAGTTCGTCGACTCGATCGGAGGCGAGACGTTCGACGTGCTCGACCCCGTGTCGAATGAGAGCTATGTGAAGGCCGCCGCCGGCCAGAAGGCCGACATCGACCTGGCCGTCGCCGCCGCCAAGCGTGCATTCGACAGCGGCCCGTGGCCCAGGATGCTGCCGCGCCAGCGCTCGCGCATCCTGCACACGATCGCCGACCTGATCGAGGCCCGCGACCAGCGCCTGGCCGAGCTGGAGACGTTCGACACGGGTCTGCCGATCACGCAGGCGCTCGGTCAGGCGCAGCGCGCCGCCGAGAACTTCCGCTTCTTCGCCGACCTCATCGTGGCTCAGAGCGACGACACCTACAAGGTGCCCGGCCGGCAGGTGAACTACGTCAACCGCAAGCCGATCGGCGTCGCCGGCCTGATCACCCCGTGGAACACGCCGTTCATGCTCGAGTCGTGGAAGCTCGCCCCCGCACTGGCCACCGGCAACACGGTCGTGCTGAAGCCGGCCGAGTTCACCCCGCTCTCCGCCAGCCTCTGGGCAGAGATCTTCCGTGAGGCCGGCGTGCCGGACGGCGTGTTCAACCTCGTCAACGGGCTCGGCGAGGAGGCGGGCGACGCGCTCGTCAAGCACCCGGACGTCCCGCTGATCTCC
Organism: Microterricola gilva; assembly: GCF_004217495.1. Taxonomy (NCBI): domain Bacteria; kingdom Bacillati; phylum Actinomycetota; class Actinomycetes; order Micrococcales; family Microbacteriaceae; genus Microterricola; species Microterricola gilva. The sequence goes on from NZ_SHLC01000001.1 coordinate 2,775,884, forward strand.
TTCACCGGCGAGAGCCGCACCGGCCAGATCATCTTCGGCAACGCCGCACCGTTCCTCAAGGGACTCTCGATGGAGCTCGGCGGCAAGTCGCCGGCCGTCGTCTTCGCGGACGCCGACATCGAGGCCGCCCTCGACGCGACCGTGTTCGGCGTGTTCTCGCTGAACGGCGAGCGTTGCACCGCCGGCAGCCGTGTGCTCGTCGAGCGCTCGATCTATGACGACTTCGTCGCCCGCTACGCGGCCCGCGCCACGGCCATCGTCGTCGGCGACCCGCACGACCCGAAGACCGAGGTCGGCGCGCTCGTGCACCCTGAGCACTACGAGAAGGTCATGAGCTACGTCGAGATCGGCAAGACCGAGGCTCGCCTCGTGGCCGGCGGCGGACGCCCGGACGGGCTGCCCACCGGCAACTACGTCGCGCCGACCGTCTTCGCCGACGTCTCACCGGACGCCCGCATCTTCCAGGAGGAGATCTTCGGCCCCGTCGTCGCCATCACCCCATTCGACAGCGACGAGGAGGCCCTCGAGCTCGCCAACAACACCCGCTACGGCCTGGCCGCGTACATCTGGACGAACAACCTGAAGCGCGCCCACAACTTCTCCCAGCAGGTCGAGGCGGGCATGGTGTGGCTGAACTCGAACAACGTCCGCGACCTCCGCACCCCGTTCGGCGGTGTCAAGGCATCCGGCCTCGGTCACGAGGGCGGCTACCGCTCGATCGACTTCTACACCGACCAGCAGGCCGTGCACATCACGCTCAACGAGGCGCACTCGCCGCGCTTCGGCACCGGCGGGCAGTAGCCGGCGCCGGCATCCGTCCACCCAGAACTTCGACTCGCAGTTTTTCAGCTCAAGGAAGAGAAAGCACCACCATGACCGAACCCGTCATCACCGATTCCAGCCCCATCCCCGCACCGGCGAACCGGGTGCCGACGCCCACCGCCCCGGCCCCCGACATCCTGCGCTGCGCCTACATGGAGATCGTCGTCACCGATCTCGCCGCCTCGCGTGAGTTCTACGTCGACGTGCTCGGCCTCGTCGTCACCGAGGAGGACGAGACCACGATCTACCTGCGCAGCTTCGAGGAGTTCATCCACCACAACCTCGTGCTGCGCCAGGGCCCCGTCGCGGCCGTCGCCGCCTTCAGCTACCGGGTGCGCACGCCGGAAGACCTCGACAAGGCCGTCGCCTTCTACACCGAGCTCGGATGCCGCGTCGAGCGCAACGCCGCCGGCTACACCAAGGGCATCGGCGACTCCGTGCGCGTCGAAGACCCGCTCGGCTTTCCATACGAGTTCTTCCACGACGTCGACCACGTCGAGCGTCTCGCCTGGGCGTACCACCTGCAGACGCCCGGCTGCCTCGTGCGCCTCGACCACTTCAACCAGGTCACGCCCGACGTCCCCCGCGCGGTCGCATACATGGAGGACCTCGGCTTCCGCGTCACGGAGGACATCCAGGACGAGGCGGGAACCACCTACGCCGCGTGGATGCGGCGCAAGCCCACCGTGCACGACACGGCCATGACCGGCGGTGACGGCCCGCGCATGCACCACGTCGCATTCGCCACGCACGAGAAGCACAACATCATCGCGATCTGCGACAAGCTGGGCGCGCTGCGCAAGTCCGACACGATCGAGCGCGGCCCCGGCCGCCACGGCGTCTCGAACGCGTTCTACCTGTACCTGCGCGACCCGGACGGCCACCGCGTCGAGATCTACACGCAGGACTACTACACGGGCGACCCTGACAACCCCGTCGTCACCTGGGACGTGCACGACAACCAGCGCCGCGACTGGTGGGGCAACCCGGTCGTGCCCAGCTGGTACACCGACGCATCGCTCGTGCTCGACCTCGACGGGCAGCCGCAGCCGCTCGTGGCACGCACCGACGACTCCGAGATGGAGGTGACCGTCGGCGCCGACGGCTTCTCATACACGCGCAAGGAAGACGGCGACTTCAAGCTCGGCCACACGCTGTAGCCGCCACCGCCCGCACGGTCCGACGATTCGAACCGTGCGGGCCCGCGAAAAGCGCAGGGGCCCGGGATATTTCCCGGGCCCCTGCGCTTTTCCCGGGCCGCGCGGAGTGCGCTTCGCCGGGCCGCGACTCAGTCCCGGGAATCCGGAGCCGACGGAACGATCTCGGCACCGGCATGGCCGAGCTCGGCCAGCGCAGCCGTGCTGCTCTCCGCGGCGACACCGGCCACGAGATCGCTCAGCACGCGCACGTGCTGGCCATGCTCGAGCGCGTCAAGCGCGCTCGCCCGCACGCAGTAGTCGGTGGCGATGCCGACAACGTCCACGTGCGTCACACCGCGCTCGGTGAGCAGCGCATGCACGCTCTCGCCCTCCTCCGACACACCCTCGAAGATCGAGTACGCCGGCTTGCCCTGCCCCTTGCGGATGTGGAAGGTAACCGCGGCGGTCTCGAAGTCCGGGTGGTAGTCGGCGCCGGGGGTTCCGGCAACGCAGTGCGCCGGCCACGTGTCGACGAAGTCGGGCTCGGCATCCGTTGCGAAGTGCCCACCGTTGTCGTTGCCCTCGTCGTGCCAGTCGCGGGAGGCGAAGATCGTCCCGTAGTCTGCGGCGTGCCCAGCGAGGAAGCGGGTGATGCCGGCCGCCACAGCGGCCCCGCCGTCGACCCCGAGGGCACCGCCCTCTGTGAAGTCGTTCTGCACATCGATGATGAAGAGAGCCCTGCTCACGATCGCCTCCAACTGCTCTTGCCGTCACTCCATTATTGACGACTGTGCCACGGCGGGGCTCAGGGCTTCAGGCGCTGGTGCTCCGTCCGCCACCGTGCTACGCCGGGCGCGCTACTGGTTGGAGAGACTGTCGCCGCAGCTGTAGAAGCCGGCGGTGAGCGCGTCGATCGCGGTCTTGGCGCTGTCGTCGACGTCGTCGAGGGCGTAGATCGCGAAGGTGAGCGGTGTGCCGTCTGCGGCGTGGATGACGCCGGAGAGCGTGTATCCGGTGTCGATCCAGCCGGTCTTGGCGAAGACGGCGCCGTCGGCCACCGCACTGTCGCCGGTGAAGCGGTCGCTGTAGGAGAGCGATCCAGACTGCCCTGCGACGGGGAGACCGTCGAAGAGCGCCCCGAGGTTGCCCTCGCGCGCATTGATCTTCGTGAAGAGCTGGGTGAGGTAGTTCGGCGGAACCGCGTTGTCATCGCTCAGGCCAGAACCGTCGACGATGACGATGCCGGTGGTATCGATGCCGTATGCGGCGAGGCCCTGCAGCACGCCGGCCTGGATCGACTCGAAGCCGTTGCCCGCGCCGGATTCCACCGCAACGAGCCGGGCGAGCATCTCGGCGATCGCGTTGTCGGAGACGATGAGCGTCTGCTGGACGAGGGTGGAGACGGGCTGCGACTGCACTGCGCCCAGCTGGGCGGCGCCAGCGGGGGCCGTTCCGCGTTCGATGCTGACGCCGCCGAGCTCGGCGGCGAAGGCCTCACCGGCGCGGCCGATCGGGTCCTCACTCCTGGTCGAGGTGTTGTTGTACGGGTTGTCGCGGTCGCCGTCGACCTGCAACGCCGTGATGGGGGGCATGTAGCCGTCCCAGAGTTCCTTGCTGTCCCAGCTCGGCTGCCACTCGGCGCCGCCGAACATGGAGGAGTCGAGGATGAGCTTCGTCAGCGGCGGGTTCGCCGGGTCCGCGGCCCAGGCAGCCTCCACCTGAGCGGCGAGATCGTCGAGGTGGGCGGCGCCCGCGTACGCCGACTCGTCGCCGCTCGGGGTGCGACTGAGGGTGATGTCGCCCCCGCCGACGAGCACGACGGAGCCCGGCTCCGCGCCCTTCACGACGGTCGTCGTCGCACGGTAGTCGGGGCCGAGGACCTCGAGGGCGGCCGCCGAGGTGAGCACCTTGAGCACGCTGGCCGCGCGGGAGGCCGTGTTGCCGCCCCGGTCGTAGAGGACGGCGCCCGTTGTGGCGTTGCGCACCTGGGCCTGGAAGCTGCCGAGGCGGGGATCGCTCGCGAGATCGGCAACGGAGCAGCTGCGCACGATGCTCGCAGCCGGCACCGCACCCGGCGCGGGGCGCGCCGTCTGCGTCGGCGTCGGGGTGGGCGTCGGAGTCGGTGTGGCGCTGGGCGCGGATGCCGCGACCGGTGCGCCGACGGCGCTGCCCGCTGCGACGGCGATGCCGCCGAAGAGCACCAGGGCGAGCGTTCCGCCCGCGATCATCGTGGCGCGCGGGTGTGCACGCAGTCGCGCGAGCAGACCGGAACCGTTCGCAGCGGCATCCGCGGGGGACGCGGGCGCAGAGGGACCGGGCGGGGTCGGGTTCAGCTCGTCGGAATCAGGCACCCCGGTATTTTACGGGGCGAGTCTGTGCGCTCCGTGGACGACCACCGCCCGGCGCTGCTGCGCAGGACGGCCGCGGTCATTCGCCCGGGTACTTGAGGCCGATCTGGGCCCGGATGTCGTCGAGCGTCTGCATGATCTGCACGGTCTCGTCGAGCGGCATCCGCACGTCGACCCGCTCGCCGGCGGCGATCAGACCCTCGATCGCCTGCGCCTGGTAGTGCATGCCGCGCCCGTTGACCTCGGAGACGTAGTGCTCGACGACGGCTCCGAGGGAGTCAAGCACGCGGAAGCTCGTCGGTGAGTACCAGACGCCGTCGATCTCGATGCTGCCATCGGTGCCGAGGATCGTGGCCCGGTTCGGGCCCTTCGTGTCGCTGGCCGAGAGCGTGGAGGCGATGGCTCCGCTCTCATAGCTGAAGAGCGTTGCGACCTGCGCGTCGGCGCCCGTCGCCTTGAATCGGGCCGCGGCCTGGATGCTCGCGGGCGCGCCGAACAGCGACGAAGCGAAGGAGATGGGGTAGATGCCGAGGTCGAGCAAGGCGCCGCCGCCGAGCTCGAGCGAGTTGAGGCGGTGCTGCGGGTCTTCGGAGAGCTTCTGCGTGTGGTCGGCGATGAGGCTGCGCACGGTTCCGATCGTTCCGGCGGCAAGGATCTCGCGGATGCGCTGCATGTGCGGCAGGAAGCGGGTCCACATGGCCTCGAGGATGACGAGACCGGTGCTCTCGGCGAGCGCGGCCAGTTCGCGGGCCTCGTCCGCGTTCAGTGTGAACGGCTTCTCGACGAGCACGTGCTTGCCCGCGTTCAGGGCGAGGGTCGCGTGCTCGGCGTGGAACGGGTGCGGGGAGGCGACGTAGATCACATCGACCTCCGGGTCTGCGACCAGATCGTCGTAGCTGGCGTGCACGTTCGGGATTCCGAACTCGGCGGCGAACTGGGCCGCGGCATCCGCTCGCCTCGAGCCGACAGCCTGCACGGTGTGCCCGTTCAGCACGAGATCGGAGGTGAACAGGTGGGCGATGCCGCCGGTCGCAAGAATTCCCCAGCGCAGTGAAGTCGTCGTCGTAGTCACCGGCTCAGCATAGTGCTGCCGGTGGCCGCGTTGTCGACCCATCGACAGCTCGCGTTAGCGATCTCCGGGCGCCGGATCGGCCTCGGCCCTGGCCTCGCGATCCCGCATCGCCCATTCGACGCCGGAGAGCACCGTCCAGCCGACCACGGTGACCAGGCCGATCACCGAGATCACGGTGCCGAAGACCATGAGCCCTCCCCCGGCGAGTGGGCCGCTCCCCAACGCGACGAGAAGCACGCCGAGAAGCACGCCAACTGAGCCCATCGTGCCCAGAATCGTCCGGTATGGATTCGCTTTCATGGTGTGAGCGTAGCGCTGCTGTACAAAAACGCTCCAAACGTCAGCTAAGCTTTATTGCTGTGCCATCCAAGCGAGAAATCGCATGTGTGCCACGCCGCCTTAGCTCAGTCGGCAGAGCGTCTCACTCGTAATGAGAAGGTCGTGGGTTCGATTCCCACAGGCGGCCCCAGCGACAAGGGCCAGGATCCACACGGATCCTGGCCCTTTTCTTTACTTCGGCGATGGACGGGTTGACGGCCGTCGGCACAGCCGGACGTTATCGTCAGAGCATGGCCGACTTCACCATCTCCGTCCCGTCCGACGTGCTCGAGGATCTGCGTTCCCGGCTGCGCAACACCCGATACACGGCGCCGAGCGCCAGCGACTGGGAGGCCGGGACCGACACCGACTACCTGCGGTCCTTGCTCGACTACTGGGCGAACGACTTTGACTGGTCGGCGGCCGAGGCCCGGCTCAACGCCTATCCGCAGTTCGTCGAGCGTGGACTGCATTTCGTGCACGTGCGGCGCGACCCGACCCGGCCACCGGTACTGCTGGCGCACGGGTGGCCGAGCAGCTTCATCGAGATGCTGCCGCTGCTGGAGCTGCTGGATGTGGACGTCGTCATCCCCTCGCTGCCCGGCTTCCTCTTCTCCGAGCTGCCGCAGGGCCCCCTCACCCGCGCGAGCATCGCCGAGGAGTTCCACCTGCTGATGACGGAGACCCTCGGTTACGAGCGGTACTTCGCCTTCGGCGGTGACATCGGCGGAGTGGCCAGCAGCTGGCTCGCCACCGTGCACCCCGAGCACGTCGCCGGGCTGCACATGATCCATGGGCCGTTTCCGGCGAGTTTCGATGCGGAGCCGATCACGCCGGAGGAGCAGGCGTTCCTCGATGCTGACGCGCTCTACGACGAGCGGGACTCCGGGTACAGCGGGATCATGGGCACACGGCCAGACACGATCGCGGCCGCACTCGCAGACTCGCCGGCCGGGCTCGCCGCCTGGATCATCGACAAGTATCGGGATTGGAGCGACTGCGGTGGCGACCTGGAGTCGCGATTCGACAAGGACACGCTGTGCACAATCCTGACCCTTTATTGGGCGACGGAATGCATCGGCACCTCCTTCCGCCAGTATCTGGACTACCCGCACAACGCGCCGCGCGCGACGATCACCGTGCCCGTCGCGGTCACGGTCAGCCATGAACCGGGAATGGCCGGCTTCGTGCGCTCCATCGCGGAACGGGCAGCCAGCGACATCCGTCACTACTCGAGCCCGGGCCGTGGAGGCCACTTCCTCGCCTTCGAGGAACCGGGCCTGATCGCCGACGAGCTCGGCGCGTTCATGCGCTCCGTCGTCGCTGGCGACAGGACGCCGCCGGGTCCCAGCGAACGCTGAGCGCAATCCCAGCGCACCGGCGTACCGTGTGTGCGTGGTTGAACGGGGTCGGGCGGATCCGAGCGGCGTGTTCGCCGTCGGCCGCCGTGCCAGAGGCGTGTTGCGCCGTGTGCCCGTCTGGGTCTGGCGCCTGCTCATGCGCGCCGTCAGCCCGGGCGAGCTGCGCCGTTTCAACGCCGAGCCCATCACCGGCGTCCGCTACTGGCACGACATCGACTTCGTCGGCGACGGCATCCGCTCGCACCGCCTCGACGTGATGGCCCCGGACGCCGCGGCCGATCACACACCCGAACACGGCGGCGCCCTGCCGGTCTACGTGTACTTCCACGGTGGCGGCTGGACCTCCGGCGACAAGGCCTCCCTCACCAAGTACTGCGCCCGCCAGGCTGCTGGCGGCGTGGTCGTCGTCAACGTCAACTACCGGATGGCGCCCCACTTCCACCTCGGCCACGTGCTCGAGGACGCCAACGCCGCACTGCGCTGGGTGAGCGCGGAGATCGACGGCTACGGCGGTGACGCACAGCGCATCGTGCTCGGCGGCGATTCGGCCGGCGGACAAATCTCGGCGCTGATGACCGCGGCGAGCTTCCAGCCGGAGCTGGCCGAGCACCACGGACTGGTTCCTGCTGTGCCTGCCGCACAGCTGAAGGGCCTTGTCCAGCACTGCAGCATCGTGGACTTCTCCGTGTTCTTCGACAAGGGCTTCGTGATGAGCCTGAACTTCATCCGCATGCTCCTCCCGCAGAGCACGGCGCCGAGCGGCTCGACGCCCGCGCAGCGACGCCACCGGCTGCGCGAGGCCGCGCACTTCATGTCACCGATCGAATGGCTCGACTCGCGCTGCCCGCCCGTGTTCATCACGACATCCGAACGCGACTTCTTCTACGCGTCCAACATGAACCTGATCGCCCGGCTGCGGGAACACGGCGTGCACGTCGACACGCTCGTCTACGGCTGGGGCAGCGCGAACACCGAGCACACCTGGCAGCAGAACTTCCGCTACCCGGAGTCGCAGGAGGTCTACCGGCGCCTGCAGGCCTTCATCACGGCGGTGACGGTGAAGGTCTAGCATTCTTGGTAACTCTCCCGATGCGAACCGGAGGTGACCGTGGGCAGTCCAGCCGAGTGGGCCGACGACGAGCACCCCCGCGGCGGGTCGGCGCATGTCGCCGGGGAGCAGCAGGCTGATGCCGCGGCCCTGGCAGACGCCGCGCTGCAGGATTTCGATTGGTCGGTGCTGCCGCCGGACGTCCGCGCGACGACATTCGCCGCGCCGAGCGGACCGCTGGCCATGATCAGCTGCGGCGACGAGGCGGCGCCGCCCGTGCTGCTGGTGCCGGGGGCGACGGGGTCCAAGGAGGATTTCGTGCTCATGATGCCGCTCCTGGCCGCCGCCGGCTATTTCACGATCAGCTTCGACCTGGCCGGGCAGTATCAGTCGGCCGCCGCCGGGCCGGAGACGTTGACGCCGCCCCAGGCGCACTACGACCACGAGCTCTTCGTCAACGACCTCCTGGCTGTGCTCCGCCAGCTCGGTCGCCCCACCCACGTCATCGGGTACTCCTTTGCCGGCGTGGTCGCCGGGTTGGCGTTCGCCCGGAACCCGGATCGCTTCGCCAGCCTGACCCTGCTCAGCTGCCCACCATTGTCCGGCCAGAGTTTCCGCGGCATCAGCAGGATCGGTCCGGCGACCGGGCTCGCCAACGCCCGGGTGGGGGCGGCACTGATGATGTGGGGCATCCGGCGCAACCTCGTCCCCGTCTCGCCCGGCCGTCTGCGCTTCGTCCGGGAGCGTTTCGCGCTCACCCGACGCGACTCGGTGCGCGACATCATCGATCTGATGCGGCGCAACCCCGACATCAGCGTTCCGCTGGTGCGCGCCGGCCTGCCCAAGCTCGTCGCGGTCGGCGAACACGATCTCTGGCCGACGGCGCTGCACGCCGAGTTCGCCCGCTCGCTCGGGGCCGAGTTCGCCGTGTACCCGGCCGGTCACAGCCCGTGCGAGACCGCACCGCACCAGTTGTGCCGCGACCTGGTCGCGCTCTACGCCACGGCCGAGCCGTAGCGGCTCCCCGGTCAGCCGTGATCGCGGTGGCTGCGCGCCCACTCGCGCCGTGCCCGCCGCCGCCGGAGCGGTCTCTCCGCACGGAACTCGTGTCGGAACGTCAGCCAGGCCTTGCCCAGGCGATGCCCGAGCGCACCCCAACTGCGGAACGGGCGGGCAGAGACCGGCATCCGCAGCGTCGGATCGAAACGCACCTCCATGTCTGGGCGCACCAGATAGGAGACGTCGAGGTCGTCGTGGATGCCCGGCACGTCACGCACGACCGCCGGCCCGATCCGCGCCCAGACATCGGCCGTCATCGCGTAGTTGGAGCCGAACACCGGCGGGTGTCCGAGCAGGAATCCGACCACGTGGAAGTAGCCGCCGAGGTACAGCGTCCGCCCCAACCAGTGCACAACCTTGGGCCCGCCGTAGAAGTCGCCTGGGCCGGTGAGCAGGGTCAGCGTCGGTGCGTCGCCGAGCGCAGACTCGACCAGGGCCAGCCAGTCTCCCGCCGGGCGAGAGTCCGCATCGATCCGGGCCAGGATGCCGGCATCCGCCGCGTCGAAGCCGTGCGCAGACGCCCCGGCGACGCCCACCTCCGGCCAGTAGATCCGGCGAACACCGGCCGCGGCGCAGACGGCAGCCGTGTCGTCGGTGCTGGCGTTGTCGACGACGATGATCTGGTCGGCCTGGCGGGTCTGGGCGGCCAGGTGGGCCAGGCAGACGGCCAGCATCGGAGCGTCGTTGCGCGACGGGATGATGACGGCGATCGTGACCGCTGGGCGACCGTTCGCATTCTGGGCGCTCACGCGTGCTCCATCGCCACACCATACCTCAGCGTCGGCTCAGCGCATCAGCCCTCGCTCGGCCCGTCGGCCAGGCGCCGTCCGGCTCAGCACATCGGGTCGGCCGCCGGCACCGTCCCGTCGATCAGGTAGTCGTCAACCGTGTCGGCAATGCACTCGTTCGACTTGTTGTACGCGGTGTGGCCCTCGCCCTTGTACGTCACGAGGTGCCCGTTCTCGAGCTGCTCGGCCAACGCCTCGGCCCAGACATAGGGCGTCGCAGGGTCGTTGGTCGTTCCGATCACGAGGAGAGGGGCTGAGCCCTGTGCGTGGATCTCGCCGCGCTCACCCTGGAATGCGTACGGCCAGCTCGCGCAGCCGATGTCGCCGTACGACATGTACCGTCCGATCACGGGCGCCGCCTCATCCATGACCGCCGCCTGCTCCCGCATGAGAGCGGGGTCGGCGTTGTAGCGGTAGTCCATGCAGTTCACCGCCATGAACGCCTCGGTCGAGTTGTCGCTGTACGAGCCGTCAGCGTTGCGCCCGTTGTAGGCGTCGGCGAACTCGAATGCCATCTCGGCGTCGCCGTGCATGACGCTCTCGAACATGTCGCTGAGCATGCCCCACGCGTTGGCGTCGTAGAGCGGGTAGATGATGGCCGTGAATAGGGTGCTGCCGCCCAGCTCGCGCCCATCTACCGCCCGGATCGGGCTCGCGTCGACCGAGTCGAGCAGTGCTCCGACGGTCTTCATGCCGCTCTCGACGGTGCCGTCGAACGGGCACTCGTTGCTCTGCAGGCAGGAGCTCAGATAGGCCCGGAGCGCACTCTCGAAGCCCTGCGCCTGCGTCTTGGTGACCTCGAAGTTGCTCGTCGAGGGGTCGATCGCACCGTCGAGCACGAGCCGCCCGGTCTTGCCGGGGAACAGCTCCGCGTAGACGGCGCCGAGGAACGTGCCGTAGGAGTATCCGAGGTAGTACAGCTTCTCGTCGCCGAGAACCGCGCGCAGCAGGTCGAGATCGCGCGCGGCGTTCTCGGTGCCGACCTGGGCGAGCAGGGGGCCGGTTCCGTCGGCGCACGCCGCACCGAAGCTCGTGGCCGATTCGGTCATCTCGGCGATCCACGCGTCGCTGCCGCGCTCGTTCGTGCTGACGCCGTAGAGGTACTCGTCCATGCCGGCGGCGTCGTAGCAGCTCACACCGGTGGATCGCCCGACTCCGCGCGGGTCGAAGCCGACGACGTCGAAGCGCTCCTGCAGGCGCTCATCGGTGGCGTAGTCGACCGAGTCCTTGACGAAGTTGTAGCCGGAGCCGCCCGGACCGCCCGGGTTGACGAGCAGCGAGCCGATCTTCTCGCCCAGGGCGGGCTGCCGCACGAGGGCCAGCTCGATGGATCCGGATGCCGGCTCGGCCCAGTCCAGCGGAGCCTCGACGGTCGCGCACTGCATGCCGCCCCCGCAGCCGCTCCAGCTCACCCGCTGCGAGTAGAACGGTTGGAGCGCCTCGGCGACGTCCTCCCCCGTCGGCGTCGAGGTGGCCGGCGGTGGTTCTGGCAGGAACGCGGTGACGCAGCCGGAGAGCGTGAGCACGGTGACGATGGCGCCGGCCACCACGGCGCCGACGCGGCGCCTGCGGCTCCGCTGCGCGGTGCTGGCTGGGGAAGAGCCTGGGGCAATCGTCAACGTCTTCACTCTCTCCTGGGTTGGCTTGTGGGTGGCGTGGCGGCTGGGTGGGGACCACGGGGTGCGGCCCGGGGCCGGGTGTCTGCGATCAGGGCCGCCGGAACGACACGAGCATCGCCTCGAGCGCCAACACAGGTGCGACGTTCGCCTCGATGCGGTGCCTGGCGATCGTGATCGCGTCGAGCGTTGCGAGGGTCTCCGCCGGCGAGCTGCGGGAGGCGGCCTCGTCGAGCTTGCCGCCGAGTTCGCGGTTGATGACGGCATCCGTTCGCCCCAGCTGCAGCATGATGACGTCGCGGTACAGCGAGGAGAGGTCGACGAGGATCCGGTCGATTCCGTCCCGCAGGCTCCGTTTCGCCCGCCGCTTCTGGTCGTCCTCGAGCGCCTTGATCTGGCCACGGAGGGCCGGCGGGATGGCCTGACCGGGGGCGATGCCGAGCGAACGCAGTGTGTGCTCTCGCTCGGCGGCGTCCCGCTGCAGCGTGATCGCCTCCGCGTCGTCGCCGGCGATCGCCATCAATCGTGCAGCGGCCATCACCGCATTCGACACGGTGCGCACGTTGAGCGCGGTCACCAGCGTCTCGTGTCTGCGGTCGCGCGCCTCCGCGCTGGTGGCCAGACGCTGCGCCATGCCGATGTGGCTCTGCGCCTCGCGGGCCGCCCGCTCGGCCAGCTCGGCACTGACGCCGTTGCGCTTCACCAGCAGCTCGGCGACATCCGCGACGCTCGGGACGCGGAGTCGAACACTGCGCACCCGCGAGCGGATCGTGGGCAGCAGATCGGCCTCGCTCGGCGCGCAGAGGATCCACACGGTGCGCTCCGGCGGCTCCTCGAGTTCCTTCAGCAGCACGTTGGAGGCGTGTTCGGCCATGCGGTCGGCGTCCTCGACGATGATCACGCGGTAGCGGCCGACCGAGGGCGAGTAGTGCGAACGCCGCACCGTCTCGCGCACATCGGCGATCTTGATGATGACGCCCTCGGTGGTGAGCACCTGAAGATCGGGGTGGCTGCGCGCGGCGACCTGCGCCGCGGTCGCATCGTCGCCGTCCGGGTTGCCGCTCAGCAGCGCCGTGGCGAAGGCGTATGCCAGGTTCGAGCGGCCGGAACCGGCCGGGCCCGTGATCAACCAGGAGTGCGTCATCTGGTTCTGCGGCCCGGATGCCGTGGCATCCGCTGTGGCACGCTCAGCGTCTGCGGACGCGCCCGGCTGGAAGCCTGCGGCGGCGCGGAACAGCGCGATGGCCTCTGCCTGCCCCGTCAGCTCACTCCATACCGTCACCATTCAAGGGTACCGTCGGCCGCCGACGCCCGAGGACGCCGGCGGACCGTGCGGTCCTACTCGAGCAGCGTGGCGACGCGGGCGCGGATGAGCGCCGCGATCTCCTGAACGGGCAGGGCGGCATCCACGACGAGGAAGCGCTCCGGCTCCCCCGCGGCCAGCCCCAGGAACGCCTCACGCACGCGGGCGTGGAATGCACCCTTCTCGGCCTCGAGCCGGTCGAAGCGCTTCTGCGCGGCATCCAGCCGGCCCCGCGCCACCGTCTCGTCGAGGTCGAGAAGCACGGTGAGGTCGGGGAGCAGCCCTTCGGCCGCCCAGAGCGAGAGCTGGCGCACTTCGTCGCCGCCGAGCACCCGCCCGGCACCCTGGTAGGCCACGGATGAGTCGATGTAACGGTCCTGGATGACGACCTCGCCGCGGGCGAGCGCCGGACGCACGGCCGTCTCGATGTGGTGGGCACGGTCGGCTGCGTAGAGCAGCGCCTCGGCCCGCGCGGCGATGTGCCCGCGGTGGTGCAGCACGATCTCCCGGATCTCGACACCGACCTCCGTGCCGCCCGGTTCGCGGGTGCGCATCACCGTGCGACCCTGCTCGCCCAGCCACGCCGCGAGCAGCTCGGCCTGCGTCGACTTGCCTGAGCCGTCACCGCCCTCGAGCGTGATGAAGATCCCGGGGGTTTCGCCAGGCTCAACCAGCGGGGCAGGCTCAACCAGCGGGACAGGCTCACCCAGCGGGGCAGGCCCGTCCGTCACTCGCCCGCTCCGGCCGCAGCGGCTGCGGCCTTGTTGGCTGCGCGCGTCGCCGCGGCCTTCTTGGCCGCCTCAGAGCGTGCGGTCGACGTCGCGACGCCCGTCTTCTTGGCTGCGGCAGGCTTCTTGGCGGCGGGCTTCTTGACCGCGGCCTTCTTGGCCGGCGCCTTCTTGGCCGCCGTCTTCTTGGGTGCCGGACCCTTGTCGCGCTTGATCTGCAGCAGCTCGACCGCGCGCTCGAAGGTGAGGTCGTCGACCGTCTCGCTCTTCGGGATCGTCGCGTTCGTCGTGCCGTCGGTGACGTAGGCCCCGAAGCGGCCGTCCTTCACCTTGATCGGCTTGCCGCTGACCGGGTCGGCCTCGAACTCGCGCAGCGCGCTCGACGCGGCACGTCCGCCGTACTTGGGCTGGGCGTAGAGCTCGATCGCCCCGGCCAGATCGATGTCGAAGATCTGGTCCTCGCTGGTGAGCGAGCGGGTGTCTGTGCCCTTCTTGAGGTACGGGCCGAACTTGCCGTTCTGCGCCAGGATCTCGGTGCCCGTCTCCGGGTCGACGCCAACGACGCGCGGCAGCGACAGCAGGCGCAGCGCGGTCTCGAGGTCGATCGTCGCGAGGTCCATCGACTTGAACAGGGAGGCGGTGCGCGGCTTGACGGCCGCGGCCTTCTTGGCTGCCGGCTTCTTCCTGGCCGCCGGCTTGGCTGCGGGTGCCGCGGCGTCCGCTGCGGCGGTCTCGATGACCTCACCCGTCGCGGCGTCGGCCACAACCTCCGGAGTCGGCTCGAGCTCCGTGACGTAGGGGCCGAATCGGCCGTCCTTCGCGACGATCTCCTTGCCGTTCTCGGGGTTGATGCCGATCACGCGGTCGGTCACGACCGGGGCGTCGACGAGCTCGCGCGCCTTGGCGGGGGTGAGCTCGTCCGGGGCCAGGTTGAGCGGGAGGTTCACACGCCGCGGCGTGGCATCCGGTGCGGCACCGGGCTCAGCGACCTCAAGGTAGGGGCCGTACTTGCCGATGCGCAGGGTGATGTCGTCGGTGATCGGCATCGAGTTAATGCCGCGCGCGTCGATCTCGCCGAGGTTGTCGATGACCTGGCGCAGACCCCTGTGCTTGTCCGAACCGAAGTAGAAACTGTTCAGCCAGTCGACGCGGTCGGCCTCACCGGCGGCGATGTGGTCGAGGTCGCCCTCCATCTCGGCGGTGAAGTCGTACTCGACGAGGTCGCCGAAGTACTCCTCAAGCAGCCGGACAACCGAGAAGGCGATCCAGTTGGGCACGAGCGCCGTACCGCGCGGGGTCACGTAGCCGCGGTCGACGATGGTCGAGATGATCGAGGCGAAGGTCGATGGGCGACCGATGCCGAGCTCCTCGAGCCGCTTGACGAGGCTGGCCTCCGTGAAGCGCGGGGGCGGGCTGGTCTCGTGGCCGTTGGCGCTGAGCTCGGCGAAGCTCAGCTTCTGGCCCTCGCTGAGCGGGGGCAGCTTCGACTCGCTCGGCTCGCTCGGCGCGTTGCGCTCCTCGTCGCGGCTCTCCTCGTAGGCGTGCAGGAAACCGCGGAAGGTGATGACGGTTCCGGATGCCGTGAACTCGGCGATCGCCTTCGACGCCTTCGGGTTCTCCGACTCACCGGTCGGCCCCGCGACGATCGTCACCGAGGCGGTCTGCCCCTTGGCGTCGGCCATCTGCGAGGCGACGGTGCGCTTCCAGATGAGCTCGTAGAGCTTGAAGTCGTTGCCGCGGAGCGAGCTGGCCAGCGAGGCCGGGGTGCGGAAGGTGTCGCCGGACGGGCGGATCGCCTCGTGCGCCTCCTGCGCGTTCTTGCTCTTGCCCGTGTAGAGGCGCGGCTTGTCCGGGATCGTGTCGGCGCCGTAGAGGGCGGTGGCCTGGGCGCGCGCAGCGTTGATTGCCTGCTGCGAGAGCGAGGGCGAGTCGGTACGCATATAGGTGATGTACCCGTTCTCGTAGAGAGACTGGGCGACGCTCATCGTCTGCTTGGCCGAGAAGCGCAGTTTGCGCGCGGCCTCCTGCTGCAGCGTGGAGGTCGTGAACGGAGCGGCCGGCTTGCGCGAGTACGGCTTCGACTCGACCTTGCTCACGGTCAGCGCAACGCCCGGCTGCTGCAGGGCGGCCTGCAGCGCGGTGGCTGCGGCCTCGTCGAGCACGGTCGCGCTGCTCTTCAGGGCACCGTTGTCGTCGAAGTCGCGACCGCTGGCGACGCGCTCGCCGTTCAGACGGGCGAGGCGGGCGGAGAAGTTCGAGGCCGAGTCGTCGGAATCGACAGCGGTGCTGAGGATCGCGCTCAGGTCCCAGTAGCCGGCGGCGGTGAAGGCGAGACGCTCGCGTTCGCGGTCGACGACGAGGCGGGTGGCCGCCGACTGCACGCGGCCGGCCGAGAGGCCGGGGCCGACCTTGCGCCAGAGCACGGGGGAAATCTCGTACCCGTACAGACGGTCGAGGATGCGGCGGGTCTCCTGCGCGTCGACGAGCGCGGTGTCCAGCTCGCGGGTGTTGTCTTTTGCGGCGAGGATCGCGTCCTTGGTGATCTCGTGAAACACCATGCGCTTGACCGGGACCTTGGGCTGCAGGACCTGGAGCAGGTGCCAGGCGATGGCCTCACCCTCGCGGTCCTCATCAGTTGCGAGCAGGAGCTCGTCGGCATCCTTCAGCGCGCGCTTGAGCTCGGCGACGGTCTTCTTCTTGGCGTCGGAGACGACGTAGTACGGCTCGAAGCCGTTCTCGACGTCGACGGAGAACTTGCCGAGCGAACCCTTCTTGAGTTCGGCCGGCAGGTTCTTGGGCTCGATCAGATCGCGAATGTGGCCCACCGAAGCCAAGACCTCATAGCCGTCGCCCAGGTACTGAGAGATCGACTTCATCTTGTTCGGAGACTCCACGATGACCAGTTTTTTCGTGCCCGGCACCAGGTTCCTCTTGTTTCTTTTGAGTACGTGCGGATGTGTCGCGCCCCCAGCGAATCCTGCACCGTGTGATCGGCGGCCTGTAGGCCTGCCAAGCCACACCATACACATAGACGCCGAGTGCGTGCCTAATTGAGCCATGCTCATGCGCGTGCCGTCAAGCCTTGCCCCGCGACGCCACCCCCTTGCGCTTCCCTATAAAGGGAGCACAATGGCGTGCATGGACACGACTCAGGCACGCGGCTACACCGCGAAACTCATTGATGGGCCGCTCGAGGGCAAGACCATCAGCACCTCGTTTCTGGAATCCGGCGACCCGCAGCCCCTGATCGAGATCCCCGCGGAGGCCGGAGACAAGCGCTTCTCCTATGCGCGCGCCGGCGGGCTTGAGTTCGCCGGGGATGCCGGCGAGCGCCCGACAGCCGTCGAGTACCGCTACCGCGAGACCCTGTTCAACTAGGCAGCCGGATCACTCGCAGCGCAGTCCGTCCTCCGGCACCGCGTCGTCGAGGAAGAACGCCTCGACGGCGTCATCCACACAGCCGTTGCCCTTGTTGTAGCCGGTGTGCCCCTCGCCGACCCGGGTGATCAGCACACCCTCCTCGAGCTGGTCGGCCAGTGACACGGCCCACTCATACGGCGTCGCCGGGTCGTTGGTCGTTCCGACGACAAGGATCGGACCGGCACCGGCGGCGTGGATTTCGCCGCGCGTGCCCGTCGGCGGGTATGGCCAGCCGAGGCACTGGTCTGGGCCGGCCCAGTACGGTGCGATCGTCGGAGCGCCCGCCGCGATCTTCTGCGTCGCCGCGTCCTCGGCCGCTTGATCGACCTCGAGGGGGTAGTCCATGCAGTTGTATGCACGGAAGGCCTCACTGGAATTGTCGAGGTAGACGCCGCCATCGCGGCCGTTGTAGAAGTCCGCCAGCGCGAACGCGCCGGACGGATCGCCGTGCACCGTGCCGGTCAGCGCATCCGTCAGGTAGTCCCAGCTCTCATCGGAGTACAGGGCCGCGATGATCCCCGTCACGAGCGAATCCGCGCCGAGGTAGCGGCCGTCATCGTTCTTCAACGGCGTGCGGTCGACGCTGGCGAGCAGCGCGCCCAGCTCGGCCATCGCCTCATCGACTGTGCCGTCGAATGGACAGACGTCCGAATCGACGCAGTACTGCATGTAAGCGCGGAGCGCCGACTCGAAGCCGAGCGCCTGCGTCGTGCTGACGTCGAGGCCGGGAATGGCGGGGTCGATCGCGCCGTCCAGCACGAGGCGTCCGGCCTTCTGCGGATACAGCTCAGCGTACGTCGCGCCGAGGAACGTGCCATAGGAGTAGCCGAGGTAGTTGAGTTTCGTGTCGCCGAGCACCGCGCGGATCAGATCCATGTCCCGCGCGGAGTTGGCCGTCGTGATGAAGGGCAGGATGCCGCCGCTGTTCGCCTCGCAGGCGTCGGCGAAGCTCTGGTCGAGTGCGATCCGTTCGGCTTCCCACTCCGGGGTGTTCCGCGGAGCGTCTGGGATGTCATAGAGGTAGGCGTCCATGCCGGCCGCGTCGAAGCAGCTCACCGCGGTGGAACCACCGACACCGCGCGGGTCGAAGCCGACAACATCGTAGTTCTCGACGAGCTCAGCGCCGACGGCGTACTCGAGGCCGTCGATGATCATGTCGACGCCGCTACTGCCTGGACCACCTGGATTCGTCAGCAGCGATCCCAGCGGTGTCTCGGTCGCGAGGTGCCGCACGATCGAGAGCCGGATGTCGCCGGCGCCCGGGTTGTCCCAGTCCAGTGGCGCGGTCACATACGTGCACTCGAATTCCGCTGTGCCGTCGCACGCGGTCCAGTCCAGCGTCTGCTCGTAGAACGGGAGCAGATCGGCTGCGACCCCCTCCGTGTCCGGCACGACCGTCAGCTCGGGGCGGGGTGTCGTGCCGTCCTGGGGCATCAGCTGGAGACAGCCGCTCAGCGCCAGCGCGGCGGCGGCCACCCCTGCGGTGAGTGCGGCGATGCGCCGAAAGCGGGGCGTTGCTCGAGTTGCCATGGGTTCCCTCATTCGCCGGGGATTCCGGCGAGCCCCATCGCCGCAGAGTATCGCTTTCGCGGAACGGAGTTCAAGTAGGCGATGCCGTCGTTTCCGCGCTGACCCGTGTTCGGTGTGCCGGGGTTCGCCGCGCTTCGGTCCGCGCACCGGGTCACGGCGTGCCGGGAGGGCCCGCCCTGGCGCTCGCGCTGAGCGAGAACACCCACCAGCTGGTGCTGACGCTGACGAGTGCAACCGCGCCGTTGAGCTCGCAGCCGTCGAGCACCGCACCATTCAGGCTCGCGGCCACGGTCGCCAGTTGGCAGGCGACGCCGGGCACCGCGCCGGACGCGACATCGGCGGCAGCGAGGGCGGCGGCATCCGCGGCGTTCGCCGCCCGCTGGCTGGCGACGAAGGCCCCAGTCACCGGGATCAGGGTGAGGACGACGCCAACGGTGGCGCCGAGAACCGCGAGCGTCAGGACCGTGCCTGAGCCGCGGTCGCCACGATCGCCCGGCGGCAGCGACCCGAATCGATGCCGGCCACGGCCAGTCACAAACCACCGGCCAGCGCACACGAGGATGCCGTCAGTCGGACGCCGAACGGGGCCAGGCCGCCTGCAGGGCTGCTGCCGAGTTCGGCACAGACGAATTCTCCCTGCGTGCTGAGGTTGAGATCCGCGCCGAGGACGGCACGCGAGACGATTGCCGCCACCCGGGCGGGGTCGTCGCCGCGTGCGGCCGCACGCGCGGCGTCGGCCGCTGCGTCGCTCAGCCGCAACTGCTGGCCGACGAGTTGGACGGCGCCGAGGCAGAGCGCCAACACGAGCAGAAGTGCGGGAAGCAGCACCGCGAACTCGGCGGTGACGCTGCCACGCTCGGTGCTAGCCAACGGTGAGCGCATTGCGCACGAGTTCCATGAGGATTCCGCGCACCTCGTCTCCCCGGAGGATGACGACCAGGAGGCCGGCGAAGCCGACGGCGGCCATCGTCGCGACGGCGTACTCGGCGGTCGCTGCTCCGCGCTCCCCCGCCACCCGGCGCAATAGACGGTGGCGGAGTGCTGGCGGTCCTTCCGACGAGCCATCGCCGACGACCTTGCGGTGGCGTGCGGCACGGGCCAGGACAAGGGTGCCGGGCGGCGGCGCGGAATCCACCGCATCCAGGAACGGGCCAGCGTGCCGACCCCGGCCTGTGGCAACCTCTGTCTGCGCGAGTGTGTCAGTCATGAGTCTCTCCTTTCGCACCCCTCGAGGTGCGGCCGTTGGCGCGAGCAGTTCCAGCATGTTCCGCCGCCGATCGTCGTGCCGTGCGGCACGGAATCTGTGGAGAGCGGTTCAGAACGTGCCGAGTGTGGAGGAGAGAACGGCGATGAGCAGCGGGAGCACACCCACGAGCATGAATGCCGGAAGCACACAGAGGCCGAGGGGGATCATCAGTGTGACCGCGAGCCCCGCCGCCCGTTGCTCCCCCGCGCTGCGCGACCGGAGACGCGCCTGAGTCGCCTCGCTGCGCAGCAGCTCCACCGCGGGCACACCCGCCCGGCGTGAGAGGGCGAGCACGCCGTCGATCGCCCGCGTGCCTGCGGCGTTCTGGATCATGAAGCGCCGCGCGGCTCCCTCGGCGAGCGCGCGGGCGCGCTCGGTCGACATGCCGCCAGACATCGCGATCGAGGTGAGCTCCAGCATCAGCCCGTCGTCGTGCGCGCCCGCCGCGCGCCGTACGAGAGCCCGGCTCCAGCCGGCGCCGGCGAGCGTCAGCGCCCCGCCGAGCGCCAGACAGATCAGCCCAGGCACGGTGCCGAACAGCGTGCCGACCGTGTCGAAACCGAGGAGGGCACCGAAGAGCACCCCGATCACCGGCATTGCGCCGACCAGCCGCGCGGTGGCGCGTGGCCCGGCGAGCGCCGCCGCGAGATCGCGCTCGAGCCGCGCCTGATCACGGAAGGTCGCGGCGAGCCCACGCAGCGTCGCGGCGAGCGGCGCCCCCGCCTCCCCGGCGACGGCCCAGGCCGCGGCCAACGCCAACCAGGCAGCGGCCGCCCGTCGCCCAGACGGTGTCACGGGGGCAGCGTGGCTCGCCTCCCCCGTGACGGCGTCACGGAGCGCCTCGGCGATGTTCCCGCCGCGGGCGGCGGCCCGTGAGGCGGCGCGCAGTGCCAGCGCGTTCAGCTCCGCGACCCGCGCCGGGTCGTCCCGCCCGTTCCAGAGCGGCAGGCGTCGCGGATGCCACCGACCCCGCGCCGCGGCCGTGCCGGCAGTGTCGGCGCCGTTCGCGCCTGCGGCATCCGCGCCTGCCTCGTCCAGGTAGGTCCAGGCGGTGTGCGGGGCAACACCGGCCGCCAACAAGACGGCGAGCCGCTGAGCCAGCGCGGCGACCGATTCGATCGGTGGGTCGACGGGCCTCACGCGGTCGCCTCGTCCTCCCCATCGTCCACGACGAGCAGGCGGCCGCGGTCGTCGAGCACGAATCGGCCCAGTGCCGCCAGTCGGCGCACACCGCCGTGCTGTTCCAGGTGCAGCACCAGGCCGATGGCGCTCACCGTCTGCCGCGCGACGGCCTCCGCGCTCATCCGGGCCAGGGACCCGAGCGCCTCCAAGCGGGCCGGCACATCGGCGAGCGAATTGGCGTGCAGCGTTCCGGCGCCACCGTCGTGGCCCGTGTTGAGCGCGGCGAGCAGTTCCCGGATCTCGCTCCCGCGGCACTCCCCGACGACCAGCCGGTCCGGCCGCATGCGCAGGGCCTCGCGCAGCAGGCTGTCGAGCCCGAGCCGACCGGCCCCCTCGAGATTCGCCTGCCGCGCCTCGAGCCCGACGACGTGAGGGTGGCGGATGCGCAGTTCCGCGACATCCTCGATCGTCACGATGCGTTCGCCAGGCGCCGCCTCGGCCAGCAGCGCGGCGAGGAGCGTCGTCTTGCCGCAGCCAGCCGCCCCGGTCACGAGCAGGTTCTCGCGCGCGTGGACGGCCCGGCGCAGGCGCGCGCCGATCCGGGTCTCGGCCGCCGGGGTCTGCCCGGCTGCCGCGCCCGGCTCCGCGAACATTCCGGCCCGCTCCAGTTCGGCGAGCGTGAAGCCGTCCGCGTGCGGCAACCGCACCGAGAGCAGCGTCCCGGTGCTGGATACCGGTGGCAGCACGGCGTGGACCCGGATGCCGTCGCCGAGGCGCACGTCGACGCACGGCGTCGCCTCATCGATGTGTCGCCCGCCGACGGCGACGAGACGCACAGCCAGCTCGCGCACCTCCGCCTCGTCGCGGTCCCAGTCGCGCACCCGCTCGGCGCCGCGGCCCCGATCTATCCAGAGCCCGGCGTCACCGTTCACGAACAGGTCGGTGACTCCTGGTTCCTCCGCATAGCCGGCGAGGGCGCCGAGCACGGCCGTGTTCGCTCGTCGCACGAACGCGCCGCGCGCTGGCCCGTCCGACGATTCGGCTTCGGTGGGCACCTGCGACGGCCACGGCTCCGGCGGGTCCAAGGGGGCGGAGTCGGGTGACGCGGCACCCGGGGAGGCCGTGTCAGAGGCGGCACCAGAGGCGGCGCCAGGGGCGGGAGCCTCGTACGAGGGGACGGCGATGAAGGGAAGGTCCACGACGCGAGGCTATGACGCCGCGCGTGCGACGGCGGGGCGAGTGCGGCGGCTGTGCACAACCGCGTCAGACGTCGCGCCTGTGCACAAGAGCCGCGGCATCCGCTCGCACGAACACGGGCCTTAACGAAAAGGGGGCGGCACCTATTGGGGGGAACAGGTGCCGCCTCAGCAGTGCCGGATTGGGGGGAATCGTTGGCACTGCATGTCACTACTCACGCAGGACGTATCTCAGTGTACGCGTCCGGACGGGATTTGCAACACATGTGGGTGCCCCCAGAAGTTGCGGCGCCTTGGCCGCCCGATTCGATCGAGACGCACTGGCCCGGAATTCCGCTTGTCTTCGACTCGCGCGGCCCGACACGCCGTCAGAATTGTCCCCCAAAAAAGTTGCGGGACGACACAGGAACGACTGGGCAATGGCGAGGGGGTAATCTCTCACTGGGCGGCACTGCGAGAGCGAATCTGCGCACTGGCCGATCCACCGGAACGTCAAATCCACCGGCCACCGGAACCGGAACGCAAAGGAGCGGGACTCACCAATGAGCGTCCAGATCGATACCAGCCTCGAAGAGATCCGCCGGTTCCGGCCGAGCCCCGAGTTCGTGGCTCAGTCCGTGGCCAGCGAGTCGCTGTACGCCGATGCCAAGGCCGACCGCCTCGGATTCTGGGCCACGCAGGCCCGCGAGCTGCTGCACTGGAACAAGCCGTTCACGCAGACCCTTGACTGGAGCAACCCGCCATTCGCGAAGTGGTTCGACGACGGCGAACTCAACGTGGCATACAACTGCCTCGACCGGCACGTCCTGGCCGGCAACGGCGACCGCATCGCACTGCACTTCGAGGGCGAACCCGGTGACAGCCGTTCCTACAGCTACAGCGAGCTCACGGCTGAGGTGAAGAAGGCCGCGAACCTGTTGACCAGCCTCGGCGTGCGCTCGGGCGACCGCGTCGCGATCTACCTGCCGATGATCCCCGAGGCCGTGATCTCGATGCTCGCCGTTGCGCGCATCGGCGCGGTGCACTCCGTCGTGTTCGGTGGTTTCAGTGCGGAGAGCCTGCGGGCCCGCATCGACGACGCCGAGGCCAAGGTCGTCGTCACGGCCGATGGCGGATGGCGCAAGGGCAAGGTGTTCCCGCTGAAGAACGCCGTCGACACGGCCCTCGAAGACGGCCAGAGCAGCGTCGACCACGTGCTCGTCGTCAAGCGCGGCGGCAACGAGGTGCAGTGGACGGATGGACGCGACCTGTGGTGGCACGACGAGCTCGCCGCCGTCGACGCCGACCACGTGGCCAAGGCCTTCCCGGCCGAGCAGCCGCTGTTCGTGCTCTACACCTCGGGCACGACCGGCAAGCCGAAGGGCATCCTGCACACCAGCGGCGGCTACCTCACGCAGGCCGCGTTCACCCACAAGAACGTCTTCGATCTGCACCCGGAGCGTGACGTCTACTGGTGCACGGCCGACATCGGCTGGATCACCGGCCACAGCTACGTCGTCTATGGGCCGCTCGCCAACGGCGCAACCCAGGTCATCTACGAGGGCACCCCTGACACCCCGCACCAGGGTCGCTGGTGGGAGATCATCGAGAAGTACAAGGTCACCATCCTGTACACGGCGCCCACCGCCATCCGCACCTTCATGAAGCTCGGCCGGCAGATCCCGCATGAGTTCAATCTGCGCTCGCTGCGCCTGCTCGGCTCGGTCGGCGAACCGATCAACCCCGAAGCGTGGATCTGGTACCGCCACGTCATCGGCGGCGGCTCTGTGCCCGTCGTCGACACCTGGTGGCAGACGGAGACCGGCGGCATCATGATCTCCGCCCTGCCCGGCCTCACCGACCTGAAGCCTGGCGCCGCGCAGGTTCCGATCCCCGGCATCGAGATCGAGGTGCTCGACGACGACGGCAAGAAGCTCGAGGAGGGCGGCGGCCTGCTCGTCATCAACGAGCCGTGGCCGGCCATGCTGCGCGGCATCTGGGGCGACCCGGAGCGGTTCAAGGAGACCTACTGGGACAAGTTCGATGGCAAGTACTTCGCCGGCGACGGCGCGCGCCTCGACGAGGACGGCGACATCTGGCTGCTCGGCCGCGTCGACGATGTGATGAACGTCTCCGGCCACCGACTCTCGACGGCAGAGATCGAGTCCTCCCTCGTCGCCCACCCGCTCACGGCGGAGGCGGCCGTCGTCGGTGCGGCCGATGAGACGACCGGCCAGGCCGTCGTGGCCTTCGTCATCCTGAAGCAGAGCCACGAGCACGACATCGCAGACCCCGACGAGATCGCCGCACTGCTGCGCGCCCACGTGGCACAGCAGATCGGCGCGATCGCCCGCCCGCGCGAGGTGTTCATCGTCAACGAATTGCCGAAGACGCGTTCGGGCAAGATCATGCGGCGCCTGCTCCGCGACGTCGCGGAGGGCCGTGAGATCGGCGACACCACGACACTCGCAGACACCGCGGTGATGCAGATCATCACCTCGAAGCTGCGCTGATCTGAAACGCCTGAGGGGCGGATGCCGGTTGATCCGGGATCCGCCCCTCAGTGTTTTGCGACGCTATGACGCCGCGCTACGCGAAAGCGACGATGAGCTCCACCTCAACGGGCGAGTCCAGCGGGAGTACGGCGACGCCGACGGCCGAGCGCGCGTGCACGCCGATGTCGCCGAAGACCTCGCCGAGCAGCTCGCTTGCGCCGTTGATGACGCCGGGCTGACCGGTGAAGCCCGGGTCGGATGCCACGAAGCCCACGACCTTGACGATGCGGGTCACCCGGTCGAGCGAGCCGATCTGCGCGCGCACGGCGGCCAGAGCGTTGATCGCGCACAGCCGTGCGTACTCCTTCGCGTCCGCAGCGGGGACGAGACCGTGCCCGTCGCCGACCTTGCCGGTGGCCGGCAGCGCACCGGCCACGAAGGGCAGCTGCCCTGAGGTGAAGACGAGGCCGTCGTGCTCGACGGCCGGAATGTACGCCGCGACGGGCGGGACGACATCCGGAAGGACGAGGCCGAGTTCGGCCAGGCGGGTCTCAATCTGTGACATGGGCGTGCGCGTCCTTCTACTTGTTGTTCTCGAATGCGGCGGCGGCGACGCTCGCGGCGGCGGCACCGGCGGCAGCGGCAGCCGAGGTCTCACCGCCGACGGGGCGCTTGAGGTAGGCAACAAGCCCGCCCTCAGGTCCGGTGACGATCTGCACCAGTTCCCAGCCCTCTGACCCCCAATTGTTGAGGATCGCAGCGGTGTTGTGGATCATCAGCGGAGTCGTGATGTATTCCCAGCGAAGCATGGGGAAGCCTTTCAGAATGGGTCAATGAGGGGCCTCGGGAGGGCTCGCGCATGGCACACGCGGGCCGACCACGGTGGTTTTTCAGCTTTTCGCCTTAGGCTCCACTATATGTCTGAGCAAAAACGTACGGTCGGTGGCGCCCTCGGGGGCTTCCTCGGCTTCGTCGGAATGAGTGCCGTAGCAGGCGTACTCGTTGCCGCAGCAGTGACCCCCGCCATCGCCGTTTCCGGCGTCGCAGCCAACAGCTCGATCAACATGTTCGAGAATCTGCCCGGCTACCTGGCGATCGGCGAGCTGGCACAAAGTTCGAACATCTACGCTGTCAACAACGAAGGAACGCCGGTGCACCTGGCGACCTTCTACGACCAGAACCGCGAGTCCGTGAGCTGGGATCAGGTCTCCCAGATCACCAAGGACGCCGCTATCGCCGGCGAGGACCCCCGCTTCTACGATCACGGAGGCGTCGACCTCAAGGGAACGCTTCGCGCTGCCGCCAGCCAGGTCATTCCCGGCATGTCGACGTCCGGTGGATCCTCGATCACCCAGCAGTACGTGAAGAACGTTCTCCTCGAACAGCTCGTGGCCAAGGCGACGACGCAGGAAGAAGTCGACGCGGCGTGGGAGGAAGCTGCCGGCTTCTCCACCGAGCGCAAGCTGCAGGAGATGCGCTACGCGATCACACTGGAGAAGACCTACTCCAAGGATGAGATCCTGCTCGGCTACCTCAACATCGCCAACTTCGGTGGGCGCGTCTACGGCATCCAGGCGGCAGCGCAGTACTACTTCGGCGTCAACGCAGCCGATCTGAACATCGAGCAGTCTGCGGCCCTGATCGCCATCGTGAACAGCCCTGACGAGTACCGCCTCGACCGACCGGATGACGTCGACAACGGCGCGGCCAACGGCTACGCGGCAACAAAGCTCCGGCGCGACTACATCATCCGCGAGATGCTCGAGCACAACAAGATCACTCAGGAACAGTTCGACGTGGCCTATGCCACGCAGATCACTCCGACCATCAACGAGCCGAAGATCGGATGCCAGTCGGCGGGCGGCGCGGCCTACTTCTGTGACTACGTCACCAAGGTCATCCAAAACAATCCGGCATTCGGCTCCACCGAAGACGAGCGCATGGCGCTGCTGCAGCGCGGCGGCCTCGAAATCTACACCACGCTCGACCTAGACCTGCAGGTGACCGCCGAGAACTCGATCGCCGCCTACGTCCCGCAGGCGGCCGACGGCATCGACGTCGGCGCGGTCGCCGTAACGGTGCAGCCGGGAACCGGCAAGATCCTCGCGATGGCGCAGAACAAGAGTTACAGCCAGGACACCGAGGTTCTCGCTCAGGGTCCCCAGTACTCGGCCGTCAACTACAACACCGACTTTGAGTACGGTGGATCAAGCGGCTTCCAGCCGGGATCAACCTACAAGGTCTTCACCGTCGGCGAATGGCTGAAGGAGGGACACTCCCTCAACGAGAGTATCGACGGCCGCAAGCGTAGCGACTGGGGAACCTTCCGCGACAGCTGCAACGGTGGAACGATCTCCTTCCCCGGCTTCTCGGTGAACAACGACGAGGGCGGCAACGGCGGCACATACACCGCACTGAGTGCGACGCAGAAGTCCGTCAACACCGGCTTCATCGCCATGGCCAAGCAGCTCGACCTCTGCGGAATCAAGAACATGGCAGAGTCCTATGGCGTGCACCGTGCAGACGGAAACCCGCTGGCCTGGGGCGCGAGCGCCGTGCTCGGCACCGAGGAGATCGCCCCGCTGACGATGGCCAACGCCTTCGCCGGTGTCGCGGCCAACGGAATGGTGTGCGAGCCGACCGCCATCGCGAGCATCACTCACGCCGACGGCAGCCCGGTGATGCTCGCCGACGGCAGCGAATTGCAGCTGCCGAACGGAAACTGCTCGCAGAAGGTCGAACCGGCCGTCGCATCCGGCATGGCGTATGCCATGCAGAAGGTGATGTCGGGCGGTACCGGACAAACCTCCAGCGGCCGCGTTGACACCTGGGTCCCGATGATCGGCAAGACGGGAACCTCCGACGACAACGAGGCCACCTGGATGAGCGGCGCGACCACCAAGGCGGCAACCGTCGTCGGCGTGTTCAACGTCTCCGGCCACGTCGACCTGCGCAAGACCTACTTCAACGACACACAGGCGGCAACACTCCGCCACTACATCTGGCCGCAGATCATGTCCGTCGCCAATGCCAAGTTCGGCGGCGACGCCTTTGCTGAGCCCGAGGCCGGGGCGCTGAAGACCGTCTACGTTCCCGTCCCCGACGTGCGCGGCAAGAGCCTGGAAGAGGCGCAGAGCATCCTCGAGGGTGCCGGGTTCGGCTTCGCGGACGGCGGCCCGGCCGACTCCGAGCTTCCGGCCGGTCAGGTCTCCGGAACGACCCCTGCCGGCGAGGCGCCTCGGGGATCGGTAGTCACGGTCAACACGAGCAACGGCCAGATGGTGCTCCTCCCCGACGTCATCGGAAAGAGCTTCGATGACGCCAAGGGTGCGCTCGGCGGATTCTCCGTGAACAAGGCTGAGCAGGCCGTGACCGACAAGAAGCAGGACGGCAAGGTCATCGCCAGCGATCCTGCAGGCGGCACCCCGGTGAAGTCCGGCGCCTCGGTGACTCTGACCGTCGGCAAGTTCGACGACAAGGGCAACGACGGCAAGGGCAACGGATAGTGGCTTCAGGCTCACGCGCGGCGGCCGCGATCACCTCGGTGGTCGCGGCCGCCGGTCTTGCAGCGCTCGCCTGGGGAACCCTGGTCGAGCGGAAGCGCTACACCCTGCGCGAGGTGACCGTTCCGGTGCTGCCGGCCGGCTCGGCACCGCTGCGGGTGCTGCACCTCTCCGATCTGCACATGGCGCCGTGGCAGCGCGACAAGCAGGAGTGGGTGCGCTCCCTCGCCGAGCTCGAACCCGATCTGGTCGTCGACACCGGCGACAACCTCGGCCATGTCGACGGCATCCCAGGAGTCGCGTACGCCCTCGAGCGCTTCCGCGGCATCCCCGGCGTCTTCGTCAACGGTTCCAACGACTACTTCGGGCCCTCCCCCAAGAACCCGTTCCTGTACTTCAGCGGCCCGTCCGGCACACCGCGCACGGTCGCAACGCTCGACATCGACGCGCTGCACCGGGTCTTCGACGATCTCGGCTGGACCGATCTGAACAACAAGGCCGCGGCCATCGACATCCGTGGAACACACCTCGAGTTCTTCGGCGTCGACGACCCGCACCGCGATTTCGATCGACTGGAGCTGATCACCGGCGCCATCGACGAACTGCGCGCTGAGGACCCGCTGCTCGACGAGCAGTGGCCGGACGGCCCGGATACCGCGGCGCCTCGCCCGACTGCCACGATCGGCGTCGTCCACGCCCCGTACCAGCGCGTGCTCAACTCCTTCGTCAACCACGGCGCCCAGCTGATCCTCGCCGGGCACACGCACGGTGGCCAGGTGTGCATTCCAGGGATCGGTGCGCTCGTGACCAACTGCGACATCCCCCGCGACAAGGCGAAGGGGCTGAGCCTCTGGCTGCACGGGCTGCGCTCGGCGTTCCTGAACGTCTCCGCGGGCCTCGGAACGTCGATCTACGCACCCGTTCGCTTCGCCTGCCCACCCGAGGCAACGCTGCTGACGCTCGTCGCCGCACCGTAAGCCGAAATTTCCCGGCCAGGAACGCCCAAGTGGCAATCGGCGGCTGGAATATCCGCTATTCTTATTGAGGTCCTAACGGACTATGGCTCTCGGGTCATCGGGGTATGGCGCAGCTTGGTAGCGCGCGTCGTTCGGGACGACGAGGTCGCAGGTTCAAATCCTGTTACCCCGACAGTGATGTGAGAACATCGAGCAGAGAAAGCCCCTCCTTCGGGAGGGGCTTTCTTCGTACCAGCCCGCGGATGCACCGTGCCCTCTACGCTGGGACGATGCACACAGCAGCGACGCACGCGGCAACGGCGGCTCCGACGGCGGCAGGGCGCCCAGCGGCGCGCGTGCGCGCTCACGGCCACCAGAGCGCCCTACGGATCGTGTTCGCCCTCTACCTCCTGGCGGTGTGCGTGATCGTGTTCGCGCCGCAGCCAGACGCCGAGCGGTTCACCGGCATCGTGGCCGTCATCGCGCGTGCAGCAGAGGCGTGGGGCATCCCGTTCGAGATCGCCTACCCCGTGCTCGAGTTCACAGCGAACATCGCGCTGTTCGTGCCATTCGGACTGCTTGTGCCGCTCATCGCGCCGCTCTGGCATCCGTGGCTCGTGATCGCATCTGGCCTCGCCGTCAGCTGCCTCATCGAGTTCACTCAGACGGCGCTCCCGTCGCGTTTCCCGACGGCATCCGATCTGCTCGCCAACACGCTCGGCACGGCGCTCGGCGTCGCGCTGCTCGCGGTGTTCATGCGGCTACGCTCACGCGCCCGCCACTCAGGCTGAGCTCCTAGACGACCGCGAGCTCGCGTTCGAGCAGCCCCTCGACCACGCCGACCGTGTCACGCCAGCCGTGCACGGCGATGCAGCTGACGCCCATGGCCTTCACCGGGTAGTCGTTGCCGCCCTCGTCGAGCCGGTCGCCGACGAAGATCATCTCGTCGAGCGAAATGCCCGAAGCGTCGACGAGCTTGCGCATGCCGTACGCCTTGTCCACTCCGCGCTTCGTGATGTCGATGGACGTGGAGCCGCCGGAGCGCACCTCGAGATCGGTGAGCTCCGCCGCGACGTCGTCACGCAGCGCGCGCTTCTTGGAGCCGTCCGCGTCCCACGCCGCCTTCGCGTCGACCGGAGCCTGCTGGCCAAGCGCAGAGAAGGTGATCTGCGAGCCGCGATCCTCAAGAATCGGCCCCCAAGTCTGCTCCTCCCAGAAGCCGAGCGCTCGCGCGTTGCGCTCAACGGATTCCAGGGCGCGCGACTTCTCATCGTCGCTCAGCACCTCCGCGTAACGCTGCACCCACTCGCCGTCAGCGAACTGCAGGTACTGGGTGCCACAGGTCGGCATCAGGTGCAGGCGTGACAGGCGACGCTCATCGTCGATGTTGAGCACCGCGAGTACCTGGTTCTGGAACTGGGTGTAGTTGCCTCCGGAGATGATGCACACCTCGACCACGTCGAGCAGTCGCAACAGCACGGCCGCCATCTCGGGGTCGAGGGGCGACTTCGAGGCCGCCAAGGTGTCGTCGAGGTCGAAGGCTACAAGTCTGGTGGTCATGGTGCCTCAAGTTTAGCCGGGACCGAAGGAGCACCGGCCAGCACCTACCGCACGCGACCGTCGCGGTCGACGATGAGCATGCGCGCATCGCCGGCGAGTGGGCTGATCACGATCGTCGCCAGCTCTGTGCGCCCGGCCGGCTGCAGGCGAGCGGTGAGGGTTCCAGAGTCAAGCGTGCGCAGCTCTCTGGCCAGCAGCTCGGCGACGGCGCCCGCGGTTCCCGCCGCCGCGGAGTCGTCGAGCAGGGTCACCTCGACTCCGCGCTCTCTGGCCGCTCGCGCCGCGGCGAGGACGTGCGGCACGGCCAGCGCCCGACCTCGGACGATGTCCCGGAGCGACGCTTCGATCATGAGGCAGTCGCGGCGCTCGGCTGCGCTCAGCTGCTGCCCTCTGGCGACGAGCTCCATCATCGGCCTGGCCATCTCGTCGAGTCTGGCGAGCTGCGCGACACGCTCCTCCTCGGCAGCGAGCGCCGTGGCATCCGCGGCCGCCTCAGCCAGCGCGCGACTGTTGATCGCGCTGATCCGCTTCGCCGTCCGCAGCAGACCGAAGTAGATCGCCGTGCCGACGACAAGGGTCGCTGCATGGCGAACGAGCAGCTCAACGCCGGCCATCGCGCCGAGGCCCCCTGTCACCGCCCAGAGCAGTGTCGCCGCCGCCATGCCCACGTAGCCGAGCCACCCGTAGAGCACCCTGCCGCGGAGGATCAGCATGAACAGCACAGTCGTCACCGCACCGAGGTGCCACGTCAGGTACAACGGCGAGCCCGCGATCGCCGGCTGCGCGCTCAGTACGGTCACCGTCAAGGTGCAGAGCCCGAGGATGCCGACGCACCAGAGGCCCGGTAGTGGGTCCGGTGCCGGCTGCACCACCCAGATCGCGGCGATGCCGAACGGCACGAAGGCCAGGACCGCGACGTCGGTGTGGTTGAGCTCTCCGCCTCCGGGGAAGGCGAGCAGTGCCTGCGCGAGCAGGAACAGCGCGAGGATGATCGCGGCGTGCGGCCCGTGCAGCTTGAGCAGGCTGGAGACGTCGACCGCGCCAGGCACGGCGCGGCCAGCGCCGTCCATCGAACGATCCGTCATCGCCCGGCCCGTCATCGACGCACCCACCCCAACATGACGACGGTGCCGCTGCCCGGCCGCGAATCGATGACGGCGTAGCCGCCTGGCAATTCGTTCATCCGGCCGCGGATGCTGCGGGACACACCCAGCCGTTCCGGCCGCACCTGCGACGGCTCGAATCCGATCCCGTCGTCGCGCACGCCGATGGTGACGGCGTCGTCGCTGGCCCTGACCTCGATGCGGCGCTCAATATGACGCGCGCCGGCGTCGCCAGGCACCGCGGTGCCGACGGGCTCCGCGGGCTCCCCCGCAGCATGCTCGATCGAGTTGCGGACAGCTTCGCCGCACGCGGCGAGCAACGCCTCGGCGGCCGGCGCCGGTACGGTGAGTCGGTCAGACACGAGCGTGACATCAATCGGGATCCGGTACAGCGCGGCGAGCCGACGGAGCCGGCCGAGCAGCAGCTCCGGCGTCACCAGATCGGTCAGGTGCGGCTCTGCGCCGATACGCTCGAGCTGTGCGAGGGTGTCCTCGGCCTGCCGCACCTGATCCGCGCTCAGCCGTTCCGATCGGCCGGCCATGAGCAGGGTCGAGATCACGCCGTCGTGGATCAGACCGTCGAAGCGCGCTCGCTCGCTCTCGCGCGCCTGACGTGCCGCACTGCGCGCCGTGTTCAGGCGCTCCGCCTCCTGCAGGCGGTCGAGGTGCTCGGCGCTCTCCAGCCCGACGAGCACCAGTCCGACGAAGATCGCAGCGAATGAGCTCGCGTACACACCGGTCTGGACGGCGATCAGCAGCGGCTCCTGCCCAGGGGAGCCGGCGAAGGTGACGAGGACGGTGAGCACGCCGACGACGCCGAGATAGCACCACACGAAGAGGCCGCGCATCACAAGGGCCATGCAGACGATCGGCATGGCCGAGATTCCGAGCGGCCACGGCATGCCGTCGTGGTGCGGCCCGCCGTGCACGATCGGCCAGAGCACGAGCACGGCCAACAGTGCGGCGGCCTCGCAGGCCGCGAGAACAGGCAGCACCGGCAACGGCGCCCAACTGCCGACCGCTCCGATCACGATCGGGAGGCCGAGCAGCACGACGAAGCTCAGGATCGCGGCCGGCCCCGGACCTCCTGGGTGTTGCTCGGAGAACGGCCCGATCGCGAGCGCCCCGAAGACGAGCGCCCCGAGACCGACCGCGCCCGCCGTCATCCGCATCAGACGGAGTTGCGTGGGGCCGGGTTTCAGACGCAGATAGTTCTCGCGAAAGGGAACCCGCGGGGCGAGCTCAGTCACCGTCCGGCGCCGCTGATCGACGCGGAGGCGTGCGCGGCCCGGCACTCCGGCCCCCGGGAACCGGCAGGATGCCGTCCTCGAGTGCTCGTTTGTAGAGATCGATCTTGGTGCTCGCCGGTCGGCCGACGCGCTCGTACTTGGAGCGGATGCGGCGGATGTAGTCGATCACCGTCGATTCGGTGACACCGGCCGTCGTCGCGACGAGCGGGGCCTTCGCCCCTGCGGCGTAGAGGGAGAGCACCTGGCGTTCACGCGCGCTCAGGCCGGCATCGGCCAGATCGGGGTCGCCGTCCAACGCTGCCGCCCACTCGGTCGAGGCGACGGGTTCGCCGGACGCGGCCTGGCGCACAGCATCGAGCAACACCGTCGCCGGCTCAGACTTGCGCACGACTCCGAGCACCCCGCTGTGCGCGGCGGAGCGGACCAGCGCCGCATCGTCGCCGCCGGTGAACGCGAGGACGGCCGAGCCTGCCTCGCGCAACAGCCGCACGTTGAGGGCAGGCGTCGAACCGTCGGCAAGTCGCAGATCGAGGATCACGAGGTCGAGAGCAGGCTCGTCCGCACGCGAGAGCTGTTCGAGGAGCTCGTCTACCGTGCCGGCGAGGGCGACGACGGTGATGCCTGGGATGCTGGCGAAGAGATCGGCAAAGCCCCTGGCCACGATGTCGTGGTCGTCTACGAGTGCAACGCGGTAAGTGTTCATGATCCTCACAGCCAAGCTACCCCACGAGTGGAGGATTGCCTCCCCCTCGTTTTCGCAGAATCTGCCCCCAATTCTATGGGCTACCGCAGAATCACCGATCGGGGCACCATAGAAGGCGAGGGGGAACATCCTCACGAAGTTGGCGGCGCGAGACCCGAAATCGGGCCGCACTGAGTGAATGAGGAAGGCCGCACGGAGAACCGTGCGGCCTTTCTCATTCCATCAGGCGTGATCAGACGGCCGCCGGGACGTGGGCGCGACCGTTCAGCATCCCGTGCGATTCCTGCAGGTAGCACGCACCGCAGAGCGACTCGTAGCTGACGGCATCCGTCGCGTCGATGGCGACCTGTGCACCATCGAAGACGTAGCGGTCGCCGATCTTGCGCCCGTTGAACACGGCCTTGCGGCCGCAGCGGCAGATCGTCTTGAGCTCCTCGAGGCTGTGCGCGACTTCGAGCAGGCGGCGGCTGCCCGGGAATGCGACGGTCTGGAAGTCGGTGCGGATGCCGTATGCCAGAACGGGAATGCCCTCGAGGATCGCGATCCGGAGCAGATCATCGACCTGCTCCTCGCTCAGAAACTGGGCCTCGTCGATGAGCAGGCAGCTCACGTCACGATTGGTCGCTGCGAGCACCGCGCGGCGGTGCTCCTGGAAGATCGTGTACGCGTCGGCATCCGGGGGCAGCACGAAGTCGACCACGCGCGTGAAGCCTAGACGCGAGAGGATGCCGAGGTCGCCCTTGGTGTCGACCGCCGGCTTGGCCAACAGGACCGCGTGCCCTCGTTCCTCGTAGTTATACGCGGCCTGCAGGAGCGCGGTGCTCTTGCCGGAGTTCATGGCGCCGTAGCGAAAGTAGAGTTTGGCCATTACTGCAGATACCCGTCCTCAGCGGCTCGCAAAATCAGATCGGCTCGGCGGCTCGCTGGCCGATTCGCCCTGGCGTACTTCTCGCGCACGCGCCTTAAGTATGTCTTGGCCGTCTCGTATTTCACATTCATGAGCCGCGCAACGGCAGCGGTCGTGTTGCCTGCGACGTAGAGCTGCAACGCCTCGAGCTCACCCCTGCTGAGTTTGGGCCTGAGGAACTCCGCCGCCTGCTCCTCGCTCCCTGCCGTCTCCCCCGCGATGGCCGTGGCGCTCGGGACGCGGCCGAGTCCCATCACCTCGCGGGCGATCGAGCGGAACACGTGCATCGATTCCGTCTTGGAGATGAATGCCGCCGCACCGGCATCGAGCGCACGGATTCTCGCCTCAGCCGGGTCGAGCGCGCTCATCACGATGACCGCTGCCCCGGCCGCGCGACAGGTGCGAATGCGCGCTTCGACCGAGACCGGCTCGACCAGTTGGAAGTCCATCAGAACGAGTGCGGTGGGAAAGTTCTCGCTGCGCACGAGGTCGACCCAGCGTTCCGCCCGAACGACGACCTCGAACTCCGGGGCGTTCTCGGCGATCCAGCTGATCATGCTGTCGAGCAGCAACTCATGGTCGTCGAGGATCCCCACCCGAATCGGCAGGTTGAGGCCAGGCGTGTGCGCCGGGCCGTTCTCCGCTCGGTTCATGGTCATAGCTGAATTTTACGCGCAGAACGCCCGTGCCCATTCGGTACGTGACAATCTCGAAGGCGAGCCGTAACACGTTCAGATACGGCCGCAGCATCGTTCGCGCCCGTGACTCTGCCCCGCTGATCTGGATGTCGATGCTGGCGTTCGTGCGCGTCGTGGGGAGGGCCGCATCCGCGTCGAGCCAGATCGTCACCTCGGATGCCCCGATGCGGGCGTTCGTGCTCAGCTCGCTGAGCAGTGCAGCCAGTGCGGTGCGCTGTTCTCCCGTCATCCGGAAGGCGCGGCGCCGCCCGTCGTGGACGGTCAACGTCGGCGGGGAGAAATGCTGCGCCGAGGTGTTCGTCGACGCCGGCGCATGCTCAGCGGATTCCGGCGCATGGGAGCGCAACTGCTCCAGCCAACTGTGGTTCAGCTCGGCCACGAGGCTCCCCCGCACGGCCCGCGCCAGCCGTCGGGAACGCTCGATGTCATCTGCGCTCACGGTGCCGGCCGCGGCAACCCCGGCGAGGAAGGGCAGCACCTCCTCGCTCAGAGCCGCGAGCTGTTCCTGCTGAATCGTGCGGGCGAGGCCGTCATAGACCCCGCCTTCCAGCGCCGCATCCGAACTGGCCACCCCACGCTGCCATGCCATCACGGAGCTGACCAGCTGATTGGCGTATCCGGCACTGGCGAGCCCCAGGCCGAGCACGGGCACGACACCGACGACGGCACGCTCGATCAGCGGAACGTTGGTGACGGCGAAGTATGGGTCCTGCACCGCCGCCAGCAGCCCCGCGATGAGCGCAGCGCACGCGGTGACGGCGACGATCTGCACGGCAGGGCGGTACGGTGCGGCCGCAGCCAGCATGATCCCGACTGCGATGTGCCCGAAATCGTCTTGCAGCATCTGGTTGGCGCCCCATGTGCCGGCGACCTGGGCGATCATCGCGGCGGCCATCAGGCCGATCACGAGGAGGAACGCCCCTGACCCGTAACGGCCGTGGTCCGGCCTGGCGTTGACGACGTGCACGACACCGGATGCCGCGCACAACACGATCGCGACGATCGCCGCCGCCGGACTCGTCACCTGCTCGCCGTGCAGCACCGTCGTGAGGACGGCGAAGGCGGTGAGCGCGACCGCCGCGATCGGGGCAAGCGGCCAGGCCGCGAGCGCCCCGAGCGGGTCGACGCTCTGCTGCGAGATGCGCATGCTCTCTGGCAGACGGATGCCGGTGTGGCGGGGCGCGCGGCTCATCGGCCGTTCTCCGCCCTGACGATGTCGGCGCTCCGTGCCCACGGAACGCTCATCATCACCGACGTGCCGACGCCGGGTCGGCTCCAGATCTCAACCGTGCCACCGTGCGCTTCGATGCGTCCTCGCACCGAGTGCCGCAGCCCGATGCCCTGTGACTGGGCGGCCGTGGCGCCCTCTCCGGACGAGGAGTGCTCAGTCTCGGGCTCGTCAGGGTAGAGGGTGCTCACGTCGAACCCGATGCCGTCGTCGACCACGATCACGGTCAGGTCCTCCGGCGCGACGACGATGCTCACATCGGCCTCGTCGACCCCGGCGTGCCGCAACACGTTGATGAAGCACTGGCCCAGCGCCTGGCCGATGGCCCGGTCGACACCCGGGTCCAGGTCGCGCACGGCAGCCGGGTCCCCCGAGACACGGACGGTCAGCCCGCGTGCCCGTGCATCGTCAACGGCCGTGGCCATCGCGCTGGAATGCCAGGCGGAGGAGTGCGTGGTCGCCGCGAGGGGCGAATCCTGCTCACTCTGCCGCTCCTCCACGAGCCAATCCCGGTCATTCAGCGCGGTGATCTCACGTCCGATCTGCGCGATCAGGCGCTTGTCGAGCGGGCCGGGCCTGCTGTCCGCGATCAGGATCAACTCGCTCAGCGCGGTGTCGTGCAGCTGAGCTGCAGCGCGTAGCTCGAGCTCGCGGCGCAGCTCAAGGGTTCGGTCTTCCCGCGCGGCCAAATGCATGACCGGTTGAGCAAGGCGGGCAGTGCGGCGCGTCAATCCGTCGAAGAGCAGCACGGCCACGAGCAGTACATAGGTGACGAGCGTTGTGACATCCGCGCGCAGATGGGAGTCGGCGAGCACGACAGCGGCAACGGTCGCGAGCTCGGCGATCAGGAAGCCTGCGGTGGTCCACAGAACGCCGAGCAGGGCCCCGGATCCGGCGCCTCCCACCATGATGAGCGCCATCTTGGGCAGCGCGACGATGAAGAGGTTCGATGACGGAAAGCTGGCGGGGCTGCTCAACAAGGTGAAGATGTAGACGAATGTGCAGAAGCCGCCGACGAGCAGGTAACACAGCGACAACGTCACGGTGTGGCGCACGCTCAGCGCGACCAGGAGCGCGCCCATCGGCAGCATCGTCGCTGCCGCGATCAGGAAGCGCGGCTCCGGAAGGTGGACGGAGAGCGCGAGCATCGTGGTGATGGCACCGGCGATGCAGACCATGCCGAACCAGTTCGCGGCGTGGGAGAGAGCACGGCTCATCGTGGCCTCGGCCAAGTGACTCGGCAGTCCTAGCGACACAATGCACCCCCGCTCGGATTATGCCAGCGCGGGCCCGTTTTGTGCCCCGACTGCGCCACTTTGTCCCCCGGATTGGAGTTGCGCGACGCGCAGCGTCGCGGGAGGCGGCAGCCCATGTTCAGGCGATCTCAGGATCCGCCACCGCTGCTGGGGCAGTTTTCGCACATGCCCTGGTTTGGACACGGCCACGGGCGGCCCTACTCAACCAGCGGAGGGGCGGAGCGTGTCGCGCACCTTCGCTCGCGGCCCGCAAAACCCGCGCGGGCCAGGTGTATTCGCCGGGCCCGCGACGAGAATGCGGGCCCCGACACCTGATCCCGCGGGCGGCCTGGTCGACCAGCGGGGCGGGGCCTCGAGCTCAGAACAGCGTCGGCTCCGGCTCCGCCGGCGCAGGCGCGAAGGCAGGGGCCCGCGGAGCGCGCGGCGGTGCAACGCCGCCCGTCGCAGAAGAGGTGGAGCCTCGCTGCAGTCCGTGCGCCCGAATCAGGGGCTCAATGCGATCGGCGAGCCACGCGCGGTACTCCTTCGGCGCGTATGCACCCCGCGCGTAGAGCTGCCGATAGCGCGGCACGAGTTCCGGGTGGGCACCGCCCAACCACTGCATGAACCACTCCCGCACCCCGGGTCGCAGGTACAACGCCGTGTAGACGACGGATGTCGCTCCCGCCGCCTTCGCCCGCCGCATCGCCTCGTCGAGGTGCGCCTGTGTGTCGGTGAGGAACGGCAGGATCGGCATGAGGAAGACCGAGCAGTCCAGGCCTGCCTCGCGCACCGCCGTCACCGTTGCGAGCCGCGCGGCCGTCGTCGGCGTTCCCGGTTCGATCGACTGCTGCAGCTCGTCGTCGTAGATGGCGATCGACATCGCGAGGCTCACGGGCACCGACTTCGCCGCATCCGCGATGCGACCCAGATCGCGGCGGAGCAGCGTTCCCTTCGTGAGAATGCTGAACGGCGTCCGACTCTCGGTCAGCGCGTCAATGATGCCAGGCATCAGGGCGTAGCGCCCTTCCGCCCGCTGATACGGATCGGTGTTGGTGCCGAGTGCCACGGGATGCCGCTGCCAACTCGCCTTGCGCAGCTCGGAGCGCAGCACGTCGGCGACGTTGATCTTGACGACGAGCTGGCGGTCGAAGTCCTCGCCGGTGTTGAGGTCGAGGTAGCTGTGGGTCGGTCGCGCGAAGCAGTAGACGCAGGCATGGGAGCATCCCCGGTACGGGTTGATGGTCCACTCGAACGGCATCGCGCTCTGGCTCGGCACCTTGTTCAGCGCCGATTTCGCCAGCACCTCGTGGAAGGTCATGTCGGCGAACTCAGGCGTGCGCACCGTGCGTACGAGGTTATTGAGCCTCGCAAGCCCGGGCAGGGTCGACGGTTGGTCGACGCCCAGTTCTTGTCCGCTCCACCTCATGCCCCCATTCGAACACATATTCGCATGATTTGCGAATATGTGTTCGAATTCGCCGTGTCTAGGCGGGGATGTTCAGGACGCGCGCGGTCGCCGCGAGCGAGGCGGCGGCAGCGGCTGGATCCTCGGAGAGCTTTGTGCCGTAGCTCGGGATCATCTCGCGGATCTTGGGCTCCCAGCCCTTCATCTGCGCGGGGAAGCAGCGGGCAAGCACATCGAGCATGATCGGTGCCGCGGTCGAGGCTCCCGGCGATGCGCCGAGCAAGCCGGCGATGGTGCCGTCGGCGCCCGTGATGACCTCGGTGCCGAACTGCAGCACGCCGCCCCTCTTGGCGTCCTTCTTCATGACCTGAACACGCTGGCCGGCCGTGATGAGTTCCCAGTCCTCCATCTTGGCCGTCGGCATGAACTCCTGCAGAGCCTTCAGCTTCTTCGTGCGGCCGGCCATGAGCTCACCGACGAGGTACTTGACCAGGTCGAAGTTCTGCCACCCGACGGCGATCATCGGGCCGATGTTGTGCCAGCGGATCGAGAAGGGCAGGTCAAGCCACGTGCTCGTCTTCAGGAACTTGGGCGTGAAGCCTGCGTATGGACCGAAAAGCAGGGAGGTCTCACCGTTGACGACGCGGGTGTCGAGGTGGGGAACCGACATGGGCGGGGCGCCGACGGCGGCCTTGCCGTAGACCTTGGCCTGGTGCTGGGCGACGACCTTGGGGTTGGTGGTGCGCAGGAACTGGCCGGAGATCGGGAAGCCGCCGAAGCCGCGGATCTCGGGGATGCCGCTCTGCTGCAGCAGGGCGAGCGCCCCACCGCCCGCGCCGACGAAGACGAAGCGAGCCTTGACGACGGACGGGGTGTGCCCGACCAGGTGGTTGAGCTTGATCCGCCAGAGGCCGTCCTTCTGGCGCTTCAGGCCGGTGACCTGGTGGTTCAGGTGCACCTCGCCGCCGCGCTTGACGAGGTCGTCGAAGAGGAAGCGGGTGAGCGCGCCGAAGTCGACGTCGGTCCCAGCCTCGATGCGCGTTGCGGCGATCTTCTGCTTCGGGTTGCGCTTCTTGGTGAGGAGCGGGGTCCACTCGCCGATCTTCTCCGCATCGGTGGAGAACTCCATGCCCTGGAACAGCGGCTCATCCTTGAGCGCGTCGAAGCGCTTCTGCAGGTAGTCGATGTTGGCGGCACCGCGCACGAAGGTCATGTGCGGGGCGACGTTGATGAAGTTCTGGGGCTCTGGCAGTGCGCCCTCCTGCACGAGGTGGGCCCACAGCTGCCGGCTGATCTGGAACTGCTCGTTGATCTGCACGGCCTTGCTGGCATCGACGCTGCCATCCGCCGCGGCAGGCATGTAGTTCAACTCACAGAGCGCAGCGTGCCCCGTCCCGGCGTTGTTCCACGGGTTCGAGCTCTCTTGAGCGACCTCTCCGAGACGTTCGTATGCACGAATCGTCCAGTCGGGTTGCAGCTGCTTGATCAAGGCGCCGAGGGTGGCGCTCATAATGCCGCCACCGATGAGAACGACGTCGACAGGTGTCTCAGAATTCACGAATGCCAGTCTACCGGGGCAAATGAGTCGCTCTGACCGTGTGGCATCTGGGCCTCTCTTGAGGTGAC
Source organism: Microterricola gilva (assembly GCF_004217495.1). Taxonomy (NCBI): domain Bacteria; kingdom Bacillati; phylum Actinomycetota; class Actinomycetes; order Micrococcales; family Microbacteriaceae; genus Microterricola; species Microterricola gilva. The sequence goes on from NZ_SHLC01000001.1 coordinate 2,816,651, forward strand.
CTTTGGGTGCCGCTGAGGCCGGGGACGTAGCGTTATGTGCACGACCCGGGTGCCAGACGATGGTCCCCCCGCCGATACTCCGGCACTCGGGTCGCAGCACTTCCCCCACGCAACAGGGTGCCGCGACTCGACGCCGCCCGCCACGATGGCTCGTGCGGGCGCATCTGCGCGCCCCTCCGCTACGATGCATTAGTGAGCCGCGCGAGCGGTGTTGCTGAGCGGGCGGGGAGGCCAGTTGAGTACGACAGAGAGCCGCATCGCCGTCGTGATCGAAGACGACGCGGACATTCGTCAACTTCTTGCGACAGTTCTGGAGCAAGCCGGCTTCGACACGATTCTCACCGGGAACGGTGTCGACGGCGTGAACGCCGTGCGTGAGCATGATCCCGTCATCACGACGCTGGACGTGAGCATGCCAGGCATCGATGGCTTCGAGACTGCGAAACGCATCAGAGCGTTCAGCTCCACATATCTGATCATGCTCACGGCCCGCGCAGAGGAGATCGACACCCTGCAGGGGCTCGAGGCCGGCGCCGACGACTATGTCACCAAGCCGTTCCGACCCCGTGAACTGCGCGCACGCATCGAGGCCATGCTGCGACGGCCGCGCTCTGGCGGCACGGCGCCGGTGAGCGCTGAGCCAACGCCGTCGGCTGCCGCCGCCGCCGCCGACCCCGCCGACGCCACGGCGCTCGACGCGAACACGCTTCCAGCACACCAGGACTCCGGCGTCGGCGGTGACTGGCACGAGCACCGCGGCCTTCGCCTCAACTCGGCTGAGCGTCGCGTTCGACTCAACGATGACGACCTGGAGTTGACCCGCACGGAGTTCAACCTTCTCGAGGTGCTCCTGCTCTCCGGGCGTCGGGTGCGGAGCAAGACGGAACTCGCGGAGCTGCTGCGGGATGAGGATGCCGCGTTCTATGTCAGCGATGCCGACAAGCGGGCGATCGAGGTGCATCTCGCGAATCTGCGGCGCAAGCTGGGCGACCACCCGACGAGCCCGCGCTGGATCGAGACGGTGCGCGGCGTCGGATACCGACTCACCGCGGACGACAAGGTCTAGGCTTCAGATCGCGCCGGGCGCCGCGATCGCTGCCGCGAGGTGCCTGGGAAGAGCTGATGCCCACCCGCGGCTCCCCGGGAACGGCAAACGCTTCAGGTTCGGGATCAGGAAGCGGCTGCTGGGAGCCAGCGGATGTGGCGTCTTGTGCTACATCAACGATCATGCCCAGCCAACCGCGAGATCTCCTTGGGAATGCGCCCACGAAGCTCAAGATTTGCGCAATTTTTCGGCTGAACTCTGGCGCCGCCACCCCGAATGGGGCACTCAGGCCTCGAGCAGCCCGTCCTCACTCGCACGCTGCACCAGGTCGAGCCGATTCGAGGCACGGCGGCCCTGCGCCTCGTAATAGTCCCGAACTCTCGCGAGGTGGTCGCGTACTCGGTCGAAGCGCACGTTCATCCTGAGGGCGATGTCGATCGGGCTGTTGCCGACCGCGTAGAGCCGCACGACTTCGATGTCGTCCTCGCTCAGCCCGATTGGCGAGGCCGCCTGCGCCCCGGCGGAACGAGCCGACTCCCTGACCACCTCACCGGAATCATCGTCGTGGACGAGCCCGCGCGCAGCCAGCGATGCGCGGCCATGACCGACCGGGACCAGCTCACCGGTCCACGACTCGCGGCCGAGCACGACAGCGTCGACCACGGCGGCCCTGGCGTCCTCGATCGAGTTACTCCTGCCGAGCACGCTCGCCGCCCCCGTTCCACGGAGCCTGGCGAGCGTCATCTCGTCATCGAAGTCGCCCCACGCCACGACCGCCGCACCGTCTGAGCGTGCCTCCGCGATCACCTCGACCAACGACGAGGTCGGCAGACTCTGCAGGTCGAGAAGGTACACCTGCGGCTTGGCCCCGCGCTGCGCACGTGCTTCCTCCCACGATCGGGCCCGCGCGACAACCTCAATTTCGGGGGCGTTGGCGTCGAGCCAACCGCTGAGTCCTTCGAGGGCGGCGACGTAGCCATGCACGAGCGCCAGACGAATCACTGTGACCGGCGTCGAGACGGCAGCAGACTGCGTGCCTGGCATCGCGCCTCCTCTCTGAACAGTCACCGTCGCCCGAGATTCTGTTCCCTCTGTCGTACGACGGGGAGCAGACGGGGAAACCGCGTGACGGGCAGTCTATTCCGCGAAGCTGACCTCGTGGGGCCGCGTGCCCGCACGACGCGGGCCAGTGGCGAACTATCGTGGCCCAACTCTCCGGCGCCGGTCCCCCTTGCTCCGCAGATCGCGGTTGAGCCTGCGGTCACCGTGATAGAGAATCGACGACCAGTCGACCGGTTTGTTCGGGTCGACCACAACGGAAGCCCCGGCCGGAGCCTTCTTCTTGTCGACGTACAACCAGTTGAGGATGCCGAGCCAGACATCGACGATGGAGTTGCGCACACCGATGTACATCCACGTCGCGTAGGCCGCGAGTATGGCGTTGAATGCCGCAAAAACGGCGTTCCCCCAGTTCTGGGCATAGAAGTCCCGGGCAAAGGTGAGCACCGAGAACGCGATGATCAGATACGGCACGACGATGTACAGAACGGGGACCGCCGTGCGGTCCTTCACCTTCGGCGTCCGGACGAACGGGATCTTCTCGCCCGTGATCGCCTGCTGCATCGACTTCAGCACCCCGGCGAGGTTCACCGGCAGCAGGATCAGATTGAAGCCGTAGATGCGGAAGATGTCGCTGAAGCGGTGCCCACAATCCCGGAGGTCGCTGCCCATTGCGAGGAAGTACGGCAGGGCGGCCAGGAAGACCACGGGTGAGAGCAGGCGGCTGTCATAGGGGTACGCCAGCAGGAAGAGCAGACCGAAACTCGCCCATGCGATCGACGCCATGTAGTTCACGCGCAGCCACATCTCACGCACGAGGATGCGTTCACGCCGGAAACGGCGCTCGCGAACCTGGTCCCACAGCTTCGGCAGGATCAACAGACCGCCGTTCGCCCACCGGCGGCGCTGCACGACGAGCGACCCGAAGTCGGGCGGGGTCGCCGAGTAGCTCAGGCGTTCCGGGTAGTTCATCAGGGTCCAGCCGTGCGTGCCCAGGTCGATGCTGGACTCCGTGTCTTCGATGACCGTTCGATCCTGGATGTACGTCGCGATCTCGAATCCGCCGACGCTTTCAATCTCGACGATGTCTTCGACGGCCTTCTTACGGATGACGGCGTTCGCCCCGACCCAAAAGGTCGCACCGTAGTAACTCATGCCCTGGTGAAGGATGTGCTGGAGGTCGGTCGTGGCACCGGCGATGCGCTCGATGCGCGTCGGCGCACCGCGGAACGACGAGTACGGCGTCTGCGTCACCGCGATGCGCTCATTGCCCGGTTCCTCGAGGAAATAGACGAGCCGCAGGCAGTAGTCGCGCAGCAGCAGCGAGTCCGCGTCCAGCGTGAGCAGGTATGGGCTGTCCGGCACGACGAGGTCGGCGTCGGCCGGGTCATCCACCGGACGCAAAATGACGCCGCCTGCGGTCTGTTCCTCACGCCAGTCGCGCCCCATGAGCGAGATGTAGGAGTTGAGGTTCATCGCCTTGTTCGCCTCGTGAGACAGAGACGCGTAGCTCTTGCGTTGGAAGCTCGAGAGCGAGGCGGTGAACGTGCGCTCGAGGCGGATGCGCAGCTCGAGCACCCGGTCGACGTCCGGGTAGGAGTACTGATCGAGCGACGCGCGCAGTGCGAGCAGATTCAGTCGGAGCTCCGACGCCAGCCCCATCAGCACCTGGTCGATGAAGAACTCATCGACGTGGTCTTCCATCGGCTCGTTCTCGGCCATGTCCTCGAGCCAGATCGCGGCGGCCTCGTAGTCGGCGGCGAGTTCCTCCACGTGGCGGCGTTCGATCGTGGTCCCGTCCGCCCGTTCGGCGGCGAACTCCGCCCTGGCTCCGGCGAAGCGCGAACGCGGCCCCTCCAACGCCTCCTCGATCTCACCGGGGAGCATCAATGTCGCTTCGAGCCTCGCCCGTGCTGCCGGATCGCTCTGCACGGGTGCGTCGTCAACCAGCAGCACGACGCGGACGTTCGGGAACTCCTGCAACGCAGCCGACCAGAGCGTTCCACGCACGACGGCGGGCTCCTCAGCGTATGACGGCACGAGAACGGTCACCGCGCTGTCGTAGTCGCGGAAGTGCCTGTCGAGTTCGGCTCTCGGCACACGGACGTGGTCGCGGAAGCGATACAGCGCCCCCTGCCTGGCGAGCAGATACATCAGAGCGGAGAACGTCAGGAACGAAACGACGATGAGATACCCGATCGCTTCCATCGTGAAGCGGAATCCACCGCTGCTCTCGATGAACTGCCGGAAGATCGTCGTGACGACGTAGACCAGCCAGAAGACAATCGTCGCGACGATCGCAATGCGGCCCCAGGTGATTTTTCGCACACTGGGGCTGGGGTGCATGATCGACAGCGGTTCGGAGCGTCGCTCAGATCCCCACTGTCTTTTCCGCGTGCGTGTCTGTTCCTCTTGAATTGCCATTACCCCGGTCATTCCCGCCGTTTATGACGCCACCAACTTTTGTAGGATAAGGCAACGGCCGGCATGCCCAACGTCGACAGTGTGCGAGCATGGGCACAACTCACACCGGTTTCAGCGTGCGCGTGCACTGTGCAGCCCCCACCCCCGCCACCCTACTTGCGAGGTTTTGTGTCTAGGCGTTTCCCCAACCGGCGACTCTCCCCTGTGCGCCTGACGGTGCTCATCGCGATCGTCGTCGGCCTTGTAATGGCTGGATTTCAGGGCTGGAAGTGGTTCGAGAACGAGACATCACAGACTCGCGAGGCCTGGTTCGCCGGCTACGTCGACGTTACAGCGACGCCGCAATTCGCCTTCGAAAGCCCGCGGGCCGACTCGGACAAGAACGTGGTTCTCTCGTTCATCGTCGCGTCGCCGGAGGATCCGTGCACCCCGACTTGGGGTGGTGCGTACACACTCGATGCGGCCGGAACCGAGCTGGACCTCGATCGGCGCCTCGCGCGACTCGAACAGCGCGGCGGCGAAGCAATGGTCTCGTTCGGCGGCCTCCTCAACGACGAGCTCGCCGTCGCATGCACAAGTGAATCCGAGCTGAAGAAGGCCTATGCCGCCGTCATCGACCGCTACGGCGTTCAGGCGATCGACCTCGACATCGAGGGAGACGCGCTGGCGAACTCGGCGGCCAACACTCGTCGGGCGAGCGTGATCGCCGAACTGCAGTCCGAGAGAGCCGAGTCCGGTTCGCCGCTGGCCGTCTGGCTCACGCTCCCCGTCACACCGGACGGCCTCTCCGTTGCCGGCACCGATGCCATCGCGGAGACGCTGGACGCCGGCCTGGAGCTGACCGGCATCAATGTGATGACCATGGACTACGGGCAGAGCAAGGCCGAGGATCAGACGATGGGCGATGCCGCGGTGTCCGCGCTGACGGCGAGCCACAGACAGCTCCGCATCCTCTACGACCGCACCGGCATCGAGCTGACGGATGCCACACTGTGGGCGAAGATCGGCGCGACGCCGATGATCGGCCAGAACGACGTGCGCGACGAGATCTTCACCTTCGACGACGCGGAGCAGCTCAACACCTTCGCGCACGACTCTCACCTCGGCAGGGTGTCGATGTGGTCGTCGAACCGCGACGCGACGTGCGGGCCGAACTACGACGACCTCTCGCGCGTCTCGGACGCGTGCAGCGGCATCGCCCAGGGTGAGTCGAGCTTCTCCGCCATCCTCGGTGCCGATTTCACCGGAACACCGAACTCGGGAGCGGGGATCACGACGACGATCGAGCCGATTCCCGAGAAGGATCTGAGCGACGACCCCGCGACGAGTCCATACCCGATCTGGTCGCCCGATGCCTCGTACCGCGAGGGCACGAAGGTCGTGTGGCACCACAACGTGTATCAGGCGAAGTGGTGGACGAAGGGCGACGTGCCAGACAACCCCGTGCTGCAGTCGTTCGAGACGCCGTGGACGTTGATCGGCCCGGTGCTCCCCGGCGAGACCCCGATTCCGATCCCGACGCTGGAAGCGGGAACCTTTCCAGACTGGTCAGGGAGCACAACGTATGAGAAGGGTGATCGTGTGCTCTTCGACGGCCTGCCGTATGAAGCGAAGTGGTGGACGCAGGGAGACAGCCCGCAAGCCGCGGAGACCGAGCCGGACAGCTCTCCCTGGATGGCGCTCAACGCCGAGGACGTGATCGCAGAGAGCACGACGGGCGCTGGTCACTGAGCAGGCACCGGCCACCCCGTGACCGCACGCAGCTGCGCGGACCTCGGAACGCCGCAGAGGTCATGGTGTGATCGGTCTAGGCCTGGTTGCGCGCAGCAAGTGGCGCCTCGACAGGCTCCGCGTCGGGCAGAACGGCAAGCGTCCCGTGCATGAGCAGTCGCTTGGCCGTCGCCTCATATGAGGCAGGAACGCCGTAGTAGAAGCCCTGAGCGCTGCGAACGCCGACGCTCTGCAGCCGCAACGCTGTAACGGGGCTCTCGACGCCCTCGACGACGAGGGCGTAGTCCAGGGTGTCGCCGAAACCCTGCAGCGCCCGGAGCACCTCCAGCTGCCTGATATCACCGAGATCATCGATCAGTGATCGGTCGATCTTCAGAATGTCCATGGGCATGCGCACCAGGGCGCCGACCGACGAGTTCTCGGATCCGTAGTCGTCGAGCGCGATCATGATGCCGAGATCGCGCAGGTGGTCAGCCTGCGTGCGCAGCTCGTCACTCACAACGCTGAGCGATCGCTCGTTGAGCTCCAGGCAGAGACTGACCTCCGGGAAGAGCTCCGGCAGTGTCTCGAGGAACGGTCCCAGTTGCGATGAGAGGATCTGTTTGGCCTCAACGTTGACCGTGACGCAGTTGACCCGAGAGTCGATATCGGCGAACTGTCTCGCCGCGCGAAGTGACTTGAGGATCACCTGCTCGGTGAGCTGGTTGAGAAGACCGAGCCGCTTCGCCTTCTCGATCAAGGAGGCGGGCGAGATCGGGCCGATCTCGGGGTCGGTATAGCGCACGAGCGCCTCGAATGCCCAGATCCGGCTCTCGACGATGCTGACGATGGGTTGGAAGTACACGGTCAGTTCGTCGTTCTCGACGGCTCTCACGACGCTGTCGTTCACCTGAGACGAGCGGTGGGCCGAGATGCTCACGCTGCCACCGTTACCTGCAGCGCCCTGCTTACGCGACTTCTTCGCGGCGAGCATGGTGCGGTCCGCGTCTTCGACGAGACGGCTCAGATCGGTCTCGCGGTGGGCGGAATACGCCAAACCGACGCTGATGCTCGGCTTGAGGCTTGTCTCGCCGAACTGCAGACGGGCACCGCAGTTGTCCACGATCCGGTCCGCGACCATCTTGGCCTGGTGCAGACTGCTCAACCCTGTGAGCACGACGACGAACTCGTCTCCGCCCACGCGAGCAACGACATCCGCTGGGCGCACGGTGTTCACAAGGCGCTGGGCAACCTCCTTGAGCGCGAAGTCGCCCGCGGCGTGGCCGTTTCGATCGTTGAGCTTCTTGAAATTGTCGAGATCGATAAACAGCACGGCAATGGCCTCGCCATAGCCGCGGTTGTCGTTGATCGATTTCAGCGCGTCCTGGAATGACCCGTAGTTCGGCAGACCGGTCAGGCTGTCGGTGTTCGCGCGCAACCGCAGCCCCTCGACGCTCTCCTTGACCCGGGAAACCTCACTGCCGATGTGGGCGAGCGCGTCGACGACGCGCTGATCTCCGTCGGTGAATGCCGTCGCGGCCGGCGATCGGCGAACGACGAGATACTGTTCCTCGTCGGCAGCAATCGAGATCGGGGCACCGATCTCCGAGTAGCCGGGAGGCGTAGCTCGGATCTCGGTCGCCTCAGCATTGGCAGCATCCTGGGCGAAGCCGCGCACGAGCGTCTCCACCTGCCCCTTCTCCTCCCACGGCAGCGCGAGCGAGGCCTCGACGAGACTCTCGAGGCGCCGCACGACGTTGCTGAGGTTGTCCTTGACCGCGAGAAGCACGAGCACCAGCGAACAGCCCATGATCAACAGCACCGTGATCACGGCCTGCGGGTTGGAGAAGTGCGTCTCGACGAGGAGCTGTTTCGCCGTGTGCAGCACGGCGGAGATCCCGGTGAGCAGCAGCCAGACACGGACCACTTTCACCGCGCTGAGTGAGGAGATCCCAAACGTGCCGTCGCTGTTCCACCGACCACGCTGCCGGCTGAACTCCACCATCAGCACGATGAGGAGGTAGCCGCCAGAGGCGAGCAGGTACCCCAACAGTCCGAGACCGATGTCACTGAACGCCCGGTAGATGAGCACGTAGGCCATCGCGCCGAGCGAGGCGACTCCACTCGCGTAGATGGAGATGACCGGCCTGCGCAACAGATACAGATAGGAGAAGTAGATTCCGATCGTGTAGAGGCCGATCATGAGCATCGGCCGTTGCATCAGGTCGGACGCGGAGAGAATGGCGATGGCCAACCCCGGCAGCGGCACTCCGGCCTGTCGGGAGATCGGCAGGCGGAAGATCCCGGCGGCGGCGAATCCGGCGACGGCGAACAGGGCCAACAGCCACGAACCGAGCGGCAGGGTCGTCAGAGTCGCCAGTGCGATCGCGACCATCGCGAGCGCGAAGATCGTTGCCGGCACGAGAAAGATGGCATCCCACGGGGTGACAATTCGCGCTGGCTTCACAGCACAACACTAGAGCCACGCGACGCGCAGACAGCTCAGCCGCGGCGGCTAGTCAGCGCACTCCGCTGCCGAGCGGCCCTGCCGTGTGCAGACCCGTGTCGAGCATGATCCGATTGCCCCCGGCATCCGACGCTCGTTTGCACGCACGCATCGCGGCGGCGCTGAGCAACTCGAAATCGAATCCGGTGTAGTCGGTGAGCGCGATTCCGACGCTCATCGTCGGGCGCAGCCCGGCGAACTCGTCGATCTTCTCTTCGAGCAGCCCTGCCTGCACGGTTGCGGCAACGGCCAGCGCCTCATCCACCGATGACATCGGTGTCGCCAACACGAGGCGTCCGGGGCCGGCCACCCCGATGTCGGAGTTGGGCGGCCCGAATCGACGCACGACAGCGGTGTAGCGCGCCAGAATGGTGTTGGCCCTGGCGCGCCCGAACGCCGTGTTGATCTCGGCCAGGTCATCGAGATCGAAATGCAGCAGCGCCAACTGCTCGTCGTGGAACTCCGCGCGCTCCAGCCAATCGGCCAGGACGCGCTCGAATGACGGCTCCGTGAGCACGTCGTCGCTGTTGTAGCCGATGGCCGCGGCCGTCCGTCGACTGCTCCGTGTTGCGAGCTCGGCGTGAGCGCCGTGAGCGGATCGAATCACCGACATCGAGCTCGAGAGCACGATGACCATGATCATCGTGACGAATGCGGTGGCAGAGGCGCCGAAGAACAGGGAGAAGATCGGTCCGTCCGGTCCCTCCGTCGTGAAGAGGATCAGGCGCCCGGTGAAGAAGACAGCCTCGACGCTGAAGACGACGACCATCGGGCGTGAGCCCAGGGCCCGGCTGAGTTCACCGCGCGCCGATTCCACGGCGGCAAGCACGGCGAAGAGCATGTTGCCGAGGAAGTACACGTGCGCGCCTGCCCACTCGTCGCTGTCCGGTCCGGGGAGAAGCCCGGCGACGAGCACCGCGGTGCAGACGATCGCGAGCAGGAGGAACCGGGTCGGCCGCCCGTTGTGCCTGCGGCATCCGATCCAGAAGAATCCCGTGCCGGCGACGAAGGCGGTGTTGCCGACCGATGAGGCCCACCACAGTTCGGGCGCGAGGAGCCAGACCAGGAAGCTCATCGTTGTCAGGATGCCGCAGAGGTAGCCGGCTGCCCAGATGCGACCGGCCTCGCTGTCTTTGTGCGAGATGGTGCTTCCGATGAAGAGGGCCGCTGTCACCACGACGACGAGCGCACTCGCCAGGGAAATCGTCCAGCCGTCGATCATGAAGCTTCCTTGTCTTTCGGCAGGGTCACGAGCACCGTCGTGCCCTCGCCCTCGACGCTCTGCACGGTCAGGTCTCCGCCGTGCAGGCGGGCGATCTCCCGGCTGATGCCGAGTCCGAGTCCGCTGCCGTGCACGCTGGAGTTGCGCACCGACTCGGAACGGAAGAACTTGTCGAACAGCAGCGGCTGCTCGGCGTCGGCGATGCCGATGCCCGTGTCGCGCACGATCAGCCACACGGTCTTGTCGTCGCTGGCGATGCCGATCGTGACCTCGCCGCCCTCGACGTTGTACTTGATCGCGTTCGCGAGCAGATTGTCGATGAGCTGACGCAGCCGCGATCCGTCGGCCACCAGCGTCGTCGGCTCTGCCGCACTGAAGTCGAGGCGGATGCCGCGCTCCGCCGCCCGCGGCAGCAACGACTCAACGGACTGCTCGACGACCTCGAGCAACGCGCACGGGGCCAGGCGCAACACCATCGGCTGCGCGGCCTCACGTGAGGAGGCCAGAATGTCGGCGACCAGCTCCAGCAGCCGGTTCGCATTCCTGTAGACGATCTGCAGCTGGCTGCTTGCAGCCGGCGGGAGGTCCCCGCCGTCGATGACGAGCTCCAGATACCCCAGAATCGACGTCAGTGGGGTTCGCAACTCGTGCGAGACCGAGGCGATCAGATCGTCTCGTGCGAGAACAGCCGCCACCTCTGCTGTCACATCGCGGGAGACCACGACACTTCCGTCGTACTCGCCGTTCCCGCTCTGCAGGCGGCGCGCGGTGATCGACAGGGCCACCCGGTCGCTGTTGCCCGTGTCGATCCAGACGGTCACTGGCTCGAATTCCTCGCCGCGCATCGCGCGTTGCAATGGGGAGTCGCGTTGGGAGATCGGCGTGACGCGGTCGGCAGCGACGACGCTGACGCCGGCAGGAACCGGCGCGTTGGCATCCGTCACTCCCATGGCGAACTGCAGGCGTGCCTGGGCCTCGTTGACGATGGTTGTCTGGCCGCTGCGATCGATGCGGATCACGCCGAAGTCGACGGTGTTCAACACTTCGGCAAGCAGCTCCTCCTGCCGCCGCGCCTGCGCGAGCGCGCCCTCGAGCAGCTCCGCCTGCTTGCCGAGGAGCACGCGCTGCGCCCGATCTCGGCGAGCAGTCAGGTAGCCGGAGGCTCCGATGAAGATCAGCACGACCGGCAGGAAGATGAGGGCAGGCATCGCGGCGATCGTCAGCGGGACGTGCCGCAGCGCGATGTCGATGGCCACGAACGAACCGGCGAGCAGGATGCTCGCGGTGATCCCGGCGACGCCGACGAGGGTCGAGACCCAGAGGACAGGGAAGACCCAGAGCAGACCGAGGCCGAGCTGCGGCTGGGCGATGCGCAGGAAGCCGATCGCCACGATGTCCAGCAGGGGCAACAACAGCACCAGGCCGGGAGGGAGCGCAGACCATGGCAACAGGACGGCGAGGCAGCACGCCACGAAGGCGAGCAGGATGCCGCTGTAGAAGAGCACGGGGTTGCTGTCTCCGGGGCCGAAGACCATCAACGTCGTGAAGACGGCGAGGACGACGGCCCCGAAGAGCAGCTGAGTCAAGGCGATCGAGCGGTCGGGCCTGCCCAGATCGAGCACGGAAACCGCGCCACGCCACACCGGGCGCGCGGCCCTCTGCTCGGGCCGAGCCTCCGTCGCGCGCGGTGTCATGGCTAGACCTTATCGCGGCATCAGGCGATGCCACCCCCATCAACAACGAGAGCCGAACCGGTGACGTAGGAGGAGTCGTCGCTGGCGAGCCAGACGACGGCCGCGGCGATCTCGCTGGGCTGGCCCATGCGGCCGAGCGGGCGGTCGGCCGACTCCGCGAGGAAGGCGTTCGCATCCTGCGAGAGCTGGCGGGCCTCCTCGAGCAGCATGCCGGTGTTGACATCGCCGGGGTTCACCGAGTTGACGCGGATGCCCTGCGGACCGTGGTCGATCGCCAGCGCGCGGGTCATGTTGACGACCGCACCCTTCGAGGCGCAGTAGGAGATGGCCTGGCCGCCGCCCTTGAGGCCCCATCCGGACCCCGTGTTGACGATGGAACCGCCGCCGTTCTCGGCCATGATCGGCACGACGTGCTTGCACATGAGGAAGATCGACTTCACGTTGACGCCGAAGACCCTGTCCCACTCTTCCGCTGTGGTCTCGACGGCCGTTGTCCTGCGGATGATGCCGGCGTTGTTGAAGACGACGTTGACGCCGCCGAACTCCGCGACGGTCGTCGCGATGATGCGCTGGATGTCGTCTTCGTTCGAGACGTCGGCCGCGATCGCGACGGCGGTGCCGCCCGCCGCGCGGATCTCCTCGACGACAGCCTCCGCGGCATCCGCCCGCAGGTCGACGACGGCGACCTGGGCGCCCTCGGCCGCGAAGGCCAGTGCGGTTGCGCGGCCGATTCCGCCTGCACCGCCCGTGACGATGGCTTTCTTGTTTTCGAGACGCATGACTGCTCCTTGGGGTGTTGGTGACGGTGGATCTGGTTCAGGGTGTGTAGCTGGGGGTGCGTTCCAGTGTGCTCTCCGGCGCGCTCACCGGGTACATGCTGGTGCCGCTGACGCCCGTTGTGATGCGGGCGAAGCCGGCCAGGCTCGCATCGACGGAAGCGTCACCCGTGTCGACGAGCAGCGGTCGCCCGCCGAGCTCGATGAGCTTCTGTTCCGGGGCGACGACGATGAGCGGCTGCGCCGGATCGAGTTCGCGCACGACGCGGGCCGAGATCTGTTGGTTTCCGCGACCGAGCAGGAAGCCCTGGCCGCCGATGATCGTGACGATGGCCTGAGCCTGCCGCCCGCTGATCTCGGCGAGGAGCTGCTGCTCGGTGGCATCCGTCAGAACGAGCTGCCCGTCGAGCAGCACGTCGACGCCGAGCGGGGTCGTGGCCAGGCCGAGCTGTCGGCCGAGCTCCGCGACGGTGCTGCCTGGACCGAGCAGGTAGCGCACGCCTGGGCGCAGCTGGGCGATGACCCCGCGCACTGCGGATGCCGCGGCCGCCGCCTCCGAGCTGGGCGACGGCGTCTTGCGCGCCTGGGTGCGGCCGGCCTGGAACGGCACGAGCAGGTAGCCGAACAGGCGGGGTTCGACGCGGCCGTGGCGCAGCTGCTCCTCGACGACATCGAGCACCTCGCTCTCCCGCACCGGCAGAGCCTGCTCCCCCACCCAGGCGGCGGCCAGAGCGCCGGCCGCACTCGGACTCACGGCGAAGCACGCCGAGTACATCTTCACGCCGGCTGGCACGCCGAGCGCCGCCACCGGCGCGCCGGTCCGTTGAGAAGTGAGGCCGGCGACGACGTCGCGGGCGGTGCCGTCGCCGCCGACGAAGAGGATGAGCTCGGCGCCGGAGGCCGCGATGGCCGCGACCGCGGCCTGGGTGTCGGCGGCCGTCGTGGCGTCGGTCGCGGTTGGCGCGTAGACGACGCGGGGCACGAGGCCGGCGGCGCGCACGGCGTGCTCGCCGAGGGCCCCGGATGCCGTGAGCACCTCGATCCCCGGGTGTGCGGCCGCGACGACGGCCAGCGCGGCGTGTGCGCGCTCCCCCGCGCGGGCTGAGGCCCCGCGCTGCAGCGCGAGGCGCTGGACGTCGGCCCCGTCGCTGCCCTTCAACCCGGCAGGCCCACCGAGGCCGGCGACCGGGTTCACGATCAGGCCGAGCCGCCGCAGACTCACCGTGACGGCATCGGTGGGGGCCCCTGAGGTTTCCTTAGACACGGCTGCCGCCTCTCGCGACGCTGCGCGGCGCGCCGCCGGCCCCCTGCACACCGGAGGGTGCTGGGGGCTGGGCGAGGGTGCGATCAGCGGTCATGGCCTGGCTCGTGTCGTGGGGCTCAGACGGCTGCGACGGCATCAGCCGCCACGACGGTCGCGGCGACATCGGCACGCGGGGTCTCCCCGGCGGCACGCGCCGCCGCACGCCCCTCGGCGAGAGCCTCGCCGTGCTTGCGCTGGTAGGCGCGCCACGTGATCGCCCAGCGGGCCGGGTCCTCGAGGTCGTCGTGGTGGGTGTGGTGCACGGTCTGGTTGTGCGGCGCCGTGCGCACGAGCTCGGCGTTCTCCCGCGCCTCGCTCGCGATCTGCGCCAGCACGGCCGCGTACTCGTCGAGTTCGGCCATCGAGTACGACTCGGTCGGCTCGAGCGTGAACGGCTGGGGCACAACGTAGGGGTGGTGGCTCGTCCAGTAGTGCATGCCGAAGTCGGCCGCGCGGATGCCGATCTCCTCCGAGCTGATGCCGGTCTCCTCGAACAGTTCCTGCCAGGAGTAGCGCACCTGCTCGATGCGGCGGCGGCCGACGGCGTACGGCGCGGAGGCGCCGGGAATCTCCAGCACCTTCTTCAGCAGGTAGTTGTTATTCAGCACGGCGGTCTCGGCGACGGCGCGGAGACCCTCAGCGCCGAGTGCCATCATCCAGGAGTATGCGCGCACGATCGTCGGGATGACGCCGTAGAACGGCGCCACCTTGCCGATCGACTGCGGCAGATCGGCGTTCAGCGTGAAGCGGACGCCGTCGGCTCCGACGGAACGGTCGACCAGCGGGCCGGGAAGGAACGGGGTCATCGCCTCGGAGACCGCGCTCGCCCCGCCGCCGGGGCCACCGCAGCCGTGCGGGGTGCCGAAGGTCTTGTGCAGGTTGAAGTGGCAGACGTCGAAGCCGGCGTCGCGGGCACGCGTGATGCCGAGGATGCCGTTGGCGTTGGCCTGGTCGTAGCTGGCGAGTGCTCCGACGGAGTGCGCCAGCTCGACCCAACGCTTGACGTGCGGGTTGAAGATGCCGGTGTCTTCCGGGTTCGTGATCATGATCGCCGCCGTGCGCGGGCCGACCGCACCGCGGAGCGCCTCGAGGTCGGGGTAGCCGTCGGCATCCGGGTACAGGGTGACGACCTTGTAGCCCGCCGCCTTGGCTGCCGCCGCGTTGGAGGGGTGGCTGAAGATCGTCGTGATGACCTCGTCGCGCTGCTCCCCCTCGCCGTTGGCCTCGTGGTAGGCACGGATCATGGCGATGTTGGTCCAGATCGCGGTCGAGCCACCGCTCGTGTGCAGCGAGACGCGGTGCATGCCGGAGATCTCGGCGAGCATCTGCTCCGTGCGCCAGATGATCTCGAGGATCCCCTGTGCGTCATCCTCGTTCTGCAGCGGGTGCATCGCGGTGAGGTTCGGGGTATTGATCAGCCGGTCGTTGACCTTGGGCGCGTACTTCATGGTGCAGGTGCCCTGGCCGATGTCGATGTTGAAGTCGGCGCCGAGGTTCTCCTGCGAGAGGCGCAGGTAGTGCTTGAGCACGCGCATCTGCCCCATCTCGGGCAGGGCGGCCGGCTTCTCGCGGCGGAGTCCGGCCGGCAGCTCGGCGAGCACGTCACCGACGGCGGCACGCACACCGGGCTCCGTCTGCGACACGAGCACGCCGCGCTCACCCGGGGCGGTCAGCTCGAAGATCAGCGGCTCGTCCCAGCGGGCCTGGTGGAAGCGGCGCAGCGTGGGCTTGGGGGCGATGGGGAGGCTCATGCGCTCTTCTCCTCGGTGTTGTCAGAGGCGTTGTTGTCGGAGGCGGTGGTTGTGGTTGTTTCTGCGAGCGCGCGGACGGCCTCTGCCAGGCGGTCGATGTCGGCCTGCGAGCTGAGCTCGGTGACGCACACGAGCAGAGTGCTCACGCCGGTCACGACGCCCGGCTCGATGCCCTCGCTGCGGAGCGCATCGACGATGCCCTGCGCGCTGAGGCCGGCGCCGGCCACGTCGATCTCGAACTCGCGCAGGTGCAGCGCGGAGTCGGTGAGGCGGATGCCGGCGATTGCTGCCAGCTGCTGCTGGGCGTAGCGGGTGCGGCTGAGCAGCGTCTCGCCGAGCTCGGCCATGCCCTGCGGCCCCATCAGCGCCAGGTGCACACCGGCGGCGATGCCCCAGAGCGCCGCGGCGGTGCCGACCCACTCCTTGCCGTCCTCGCGCAGGGCGAAGGAGGTGCGGTCCCATGCGACGTCGCCGAAGCCGTACTCGCCTGGCACGGTCGTCGACTCGAGGCCGAACAGGCGCGACGGCATCTCCATGATGAAGCTGGGGTCGTCGTGCACGGCGATGAATCCGGCGTGCGCGCCGCCGTACCACTGGTGCAGGCCGAGCGACTGGATGTCGCCGCAGACGATGTCGGCGCCCTGGTCGGCCGGCGGCGTAAGCACGCCGTAGCCGACAGGGTCGGTTCCGACCACGAGCACGGCGCCGACCGCGTGGGCGATGTCGGCGAGGGCACGGATGCCGGACTCGACCGCCCCGCGGTAGCTGGGCGTCTCGACCCAGATCGCGGCGACGTCGCCGGCCAGCTCGGCGGAGTTCACCAGCGCGGCCACGGCCGCGGCATCCGCCAGCCCGTCGACGGTTGGAACGTGGTGCAGCGCGAGGTTCGAACTGACGAAGTCGCGGACGCGGCTGAGTTTGTCCGGCAGCACGTCGCTCACGACGACGATGCCGCTGCGGCCGGAGCGACGGCCTGCCATGCTGAGCGCCGTGGCCGTGGCCTGGAAGCCGTCGTAGGTCGGAACGTTGACGACGTCCATGTTGAGCAGCTCGGCCATGAGCGACTGGTACTGGAACAGCGCCTGGAAGCGGCCGTGGTCTTCGTATGGCTCACCGGCGTATGCGGTGAGGAACTCGCTGCGGTTGATGACCTCGTCGACGACGGCGGGCACGTAGTGGTTGTACGTGCCCGCGCCGAGGAAGCTGAGGCGCTGCGTGGTCGGGGTGTTGCGCCCGAGCAGGCCCTCGACGTGGCGGGTGAGGTCGGCCTCCGCGGTGAACGGCGCAGGCAGGTCGAGCGCGCGGCCGAGGCGGATCTCGGCCGGGACGTCGACGTAGAACTCCTCGATCGACTCGGCGCCGACGGCGGCGAGCATGGCCGCCTTGGTGGCCGGTGCCGTGTTGGGGATGTACGGGTGGACGAACGGTGTTGTCATGGTGATCCTCAGTGGCTTGCTTCGGCCGATGCCGTGAGCGTGATGAATGGGGCCTCGTCGAGGCTGGGGTGGGCGATCACCGCTGCGCCGAAGCGGGGCAGCGTCAGCGAGGAGCCGACGGCCTCACCGGTGAGCAGATCACGGCCTGCGGTGGCCAGGTCGCCGTGCATCTGGGCGGGCAGCTCGACGGTGATGGTGTCGCGCCCGTGGTTGAGCACGAAGGTGAAGTCGGTCTCGCCGTCGCTACGGGTGACGACCTCGAGGTCGTTGTGCCTTCCGCTGGCGGAGCGGCTGGGCTGCCCGATCTCGCTGAGCGCGTCGCGCAGCACCGCCTCCAGCGCCGCGGACTCGACGACGGCGCTGACGTACCAGGCCGCGCCGGCACCGTGCGCCCTGCGGGTGATCGCGGGGCGGCCGGCCAGCTCGCCGTCGGCGTAGCTCGCAAGCACCTCGGTGCCGGATGCCGCGTCGATCCACTCGCTGAAGATGCTGGTCTGGTAGCTCGCGCCGGTGGCCAGCGTGATGGTGCCGTGCTCGGCATCCGGAATCGGCCAGTGCTCGTCGACCTCGACGCCGAGCAGCTCGCGCAGCGGGCCGGGGGCGCCGCCGGCGTGCACCTTCTCGGTGGGGTCGACGACGCCGCTGAACGGGCCGACGAGCAGGCGTCCGCCGCGCTCGACGAAGGCGCTGAGGGCATCGGCCTGCGCCTGGTCGACCATGTAGAGGTTCGGCACGACGACGAGCTCGTAGCCGTCGAACGGACCGGTGGCCTTGACGACGTCGACGGTGTGGCCGAGTGCGAAGAGGGCGGCGTTCCAGGCGCGGGCCTGCTCGGCCCACTTCAGGCGCTGCGACGGCAGCGAGTCCGGCGCCGAGCTGCCCCACCAGGAATCCCAGTCGACGACGAGCGCGACCGACGCCCGCACGCGGGTGCCGCGCACCGGCTCCAGGCTCTTCAGTTCCGCACCGAACGCCTTCGTCTCCTGGAAGCTGCGCGAGGCCTCCCCGCGGTGGCCGAGCATCGCCGAGTGGAACTTCTCGGTGCCGAACTTGGCCTGCCGCCACTGGAAGAACATCGCGCCGTCTGAGCCGTGGGCGATGGCGTGCAGGCTCATGATCCGCATCTGGCCCGGTGCCTTGGGCACGTTGATGTCGCGCCAGCTCACCGCGCTCGGTGCCTGCTCGAGCAGCAGCCATGGCTGACCGCCCTTGAGACCGCGCATGAGGCTGTAGTTGAGGGCGGCCCCGACGTGGGCGGTGTCGTCGGCCGGATCCGGGTAGGCGTCATCCGTCACGAGGTCTTCGACGGCCGCGAAATCCCAGTAGTTCAGGTCGCGCAGCAGGCTCATGAAGTTCGTGGTGACGGCGATGTCGGGGGTGACCTCGCGCAGCACGTCGATCTCGAGCTGGAACAGCTCGAGCAGTGCATCGCTCGAGAAGCGCTCGAAGTCGAGCTGCTGGGTCGGGTTGATCGGGCCGGATGCCGTGCGCGGCGGCTCGATGTGGGCGAAGTCGTTGTATCGCTGGCCCCAGACGGTGGTGCCCCACGCCTCGTTCAGCGCCTCGATGGTGCCGTAGCGGGCCTCGAGCCACTGCCGGAAGTGCGCGGCGGACGCCGGGCACCAGCAGCGGGAGATGTGGTCGCCGTACTCGTTCGAGATGTGCCAGAGGGCGAGGCCGGGATGGCTGCCGTAGCGCTCGGCCATGACCCGGGTCATGCGGGCGACGTTGCTCTTCCACACCGGGGAGCTCGGGCAGTAGGCCTGACGGGAACCGAATTCGAGCTGCTGGCCGTCGACGTTGTGCGGCAGCATCTCGGGGTGGGCGCGCACGAGCCAGGCCGGCGGCGTTGCCGTGGCGGTGGCGAGGTCGATGGCGATGCCGGCGTCCCAGAGGATGTCGAGCACGCGGTCGAGCCAGCCGAAGTCGAACTCGCCCGGTGTGCGCTCCAGCTGTGGCCACGAGAACACGGGAAGGCTGACGATGTTGACGCCGGCCTCCTTCATGAGGCGTGCGTCCTCGATCCACGTCTCCTCCGACCACTGGTCGGGGTTGTAGTCGCCTCCGTAGGCGAGTGCGCTGAGTTTGATGGCACGGGGGCTGCCGGCTGGCTGCGCGTTCGTCACACCTTCTCCTCTCTGAACCGGTGGGTCGAGCCTGCCGCGCTGTTTCTGGCCGGATTCCGGGCAGATGCTTTACAGCGAGAAATGCAGACTGTATTCTGTATACAGACACAGTATGCCGGATGCCTCGCATGGTCAAGCCCTAAGCTGACAGCGAAGCCATCCCGGCTGAGAGAGGCTTGATATGGCTATCGAACGTCGTACATTGCGAGCGCAGGTGCGCGAGGAACTCCTTGAGCGCATGCGCAACGGCGCGGTTCAACCGGGCGAGGGCATCAACGAGGTGCAACTGGCCGCCGAGCTCGGCGTCAGCCGCACCCCGCTCCGCGAGGCGCTGATCGCGCTCGAGAGCGAGGGCCAGATCGAGAGCGAGAACGGCAAGGGATTCCGATTCGTGCCGCTCAGCGCCCGGGAATTCGAAGACCTGGCACCGATCATGGCCTCCCTCGAGTCACTGGCGCTGCAGCTCACAGACCCCGATGAGCTCCGCACGATCGGCGCGCGGCTCGCCCGCCTCTCGGCCGAGTTCGACCAGGAGATCGTCGAGCACGCCCTCGTCGTGAGCAAGGACGACGAGTGGCACGACATCATGCTCAGCGGCTGCCCGAACCAGCGCCTGATCGACCTCGCCACCTCGGTGCGCCAGGCCTTCCACCGCTACGAGTCGCTGCTTGTGCCCGACGAGGTGATGATCGAGCGCGTCGCGGCCGAGCACGCCGCGATCGCCGAGCACATGGTCAACGGCGATGTCGCCGCGGCATCCGCGGCCCTCACCGCGAACTGGATGAACGGCATGCAGCGCATCCTGAAGAACTCCAGCGGCCCGTACTTCACGGCCTAGCGCCAGAAAACGCAGGAGCAGAGCTTCGGCGAGGCCATATCCGGTCTCGCGAGGCTCTGCTCCTGCGTTTTTCAGCCCTTGACGGCTCCGCCGAGCAGGCCGGAGACGAACTGCTTCTGGAACACCAGGAACAGGATCATGAGCGGCAGCGTGGCCAGCAGCGATCCGAGCATCAGCCCCGAATAGTCGACGCGGGAGAGGCCGATCATGGTGTTCAGCGCGACCGGCACGGTGTACTTGTCCTGCGTGTTCAGCATGAGCAGCGGCCAGATGAATGCGTTCCACTGGCTGATGAAGGTGTAGATGATCAGCGCCGCGATCTGCGGCCTCGCCACCGGCAGCACGATGCGGTAGAAGGTGCGCAGCTCGTTCGCCCCGTCGATCCGTGCCGCCTCGATCAGCGTGTCCGGGAAGTCGAGGAAGGACTGCCGCATCAGGAAGATGCCGAAGGCGTTCGCCAGGAATGGCAGGATGACGGCCTGGTAGCTGTCGATCCAGCCGGCGCCCGCCATCATCTGGAACAGCGGCACCAGCAGCACCTGCATGGGGATCATCATGGTGACGAGCACGACGGCGAGCAGCACACCGCGCCCGCGGAAGCGGAACTTCGCCAGGCCGTAGCCGGCCATGATGCTGATGATCGCGCTGAACACCGTGTAGATCACGGCGATCACGAAGCTGTTCAGCATCACCTGGCTGAAGTTGATCGACTCCTGGAGTCGCACCAGGTTGTTCCACAGCTCGCCGCCGGGCAGCACCGGCAGCGGCGTGACGAACAGGTCCTTCGTCGCGTGCGTCGACGAGATGACCATCCACAGGAACGGCAGCACGCTGAGCACGCTCGCGACGATGAGAATCAGGTAGACGGGGCTGTGCAGGATGCCGGCTCGCACCCGCAGCGCGAGGCTCTGGCGCCTCTGGAGCAACTCGCTCATTGCTTCTCTCTCACGGTTTCTCTCGCATAAGGCGGAACTGGATGATGGACACGATCGCCGTGAGGATCACGAGCAGCCACGCGATCGCGGAGGCGTAGCCGAAGTCGAAGTGCTGGAAGCCGACCTTGTAGAGGTAGAGCACGGGCGTCAGCGTGGCGTCGCTCGGCCCTCCCCCGGTGAGGATGTAGTTCTCGTCGAACAGCTGGAGGGCTCCGATGGTCGACGTGATCGTGGTGAAGATCAGCACAGGGCGCAGCTGCGGGATGACGACCTTGGTGAAGATCTGCCAGCGCCCTGCGCCATCGATGCGGGCCGCCTCGTACAACTCGGCCGGGATGGCCTGCAGGCCGGCCAGGATGATGACCATGTTGTAGCCGGTCCAGCGCCAGGTGATCGCGCCGATGAGGGCGACGCGCGCCCATACCTCGTTGTTCAGCCAGTCGACCGGCGCGATGCCGACGAGGCCGATCATCTGGTTGATGGCGCCGCCGTCCGTGGCGAGCATCACGCGGAACACGACCGCGTAGGCGACGAGTGTCGTGACGGCCGGGAGGAAGGTGAGCAGCCGGAACCCGGAGCTGAAACGCAGCCAGGCCTGGTTGAGCAGGTAGGCGAGGCCGAGGGCGAGCCCGATCATCAGCGGCACCTGGATGATCAGGATGAGGCCGGCGTTGCCGAGGCTCTTGGCGATGAGCGGGTCCTTGAACAGGCGCGCATACTGATCGAGCCCGACGAAGGTTGACACTCCGCCGGAGGTGGCGAAGAAGCTCTGCCACAGCGAGGAGAGCAGCGGGAAGGTGAAGAAGATCGCGAGCAGGGCCGCGGCGGGGAGCGCGAAGAACGCTCCAGGTCGCTGGAGCTTGCGCCCCAGCGACCGGGAGGGTTGCGCTCCGGTGCGGCCGCGCTTGACCGCGGCATCCGGAGTCTGCGTCAGCATTTATTCGGCGATCGTGCGACCGGTGGCGGTGGCGATCTGCTGGGCGGCGTCGTTCAGCACGGTGGCCGGGTCTGCACCGTTCAGCACGGCGGCGACGACGGCGTTGGCGACGATGTCGCTGGCCTCGGCGTTGTCGGTGGTGAAGGTGATCGGCGGGATGTTCGCCGTCTGCTCCGCGAACAGCTCGTAGACCTTCTGGCCGCCGAAGTAGTCCTGCGGCTCGGAGAAGAACTCGGTCTCGAGGGCGGGCAGGTAGGACGGGAACAGGCCCTCGTTGACCATCATCGACGCCTGGTTGTCTGTGTTGGCGAGGGCGTAGTCGAGGAAGGCCGCCGCGAGGTTGGGGTTCTTGGCCTGCGTGGGGATCGCGAGGCCGGAGCCGCCGCTGTTGGACGTGCGCACACCACCGGGAGCGAACGCGGGAAGTTCGGTGACACCGTACGTGCCGCTCAGTTCCGGCGCATCGCCGAGCAGGGTTCCGATCCACCAGACGGCCTCTGGCGTGACGGCGGAGTCGCCGTCCTTGGCCGAGGTGACGCGGCCGTCCCAACCCGTGACGTTCTTCAGCAGGCCCTTCTCGTTGATGGTCTGCAGCAGGGTGAGCGCCTCGACCGATTCGGGCGAGCCGATGGTGATCTCACCGGCGTCGTTGAAGAGGCCCTGGCCCTGCTGCTGCAGCAGCATCTGGAAGCCGCCGCCGGTGGCGACGTCGAGCGACATCAGTGTGTGGCCGGTCTTCTCCTTGATCGTCTCACCCGCCGCGACGAGGTCGTCCCAGGTCGCGATGTCGGCCGGGTCGATGCCGGCATCGGCGAAGTAGTCGCTGCGGTAGAAGAGTCCGACGGTGCCGGAATCCCACGGGGCCACCCTGAGCGCGCCGTCCTTGTCGGACTGCGCCGACCACTTGAACGGGTCGAAGTCGTCCCGCTTGTCGCCGAGCACCGGCGTCAGATCCGCGATCCCGGTGGGGAACTCGTTGATGTAGCCGGGCGCACGATCGGTCTCGATCGTGACGAGGTCGGGCAGGCCACTGCCTGCCTGAAATCCGACCGAGAGCTTGTCGTAGGCATTGTCGTAGCCGACGTCGACGACGTTGATGGTGGTTCCCGGGTTCGCCTTCTCAAACTCGGCACCGAGTCGGGTGAGTGCGGTGGCCGCGACATCCCATGACCAGACGGTGATCTCCCCCGTCGGCTTCGCGGCCGGGTCGAGGGTGACGGGGGCAGCCGCACCACCACCCATCGTGCAGCCGGAGAGCAGTGCGAGCGCCACAGCGGGAACGAGCAGGGTACGCAGTTTCATGGTGACTTCCTTGTCAGATGGAGCGGTATTTTGAATACAGTACACCGCATTCAGTTCGGAGGGCAAGGCTCCGGATGGCGCGAAAAACGCAGGAGGAGGGCTCCGGCATGGCTGCATGCAGCCGTGCCGGAGCTCTCCTCCTGCGTGTCGTTGTTGGCTAGGCGCTCAGCTGCACCGCGAGCTCGATGAAGAGCGCGGCCGACCAGCCGAATGCCGTCGTCGCGGTCTCCGCCTTCTCGCCGCTGTACGGGTTGAAGTATTCGTGCGGGCCGCCGCCGTGCGTGACCAGCGCCACCGTGCGCTCGGCGAGTTCCCGCGCCCGCTCCGGCTGGCCGGAGGCGCGCAGGCCCTCGACGAGCAGCGTGTTGATGTTGATCCAGACCGGTCCGCGCCACATGCGCTCCGGCGAGAAGTCCGGATCGTCCACGGCGACGGTCGGGACGCCCCACGGTGTGCCGAACAGCCGCTCGTCGTCGAGGGCGGCGAGCATGCGCTCGAGCACGGGAACCGGCAGCGCACCGGTGAGCAGCGGCAACAGGCTGACGACGGCGTAGCTGCCGACGGGCTCTCCCGCGGCGCGCGCCCGGAAGAAGCCGGCCTCCTCGTCCCACAGCTCGAGCAGCTTGGCCATCGTCGCCGTCGAGCGCGCGCGGTGCGCCTCGGCGACGCCGGGGTCCGCGACCCCGAAGTGCTCGGCGAGACGCGCCAGCTCGGCGTCCTGCAGCACGAGGTAGGCGCCGAGGTCTGGCGCCGTCGTCGGCAGCGGGCCGTCGAAGATCGGGCTGTCGTCGAGGCCGGAGGAGTACGGGTGGCCGTACTCCGGCATCCCGTCGCCGTCGAGGTCGGAGACGGTGAACCACCAGTCCTGCGAGCGGGCGATCGTCGGCAGCAGCGCCTTGGCCCACTCATCGTCGCCCGGCGTCGCGTCCATCACCTTGCGCAGCGCCCAGGCAGCAAGCGGCGGCTTGGTCAGCGGCACAGGCGAACCGGGGTCGGCAATGCTCGACCCGGCACGGCGGAGCGTCTCGCGGTCGGCCGCGGGCAGATCGTCGCTCGTGGCGAGGATCCCCTCCTCGTGCACGACGTCGGGCAGCTGCCCGTCCGCGCTCGGGAAGCGGAACGCCAGCTCCAGCTGCTCCCTGGCGAGTTCCGGGTCGCCGTGGCTGAGACCGACGGCGATGAAGTAGGCGTCCCACTGCCAGAGGCCGACGTAGCCGATCTTCGACGGCACGACGGCGCGGGCGTTGCCGAGCGCCGGCAGTTCGACGATGTTGGCGCCGAGCACCCACCAGCAGAACGCGGTCATCTCCTGCAGCTCCGGCCGCACGCGCGGGGTGTTGGCGAACCAGTCCAGCCAGAGCCGCTCGCTCGCCGCCGCGTGCTCGCGGTGCTGCGCCGCACCGGCGACGGCGATCGTCGCGCTGCGGTCCGGGGCGATCGCGAGGCAGACGGATGCCGCGGCGCCGCCGAGCGGGAAGCGCTGCACCGGGACGGACGCGTCGCCGCGCGGCCCGTGCAGCTCGACGGTGACGGGCCCATCGCCGGCGGCCGCGTCGTCGCGCAGGCCGATGCTCAACGCGGCGGGACCGGCGAAGCTGAGGCTCACGACTCCCCCACCGAACTCGATCAGCTGCGGTTGGATGTCGGTGACGGGCAGCGCGGCTCCGGCGGCGTCCAGCACCCGGATCTCCCGGAACACCTCGCAGTCGTCGAGGCGCCGCTCGTACTCGGCCGTGCAGACGCGCACGCCCTCGATCGGAGCAGTGGAATCGACCGGCACCGTGCGGCGCCCGCCCGCACCGGCCGCGAAGACCAGCAGGCGCGAGCGTGGCAGCGTGAACGGCGCACGCACGAGGTCGAGGTTGGCGCCGGCCGCACGGGCCAACGCTGCGGCATCCGTGGTCACGAGCTCAGCCATGCCTAGCGCCCTCCGAGGCCGGAGGCGGCCATGCTGTTGAGGATCCGGCGCTGGCCGATGACGAAGGCGACCAGCATCGGGATCGTCGCGATGGCGGATGCCGCCATCACCAGTCCGTAGTTGATGGAGCCGAACTGGCCGCGGAAGCTCGCCAGCAGCAGCGGCACGGTGAAGAGGTCAGGCGTGTTCAGCAGCACGAGCGGGAACAGGAAGGCGTTCCACACGTCGAGCGCGACGATGATGCTGAGCGCGCCGAGGCCGGGCTTGAGGTTGGGCAGGATGACGCTCCAGAAGATGCGCCAGCGGCCTGCACCGTCGACGATCGCGGCCTCCTCGAGCTCCTTGGGCAGCGACAGCACGAACTGGCGCATGAGGAACACGGCGAAGGGGTTGACCATCATGGCCGGCACGATCAGCGACAGGTGCGAGTCGACCCAGCCGAGCTGGCTCATCAGCAGGTAGAACGGGATGAGCGTGACCTGCTTGGGGATCATCTGCGTCGCCAGGAAGACCAGGAAGATGATCTTGCTGCCGGCGAAGCGGATGCGGGCGAAGGCGTAGCCGGCCATCGACGCCGTCACCAGCGTGCCGATGACGGCGAGCACGGCGATGTAGATGCTGTTGAAGTACGCCTGCCCGAACGGCACGGCGTTCCAGGCGTCGATGAAGTTGTCAAAGGTCCACGGGTCCGGCCAGAAGCTGAGCGGGTCCTGCAGCAGCTGCGGCAGCGTCTTCAGCGAGGTGAGCAGCATCCAGAGGAACGGGAACACCATGGCCGCCCCGGCGATGATCAGCACGAGGTGGATCAGCAGGGAGCGACCCGTCTTGGCTGTGCGCGCTCCAGACGGGCGCTTGCCTGCACCATCCGGCATGGTCATGGCGCGGGTGTCGAGATTTGTGGTGCTCATACTGGGTCATCCTCGTAGTGAACGAACTTCTTCTGGGCGCCGAACTGGATCGCCGTGATCACGAGGGTGAGCACGAGCAGGATGACGGCGGCCGCACTGGACGGGCCGAACTCGAAACGACCGAAACCGAGATCGTAGATGTGGTACACGATCGTGCGGGTGGCGTTGTCCGGGCCGGCATCCTGGGTCAGGATGAAGACGGTGTCGAAGGTCTGCAGCGACGAGATGAACGCGACGATCGACGAGAAGAAGATGATCGGACTCAGCAGCGGCAGACGGATCTGCATGAACAGGCGGAAGGCTCCTGCCCCGTCGATGCGGGCGGCCTCGATGACCGACGGCGAGATGTTCTGCAGCCCGGCCATGAAGATGATGACGTTGAGCCCCATCGACGACCAGATCGAGACGATGCACACCGCGATCAGGGCGAGCTTGGGATCGCCCAGCCAATCGGGCGGGGTGATGCCGAAGATCTTGGAGATCGCGTTGCTCAGCACGCCGTCGGAGCGGAACATCTGCTGCCAGATCATGGCGACGGCGACCGTGCTGGTGACGACCGGCGCGAAGAACAGGATCAGGTAGAGGGTGCGCGTCTTGAGCTTCTCGAGCGCGACCGCGATGATGACCGCGAAGCCGAGGCCGAGCGGCACCGTGATCACGGCGATCAGCAGGGTGTTGACGATGGAGCGGAGCAGCAGCTCGTCCTGGAGCTGCGCGGTGAAGTTCTCGAAGCCGACCCAGGTGAGCTCGGTCAGGCCGTCCCACGAGGTGAAGGCCAGAACCAGGCTGGCGACGAATGGCAGCAGCACGAAGATGGCCATGCCGACCACCTGGGGCGCCACGAAGACGTAGCCCCACGAGCGATCGCGGCGCCGCCAGGCGGCCTCCTTGCGGAGGCCGCCTGGCAGGAGGGTGGCGGCGGACCGCCCCACTGTGGCGGATCCTTCCGCCGTCACCCGCTCGCTCACTTGCCCGTCTTCGATTCGACGAGTGCTGCGACCTCGTCCAGCGTGTCCTGCGCGGTGCTCTTGCCTTCATAGAGACCGAGGAACAGGTCGCTGATGTCGGTCGAGAGCGCGGGAACGGCGGCCTCGGTCGGGTAGTTGGCGAACCCGACGTCACGCATGTCGAGGAACGTCTGGGCGTGCGCGGGGTAGTTGTCCTCCAGCACGACCTCGTCGGCGCCCTTGATCGACGGTACGGCGTTGCCGCCGCCGGTGAGGCGGAACTTCTGGCCATCAGCGCTCAGGAACTCGGTCCAGAACGTGAATGCGGCGTCCTTGGCCTTCGTCTTGCCGTTGATGGCGAGGTAGGACGCGGCGACACCGGTCGGGGCGGCGACGCCGTCCGGGGTGGGCCAGTCGACGATGTCGTAGTCGGCCTCGACACCGGCGCTCTTCAGCGTGCCGATCGTGTAGCGACCCTGGGCGAAGAAGCCCGACTTGTGGGTGACGAACACGCTGTCGGCGCCCGCTCCCTCGGGAAGGGTGTCGGCGACGACGAACTTCTTGTCCTGGAAGTAGTTGCCGAGCGTGTCGACGGCCTCGACCGTGGTCTTGTCGGTGTTGCCGACGAAGTCACCTGCGTCGTTGTATGCCTCGCCGCCCTGCGACGAGATCCAGCCGTAGTGGGTGGCCCAGTAGTTCCAGAACATCGTTCCGGTCAGGCCGGCCTCGGCGAGCTTGTCGTTCATCTCGAGGAACTTCGCGGTGGTCCACTGGCCTTCGGCGGCGAGCGTCGCAGGGTCCTCGGTGATTCCGGCGGCGGCGAGGGCGACCTTGTCGTACCAGAGCGCGTCGGAGTTGACGTCGTTCGGAGCGGCGTAGATCTCGCCGTCAACCTCTGCGGCACCGAACAGGCTGGGGAAGAAGTCATCCGGCTTGGTGTCGCTTGCCGAGGAGTTCATGAGATCGGTCAGCGGCATCAGGCGGTTCGACGAGACGAACTGGCCGAGCTTGTCGTCGCCGATGTAGAACACATCGGGCGCCGTGTTGCTGGAGAGCTGCGCGAGCATCTTGGAGTGGTAGTCGCTGTACGAGGCGACGGGCTGCAGCTTGACCGTGATGTCGGGGTGACGCTTCATGAACTCGTCGTTGAACTCCTCGTAGCGAGTGAGTTCTTCCGGGGTGCCCCAGGTGGACCAGACCACGGTGTTCGGGTCGGAGTTTGCTCCGCCGCCGCCTCCGCTACATGCTGCCAGTGAGAGGGCGAGTGCGCCGGCCGCAAGTACTGCGACGGCTCTTCTCGACGTTGAGTTGACGCGGAACATCCGCTGCCCCTTTCGTAGGTGAACATTCTTTGTTCAGATGTATTCTGTATACAGAATGCTCAGGAGTCAAGCCGAGGCGACCTCTTCGTTGCCTGATTGTGACGAATTCTCGGCTCGAATCCTCGTGTCGGCAAGCGATCGGTGCATGAGCGCACAAAGAACGCCTCCCCGAAGGGAGGCGTTCAGTGGTGTTGGAAGCCCGGGGGTTCCGGGCGGATGCGCTACAGCGTCGCGGCGACGAGCTCGGCGATCTGCACGGCGTTCAGAGCCGCGCCCTTGCGCAGATTGTCGTTCGAGATGAACAAGGCGAGTCCGCGGCCGTCTGGGGCGCCCTCGTCCTGGCGGATGCGTCCAACGTAGCTGGGGTCGGTTCCGGCCGCCTCGAGCGGCGTGGGAACGTCGCTGAGCACGACACCGGGTGCCGTCGCCAGCAGCTCGGTCGCACGCTCGACCGAGATCGGGTTGGCGAACTCGGCGTTGATGGCCAGCGAGTGCCCGGTGAATACCGGGACGCGCACGCAGGTGCCGCTCACGAGCAGACCAGGCAGGTCGAGGATCTTGCGGCTCTCGTTGCGCAGCTTCTTCTCTTCGTCGGTCTCGAAGGAGCCGTCGTCGACGATGGATCCGGCCAGCGGGATGACGTCGAAGGCGATGTTCTTGGCGTAGATCGTCGGCTCGGGCATGGCGACGGCGCGGCCATCGTGCACGAGGCCCTGCACATCGCCGTCGAGGGCGGCGCGCACCTGGGTCTCGAGCTCCTGGGCGCCGACGAGTCCGCTGCCTGAGACGGCCTGGTAGGTGCTCACGACGAGGCGCTCGAGGCCGGCGGCCTCGTGCAGCACCTTGAGGACGGGCATGGCCGCCATCGTCGTGCAGTTCGGGTTGGCGATGATGCCCTTCTTGGCCTGTGCGATGGCCTCCGGGTTCACCTCGCTGACGACGAGCGGGACCTCTGGGTCCATCCGCCAGCCGCTGGAGTTGTCGATCACGATCACGCCGGCCTCCGCGAAGCGGGGTGCCTGTGCCTTGGAGAGCGTTGCGCCGGCCGAGAAGATCGCCACGTCGAGGCCGCTTGGGTCTGCCGTTGCGGCGTCCTCGATGACGACGTCCTCGCCGCGCCACGGCAGCGTGCTGCCTGCCGAGCGGGCAGAGGCGAAGTAGCGAATCTGCGCCACCGGGAAGTTGCGCTCCTCGAGCAGGCGGCGCACGACGGCACCGACCTGCCCCGTCGCCCCGACGACGCCGATGTTGATGCCCTGGCTGCTGCTCACGTGAACCCCTTGCGTTTCTACTGTTCTGGCTACTCTGCCCCAGCTGGCCGACCGCCGCGAGGCGAGTCGGCACCGATCCGGCCGAATGGCAGGAATACCGGGGTCGATGTCCGTTCCGGATGCCGCGGCGCGCGGCATCCGAACGGGATTGGTGTCTGCGCCTAGCGGCCGGTGCCGCCGTGCACGACGGCCTCTTCCTCAGCGTCGAGATCGAAGGCGGTGTGCACCGCGCGCAGCGCCTCGTTGACCGAGTCGGCACGGGTGACGACCGAGATGCGGATCTCGCTGGTGGAGATCATCTCGATGTTGATGCCGGCCTGGTGCAGCGCCTCGAAGAGCTTCGCGGAGACGCCGGTGTTGGTGCGCATGCCGGCGCCGACGAGGGCGAGCTTGCCGATCTGGTCGTCGTACTGCAGGCTCTCGAAGCCGACCTCGCTCTGCGCGTTGCGCAGCGCCGTGAGGGCGGTCTGACCCTGGCTCTTCGGCACGGTGAAGGAGATGTCGGTGCGGCCGGTGGACGCGCTCGATACGTTCTGCACGATCATGTCGACGTTCGCGTCGGTCTTGGCGACGATCGTGAAGATCTCGGCGGCCTTGCCTGGAACGTCGGGAACGCCGACGACGGTGATCTTGGCTTCGCTCAGGTCGCTGGCAACACCAGCGATGATCGGGTCTTCCACGTTGCTCTCTTCTCCGTCGGGGCTCGGCGCCGGGTTGTAGACGATGGTGCCCTCGTTGTTGTTGAACGACGAGCGCACGTGCAGGGTCACGCCGTGGCGGCGTGCATATTCCACTGCGCGAATATGAAGGACTTTGGCGCCGGATGCCGCGAGCTCGAGCATCTCTTCGCTCGTGATGCGGTCGATCTTGCGGGCCAGCGGCACCACCCGGGGGTCCGAGGTGAAGACGCCGTCGACATCGGTGTAGATCTCGCAGACATCGGCATTGAGCGCCGCGGCCAGCGCGACGGCCGTGGTGTCCGAACCGCCACGGCCGAGGGTGGTGATGTCCTTGGTGTCGCGGTTGAAACCCTGGAAGCCGGCGACGATCACGATCGCGCCCTCGTCGAGGGCCTCGCGCAGGCGCACGGGGGTGACGTCGACGATGCGCGCAGATCCGTGGTGGGCATCCGTGATCATGCCGGCCTGGCTGCCCGTGAAGGAGCGGGCGTCGTGGCCGAGGCTCTTGATGGCCATCGCGAGCAGGGCCATCGAGATGCGCTCGCCCGCGGTGAGCAGCATGTCGAGCTCGCGGGGCGCGGGGATCGGCGTGACCTCGTGGGCGAGGTCGAGCAATTCGTCGGTGGTGTCGCCCATGGCGCTGACCGCCACGACGACGTCGTTGCCGGCCTTGCGCGCCTCGACGATGCGCTTGGCGACACGCTTGATGCCTTCAGCGTCGGAGACGGAGGATCCGCCGAACTTCTGCACGATCAAAGTCACGTGTAACTCCTGAATGGGATGCGGCAGACATTGCCAGATGCTCCATCATAAGGCGTGCCGGATTCCCGCTCGGCTATGTGACAGCGGCGCGCGGCGGGGCGACGGCGCGTGCCGGAGGCCTAACCGACGGTGCGGCGGCCCTCGAAGGCCCGGCCGAGTGTGACCTCGTCGGCGTACTCGAGATCGCCGCCGACCGGCAGGCCGGATGCGAGGCGCGTGACACGGATCTCGAGGGTGCTGAGCAGCCGCGAGAGGTACGTCGCCGTCGCCTCCCCCTCGAGGTTCGGGTCGGTCGCGAGAATCACCTCGGTCACGGTCGCATCGGCCAGGCGCTGCATGAGCTCGCGGATGCGCAGCTGATCGGGGCCGACCCCGTCGATCGGACTGATCGCCCCGCCGAGCACGTGGTACAGGCCACGGAACTCGCGGGTGCGTTCGATCGCCACGACATCCTTCGCCTCCTCGACCACGCAGATGAGTGCGGGGTCGCGGCGCGGGTCGCGGCAGATGGCGCACGTCTCCTGCTCGGAGATGTTGCCGCAGATGGTGCAGAACTTCACCTTGTCGCGCACGGTCGTCAAGATCTCGGCGAGGTGCGAGACGTCGAAGTTCTCCGTCTGCAGAATGTGGAACGCGATGCGCTGTGCCGACTTCGGGCCGATGCCGGGCAGACGGCCGAGCTCGTCGATGAGGTCCTGAACGATTCCTTCGTACACGGGCTATCCCTGGCCATCTCTCATCGTCGCGCGGGGCGAGGGGTTGTGCGGCTGCTCTTCGATGAAGGTGGCGCCGAGGATCTCACGCACGACCGATTCGCCGTAACGCTGCACGCCGTCGCCGGTCCCGAAACTCGGTGCCGGGCGTCCGGATGCCGGGCGCTGCTGGGCCGGCCGTGACTGTGCCGGCGGCTGCGCCGCCTGAGCGGGTGCTGGCTCCGCGGCGGGTGCCGGTGCTGCCAGCGCCGGCGCTGCTGGCGCTGCCGGTGCTGCGTCTGCCGGTCGGGCAGGACTGCCAGCGGTCCGCGCCGGGGCCGCCGATGAGCGGAAACCCTCATCCGGTGGGACCGCGTCGAAGTTGGGGTCGAACGGCGGCTCGTCGGGGAACGGCGGCTCGTCGCTGAACGGAGCCGCGTCGGCCGGAGCCCAGCCGTCGTCAGAGCTCGGAGCGGCGATCGACGGAGCGGCCGCGGGGGCGGCCGGTGCCGCAGCGGGCCGCTCCGGTGCTGGCGCGGCTTGCGCCTCGTCGGCGCCGACCGTCGGGTCCGACTGCGGAATCTGCACGACCGCCCAGCCGTTCGAGGCCACGACGGGCGCGGCAGGCGTGGCGGCGGGCGGCGCAGCAACGACGGGTGCGGCCACCACGGGCGCAGCGACAGCCGCCGACGGTGCTGACGCCGACGGTGCTGACGGTGCTCGGTGGGGCTCCGCGTCGGCGGCGTCAGCAGCACTCGGCGCGCTGGCACGCGGCTCAGGGGCACCCTGCGGCGCACGGCCGGCATCCGGCTTCGCGATGAACTTCACGCTGACGCCAAGCACCTGGGCGATCGCGTCGCGCAGGTAGTCGCTCACGCCCTTGCCAGCCGCACTCGGCTCACGGAACGCGCGCACGTCGTTCTCGCTCGGGAACGTCATCACCAGCACGTCGTCGGCGCGCAGATCACGAACGGTCGCCGTGACAAGCGCCACCCAGGCCTTCATGTTCGCGGTCTTCACCAGATCGAGCACCTGCGGCCAGGAGTCGCGCAACTGCTGCAGCGTGACGGGGCCGACCGGCGGAGCGGGTGCAACAGCGGCGGCTTCCGGCTTCGCCGCGGTCTCGGTGCGCGCCGCTGGCGGAGCCACACGGGCGGCGGGGGCAGCGGCCGCCGGGGCCGGCGCGGCGGCAGGCGCGGCGGCAGCCGGAGCGGCAACAGGAACGGCCGGTGCCGGCGCTGCAGCCGGTGCCGGAGCCGGAGCGACGGCACGGGCGGGAGCTGCGGCGGGAGCGCGGACGGCGGGCGCGGCTGCGGGCTCGCCCGCGGCATCCGTCACACCGACGCGACGCTCGAGACGCTCGACGCGGGCGAGCGCGCCGCGCTCGGACTCGTCACTGGACGGCACCAGGGCGCGCGCGATCATCAGCTCGAGGTGGAGCCGCGGCGAGGTCGCGCCCGTCATCTCGGTGAGGGCGGCGTTCACGATGTCGGCAGTGCGCGAGAGCTCGGCCTGGCCGTAGCGACCGGCCTGGGCGCCCATGGCGTCGAGCTCGTCCTGCGGAACACCGCGCAACACCGACGCGGCGGCGGCCGGCGTGCTGGCCCCGACCACGATCAGGTCGCGCAGGCGTTCGAGCAGGTCCTCGACGAAGCGGCGGGGGTCCTGTCCGGTCTGGATGACGCGGTCGACCGCCTCGAACGCTCCCCCGGCGTTGCGGGCGCCGATGGCGTCGATGACCTCGTCGAGCAGGGCGCCGTGGGTGTAGCCGAGCAGCGCGACGGCGCGCTCGTAGTCGACGGATGCCGCCTCGGAGCCGGCCATCAGCTGGTCGAGCAGCGAGAGCGTGTCGCGCGGCGAACCACCGCCGGCGCGCACGACGAGCGGGAGCACGCCGGGGGCAACCGTCACCCCTTCGGCCTCGCAGAGCGTCTGCACGTATTCGAGCATCGGCCCTGGCGGCACCAGCCGGAACGGGTAGTGGTGGGTGCGGGAGCGGATCGTGCCGATGACCTTTTCGGGCTCGGTCGTCGCGAAGATGAACTTGACGTGCTCCGGCGGCTCCTCGACGATCTTGAGCAGCGCGTTGAAGCCGCTCGAGGTCACCATGTGCGCCTCATCCATGATGAAGATCTTGTAGCGGTCGCGGGCCGGCGCGAAGATCGCGCGCTCGCGCAGATCGCGGGCATCATCGACGCCACCGTGGCTTGCGGCATCGATCTCGACGACGTCGAGTGATCCGCCGCCGTCACGGGCGAGTTCGACACAGCTCGGGCACACGCCGCATGGGGTGTCGGTCGGGCCCTCAGCACAGTTCAGGCAGCGCGCCAGAATGCGGGCAGACGTCGTCTTACCGCAGCCGCGCGGGCCGCTGAAGAGGTAGGCGTGATTGACACGGTTGGTGCGCAGGGCCGTCATCAACGGATCGGTCACCTGCGACTGACCGATCATCTCGGCAAAGTTTTCTGGCCGGTATCGGCGATAGAGAGCGGTG
Organism: Microterricola gilva; assembly: GCF_004217495.1. Taxonomy (NCBI): domain Bacteria; kingdom Bacillati; phylum Actinomycetota; class Actinomycetes; order Micrococcales; family Microbacteriaceae; genus Microterricola; species Microterricola gilva. The sequence goes on from NZ_SHLC01000001.1 coordinate 2,850,709, forward strand.
ACCACCCTGCAATGCTACTTGCCTACACTGACACCGGGCTCGGTACCGAGTGCCGCCCCGAGCTCGCCCTCTGCGTCGCCAACACCGGCTTCCTGTCGCCCCGCGTCGCCGAGCCCGCGCCAGCTCCGCCCGAACAGCGGCGTCAGCGTCGCCACCGCGTACACGCCTGCCGCTCCGAGCAGGGTCGGGCCCAGCCCGAACGCCGCGATCGATGCACCGCCGAGGAAGGCGCCGATCGGCATCGCCGCCGAGACACCCGCACTCATCGCCCCGAAGACGCGGGCCCGCATCGGCTCGGGGATGAGGCCGAACAGGGCGGTCGACATCATCGGATTGATCCCGCCCGCGGCGAGTCCAGAGAAGGCCAGGACCGCCAACAGCACGGGCAGCGGCACCTCGAACGCCATCGCCAGATAGGGCGGAACGCCGGCGAGCACGAAGAAGAGCACGAACAGGCCCCGGCCGGACGCCCGGTGGCCGACCGCTGCGAACAGCACGGCGCCGAGCAGCGCGCCGCCGGCGAAACAGGCCACCATGAAACCGAGCGCCGAGGCGGAACCGAGACGCTCGGCGGCGTACACGGGGAACAGCACGGTGAGCCCGGCGGTGTCGATAGCGTTGGTCACCATGACGAGCAGGACGATGCCCCGCACCAGCGGGTTCGTCCACAGCCAGCGGAGGCCCTCGGCGAAGCCGCGCCAGTACCCGGTGCTCTCGGCCGGCTGTTCGGCACGGGATGCAAGCCGCGGCATCCGCGGAATGAACACGGCGATCAGCAGCGCCGACACGGCGAAGGTCGCGGCGTTCACGCAGAGCGCTCCCGGAGCACCGAGCACGCCGATCAGGACACCAGCGACGGCCGCACCCACCATCGACGCGCTGCGCTGCACCGCCGACTGCGCTCCGGCCGCGCGCGCCAGCGGGGTGCCGGCCCGCGTGGCCAGCTCGGGCAGCATCACGGTCTTGGCGGTGTCGCCAGGGGTGTCGAGGAGCCCGCTGAGGAAGACGAGAAGGAGCAACACCCCGAAGTGCAGTGTGCCCGTCGCCGCCAGGATCGGCAGCGCCAGCACCGTCACCCCGCTCGCCAGGTCGGCGGTGATGCTCGAGACGCGGTAGCCGACCCGGTCGATCAGCGCACCGCCGAGCGCGCCGCCGATGACGACGGGCACGGTGGCGAAGACGCCCGCGACTCCGGTCGCCAGCGCGGATCCGGTGTCGGAGAACACGTAGAGCGGAACCGCGATCGCCGTGATGGCGTTGCCCGCCCGCGAGACGAAGGCGGCGGCCAGCAGTCCGAGCAGCGGCAGCCGCCCGGCCAGGCGTCGGCCGCGCTCAGGCGCGCGGGAAGGCATGGTACATCCAGCGGACGGCCCGCGCTCCGTCGCGGGAGGCGTCGCTCGCGGCCTCCCACTTGCGGCTGAGCGCGCCGAGTTCCGCGGTCAGCTCGGCCAGCTGCGGGGCGGTCAGGTAGGCGAAGGAGTCGGAGCTGTTCGAGGCGGCCACCCACTCGCGCTCCAGTGTCGGTTCGGCGTCGAGGGCGGCGAGGAGCTCCCCCATGTACGACTGCAGGATCACCTGCTGCAGGGCGCGGGCCGCCCCGTACTGCTCGGGGTTGGCGCGCAGCTCGGCCGGCTCGAAGCTCGTGTGGCTGTGCGCGGCACGCCACCAGCGTTCCCGGCCGTCCCTCGCGTGTTCCGGCGCCTCCACCACGAAGCCGAACTTCGCCAGCGTGCCGAGGTGGTAGCTCACCGTGCCTGGCGCCTCGTCGACGAGCTCGGCGAGCTGGCCGACCGAGTGGGCTCCGTCGGAGCGCAGGATGCCGAGCAGCTGGAGTCGCAGCGGGTGCGCGAGCGCGCGCAGCGACTTCGGGTCGCGCAGCCCCTCGGCCGGCCGGATCGGTGCGGCTTCGGGTCTGGCGCCGGGTTCTGTTGGGCTGGCTCCGGTCGGCCTCGAGTCGTCATCCATACGGCAACCCTAGTTCCACAAGAACTCTTGCGCAAGTGTTCTTGCATGATTCGCCGGCGACTGTCGAGCACGGCGTGCCATACTGCACGCTGGTCAGGTTGGGGGGCGGGTGCCATGGCGCGCAGACGGTTGAGGATGGTGGCGATGCTGGTGACGGCCGTCGCCGGTGTGGCGACGCTGTCTGGATGCGGGTTCCTCTTTCCGCCCGATCCGCCCTCCTCTGTCTCGGGCGCCCTCGATGAGGCTGTTGAGGCGATCCGCGATCTAGACGGAGTCGGTTCCGCAATGTGGACGGCCTCGGCGGACAGGAAAGACGGTGGCCCGCTCTCGAAACCGGATGCGTGGTCGGCGCACATCACCGTCGCCGTTTCCCCCGGCCTGCCGGATCTCGAAGCGCTCGCCGCCGATGTCGCGTACGAGGTGGCATCCGCACGCGGCACCGTGAAGACCACAGGCACGATGCGGCTGCGCGCCGATCGGAACGGCCCGGCCACTGTGCTCGAGTTCGCCGGCAACGACTCCCCCGAAACTCCCGCAGACATCGCGGCCGCCGCGGAGCTGCTGCGGTCGGTCTCCGGCGCGACCTCGGTCTTCGTCGCACTGGGCTCGCAGCCGGCGAGCGTGAGCACTTCCTCGTCCGCAGGCTGGGCCGAGACGGCTGCCGAACTGCGTCGGCTTCCGGGCTTCGGGAGCGGTGCTCTTGCGTCCGTCGCCATTGACGGCCGCGACGCATTCTCCGGCCGGGTCAGCCGGATCTTGATCGATGCGCTCACCCCGAGCGCGGCCCTCATCCCGCTGCTCAGCGAGTTGGCAGGGCGGGCTGACGTCATCAGCTTCCACGAAGGACCGACTCGCAGCACCGCGGAGGCGGGGAGCGTTCGCCCGATTTTCCGCATCGAGGTGCGCAGCCGGGAGGCCGTTGCGCGCTTCAGTGACACCCTCACTGGGATCGATGGCGGGCTCCTTGTCGACGGCCGCCCGCGGCCAGCCTTCACCGTTTACGCGAGCGCGGGCGAGACAACGACCGAACACAGCGGCTTTCTCGGCTTGCCGCTCGGCGCGGACGAGCCGGACGATCTCGCCAAGCCCAGTATCGACGACCTCACGCCGGAGGAACTCGCCGCGCGATCCGACGGTCCGCTGATCGTTCTGTCCCCTGACGCGGCTGCCGAGCGACTCGAAGCGGACCGCCTGGCCACGATGGCGCTGTTGACGGACGCCGGCGACCTCGCCGGAGTCCCCGGGACCGTGACGGTGTCGACCGCAGGCTGCGAGGTCGGCGTCGGAGAACAGCAATCGGGTTCGGTCGTGATCCCCGTCTTCGAAATCGCGGACAGCGCGGATGAGGCCCTCGACGCGATCACGGCGTCGTGGCTCACCGTGGGATACTCAGCCTCCGACCGCGCCATGGGGACCGATTTCTACACCTCAGCCGACGCCTTACAGGGAGGAGTGGCGACAGCCTCCATCCGCGGAGGAGTCGAAGGGATCACGATCCGCACTACCTCGACGTGTGTCGTCTCACGCTAGGCCCGAGGCACGCGAGTTGTCGCAGATGGCCCCTTGAGCCACGGGCAAGGGGCCATCTGCGACAACTCGCGGCGCGAGCCCTACAGAACGAGCGACTCCACCTGGCGCGCGATCTCGAGCTCCTCGTTGGTGGGGATCACCATGACCGTGACGCGGGCACCGGCCGGCGAGATCACGCGGGCCGCGCGCGAGGAGAGCTCGTTGCGGTCGTTGTCGATCTCGATGCCGAGGTGCTCGAGCCCGGCGAGGGCGCGGCGGCGCAGCAGCGCGTTGTTCTCGCCGATCCCTGCGGTGAACACGAGCGCGTCGAGGCCGCCGAGCTGCGCGAAATACGCCCCGATGTAGTGCCGGATGCGGTGGCGCCAGACCTGCAGGGCGAGCTCGGCCTCCTCGTTGCCGTTGATGGCGGCATCCTGCACATCGCGCATGTCGCCCATGCCGGTCAGCCCGAGCAGGCCGCTCTGCTTGTTGAGCAGCACGTCCAGCTCGGAGATGCTCATGCCGGCCGCACGGTTGAGGTGCACGAGCACGGCCGGGTCGATGTCGCCGGAGCGGGTGCCCATCACGAGACCCTGCAGCGGCGTCAGACCCATCGAGGTGTCGACCGACTTGCCGCCGTCGACGGCGGTGATCGACGCCCCATTGCCGAGGTGCAGGATGATGCTGCGGACGGCGCCGAGCGGCTTGCCGAGCATCACGGCTGCCTGCTCGGAGACGTACTTGTGCGAGGTGCCGTGGAAGCCGTATCGACGCACCTTGTACTCACGGGCGATGTCCTTGTCGATCGCGTAGGTGTACGCGGCTGGGGCCATGCTCTGGTGGAACGCGGTGTCGAACACGGCAACGTGCGGCACCTGCGGCAGCGCCTTCTTGGCGGCGCGGATGCCGAGCAGATTCGCTGGGTTGTGCAGCGGGGCCAGGCGGGAGAGCGCGTCGATCTCGCGCTCGACCTCGTCCGTGATGAGGGTCGGGCCGTCGAACTCGCTGCCGCCGTGCACGACGCGGTGCCCGACCGCGACGAGGTCGTCGACGTTTCCGAGCTTGGCCAGCACGACGTTCATGCCCTCGGAGTGGTCGGCGATGAAGGAGTCAGGCTCGCCGATCCGTTCGATCAGACCGCTGAGCCGTGACTCGCCGGTCGCCAGATCGATCAGCTGGTACTTGAGCGACGACGAACCCGAGTTGACGACGAAGACGGAGCTCATGCGGTGGCCGCCTGAATCGCGGTGATGGCGATGGTGTTGACGATGTCCTGCACGAGTGCTCCCCTGGAGAGGTCGTTGATCGGTTTGTTGAGGCCCTGCAGCACCGGGCCCATCGCGACGGCGCCTGCGCTGCGCTGCACAGCCTTGTAGGTGTTGTTGCCCGTGTTGAGGTCGGGGAAGATGAACACCGTCGCGCGGCCGGCGACCGCGGAGCCGGGCAGCTTGGACGCGGCCACGGCCGCATCTGCAGCGGCGTCGTACTGGATGGGCCCCTCGACCGGCAGGTCGGGGCGGCGCTCACGCACGAGCACGGTCGCCTCCCGCACCTTCTCGACGTCGGCGCCCGCACCAGACTCCCCGGTCGAGTACGAGAGCATCGCGACCCTGGGGTCGATGCCGAACTGAGCGGCGGTCTCGGCGGAGGAGACGGCGATGTCGGCGAGCTGCGTCGCGGTCGGGTCGGGGATGACGGCGCAGTCGCCGTAGACGAGAACGCGGTCGGCCAGCGACATCAGGAACACACTGGAGACGACCGAGACGTCCGGCCGGGTCTTGATGATCTCGAATGCCGGGCGGATCGTGTGCGCCGTGGTGTGTGCGGCACCGGAGACCATGCCGTCGGCGAGCCCCATGTGCACCATCATCGTGCCGAAGTAGGAGACGTCGGTGACGGTGTCGCGCGCCTGGTCGAGCGAGATGCCCTTGTGGGCGCGCAGCCTGGCGTACTCCTCGGCGAACTTGAAGCGCAGCACGTCGTCGAAGGGGCTCACGATCTCGGCGGCCGAGATGTCGAGGCCGAGTTCGATGGCGCGGGAGCGCACCTCGAACGGCTCACCGAGGATCGTCAGCCTGGCGATGCCGCGGGACAGCACGGTCGCGGCGGCGCGGAGCACCCGGTCGTCGCTGCCCTCCGGCAGCACGATGTGGCGGCGGGCGGCGCGGGCCTGCTCGATCAGGCCGTACTCGAACATGAGCGGCGTGACGGCGGTGGAACGGCTGAGGTTGAGCAGACCGAGCAGCGCCTCGGCATCCACGTGCTTCTCGAACAGGCCGAGCGCGGTGTCGCGCTTGCGGCTGGAGTCGGCCGCCAGTCGGCCGCGGGTGCGCGTGATGCGCAGCGCGGTGTCGTAGCTGCCGAGCTCGGTGCTGATGATCGGCAGCGGCGAGCGCACACCGGCGAGGAGGCGTTGGATCGGCTCCGGCAGCTCGAATCCGCCGTTCAGCACGATTCCGGCGAGGCTCGGGAAGGTTCCGGACGCGTTCGCCAGCAGCACGGCGATCAGCACCTCTGTACGGTCGGCTGGCACGACGACCACGGCACCCTCGAGCAGGCGCGGCAGCACATTGTTCATCGACATCGCGGCCACCACGACGGCGAGCGCCTCGCGGGTGAGCAGCTCAGGGTCGCCGGCCAGCAGGCTACCGCCGGTCGCCTCCATGATGCTCTGCATGGTCGGTGCGACCAGCACGGCGTCCTCCGGGATCGCCCAGACCGGCGTCGATTCCGCCTGCGCACCTTCTGGCCCGTGGGCGTGCAGCACACCGGATGCCGGCAGCGCCGCCCGCACGGCCGCAATCGTCTCAGGCAGCTGCGCGGGGTCTGCCCGGTTCACGACGATGGCCAACAGCGAGGCGTGGGCGCTGCGCAGCTCGGCGAGCGCCATCTCGGCCAGGTCGCCGAGCTCGGCCGCGGTGCGCGGGTCGGACTGCCCCAGCCGCTCGCCCTGCACCTGCGCCGCACGACCACCGAGCGCCAGCAGCACCGGGGCGCCGAGGTTCGCGGCGATGCGAGCGTTGTAGCTGAGCTCGGTCGGGCTGCCGACGTCGGTGTAGTCGGAGCCGACGATGACGACGGCGTCGCTGGCGGCCTCGACGGCCTTGTAGCGCTCGACGATGCGGCCGAGCGCGGCATCCGGATCGCTGTGCACATCGTCGTAGGTCACGCCGATGCACGTCGAGTATGGGAGGTCGGCCGTCGCCGATTCGAGCAGCAGGTTCAGCACGTAGTCGGGTTCGACGGTGGAGCGCGCGATGGGCCGGAACACCGCGATGCGCGCGGCCGTGTGGGTGAGCGTCTCCAGGACGCCGAGCGCGATGGTGGACTTGCCGGTGTTCCCCTCGACCGAGGAGATGTAGATGCTGTGTGCCATGACCTGAGATTCGTTCGCCGCGAGTGGTGACCGACTCGGGCTCCTGCGCGATCGGCCACTGTCTACTCTGCCACGAATGCGGAAGCGCCGAGCGGCGTCAGCGGGCCCGAAGCCGCTCGATCAGCGGCTGGGTGCGGTAGGGCATCATGTGCTTCATCGCCAGCACCGTCGAGGTGCGCTCGATGCCGGGTGTGCTCAGCACGAGGTCCGCGACGCGGTACAGATCGTCCGCGTCGGCGGCGGCCACCCGGATCAGCAGGTCCCAGTCGCCTGAGACGCCGAACACCTCGATCACCTCGGGGATCCTGGCGAGGCTCTCCGGCAGCTGCGAGAGCTTCTGCTGCGTGACATGAGCAAAGATGAACGCGCAGAGCGGCAGGCCGACGGATGCCGGATCCACCCGGCGCAGCGGGTCGGTGAGCACCTCGGACTCCAGCCGGTTCAGGCGGCTGTGCACGGTGCTGCGGGCCAGCCCGGTCGTCTCGGCGAGCGCGACAGCCGTGGACCTCGGGTGTTCGGCCAGGGCCAGCAGCAGCGCGGCATCCGTCGAATCGATCACGCGATCAGTCATTGTGTCTGGCTCCGCTCCCCTGCATGGCACCCACGTGCGACATTCTGACTGAAATCTAGTGCATCTGTTGTTCATTGTGAATGAACTCAGGACGATTGACACGACGCACAGCGCCACGACGGCGCTGTGAATCATGCACCCGTACAGCACAGAACCGAGCAGTACAGAACCGAGCAGCACAGAACAGCGCAACAGACGAAGGAGTCACCGTGTCAGTCACCATCAGCCAGACAGCATCGCCGACGAGCGAACCGGGCACGCTCGCCGAGCGCGATGCGGTGCTCGGCGCGATCGAGCAGCGCGTGCTCTGGCTGTCGACGGCGAGCATCCACCACGCCAACCACGTGCGCCCGAACCCACTCGGTCTGAAGGTCGGCGGCCACCAGGCCTCCTGTGCCTCGATGGTGACGATCATGACCCAGCTCTGGTTCGAGCAACTCCGCTCGGGCGACCGGGTCTCGGTCAAGCCACACGCCTCCCCCGTTCTGCACGCGATCAACGCCATCCTCGGCGAGCTCGACCCGGCCGCGCTGGCCGGGCTCCGCGAGTTCGGCGGGCTGCAGAGCTACCCCAGCCGCACCAAGGACCCGGACCCCGTCGACTACTCGACCGGTTCGGTCGGCCTCGGCGCCACCGCGCCGCTCTGGGGCGCGATCGCCCGCCGCTACGTCGATGACCACGGCGGCCGGGCCGGAACGGGCAGGCAGTACGCGTTGATCGGCGACGCCGAACTCGACGAGGGCGCGATCTGGGAGGCCATGGGCGACCCGGCCGTCGCCCACCTCGGCGAGCTCGTCTGGATCGTCGACTTCAACCGGCAGTCGCTCGACCGTGTTGTCCCGGCCGTCAGCGTCACGAAGCTCTCCGCCATGTTCGAGGCCGCCGGCTGGCAGGTTCTCGTTGCCAAGTACGGTCGGCTGCTCGATGGGCTCTTCGCGCGCCAGGGCGGCGAGCGCCTGCGCGCACGCATCGACACCATGACGAACCCCGAGTACCAGCGCCTGCTCCGCAGCTCAGACGAGCAACTGGTGGATCGGATCTGCGCCGACAGCTGGGAGGACCTGCGCGCGCTGCTCAGCGACGTCGGGCTGGCCGAGCTGCGTGCGGCGGTCGGCAATCTGGGCGGGCACGACCACGACACGCTGCGCCAGGCCTTCGAAGCCATCGACGACGAGCGGCCGACGGTGATCTTCGCGTACACCGTCAAGGGCAGGAACCTGCCGATGGAGGGGCACCCGCAGAACCACTCCGCGCAGCTGAACCCCACCCAGTTCGAGCAGTATGCGGCATCCGTCGGCATGGACCCCGCCCGGCCGTTCCAGCTGTTCGAACCCGACACGGCCGAGGGCAGGCTCTCGGCGGAGCGCGCGGCCCAGCTGCGCCGCGAGCCCGTTCCCGCTGCCGGAGCCTTCACCCCGCCGAGCGACCTCGGCTGGGTGCCGCGCGGCACCAGCACCACCCAGGCGGCGCTCGGCCGCACCCTGCTCGACCTCACCAGGCGGGCGCCTGACATCGCCGAGCGCGTGGTCACGGTGAGCCCCGACGTCAGTTCGAGCACGAACCTCGGCGGCTGGGTGAACAAGGCCAAGGTGTGGTCGGCCGCCCCGTCTCGGGACTGGTTTGACGACGACCCGGAGACGATCCTGCACTGGGAGGAGAGCGCTCAGGGCCGGCACATCGAGCTCGGCATCGCCGAGACGAACCTCGTCGGGCTGCTCGGCGAGCTCGGCGCGACGTGGAGCCGCTGGGGCTTCCCGCTCGTCCCCATCGGCGTCGTCTACGACCCGTTCATCGCCCGCGCCCTCGAACCCTGGACCTTCGGCATGTACGCAGGTGGGCAGTCGATCCTGGTCGGAACACCATCCGGCGTGACGCTGGCCGCCGAGGGTGGCGCCCACCAGTCGCTGCTCACCCCGGCCATCGGGCTGCAGCAACCGGGCCTGCTGAGCTACGAGCCGGCCTTCGCCCTCGAGGTCGAGTGGATGCTGCTGGAATGCATTCGGCGCATCGGCGTTCCCGGTGGCAGCTCCGCCTACCTCCGCCTCTCGACCCGGCCGGTGCAGCAGGACCTGGCCGCTGTGCCTGCCCTGCCGGAGGCCAGGGAGCTCCGCCGTCGCCAGGTGCTGGCCGGAGGCTACCTGCTGCGTTCGCCGCACAGCGATCAGCCGCCGCACGCCACGATCGCGGCGATGGGCGCGCTCGTGCCGGAGGCCATTGCCGCCAGGGACACCCTGGCCGAGGCCGGCGTGCACGTCGACGTCCTCTGCGTCACCAACGCCGGGCTGCTCTTCGAGGCGCTGCAGGCCAGGACCGGGCAGGGCTCCGTTCAGTCGGGCGGAGCGGATGCCGGGGAGTGGATCCTGCGCGACATCCTGCCTGCGCACCGAGCGGCGCCGCTCGTGACCGTGCTCGACGGCCACCCGCACACCCTCTCGTTCCTGGCGGGCGTGAACGGCGTGCCGTCTGCCCACCTGGGCGTCTCGAAGCTCGGGCAGTCCGGTGATCTGGAGAGCGTGTACCGCTACCACGGCATCGACGCGGCATCCATCGTCCGGGCTGTGCTGCGCGGCATCGCCCAAGGCTGACAGCACAGGTCCCCCAACGCGAAACTGGCCGCCACCCCGAGGGGTGGCGGCCAGTTTCGTGTGTGCGGTCAGCCCTTGACGGCGCCGGCGGTCAGCCCCTGCACGATGTAGCGGCTGGCGAAGGCGAACAACACCATCGTCGGCACGATGGTCAGCACGGCGGCGGCCGACATCGAGCCCCAGTCGATGGTGAAGCTCGAGATGAAGCCGTTCAGCGCGGTCGGGATCGTCTTGTTCTCGTCCTTGTTCATCAACGTGACGGAGAGGAACAGCTCGTTCCAGCAGTTCACGAAGTTGAAGATGAACGCGGCGATGATGCCGGGCTTCATCACGGGAACGATCACTCGGAACAGCGCACCGAAGCGCGAGCACCCGTCGATCATCGCGGCCTCTTCGAGCGCATCCGGGATGTTCGCGAAGAATCCGCGCAGCATGATCGTGCTGAACGGGATGCAGACGGCGACGTAGATGAGCATCAGGCCGAAGCGATTGTCGACGAGCTTCAGCTGCACCATCATCAGGTAGAGCGGACCCAGCGCGATGAACGCCGGGATCATCTGCGTCACCAGGAAGGCCATCAGCACGGCCGCCTTGCTCCGGAACTCGAAGCGCGCCAGCACGTAGGCGGAGAGCATCGCGATGAGCGTCGCGACGGTGGCGGCCACGGTCGAGACGAGCAGGCTGTTCACGACGTATGTGGCGAAGTTCGACTTCTCGAACAGCGAGACGTAGTTCTCGAGCGAGAACTCCTCCGGCCAGTACGTCAGCGGGTAGCTGAAGATCGCGCCGGGGGTCTTGAACGAGGTGATCAGGATCCAGTAGAGCGGAAAGAGCGAGATGATCAGCCACAGCCCGAGGAAGGCGATTCTGACGGTCTTCGCCGCCGGTAGTTCTCGGTTGATCATGACCGTGCCCCCTTCTTCTCACGAATGGCCATCAGGTAGAACGCGGAGAACACCAACAGGATCACCATGACGATGAGGCCGAGGGCCGAGGCCTGCCCGTAGTCGCCGCGCTGGGTGATCGAGATCATCCAGGTGGTGATGATGTGGGTCTGGTTGGCCGGCCCGCCACCGGTCATCGCCCAGATGATGTCGGGGAAGTTGAAGATCCAGATCACGCGGAGCAGCACGGTCAGTGCCAGCGTCGTGCTGATGTACGGGATCGTGATGCTGAACAGGGTGCGGACCTTGCCTGAGCCGTCGAGAGCCGCCGCCTCGTACACCTCGTCTGGCACCGACTGCAGCGCGGCGAGGATCATGATGGCGAAAAAGGTGACGCCGTACCAGGTGTTGGCGATGATCACGGCGGTCATGGCCGTTCCGGGTTCCGCCAGCCACGGGATGGCCGTGTCGATCAGACCGGCCTTCATCAGCAAGTCGTTGATCACGCCGAATTCACCGTTGAACATCCAGCGGAACAGGATGCCGATGAGGAATCCGGAGATCGCCCACGGGAAGAAGATGAGGGCCTGGTAGACGCCGCGGAAGACGAACTTGCGGCGCAGCCACAGCGCCAGCGCGAAGCCGATGATGAACTGCGGAATGATCGACGCCACGACCCAGAGCACCGAGTTGCCGAGGATCACGTAGAAGTTGGGGTCGGCGAAGATCTTCTGGAAGTTGCCCAGCCCGACCCAGTCGGTGTTCGACAGGTTGTTCAGGTTCCAGTTGCGGAAGGCCATCTGCGAGCCGGCGAGCATCGGGTAGTAGGTGAACACGGCCACGAAGATGATCGCCGGGAGCATGAATGCGAGGATGACCAGCCCGCGTCGCGTGCTGAACGCGCGCCGGCGGGTGGACTTGTGCGGAGCCGCGCTGGGGGCGCCCGCCCGTGTGGACGGGCGCCCTGTCGCGGTCGTGGTTTGACCAGACATGGTGGTTTCTACTCAGCCGCCCACTTCTCGGTCCAGTAGGAGTCCCAACTGGCGAGAAGTTCCTTGTTCGTCATCTGGCCGATCAGCACCTGCTGCAGTTCGGAGTCGGCCTTGTCCGCCCACTCGGTGAACCAGGCGACGCCACGCGGCTGCTCGGCGGTGATGTAGACCTCCGGGTTCTCGTTCATGTAGAGGTAGCTCTCCCACGCGCCGGTCTTGTAGAACGGGTCGTCGGCTGCTCCGGTGAGGATCGGCACCAGGCTGTTCGTCTGCGTGAACTCGATCGACGCGTCGCCGGAGTTGAGGAACTGGATCAGCTTGGCCGCTTCGGCCTTGTGCTCGCTGGCCTCAGCCGTGCCCCAGCCCGCCGTCGCCAGCGGCTGGATGGCCTTGCCGCCGGGGCCGACGAGCATCGGCGCGGTCGTCCACTGCTCAGGGGTGATCGCCTTCGACTCGTTGACGGCCGCGATGACCTCGGGGTCCTGGAGCAGGAAGCCGGTGGAGCCGTTCGTGAAGCCCTCCACCATCTCGGGGTAACCCCAGGCAACGGATGACGGCGGCGAGGCCTGCTTGAACAGGGTCAGGTAGGTGTCCATGGCCTCGAGCGCCTCCGGTGCGGAGAAGATCGAGTCGCCGTTCTTCAGCTTGTACGCGTTGGTGACGTCGATGTCACCGGCGACGTAGGCCGAGATCGCGAGCACGGCGTTGGTGTAGCCGTTCTTGCCGCCGCGGAAGGCGTAGCCGTACTGGTTGGCTGCCGGGTCCTGGATCGCGGTCGCCTGATCCACGAGGTCGTCCCAGCTCAGCGGGGCGCCGTCGAAGCCGGCATCCTTGACCATGTCGGTGCGGTAGAACAGGCTGATGCCGTAGAAGCCGTACGGCACGAAGTACATCTTGCCGCCGGCGGTGGCCACGTTCTGGGCGTTGCTGGTGAGCGAGTCCCAGCCGTCCCAGCCCTCGAATTCCGTCGTCATGTCGCTGAGCCAGCCGTTGGCCGAGAACGGGCCGACGGTCAGGTCGCGCACCTCGAGCACGTCGACGCCGGACCCCGACTGCAGCATCTGCTGGATCTTCTGGTCGGCCTGGTCGGTTGGCGGTGAGATCAGCTCGACGGTGATGCCGGGGTTCTGCTCTTCAAACTCGCCGATGAGCTTGTCGAGCAGTTCGGTGCGTGCGGGGCTTGTCAGGCTCTCAACCATCTGGAGCGTGACTTGGCCATCGCCTGCAGGGGCTGAGCAGCCGCTGAGCGCAAGAGCAGTCACCAGGCCGAAGCCCAGACCGGCAAGAAGTTTCCGTTTCGTCATGTCTCCTCGTTTCGTTGTGCGTGCTGTGGTCCGTGATGTGTGCAGGTGTGGACGCGTGCGCTCAGCGCTCGGCATCACGTGCCCAATCGCAGAGCGTCGGAACCATGCGCTCTACGAAGTCTTCGAAGTCGGCCGCCGTGTTGTAGACGTGCGTGGAGAGGCGGAAGTAGCCGACCCCGCCGAAACTGGTGAATGCGCCCTCGATGTTGAACTCGCTGACGACCCGGTTGCGCAGGGCATCCGCGGTCGGGTGCGATTCGGCCAGCCCGTCCGGCAGACGCACGAGGCGCAGCGCGCTGACCGGGGCGCCGACATCGACGCGGTGGTCGAACCCCGTGCGCTCCGCAAAGGCGGCCGTGACGATGTCCTCGGCGTAGTCGGCGAGCTCCGTCATGTAGCGGCGGGCCTCGCCCCAGCCCCAGGTGTCGGCGATGAAGCCGGTCGAGGTCGGCGCGGCCAGGTAGCTGGTGAGGTCGAGGGTGCCCTGGGTGTCGAAGCGCTCGGGGAACTCGAGCGGAGCGCCCCAGGAGTCGACAAGTGGGTAGAGCTCGGAGCGCAACTCCGTCGGGGCGAGGAGCACTGCCGTGCCGCGCGGGGCGCAGGCGAACTTGTGCAGGTTGCCGATCCAGAAGTCGCAGTCGACGCCGTCGAGTGGGTTGTCGTACAGGCCGGGCACGTGGGCGCCGTCGACCAGTGTGACGATTCCGCGCTCCCGTGCGGATGCCGCGATCTCGGCCACGGGCATGAAGCGTGCCGTCGCCGAGGTGATGTGGTCGATCACGATGAGCCGGGTCTTGTCGGAGCAGACCGCCATGACGGCGTCGTGCGCCTCGGCCGGCGTCGCGTCCAGTGGAACACGCGCGGTGCGCACGGTGCCGCCGTAGCGGCGCGCCATGCGCTCGGCCCCCATGGTGACGGCGCCGTAGCCGTGATCGGTGACGACGATCTCCGCGCCGTGCTCCATCGTCAGGCTCGAGTACACGACGGTGGCTCCTGCGCTGGCGTTCGGCACGATGGCGGTGTGCTCGGCCGGCGCACCGACGAAGGCGGCGATGTCATGCCGGACCGCGCCGATCCGCTCTGGCAGGAAGGAGAACCACGCCACGGGGTCCGCGTCCATCTCCGCGCGCAGCGCGTTCTGGTGCTGCTGGGCGACCCGGGGCACGGCGCCGAAGGAACCGTGGTTGATGTGCAGTGCGCTGTCGGAGAGAGTCCACGCCTCGGCGGCCGGAGCACCGCCAGGCAGAGTGAGCGGGCTCGGGGCAAGCGCGGCGGGGTGCGTGCTTGGCGCATTGGTCGAGGTCATCGAGGTGTCACATCCTTGTGTGTTGCGAGGGCGGTATGCGGCACCCGCCGCCGAGTCACATCAAGTTATTGGATGACTTGCTGCAAATCTGCGAACAACTGCCGACCTAGTGGAGCATATACAGGAAGTCGTCAGATAACTACCCACTCATCTGATCACTTTCTGGCCCTATGCTGTTCCTACGCATCTATGCCAGCGGCCGAACGCACCATTCGCACAAGGAGGCGCACCATCAGCGCTATCGACAACGCCTTCCACGGCCTGCGGCAGATGATCGCCTCCGGCGAGTTGCAGCCCGGTCAGCAGTTCCCCTCCGAGGCGCAGCTCTGCGACCGCCTCCAGGTGTCCCGTGGCTCGCTGCGTGAGGCCGTGCGCATGCTGGGCGCGCTCGGCGTGATCGAGTCTCGGCACGGCTCAGGCACCTACGTCTCCGCGCTGGAACCCGCGAACATCATCGGCGCGCTCGGACTCACCGTCGGGCTGATGCCCCTCGAGGGACTCATCGACATGTTCGAGTCGAGGCGCGTGCTGGAATCGCACGCGACCGCGCAGGCCGCCGCCAACATGACGGATGCCGCTGCGGACGAACTCGGCGCGATCCTCGATGCGCTCGAGCAGACCGACGACCAGGAGCGGGCATCCGATCTGGACTCGCAGTTTCACGAGGGCGTCACCGCGCTCGCCCAGAACGCGACGATCGCCGTGCTCCTGCGGGTGTTCCGATCCCGCTCGCGCTCGTACCAGCTCTTCGACCTGCCGGCCGGGCCGGAGATCAAGGCCCAGAGCGACCACTCGCATCGCGAGATTCTCGCTGCGCTGATAGCGCGCGACCCGGCGAACGCCGCGACAGCGGCCGCGACTCACGTGCTGCAGACCGAGCGCTGGGCACGTGAGCACAGGCCGGCCGCGAAGCCGGGCCCGATCACCGCCGACTGAGCTGCTGGGCCTTCGACTTAACGAAAAGGACCCCTCGCGCACCTCGGGCGTTGACACTGCCCCGGTTACCCTTGCGCGGGTCGAGTTAACGAAAAGGACCCCTCGCGCACCTCGGGCGTTGACACAGCCCCGGTTACCCTTGCACGGGTCGGCTTAACGAAAAGGACCCCTCGCGCACCCGCCAGAGCCCGGTTACCCTTGCTACGTTTCCGTCCTGGGGGAGTTGGCCTGGATGACGCCACGCGAGGAGTCGTTGAATAGTTTACCGTGTCGCGGGAGTGCTCGCGTCCACCTCGCTCAGGGGGTGGTGGCACGAAGCACCCTTTCGATCAGATAAGATTCTCTGAGTTGCTTTCTTCCGAGAGAGTTTCTGGAGAATTCGCCTAGTGGCCTATGGCGCACGCTTGGAAAGCGTGTTGGGTGCAAGCCCTCGGGGGTTCGAATCCCCCATTCTCCGCCAACAATTCCGGCCCCGACCATCGAAAGATGCTCGGGGCCGGTTTAGTTTTCGGCTGGAAACGACGGCGCACGGCATCCGTTCACCGTTCTGCCCGAAAGAATTCGTCCCGGGAGGTAGCCAGACGTAACCCCGGTGGTGCGCTTCGCGCCAATCCGCAATACGCTCGGGTGTATGCGCTGGAGGAATGCCTCTGGCGCATGCACGGGGGGAATTGCAATGAATCGAGCGCGCGCCGACGATCCGGGGGGCGAGACTTTTCGACCGCGGGAACAGGTGTTCACGCAGACGATTCTCGCTGCGGCGGCACTGCTGGTCCCCATCTTCGCCGTGCTCTACTGGCTGACGATCCCGAGTGGCACGTGGATGATCATCGTCATTGCGAAGGTTCTCGTTGTCGGCCTCCTCGTGCTCTTCGGCTCGATCTTCTACCGGACATCGATCACGGTCTCCGCAGCGGGCGTGCGCGAGAGCGGCCTCGGCGGTCTGCGCCGGTACATCCCGCGCGACGAGGTCGAGTACGTGCTGTTCGTGTCGTTCTACCGCGGGCACACCCTCGACACCGAGAACCAGCTCTTCATCGTCGGCCACGACGGCAACACGCTTGTGCGCATGCGCGGCCGCTACTGGACGGCCGCCGACATGCGCAAAGTGCTCGACATCCTCGGGGCGCCGGCGACCATCATCGACGAACCGCAGCCGATCAACGAGTTCATGCGCGAGAACGCGGCCCTGCTCTACTGGCACGAGCGTCGCGCCGGCTTTGCCCGGCGCTGAGCCCCACGCTCCGCAGCACCGCACACCCACCCGAGTCCACGAAGAGCACAATGACCGCAGACGCCGCAGGGAAGCCCACCCTCGAAGCCGCTGACACCGCGCGCCTGCTCGAGCGCCTCAAGCGCTGGCGGCTCCGGCCGGATGGCGCGGCATTCGCGACCGCGAGCAGCCTGCTGCAGCCGGTCCTGAGCGATGCCGGTGACGGCCGGCCGGCAATGCTGAAGCTCGCCAGGGCCTCGGCGGCCGGCGACGAGGAACGGGCCGGCTTCGCCCTCCAGCGCTGGTGGGACGGCCGAGGGGCGGCAGGCGTATACCGGCACGACGAGGACGCAGTGTTGCTGGAGCGGGCGCGCGGCCGCCGCTCACTGGCTGCGATGTCGCTCGGGCCGTCCGCCGCGGATGACGACCACGCACTGCGTCTGCTCTGCCGCAGCGTTGCCGTCCTGCACGTGCCGCGCCCGAGCCCGCCACCAACGCTCGTTCCACTCGATTCGTGGTTCGGCGAACTGTTCGAGCACGCCGATGACCTCGGCGGCAGCTATCTGCGCGGCGCCGATCTGGCGGCCGAGTTGCTCGATGAACAGGCCGAGGCCGTGCCGCTGCACGGCGACATCCATCACGGCAATGTTCTTGATTTCGATCATCGCGGCTGGCTCGCGATCGATCCCAAGGGCCTGCTGGGCGCCGCCGAGTTCGACTATGCCAACATGCTCTGCAACCCGTCGCGCGCGCAGTCGGCAGAACCGCGACGACTGCGGCGGCGCGTGCAGACGGTGGCGCTGGCGTCCGGGATCGACGCCGACCGCCTGCTGCGCTGGACCATCGCGTGGACCGCCCTCTCGGCAACCTGGTTCGCCACAGCCGACGACGCGGGCTCTGCCGATGCCCTGGCGACGGTCGCCATCGGCGAGGCTGCGACACGGATCCTGCTGGACAGCGCGCTCTAGAGCTCCGCCGCCGTCGAGATACCGACGCGCGGAGCCTGCTCGCTCCCCGACGGCAACGGCCGGAAGCCCAGCCGCGCGTAGAACGCCGCCGCTCCGCTGTTGAGCGGCGCGTAGCCGAGGTGCACACCGGACACCCCGAGCGCGCGCAGCTGTGCGAGCAGCGTCGCGATCAGCGTGCGGCCGAGGCCGAGACCCTGCGTCTCCGGCAGCAGGTTGATGTGCAGGTGGGCGGGGAACGCCGCGAGTTCGTCGGCCGGCGGCGCCTCCGGGTGCAGGCCGGCAGCGATGACCGTGCGCTCTGCGGCGCTGACGGATGCCGGCTCGCCGGCCGGCGCGTAGCGCTCAGCGAACCGCGGCAGCCAGCGCTCCCCGTACCAGCGCACGAAGTCACGCGTGTCGGCCGCGGCGATGATGTAGCCGAGCACCCGCTCTGGCGCGGACTCCCCCTGCGCTGACTCCCCCTGGCCGGCATCCGGGCGGTCGACGACGAGCGTGGCGAGCTCAGGCGCATACTCCAGATACGGGCCGGCGTAGACGTCGGGCATCAGATCGTCGCTGCTGTACTGGCCAGTGGCGTCGGCCCCGGCATCCGCCGTGCGCACGCAGATCTCGTAGACGGCGGCTCGGTCGGCTGGACGGTACGGGCGCAGTTCGAGCATGCACCCATTCTCCCGCGTGCGCGCTAGGACGGTGAGCCGGTGATGCGCTCGCGCAGCTCACCGAGTTCCTGCTCGCTGAGTCCCGCGCGGCGCAGATAGGCGGCCGATCCGCCGCGCTCGTCGAGCCAGGCGAGCGCCGCCTCGATCGCCGAACGTGGCGTGGCAGTCACCAGCTCGGTCAGTCGAGGCGACAGCGGAACGCCCATGGCTCCGAGGCGCGCGAGCATGCCGTCCGCCCAGCGGCCAGCCAGATTCGCCTCGCTTGCCGCGTAGTCGGCGACGATCGCCTCCCGCCGGGCCCCGACCGTATCCAGCAACAGCGCAGTGGCGACCCCCGTGCGGTCCTTGCCTGCCGTGCAGTGCACCAGCACGGCGGGGAATCGGGGGTCGGCGGGCCGGGCGACGAGACGGGCGAGCTGGGCGAACGCCTCGCCGGCGTGCTCCAACATCCCGACGTAGAGTTCCGGCATCGTCGGAAGCTGCTCGAGCGCCGCGCGCATCGCCTCGGTTGAGACGGGGCCATCAGAGGGGGCCGGCCCGGCCAGTGCGCCCTCCAAGAGCGGGAGTTCGACGATACGGATCGTTCTGCTCGCCGGGAGGCGATCGGGGGCCTGCTGCCGCTCGCTGTCGGTGCGGAAGTCCACGATCACCCCGATCGGCGTGGCCGCCAGCTGCGCGAGCCCGTTGTCGCTGGCGGTGCCGAGCGCGTCGGAGCGCAGGAGCACGCCGGGCCTCGTCGCTCCCCCCGCGGTCAGCGGCATGCCCCCGGTGTCGCGAGCGTTGTATGTTCCGCCGATCAAGGAGCTCACGCGACCGACTCCTTCTCGGTGATCGTGGATGCCGTGGCGGCCGCGCGCCCCCGCTCGTAGTCCGCGCGGCGGAGCACGCCGCGCAGGCCGGGCAGGGTGAGCAGAGAACCGAGCACAGCGATGGCCGCCACAATGTAGAGCGCTGCATAGTTCTTGTCGCCGCCGGCGATCGGATCGCTGCCGCCGATGAGGACGATGAGCGGGGCGAGGGCCGGTGCAAGCGACTGCGGCAGCGTCTTGGCAATGTTGAAGATGCCGAGGTACTTGCCCTCCTCGCCCAGCGGCAACGTGCGCATCACCAGTGCGAGGTCAACGGCGTAGTAGGCACCGAGGGCGAATCCGGCGAGCGCCGTGCTGATCCAGAACACCGCGAGGTCATCGGTGAACGCCTTCATCAGGAGCGACACGGCCATGAGGGCGGCCGAGCCGATCACGAACGGCGCATAGTTGCCCCGGCGCGAGGCCAGATACCCGCAGCCGAACGCCGCGGCGACGTTGAGTGCTGCACCGGCCAGGGTGGCGATGGAGGTCAGACTCGCCGCTCCGGTCTGATCCATGCTCAGACGGATCATCAGGTAGAACAGGCCAAAGGTCGACACCACCGTGTACCCGAATTGCATGGTCGCGCGCTGCACCCAGACCAGCGTGAAGGCCGGGACCTTGAACGGGTTGAACAGGAACGCGGAGAAGATCTGGCCGATCGAGCGACTCCCGGCATCCTGCCGTTCGACAGGCGGGTCGGGGATCACGAAGCAGATGATCGTGACGACCACGACCGCGAAGACGGGCATCACCAGCATCACGACCGTGAGGTTCGAGGCGAACAATGCGGCAACGAGCATGGCGGGAACCATGCCGAGGAATCCGAAAGCGCCGAAGATCCCGGATGCCTTCGAGCGCTGCTCCTCGGGAACCTGATCGGCGAGCAGCGCGGAGAGCGAGGCCAGCGTGGCGTTGTAGGCGGCCTGGGCCAGCACCCAGGCGAGGATCATCATGGGCAGGCTCGACGCGACGGCAAGCAGCACGGATGCCAGAAGCCCGCCGACCACGCCGGCGACGAGCCAGGGCCGGCGCCGGCCGAAGCGGCTGCGAGTGCGGTCGGAGAGGCTGCCGAAGATCGGGTTGGCCAGGAGCGCAGCAAGGGAACCGAGCGCGGCGACGATTCCGAGCGCCCCCTCCTTCTCGGCTTCCGGCACCAACTGCAGCACCTTCAGAGACAGCGAGACCACGAGTGGCGTGATGATGGCACCCAGTGTGGCGAGCTCGATGAGCGCGAACAGATAGATGCGCGACATGGGTACGCGTGTACGTGACGGTGCGTCAACGGTGTTGGGCATGGAAACCTTCCTCGGTCTGATTGATCCCTCATTGGACCAAACGCTCTCGTGCCGCAGTCAAAGACCTAGTGGCAACTAGGTTAACTTCTGCTGACCATACGGTGCCGGGCGTTCCCGGCGCAATCGTTCACCAGAAAGTTGCCAAGTCGTCACTAGGTTTGTGATCTACTGGGGCGGAGCGCCGCGTGCGGCCGAGACGAAGGAGCACCATGATCGACCTCTCCACTGCGCCCGAACAGGCCCGCGACGAACGCGTCGAGTCGGTTCTGTCTGCGATGACGCTGGAGGAGAAGGTGGGCAGCCTACTCGTGGCCCGGGTGGTTGCTGGCGCGGGCGGCACACTGTGGGAGGGCACCGACGGGGAATCGCCGTTCGGCTTCACGGCGACCACCGAGCTGATCCGCTCGCGGCACGTCACCCACCTGACCCTGATGAACGCCGCGCCGATCGACGAGCTGGCTCGATGGGGCGGCCACGTGCGGGAGCTGGCGGCATCCACCCGTCTCGGCATTCCGGTCTCGGTGGCCGCCGATCCCATGCACGGCCGCAACCGCAACGTGCAGGTGGCGATGAGCGGCGGAGGATTCACCGTGCTGCCCGAGCCGATCGGCCTGGCCGCGACGTGCGACCGGCAGCTTGTTCGCGAGGCCGCGCGCATGATGGGTGAGGAGCTGAAGGCTGCCGGGATCCGGATCGCGCTGCACCCGATGGCCGATCTGGCGACCGAGCCGCGCTGGGGGCGCGTCGCAGGCACGTTCGGCGAGGACCCGGCACTGGCATCCGAGATGGTGACCGCCTATATCGCCGGCCTGCAGGACGCCGGTGTCGCCGCGACAGTGAAGCACTTCCCGGGTGGCGGGCCGCAGCAGGGCGGCGAGGACTCCCATTTCGAGCGCGGGGCACACACCGTCTACCCAGGAGGGCGCTTCGACGAGCACCTGGCACCGTTCGCCGCCGCCGTGCAGGCCGGGGTTGTGCGCGTGATGCCCGGCTACGCGGCCCCGCTCGGACTCGACTACGACGAGGTCGGCTTCGCCTTCGAACGGCGGATTCTCACCGAGGTGCTGCGCGAGCGGCTCGGCTTCGACGGGGTCGTCGTCACCGATTTCAACATCGTCACCGGCATGCGTCTGCCGAGGCTCGGGATCGAGTTCCCGGTGCGCGCATGGGGAATGCTGCAGGCGAGCCCAGCCGAGCGCGTCGCCCGCCTCTTCGACGCTGGCGTCGATCAGCTCGGCGGAGAAGACGACCCGGCACCGATGCTGGAGGCGCTGGAGCGTGGGCTGATCTCGGAGGAGCGGATCGACGAATCCGTGCGCCGGGTGCTGCGCGAGAAGGGCCGGCTCGGGCTCCTCGGCGACCCCCATGGTGGCGAGCCGAACCACGGGGCCGCCGACGTCGGCAGCATCCGGGAGCGGATCGCCACCCCGGAACACCGCGCGCTCGCACGCCGCGTACAGCGGGCATCCGTCGTCGCGCTCCAGGGCGCGCCGCTTGCCATCACGCCCGGCACCCGGGTCTACGCGGAGGGTGTCGACCGCGACGTTCTCGCCCGGCGCGCAACGCCCGTCGACGACATCGGCGACGCGGATGTCGCAATCCTGCGCATTCCGGCGCCGTTCGAGCCCCGCGAGGGAATGCTCGAGCAGGGCTTCCACCAGGGGAGCCTCGATTTTGCGTCATCCACCATCGAGCACATCAGGGCGATCGCCGCGCGGGTGCCGACGGTCGTTGACGTGTTTCTCGAGCGAGCGGCCGTGCTCACCCCGCTCGCGGCGCTGCCGATCACCCTCGTGGGCACATTCGGGGTGGATGACGAGGTGCTTCTTGACGCCGTGACCGGCGCGGCGGCGACCTCCGGCCGGCTGCCCCTTGACATCCCCCGCTCCATGGCAGCGGTGGAGGCCTCGCGGGAAGACGTACCATTCGACACCGTCGATCCGCTCTTCCGATTCGGCTTCGGTCTCGTATGGTCGAAGTGATGAGTACAGCAGACGCCGTTCCCGAGACCGACAAACGTGTGGCGCGCGGCGACGCCCGCCGTCTGGCGATCCTTGCGGCCGCCACTCGCGAGTTCGGCCGCAAGGGCTACGAGTCGGCGCGCATCGCCGACATCGCCAGAGCCGCGGGGGTGACCGACGCGGGCGTTTTCCACCATTTTGCGAGCAAACAGGAGCTGTTCATGGCCGTGGTCGAACGCCGCGAGGAGGTCTACCAGTCGATCCGCCTGCCGATGGACACGGTCAGGCAGCTCTTCGACGCGATCATCGGCACCGTGCACGTGGCTGCCGCGGAGCCCGATCTGCTGCGGTTCCGCGTCATGCTCACCGGGGCATCACGCATCGAGGGCCACCCCGTGGAGGGCCGCAGCCAGCGCTCGCTGGAGGCGGCGCTGGATGCGTTCGTTCCGTTCATCGAGCAGCGAATCGAGCAGGGGGAGATCGCTCAGGGTGTCGATGCCCAACAGGTGGTGCTGGAGCTTCTGGCGCTCAACGAGGGCATCCGCGACCAGTGGTCGACGCTGCCAGACCGGATCGACTACGAGGCGACCTTCACCGCCGCCGCCAACGGGCTGTATGAGCGAATCCGCGCCTGAACGCGGCTAGCGGCGCTTGCGGGTGCCGAAGATTCCGCCGATCACGGCCGTGAGCACCGACTTCGTCGCACTGGAGCCCAGCACCTCCTCGAGCACCGTCTTCTGCTTCTTCGTCGAGCGCGCCGTGCCGGAGGTCTGCTTCATCAGGCGGTCGTACTCGGCCTGCGCCTTCTTCTCGGCCTTGGCCTGGTCAGCGGCGATCGTCTGCTGCATCTTGGCGTACTCGGCGTCGGCTGTCGCCTTGTCGGCGGCCTGCTGGGCGGCGTCGGCCTTGGCCGCGGCATCCGCGAGCTTGCGGGTGAGCATCTCCCTGGCCGAGTCACGGTCGAGCGCCGTGCCGTACTTCGCCAGCAACGGGGACGCCGCGACGGCGGCGTCGATGGCGGCATCCGGCGACGGCGACATCGAGCCCTGCGGCGCGCGCAGGCGCGTCCACGCGACGGGGCTCGGCGCGCCCTTCTCGTTCATCACCGTGACGATGGCCTCGCCGGTGCCGAGCATCGTCAGCGTCTCCTCGAGGTCGTAGCCCGACTTCGGGTAGGTCGACACGGTCGCCCGCAGCGCCTTGGCGTCATCCGGTGTGAACGCCCGCAGCTGGTGCTGCACCCGCGAACCGAGCTGCGCCAGCACCTCGCCAGGCACGTCCTTCGGCGTCTGCGTCACGAAGAAGATTCCGACGCCCTTGGAGCGGATCAGCCGCACCGTCTGGGTGATCTGGGACAGGAAGTCCTTCGAGGCGTCCGCGAACAGCAGGTGCGCCTCGTCGAAGAAGAACACGAGCTTGGGCTTGTCGAGGTCGCCGACCTCCGGCAGGTCGTTGAAGAGGTCGGCCAGCAGCCACATGAGGAAGGTCGAGTAGAGGGCCGGCTTGTCTTGCACGCCTGGCACCTCGAGCAGGCTGATGATGCCGCGCCCATCGGCTGCGGTGCGCAGGAACTCGGCGGTGTCGATCTCCGGCTCGCCGAAGAAGACGTCTGCGCCCTGGTCGGCGAAGGTGATGAGCTCACGCAGGATCACGCCGACGGTGGCGCTGGAGAGCCCGCCGAGTTCCTTGAGCTCCGCTTTGCCGTCGTCGCTGATGAGATAGGCGAGCACCGCGCGCAGATCTGTGAGGTCGAGCAGCGGCAGCCCGGACTTCTCGGCGTAGTGGAAGACGAGGCCGAGGCTCGACTCCTGGGTGTCGTTGAGACCGAGCACCTTGCTCAGCAGGATCGGGCCGAAGCCCGCGATTGTGGCGCGGATCGGCACGCCCTTGCCGACGCCACCGAGCGAGAAGTACTCGACGGGGAAGCTGTCTGGGGTCCACTCCTGCCCGATCCCCTCCGTGCGCGCGAGCAGCTTGGGGTTGCCCTCCCCCGCCGTCGCGATGCCGGAGAGATCGCCCTTGATGTCGGCGGCGAACACCGCGACGCCGTTGGCGGAGAGCTGCTCGGCGAGCACCTGCAGGGTGCGGGTCTTGCCGGTTCCCGTCGCCCCGGCGACGAGGCCGTGCCTGTTCGTCATCGCCAACGGAATCCGCACCTGCACGCCGGGCATCGCCTCGTCGTTCACGAGCGCGCCCATCTCGAGCGCTGCACCCTCGAAGGCGTAACCCGCTCGGATAGTTTCGATCTGTGCGGCGTCGAGTGGGCCTTCCCCGCCGGTTGAGCTTGTCGAAACCGCTGGGGTCTCGACAGGCTCGACCACCGGGGCAGCGGCAGCGGATGCCGCTGCGGCCTCGGCTGCGGCGAGCGCGGCGGCCGCGGCATCCTGCGCCTTCTTGATGGCCTCCTCGGCCTGAGCCTGCAGCACCTTCGCTGCTTCGGCGGCGGCAGCCGCGGCGTTCTGGGCTGCGCTGATCTGGGCTGAGTTGACGGCATCGTCTGTCATGGCCACAGCCTAGTTAGCCGCCAGCCGAGACTGCAGCATCGATGGCTCAGCGCGTCGGTGTGCGCTCCTCGAGGCCCCACGCCTGGCCGTAGCCGCCCTCCTCGAGCGGGCGCGCCATCAGCTCAAGGAACGGCGCGGCGTCGAAGGCCTCCGGCCCGAGCACCCCGCTGCCCGCCCACACGCCGCCGGCCAGGAGCTCCAGCGCGATCACCGGGTTCAGCGCCGTCTGCCAGACAACGCACTGGGCATCGTACTCGCGCATCGTCCACTCGTTGTCGCTCACGTGATAGAGGTAGACCTCGCGCGGCTGGCCGTCGACCCCGATGCCGGTCACCCATACGCCGGCGCACGTCTTGCCCGTCATCCGCGGGCCGATCGAGGCCGGGTCGGGCAGCGAGGCGGCCACGACATCGCGCGGCGCGACCTCGACGGGGCCGCGCACGCCATCGGCATCCGCCCCGCGCACCCGCAGCGGCGTCGTCGAGTCGAGTCCAAGCAGGTGCAGCGTCTTCAGCACACCGATGAACTCGGCGCCGAGGCCGTACTTGAACGTCACGCGCTTGGCCGCGAGCCAGCGCGGCATCAGCAGCACCTCCTCGTGCTCGACGTTGACGCACTCCACCGGGCCGATGCCATCGGGGAACACGAACACCTCGGGCTCCGAGAACGGCGGGGTGGTGAACCAGCCCTCCTCCTTCTGCCAGATCACGGGCGGGTTGAGGCACTCCTCGATGGTGGTCCAGATGGAGAACGACGGCGCGAAGATCTCGTTGCCGTCGTCGTCGCGGACGACGAGGTTGGCGCCGTCGCGGGTGCCGAGCTCGTCGATCTCGCTGAACAGGTGGTCGCTGGCGTAGCGGGCGAAGACGTCGCTGAGCCCGGGCTCGACGCCCATGCCGACGAGGGCGAGCTGACCCGCCTGCTCCCAGTCGGGGTTCTGCGCGAACTGGTCGTCGCCGAGTTTGACTCCTGTGCGCCGGTGCGGGTCGCTCGGGTGGGGCTCGCTGAGGCTCATCGCCATGTCGAGATAGTGCGCTCCGGCCGCGAGCGCTCCGGCGAAGATGGTCGGCACGAACTTCGGCTCGACGGCGTTCATCACGTGCGTGATGCGGTGCTCCCGCGCCAGGGATTCGACGCCGTAGGGGTCAGAGGCGTCGAGCTGCTCCGCGATGAAGCGCGCGGCGACATCCGCACCGTGCCGCGCCGCGATGGAGGCGATGGTCCGCTCGGCCCTGGACTCGTCGTAGTCGCTCACCACGATGACCTCGTAGAAGCTGCGCCTGGCCGCGATCTTCGCGATGGCGTCGCCAACTCCCCCCGCGCCGATCAGAAGCACCCGCATACCGCCTGAGACAACACCGTCTTCGTTCATGCTCCGACGCTACTGCCTCGCTCGGACAGATATCCAGCAACCGTCGTAAAACGCGAGGCGGCGGCTAGAGCAGTACCCGGCGCAGGTAGTCGTTCCGGAACACCCCGTGCGGGTCGTATGCGGCGACGAGCGCCACGAAGTCGGCGTGGCGCGGGTAGAGCGGCGCGATCGCGGCCGTCGTCTGGGTGAACAGCTTGCCCCAGTGCGGGCGAGCGGAGAACGGCGCGAGCGTCGCCTCGATGACGGGCAGCAACGCCTCCACCTCGCTCTGGTGCTGCAGCCAGGTGAAGTGGATGCCGAGCGTGTCGCGCTGATACGCGGAACTCAGCCAGAGCTCGTCTGCGGCGACGGTGCGCAGCTCGCAGATCTGCAGCAGCGGCCGGATGCGGTCGCCGAGCGCGCGCAACGCCGTGATCGCCTCCGCCGCGTGCTGGCGCGGGATCAGGTACTCGCTCTGCAGCTCCGCGCCATTGCTCGGGGTGAACGCCAGCCGGAAGTGCGGCAGCCGTTCGAACCACGGCCCAGGCACCCCGAGCTGCTCCGTGCAGCTCTCGGCCGAGATCCCGGGCAGCGGATGCCGCGGCTCCGGTGCGGCGACGGCGCCGGCCGCGAGCACCGCGTCGGCCTCTTCTCCGGGGGCCGACTCGCGCCGCTTCACCCAGACCTGATCCGGACCGTCGTCGTTCCAGCGGGTGAACACGCTCACGCTGTAGCCTGCACCCGTGATCGCGCCGACGTCCGCGAGCAGCGCCGACCAGCTCAGCCCCTCGTACACGGTCTGCGCGACGGTGAAGGCCGGCTCGACGGCGAGGGTGACGCGCGTGACGATCCCGAGCGCACCGAGGCTGACGACGGCGCCGGCGAAGTCGGCGTCACCGTCGCGCAGCACGCGCACGGCGCCCGTGCCGTCGACGAGTTCGATCCCGCGCACGGCGGTCGCGAGCGAACCGACGGCGTCGCCGGAGCCGTGCGTGCCGGTGGCGACGGCCCCGCCAACCGAGATGTGCGGCAGCGAGGCCAGGTTCGCCACCGCGAGGCCCCGCTCCTGCAGGGCGAGCGCGAGCTCGCCGTAGCGGATGCCGGCGCCGACCGCGACGGTGCCGGCCCTCCCCGCGTCCGCCTCAGCATCGCAGCTGATCTCTCCGGCGAGCAGGCGCGTGGAGATCAGCACGCCGTCGCTGTCTGCGATGTCGTTGAAGGAGTGCCGGCTGCCGAGCGCGCGCACGCCGACACCGCCGGCCGCGGCATCCGCGACCAGACGCTGCACCTCTGCAGCCTCGCGCGGCTCGTGCACGGTCGTGGCCGAGTAGCGCAGGTTGCCTGCCCAGTTCTGTCCAGTGCCCATGGCGTCGATTCTCGTTCTTCGGCTGCGCCGTCGTCAGCCCAGTTCGATGGCGGTCCACGACACGGCAGGCAGCGTCACCGTGATGGTGCCATCGCCGACAACGGCAGAGTCGTTGGCGCTGAGGCCGACGCGCTCCGGGTCGTCCAGCGTGTTCTTGGCGTACACATCGTCGTCGGAGAGCGTCTGCGCGTCGAGCACAGACACCGCGCCGAGGGCGGAGATGTCGATCGTGACGGTGGTCGGCTCGCTCTGGCTGCGGTTCACGAGGAAGACGGCCGAGCGACCCGTCTCTGCGTCGTGCGTGGCGACGGCGTCGACGAGCGCGGCCTCACCGTAGACCTCCGTCGTGTAGGTCTCGGACTCGAGCTTGACCTCGAGCGCCTGCCCCTGGGCGAGGCGGGAGGTGAGCGCGAACGGGAAGAAGGTGGTCTGGCGCCAGGCCGGCCCGCCAGGTTCGGTCATGATCGGGGCGATCACGTTGACCAGCTGGGCGAGCGATGCGCTCGTGACCCGGTCGGCGTGCTTGAGCAGCGAGATCATCAGGTTGCCGAACACGACGGCGTCGGCGACCGAGTACACGTCCTCGAGGATCCGGGGGGCGATCGGCCAGTTGTCGACGCCCTCGATCTTGTCGACCTGGTGGTAGCGGTCCAGGTACCAGACGTTCCACTCGTCGAAGGAGATGTTGATGGTCTTGTCGCTGCCCTTGACGGCCTTCACGTGGTCGGCCGTGGCGACGACGGAGTCGATGAAGTGGTCCATGTTCACGGCGGATGCGAGGAAGCTGCCGAGGTCGCCGTTCTTCTCCTCGTAGTAGGCGTGGCACGAGATGTAGTCGACGTCGTCGTAGCTGTGGCTCAGCACGACGCGCTCCCACTCGCCGAAGGTCGGCATCTGGGCGCTCGATGAGCCGCAGACGACGAGTTCGAGCGACGGGTCGATCTGACGCATCGCCTTGGCGGTCTGCGAGGCGAGCTTGCCGTAGTCGTCGGCCGAGCGGTGACCGAGCTGCCACGGGCCGTCCATCTCGTTGCCGAGGCACCACATCTTCACACCGAACGCGTCGGTCTTGCCGTTGGCTGCGCGCTCATCCGCACGGGCCGTGCCGGAGGCGATGTTGCTGTACTCCAGCAGGTCGAGCGCCTCGAGCGTGCCACGGGTGCCGAGGTTCACGGCCAGCATCAGCTCGCTGTCGACCTTGTCCAGCCAGGAGGAGAACTCGTGCAGCCCGACCTCATTCGTCTCGGTCGAGTGCCAGGCGAGGTCGAGGCGGCGGGGGCGCTCGCTCTTCGGGCCGACGCTGTCCTCCCAGCGGAAGCCGGAGACGAAGTTGCCGCCGGGGTAGCGGATGGCCGAGACGCCGAGCTCCTTGACCAGCTCGATGACGTCCTGCCGGAAGCCATCCGCGTCGGCGGTGTCGTGGCCGGGCTCGTAGATGCCGTCGTAGACACAGCGTCCGAGGTGTTCGACGAAGGATCCGAACAGGCGGCGGTTGATGGCACCGACCGTGAAGTGCGGGTCGATGGTGATGCGTGCGGTAGACATAGCGATCTTTCTGTGGTGGTGACGAGGTGGGTGCGGATGCCGCGTGCTGCGGCATCCGTCGATGACGTGCCGCGTTACTTGACGCTGCCGAGCGAGAGGCCGCCCTGCCAGTAGCGCTGGAGGAAGAGGAAGGAGAGCACGAGCGGGATGATCGAGACGAAGGCGCCCGTTGTGATGAGGTTCCACACCTGTTCGCCTCCGGCACCGGCGTTGGAGAGCGCCGTCCAGCCGTTCAGGCCGACCGTGACCGGCAACAGCTGCGGGTCGCTCAGCACGGCGAGCGGCAGGAAGAAGTTGTTCCACGTGCCGACGACCGAGAGCAGCAACACCGTCACCAGGGCGGGCTTCAGCAACGGCAGCGCCACCTGGAAGAAGATACGCAGCTCGCCCGCGCCGTCGACGCGGGCGGCGTCGAGCATCTCGTCAGGCACCGAGTCCTGCGTGTAGATGCGCATGAGGTAGACGCCGAACGGGCTCAGCAGCGATGGTAGGATGACGGCCCAGATCGTGTTGATCAGGCCGGCCTGGCTGAGCAGCATGAAGGTGGGGATGACGAGGGCAGTCACCGGCACCATGACGGAGCCGAGCAGCACGGAGAAGAAGGCGTTGCGGCCGCGGAAGCGGAACTTGGCGAAGCCGTAGCCGGCCATGACCGAGAGCACCGTCGCACCGAGTCCGCCGGCGAAGGCGTAGAGGAACGAGTTGCCGAGCCAGCGCCAGTAGATGCCGCCCTGGCGCTCGAACAGCCCGGCGACGTTGTCGAAGAACGCGAAGTTGTCGTCGAACCAGAGCGACCCGCCCGTTCCGGTGAACAGCCCGGAGTTGTCCTTGGTGGCGGCGACGAGCAACCACCAGAGCGGGGTGATGAAGTAGATCACCAGGATGACGAGGAAGACGTGCGATCCGATGCGGCGCCCGCCGTTGCGGCCGGCATCCGATTGCTCGCTGCGTGCGCGTCGCTCTGCCGCGCTCGGCGTCGCCGCCGGCTGCACGAGCAGCGCTGTCTCTGTTGTGAGCGCCATTACTTGAGTCCGCTCTGCTTGCGAGTGAAAAAGAGGAAGATGTACGAGCCGATGAACACGATGATGCCGAGCGAGAACGCGATGGCTGAGGCGTAGTTGAACTGGCTGTAGGAGAACGCGAGCGTGTACGCGTACATGTTCGGCGTGTAGGAGACGGGGATCGCGCCCTGGGCGACGCTCCGCAGCACCTGCGGTTCCGTGAAGAACTGCAGCGTCCCGATCAGGGCGAAGATCAGCACCATCACCATCGAGGAGCTGATCATCGGCACCTTGATCCTGGTCGCCGTCTGCCAGCCGTTGGCCCCGTCGATGCGGGCGGCCTCGTAGATGGACGGGTCGACGCCGCGCAGCGCCGAGTAGATGATGATCATGTAGTAGCCGGACCACTGCCAGGTGACGATGTTGATCAGGCTGCCGAAGATGGCACTCTGGGCCAGGAAGTCGGGAGCTGCAAGACCGAACAGCCCGAAGATGTCGGTGGCCGGGCCGAAGCGGGGACTGTAGAGGAAGCCCCACATCAGCGCGCCGATGACGACGGGGATGGCGTACGGCACGAAGATCATCAACCGCGAGAACTTCGACAGCCAGCTGGTGAGGGTGTCGAGCACGAGCGCCGCGGCCAGTGCGACGAGCATCTGGATGGGGATCATGATGAACGCGAAGGCGGCGACCCGGCCGAGACCCTCGAGGAAGATCGGGTCGGTGAAGGCCTTCACGTAGTTCGCGAACCAGGTGAACTGGGTTCCCGTCGCGAGCGTCGAGGTCTGCAGGCTCATCCAGAACGCGTACACGAGCGGCACGATGAGGAAGCCGATGAAGATCAGGGCGAACGGGGCGACGAAGAACCAGCCCCAGCGTTGCCGCTTGCGGTCGATCCTGCTGCCGCCGCTCATGGCGGAGCGCCGGCGGATGCCTGGCGTCGCCGCGTGCAGGGTGTCACTGCTCATGTCTGTCGTCTTTCTGCTCTGAAAGGGCCGCGGTTCGGGCCGAGCCGGCCCACCGCTGGGGCGGGCCGACTCGGCTGCTGCTACTTGACGGTGAAGCCCTGCTCGCCCGCGTACTTCACCAGGCTGTCCTGCAGGTCGTCGAGCGCCTGCGAGGCGTCCTTCTCCCCCTGGACCATGGCGAACTGCTGTTCGGTCAGCTGGTCGAACGCGTAGTTCTGGAACGGGCTGAATGTGAAGCCGCCGTAGCCGGCCGCCGCCTCGAGGAAGACGTCCTTGTTGATCTGCTGGCCGCCGAAGAACGGGTACTCGAGCTCGGCGAAGTAGTCGGACTCGAGGATCGACTTGTAGGTCGGGAAGAGCGCCGCCTTCTCGATGCCGATCTTCCAGGCCTCGTCGCTGCCGAAGATGTCGGTGGCGACGACGGCCGCAGCCGCCTTGTCCTTCGCCTGGGCGGTCACGGCGAAGGTCGAGCCGCCCCAGTTGACCTGCACGGGAGCCGCTGCGTCCCACTGCGGCAACGGTGCGACGCGCCACTCCGCGCTCGAGTCGGCGTCGGAGAGCCCCTGCAGGTATCCGGGGCCCCATGCAGCAGCGAGGTAGACGGCATACGTGCCGTCGACGAGGCTCGTGTTGTAGTCGGCGGTGAACGCGTCATCCGTGGTCACGAGGCCGGCATCGACGAGTTCTTGCCAGTAGGAGAGCACCTTCTTGGAACCGTCGTCGTTGACGTCGATGCCGATGTCGGTCGGCTTGGCCGAGTCGTACACGAACGGCACGGATCCGGCCTGGGCGAAGAGCGCCTGGTTGAACGCGCGCCCGTTGGTCGGGAAGTTGACCAGGACGCCGTCGGAACCGGCATCCTTGAGCTGCTGCGCAGCCGCCGCGAACTCGTCCCACGTGGTCGGAGTCGCGATGCCGTACGTGTCGAAGATGTCCTTGCGGTACAGCATGCCCATCGGACCGCTGTCGACGGGGATGGCGTAGACCGCGTCGCCGCTCGTCACGTCGCTCCACGCACCCTCGGTGTAGTCACCCTTGACGTCTGCAGCCCCGAACTCCGCGAGATCGACGAGAGCGTTGCGGATCGTGAAGCTGGAGAGCACCTCCGACTCGAGCATGATCACATCGGGGGCGCCGGAGCCCGCCTCGATCGCCGTCGAGAACTTGGTGTACTCGTCGTTGCCCTGACCGGCGTTCGTCCAGCAGATCTGCACGTCGTCGTGGGTGTTGTTGAAGAGGTCGACGACCTCCTCGAATGCCGGGTACCAGGCCCACACGCTGACCTGGGTTGCCTCGGTGTTGACGATCTTGTTGGTGCAGGAAGCGCCGGCGCTTGAGCCGCTGTCGGCCGTCGGCGCGCAGCCGGTCAGTGCGGCCGCGGCCACGGCGACGACGCCGGCCGTTGCAAGAATCTTGAACTTCATGGTGGGGCTGTTCCTCTCGCGGTGATGGGACACCGTTGTCTGATTGCGATTGCGGACGGGGACCCGTTCAGCGACGAATGGCTGTCGGGAGCGTGCAACGAGGGAGCACCGGGGAAACGCAGGATGTGGGCTGCTGAGCCGGCATCGTGAATCCTCCTCGATCCAATTTCGCCCGGCGGCTGTGACGCCTTCCGGTTGTTACAACGTTGTAAAGTAAACGTTGTAAAGAACATGATGCAGACTCATCGCGCGCATGTCAAGACGCAGACCGAGATGACCGGTCGATCAGGAGTCGCCGCTCAGGAGATGGCGGTTGACTCGCGTTCGACGATCGAGAAATTCGCGAGATACTCAACCGGGGCGGCATCCGGCTGCGCGCCCTGGATGCGCTCGAGCAGCACGCGCACGGCGGTCTCGGCGATCTCGGTGCGTCCAGGATCGACCGTCGTGAGTGTCGGCAGCGAGTAGCGAGCCTCGTCCAGATCGTCGAAGCCGATCACGGCGACGTCATGCGGAACCCGTAGTCCCGCCTCCTGCAACGCGCGCATCGCGCCGAGCGCGAGCGTGTCGTTCAGCCCGAACACGGCGTCGAACTGCGCCCCGGTGGCGAGGAGCTCGCGCATCGCGGTCGCCCCGTTCGATCGATGCCAGAGCGTGGTGTTCACGATGATGTCAGGGTCGAACGGGATGCCGGCGGCCTCCAGCGCCTCCCGGTATCCGCGGAGGCGGAGCCCGGCCGATCCGATGATCTCACCCTCGTGCGCGCCGACGACCGCGATGCGCCTCCGCCCCGTCGCAATCAGGTGCTCCGTCGCCGCGCGCGCCGCCTCGACGTTGCGCATCGTCACGTGGTCGACCGGACCGCCGAAGATGCGCTCGCCGAGCAGCACGAGCGGGTAGGGCACGGTGAGCGCGTCGGCGTCGTCGTTGCTCATGCCGAGCGGACTGAACAACACCCCGTCGGAGAACTGGATGCGCGGGCTGCTGAGAACCTCGAGTTCCCGCGCCCTGTCGCCGTTCGTCTGCTCGATCTGCACGACCTGTCCGTGTCGTTCGGCCGCCTTGATCACGGCGTCGGCGAGCTCGGCGAAGTAGCTCAGGCTGAATTCGGGAACGACGAGCCCGATCACGCCGGACCGGCCGGATCGCAGGCTCCGTGCCGACAGATTGGGCCGGTAACCGAGTTCGTCGATCGCGAGCAACACCTTCGCCCGCGTGGCTGGGCGGATGTGCTCGAAGTTGTTGATGACGTTCGAGACGGTCTTGATCGACACGCCGGCGACGCGGGCAACGTCGTGCAACGTCACGGCCATGATCACTCCCGTTCTGCCGCGGCCCGCCCGATGCGGCTCAGCATGAGCGGTGCGAATCCGGTGCACCGTCGACAGAACACTACAACGTTGTAAGCGGGGTGACGGGACGCGCGGTACCCCCGTTCAGGCCGCGCCACCCCTGCGCGACTCCCGCGCTCTCGCGGCACCCAGGCGTTCCGCCTCGAGCCAGCGTGCGCTGAACGCCCAGAGCACCAGGACGACGCCGGCCCCGATGAGCGCCCCGCCGATCGTGTCGCTCAGCCAGTGCGCACCGAGCAGGGTGCGGCTCCACGCCATCAACACCACGTAGGTGATCCCCGAGATCCACACCCACACGCGGGGAATGAGCACGCCGAATGTGACGGCGATGGCGGCCGCATTCGCCGTGTGCCCAGACGGGAACGAGCCGAAGTCGGAGTGCACGAGCATCTCCTCCGGTCGCGCCCGAGCGAAGAGGTGCTTGAGCAGTTGAACGCCGAGCGTGCTGGCGAGCGCGGCCGCGAGCGAGAACAGCGCCGCCCATGGCCGGCGGAGCACCAGGAACAGCGCGGCGATCGCGAGCGGCACGACAAGGACCGCGACCCTGCCGCCGCCGATGAAGTTGAGGACCAGCGCGAGCCCCTCGGTGAACGGGGTGCGACTCTCGAGCATGAGCTCCTGCCACGCGGCGTCCACCGCGAACGGCTCGCCGCCGTTGCCGAGCGTGACCGCGGCACCGATGGCCATCGCGAGCAGGATCGCGGCGAAGCCAGTGATGAGCGGGGCGCGCTGCACCGCGCGGAGGCGGGTGGGGCTCTCAGCTGTCATGCGCCAACGCTACCGTGCGCTAGGCGGAGAGCTCCGGCACGCGGCTCGGGCGCACGATGAACCAGAGCGCGGCGATCGAGATGATGGACGTGACGCTCATCACGGCGCCCATCGGTGCGGCGGTCGACACGCCGAGCATCCCGACGACGGGCGAGATGACGCCGGCCAGGCCGAAGTTCACCGCGCCGAGCAGTGATGCGGCGGTTCCCGCCTCCTGGCCGTGACCGTTCAGGGCGATCACCTGAACGCAGGGGAAGCTGAAGCCGCACATCGTGATGAAGAACCAGAGCGGCACGACGGTGCCCCAGAGGCCGGCACCGGTCAGGTCGAGCACCGTGATCGAGATGCCCAGAATGAGCATCATGCCCGTGGTGATCGTCAGGATCCACTGCGGCCCGATCACGGTGCGCATCAGGTAGGAGCTCGTCTGCACACCGATGATGACGCCGATGGAGTTGGCGGCGAAGAGCAGGCCGTACTGCTGCGCGGTGAAGCCGTATGTGCCCTGGAACAGGAAGGTCGAGGAGGAGAGGTAGGAGAACAGGCCGGTGAACGTCATGCCACCGACGATCGCGATGCCGACGAATGTCCGATCGGAGAGCACAATCCTGAAGCGCTGCAGCACCGTCTTCTCGCCCGCAGCCAGGCGTGCGCTCTTCGGCCGGGTCTCGACGATCCACAGCGACACGGCCACGATGACGACCGCACCGTACGCTGCGAGCACCCAGAAGATGCCGCGCCAGTCCATGACGAGCAGCAGCTGGGAGCCGATCACCGGGGCGAGCACGGGCGCGAGGCCGTTCACCAGGGCGAGGCGCGAGAGCATCTTGACCAGTGGCTTGCCGCCGAAGAGGTCGCGCACCATCGCCATCGCCACGACGCCGCCGGCCGCCGCGCCGAAGCCCTGCAGCAGACGGAACCCGCCGAGCACGAAGATGTCGGAGGCCATCGCGGCCCCGACGCAGGCCAGGACGTGCACGAGCGTCGCCAGGATGAGCGGCATCCTGCGCCCGACCTTGTCGCTCCACGGTCCGACGATGAGCTGGCCGAGACCGAAGCCGATCATCGTTCCAGTGAGCGTCAGCTGCACCGCGGCCGGCGAGACGCCGAGCTCGCTCTCCAGCACCGGGAATGCGGGCAGGTAGAGGTCGATCGTGAACGGCCCGAGCGCGGTGAGCGCTCCGAGGATCAGCACGTAGACGAGCCGCTGCCGCGAGGAGAGCGCGTCGCCGGGGTGGCTGTGCCGGACGGTGCTGATGGATGCGGTGTCGTCGGGGCGGATGACGGGGATGCCTGCGGTGCTGGTCACGGAAGTCCTTGAAGCTGAACGGTGGGCGTGGCAGAGCGCCCCATAACTGCCCTCCGGTCGGCGGCAGCGAAAAGTCTGTCCCAGAGCGATCGAATCGATTCGATGCTCGCAACCTCGCAATGCTACCGGATGCCGCGAGTGAGCACGACGGAACCCGGGCGGGGATCGAATATGTTGCGCTTGACTGCATATCCATTCCGACGTATATTCAACAGGTCCAGATTTCTTTCGACGCAGTTGTCGAAACTTTCGAAAGGTTCAATGATGAACAGACGCAGCACACGGCTCGTCGCGTTGGCAACGGCGGCAGGCCTCGCGGTCGCCGCACTCAGCGGCTGCAGCACCGGCGGCACCAATGCGGCCGCCGGCGACGACGTGACTCTCACGTGGTGGCATAACGGAACCGGCGAGCCCCTCAACGGCTTCTGGCAAGACGTCGCGACGGAGTTCGAGGAGGCACACCCGAACGTCACGGTCGAGGTCACCGCCGTGCAGAACGAAGAGTTGAAGACCAAGGTCGCCGTTGCGCTGCAGTCGAACAACCCACCCGACCTGTTCCAGCAGTGGGGCGGCGGGCAGATGGTCGACCAGGTCGCTGCGGGCAAGTTGCTCGACGTGAGCGATGACGTGGCCGACGAACTCGAGCTCATCGGTGGCTCCGCCGCCGGCTGGCAGGTCGACGGCAAGACGTACGGCCTCCCGTTCTCGATGGGAATCTCCGGCTTCTGGTACAACAAGGCGCTGTTCGAGCAGGCCGGGATCACCGAGGCTCCGAGCACCGTCGACGAACTCAACGACGCGGTCGACAAGCTCAAGACCGCCGGCATCACGCCCATCGTCGTCGGCGCGAAGGACAAGTGGCCGGCCGCGCACTACTGGTACTGGCTCGCGCTGCGCAGCTGCGGACAGGATGTGCTGCAGGACGCCAGCAAGGACCTCGTCTTCGATGACAAGTGCTTCACCGAAGCGGGCGAGGAACTCCAGTCGTTCATCGACACCGAGCCGTTCCAGGAGGGCTTCCTCGGAACCTCAGCACAGCAGGGCGCGACGAGCTCCGCCGGGCTGCTCGCGAACGGGAACGCCGCGATGGAGCTGATGGGGCACTGGCAGCCCGGTGTCATGGGTGGCCTGACCGAGGACGGCAAGGGGCTCGGCGACGACCTCGGCTGGTTCCCGTTCCCCGCAGTCTCCGGAGCAGACGGCGCGGCCGATGCCATGCTCGGAGGCGGCGACGGCTACTCCTGCTCGGCCTCCGCTCCGCCCGAGTGCGTCGAACTTCTCAAGTACATCTCGAGCGTCGACGTGCAGACCCGCTTCGCGGAGACTGGTGCCGGCCTCCCCGTTACCAAGGGCTCAGAGAGCGGAGTCACCGATCCGAACATGGTCGCGCTGCTCGAGGCACGCAACGACGCCAGCTATGTGCAGCTCTGGCTCGACATCGCATACGGAAACAACGTCGGTGGGGCGCTCAACGACGCCGTCGCCAACATGTTCGCCGGCCAGGGAACGGCCGAAGACATCGTCACCGCGATGAACGACGCCGCCGCACAGCAGTAGGGATCCACTCGTGAGCTCGAACCAGTTCGTCCGTCACACGGACAACGATCAGAGCGGCCTGCCCGCCGGTCGCGCTTCGGCGCGGCCGGCGCCCGGTCGCGCCGAAGTCCTGCCTTATGCCCCGATCGACCGGGATGCCGCAGGCGCAGGTCACAAGCGTCGCAACCGGTTGCGCGGCCGGGCGGAGATCGCGTTGTTCGCCGGCCCGGCGCTCGTCGTCTACCTGCTGTTCGTCATGGTGCCGGTCGGCCTCGCCGGGTACTACGGCTTCTTCAAGTGGAACGGCATCGGCCCACTCACCGACTTCGTCGGCCTGGACAACTACGTTCGTGCTCTCAGCGATCCCGTGTTCATCGGCGCGATCGGGCACAACTTCTTCTTCGTGATCGCGTCGCTCCTCGTTCAGGGCCCGATCGCGATCGGAATCGCGCTCCTCCTGAACCGCCCCATGCGGGGCCGCTCGTTCTTCCGAGTGCTCGTGTTCGTTCCCTACGTGCTCTCCGAGGTCATCGCCGGTGTCGCCTGGCTCCTGCTCCTGCAACCGAACGGGCCATTCGACGCACTGCTGACAAGTCTCGGGCTCGGCGACGCCGTGCAGCTCTGGCTCGGCGACCCGACGATTGTGCTCTGGACGATGCTCGCCGTCATCAGCTGGAAGTACATCGGTTTCGCGATCATCCTCTTCCTGGCCGGCCTCCAGGGCGTGCCGGAAGAACTCGCGGAGGCCGCCCAGATCGACGGCGCATCCTGGTGGCAGATCCAACGGCACATCACGATCCCGCTACTCGGACCCACCATTCGCATCTGGGCGTTCCTGTCGATCATCGGCTCTCTCCAGCTCTTCGACCTGGTGTGGATCATGACGGGCGGTGGCCCGGCGAACGCGACGTCGACCATGGCGACCTACATGATCAACTTCGGCTTCACCCGCTCGCAGTACGGCTACGGAAGCGCCGTCGCGGTGATCCTCTTCATCATCTCCTTCGCCATCGCCATCGTGTACCAGCGCTTCGTGCTCCGCCGCGACACCGAGGGCGCCCTCACGAGAAGGGTTGGCTGACATGGCCACCATCACTCTGCCATCCGGCTCTGCCTCGCAGCGGGTGCCTGCCGGGCGACGCATCGACTGGGGACAGCCCTTCGTCTACCTGGTCGCCCTCATCTGCATCGGGATCACCGTCGTTCCGATCGCCTACGTGATCCTCGGCGGTTTCCGTACAACCGGGCAGCTCGCCGCCAAACCGAACGGGCTGCCAGACCCCTGGGTGCTCGACAACTACGCCGCCGTGCTCTCCTCGCCGTCATTCTGGACGCAGGTCGGCAACAGCACCATCGCCGCACTGGTGACGACCATCGGCGTCGTGCTCCTCGGCGTCATGGCCGCCTTCGTCATCGCCAGGTACGAGTTCCGTGGGCGAGGAACGATCTACACCCTGTTCACGGCTGGCCTGCTGTTCCCGCTTTCGGTCGCGATCCTCCCGCTCTACTTGTTGCTCCAGAACCTCGGGCTCCTCGGCTCGATCATCGGCGTCATCATTCCACAGATCGCATTCGCCCTGCCGACGACCATCGTGATCCTGGTGCCGTTCCTTCGCGCCATCCCGGAGGAGCTGGAGGATGCGGCATCCATCGACGGAAGCAGCCGTGTCGGCTTCTTCTGGCGCATCCTGCTTCCCCTCTCCAGCCCCGGCCTCGTGACGGTCGGAGTGCTCGCCTTCGTCGGCAGCTGGAACGGCTACCTCCTCCCCCTGCTCGTTCTGAACGACCCTGCCGCGTACACGTTGCCGCTCGGAGTGCAGGCCTTCTCGACGCAGTACTCGCAGAACACCGCACTCGTTCTCGCCTTCACCTCGCTGGCCATGTTGCCCGCACTCATTTTCTTCACCCTCGCAGAACGCCGCATCGTCGGTGGCCTCAGCGGCGCAGTCAAAGGATGACCATGAACTCGACCCCCACACCGCAGACGATCACCGACACGTGGCACGACACCTCGCTGCCGGCCGCCGAGCGCGTCGATGCTCTCATCGACGCCATGACGCTCGACGAAAAGCTAGCCCAGCTCTACGGCGTCTGGGTCGGCGCGTCCACTGAGGGCGGAGACGTTGCCCCGCACCAACACGATCTGAACGATGCCGTCGACCTGGACGAGCTCCTGCCGCTCGGACTCGGTCAGCTGACCCGTCCATTCGGATCCGCGCCGGTCGACGCCGCTGTCGGGGCGCTCTCGCTGATGCGCACTCAAGAGCGCATCGTGGCCGCAAGCCGTTTCGGCATCCCGGCCGTTGCCCACGAGGAGTGCCTCGCCGGCTTCGCGGCCTGGGGCGCGACCGCCTACCCGGTCCCGCTGTCATGGGGTGCGTCCTTCGACCCTGAACTGGTCGAGCGCATGGCGCGGCGGATCGGCGATGACCTGCGCAGCGTCGGTGTGCACCAGGGGCTGGCCCCCGTTCTCGACGTGGTTCGCGACGCCAGGTGGGGGCGCGTCGAGGAGACGATCGGCGAAGACCCTCAGCTCGTCGCCACGATCGCGACCGCCTACGTCAAGGGCCTCGAGTCCTCCGGCGTCGTCGCGACCCTGAAGCACTTCGTCGGGTATTCGGCGTCCCGCGCCGGTCGCAACCTCGCGCCGGTCTCGATCGGGCGCCGCGAGCTGGCCGACGTGTTGCTGCCGCCGTTCGAGATGGCCGTGCGTGACGGCGGTGTTCGCAGCGTCATGAACGCCTACACCGACATCGACGGTGTGCCGTCCGCGGCCGACCGCGAACTCCTCACCGGCCTGTTGCGCGACACCTGGGGCTTCACGGGCACCGTGGTGGCCGACTACTTCGCGGTCGCTTTCCTCAAGCTGCTCCACGGCACGGCCGGCAGCTGGGCCGAAGCGGCCGGCGCGGCACTCGAGGCCGGCATCGACGTCGAGCTTCCGACGGTCAAGGCCTTCGGTGCGCCGTTGCGCGCCGCCGTCGCGGACGGCGTCGTCGCCGAGTCACTGGTGGACACGGCGCTGCGGCGCGTGCTGCTGCAGAAGGCCGAGCTGGGCCTGCTCGACCCCGACTGGTCTGCCGTCCCAGCCGCTCTTGCGGGCGCAGACCTCGGCTCGGCCGATGCACTCAGGGGCAGCGTCGACCTCGACTCGGCCGGCAACCGCGAGCTCGCGCGCGAGCTCGCGGAGCGCGCCGTCGTCCTACTCAAGAACGACGGGGTCCTGCCGCTCGCGTCGCCAGCATCGATCGCGGTGATCGGGCCGAACGCCGATGATCCATACGCGATGCTCGGGTGCTACTCCTTCCCGTCGCACGTCGTCGTGCAGCACCCCGGGGTGCCCATCGGCATCGAGATCCCCACGCTGCTCGATGCCATCCGGCTCGAGTTTCCCGACAGTGAGATCCGGTACGCACTCGGCACAAGCGTCGACGGCGGTGAGACCGATGGCATCGCGAATGCCGTGGCCATCGCGGCATCCGCCGACATCGTCGTGCTCGCACTCGGCGACCGTGCCGGACTGTTCGGGCGTGGCACCAGTGGTGAGGGCTGCGACGTCGAGTCGCTCGAGCTCCCCGGTGCGCAGCAACAGCTCGTCGACGCGGTGCTGGCGACCGGCACGCCGAGCGTGATGACGCTGCTCACCGGACGGCCGTACGCCATCGGGCACGCGGTAACCGACGCCTCCGCGATCGTGCAGGCATTCTTCGTCGGCGAGGAGGGCGCATCGGCGATCGCCGGCGTGATCAGCGGGCGGGTCAATCCGAGCGGGCGCCTGCCCGTGAGCGTCCCGGCGACACCCGGCGCGCAACCAACCAGCTACCTCGCCCCGCCTCTCGCTCGCGCCACCGACGTGTCGAACATCGATCCCACCCCCGCATTCGCCTTCGGTCACGGGCTCGGCTACTCGCGGTTCGAGTGGGGCTCCTTCGTGGGCGACGAGAGCGAGATCGCCATCGACGGCGAGGCGAGCGTGCGCCTGCGCGTGCGCAACACGTCTTCTCGGGCGGGCACCGACGTCGTTCAGATCTACATGCACGACCCGGTGGCCTCCGTTGTGCGCCCGGTGCAACGCCTCGTCGGCTACATTCGCGTCGCCCTCGAGCCGGGCGAGAAGACGGAGGTGCGTTTCGTCGTGCCAGCCGACCTCGCCTCGTTCACCGGGCGCAGCGGCGAGCGGATCGTGGAGCCAGGAGAGATCGTGCTGAGCGTCGGGCGTTCAAGTGCCGAGCTGCCGTTCTCGCACGCGGTGCAACTGCAGGGATCCACCCGCCTGGTCGACCACACGCGGCGTCTGTGCTCCGAGGCCTGGCTGGTTCCGGTCGACGCCGAGCGCTGATGGGCCGGTACCGCAACCCCGTCCTGCCCGGATGCCACCCTGACCCCAGTGTGTGCAGGGTCGGTGACGAGTACTTCATCGTCACCTCGACGTTCGAGTACTTCCCAGGGCTGCCGATCCACCGCTCATCGAATCTCGTCGACTGGGAGCTGATCGGGCACGCCGTGCACCGCGACGACCAGGTCGATCTGAGCGGGGTCCCGGCATCCGGAGGGCTCTTCGCGCCGACGATCCGGTACAACAACGGACGCTTCCACGTCGTGTGCACGCTCGTGCACGGCACGGGCAGACAGGGCCACTTCCTCGTGACGGCGCGCGATGCGGCCGGGCCGTGGTCGCAGCCGCTGTGGCTGGACGACATCGGCGGCATCGACCCGTCGCTGACGTTCGACGGCGATCGCGTGTGGCTCTGCGGCACCAGGCTCGCCGAGCAGGGCGAGTGGGCCGAGCAGACGGAGGTGTGGCTCTCCGAACGCGACCCCGTGAGCTTCGAGGCGATCGGCCCGACCCATGTGCTCTGGCGCGGTGCTCTCACCGGCGCCAGGTGGGCGGAGGGCCCTCACCTGTTCCGCCACGGCGGCCGCTGGCTCCTGCTCGCCGCGGAGGGTGGAACGGAGCGCGACCACGCCGTGATCGTCGCCTTCGCCGACGAGATCACCGGGCCGTACACCGGTGATCCGGGCAATCCCCGACTCACGCACCGCGACCTCGGGGCGCGTGCACCGATCATCAACGTCGGCCACGCCGACCTCGTGGATGCCGTTGACGGCGCAAGCGGGGCGGCAGCAGACAGCGGGTGGGCGACGCTGCTGGCCACGCACACCCTCGACGGCGTCGCCAGCCTCCTCGGCAGGCAGACCCACCTGGTCCCGGTCGGCTGGGAGGCCGATCGGGTGCTCTTCGCACCGGGATTCGCGCGGGTACTGGAGAGCGTCGATGCGGCGGGC
Organism: Microterricola gilva; assembly: GCF_004217495.1. NCBI lineage: Bacteria > Bacillati > Actinomycetota > Actinomycetes > Micrococcales > Microbacteriaceae > Microterricola > Microterricola gilva. The sequence goes on from NZ_SHLC01000001.1 coordinate 2,893,494, forward strand.
GTCCCCGACCAGGCGGAACGCCCAACCCACTTCGTCGACCATTTCGACGCGCCGACTCTGGAGCTGGGCTGGAACACACTGCGATCCGCCGGCGCGGAACGGATGTCGCTCTCGGCACGCCCTGGCCATCTGCGGCTTGTGGCCGGACCGGGTAGCCCAGCGGAGACGGGCCCACTGGCATTTCTCGGACGACGGCTGCCATCGATGCGCGTCACCGTGGCGACGCGGCTCGAGCTCTCCGCCCCGGCATCAGCCCGCGCGGAGGCCGGCCTGCTGCTGCGCCTGTCCGAGCGCGACCATCTGACTTTGGTCGTGCGTGCCGACGCCGCCGGAGGCTCAACCGCGGAGGCGCGCCTCACCGTTGCGGGGGCGGAGATCGCGCTGGGCGCGGCATCCGTGCCCGCCGGGGCAGCAGAGCTCGTCCTCGAGCTCGATGGCTTCGACGCCGTGCTCTCGGTGCGGGGCGACGGGACCTCGACGCCCATCGCCGAGGCCGAGCTGACGCGGCTCTCCCCCGATGTCACCGGCGGTTTCGTCGGCGCGTGGATCGGGATGTTCGCGGTGGGCGACGGCACGGGGCACGCCGATGTCGACAGCTTCGAGCTGTCGGTCCGCGACTAGTCGGCGTTCAGGCCGGCGGTGCGGTGCTGTCGCGCACGACCAGGCTCGTGGCGAGGTCCATCCGCGGAGTCGACTCCATGGTCTCCTCGCTCAGTCGGATCACCAGGCGCGCGGCCTCCTCGCCCATCCGCCTGAGCGGCTGGTGCACCGTCGTCAACGGCGGGGTCACCCACCTGGCGAGCGGGATGTCGTCGTAGCCGACGATGGAGAGGTCCTCCGGCACGCGCAGCCCGCTGGCGCGCGCCGCGTCGAGCACACCGAGTGCCTGCAGATCACTCCCGGCGAAGATCGCCGTCGGCCGCTCGGGGCCGGCGAGGATCGTGTTCGCACGGTCGCGACCGCCTGCCGCGTGGAAGTCGCCGAACTGGATCCAGTCCGGATCGATGTGCAGCCCGGCCGAGTTCATCGCCGAGCGAAAGCCGTCGAGCCGCGCCAGGGAGCACATCATGTCTTCCGGACCCGTGATCGCGGCGATGCGGGTGTGCCCGAGCTCGATGAGGTGGCGGGTGGCGATGAGCCCGCCCGACCAGTTCGCCGAGCCGACGGATGGGGCGTCCGGAGAGGGATCTCCGGCCGGATCGACGATGACGAAGGGGATGGCGCGGGCACGCAGGCGTTCCCGGTACTCGGGGGCGAGGTCGGAGAACACGAGAACGACTCCGACCGGACGCCTTCGCATGACGCCCTCGATCCAGTCCGGATCGGGCGAATGGCGGCTGCCGCTCACGGTGAGCACGACGCTCAGCCCGTGCTCCTTCGCGACAGACTCCACCCCGTTGATGAGCTCCATCGACCAGATGCTGTCGAGTTCGTGGAACACGAGCTCGATCAGCTCGGCCTTGGGCTGCGCGCGGCCACCGCGGCGCATGTACCCGCGCTCGCGCAGCAGTTCCTCGACGCGTTCGCGCGTTGCCCCGGCGACATCCGAACGCCCGTTCAACACCTTCGAGATCGTTGACAGGGAGACACCGGCCTCCTCGGCGACGTCAGCGAGCGTCACCCTCTCGCTGTTGTCTTCGGCGACATCACTCTGCATCTTTCGATCCTAGTTCCGAGAGTTGCGAAAGCGGCTCGTGGCACGCGACAACCGCCGATCGCGCCCGTGCTCAGCGCGCGGCTCGTCCGGGCCAGCTGAAGCCGGCCGGGTCACCGAGCAGAGGGGCGAATGCCAACTCCGCGGCACCGACCATCAACAGGTTCGGCCCGAGTTCGGCGCGAACAACCGTCACGTCCTCACGTGGCGCCGCGAGAGCCGAGCGGGCGAGCGCCGCGTCGAGCGCCTCGGGGTCGGCGACGAGCAGCGATGCGAGAAAGCCACCGAGTACGACGAGTTCCGGGTTCAGCACGTTGACCGCAGCCCCGAGCGCCGTGCCCAGATGGCCGAGTTGGCGGGCGACCTCCGCGCGCGCGGCGTCGCCAGTGGCACCGTCGTCGGCGAGCGCGGCCAGCAGCGCAGCGTCCAGGTCCTCGACGTTCTCGGCGCCGAGTCCGAGCACCGAGAGCAGGGCACTCAGCCGCACCTCGGACTCCAGCGTGCCCGCAATGCCGGCCGAGTCGAGGTGAGCCCCGGCATCGTTCGCTGCGCTCACGCGGATGTGGCCGAACTCCCCCGCGAACCCGCCGACACCGCCGAATGGGGCGCCGGCGGCGATGACACCACCGCCGATGCCGCTTGCACCGCCGTTGAGATACACCAGGTCGCGGCATCCGCGCCCCGCTCCGAAGTGCCACTCGGCGATCGCGCCGAGCCCTGCATCGTTCGCCGCGAACGCCGGATAGCCGCTCGCCTCGGCGAGCAGGCTCGCGATCGGCGCATCGACCCAGTCGAGGTGCGGGGCCAAGCGCACCATGCCGTCACTCGAGCGCACCTGGCCGGGAACGGCGAGGCCGATGCCGGCGACACGGAACCCGGCATCGAGCTCTCCGCGCAATGCTGCGATCACCGATTCGGCGATGCCCACCGCCTCGGTGACGCTGGGTGAGTGCTCGAGGACGTGGCGGATGCGACGGTGCACGTGACCGCCGAGGCCGACGACGGCGATGGTCACGGCGTCGATCTCCGGGTTCACGGCCAGCGCGACCACGCGAGGGTCCACCGCGACGACCGGGCTCGGGCGGCCAACCTGCTTGGTTGCGTCCGGCTCCCGCTCGAGCGCCAGGCCCAGCTCGACGAGCTCTGCGACCAGCGCCGCGACCGTCGAGCGGTTCAGGCCGGTCATGCGCGTGAGCTGCGAGCGGGGTGTCGCCCCGTTGCGGTGCACAATGCCGAGGATGGTCGAGAGGTTGTGCCGTCGCACATCGTCGTTGTTACTGCCGTGCACTGCCATCTCCCTCGTCGCAGTCAAGGCTAGCGGCGCGCATCCGTTTTCACGGATTCCACCATCCCGGAGAACCCGGGAGAACGCAAGCGATTTGTCGTCAAAAACGACAAATTATCGAGGCCGCATCACTGCCCCAGTGGCAGAACCGCGGGATCCGTGTTCTAATATGTTTTGTCAGTCAACAAATCATCAACGATGCTGAATCCGGAGTTCGACCAATGTCTCTCACACCCACCCGCGCCGACAAGTTCTCCTTCGGTCTCTGGACCGTCGGCTACAACGGGACCGACCCGTTCGGTGGCCCGACCCGCCCGAACCTCGACGTCGTCGAGGCCGTCACGCGCCTGGCCGATCTCGGCGCATACGGCCTCACCTTCCACGACGACGACCTGTTCGCCTTCGGCTCTTCGGATGCCGCCCGCCAGACGCAGATCGACCGGCTCAAGCAGGCCTTGGCCGACACCGGCATCATCGTGCCGATGGTCACGACGAACCTCTTCAGCGCCCCCGTCTTCAAGGACGGCGGTTTCACCTCGAACGACCGCGCCGTGCGCCGCTTCGCCCTCCGCAAGGTGCTGCGCAACATCGACCTCGCAGCCGAACTCGGCGCGAAGACCTTCGTGATGTGGGGCGGCCGCGAGGGCGCGGAGTACGACGCCGCCAAGGACATCCGCTCGGCGCTCGGCCGTTACCGCGAGGCCGTGAACCTGCTCGGCGACTACGTCACCGACAAGGGCTACGACATCCGCTTCGCCATCGAGCCCAAGCCGAACGAGCCCCGCGGCGACATCCTGCTGCCGACCGTCGGCCACGCCATCGCGTTCATCAACACCCTGGAACGCCCGGAGCTCGTCGGCGTGAATCCAGAGGTCGGCCACGAGCAGATGGCCGGGCTCAACTTCACCGCCGGCATCGCCCAGGCGCTGGATGCCGGCAAGCTGTTCCACATCGACCTCAACGGTCAGCGCGGCATCAAGTACGACCAGGACCTGGTGTTCGGGCACGGCGATCTGCAGAACGCCTTCTCGCTCGTCGACCTCCTCGAGAACGGCGGCCCGGACGGTGGCGCAGCCTACGACGGCCCCCGCCACTTCGACTACAAGCCATCGCGCACCGAGGACATCACCGGCGTCTGGACCTCGGCCGCGGCGAACATGCGCACGTACCTGCTGCTCAAGGAGCGCGCGGCAGCATTCCGCGCCGACCCAGAGGTGCAGGAGGCCCTCGCGGCCTCGCGCGTGCCCGAGCTGGCCGTGCCGACGCTGGCCGCAGGCGAGAGCTACGACGACCTGATCGCCGATCGGAGCGCCTTCGAGGACTTCGACGCAGCGGAATACCTCGGCGGCAAGGGCTTCGGCTTCGTGCACCTGCAGCAGCTCGCGCTCGAGCACCTCCTTGGAGCTCGAGGCTAATCCATGACGCTCGTCGCGGGAATCGACTCATCCACCCAAAGCTGCAAGGTCGTGATCAGGGACGCCGCGAGCGGAGCGCTCGTGCGCTCCGGCCGCGCCGCCCACCCGGACGGCACCGAGGTCGACCCCGGGGCATGGTGGGTGGCGCTCGGCGAGGCGATCGCGGATGCCGGCGGCCTCGCCGACGTGAGCGCGCTGAGCGTGGCGGGGCAGCAGCACGGCATGGTCGCCCTCGATGCGGCAGGCCGCGTCATCCGCCCCGCCCTGCTCTGGAACGACACGCGCTCGGCCGCGGCGGCCGACGACCTCGTCGCCGAGGTGGGCGCTGAGGAGTACGCGCGGCGCAGCGGCGTGGTGCCCGTCGCGTCATTCACGGCGAGCAAGCTGCGCTGGTTGCGTGATGCCGAACCCGCGAATGCGGCCACAGTCGCCGCAGTCGCGCTCCCACATGATTGGCTCGTGTGGCGATTGCGCGGCTGCGGTCCAGCCGAGTCCTCACCGCGCGGCCCCGCGCTCGAGCTGCTCTGCACCGACCGCTCGGACGCCAGCGGAACCGCCTACTGGTCACCGACCACCGGCGAGTACGACCGCGAGCTGCTGCGGCTCGCGCTCGGGCACGATGCGGTGCTGCCACGCGTGCTCGGCCCGGCCGAGCACGCGGGTACCGTGCACCCGGTCATCGCCGAGCGATTCGGCGCGGCCGACCCCGCAGCCGATATCGTCCTCGGCGCGGGGGCAGGCGACAACGCCGGCGCGGCGCTCGGCCTCGACGCCGTGGCCGGCGACGTCGTCGTCTCGATCGGCACGAGCGGCACCGTCTTCGCCGTCACGGATGCCGCGGCATCCGATGCAAGCGGCACGGTCGCCGGCTTCGCCGACGCCAGCGGGCGCTTCCTCCCCCTCATCGCCACCCTGAATGCCGCACGCGTGCTCGACGCGGTCGCCGGCCTGCTCGGCGTCGACCACGCCGAACTGGGCGAGCTCGCCCTGCAGGCGGAGGCCGGATCCGGCGGCGCGGTGCTCGTGCCCTGGTTCGAGGGCGAACGCACGCCCAATCTGCCGCGCGCCACCGCAGGCTTCGACGGACTCACCCTCGCCAACAGTACGCGGCCGAATCTGGCGCGCGCGGCCATCGAGGGAATGCTCTGCGGCCTCGCCGACGGCCTCGACGCCGTGCGCGCGCAGGGTGTGAGCGCCGAGCGCATCATCCTGATCGGCGGCGCGGCGCAGAATCCGGCCGTGCAGCGGATCGCGGCGCAGATCTTCGACGCGCCGGTCGTCGTGCCGACACCGGGCGAGTACGTCGCAGACGGGGCGGCACGCCAGGCGCGCTGGGCGCTCGACGGCGAGCGCCCGAACTGGGCGGTCACGGTCGCCGCACGACCGACGCCGGAGCACCACCCCGTGATCCGCGAGCAGTATGCCGCAGCACGCGCGGCCCGCGCCGCCCGATTCGCCTAGCGGCCCGCGCGCAGTCGCGGCCCGCGAAGAGTGCAGGGGCCCGGGATATCTCCCGGGCCCCTGCACTTTTAGCGGGCCATGACGCGACGGGTGCGCCGTGGAATCGCAAGCCACTGCCGGACGCCCGTCCCACACACCCGCGACCGTTACAGAATTGCAACCTGAGAATATCTCGAATGCCTGTTGGCGGGCGAGTTTTCGGAGAAATATATCCCTTTGCCACCGTTCGACGTGGAAGGTGACCCCGCGAGGGAATCGACACAACACCACACAGAAGGGCAGAGAGATGAAGCATTCTTCATTGATCTCACTAGCCGCGGTCGCGGGCGTCTCCGCTTTGATGCTCGCCGGATGTTCCAGCTCCGGAGGTGGTGGCGGCAGCAGCGAGAGCGCGCAACCGGCCGCCGATCGCGCATGCGTGATCCTTCCGGATGCGGCATCCTCTCCGCGTTGGGAGAACCTCGACCGTCCGGCCCTCGACACGGCCCTGACCGATGCCGGCTTCGAGGCGGACATCCAGAACGCCCAGGGTGACACCAGCCAGTACGCGACGATCGCCGACCAGCAGCTGAGCAAGGGCTGCGGCGTCATGCTGCTCGTCGATCTGGAGGGTGCGGCCGGCGCCGTCACAGAGAAGGCACAGGCAGAGGGCATCCCCGTCATCGCCTACGACCGCCCCATCGAGGGCGCCGACTACTACGTGTCGTTCGACAACTTCAAGGTCGGCGAGCTGCAGGGGCAGTCGATCGTTGACGGCCTCAAGGCCGAAGGCAAGGACCCGGCGACCGCGATCGTCGTCTACATGGGCGGCGACGCCACCGACGGCAACGCGAAGATGTTCCATGACGGCGCAGACTCCGTGATGGCTGCAGCGGGCATCGTTCCGGCGGCTGAGCCCCCGGGAATCTGGGACGGCGACAAGTCGGCGACGAACTTCGAACAGGCCCTCACCGGCCTCGGCGGAAAGGTCGACGCGGTCTGGGCCGCCAACGACACCAACGCCGCCGGCGTCATCACGATCCTCGACAAGAACGGCCTGAAGGTTCCCGTCTCGGGTCAGGACGCCAGCACCGCCGGCCTGCAGAACGTGCTGCTCGGCAAGCAGATCGCCACGGTCTACAAGCAGGTCTCCCTGGAAGCGGATGCCGCGACCAAGCTCGCCATCCAGCTGCTGAAGGGCGAGACTCCCAAGGTCGAGAAGACTCTCGACGATGGAACGCCCTACATCGCCGTGACGCCTGTACTCGTCGGCCCAGCCGAGGTGCAGACGGTGATCGACAACGGCGAAGCAAGCGCAGCTGACATCTGCACCGGAGAGGTGCTGGCCGCCTGCGAGGCGAACGGCATCAAGTAACCGACACATCTGGACGGAGGCGGCGCGCTCGTCGCGCCGCCTCCTGTGTATCGCAGCGGGCGAAGGGATGCAGCATGGACGAGCCACTCATCGAACTGACCGGGATCGTCAAGAGCTTTGGGCCTGTCAGCGTTCTCAAGGGAGTCAACCTCACCGCATACGCCGGCAAGGTGACGGCCCTCGTTGGCGACAACGGCGCGGGCAAGTCCACCCTCATCAAGGGGCTCGCCGGTGTGCAGCCCTACGACGAGGGCGAGGTGCGATTCGCGGGCGACCTCGTGAATCTGCACAGCCCCCGTGACGCAGCCCACCTCGGTATCGAGGTCGTCTACCAAGACCTCGCACTGTGCGACAACCTCGACATCGTGCAGAACATGTTCCTCGGCCGCGAGAAGACCTCGGTCGGCACCTTCGACGAGGCCCACATGGAGCGCGAGGCAGCCGAGACGCTGCGCCAGTTGTCGGTGCGGACGGTCAAATCGGTGCGACAGAAGGTCTCATCGCTCTCTGGTGGCCAGCGGCAGACGGTCGCGATCGCCCGTTCCGTGCTCAAGAAGGCGAAACTGGTCATCCTCGACGAGCCGACTGCTGCCCTCGGCGTCGCCCAGACGGAGCAGGTGCTGAACCTGGTCGAGCGGCTTGCAGAACAGGGCGTCGGCGTCATCATCATCAGCCACAACCTCGCCGATGTATTCGCCGTCGCCGACTACATCAGCGTGCTCTACCTCGGCCAGATGGTGGCGTCGGTCAAGACCGAGGACACCAACCGTGACGACGTCGTCGGCTACATCACCGGCAGCAAGACCTACACAGGAGCCCCCGAATGAGCCGGACACCTCCAGACACGACACCCACCTCGGTACTCGCCGCGCAGAGCACAGCAGAGCTGATCGGCAGCGGCCAGGAGGGAACGTTGGTCGACCAGGCGAAGGCCTGGGTGCAGCGCCTGCGCAGCGGCGACATGGGCGCCCTGCCCGCCATCGGCGGTTTCATCGTGCTGAGCATCCTCTTCTCGTTCCTCAGTCCGTTCTTCGCCACCGAGCGTAACTTCGCCAACCTCATGACCCAGGCGGCGACGCTCGTCATGCTCGGCATGGCGCTCGTCTTCGTGATCCTGCTCGGTGAGATCGACCTCTCAGCCGGTGTCACAGCCGGCCTCTCGATGTGTGTCTGGATCGTGCTCGTGAACGTCACGGGACTCAACTGGATGCTGGCCCTCGCGATCGCCTTCCTCGTCGGCTTGACGGTTGGCTCGTTGATCGGCTTCTTCGTCGCCAAGGTCGGCATCCCGTCATTCGTCGTGACACTGGGCCTGTTCCTCGGCATCCAGGGTCTCAACCTCATCATCATCGGCAGCGGAGGGCTCTACCGGGTGCAGGTGCCGGAAGTGCTCGCGATCATGAACAGCAACATGCCCGTGTGGGCAGGCTGGGTCATGCTCGGCATCATGCTGGCCGTGTCGTTCGGGATGGCGATGTGGGATCGTGCCCGCCGTGCGCGGGTCGACCTGCCGAACCGCACGATCACGCTGCTCTGGATCAAGCTCGCCGCGATCGCCCTCATCGGCGGCACCGCGGTCTGGCTGCTGAGCCAGAACCGAGGCACCGGGTTCAGGGCGGTCGAGGGGGTGCCCATCGTCGTGCCCATCACGCTCGTCATCCTGTGGATCGGCACCTTCGTGCTCGACCGCACGAAGTACGGCCGCTACATCTACGCGGTGGGCGGCAACGCCGAGGCCGCGCGCCGCGCTGGCATCAAGGTCGTCATGATCCGGTGGACCGCGTTCATCGTCTGCTCCGGCCTCGCGGTCGTCTCCGGCCTGTTCAGCATCAGCAAGGTCGGCTCCGTGGATGCCGCGGCGGGCCGAGACATCGTGCTGAGCGGTGTCGCAGCGGCCGTCGTCGGTGGCGTGAGCCTCTTCGGTGGGCGCGGTCGGCTGATGCACGCGGCGATCGGTGCGCTCGTCATCGCGGTCATCACGAACGGCCTCGGCCTGCTCAATCTGCCGGCCGGTGCCAACCTCGTCATCACCGGTGGCGTGCTGATCCTCGCGGCGACCGTCGACGCCCTCTCCCGGCTGCGCGCGGGCGGGTCGCTCGTGCGAAGTTGACTCCCGGCGCACCGTTCAGGCGTCGAGCTCCTGAAACAGCGTGAGCTGCAGCCCGCCCGGCCCCTCGAGCCGGGAGTTGAGCGAGCGCCACGGTGTTTCCCGCGGTGCGGCAATGAGCGCGGCACCCTGCGCGACGGCATCCGTCGTTGCCGTCTCCGAGTCGTCGACCTCAAGCGCGACCCGCAGCTGCCTGCTGTGACCTCCTTCCGTCTCGATCGCGTCGATCATGCGCACCTGGGCAGCGTTCGAGAGCTCGAGCGTCGCCCGCCCCGCGTCGAGGATCACGACCCTGGTCCCGCCATCACCGTCGTAGGCCTCGGCCACCGGCATGCCGATCACATCGCGGTAGAACGCGAGCACGCCGTCGAAATCCTCGTCATCCGGCACCGCAACGACGAGCCTCAGCTGCCGCACCCGCCCGGCGCCCTGCTCCGCTGTACTCATCGTTCCTCCTGGCGATCGAGCGGTCATTCGCTGTCACTCTGCATGAACGCGAGCACCGCGGCAACCCGTCGGTGCACGCCGGATTCCGGCAGGCGCAGCTTGGTGAAGATCGCGTTGACGTGCTTCTCGACCGTCGATGATGACAGGAACAGAGCCTGCTCGATGCCGGCGTTGGTCTTGCCCTCCGCCATCGCGCGCAGAACATCGAGCTCGCGCGGGGTCAGTGCCGCGAGCGGGCTCGCCGCGCCGGCCCGGCTGCGGCGGCGCACGAGCGTGTCGACGATCTGCGGGTCGATCACCGATCCGCCCGCGCTCACCTCGCGCAGCGCGTGCACCAGGTCTTCCAGGTCGCCGATGCGGTCCTTCAGCAGGTAGCCGAGCCCTGCAGCCCCCTCGGCGAAGAGGGCAAGGGCGTAGCTCTCGTCCGCATGCTGCGAGAGCACGACCACGCCGATGTCTGGATGGGCGGCGCGGATGGCGCGCGCGGCCTCGATGCCCTCCATCTGGTGGCTCGGCGGCATCCGGATGTCGGTGAGCACGGCATCCGGCGCGAACCTCCGCACCGCGTCGAGCAGCTCGGCCGCGTTGCCGGTCGACGCGACGACGTCGATCTCTCCGGAGTCTTCGAGCAGGCGGCGCAGCCCTTCCCGCACGAGGTAGTTGTCCTCGGCGATCACAACCCGCACAACCCCCTGCTCATCCACCGCGGCCGCCGTCCACGGCGGGCGGGTGGCCGACCGGCAGCTCGGCGAGCACGGTCGTGCCAGACGGCACGGCGGCCGTCACCTGCACGGTGCCGCGGAGCGCCGCCACCCTGTCGCGGATGTTCGCGAGGCCGCCGCTCGTCGCCGCGGCCGGCCTGATCGCGCCGATACCGCGGCCGTCGTCGGTGATCGCGATGCGCAGCTGCCCGTTGCTCCGCTCCAGCCTGACCGTTGCCCTCGTCGCCTGGGCGTGCTTGGCCGTGTTCGCGAGCGCCTCGCGCACCACGTAGTACGCCGTCGTCTCGACGTCCTCCGGGTAGCGTTCCCGGCGCACCGCGGCGTCGGCCTCGACGGTGAGCGTGATCGGGAACCGTGCCATCCCCGACTCGACCGCGGCCACCAGCCCGTTGTCGCTCAACACGGAGGGGTGGATGCCGCGGGTGATCTCCCGCAGCTCGGTGAGGGTCTCGCGTGCCTGGTCCTGAAGTTCGATGAGTTCAGTTGCGGCGAGCTCCCCGCGCTGCAGGCGGTTGCGAGCCAGCCGCAGTCCCGCAATCTGCGCCACCAGATTCTGCTGGATGCCGTCGTGCAGATCGCGCTCGAGCCGGCGGCGCTCGTCATCCTGCACCGCGACGAGCCGCTCGCGAGAGGCGCGCAGTTCATCGAGCTGTTCGGCCAGCTGCGCGCTGAGGAGCACATTGGCAACGGATGCCGCCGCCTGAGCCGCGACCGTTCGGAGCAGCGCGCGTTCGGCGTCACCGTACTCGCCGCGGCGCCTCGGCCCCAGCTCGATGCGGCCGAGGGTCTCCTCGCCGCGCACGAGCTCGCTGGACTCGGCCGGGTCGCCGACCGGCTCCCCCGCGCCTCCGATCGAGGTCCCGGCGAGCGCCGCATCCGCCCCGACGAGCCGGATCTGCACCCACGTCGCGTCGAGGCCGCCGCGAACCGCCTCGGCCAAGGTGGTCAGCAGTTCGCGCGGCTCGCCTGCCCGCTCCAGTTGCGCGCCGAGCTCACTCAGCATCGCGAAGTGTTGCTCGCGGTCGCCGAACAGAGCGCGGTGCAGGCGCAGCTGCATCCAGCTGCGGGCCGGCAGCAGCACGACCGCGAGCAGCGTTGTGATCAGGATCGCCGAGAGCGTGCTGAGCGGGGGCGTGAGCAGGAGCGCCGGCGTCGCGACCGCGGCCGCGTAGACGACCGTGATGAGCAGGGTCGACGCGCGCTCGACGCGTGCTCCGCGCTCGCCCGGCCCGATGTCGAAGGCGCCGTAGCGGAGGATGCCGTGGATCGCCGCGACCGGGATCGCGATCATTGACGCGTAGACCAGGAACTCGACGCCCCAGAGGCCTGGCACGAATGTCCACAGCAGGAACGCCGCCATCGCAGAGCCGACCGCGAGGCCCATGACGCGGGTGCGGGCACGCACCCCCGGCTGTCCGAAGAACACTCGGGAGGCGAGCACGGTGACGCCGAGCGCGACAGCGGCCCAGCCCTGGAAGACGAGATAGTGGACGGCGGGGGCGGCCCACTCGAGCCACGGCACGAAGTACGGGTTGGGGATCGACTCGCCGCTGATGCCGATGAACTGCGACATGACGATGTGCGGTGTGGTGAGCAGCGTGAGCGGACCGACCAGAACCGGGGTCCAGAGGAAGAGGACCGCGATCCGCTGCCACCGACGCTCCGGAACGCCGTCCGGGAACGTCGCGAACACCACCAACAGCGCCGAGGTCGCCACCGCGTCGGCGCTCAGGCCGAGCAGGTTGACGAACGGGAACCACGGCTCGGTGAGGATCTCGAGGTTGAGGTGCACGAAGGTCTCAAACGCAGAGCCGACGAGCATCGCGGTCGCCCCGAGCGCGATGAGCAGCGCGATCCGAGACGCCGACACCGTGAGCAGCCACATTCCGAAGACGAACAGGGGCAGCGCGCCGAGCAGCGGCCACGCGAGGCCGTGATCCGAATTGAGGTCTGGGTCGATGAAGCCGCGCATGACGACGATGTAGAGCAGAGACGCGACCCCGATCGGGCCGAACGTCGCAAGGCACAACCACCTGCGATCCACACTCCCATCGTCCTCCTCCCGGCGCCGTTACGGGAGGGGGCCTGCCCCGTGCCTCGCTGGCGGCTGGCCGCCATGAGCGCTGCGCCGATCCGCGCCGCGAGGCGCGGTCTGCCGCGTTCCGGCGAGGGGTGCCGCGGGGCGAGAGTGAGCCAAACGGATGCCGCAACGCGCGTCCGCACGAACAGGGAGGTTCATCATGCACAGGGTCTATGCGGTCATCGCCTGGGTCATCGCCGGCGGCGTCGCCGTGCAGGCCGCCGCGATCGCGTTCGGAGTCGGCGGAATGGTGCACTTCGTGCAGGACGGCGGCGTCGTCGACAAAGCGCTGATCGAGAGCGGTCAGCTCACCTACCTCGGCGAGATCGGCTTCTGGATCCACGCAATCGTCGGTGCCGTGGTGATCCCGCTCGCCGCCGTCGCCTTGTTCCTCGTGGCATTCGGGGTGCGCGTGCGCGGCGCCCGGCTGCTGGCCGGGATCGTGCTCGGGCTGATCGCCCTCCAGGTGATGGCCGGCTTCGGGCTGCGCGATCTGCCGTATCTGGGTCTGCTGCACGGGGTGAACGCCCTCGCCGTGCTGCTCGCCTCCGTGTTCGCCGCGCTGCGGGTGAGCCGCTCCGCGCGGAAGACCGTGGCGGAGGCGACATCCGATGCCGTCCCGGCGTGAGGTCTTCCGCCGCGTGCTTCTCGGCGCCGCGCTCACGACCGCGCTGCTCGCCGCGTTCGTCGCCTGGCAGGGAACGCTCCTGGGCGAGTACTCGGTCATGGAGATGGGCGGGTCTGCCGGCCATTCCGACCACGCGGGCCACGCCGTCCCCGCCAGTGCCGCGCTCGACGGCCCCGCCGCCGGCGGCACGAGCGTCACGGCGTTGACCGCCGATGCAGACCGCCCGGCCGATGTGCGGGTCGAACTCGTCGCCAGGCAGGAACGCATCGACGTGCCTGGTGGCCGCCCGGTCGATGGGTACACCGTGAACGGCCAGTCCCCCGGCCCCGTCATCCGAGCCAGGCAGGGCGAGCTCGTCGAGGTCGTGTTCATCAACGAGTCCGTCGCAGCCGGCGCGACGCTGCACTGGCACGGTATCGACGTGCCGAATGCGGCCGACGGGGTGGCCGGCATCACGCAGGACGCGGTTCCCGTCGGCGGCCGTTACGTCTACCGCTTCGTCGCCGCGGACGCCGGGACGTACTGGTACCACTCGCACCAGCTCTCGCACGAGCAGGTGCAGCGCGGCCTGCTCGGTGCTGTCGTGATCGAGCCGGGCGACGCCGCACCGGATGCCGCCACCGAGCTGATCGCCCTGCTGCACCTCTACGGCAGCCAGCACACGCTGAACGGCCGGGTGGCCGACGAGCGGGTTCCGGCCTCTCCCGGCCAGGAGGTGCGGGTGCGCGTGATCAACACCGACCAGGGCACCGCCGCGGTCTGGTCGGCCGACCCGTTCCGCGTCGTCGCGGTCGACGGCCATGAGGTGAGCGAACCGGGCGAGGTCACCGACCGCACGCTCCTCATCCCGGCAGGCGGGCGCGCCGACGTCTCGATGCTGGCGCCAGAGCAGGGCGCGGCGCAGCTCAGGGTGGGCGGCGCCCGCAGCGTGCTGATCGGGGACGTGGCGGACGGCGCCGCGGTGACGGAGCCGGTGCGGCAGCCCGCCGAGCGCCTCGATCTTCTCAGCTACGGCGCGCCGGTGCCGCTTGGCATCGATCCGTCCCGCCCCGACCGCGTGTACGACTACGTGATCGCCCGCCGCTACGGCATCATCGACGGCCGACCGGGCAACTTCTGGACCATCAACGGCCGCATGTTCCCCGACGTGCCGATGTTCGCGGTGAGCGAGGGCGATGTCGTCGTGATGAGGATCCGCAACGACTCCGGCGACGTGCATCCGATGCACCTGCACGGGCACCACGCCCTGGTGCTCTCTCGTGACGGTGTCGCGGCATGCGGCAGCCCCTGGTGGGTGGACACGCTCGATGTTCGGCCGCACGAGTCCTACGAGATCGCGTTCGTCGCCGACAACCCCGGCATCTGGAGCGACCACTGCCACACACTCCAGCACGCGGTCGACGGGCTGATCACCCATGTCATGTACGACGGGGTCACGACGCCATTCACGATCAATGGCGACGCGGGCAACCACCCGGAGTGAATCGTAATCGCCTAGAAGAAATGCGCGACGGATTCCTGAGATTTCATCGATTTCTTCGTACTTTTTTGCTAGACTGGGTGCATCAGAGATCGCTCGTGCCGAACGATGAGTCTGGAGAAGTGGATGCACCCGTCATCCCCGCCCGAAGCACCTCCCACCACCAATCTGCCCGGCCCGCTGCTCATGCACGCCCCGCCGCCTCACCCGCCAGGGTCCGCACCACCGACACCGCCGCCTCATGGCGCTGAGCTGATCGTCGACCGCATCGAGCAGGCCGTCGACGCTCACACGGCCGGCAATCGAGCACAGGCTCGGCTCTGGACGGCGCTGGCCGAGCTGATCCGACTCGCCAGAGCGAAGCCGGAGATCTACCTGCGCCCTGTCGGACTGGCGCACGCCGACGCACCCGAGCTCGCCGCGGATGCCGCGGCCTTCGACGCCGGCCTCCGGCTGCAGCTCTCCTCGACGCAGGTGCGCACCATTGCGTTCCGGGCACAGACCCTCGAAGACCGGATGCCGCGCCTGCACGCCGCGTTCCAACGTGGCGCGACCAGTGCCGCACATGTCGGCGCGGCGCTCGAACTCATCACCGGCTGGTCAGAAGACAACGCCGTGCGCGCGTTCGACGAACAGCTGGCTGAGCCGGCCGGAAGCCTCACGCTGTCGGCGTTCCGCGCCAGAGCCCGCCGCCTCAAGGAACGACTCTCAGCCGAGCCGGCCGAGAGTCGCCACACCCGCGCGTTCGCCGAGCGCCGCGTGTGGTTCGAACCCGAGGAAGACGGCATGGCGTGGATTCACGCACTCGTCGCGGCACCCGATGCCGTGCGTATCGTGTCCCGACTGAATGCGACCGCCCGCGCCGAGCAGAAGAAGACCCCGATCGGCGAGCCGGAGTGGCGCTCGCGTGACCAGATCCGTGCCGACCTGGCCGTGGCCTGGCTCGCCGGCGATGGCACGGCGACGGCCGCGAAGGTCCGCCCGATCCTGCTGGTGCCCCTGCTCTCGCTCATCGCCGACGGGGACGAGCCCATCGAGCTGCGCGGCTACGGAACGGTCGACAAGGCCACGGCGGCGCGGCTCATCGCGTCGGCCCCGTCGTTCCGCCGCGTGGCAACCGATCCGTTCACGGGCGAGCGGCTCCGCTACGACCGCACCCGCTACCGCCCGAGCACAGCGCAACGCGACTGGATCGCGTTCCGCTACGAGAGCTGTATCGACCCCACCTGCTCTCGGCCGGTCGACGATACAGATGTCGACCACCTCGAAGAGTGGGTGCGTGACCGCGGTCGCACCAACGACGACAACCTTCTCCCCCTCTGCGAGCGCGGAAACCGCCGCAAGAATCTCAGCCGCATCGAATACAGCCGCCTGCCGGACGGCCGCGTCACCATCACGACACCGACCGGGCACATCGCTGAGGTCGAGCCGGCACCCTTCTGATCGCCCTACGGGGCATTCGCGATTCGCCATCGGGGCTGGACAGCGGGCGTTCGGCGCGCGAAGAATGAACGTCGATGGCCGTGGCCCTCGCCGCGGCGGAAGGAGCAATCCGATCATGGGCATCATCAGCGCAAGCCTGTTCATCTCACTGGACGGCGTCTATCAGGCCCCGGGTGGCCGCGAGGAAGACCGCGAGGATGGGTTCGAGTTCGGCGGCTGGCAGGCGCCGTTCTTCGACGACGAGTCCGGGGAGGCGATCGGCGCCGACCTCGACAACCTCGACGCGCTCCTGCTCGGGCGCAAGACGTACGACATTTTTGCGTCGTACTGGCCGACCGCGGGTGACGGCCCCATCGCGGTGAAGTTCAACACGGTGCCGAAGTTCGTCGTCTCTCGCACGCTCAGCGATCCGAGCTGGGCGGGAACGACCGTGCTGCCGGATGCCGCATCCGCAGGACGGCTCCGCGAGGAGTTCAATCGGGTATCCGTGATCGGCAGCGGCGAACTCGTGCGGTCGCTGCTGGCCGAGGAGCTCCTCGATCGACTGCAGCTGTGGCTCTACCCGGTCGCGTTCGGGCAGGGCAAACGGCTGTTCGACGTCGGCACGGTTCCCTCATCGTTCCGGTTGGTGGAGCCGGCCCGCAGCTTCGAGAAGGGAGCGGTGTCGCTCATCTACGAGCGCGCGGGCGAGGTGCAGACGATGGACATGCCTGACGAACCCGAGGCCTAGCGAGCCCGAGCCAGCCGAGCCGCGGCATCCGCCCGGTGAGGAGCGGATGCCGCGGCGTTGGCCGAGTCCGGCGGCTAGATGCCCTGAGCGAGGCGGTAGTACGCCTGGTTCCAGCGCACCTCGCGCCCGAACTCGCGCAGTTCGGTGTTCTCGTCGATCACGAGCAGCTCGGTGCGGGCGATCTCGGCGAAGTCCTGGAACACCTCGATGCCGACCGCCGTCGACATCACCGTGTGGTGTGCGGCTCCGGCGGTGAGCCAAGCCGCGGCGCTCGTGGCGAAGTCCGGCGCCGGCTTCCACACGGCACGGCCGACGGGCAGCTTCGGCAGCGGAGCCGTCGGCTGCACGACCTCGACGACGTTGGCCACGAGGCGGAAGCGGTCGCGCATGTCGCTCAGGGCGACAACGACGGCGGGGCCGGAGTCGGCGGTGAAGACGAGGCGCACCGGGTCTTCCTTGCCGCCGATGCCGAGCGGGTGCACCTCGAGCGTCGGCTTGGCGGTCGTCAGCGAGGGCGACACCTCCAGCATGTGGGCACCGAGGATCAACTCGTTGCCCGGGGTCATGTCGTAGGTGTAGTCCTCCATCAGCGAGGCGCCACCGGGCAGGCCGGCACCCATGACGTTGGCGACGCGCACGAGGATGGCCGTCTTCCAGTCACCCTCGGCACCGAAGCCGTAGCCGTCGGCCATGAGGCGCTGCACGGCGAGGCCGGGCAGCTGGCGCAGGGTGCCGAGGTCCTCGAAGCTCGTCGTGAACGCGCCGAAGCCGCCCTCCTCGAGGAAGGAGCGCAGGCCGATCTCGATCGCGGCGCCGTAGCGAAGCGATTCGTGGCGCTCTCCCCCGCGGCGCAGCTCGGGCGCCACGGCGTAGAGCTCCTCGTACTCGGCGACGAGAGCGTCGATGTCGGCATCGGATGCCGCGTGCACGGCGTCGGCGAGCTCGTTCACGCCCCACGTGTTCACCTGCACGCCGAAGCGCAGCTCCGCCTCGGTCTTGTCCCCCTCGGTCACGGCGACGTAGCGCATGTTGTCTCCGAAGCGGGCGAGCTTGAGCGTGCGGGACGCGGCCCAACCGGCCGCCGCCCGCTGCCAGCTGCCGACCTCGGCGGTGACGCGCGGGTCGGTGACGTGGCCGACGACCGTCTTGCGCACGACGCCGAGACGGGTCTGGATGTAGCCGAACTCCCGGTCGCCGTGGGCGGCCTGGTTGAGGTTCATGAAGTCGAAGTCGATCTCGCCCCACGGCAGTTCGACGTTGGCCTGCGTGTGCAGGTGCAGCAACGGCTTCTGCAGCGCGTCGAGGCCGTGGATCCACATCTTGGCCGGCGAGAAGGTGTGCATCCAGGCGATGACGCCGATCACGTTGTCGGCGGCGTTCACCTCGAGGGCGAGGCGGCGGATGGAGTCGGAGTCCTTGAGCACCGGCTTCCAAACCACCTTCACGGGCACGCCGTCCGCGGCATCGAGCGTGCGCGCGATCGCCTGGGACTGCTCGGCGACCTGACGCAGCGTCTCCTCGCCGTAGAGGTTCTGGCTGCCGGTGAGGAACCAGACTTCGTAGTGGTCGAGTGTCGTGGTGAGTTTCGGCATTACGCAATTGCTCCTTGGGGTGCTTGTCCGTAGACGTTCTGGTAGCGGTTGAAGAGTGAATCGATGGCGGCCTGAGGGATCGGGATCAGCTCGCCGCCCTGGCGGGCGATGTGCACGGTGCGGGCAACGTCCTCGACCATGACGGCGGCCTTGACCGCGTCGCGGGCGTCCTTTCCGATCGTGAACGGACCGTGGTTCTGCATCAGCACGGCCCGCGAGCGGTGGCCGCTGAGGGTCTGCACGATGCCGCGGCCGATCGAGTCGTCACCGATGATCGCGAACGGGCCGATTGGGATCGGGCCGCCGAACTCGTCGGCCATGGCGGTGATCACGCAGGGGATCTCCTCGCCGCGGGCCGCCCACGCGGTCGCGTAGTCGGAGTGCGTGTGCACGACGCCGCCGACCTCAGGCATGTTGCGGTAGACGTAGGCGTGGGCGGCGGTGTCGCTGGACGGCGAGCGATCGCTGCCGGCCGAACCGGGCACGACGACACCGTCGAGGTCGCAGAGGATCATGTTCTCCGGCGCCAGATCGTCGTAGGAGACGCCGGACGGCTTGATCACGAAGAGCTCGGCGCCTGGCACCCGGCCGGAGACGTTGCCGCCGGTCCAGACCACCAGGCCGTAGCGCACGAGCTCGCCGTGCAGCGCGGCGACCTCCTCGCGCACAGCCTGAATGGCCCGTTCCGTTTCGGCAGAGAATGTGGTGACGTCAGTCATCGCTCACGCCTCCGTTGAGGTTGCGGATGCTGCGGCCACCGCGTCGCGCTTCTGCGCCCGCAGCCGGTGCATCACCTCGTTGGCCCCGCGGCCGAAATAGTCGTGCAGCAGCGTGTATTCCGCGAACAGCACGTCATAGGCATCTGCAGATGCCTCGTTCGGCATATAGACGTTCTTGTTGAGCTTGCCCATCGCCTGGCCGGCCGCGCGCACGTCCGGATAGGCCCCGGCGGCGACGGCCGCGTGGATGGCGGAGCCGAGTGCCGGCCCCTGCTCGCTGGCGATCGTGGAGATCGGCATCCGCAGCACGTCGCTGTACGTCTGCATGAGGTGTGGGTTCTTCAGCAGGCCACCGGCCACGATGAACTCGGTCACCGGAACGCCGCTGGCGTTGAAGGTCTCGACGATGGTGCGCGTTCCGAATGCCGTCGCCTCCAGCAGCGCGCGGTAGACCTCCTCCGTTCGCGTGGTCAGGGTGGTGCCGAGCACAACGCCGGAGAGCTCGTGATCGACGAGCACCGAGCGGTTGCCGCTCTGCCAGTCGAGGGCGACGAGGCCGTGCGCGCCGACCGGCTCACGGTAGGCGAGATCGGTGAGGTACTGGTGGATGCTGCTGCCTGCGGCGTCCGCGGCCTCGACGTAGCGGGCGGGAACCTGGTTCTTGACGTACCAGGCGAAGATGTCGCCGACGCCCGACTGCCCGGCCTCGTAGCCGTAGAGCCCGGAGACGATGCCGCCGTCGACGACGCCGCACATGCCAGACACCTCTGCGAGCGTGTCGGAGTTCATGACGTGGCAGGTGCTTGTGCCCATGATGGCGACCATCTGTCCTGGCAGAACGGCCTGCGCCGCCGGTGCCGTGACGTGGGCGTCGACGTTGCCGACGGCCACGGCGATGCCCTGCGGCAGTCCCGTCCAGGCTGCGGCCTCTGCACTGAGCACTCCTGCCGCATCACCGAGCTGGCCGATCCGGTGCTCGAGCTTGTCGCTGACGAAGCCGGCGAAGTCGGGGTTGAGCGCCGCGAGGAAGTCGCGTGACGGGTAGCCGCCGTCCTGCCAGATGCCCTTGTAGCCTGCGGTGCAGGCATTGCGCACGTACTCGCCGGTGAGCTGCCAGACGATCCAGTCCGCGGCCTCGACCCAGTGCTCCATCTCGGCGTAGAGCGCCGGCGCCTCCTCGAGCAGCTGCAGGCCCTTGGCGAACTCCCACTCGCTCGAGATGAGCCCGCCGTAGCGGGGCAGCCAGGCCTCTGAACGCTCGGCGGCGAGCGCGTTGATGCGGTCGGCGTGCGGCTGGGCCGCGTGGTGCTTCCACAGCTTCACGTAGGCGTGCGGTGTGTCGGCGTGCTCGTTCAGCTCGTTCAGCGGGGTGCCGTCTGCGAGCGTCGGCACCATCGTGCATGCGGTGAAGTCGGTGGCGATGCCGATCACCTGGGCTGGGTCGATGCCGGCGGCCGCGACGGCGGCAGGCACGGCGCTCTTCAGCACGGCGACGTAGTCGGCTGGCACCTGGAGCGCCCAGTCAGGGGCGAGGGCGACGGGCGCGCCGGCGGCCGCGGCCGGGCCAGCGGTCAGTACGGTGTCCATCACGGCGTGCGGGTAGTCGAGGGTGGCGCTGCCGAGCTCGGCCCCATCGGAGACGCGCACCACGACGGCACGGCCGGAGAGGGTGCCGTAGTCGACACCGATCACGAACTGCTCGGTCTGAGCGGAATGCTCGGCCACCGGGCGGGCGGGGGTGCTGCTGGGGGTCACGTCGTGGACTCCTTCGTCTGGGCCGTTCGGCCGCCATCCTGTCGGTCGCAGAAGTCGGCCGGCACGGGTGACCGCCGATTTCTACAACGTTGTAGAAGAGTAACATTCCCGGCACGGTCCGTCTACGCGGGGCCTGATAGCTTGGGATACCGCGCCGGATCGGCGCCCGATCCAGAAGGGGACCCCATGGCCGCAACGCTCTCCGACGTCGCCGCCATCGCCGGCGTCTCGATCAAGACCGTCTCGAATGTGATCCACGACTACCCGCACATCCGCCCGGCCACGAAGCAGCGCGTGCTCGACGCCATCGAGGCCACCGGCTACCGCCCGAATCTCACCGCGCGCAACCTCCGCACCGGGCGCACCGGCGTCATCAGCCTCGTCGTGCCGACCCTGCGGAACCCCTACTTCGCCGAACTCGCCGAGGCCGTGATGGACGCCGCCGACCGCGAGGGTCTCTCCGTGCTGATCGAGCAGTCGCGGGGCTCGGATGCCGGGGCGGCCAGGGCCAGCAAGGCACAGCTCGTCGACGGCATGCTGTTCAGCACGCTCGGCCCCGAGCAGGAGGACACCGGTCTCTACGCCCAGCTCGCCCCGACGCTCGATGGCGGCACGAGCGAGCCGTTGGTCGACCACGTGACCATGCGCAACACCGAGGCGATCCGCGCCGCGACGGAGCACCTCATCGGACTCGGCCGCACCCGCATCGCCGCGATCGGCGCCCGCCCCGGCGACGTGTCGGGGGCCGCCAGCCTGCGCCTGCTCGGCTACCGGCAGGCGCTCGAGGCCGCCGGCACTGCCGAGCGCGCTGAGCTCGTGCGTCCCGTCGCCACCTGGACCCGCTTCGACGGCGCGGCCGAGACGGAGCGCCTGCTCGCCGAGGGGGTCGAGGTCGACGGCATCGTCGCCTTCAACGATGCGCTGGCACTCGGCGCCCTGCGCGCACTCGGGCAGCGCGGCATCCGCGTGCCAGAGCAGGTCTCGGTGATCGGTTTCGACGACCTCGACGAGTCCCGATACTCGCTGCCTGCACTCAGCACGATCAGCCCGGGTCGCGAGCAGATCGCCGCGCTGGCCGTGCAGATGCTCGCAGAACGGATCGCAGCCAGGGACGAGCCACTGCCTGCACGCAACATCACCGTGCCGTTCACGCTCGTCGAGCGGGAATCGACGGCGCGGGCGTGACAGGCTGGGCAGATGAACAAGGTTGACGACGATGTCGACGAGTTCCTCGCCGCGATCGAGGGCGAGGCCGGAGCGTCCATGCGCGCCGTCGACGCCCGGATCCGCGCCGCGCTGCCAGACCTCTCGCGTGTGCTCTGGCGCGGGGTGTTCTGGGGCGGAACGGAACAGGCGATCATCGGCTACGGCGATCTGCTCCAACCCCGGCCGAAGGGCCAGGCCGTCGAGTGGTTCCTGATCGGGCTCGCGCAACAGAAGAGGCACATCAGCCTCTACGTGAACGCGGCTGATGCCGCCGGCTACCTGGGTGCGCAGTACGCCGCCGAGCTCGGCACCGTCACGATCGGCGCCGCCAGCATCGGCTTCCGCTCGGCGAGCGATCTGGACCTCGACGCGCTGGAGCGCATGGTGATCCGCGCCAGGGAACTCTCCGGACTCTGAGCGCCACGCCTTAGTCGTGCAGGTACCGCCAGGGCAGCTCGCGCATGTCGAGTCGGTGGCGCGGCCCGGGAGCATCGAGGAGCACGGGGTCGACGGATCCGTCCGCTCCGTATGCGGCGTCCGCCTGCCAGAGCGCGACCGTTCGGTCGGGGGCGAACCGGGTCGCGTACTCGACGATGGGCTGCAGCCGCGCCGCCCGCAGCGCGTCCTCGCTTGATGGCACTCCGATCAGTCCGAACAGGGTGACCCAGGTGGGCGGGAACAGCGTGAGCTCGCCGGCTGCATGCATCGCGAGCGCACCCTCCGGCGAGACCCAGCGGTGCGCAACCGCCTCGTTCGGCTCCAGCGCGATGGGCCCGCTCGGCGCCGCGGCCAGATAGAACCATGTGCGCAACGGCTTCGGCGATTCCCGAGGCGGATGCCAGCGCGACACCGGCACGAGTGTGTCCTCATCCAGCAGCAGGCCGGTCTCCTCGCGGGTCTCGCGTGCGGCTGCGCGGCGGCTCGCCGCGGCTTCCTCCCCCATGGGCAGCTCGAGCAGACTCTCGACGATAGACGGGCCGGCCCCGGCCACGATGAGATCCGCGGGGTCGACGGCGCCGCCGGGGAATACCCAGGCACCGGCGAAACTCCCTCGGTCGTGCGGGCGCTCAAGCAGCAGAACCTCGACCCCGGAATCGTCGGAATCGCGCAGCAGAACGACCGTCGCGGCCAGCCCGATTGCGTTGCCGGGTGCGGTGAGTCCATTCGCTTCCATCGACGCCCCTCTCGGAGCCAGAATACGGCAGCACGAGGCGGCCGGCGCGGGTAGGCTGCCGTCATGAGCGCAGCGATCGTGGCCACGAGCCGGCTCACCCGGCGCCTGCTCGCGCCGAATCCCGGGCCGATGACCCTCGACGGGACGAACTCCTATCTGCTGGCCGCCCCCGGTGGTGCAGCATCCGTCGTCGTGGACCCTGGACCGCTCGACGAGGCACACCTGCAGGCCCTGGCCGCTACCCCCGTCGAGCTGATCCTCGTCACGCACCGGCACGCCGACCACACGGCCGGGTCCGCTCGGCTCGCCGCGTTGACCGGCGCCCCGGTGCGCGCGCTCGACCCGGCGCACTGCTTCGGTGGCGAGCCGCTCCGAGACGGCGAGCAGCTCACGGCCGCCGGTGTCGACATTCGGGTCGTCGCAACACCAGGTCACACCGCCGACTCCGTCTGCTTCCTGCTCGGCAACGACGCCCCGCTGGACACGGCGGCGAGCGGCAGCGCCGCGATTGGCGCCGTGCTGACGGGTGACACGATCCTCGGCCGCGGGAGCACCGTCATCGCGCATCCGGACAGCACGCTGGCCGAGTACCTCGACTCGCTCGACACCCTCGCGGCCATCGGCCCCGCACTGGTCCTGCCCGGTCACGGGCCGGTGCTGCCGAGCCTGGCCGAGATCTGCGCGCAGTACCGAGAGCACCGGATGCAGCGACTCGACGAGGTGCGCGCGGCACTCGCAGTGCTCGAGGGCGAGCTGGGCGGGGCGCCGGCGCTCCACGAGCCGTTCGTCGCGCGCATCACCGCCATCGTCTACCCGGATGTCGACGCGCACGTCCTGCCAGCGGCCGAGGCCTCCGTGCGGGCGCAGCTCGTCTACCTGCTCGACTAGCCCGCGGCTGCCACCTCCCCAAACACGCAGAAACGGTCCCCTCCCGAGTCGGGAGGTGACCGTTTCTACGAGCTCGCCCTACTTCGTGAGCGCGAAGCCGGCAGCCCAGCCGACCTTCTCCTGCACGGCGAGCGTCAGCTGCAGGAAGCCGATCGCCTCGAGCTCGCGGGCGCGGGCCATCGAACCGGCGTCAACGGCGTCGACTCCTGCGGCACCAAGCACCGAGGCGAGGAGCGCCTTGGCGTCGCCGTCGTCTCCGGCGATCAGCACGGTGGTCGGAGCGGCGCCGCCGACGCTCTTGCTCGCGAGGGTCGCGGCGAAGTTGGTGTTGAAGGCCTTGAGCACGGTGGAGTCGGGCAGCTTGCCTGCGATCACGGACGCGGCAGAGCCGTCGGCGGGGACGACGAGCGAGTCGAAGGTCTCAAAGTTGAGCGGGTTGGTGATGTCGACGACGACCTTGCCTGCCAGCTTCTCGCCGTGGGCGGCGATGATGTCGGCGACGGCGGGGTAACCGACCGCGAGAACGACGATGTCACCGGTGATGGCGGCATCCGCGTCACGGCCGATGAACTCGACGGTGTTTCCGCCGGCTGCGACGATGTCGCCGATCGCGGTGCCCATGTTGCCGTTTCCGATGATGCTGACCGTTGTCATGTGAGTGCCCTTCAATCTGCGCCGCGGCGCTTTAGTTGTTCCAACAAGTAAAACCATAGACCCTTTTACTTGTTGCGTCAACTATTGCCGGAACAACCGCTAGAATGGTCACATGAGCGAGAACAGTGCGACGACCCCCGCGCTCGACGCGCGCCCGATGACCCCGGACGAGATGGCGGCATGGCAGCGCCTGGCCGCCGTCGTCGAGCTGCTGCCGCCTGCCCTGGACGCGCAGCTGCTCCGCGACGCCAAGCTCACCCACTTCGAGTACACGGTTCTCATGGTGCTGGCGGATGCCGCGGCGCACACGGCCCGCATGACCGCGATCGCCTCGAGCACCAACGCGACGCTCCCCCGGCTCTCCCATGTCGTGCGCCGACTCGAGGAGCGCGGGCTGGTCGAGCGCTTCCCGTGCCCCGAGGACCGGCGTGCCACGAACGCGCGCATCACGGATGCCGGCCTCGCCCTGCTCGACGCCGCGGCTCCCGGCCACCACGACACGGTGCGCTCCGTCGTCCTCGACGCGCTGAACCCCGAGCAGCTCGACCAGCTCTACCTGATCGCCGGCTCCCTGCTTGAGCGACTCGATCCAGACGGCAAGCTCGCCGCGACGGCCTGCCACCCGGCCAAGGCCGCCACGGCCTAGACGCGCCGACCCCGCGGGGCGCCGAACTCGTCGAATCGGCTCCCGCGCGGCGCCAGAGGCGACGGTTTCTACGAGTTCGCGGGCCCGCCGGGGGTGTCGGGGCTGCGCGATTCGGCGGCGGCCTCGGCTGCTTCGGCGGCGTCGGCGGCGTCGGCGGCCTCCGCGGCGGACGCCGCGTCCACGGCATCCGCGATCTCGTCGGCGATGAGCAGATCGGCGCGCACGTACTCGGTGCGGTACGCCGCGCGGCCGATCATGTGCGCCGTCATCGGCTGCGTCATCATCTGGAAGCCGAGCACCAGGATCAACGTCGACGCGACGCCCCAGCTGGGGTTGAGCAGCCAGATCGCCACACAGATCGCCGCGACACCGAGGATCTGCGGCTTCGTCGATGCGTGCAGTCGCGAGAGCACGTCGGGGAAGCGCACGATGCCGATGCCGGCAGCCATCGAGAGGAAGGCGCTGAGCAGAATGAGGATGCCGGCGACGATCTCGTTCATGCCGCGTCCTGCTTCGACATGAACCGCGCGATGCTGATCGAGCCGACGATGGCGAACATCGCCAACACCAGCAGAACGGGCAGTGTGTCGGTGTGCCGATTGATCGCCATCTCGGCGCCGAGCGCACAGATCGCGATGGCGAGCATCACGTCGGCGGCCAGCGCCCTGTCGAGGATCGACGGCCCGCGGATGATGCGGTAGACGGCGCACAGGGCGCCGACGCCGAACATCACACCGGCCAACACGGCGACGACCATGAGAAACGACATGTCAGTCTCCCTTCCTTCTGGCGCCGACGGTGCCGACCCCGCCGTCACGTTGACGCCGGTCGGCCCGGATCCCGTCGGCCTCGTCCTTCGCGCCGATCGCCAGGACGATCCGCTCCTCGGTGCCGAGCACCTCACGCCGGATCCGGTCGATGTCCTCGCTCGTGCGGGTGCCGAGCGCGTGGATGTAGAGGATCGCGTGCTCCCGGTCGGCATCGATGACGACGGTGCCAGGCACCAGCGAGATCGAGACGGCGGTGAGGGTGATCACGAGGTCGCTGCGCGTGTGCAGCTTGATGGCCAGAATCGAGTTGATCGGCTGGTAGCGCGGGTTGATGGCGAGCCACGCCACGAACACCGACGCCACGATGATGTCGTAGACCATCCGAGCGACGAAGATGAGCAGCCGCCACGGGTTGAGCCGCCCGCTCAGCGCGATCGGCGGCAGGTAGAAGACGCGGGTCACCAGCAGCGCCAGCGCCGTTCCGGTGACGACCGTCATCACGGTGATGTCGTCCCAGAGCAGCATCCACAGCACGACCAGGATCACGAGCAGCGGGAACTGCCGCCACAGGTTCTGTCGGTGCGTCTGCTCCGTCTCGGGGAACGCGGGCCCACTCGGAACCCGGTTGGTCGGGATGACGCCGCCGCGCATCGTCGGCCGTGTCGGTGGGATCGATCCATTGCGCTCGGTCACTGCACACCCCCGGGGAAGACGGTGTCGATGTAGCTCGTCGGCGTCTCCAGATTCTCGGCCGCACGCTCGGCGAAGCCGAACAGCGGGCCGGCGAACACGGTCAGTGCGACCGTGAGGGCCACCATCCCGGTCGTGACGGCGAGCATCGACGCCGGAACGGTGCGCGTCTTGACCGCGACGGAGGTGTCCGGTGCCTCCGGTGCCTCCTGCAGCGACTCGATCAGTACGGACTCGTAACCCTTGAGCTCGCTCTGACCGCGCCAGAAGGCCATATTCCAGAAACGGGCGAGAGCGTAGAGCGTGAGCAGCGAGGTGACGGCGCCGGCCGCGATGCCCACCCACACCAGCGGGCTCGGCGCGTCGACGCCGGCGGCGAACAGGCCGACCTTGCCGATGAAGCCGGAGAACGGCGGGATGCCGCCGAGGTTGAGGGCCGGGATGAAGAAGAGGATCGCGACGAGCGGTGACGCCTTGAGCAGCCCGGCGAGCCGGTTGATCGACGTTGCACCACCGATGCGCTCGATCAGACCGGTCGTGAGGAACAGGGTCGTCTGCACCGTGATGTGGTGCACGACGTAGTAGATCGTCGCGGCGAGGCCGAGCGTCGACGACAGGCCGATTCCGAACAGCATGTAACCGATGTGGCTGACCAGGGTGAACGAGAGCAGTCGTTTGATGTCGGCCTGGGCGAGGGCTCCGAGGATGCCGACGACCATCGTCAGGCTGCCGACCACCAGGAACAGCGCGCTGAGGTCCTGGCCCGCGAAGAGCACCGTCTCCGTGCGGATGAGCGCGTACACACCCACCTTGGTCAGCAAGCCGGCGAACACGGCGGTCACCGGCGCAGGCGCCGTCGGGTACGAGTCGGGCAACCAGAACGAGAGCGGGAACACGGCCGCCTTGATCCCGAATCCGATCAGCAGCAGCAGGTGCAGCACGAGCTGCACATCGGCGGGGAGCTCGCCCAGCCGCACGGAGAGCTGGGCCATGTTGACGGTGCCCGTCGCACCGTAGATCAGCGCGATCGAGGCGAGGAAGAACAGCGAGCTGACGAGGCTGACGATGATGTACGTGACGCCGGCGCGGATCCGCTCGCCCGTTCCGCCGAGGGTGAGCAGCACATAGCTTGAGGCGAGCAGCACCTCGAAGCCGACGTAGAGATTGAAGAGGTCGCCGGCGATGAAGGTGGTGAAGACGCCGGCGGACAGGATCAGGTAGCTGGGGTGGAAGATCGACACCGGGGTCTCGCGGTGCCGGTCGGCCACGCCCTGGCCGATGGAGTAGATGAGAACGCCGAGCAGCATGATCGACGAGATCAGCAGCATGATCGCCGAGAGCCGGTCGACGACGAGGGCGATCCCCCAGGGGGCGGCCCAGCCGCCGACGGCCACGACCGCGGTGCCGTTGACGTCGATCAGCCAGAGCTGGACCGCGCTGATCGCGACGGTCAGTGTGAGCGCCGTGCTGCTGATGGCCACCTGCAGGCGCGGCTGGCGGCCGAGGATCACCGTGAGGGCGGCCGCGATCAGCGGGATGAGAACCATGAGCGGGATGAGCTGGGGCATCAGCGGGTTCCCTCCCTGTTCGAGTCGCCGTTGTCGTGGCCGCCGTGCGGCGGTTCGCTCGGTGCGTCGAGCGCGGTGAGTTCGGCGAGCAGCTCAGCGGCATCCGCGTCGGCGTCGTCGGCGCTGTCGTCGACATCACCGGCCGCGTCGAGGTGCTCCTCGCTGGCGTCGAGGATGGCCTGGATGGCGGTGTCGTCAGCCTCGGAGCGGCGCAGCTCCGCCGCGGAGGCGAGCGCGTCCTCGAGATCCTGCTCCTCGTCGTCGATGAGGTCGCCCTTGGCACCGAGCTGGGCGAGCCACCAGGAGCGGTAGATGAGGGCGAGCATGAACGCGGTGATTCCGAGGTTGATGACGATGGCCGTGAGGATCAGCGCCTGCGGCAACGGGTCGGAGATCTCGGATGGATCGACGCCGTCCTCCATGATCGGGCCGAGGCCGGGGCGACCGCTCATCAGGAACAACAGGATGTTGGTGGCATTGCCGACGAGGAGGAAGCCGATCAGCACGCGGGTGAGGCTGCGCTCGAGCAGCACGTAGACGCCGGAGGCGTACATCACGGCCATGAGCAGGATCAGGGTCATCGAGGCGTTCATGCTGGCTCCCCCTCGACCGGGTTCGGCTTGGCGGAGTCGACGTCGGAGCTGCTCGGCCGCTCATACTCGGCCTCGGCGTCGCCGTCGTCCTGGTCTTCCTGCTGCCGGTCGACCTCGCTGCCGAGGCTGCGCAGGATGTCGAGCACGAGCCCGAACACCACGAGGTAGACACCGATGTCGAAGATCGTCGATGTGCCGATCGAGATCTCGCCGAGCACGGGGATGCTCGCCTCGAACCACGAGGACTCCAACACCTCCAGCCCGAAGAACATCGAGCTGAGCGCGGTACCGACGGCCAGCAGCAGGCCCGTTCCGAGCAGCTTGCCCGCGTCGATCGGCACGGCCTCAGCCAGCTCGTAGCGGCCGCCGGCCAGATACCGGGCGACGAGGGCGAGGCCGGCCAGCAGGCCACCGGCGAAGCCACCGCCCGGCTGGTTGTGGCCGACGAAGAGCAGGTAGATCGAGACGATGATGGCGGGGTGGAACAGCAGCCGGACGAGCACCTCGATGATGATCGAGCGGTTCTGCGGGGAGAGCGTCCGCCCGGCGAGCAGCCAGGTCTGCCGTGACACCGCGCTCGCGTTCAGCACGGGGCGGTTCCGGCGTTCGCCGCCGCCCTCCATGCGCTCGACGGGTGCGGCGCGGCCGGAGATGAACACCAGGCTCGCGACACCGGTCGCCACGGCGACGAGCACCGCGACCTCGCCCATGGTGTCCCATGCGCGGATGTCGACGAGCATCACGTTGACGATGTTCTTGCCGTGCGCCTCGGCGGCAAGGCCAGGCAGCCCGGCCGAGATGGATGCCGCCTCGCGGGCGCCGAGGGCGATCACCGCGATCACGGCCATCACCGTTCCGGCGAGGATGCCGAGCACGGCACGCAGCCCCTTGTGCACAGACTTGTTGCGCACAGCCATCTGCTGCGGCAGCCGGCGCAGCACGAGCACGAAGACGACGATGGTGAGCGTCTCGACGAGCGCCTGGGTGAGTGCCAGGTCCGGCGCACCGCCCATCGCGAAGAGCAGCACGAGGCCGTAGCCGGTCACGCCGACGAGGAGCACGGCCGTCATCCGGTGCCCGGCGACGGCTGCACCGATCGCGGCCATGGCCATCACCAGCGCGATGAAGGGCTGGACGGCATAGTCCCATGGCACGACGCCATCCGGCCAGCTGCGGTTGACCGCGGCAGAGAGGCCGAGACCGAGCACGAAGACGCCGATGATCACGGCCAGGTAGGCGGGCAGGCCACCTCGTTGGATGCGCGTGGTGAGCACAGCGGCGAAGCGGTCGAGCGCGCGCATGAACTGCACGTAGTCGCGGGCGGCGTCGAGCGTCGCCGGGACCTTGGCCTGCAGCCTGGCCACCTGACGACGGCGCAGCAGCACGAGGAATCCGAGCAGCAGCACGACGGCCGAGATCGCCAGCGCCGGCTCGAAGCCGTGCCAGAGCGCCAGGTGTTGCTCGTGCGGGCCGGGCAGCGTGTCCGCGTACGGGGCGACGAGCGTCTCGACGACGGATGCCGCAAGCCCCCCGCCGATCGTGGCGAGCGAGAGCACGATCGGCCCGAGCAGGATGCTGGAACCGGTCGGGTGCAGCTCCATGGCCCCGACGTCTGGCTTGCTGAAGAAGGCACCCCAGAAGAACCGGAGGCTGTACGCGACGGTCAGCACGGAGCCGACGATGACACCGGAGAGGGCGGCCCAGGCCCAGAACTCGTCCGGCCCCGTCGTCGATTCCAGCAGCGAGCCGAACACGCTCTCCTTCGCCACGAATCCGAGCAGCGGGGGCAGGCCGGCCATCGAGGCGACGGCGATGCCGGCCGTCGTCGCGAGCAGCGGCATCCGTCGGCCGAGCCCGGAGAGCTTGCGCCAGTCTCTGGTGCCCGTCGCGTGGTCGATGATGCCGACGACGAGGAAGAGCGTTGCCTTGTAGAGCGCGTGCGCGAGCAGCAGGGCGGCACCGGCCAGTGCTGCGTCCCTGGTGCCGAAGCCGAGCATGATCGTGAGGAAGCCGAGCTGGCTGACGGTGCCGTAGGCGAGGAGCAGTTTGAGGTCGTACTGGCGCATCGCGCGCCAGCCGCCGACGAGCATGGTCAGCACACCCACCGTCACGAGGATCGGCTGCCAGAGCGGCTGGTCGGCGTAGCCGGGGGCAAAGCGGGCGATGACGTAGATGCCGGCCTTGACCATGGCGGCGGCGTGCAGGTACGCGCTGACCGGGGTGGGCGCGGCCATCGCGGCGGGCAGCCAGAAGTGGAACGGAACGAGCGCGCTCTTGCTCAGCGCGCCGAGCAGCACGAGCACGATCGCGACCTGGCCGAACACCCCGCCGACCGGGTTTGCCACGATCTCGGTGAGCGATGTCGAGCCGGCCGCGACCGAGAGCATGACGATGCCGACGAGCATCGCGAGCCCGCCGAATGTGGTCACGGTCAGCGCCTGCAGCGCGGCACCGCGGCTGGATCGGCGGCCGGTGTGGTGCCCGATCAGCAGGTAGGAGAGCACGCTCGTGGCCTCCCAGAACACGAACATGACGATCACGTCGTCGCTCGTGACGAGGCCGTACATCACCCCGGCGAAGGCGAGCAGCAGGGCGGCGAAGCGGCCGAGGCCCGGCTCGTCGTCGCTGAAATACCGCGCGCAGTAGGCCAGCACGAGCGCACCGACACCCGTGACGATGAGGGCGAGGAGCAGCGACAACGGGTCGATGCGGAAGCTGAGAGAGATGCCGAGTTGCGGGATCCACTCGACGGACTCGGTGACGGGGGTGCCGGCCAGGATGCCGGGCGCCTGCGCGAGCGTCACCGCGAACAACGCGGCCGGCGCCAGGGCGATCACCCAGAAGACGCGAGCCTTGAGCCATGTCGCCAGCAGCGGGGTGAGAATCGCGAGAAGTCCGACCGCCACAAGGGAGAAGATCATCAATCTCCCCCGCCAGTCGTCGTGTGGCTACAGAATACCAAGGCACACCCCTGCGCGTCTTCGACTAAACTCGAATGTTGCAGCCGAGTCAGGGGCACCGCGCTGGAGCATTTCAGGCTCGCGCCGACCGCTCAGGGTCATCTCAGGGACATCCCCCATTCGCGGGGCACGCCAACACCACGTAAGCTCTGCCTACGAGCTTGAGGGGGCACGCTGTGACAACGAATGATTTGGCCATGACCGGCACGACAATCGATCCGTCCGGGTGCAATTGCGATGACTGCCTGCGTGGATCGAGCATTCCCCTGCACCGCGCGACCGCCGCTCATCTGCAGGGGCTGATGAACGGCGATCTCGCGAATGCGACGGGCCTTGACCTCAGCGACATCGAGGCGGTGCTCGACGGCCTCTGAGGCACGGTTCGGCTACGGCGTGCGGTTCTCCGCCCCGACCATCCAGGCGTACTGTTCGATCTTCTCGATGATCGTGTGCAGGATGTCGGCGCTCGTCGGGTCTGCGGCGTCGACGACGTCGTGCACAGAACGGGCGGTGCCTGCGACGGCCTGCAGCCTGGCGGTGATGAGGTCGACGGTCTCCGCCGTGTCCGTCTCGCCCGCCGGGTAGACGGGCAGCGTCGTGGTGGCCGCGATCGTGTCACTCCGGCCGTCCGGAACCGAGTGCAACGCACGCATGCGTTCGGCCACGACGTCGGAGAACTCGCGTGCGGAGTCGATGATCTCGTCGAGCTGCAGGTGCAGATCGCGGAAGTTCTTGCCGACCACGTTCCAGTGCGCCTGCTTGCCCTGTAGCTGCAGTTCCAGAAGTTCGACGAGCACCTGCTGCAGGGCGTCACTGAGTTTCTTCGATGCGGTGAACGGGCTCGCCGTTGCCTTCTTGCGCGCGTGCTTCGTCGTTGGGCGTTCCAGAGTGTCGGTCATCGTGCCTTCCTTCCGTCGAGCCACCCCTGCCCTGCTCGGTGGGGCAGAGCCCGGGGCGCTCCTTCGAGGCTAACCCCGCCACCGGCCCACGCACAGGGGGTGTCGTGAAGACTCCGGAGATACCCAGCACCGGCGGAGGCGGAAACGCCGAAGGGAGGCCAGATTCGAAGAATCTGGCCTCCCTTCGCGGGAATCGCCTCCCGTTAGTCGGTGCCGGAGTCGAAGGCTGCGCCCTCGGAGGCGACGTCGGTCGCCCGCTCCAGGGCATCGGTCGCGGCATCCGGGTGACCGATCTCGAGGATGTCGCTGGCTGCACCCGATTCGAGCTTGCCGACGAGCTCGGCGGTCGCTCCGCCGATGATGCCGGCCGACGCGTACTGCTCGAGCCGCGAACGCGAGTCGGCGATGTCGAGGTTGCGCATGGTGAGCTGGCCGATGCGGTCGTCCGGGCCGAAGGCCGAGTCGCCGACGCGCTCCATCGAGAGCTTGTCCGGGTGGTAGCTGAGGTGCGGGCCCGTTGTGTTGAGGATCGTGTAGTCGTCGCCGCGGCGGAGCTTGACGGTGACCTCACCGGTGACGGCGGAGCCGACCCACTTCTGAATGGACTCGCGCAGCATGAGCGACTGCGGGTCGAGCCAGCGGCCCTCGTACATCAGGCGGCCGAGGCGGCGGCCCTGCTCGTGGTAGTTGGCGACGGTGTCCTCGTTGTGGATCGCGTTCAGCAGGCGCTCGTAGGTGATGTGCAGCAGCGCCATGCCGGGGGCCTCGTAGATGCCGCGGCTCTTCGCCTCGATGATGCGGTTCTCGATCTGGTCGGACATGCCGAGGCCGTGACGGCCACCGATCTTGTTGGCCTCGAGCACGAGCGCGACGGGGTCGGCGAACTCGACGCCGTTGATGGCGACGGGTCGGCCGGCCTCGAAGCGCACCGAGACGACCTCGGTCGCGACCTCGACGTCATCGCGCCAGCTGGCGACGCCCATGATCGGGGTGACGAGCTCGATGCCGCTGGAGAGCTCCTCGAGCAGCTTGGCCTCGTGGGTCGCGCCCCAGATGTTGGCGTCGGTCGAGTAGGCCTTCTCGGCCGAGTCGCGGTACGGGTAACCGCGGGCGACGAGCCACTCGCTCATCTCGGTGCGGCCGCCGAGCTCCTGCACGAAGGTGCTGTCGAGCCACGGCTTGTAGATGCGCAGGCGCGGGTTGGCGAGCAGACCGTAGCGGTAGAAACGCTCGATGTCGTTGCCCTTGTAGGTCGAGCCGTCGCCCCAGATGTCGACGCCGTCTTCCTTCATGGCGCGCACGAGCATGGTGCCGGTGACGGCACGGCCGAGCGGCGTGGTGTTGAAGTAGGTCTTGCCGCCGGAGCGGATGTGGAACGCGCCGCAGGCCAGGGCGACGAGGCCCTCCTCGACCAGTGCCGACTTGGCGTCGACGAGGCGGGCGATCTCGGCGCCGTACTCGAGCGCGCGGCCGGGGACGGCGTCGATGTCGGGCTCGTCCGGCTGGCCGATGTCTGCGGTGTATGTGCAGGGCACCGCGCCCTTCTCTCGCATCCAGGCGACGGCGACGGAGGTATCGAGACCACCGGAGAAGGCGATGCCGACGCGTTCGCCGACAGGAAGAGAGCTGAGCACCTTAGACATAGCTAAAACCTTATTCCACGCGGGCGTTTCCGCTGGCATCGGCCCAGCCCCGGATGCCGCGCTCAGCCCTCGTCGACGGCCGCCAGCCAGCGCGTCAGCACGCCCTCGATGCTCGCGAGATCGGCGGCGTTCAGCACGCTGAGCAGCCGGTGCTCGTTCTCCATGTGCTCCGTGAACACCCGGTCGACGAGTTCGCGCCCGGCCGGGGTGAGCGCGACGACGCGGGCCCGACCGTCCAGCTCGCTCACCCGACGCGTGACCAGGCCGCGCTTCTCCAACCGGTCGACGCGCTTCGTCAGACCGCCAGAGGTCACCATGGTGTGATCGGCCAGCTCCCCCGCCGCGCGCTCGAAGGGCTCCCCCGCCCTGCGGAGCGTCGCGAGCACATCGAATTCCCCCTCGCCGATCCCATGGCGCTGGTACACCTCGACGATGGACTCCCGCAGGTAGTCGGTGATGCGGTGCATCCGCCCGATGACGCCCTGCGGCGACGGGTCGACGTCTGGCCGCTCGCGCCGCCACTCCGCCTGGATGCGCGCGACGCGGTCGAGCGGGAGGTCACGAGGGATTTCCGACATCCCGCCATGTTATCTTCCGCGGCAACTATAGTAGCTTCCATGGAAGATAAATGGCGGTACGTGCTCCTCACCACGATCGCGCCCATCAGCTGGGGCACGACATACTTCGTGACCCAGCAGTTCCTGCCTGCCGACAACCCACTCTGGGGCGCGGCCATCCGGGCGCTTCCGGCCGGGCTGCTGCTCCTCGCTCTGCGCCGCCGCCGTCCGCGGGGATGGTGGTGGCTCAAATCCTTCGTTCTCGGCACGCTCAACATGGGTGCCTTCCTGGCCCTCGTCTACGTGGCCGCCCAGCTGCTGCCGACGAGTGTCGCCGCAACGATCATGGCGACCGCCCCGCTCGTGATGATGTTGCTGGCGTGGCCACTCATCGGCGAGCGCCCGCGCTGGCTGTCGCTGCTCGGCGCCGCGCTCGGCATCGTCGGCGTCGCCGCGATGCTGTTCTCCGGAACCGGCTCGGTCAACGTCATGGGCGTCCTCGCATCGCTCGCGGCGATGGTGATGTCGTCGATCGGCTACGTGCTCACCAAGCGCTGGGGACGCGGCGTCGACGTGATCTCGATGGCCTCATGGCAGCTGATCGCCGGCGGGCTCAGCCTCATCCCACTCGCGGTGATCGTCGAGGGCGCACCGCCGACGCTGGACACCACGCAGCTGCTCGCATTCGCCTATGTGTCGATCATCGCGACGGCGCTCGCCTACGTCGCCTGGTTCACCGGGCTCAAACATCTGGATGCCGGAACGGTCGGGCTGATCGGGCTGCTGAATCCGATCACCGGCGTGCTCCTCGGGCTCGCCGCCGCCGGCGAGAGCTTCACGCCGCAGCAGCTCGTCGGGGTGCTGCTCACCCTCGCCGGAATCCTGCTCGGCCAGCGCGCGGGCAGAGCCCCCGGCCCCGAAATCACACCTGTCGCTTCCCCCACCGTCCCCCCTAAGCTGCAAACAGACGGTGGTTGAGGGGCTCGTCCGCTCGACCACCGGCGTCTCCACCCGAGGGGGCCGCAGTGAACGAACATCGAGCGGTCGTCGACCGTTCTCCACGCTCTGAATGGGGACAGAACACATGCAGGAAAAGAAGGTCATTCCAACCGTCGAAG
Organism: Microterricola gilva; assembly: GCF_004217495.1. Lineage (NCBI taxonomy): Bacteria > Bacillati > Actinomycetota > Actinomycetes > Micrococcales > Microbacteriaceae > Microterricola > Microterricola gilva. Next base: position 2,929,732 of record NZ_SHLC01000001.1, read on the forward strand.
AGGCACACCGCGCACTGCTCGGCTCGCTGCCGTTCGACGACACAGCTGATTTCGACGACGCCGACCGCGGCTTCATCGCCAAGCTCGAGCCCGGTATCGTGCTCGACGCTGACGGCAACACTGTCTGGGACAACGACAGCTACGACTTCCTCGCCGGCGCGGCGCCGACGACCGTCAACCCCAGCCTGTGGCGCCAGTCCCAGCTCGTCGCCAAGCAGGGCCTGTTCGAGGTCGTCGATGGCATCTACCAGGTGCGCGGCCTCGATCTCTCCAACATCACCTTCGTCGAGGGTGACACCGGTGTGATCGTGATCGACCCGCTGATCTCGAGCGAGACGGCAGCGGCCGCCCTCGCGCTCTACCGCGCCAACCGCGGCGAGCGCCCCGTCGTCGCCGTCATCCACACGCACAGCCACGTCGACCACTTCGGCGGAATCTTCGGCGTCACCTCCCAGGCCGATGTCGACGCCGGACGCGTGCAGGTGATCGCCCCCGTCGGTTTCGTTCACCACGCCGTTGAAGAGAACGTCTACGCGGGAACCGCAATGGCCAGGCGCGCCGGCTACATGTACGGCGCGGCCCTCGACCGCGGCCCGGAGGGGGCAGTCGGTGCCGGGCTCGGCCAGACGACATCAACCGGTGAGGTCGGCCTGATCGTCCCGACGCTGGACATCAGCACAACAGGAGAGACCCACACCATCGATGGAGTCGAGATCGAGTTCCAGATGGCGCCTGGCACCGAGGCGCCCTCTGAGATGCACTTCTATTTCCCTCAGCACCGCGCGCTCTGCATGGCGGAGAACGCCACCCACACGCTGCACAATCTGCTCACCCTGCGCGGAGCGCTCGTGCGCGACCCGCACGTGTGGTCGAGCTACCTCACCGAGGCGATCGACACCTTCGGTGACCGCAGTGACGTGGTGTTCGCCTCGCACCACTGGCCCACCTGGGGCACGGAGCGGATCGTCGGGTTCCTCTCGACCCAGCGCGACCTCTACGCCTACCTGCACGACCAGACCCTGCGTCTGCTGAACCAGGGCTACACCGGGTCGGAGATCGCCGAGATGATCGAGCTGCCGCCCGCCCTCGCCTCCGCCTGGAACACGCACGGCTACTACGGATCGATCAGCCACAACGTCAAGGCGATCTACCAGCGCTACATGGGCTGGTTCGACGGCAACCCGGCCAGGCTCTGGCCGCACACCCCGGCCGCGCAGGCCGAGCGTTACGTGAAGGCACTCGGAGGGATCGACCGCGTCGTCGAACTCGCCCAGACGGCATTCGACGAGGGTGATCTGCGCTGGGCCGCGACCCTGCTCGACCACGCCGTGTTCGCCGAAACCGAGCACGCAGGCGCCCGCGCGCTCTACGCCGCCACCCTCGAGCAGCTCGGCTTCGGCGCGGAGAACGGCACCTGGCGCAACTTCTACCTCTCGGGAGCCACCGAGTTGCGTGACGGCAACTTCGGCACCCCGACGGTGACCAGCGCCCCGGCGATCCTCGCCCAGCTCACGCCGGATCAGCTGTTCGACTCCCTGGCCATCTCGGTCGATGGACCGAAGGCGTGGGATCTCGACCTCCGCATCAACGTCAGCTTCACCGACCTCGACGCGAACTACCGCGTTGCGCTGCGCAACGGCGTGCTCATCAGCCGGGAGAAGGCGCTCGACCCGGATGCCGTGGCCACCGTGTCACTGAGCAAGGCGCGCATGCTGGCGCTCCTTGCGGGCGACGCAGAGTCCCCCGGGATCGAGACGAGCGGCGACGCCACCGTGCTGCCGCAGCTGCTCGCAGTGCTGCAGAGCGGCGACAAGGCGTTCAACATCGTCACTCCGTAGCCGGACTGGCCGTGCTCGTTCCCTGGTTGCGCATGAACACGATCAGCCAGCTGAACACGAGCACGGCCAGAATCAGCTCGACCGCGGTGAGGTTGTAGTACCCGGTCACAAAGAACACCACCAGTACCCCGATCACGCCGACGAAGACGTACCCCAGCCAGAGGAACACCGTCGGCGTGGTCGGGATGAGTGTGCGCAGGCGCACCACGAGGGTCGTGTACACGATGGCCATGCCCGTCGCCGAGAGGTTGTGCAGCGCCAGTGACACGTCGAGGGAGAACAGCCCGACGCAGCCGAGCAGGATTCCGATGAGGATCAGAGACACGCGCACGAAACGGCGGTGGCGGCGCTCCGTTTCCGTGCCGGCCGGCAGCGCGACCGTCGCGTAGTTCGCGATGGTCGTCACGAGCACGCCGGCGATGATCAGCGTGAGATTGAAGGCGTTCCCGGAGAGGTCATCCGTCATGCCGAGGGTGCTGAGGTTCTTCTGCCACCAGAGTGGATCGGAGGCGCTGAGCATGCTGGTCACGGCTCCGACCAGCAGGAACACCGCGAGCACCAGAGAGAGCAGGATGGGTGTGAGGTGCACGGCAGAGAGGAAGACCACGTAGGCGGTGACCGCCGTCGCGACCCCGGCCAGCACCGCGGCGGACAGCGGGAACACCACCGCGCCGACGAAGCTCTGCGCCATGACGGCGGCGATGGCGATCCAGCCGAGCAACGCGATGACGGCGTGGGCGAGCGCAATGGCCGCGACATCGAACCAGTGCAGCCGCGGTCCGTCGCTCTCGACGCTCGCTCCCCGGTTGCGGGAGCGACGCAGGGCCGTTGCCCAGACGACAACGAGCGCGGCGGCGATGGCGGAGCTCAGTGCGACGAACTGGCCGAGTGACCCTGGACCGGAGATCGGCGCCGGGCTGCCCCAGAACACGAGGAGGGCGACCACGCCACTGACCACGAAGACGGCGGCACCCAGGATGAGTGCGACCGACTCGACCGACTCCCTGCTCTCCGTCGGATGCCGCAGCACATTCACGATCGAACCGGACTGAGTCATCGCGGTCACCTTTCTCCTCCGACGGGCGCTGTGATCAGTGGATGATCGCCTTCAGCGCGATCATGGCAAATCCGAAGGCCGCCGTCCCGAGTGCCCCTGCGATGCGAACGGGCCATGAGCTGCCCCGCACCGTGAAGGCGCTGAATCCGAGAACGGCGAGAATCACCACCCCGAGCCAGAGTGCGGTCCAGAGGGCCAGGGCATCGGGAATCGCTTCCAGCGCCCCGAGCAGTAAGACGAAGCAGGGCAACAGCGCCGACAGCAGAAAGCCGAGCGAACGCCGCACCGAGCGATGGAAGGCGACGGCCAGCGTTGTGTCATCGCCCTCGACCACGCCGTGCCCCGCGACGGTGCCGGCGTAGATGTGGGCGGCCCAGAACACGAAAACGGTTCCGATCACGCTGACGAAAGTCTCCCAAGCGGTGGCGCGATAGCCGCCAGAGACGACGATCATGCCGCTGACCAGAACAATCCCATACACCGACTCTTCGGTGACGAATCCGACGCGCACCCGCGTCACCAGTGCGGCGTCACTCTCGGCTGGATCCGGCGCGCGTTCGTTCATGACGTCTGCCCCTCCTTGGTGCGCGCGGTCTCCGCCGTGCTGCGCCCTGCGACCTCCGCCGGAATGCCGCGGGAGAACACGAGTGCGACCGCGGCGATCGCGATGAGCGCGAAGAACGCCGTGCGCAACGAGCTGATCTGGGACTCTGCGTAGACCGAGGTGAGCGTCGCGGCATCCGCCGAGCTCAGCCCAGCGTCCTCGGCGATTCCGGCAACGCTGCTGGCCGGAACGATCTCCACACCGCCTGCGGTGAGTTCGGTGACCGAGCCCTTCACGTTCTCAGGCAGGGTGCTGGCGGCGACGCCACCGGCGAATGAGGTGGCCAGCGCGCCGATCAGCACAGATCCGATCAGCGCGGTGCCGAGCGAGGAGCCGAGGTTCTGGAACACGCCCTGCAGGCCGCCGACCTCACTCGACTCGGTGCCGCTGACGGACGACATGTTCACGTTGCCGAGCTGCGAGGCGAGGAGGCCGAGCGCTGCGCCGGCGCAGAACATGCCGATGGCGAAGACCCAGCTCTTGAGTTCGATGTCGACGGATGCCAGCAGCACCACCGCACTCACGACGAGCACGGCCTGCCCCCACTGCACGATGCGCCGCGGCGACCAGGTCGAGGACAGCCGGGTGCCGACGATCGAGAAGAGGATGAGCGCGACCGAGAGCGGGAAGATCTTGATGCCCGTCTGGAGCGCGTCGAGCCCCAGCGTCATCTGCAGGTAGACCGGCACCATGAAGAAGAGGCCGGCCGTGATGGTGTACTGCGCCCCGAGCACGCTGAGCCCGCTGCGCAGCTGGGTGATCCGGAACATCTCCACGTGCACGAGCGGGGGCCGCCCGCTCGCGACCAGCGCCTTCTGCCTGCGCACGAACACGTAGAGCAGCACCGAGCCGGCAAGGATCAGCCACGCGGTGAGCGAGATTCCGAGCGGTGCAATCTCGACCCCTTCGACCTCGGGCGAGTGCAGGGGCGTGATCCAGCCCCAGGTCTTGCTCTGCAGCATCCCGAACACGACGAAGACGAGTCCGAATGCGGAGAGCAGGACGCTCGGCACATCGATGCGCACCTTCTGCGGCGGGGTGGAGTCGGCGACCAGCCGCGCGCAGAGCACGACGACGGCCATGATCACGACCTCGGCCACGAAGACGTAGCGCCAGTTCAGGTAGGTCGTGATGAAGCCACCGATCAGCGGGCCGGCGGCCACCGCAGCGCCGGAAACCGCGCCGATCACCGCATAGGCGGTGATGCGGTCCCGACCGGTGTAGTTGTCGGCAATGAGCGCGGCGATGGCCGGGATCACCAGCACGGCGCCGAGCCCCTCGATGATCGACCAGCCGAGGAACAGCGTCTGCACGTTCGGGCTGAGCGCCGTGGTGAGCGATCCGATGGCGTAGACGATGGATCCGATGACGAAGGCGCGGCGTCTGCCCCAGACGTCACCGAGCTTCGCCCCGAGCAGCATCACGGCCGCCATGGTCAACGTGTAGAAGGTGATCGCGGCCTGCATGGCGGCCACGGTCGTGTCCAGGTCGGCCACGACCGTCGAGATCGAGACGTTCATCACCGTGCCGTCCAACACCATGACGAATTGGGCAGAGCCGAGGATGATGACGACTAACCATTTCTTCATGAAGCGGCCGACTCCCTCTGACGCCCGGCGAATCCGGATCCCGCAGGCCAAGTATTGACCCCGACCCGGCCACGGCGCAACGGACACGCGGGGGTAGCGCTGAGCAAAAGTACCGGGGTACAGTCTGAGCCACTGGCGCAGCCGTGGGGGTGTGCCCCGAAAGAATGGTCACGACTATGAATTTCTGGGACGTTGTCGGTTTCTTCTTCTGGACATGGGTGGTCGTGGCCTACCTGATGGTCCTGTTCTGGATCCTCAGCGACCTGTTCCGAGATCACGCCCTCAGCGGCTGGTTCAAGGCCATCTGGATCTTCTTCCTGATCTTCGTGCCATTCCTCACCGCGCTCGTCTACCTGATCGCGCGCGGTGCGTCGATGAACGAGCGGGCCGGCCGCAACGCCGGCGTCGTCCCTGAGGACTATTCGAAGCCGGCGCCATCGGCGACCCCGGCGGCCGACATCGCGCAGGCGAAGGCGCTGCTGGATGCCGGCACCATCAACCAACGCGAGTACGACGCGCTCAAGGCGAAAGCCATGGGCGAGTTCTAAGAGACAGGGGCCGGGACGATGGCCGAGTCGGGCGCCGCCACGAGCGGCATCAGCGAATCATTTCGACTGCGGGCGGCCGCCGGGCGTGACGCCCGCCGACGATCACCGCGTTCCGGCGCGTCTGACTGGCATGCGGCATCCGACCGGCCCGATCCCGTCTCCCTCCTCGAGGAACAGGCGCTCAGCCGGGCGCCGGAGCTCGTCCCCATCCGCTACGGGCGCATGCTCGTGTCGCCGTTCACCTTCTTTCGCGGCGCCGCACTGCTCATGGCGTCCGATCTCGCCGGCACGCCGGACTCCGGGATCACCGTGCAGCTCTGCGGCGATGCGCACCTGTCGAACTTCGGGGTGTTCGGCACACCGGAGCGTTCGCTGCTCTTCGACATCAACGACTTCGACGAGACCCTGCCAGGGCCGTGGGAGTGGGATCTCAAGCGCCTGGCCGCGAGCTTTGAGGTGGCCGGGCAACACCGCGGCTTCAGCGAGGCGGAACGGCGCGACAGCGTGCTGGCGCTGGCCCGCTCCTATCGCGAGCGGATGCGGCTCGCCGCTGACTCCCCCGTGCTCCGCTCCTGGTACGACCGGCTGAACGCCGACGACGCCCTCACCTGGTTGCAGAACGAGCAGGCGGAGGGCCGAGCCGACAAGAGGCAGGTCAAGCGCACGACGGAGGTCTTCGCGAAGGCGCGCACCCGCGACAGCGCGCGGGCCACCAAGAAGCTCGTCGGCGTCATCGATGGCGAGCTGCGGATTCTCTCCTTCCCCCCTCTCATCGTGCCGATCGGCGAGCTGGCCGGGGAGGGGCGCACCCGCGAGCAGGAAGTGGAGCAGATGCGCGAGCTGATCTCCTCCTACATGGAGACACTCGGCAACCAGCACCACCCCGCCCACGAGTACGAGTACGTGCACATGGCTCGCAAGGTCGTCGGTGTCGGCAGCGTCGGCACGCGCGCGTGGATCATCTTGCTGCGCGGGCGCAACGACCAGGACCTCCTGTTGCTGCAGGCGAAGGAGGCGCAGCGATCGGTGCTTGAACGCTTCCTGCCCACCAGCGAGCATGAGCACCAGGGCGAACGTGTCGTGCGCGGCCAGCGCATGATGCAGGCGGCGAGCGACATCTTCCTCGGCTGGCAGCGGGTGGAGGGCTTTGACGGCGAGAACCGCGACTTCTACGTGCGCCAGATGCACGATTGGAAGGGGTCGGCCGACATCGAGATCATGAACCCGACCGGGCTCCTGCTCTACGCGCACCTCTGCGGCGAGACGCTGGCACGGGCGCACGCCCGCGCGGGCGACCGCGTCGCTATCGCCGCCTACCTCGGCGGTTCCGATGTGTTCGACCGGGCCATCGCCGACTTCGCGAGTGCATACGCCGAACAGAACAACCGCGACTACGCGGCGTTCCGGGCGGCCGTCGAGTCCGGCCGTCTCGAGGCGCTCAGCGGGCTCTGACGGCTCCGCACTGACCGATCAGAGGACGGGGATGCCGGGGCGCGCTGCCCTGCGCTCGCGCTTCACGGCGTACATCGCCTCATCCGCCTGCCGGAGAGCCGACTCTGCCGTCGTGCTCGGTGCGTCGACGACCACGACGCCGACGCTGGCGCCGGCATAATCGACGACCCCGTTGCTGAGCTCGAAACTCCCGATGGTGCACTCGGCCAGCCGCGAGCGCAGCGCCTCGGCGGCATCCGCCATGCCCGGTCCGCCCGACAGCTCAGGTGCTTCGCCGATCACGACGAACTCATCGCCGCCGAGCCTGGCCAGCAACTCCCCCTGCCGCACCGCGGACCCGAGGCGGCGAGCGATGGCGAGGAGGAACTCGTCGCCGATGTCGTGGCCGTGCGCGTCGTTGACTGCCTTGAAACCGTCGAGGTCGATGAAGGCGACGATCACGCCGCGATCGTCACGGGTGCCGCGGGCCAACGCACGGCGCAGTTCATCGAGGAGCAGCCGTCGATTCGGCAGCCCGGTGAGGGCATCCGTCGAGGCGTGAGAGGCCAACTCGTTGTTCGCCTGCTGCAGAGTCTGGAACAGCAGCTCGCGCTCGACCTGCTGTGCGATCAGCTTCGCGAAGAGTTCGAGCACCATCTGTGACTGCGGCTTCAGGGGCAGCGGCGCCGCGCTGGCCGCGCACAGTGTCCCGTACAGGCCCCCGGTCTCGGTCTCGATCGGCATGCTGACGTAGGTATGGATGTTCAGTGCGGCTGCCGCTTCGGAGTCGGCCCATCGCACGGGCACGTCCGAGGTGTAGAAGTGGCTCTCATCGAGCGCGCGCTTGCACAGGGTGTCCTCCCACGGCACAGCGAGTCCCTCGGAGATCTGCAGCTCGCTGACGTTGCGCGCGAACAGGATGCTCTGCACCCCGCGCTCGAGGTCGACCGTCGTTAGGTAGGTCGACTCGAGACCGGTGACAGCCTCGAGCATCTCAAGCATCGGGCGGGCCAGGTCCTCAAGCGTCTTCGCAGCGGTAACGGTGCGGGTGAGTTGGTCAAGCACGGCGTCCATGACCCCATTCTGGCCACGATTGCACGGCGAGGGCGACAGCGCGCCGTGCAAGCGACGGAGTGGTCAGCTGCTGTGGCGAGGCCGCGCTCGGGCTCAGCCGAGCAGCTCGGCCGAGCCCATGAGCTTGTCGATGGTGATCTCGATCACGACGCGGCTCGGGTTGACCCGTGGCTGGCGGTAGCGTTCCGCGTACAGCGCGACGGCGTGGGCGACGGCATCGGCATCACGGTTGATGCGTGCCCGACCCGCGAAGGAGATCCACTGGCCCTCGTGTACCTGGGCGACGGTGGCCGTTCCGCCGCGTTCGACGTTGCGCACCTTCTGCGTGCCGTCCGAGGTGATGATGCGAACGAGCCCGCCATCGAGGGTGAAACCGACTGGCACAGCGTGGATGCCGCCGCGATGGGCAAGTGTCGAGAGGATCGCCAGGTGTCGTTCGGTCACGAAGCGCGTCGCGGCGTCCGTCAGCTCGGTTGTCATGCCTCCATTGTCCCAAAGCCGCGACGCTGCGCGGTCAGACCATACGCTCACGCAACACGCTGGCTGTTCAGCTGGGCGTGCGCCATCGTTCACGGCGCCCAGCCCACCAGGAAGAGCATCCATGCCCCAGCCACTCACTCGCACACTGCGTGCGGCCGCATCCGCAGTCCTCGTCTCCCTCCTCGCGCTCACGCTCAGTTCGTGTGCGCCACCGGCCGATGGACCGGCAGCGGCGAGCGAGGCGGATCTCGGCGCGGAGGACGGCTACATTCCCGAGGGCGAGAGCGTCTCGCCCTACGCCGACGATCTCCCGACCATCGCCAATCTCGACCTCGATCTGCGCGCTGCCCTGCAGCGGGCTGCCGCCGACGCGGCCGCCGATGGCGTCGAGATGCTCGTGACCGACGGCTGGCGCAGCGAGCGCTACCAACAGCTGCTCCTCGACAACGCGATCCGCAACTATCTCAGCGAGGAGGAGGCGCGCAAGTGGGTGAAGACCCCGGAGGAGTCGACGCACGTGCGCGGGCTCGCCGTCGACATCGGGCCGACGGATGCCGACAGCTGGCTGAGCCAGCACGGCAACGACTACGGCCTGTGCCAGACATACGGCAACGAGATGTGGCACTTCGAACTGGCGGTGCGGCCGGGCGAGACGTGCCCGGCGCCGCTGAATGATGCCTCGGCCGGCTGACGACCGAGCGGGTTCGGCGGCCTACTGCTGTGCGGCGCGTGCGGCGGCCGCCAGGAAGGCGGGGCGCACGAGCTCCCAGCCGTCGAGGTAGCCGCCGACCATGGCCGCATCGCGCAGGAGCACGAGCTGTGCGGCGGCGCCGGCGGCGTCCGCCACCCCCGCCGCGTCCAAGACGGTCTCGAGCTCGGTCCGGAACCACGCACGGTGCGCCCCGACCGCCTGCCGAACCGGGCTGTCGGCGTCCGGGTACTCGGCTGCGGCATTGATGAATGGACAGCCGCGGGTGTGGTGACGGGCCACATCGTCGGCGAGGCCGGTGATCACAAGGCCGACGAGCTGCTTCGGCTCGGCACCGGACGCCTCGGCCGCCGCGAAGGTGGCGCGAATCTGCGCGTCCTCGACGCCGAGGTACGCCTCGACCAGGTCCTCCTTGCTCGGAAAGTGGCGGTAGAAGGTCGCCCGGGTCACGCCGGCCTCCGCCAGGATCCGGTCGACGCCGACCGAGTGGATGCCCTCGCGGTAGAAGAGCTCGGATGCGGCGCGCAGCAGGCGCTCGCGGGCCTCGGAGGCGCCGCTGGGAGTCGTTCGAGTAGCCATAAGCAAAATGATAGAACGATCTTTCTCTTTTTGCTTGACATGCCGCACGGCGAGGCGTAGCTTTCATTTCAGAAGCAGAAAGAACGATCGTTCCACTTAGCGGAGCGGCACCACCAAGGAGAAGGAACCATGACCACCACAGACAAAGCCCCCATCGTCCTCATCCACGGCCTGTGGATGACCCCGCGCAGCTGGAACACCTGGGCCGAGTACTTCCGGTCCCGCGGCCACGAGGTGATCATCCCCGGCTGGCCCGGCATCGATGACCGCTCCGTCGCCGATGTGCGCAGCAACCCCGACGCACTCAAGGGCATCGGTCTGAAGCAGATCGCAGACCACTACGAGCGCATCATTCGCGCACTCCCCCAGAAGCCGATCATCATGGGGCACTCCTTCGGCGGCCTGCTCACCCAGATGCTCGCCGATCGCGACCTCGGAATCGCCTACGTGGGCGTCACCCCCGGCCAGCCGGCCGGCATCACGACCCTGCCGGCGTCGACGTTGTGGACGGGAACGCCCATCCTCGCGAATCCGTTCGGCAAGAACGGCGCGAAGCCGCTCTCCAAGTCGCACTTCCACTTCACCTTCGGCAACGACCTCGGTCGCGCAGAGTCGGATGCGCTCTGGGAGGAGTTCGCCGTCAACTCGTACAACCGCGTGTTCTTCGAGGGAGTCGCGGCGGCCTTCAACGAGAAGGGCGGCGTCAGCCACGTGAACTTCGCGAAGGCCGACCGTGCCCCGCTGCTCGTGATCACCGGAGAGATCGACCACGTCGTCCCCCCGGCCATCGGCCAGGCGATCGTCAAGAAGTACAACGCGAGCGGCAGTCCTGCCCTCGTCGAATACAAGGAGTACGCCGGCCGCACACACCGGATCGTCAGCCAGGACGGCTGGGAAGAGGTGGCCGAGTACGCGCTGGACTGGGCCGTCGCGCACTCCACAGCCAGCAGCGCCGCGTAGCCGGCTGGCCGGGCCGCGACTCTTGCCAGCCCCGTGGCACGGTTGTAGCCTGTGGGGCACCAGCCCGCCAGAACCGCTCTGAGACTGCAACCCGAAACAGTTGACGATGTCTTCCGCCCTCTACGCACTCGGCAGATGGGCATTCCGCGCGCACCGACGCATGCTCCTGCTCTGGGTGATCGTGCTCGCGGTGTTGTTCACCGGGGCCGGACTGCTGAGCGAGGGCACGGACAACACCTTCAGCATCCCCGGCACGGAATCGCAGGAGGCACTGGATGCCCTCGCCCGCACCTTCCCGCAGGTGAGCGGAACGTCGGCGCAGCTGATCGCCGTCGCCCCCGACGGCGGCGATGTGAACGACGCCGATTTCGAGGCGGCGGTCACCGCAGCCGCAACCGACATCGCGGGAATCCCGCAGGTGTCGTCGGCGACCGCGCCGTACCCCTCGGACTCCAGCTCCGGCTCCAGTGCGAACATCAGCGCAGACGACTCGGCCGTCATCGTGCCGATCCAGCTCTCGGTCGCCACGACCGCCGTGCTGCCCTCGACCGCGGACGCGCTGCAGGCGGCTGGCGTCGCGCTCGAGGCCGAGCTTCCAGCCGGCTCGCAGGTGTCCGTCGGCGGGCAGCTGTTCGCGCAGACCTCAACGGGGATCAGCGTCACGGAGCTGCTCGGAATCGCGGTCGCCTACGTGGTGTTGTTCATCACCTTCGGCTCGCTCGTTGCGGCCGGCCTGCCGCTCATCACCGCCCTGCTCGGCGTCGGCGCATCGCTCGCGATCGTCTTCATGGCGACGAGCGTGCTGACCATCACCTCCACGACGCCGCTTCTCGCGCTCATGCTCGGGCTCGCCGTCGGCATCGACTATGCGCTGTTCATCATCTCCCGACATCAGGATCAGCTGAAGCACGGCATCGAACCGGAGGAGTCGGCGGCCCGTTCGGTCGCGACCTCTGGCTCCGCCGTCGTCTTCGCGGCGCTCACGGTGATCATCGCGCTGCTCGGTCTGGCCGTCGCCGGCATCCCGTTCCTGACGATCATGGGCGTCGCGGCCGCTCTCGCCGTGGCGATCGCCGTGCTGATGTCGGTCACGCTGACCCCGGCGCTGCTCGGATTCGCCGGCTGGCACATTGTCGCCAGACGCTTCCGGCCCGGCGCCGGCCCGCCCGCCGCCGCGAGTGAGGACGGCGCAGGTGAGGACGGCGCAGGTGAGGACTCTGAATTTGAGGACTCTGCGGAGAGCGAAGACGTCGCGCCGGCCGAGGCGGAGCCCGCCGAGGCAGAGCTCACCGAGGCCGGTCCGGCCGAGACCCCGACGGACGCTCCGCCACGCGGCGGCTTCTTCCTCGGCTGGGTGCACGCCGTCACGCGCTGGCCGCTGGTCACCGTCGTCGCCGTCGTCGTGCTGCTCGGCCTCGCGGCCATCCCGGCGGCCGGGCTGCGCCTCGCACTGCCGGATGCCGGCTCCCTCGACGAAGGCACACCGGGCCGCACGACATACGACCTCGTCGCGGAGCACTTCGGGCCCGGCTTCAACGGCCCCCTGATCGTCACCGGCTCCATCATCCAGAGCACAGACCCCGTCACCCTGATGGACGATCTCGGCGCCGAGATCGCGACCGTCGCCGGGGTGGCATCGGTGCCGCTGGCGACCCCGAACGAGACCGGCGACACCGGCATCGTCCAGGTGATCCCTGAGGGCGCGCCGGACTCGGAGCAGACGGAGGAGCTGGTCGCGACGCTGCGCTCCATGCAGCCCCACTTCGAGGAGGAGTACGGCGTCCGGCTCTCCGTCACCGGCTACACGGCGGCCGGCATCGACATCTCCGAGCGCCTCGCCGGCGCGCTGCTGCCGTTCGGCCTGCTCGTTGTCGGTCTCTCGCTCGTGCTGTTGGCCATGGTGTTCCGCTCGATCGTCGTGCCCGTCACCGCAGCGCTCGGCTACGCGCTCTCGATCGGTGCGGCGTTCGGGCTCACCAGCCTCGTGTTCATCGACGGCTTCCTCGCCGACCCGCTCAACGTGGCCGGGCTGGGCTCGGTGATCAGCTTCATGCCGATCATCCTGATGGGCGTGCTGTTCGGCCTCGCCATGGACTACGAGGTGTTCCTGGTGAGCCGGATGCGCGAGGAGTACCTGCACTCCGACGATCCGACCGGCTCGGTGCACCGCGGCTTCACGGCGTCGGCGCGCGTCGTCACCGCGGCGGCGCTGATCATGTTCGCCGTCTTCGCCGCGTTCGTGCCGGAGGGCGAGGCGAACATCCAGCCCATCGCGTTCGGCCTCGCGGTCGGCGTGCTGATCGATGCCTTCCTCGTGCGGATGACGCTTATCCCGGCCGTGCTCGTGAGCTTCGGCCGCGGGGCGTGGTGGATCCCCGGCTGGCTCGACCGCGCCCTGCCCCACTTCGACGTCGAGGGCGAGGGACTGGCCGCCGAGTTCGCCCTCGCCGACTGGCCGGAGCCGGGCGTGGAGTTCGCGATCGCGGCCGAGGGCATGCGGGTTGCCGGGCAGCCTCCAGACGGCCCGGCGTGTGACCTGATGCTCGCCCCGGGCGAGGCGCTCGTCCTTCTCGGTGGTTCCCTCGATGAACGGAGCGCGATTCTGCTCGCCATCGGCGGGCGGATGCCGGTGAGTGCCGGTCGGGTGAAGGTGGAGGGTTTCGTGCTGCCGACGCGGGCCGCGGCGGTGCGCGCCCGCACAGCCTACGTGTTGCTTGACGCATCGCTCCGCGGTGTGAGTGCCGTGCACGACGCACTGCGCCGGCGCCCCGGGATCGTGCTCATCGATGCGGCGGACAGCTTCGTCGATCCCGAGCTCCGCGCCGGCATCCGCAGAGCGCTGGGCGAGGCACGCAAGGGCAGCGGGCGGAGGGCCGTCGCCCCGCTGACGATCGTGCTCGCGTGCCAGAACGGCGCCATCGCCGACGCGCTGCTGCCGCTCGGCGTCGAGCTGCGCACCGTGCAGCTGACCGACACGCCGGCACAGAGCGCAGTGGCGGTGCGCTGATGGCGGGGCTCTGATGGCGCGCACCTTCTCGGCGACGGGCGGATCAGAGCGCCTCGGCCGTCTCGCCGTGCTCGGCGTGCTGGCCGTGCCGCTGCTCATCGGCGGGATCCTCGCCTGGGCGCTGGCCGCTCCGACTCAGAACCTCGACAGGGTGACGGCCGCGATCGTGAACAACGACGACCCCGTCACCGTGAACGGCAACACGGTGCCGCTCGGGCGACAGTTCGCCGCCGGACTCATTGAGGGGCCGAGCGACCCTGCCGAGTCGACGAGCAACTTCACCTGGGTGCTCACGAACAGCGACGAGGCGACGCTCGGACTCGGCACCGGGCGCTATGCGGCCGTCGTGACGATCCCGGAGTCGTTCTCGGCGGCGGCGACCTCGATCGGAGGACCGGCAGCCGACGCCAGGGAGGCCGTGTTCGAGGTCGCGACGAGCCCGGCGTCGGCGGCCCTCGATCCGACGATCACGCAGCTCATCACCGAGGCGGCGGCCGCGGCCGTCAACCAGCAGCTGATCGAGCAGTATCTCGACAACGTCTACGCGGGGTTCAACACGATCAACGAGCAGATCGGGCATGCATCGGACGGCGCCGCCAGCCTCGTCTCCGGTGCGGATTCGGTGTCGAGCGGCGCGCAGTCCCTCGCCGATGGGGCGAGTCAGCTGAGCACCGGCCTCGACTCCCTGGAGGCCGGCGCCGACTCCCTCGCGAGCGGACTCGCCCAGCTCGACGCCGCGTCGCAGCCGCTGCCGACGCAGACGGCGCAGCTCGCGGCAGGTGCTGCCGGCGTCGCCGCGGCCGTCGGCAGCCTCGCCGCGGCCGTCTCCGATGCCACCGCGCAGTTCGCGGCCGTGACGGCGCAGATCTGTCTCACCCCCGGCGTCGTCTGCGACCGCGCGACGGCGGCCCTCGCGCGCCTGCAGAACGCCGATCAGCAGGCCGCGGCGCTGGCAGCGGGAGCCGGCCAGGTGGCATCCGGCAATGCCCAGTTGGCCCAGGCCATGCCCGCGCTCGTCGCCGGCATCGACGAATCGGCAGGCGGCGCGACCGAGGTGGCTGCCGGCAGCAGGCAGGCCGCGTCCGGGGCGGACTCGCTGAGCGCCGGCGCGCAGAGCCTCGCCGCCGGGGCCGCGCAGCTCGACGACGGCGCCGCCCAGTTGGCCGACGGCCTGGGGCAGGCGGTCACCCAGATCCCCACGTACAGCGACAGCGACATCAGCACGCTGACGACCGTGGTCTCGCGCCCCGTGCTCGCCGATCAGGATGCCGTGCCACCTGGCGTGCAGACGGTGCCGCTGTTCGCCGTCGTCGCCCTCTGGCTCGGCGGCCTCGTCATCGCCATCGCCCGCCGCGCCGTGCCGACGCGGCTGCTGTTGACCTCGGTGCCGTCGCGGACGATCACGCTGCGCTCGCTCGGCCCCACCGCCGCGCTCGGAGCCGGCCAGGGCGCGCTCGTCGCCGTGGCCGTGCTCACCGCGGTGAACACGACGCCCCTGGCGTGGATGAGTTTCGCCGGTGCGAGCGTGCTGATCGGCGCCGTCTTCGCGATCGCGAATCAGGGACTCGCGGCGGCGCTCGGCTCGGTCGGACGCCTCGTGGCTGTGCTCATCGCCGTGCTCGCCCTGGCGGCCGGACTCAGCGGCTCCGTTCCCCCGGTGATCGCATCGACCGCCGGTGCGGTCCCGACCGCACCAGCATTGAGCTGGCTTCTGGCCTGCCTGACCGGCGACGGTCCGGCCGCCCTCGCCGCCGTGGCGCTGCTCGCGCTCGCAACCGTGCTCGGCATCGCGCTGGTCTTCGCCGGCGTCGCCCGCCACCGCACATTCCCCCGCCACCGGGGCGCCTAGGCTGATGGCGTGGTCAGAGAGTTCTTGTCCGGGGTCGGGCTGCTGCTGCGCGGCTTCGCATTCTGGAGCCGCCGGCCCGGCGCCATGATGCTGGGGCTGGTGCCGGCCGCCATCGTGTTCGCGCTGATGCTGGCCGGCCTCGTCGCGCTCGGCTTCAACGTGGGGCCGATCGTCGACTGGCTGACACCCTTCGACGAGACGTGGCCGGAGCCGTGGCCGAGCATCGTGAACGCTGCAATCGGGACGGTGCTCTTCGCGACCGCGATCGTGCTCAGCGCCGTGACGTTCACGGCGCTGACCCTCGCCGTCGGCGACCCGTTCTACGAACGGATCTGGTTGGCCGCCGAGCGTGACCTCGGCGGCGACGGCCCGACGGAGGGCGCCGGGTTCTGGCGCGGTGTGCGCAGCGCGCTCTGGCTGATCGGAGCCGGTCTGCTCACCGCCGTGTGCGTCGCGCTCAGCGGTTTCGTCCCCGTGATCGGCGGTGTGCTCGCTCCCGTGCTCGGCGTCGTGTTCTCCGGTCGGCTGCTGGCGGTCGAGCTCAGCTCACGGGCGTTCGAGGCGCGCGCCATCCCCGGCGCGGCGCAGCGCACGCTTCGCCGCGGCATCCGCTGGCAGCTGCTCGGCTTCGGCGTTGCGACGCAACTGCTCTACATGGTCCCGTTCGGAGCGGTGTTCACCATGCCGGCTGCCGTGGCCGGGTCAACGTTCCTCGCCAGGGCAGCGCTCGACGCGTCGCCGGTCGCGCGGGTCTGAGTTACGCGCCGCCCATCCGTTCCATCACGTTGGTGCCGTCAGAGAGCACCGGGGAGATGAGCCCGAAGACGTTGTTGTCCGGGTCGAGCAGGTAGCCGACGCGGCCGATGCCCTCCATGTCGTCGAGTGGCAGCGCCTCGATGGCGCCGAGCGCGAGCCCCTTCGCGAACAGGCCGTCGACATCGTCGACACCGATCACGATGTTGACTCCGTTGACGGGCGCGCCCACCTCGGGTTTCGGCCCCATGCGCTGGGTGAGGCCGCCGTTGATGCCCCGACCGAGCTCGGATGTCATGTTGATCGCGCCCTCACCGGTGTCGATCGACCAGTACGACATCTCGCCGTAGCGGGTGAAAGTCCAGCCGAGCAGCTCGGTGTAGAAATCGATGAGCTTCTGCGGTTCGGATGCGTGGATCTCAAAGTGCACGACGAGGTTCGCCATGATGCCTCCTTGCATAAGTGGCAGTCATGCTACGCCGGAGGCCCGGTGACAGCCAGCGGTTGCGCGGGCGGCGACAGGGCTGAGCTCAGGCGGCGGACGCTGCGATCACCGCGATGGTGATGAAGACCCAGTCGTTGATGATGTGCGCACCGACAGAAACCCAGAGGTTCTTGGTCCGGATGTAGGCGAGCGTCAGCGCGATCCGCGCCGAGCCGATCACGACGATCGCCTGCACGAGGTTCCAGTCGTACGTGGGAAGGTGGGCCGCGCCGAACCAGATGGCCGAGATGAGCCACGCCAGGATGATCGCGGTCTTGCGCGAGAGCCCGGCCTTGGCGAAGAGGAAGTACATGAGGGCCAGGAACGGCAGCACGACGAAGAGTTCCTCACCCAGCAGCTGGATGCCGCTGCCGAGGTAGAGCGCGATGGTGTCGAGCACCCCACCCTCGCCCGCCGCTGCGACCGCAGCGTTCGCACTCACCGGGAAGAACAGCGAGACGATCCCGCCCACCGCAGCGGTGATCGCGATGTTGAGGCCAGCGAAGAAGAACATGTTGCCGACATCCACACCGCGCACGCGACGGAACAGCGCCGTCCAGTGCTTCCCGGCGACCAGTGCGAGCACCGCGAGCGGGATAGCCACGAAGAGGGCCCGCGGCAGAATCGCCACGACGTTGTTCGGCTGCGGGAACAGCATGAGTGCCACGAGCCCAATGGCGACGGAGATCCAGAGCAGAATCCATCGAGCAACGGAGAGCTCAATCGGCACCCCGTTGTAATAGGGGAAGTCGGCGCCGTCGCGGCGCTCGATGAGACGCCCGAAGCGGGAGTGGTCGGTCAGCGGGCGAATCGGTGTTGCCTGGGTCGCGTTCTCGGTTGTCATGCACATTCCCGTCGTTGTGGCACAAGTCTGGCAGAACGCTGACCGCCGACGCTCAACGAAGCACAACGCCGGGCGTGCCGTCGCCCTGTCAGGGCGACGGCACGTCTCGGTCCGTGGCTGCTCGTGTTGCGAGCGGGAGCGGTCAGGCCGCCAGCGGCGCCGGCAGCGCGGATGCGGCATCCGTCACGCTCAGCGCACCGTCGACCGCGTCGACGGTGATCGCTCCGCCGTCGCCGATCACGCCGTTCACCAGCAGCTCGGCGATGCGGTCATCGACGTCGCGCTGGATGAGCCGGCGCAGCGGCCGCGCGCCGTACTCCGGCTGGTAGCCGTGCTCGGCGAGCCAGTCGATGGCGGCATCCGTCACCTCGATGTGGATCGAGCGGGCGGCGAGCCGCTCGGCGGTCGCAGCGAGCAGGAGTCCGACGATCTGCCGCAGCTGCGGCTTGTCGAGCTTGCCGAACAGCACGATCTCGTCGATGCGGTTGAGGAACTCCGGCCGCATCGCCTCGCGCAGCTTGCCCATCACGCGCTCGCGCAGCGCCTCGGCCGAGCCGAAGCCGGTCGTGTCGTCCGCGGCGCCACCGACGAAGCCCATCGCCCCGGAACGGGACGTGAGGAACTCACTGCCGATGTTCGACGTCATGATGACGACGGTGTTGCGGAAGTCGACTGTCCGCCCCTGGCCGTCGGTGAGGCGACCGTCGTCCAGCACCTGCAGCAGCAGGTTGAAGACGTCGGGGTGGGCCTTCTCGATCTCGTCGAACAGCACGATCGAGTACGGGTTGCGCCGCACGCGCTCGGTGAGCTGACCGGCCTCGTCGTAGCCGACGTAGCCAGGAGGGGCACCGACCAGGCGCGACACCGTGTGCCGCTCGCCGAACTCGCTCATATCGAAGCGGATGACGGCAGCCTCGGACGCGAACAGCGACCCGGCGAGTGCCTTGGCCAGCTCGGTCTTGCCGACACCAGTCGGCCCGAGAAAGAGGAAGCTGCCGACGGGGCGGTTCGCGTCCCCCATTCCGGTGCGGCTGCGACGGACGGCCTTGGCGACGGCGGTCACCGCGTCGTCCTGTCCGATCACACGTTCGTGCAGTTCGCCCTCGAGCGCCGCGAGCCGATCGCGCTCGCCCTCGGTGAGACGGCTGACGGGGATTCCCGTCGCACGGGCGATCACCTCGGCGATCTCCCTCTCGTCGACTGTGGCAGACGACGCGACGGCATCGATTCCAGGCCCGCCAGGGGCGGTCGCGTCGTCGAGCAGCCGCTGCACGGCCACGATCTCGTCACGGAGCTGCGAGGCCCGCTCGTAGTGCTCGGCCGAGACGGCCGCGTTCTTGTCCGCCTCGAGCACGGCGAGGCGCTCGATCAGCGCAGAGACGTCCTGCGTGGAGCCGAGACGGAGCCGAAGCCGGGCGCCGGCCTGGTCGATCAGGTCGATCGCCTTGTCCGGCAGCACGCGGTCGCTGAGGTAGCGGGCCGAGAGCTCGACGGAGGCGCGCAGCGCGGCATCCGTGAAGCGCACGCCGTGGTGCTCCTCGTACGCGGGGCGGAGCCCCTGCATGATGAGCACGGCATCCTCGATCGACGGCTCGCCGACGCGCACGGGCTGGAAGCGGCGCTCCAGCGCCGAGTCCTTCTCGATCGTGCGGTACTCGGCGAGCGTCGTGGCGCCGACGAGGTGGAGTTCGCCTCGGGCAAGCCGCGGCTTCAGGATGTTTCCGGCATCCATGCCGCCCTCGCCAGCCCCGCCCGCGCCGACGACCGTGTGCACCTCGTCGATGAAGACGATGATCTCGGAGCTGTGGCCGGCGATCTCGTCGATGGCCTTGGTGAGGCGTTCCTCGAAATCGCCGCGGTAGCGCGTTCCAGCGAGCATGCCGGGCAGATCGAGCGCGATGACGCGCTTGCCCCGCAGCTGTGCAGGCACGGAGCCGTCGACGATCGCCCGGGCCAGGCCCTCGACGATCGCGGTCTTGCCGACGCCGGCCTCTCCGACGAGCACCGGGTTGTTCTTGGTGCGGCGGCTGAGGATCTCGATGGTCTGCTCGATCTCGTCCGCACGTCCGATCACGGGGTCAAGCCGACCGCTGCGGGCCAGCTCGGTGAGATCGGTGCCGAACTTGTCGAGCATCGGGGTGTCGGATGCCGACTGCTCCTCCTCCTGCTCGCCGGCCGTCGCCGCTCCGCCGGCGTCGACGGTCTCGCGCATGCCCTGGGTCAGCGCCTCAGCGGTGACGCCGGCGTGGGCGAGCACCTGGCCGGCCGGGGAATCCTGGTTGAGCACGAGGGCGAAGAAGAGGTGCTCGGGTTCGATGTACGTCGAGCCGGACGCGCGCGCCACCTGGTAGGCGTGGAAGAGCGCACGCTGGGCGGAGGGCGTGATGGCCGGCGGCCGCGTCGCGGCATGCTCGGAGGCCTGCGGCAGGCGCTTCTCGGCGGCCGCGGCGATGGCGCCCGGATCGACGCCGAGACGTGAGACGGCCGCGCGGGCGGCATCCTCGTCGATGATGACGCGCAGGATGTGCAGCGCGTCGAGCTCGTTCTGGCCCCGCTCGAGCGCGAAGCGCCCGGCCGCGGCCAGGATCTGCTGGGTGCTCGCGGTCAGGAACTTGCTGAGGTCGATCGACCGCGCGGAGCGCGCCCGCTCGCCATCGAGGTAACGGGCGAGGAACTCGTCGAACGAGTTGCCGCCATCTGGGGTGAAGTTCTCGGGCACGAAACCTCCCTGGTCAAACTTGAGTGCCTTACGCTCAACTTCAAC
The DNA here is from genome assembly GCF_004217495.1 of Microterricola gilva. NCBI lineage: Bacteria > Bacillati > Actinomycetota > Actinomycetes > Micrococcales > Microbacteriaceae > Microterricola > Microterricola gilva. The sequence goes on from NZ_SHLC01000001.1 coordinate 2,950,302, forward strand.
GCTGGCGGCGCGGGAGTATTCCTGCCCAGAGCCCCTCCGGGCTGTGAATGGCCTGTGCGCCGAGCGCATTGCCTCGACCGCGCGGCGGTGGCAGAGTGGTCACCGGGGTTCGAGAAGGGGAGACCATGTCCATTCTCGCGATGCGATCGCACACATGACCGCCGAGCCCGCGCCGGCCCTCGTCGGCGATGACGAACTGGAAGAGCTCGAACGCGAGTTCGTCTCGCGGCTGCGCGGGCGCGTGCTCGAGATCGGCGCGGGTGAGGGCGTCAACTTCGGCGCCCTGCACCCGGATGTGCTCTGGATCGGCCTCGAACCGGATGCCGCGCGCCGCAGCGAGCTGGCCACCCGCGCCAAGGAGTGGGGCCACGCCGCCGTGCCGCTCGACGCACGCTGCGAGTCGATACCCCTGCCGGACGACTCGGTCGATGCCGTCGTCGGCACCTTCGTGCTCTGCTCGGTCAGCGATCCGGCCGTCGCCCTCGCCGAGGTGCGACGCGTGCTCGTTCCCGGCGGCCGCGTCGTCTTCATCGACCATGTCGTCGCCCCGCCGGGGACGCTGAAGCGGGCGGTGCAGCGTGTCGCGACGCCGTTCTCCGCCCGATTCTGCCACGGTTGCCACTGGGATCGTGATGCGGCTGCGCTCCTCGCCGCCGCAGGCTTCGAGGCAGATGATCGACGGCGGCTGCGCGTGCGCTCCGCCCCGTTCGGCCCGGTTCCCACCCACCTCTTCGACGGCCACGCCGCCGACTGACGACCAGGAGGCCGTGTCCGTGGCGATCGAGGTGCGCGCGGCGAGCGTGTTCGACGACGTGCGCGCGATGGTGGGCCCGAAGCGGCCGGATGCGAATGTCTGCTGGTGTCTGAGCTATCGGATCCCGTCGAAGGAGAACCTCGCGCTGCACGGCCCGGCCCGCGGCGAGCGCGTGCGGGAACTGTGCGGGGAGGATCCCCCGCCCGGGGTGCTCGCCTACGACGGCGACGAGGTCGTCGGCTGGGCCGGTGTGCACCGACGGGCCGACACCGGATTCGCCCGCAACCGCAAGATTCCGCACGTCGACGAGCTCGACGTCTGGTCGATCTGGTGCCTGCGCGTGCGGCCGGGGCACCGCGGAACGGGCATCTCACACGAACTCGTCGCTGGCGCCGTGGCCTTCGCCAGGGAGCGCGGTGCTCCGGCGATCGAGGCCTACCCCGTCGACAACCGGGGCGAGAAGGTCGATCTCACGATGGCCTACGTTGGCACCATGGCGCTCTTCGAGCGGGCCGGCTTCGCGAAGGCTGCGGACACCGACTCCGTGCTCAACGGTTTTCCTCGCGTGCTGATGCGGCTCGATCTGCGTTGACCGGATGTGCGTTGACCGGATCTGCGCCGATCGGATCTGCATTGGCCGGATCTGCGCCGAGCCGCGCCACCCTGGCTCGCGCGTTCTGCTCGCTCGGCGAAACCGGGCCGAGCACGCGCCGACCCAGCACGAGGAACGCCCTCGTCATCGTGATCGCGGGCCACCACGGCCGGCGCAGGCCGAGCAACGATCGGCTGCCGGCGTCGAGCGAAGCCACCGCACCCCCGAAGAGAATCGGGTACAGCCGCCCGGTCATGCCTGGCAGCCCCGGCCTGCGGAGGAACCGCACGGCCTCCGCCACCCGCGCGTCCGGCTTCGCATCGACCAGGAACCCCGCCATCTCGGCACGCAGTTCGGCGACGCTCTGCGGCGGTCGCCGCACACCCATGAGCCTGCCGGCCTGGGCCCACTCCCGCACATAGGCATCACCGTCGCCCGGGATCGGCCCACCCCAGATCAGATGGGCGCCGAGAAATGCCTCGGTGAATGCGTCATGCACCCAGCGCAGCAGCTCCTCGTCGTTCGCCGCGTACGGCCGCTCGACACCGCGGGCGTCGACATAGCTGCCGGTGACGTGCTCGTGCAGACGGGAGACGAACGCGGATGCCGCCGTGGCACTGCGTGTGTCGCCGAATGTCACGGTCGCGACCCAGCGCACGGTGCCGTCAAGCCGCGCGAGCGGGTCGTCGCGGTAGTGCGACCAGTCGTGCACGCCGGCCATCGCGCCGGGGTGCAGCGACTGCAGGAGCAGGGCCCGAATGCCGGCGACCAACGTCGTCAGCGAGCCGTTGACCGCCCACACCGCGCTGCCCGGGCCGAAGAAGCCGGCATCCTCGCCCTCGGCGAGCGCCCGCGTCCACGCCGGTGGCCGCCGCCGACCGCTTCGTCCCGGCCGCCAGCGCACAGCCGCGCCATCGGCTCGCTTCTCGCCGTCCATGGCACGACGCTACGCCTGAATGCGGCGGCCGGGGAGAGTAATCGGCGCGGTCTACTGCACCGACCAGCCGCCGTCGGACGGCAACGTCGCGCCGTTGATGTTCACTCCGTCATCGCTGAGCAGGAAGGTGATCGACGCGGCGAGCTGCTCGGCGGTCGCCAGCGAGGGGATCGCCGACTGGAACGGCTGCAGGCGTGCCTGGCCGGCCTCAGAAACGTGCGGGGGGAACGGGATGCCGGTGGCGACCCCACCCGGCGCGACCGCGTTCACGCGGATGCCGTGCGGGCCGTACATGAAGGCGGCGCTGCGGGTGAGGCCGATGACCGCGTGCTTGGAAGCGGTGTACGCGTTGCCGGAGGCATTGCCGCGCAGTCCGGCCTCGCTGGAGACGTTCACCACGGAACCGGCTCCTGCTGCCATCATCGCGGGGAGCACACCGCGCGTGAGCTTGAAGGTGCCGGTCACGTTGACCCCGATCACGCGGTCCCACATCGCGTCGCTCGTCTCGTGCAGCGGCGAGAAGTCGTCGTTGATGCCGGCCACATTGGCGAGGCCGTCGATGCGCTCGCCGGCAGCGGCGATGATCGCGTCGACCGACTCCTGCTTCGTGATGTCGCCTGCGACGGTCACGATCTCGGCGCCGGGGATCGACGCGGCGAACTCGGCGAGCTTCTCGGCCGAGATGTCGACGGCCACGACGCGGCCGCCTTCCCGTGCGATGCGGCTCGCGGTGGCCCGGCCGATGCCGGAGGCCGCCCCGGTGACGACGACGGTCTTGCCGGAGAAGCGCCCCGAGGTGACCTTCTCCTGCCATCCGGTGGCCTCGGTCTCCGGAATCACTCCGCCGTTGACCGACTTCACCAGATCGTCGATGACCGACTGCGGCATCTGCCCCTGGCTGAGCGCCACGAGCTGCTGCAGCGGCAGGCCGAGGACCGGGGCGAGCGACTCCTCGCTGGCACCGGATGCCGCGAGCAGACCCTTCACCGCCGGGCCACCCGCGGGGTGGGCGAGCCATTCGCCGATGGTGCTGTTGCCGGTGAGCGGCTTCGGATCCGTTGCCATCTGAGAGTCCTTTCGTCCCGCTCCGCCCATCGTGGCCGGAGCTCTGCCTCTGTGCCGCCAGAGTAACCGACTTCTGGCGGAAATCCGACAACTGTCGGCAAACTGGCAGCGGGACGCGCGAATCGCTGCCAGACTTGGGGCATGGACACCCGAGTCGAGCGCACACGCAGCAGCCTGCAGCAGGCGCTGCTTGAGCTCGCCCGCGAGCGGGCGCTCGACGAGATCACGGTCGGCGACATCGCCGCCCGGGCCGGGGTGAACCGCAGCAGCTTCTACCAGCACTACTCCGACAAGGAGACCCTGCTGGCTGACGCGCTCGATGCCGCCGAGCTGCAGGCTGGCGCCCGTGTTCCCAGCTTCGACGGCGGTCTCCCCGTGCACGCCCCAGCCGACTTCGTGGCCTACCTGGCGCACTTCGAGACGAATGCGGAGCTCTACCGGATCGTGCTCGGCGAGCGTGGCTCCTCCGTCGCATCCGCCAGGCTCCGCGCACGGTTCGCGAGCGCCGCCAGCGCCGGCGTGCTCGAATCCGGGTCACGAGCCTTCGAGGGCGTTCCCCTCGACGTCGTGGGTGCTGGCATCGCCGGGTCCGTACTCGCCGTGATCGAGACGTGGCTGTCCAGGGAACCCCGCCCAGCGGTCGAGACCGCGGCCGAGTGGGTGTGGCGCGTGCTCGTCGGCCCCGGCCAGCTGGACTGAATCAGCCGCTTCACTCCGCGAATCGGTGCTCACCGTCGAAGTCGTTCACCAGCGACCCCGTGATGCCTCGCCAGTCCGAGCCGAAGTGGGAGAAGGTCGGGTGACCGACGAGGTAGCCGTTGTAGACGGGGTCGTGGTCGGCACCGTGCCGCGTGATCACCTCGATCCACCCGTAGTGGGTGCCTGCGGCATCCGTGATCTGCCAGTTCCCAGACTCGTCCTTGTCGAGCGTGAACTCGCGGCCCCTGTGCTCGAGTTTCTCGTGCTTGCCCGGCTTCGCGTACGGCATGGCCTGCCCCTTTCTCGGCGGTCCAACGTGATTCCCCCAGCCTGCGCCAGCTTTGAGGCGCGCGCAATCACTTCTCTGCCCACGCCTCGCGCCACACCGGAAGCACAGCCTCGACTCGTTAGGCTTATCGGGCAGACCAGCAATGAGCACGATAAGACCGGCGACCAACCGATCCACAGGAAGTGAAGCTATGAGCGACCTCGACATTTTCGACCGCATCGAATCAGAGGTGCGCGGGTACATCCGCTCCTTCCCCGTGGTCTTCGACTCGGCGAGCGGCTCGGTGCTCAGCACCGAGGACGGGCGCGAGTACCTCGACTTCTTCGCCGGCGCCGGCGTGCTCAACTACGGTCACAACAACCCGATCTTCACGCAGGCCCTCATCGAGTACCTGCAGCGCGACGGCATCATCCACGGCCTCGACATGGCCACGAGCGCCAAGAAGGCGTTCCTCGAGGCCTTCGAGGCCCGCATCCTCGCGCCCCGCGGGCTCGACTACAAGATCCAGTTCACCGGCCCGACCGGCGCCAACGCCGTCGAGGCCGCGCTCAAGGTGGCCCGCCAGGCAACCGGCCGCAGCAACGTCGTCGCCTTCACCAACGGCTTCCACGGCCTGAGCATGGGCGCGCTCGCGGCGACCGGCAACAAGAAGTACCGGGACGCCGCAGGCACCTCGCTCGACAACGTGACCCGCCTGCCGTACGACGGCTACCTCGGCGCCGACATCGACACGCTCGACCTGTTCGAGAAGATGCTCGATGACACCGGCAGCGGTCTGGACCTGCCAGCAGCCGTCATCGTCGAAGCCGTGCAGGGCGAGGGCGGCATCAACGTGGCGAGCGCCGCGTGGCTGCAGCGCCTCCGCGCGATCACGCACGAGCGCGGCATCCTGCTCATCGTCGACGACATCCAGGCCGGAACCGGCCGCACCGGTGCCTTCTTCAGCTTCGAGGATGCCGGCATCGTTCCCGACATCGTCACGGTGTCGAAGTCGATCTCGGCGTCCGGCCTGCCCATGTCGCTCGTGCTGATGCGCCGCGAGGTCGATGTCTGGCAGCCGGGTGCACACACCGGAACGTTCCGCGGCAACAACCTCGCATTCATCACCGCGCGGGCCGCGCTCGACGCCTACTGGGCCGACTCGGTGTTCACCGATGAGGTCACCCGCAAATCGGAGCTGCTGCGTGGCGAGCTGGTGGCCATCGCCGCCGAGAACCCCGAGATCGCCTTCGAGGTGCGCGGCCGCGGCCTCATGTACGGCATCGCCTCGACGTCACACCCCGAGCTCGCCGGCGCGGTCTCTGCCGCGGCCTTCGAGCGCGGACTCGTGATCGAGACCTCCGGCGCCCGCGACGAGGTGCTCAAGTTCCTGCCGGCCCTCACCATCAGCGATGACGAGCTGCTGCGCGGCCTGGCCATCGTGCGCGAGAGCCTCGCGGCGGTGCGCGCCCGCTAGCCGCGGTGCAGCACCGCGCCGAGTTCGGCGATCGCGGTGTGGAAGCTCTGCTCCGAGATCTGCAGCTCGCCGTCGGCGTTGGCCCACTCCTCGATCAGCACCTCGGCGGCGGTGCCTGCGATGCCGACGAGCAGCAGGGCCTCGCGCTGCACGGCGATGTCCGGCAGCGCGCGCCCTTCCGGTCGCGCGCCCAGCCATTCGACGGTCAGCTCGAGCAGCGCGGTCCGCAGCTCGCCCAGCGTCGCGTGCTGCAGCCTGGCGGCATCCGGCTGCTCACTCACGAGGCGCCGACGGCCGGCGGCAACGGGTGCGTTGACCCCGTTGTGCCCGATCGATGCGACCGTGATGCGCAGCAGGCCGAGCGGGACGTTGCCGTCGGCATCGTCCAGCAGGGCGAACGCGAGCTCGCGGGGCACCAGCGCGATCGGGCGGCCCATGATCGCCGCATCACGGTTGGGCATGTAGTTGAAGAAGGTGCTGCGTGAGATCTTTGCAAGCTCGCAGATCTCGGCGACCGTGACCTCAGCGAGGCCCTTCTCGAGCGCGAGTTCGACCGCCGCAAGTTCGATCGCGTTCTCCGTCGCTCGACGCTTGCGCTCCCTGAGCCCCTCGGGGCGTGCGGCGGGAGGTCGTTGCATTGACATAGCTTCATCTTCTCAGCATCCGCGGCGCCCGTCACGACGGCGGGCCGTAAAGATGACGCAAAGTCAATTTTGGGGCGTGTGCTCGGGACGGTCGGCGGCACGCACCCGCACCGGCACGAGGACCCAGACCGCGATCAACACGATGGCGATCACCACGGCCGCCGCGATCCCCCAGAAACGGCCGAGCACGAAGTCGAAGATGAGCATTCCGATCCCGACGACGGTGACGGCGACGCCGATGAGCGTCAGCTGGGCGAAGCGGTCCGCGTGGGCCAGGACCTTGTCCTTCGCCCTCCTCCTGAAGAGGTAGCGGTGCAGGCTCACGGGTGCGAGACCGGCGATCGTCGTCAGGATCGACGTGGCGACGAGCAGGAGGTACGTGGCAAGCTGGAACGTGTCCAGTTCCTCGAAGCGCGACTGGAACACTGCGGTCAGCAGGAAGCCGGTGATGATCTGCGTTCCGGTCTGCACGACCCGGAGCTCCTGGAGCAGCTCGTTCCAGTTTCGGTCGAGGCGTTCCTTCTCGCTCTCCCCCGCGCCTGCGGCATCCGCAGCCCTGGCCGCGGCCGACTCACTCATCAGCGCTCCCCCATAGGCGAGCGCGCCGCTTCGCTGCGCTCGTGCCGGCTACGCCGGCGGGTTGTCGGGGTCGACCGTCTCGATCGTGTCCTGCTCGACCTCATTGTCGGCGTCGAGCTCATTGATCTCGGCCCCCTCACGCTCCTCGGCGTCACGTCTGCGTGTCTCGGACTGCTCGGCCGCCTCGCGCGGCCGTTCGCGCTCATCGCTCACGATGCCGCTCCCTCACTCGATTCGGGGCTGCCGGCCGCCGTCCCCGGCATTCGGCTCCCGACTGTCCGCAGCACGGTCTTGAGCTCGCCGTGTGCGCGCCGCACATCCGCGAGCAGACTCTCGACCTTGACCCGTGCCATCGGGTGAACATCACCGGGCAAGGCGTCGTAGAGGATCGTGTACGCCGCCAGCCGGACGCCGTCGAGCATCATCGCGGATGCCACGGCCGCACCTTCGCGCAGCTCGGGCGCGCACTTGCCGAGGAACGCTGTCTCCGATCGCACCAGTGCGCTCGACGCCGGTGACGGATACTGCGCCGGCGCAAGGTCCAACATTTCGAACAGGCCGTTGAGTTCCTCGATCTGGTGGCGGGTCTGCGCCGCGCGATACTCAAAGAAGTCCTCGACCTCATCGGAGCGGGCGGAGTCGATCAGCAGCGGCAGAATTCCGAGCCAGTCGTGTTCCATCGTGAGCGTCGCGCCGAGCCGGTATCCGTACACGTCACGCTGGCTCTCGAAACGCTCAAACATGATCATCCACCCCGATCCCTCGCTCACCAGCCGAGCCACAGCGACCCGGCCGGTGCCTGGTCGCGCCGCAGAGTACGGGCGGCCCCTCCGATGGGACGCATGATTCGAGGGGGCCGCCGCACGGGAGCCGGCACCGAAATGCCCACCGGAAACCCGGCCACGCTTCCTCGCCTCGGAAATGGCGGCACCGAGGCGTGACAGCACGCTACAACGGTGTCCGGGCGGGAGCGAGGGGCTTGACAGCCGAATATCTCCATGGGCGCACCGCCGTCCGCGCGAGCGAGATGCCGGTGCCGCTCGCCGACACAGCGCGGGTACCACAACCGCGCGCGGCGGTTCAAGCCCGTATCGGTCCGGCCCGCTCCGACCTACCGTGGGGTTGTCAGGCCGAGGAGTTGGGGCGGGTCGGGAGAGCGATGAAGAGCCGGGTGTCGACGACCATCGACGTGGATGCCAGCATCGACAGCACCGTCGAATTCTGGCAGCGTGTCGGCGCGCCAGATGGAGCGAGCCCTCAGCCGGTATCCGCCCAGGCGACTCAGTGGACCGTGCTGGTCAACGGCGTGCCGAGCACTCGCGGGGCCGCCGCCGCAGCCGCCGAGCTCTCGCGAATGACCGATCTCTCGAACGTGGTTGGCGCCGCTCCGCGCGGCGAGGTGACATTCGAATCGCTCGGAGAACAGCGCACACGAATCGCGATCTCGGTGGAGTGGCAGCGCGAGGACACGGCCGAGAGCTACGTTCCCTTGATCCTGCTCGACGGGGTGCACGTGAACACGGACCTCAGGGACTTCAAGCGCCAGGTGGAGCGGGAGGTGCGGGGATCGCGAGAGTGGAGGGCGACCGTGGAAAGGTTTGAGGCTCTCTAGGCGTGCTGACGCACGTACTCCTCGGCATCGTCCTCGTCGATCACGAGCATTCCGCCCTCGCCCATCGCCGACAGTTCCATCGCCCGAATCCACACCCGGTTGATCTCCCCAGGCGCGGCGCTCCGGAAGCGGAACTGCAGCGGAATCGACGGCGAGATCCAGATCGCGATTCTGCCGGAGCCCTTCGCGCTCGGCACCGTCCACCCGAGGTAGAACGACTCCTTGCGACGCAGCTTGGCCCCGACCACGATCTTCACGTGGGAGAGCACCCGGTCATCGAAGTCGAACGGGGGCGAGACTGCATAGACGAGTTGCCCCATGACCCCAGCATGCGCTCGTGCTCCGCAGAAGACCAGCGCCTGCCGCAACGGGTGTGACAGTGCCGGGCGGAGCACGGGGCGCAGGCGACGTCAGCGCATCTTGCAAAGTCCATCCGGCTATCGCAAGCTGTGTGCATGGGCGAACTGATCTATGGCGCAGAGACGTCATACCCGATGGAGGACCGTACGCTCTCCCATGTGAAGGCTGCCATCGGCGGCAAGCTCAGACGCCAGGAATCGTTCTACCTCAGCTGGGTGGTGCCGGCCGCCAGCGGATCGGGGCGGGTGAGCCTGTGGCTGTCGCCGGCCATTCCGTTGCAGTTCCACTTCCTTGGCAACACCTCGCCGACGCTGAACCCCGTCTGGATTCGCGCGCTGGAACTCACCTCAGTGAGCGACCGCGGCATGATCGTGCTTCCGGAGGCAGAAGCGGAGGCGTATGTGCGCGAGCACCCGAGCTCGCTCGGCTAGCGTCGGCACTGCTCAGATGATGAGTTCGCGGGCGACGAGTTGCGCCGCGACAGTGGCGAGCGGAATGCGATTCGCCCGCGAGTAATCGCGCAAACGGGCGAAGGCCTCGTCCATTGAGACGGTGTGGGTGAAGGCGATCACACCCTTCGCCTGCTCGATCGTTGTTCGCGAGTTGAGCGCGTGTTGCAGCTGATCGCGTGTCTCGTTGCCCGCACGGATCGTGCGCTCGTGCAGGATGCCGATCGTTGCAACATCCGCCAGCGCCTGCGCCGCCCGGATGTCGCGGGCGTTCAGCTCCCCCACCGGGGCGCGGAAGAGATTGAGTGTGCCGATCGTGGTTGACCGCAGGCGCATGGGCAATGCGGTGACGGAGCCGAATCCCTGTTCCTCCGCGGCCGCCCGGAAGCGCACCCACTCGGCCGGACTCTCGCGGATGTCGGAGATCGACACCGTCGTGCTGGTACGGAAACACTCGATGCACGGACCGTCTTCCGCGCTGAGCTGCATCAGCTCGACCAGCCGGCTCTCCTCGCTCGTGGACGCGACGAGGTCCAGCGCGTCGGAGTCGTCCACCAGGAGCAGGCCGGCCGCAGCGACGTCGAACAGCGAGACGCAGGAGTCGACGAGGGACTGCAGCAGCTCAACGACGTCGTACTCGTCAACGAGGGTGTCGGCGAGCGTGACGAAGATCTCGAAGAGCTCCTCATCACGTGTGATGTTCACCGTCATGACAGTTCCTCGATCCCGTTCTGATCGACCACGAAGCGAAAGCGATGCTCGATGATGTCAGCGGCCAGTTCACTCATGCTGCGACCTTCGGCGAACGCCTGCCCCTGCAGGAGGAGATACGCGTCGTCGGCCGAAACGCCGAGTTGGGCGATGACGAACCCGGTCGCCTGATGGATGGTGCGCCGCGCGTGGCCCGTGCCCTCGGCATCAGGAGACCCTGCCTGACGCAGGGCGCGCCGCAGAACGTAGCGACTCAGCGCCGCAGTGAGTTCCGTCGCCTGAGCCACGAAGAGCGGGCTCAGTTCGCCCGGGTCGGTGTTGTACAGGTCGACGGCGCCGACCCGCAGCGTGCCCACCGTCATGGGGAACGCGAAGATCGCGCCGACGTTCTCTGTCTGCAGGGCTTCGGAGAACGCCGGCCACCGGCCACCAGGCTGCATGCGCACATCGGGTTCCAGCATCGGCCGCATCTCGGCGAGTGCATCCCAGCACGGACCCTCGTTTAGATCGAACTGCAACTCGTCGAGGCGCGCGACCTGCAGATCGCTGGCCGACACCGTCTCAGATCCGAGCAGTTCTCCCAGCGTCGCGATGGAGACACCGGTCACCGGAATCGTCTCGAGAATCGGCCCGGTCAGCTCCGCTTCGTGACCGTCGAAGTTCGAAAGCCCGGCGACGATGTCGTCGAAGTCCCTGCTCATCGCGCGTCACCTCCCCGGTGCTCCACAGTCGTCCTGGTCCACTGACCAAACTACTCCGGGACACCGACTCCGCGCGTCAGGCCACTGCCACGATCGGTTCGTCGTCGATCCGGAGGTCGCCGGAGGCGTTCGCGCTCACCATGAGACTCGTCAACCACTCTCGATTGAGCTCATGGCGGTCGGCGGTGTCGAACTCGAACTGGAGGGGGATCGATGGGTGGATCCAGAGCGAGATCCGGCTTCCCGGTTCGCCCTGCACCTGCAGGCACGAGAGTGTGAAGGATTCCTGCCGCCGCAGCTTGGTGACAACCACCGATTTCACGTGGGCCAAGGTGCGATCGTCGACGTGTATCCGGCGCTCTGCTCCGTAAACAATGGCTCCCATTGTGCACTTCCCATTCCGCTCAACACCATGCCGCCTGGCATTGGAGAAGTCGAACAGCAGCCTCGCGAGTGTCCTGATTGCCGGCGGGGTCTGGGCTGGACAACCTGTACTCAGTCTACGCTCGTTCGGTTCTCTGAGCCTTGCTCATTTGCGCAACCGCGCGGCATCAGTCGCGCTCACGCGCCCTTCTCTGCCTTCGTGCGGCTGCTGCGTGCCGGCGCCTTCGCCGCCTTCTGCTTGCCGCGCCCCGTCGCCGACTTGTTCTTCTCGATGCTCCGACGCAGCGCATCCATCAGGTCGATGACGTCGCCGCCCGCCTCCGGCTCCTTGCCGAAGGTGACGGCCGTGTCGACGACCTTCCCGGTCTTGAGCTTCTCGTCGATGAGCTTGCGCAGCTGGGCCTGGTATTCGTCGTGATACTGCGACGGATCGAAGTCGGCGGCGAAAGAGCTCACGAGCGCTGAGGACATCTCGAGCTCCTTGCTCGCGATGTTCACCCGGGTCTCGAGCGCAGGGAACTCCGGCGCGCGGACCTCGTCGTCCCACAGCAGCGACTGCAACATGAGCGCCTTTCCGCGCACGCGCAGTGCGCCGAGGCGTGTCTTCTGCCGCAGCGCGAAGTGCACGATGGCCGTCAGATCCGTGGACTCCAGGGTGCGTCGCAGCAGCACGTAGGCCTTGGGCGATGTTGAGTCCGGTTCCAGGTAGTAGCTGCGGTCGAGCATGATCGGGTCAAGCTGCGCGCTCGGCACGAACTCGACGATCTCGATCTCGCGGCTGCGTTCCTCTGGGAGACCGCGCAGTTCCTTGTCGCTGAGCACGACGGTGTGCTCGTCATCCGCGTACGCCTTATCGATGTGCTCGTACTCGACGATGCGCCCACACACCTCACACTTGCGTTGGTAGCGGATCCGGCCGCCGTCCTTGTCGTGCACCTGATGGAGCGTGATGTCGTGGTCCTCGGTCGCGCTGTAAAGCTTGACCGGCACGTTCACCAATCCGAATGCAACCGAGCCTTTCCAGATCGCTCTCATGGCTCCAGTACACACCCCTTGCGGGCGAGCGTCTAGGGACGCATGCTCAGGGCATGGCATCGAAGCAGCAATCCGTTGTCTCCGTCGGTGGGCGTACGATCACGCTGACGAACCTCGAGAAGGTTCTCTACCCGGAGACCGGGACGACCAAAGCAGACGTGATCGAGTACTACGTGTCCGTGGCCGACGTCATGCTCCCCCACGTGAAGGATCGGCCGGCGACGCGCAAACGCTGGGTGCACGGAGTCGGCACCGCCGAGGAACCCGGCGCTGTGTTCTTCCAGAAGGACCTCGGCGATTCCGCGCCGACGTGGCTCGCCCGCGGCGTCATCGAACACTCCGACCACGCGAACAGCTACCCGCTCGTCAACGACGTGGCCACGCTCACCTGGCTGGGCCAGATCGCCGCACTCGAGATCCACGTGCCGCAGTGGCGGTTCGACGCGCAGGGGCGCAAGCAGAACCCCGACCGCTTCGTCCTCGACCTCGACCCCGGCGAGGGGGTTCCCCTCGCCGACTGCGCGGAGGTCGCCGCGCTGGCGCGCGGAATCCTCCGGGACATGGGGCTCGACCCGATCCCGGTCACGAGCGGGAGCAAGGGAATCCACCTCTACGCCGCGCTCGACGGGAGCCAGTCCTCCGATGACGTCACCGAGGTCGCCCACGAGCTGGCCAGGGCGCTGGAGGCCGAGCACCCGAACGACATCGTGAGCTCGATGTCGCGCGCACTCCGGCCCGGCAAGGTGTTCATCGACTGGAGCCAGAACCGGGCCGCCAAGACGACGATCGCCCCGTACTCCTTGCGGGGCAAGCTTCGCCCGATGGTCGCCGCACCCCGCACCTGGCGCGAACTGATGTCCAAAGACCTCCGCCAGCTGGACTACCGGGAGACCATCCGGCGCATCACGGACCGCGGCGACCCGATGGCGGCGTTGGCCGGCGCCCCGGCCGGCGGCGATCGGCTGGCGCACTACCGCGAGCGCCGCGACGCCTCCAAGACCCCGGAACCGATGCCGGATTCCTATCGGGGCGGGCCGGGCCGGCGATTCGTGATCCAGGAACACCGGGCACGAGCCCACCACCTCGACTTCCGGCTCGAGCACGACGGGGTGCTCGTGTCCTGGGCGCTGCCGCGGGGCCTTCCCAGCGATGCGCAACACAATCGACTCGCGGTGCAGACCGAGGATCACCCGGTCGAGTATGCGGACTTCGAGGGCGTGATCCCGCGCGGGGAGTACGGCGCGGGAACGGTGGAGATCTGGGATACCGGAGACTACGAGCTCGAGAAGTGGCGAGAGGACGAGGTGATCGTCTCCCTGCACGGACGAGCGGGCGGCGGCCTGGGCGCTCCGACCCGGGTTGCACTCATCCGCACCACCCCGGCCGTCGACGGCAAAGGGGCGTCCTGGCTGCTGCATCGCATGAAGGCACAGAAGCCCGACCACGACTGGAGCAGGCAGAGCGCCGAGAGCTCCGGCGCGGTTGCCAACGAGATGCGGCAACGCGGCGAGCTGGCGCCGATGCTGGCGACGCTCGCGGAGCGCACGGAGCTCGACGACGAAGATGAGTGGGCCATCGAGATGAAGTGGGACGGCATCCGCGCCATCGCCGTCGTCGACGCCAATGCCGGCACGGCGACGCTCTCCAGCCGGAACGCACTCGATCTCGGTCGGAGCTACCCGGAGCTGATCTCGGCGTTGTTGCGCGCGGCGGCGCACACGGGGCACGCCGTCCTCGACGGTGAGATCGTCGCGCCCGACAGCACAGGGCGGCCAGACTTCGGACGGCTCCAGGCCCGGATGGGGCTGACCGGGGAGCGCGAGGTGGAACGCGCGGCGCAGAGCGTCCCCGTGCAGTTCATCGTGTTCGACGTGCTCGAGCTCGACGGAGTCTCGCTCATCGACAGCAGCTACGACGAGCGCCGCGGCCGACTCGAACGGGCGCTCGCGCCGACGCAGAAGGTGGTGCTGCCCGCCGCGATCACTGTGGGCCTGGATGCCGCGCTGGAGATCAGCGCGGATCTCGGCCTCGAGGGCGTCGTGGCGAAACGGCGCGACGGCAGCTACAAACCCGGGCGGCGCTCAACCGACTGGCTCAAGTTCAAACACCTGCGCACGCAGGAGGTCGTCATCGGCGGCTGGCGGCCCGGCAATGGCGCCAGGCGCGACAGCATCGGCTCCCTGCTGCTCGGTGTGCCGTCGGATGACGGCCTCCGCTACGTCGGGCGGGTCGGCACCGGCTTCAGCGCGAAGGCCCTGGACGCCGCCCGCTCACGCATGGCCGGGCTGGCCAGCGCGAGCAGCCCGTTCATCGACGTGCCGGAGACGGTCGCCAGAGACGCCCACTGGGTCAGGCCAGAGCTGGTCGCGGAGGTCGAGTTCTTCGAATGGACCTCGACCGGGCAGCTGCGACAGCCCAGCTGGCGCGGATGGCGACCCGAGAAGTCACCGTCCGACGTCACGCCAGAGTCCGAAGCAGGTCCGCGCTAGGGCGTCCACCACGGCCGCATCGGCAGCGCGTCGTCCGGCGCTCCCGGCTTGACCATGAGCACCTGGTGCAGCTGGATGCCGTTGTTCTCGAAGCCGAGCCGGGAACCGGCCATGTAGAGGCCCCACACCTTCGCGGTGGGGAGTCCGACCTCGGCGACCGCCTCGTCCCAGTGCTCGACGAGGTTGGCACACCAGTCGCGCAGGGTGAGCGCGTAGTGCCGACGCAGATTCTCTTCGTGCAACACCTCGAGGCCGGCATCCTGCGCGTCGGTGATGATGCGCCCCGAACCGGTCAGCTCCCCGTCGGGGAACACGTAGCGGTCGATGAACCCGCGGGCGGCCGGCGCTGTGCGGTTCTCGGGCCGGGTGATGCAGTGGTTGAGCAGCAGCCCGCCCGGCCGCAGCCTCGACTGCAGGAACTCGAAGTAGGCCGGGTAGTTGCGCACGCCGATGTGCTCGAGCAGGCCGATCGACGAGACCGCGTCGAAGCGGCCCTCGACGATGTCGCGGTAGTCGCCGTACCGCACCTCGGCCAGATCGCCGAGCCCTTCCTCGGCGATGGCCCGCTGCGCCCACGCGGTCTGTTCGCGCGAGAGCGTCACGCCGGTGGCGCGGATGCCGCGGCGCGCCGCGTAGCGCACCATGCCGCCCCAGCCGCAGCCGACGTCGAGCAGCCGGTCGCCTGGCTGCAGGCGCAGCTTCTCGAACACGAGCCGGTACTTGTTCTCCTGCGCAGCATCGAGACCGGCCGCGTCGTCCGGGTAGCACGCGCAGGTGTACGTCATCGACGGGCCGAGCACGAGCTCGTAGAAGCTGTTCGACACGTCGTAGTGGTGGTGGATCGCCTCGGCATCACGGGCCTTGCTGTGCCGCATCCCCTCGGCGACGCGGCGCCAGCGCGGCGGTGCCTCTCCGGGTGGCGGGGCGATCGGGCGCAGGTGCTCGATGCCGATGGAGCGCACGATCTCCAGCATCGTCCGCGCAGGCGGGCGCGTGAAGACGAGGCTGTCGGCGAGCGTCTTGAGCAGCTCGTACGGGTCGCCAGGGTGCACACCGCGGATCTCGAGGTCACCGGCGATGTACGCGCGGGCCAGGCCGAGGTCGCCGCCGCCCGTCGCGAGGTAGCTCGTGCCACGCGGCGTCTTCAGATTCAGCCCGAACGGCGCGTCCGGCGGTCCGGCCGAACTGCCGTCGTAGGCGGTGAAGTGCAGCGGGAGCCGGCCGCCGGCGAGGATCTCGAGCACGGCGGCGAGGCTGAGTTTGCCGCCGGACTCTGCGGGGTCCGGCATCCGTTGGCTCTCTGATGCCCTGCCTTTGGTGGTCGTCATCGTCGTTGCACCGCCTTCGCGTAGAGGTCGAGGAGGCGGGAGTCGGGGTCGTAGCGCCGCTTCACCGCCCGGTAGGCTTCCCCGCCGTAGAGCTCGTCGAACTCCTGCCGCGAGTAGTAGGAGTCGGAGTACAGCGACTTGTGCCCGTCGAGCGCGCCGACCTCGCGCTCGATCAGCCGGTTCGTCGCCCCGAAGTTGCTGGCGCCGGGGCTCGAGCTGATCGGCACCGTCGACCAGAAGCCGACGTTGACATAGTTCCGCCCGGGCTGCAGCGGGTACAGCGGCCACGCCTCGTCGCCCCGCAGACGCAGCGGGCACAGCCAGATGGGTGTGATCGGAACCGTTGCGAGGAACCAGTCCAGGAACTCCGCGCACCGTTCGATCGGCACCTCGACGTCTTGTACGACGCGCTCCCGCGGCGGCCGGCCGTTCAGCCGCTCGATGCGGTCACCGATGTGGAAGCGCTGTTCGTAGTGCATCAGCTTCGAGTAGACGCTGCTGCGCCGGTAGCGCCGCGGCCAGAGCCGGCGGATGCCTGGGCTCTGCGCGCCGAACGCTTCCGAACACCAGAACCAGTCCGTGTCCCAGCGCCACAGGTAGTCGGCGATGCTCAGCCGGTCCTCCGTCACGCCCCGCGCGTGCTGGATGGAACGGTAGTAGATGCCCTGTCCGGTGTAGTCGCTGACGGGGCCGGATGCCGCGCTCCCAGTGCCGAGGCAGAGGTAGCTCTCCGCCGCGCTGAACACCACGCCGTCGAGGTAGTCGACCGCGATGCCGTCGAATGCACCCGTCTCGAAGATCCCGGCCATCGCCTGCAGCAGCTCGGCGAGGGTGTGGAACCGCACGTGCCGGAGTGCGACGAACGGGGCGACGGGCTCGAGCTCGATGCGGAGGCGCACCGCGTAGCCGAGCGTCCCGTAGGAGTTGGGGAAGGCGCGGAAGAGGTCGGGGTTCTCGGTGGGCGAGGCTGTGACGACCTCGCCCGCGCCGGTGAGGATGTCCATCTCGAGCACCGATTCGTGTGGGAGCCCGTTGCGGAACGAGGTGGATTCGATGCCGAGCCCCGTGACCGCGCCGCCGAGGGTGATCGTCTTCAGCTGCGGCACAACCAGTGGCGACAGGCCGTACTGGAGCGTCACGGCCACGAGCTCTTCGTAGGTGCACATGCCGGCGACATCCGCGGTGCGCGCCTCGGCGTCGACCGCGATCACGTCGGTGAGCCCCGAGGTGTCCAGCCCGGGGGCGCCGGCCCTGCTGCGGGTGCGGAACAGGTTCGAGGTGGGCTTGGCCAGGCGCACCGGGGCGGTTGCCGGCACCGCCCGATAGCTCGCCAGAAGGCGCTCAACGCCGGCGGCGTGAGCGCTCCGCGCGTTGACCACGGGTGCGGGCACGCGTCCACGCTATCCCTCTGGCCCGCTCAGCGCGAGGGTCGGCGCGCGGAGGAGCTCACCACGCTGGCGAACTCAGCTGGCCGGGCCGAAGATCCGGAATCGGAGTGCGAGCAGCTCGTCCAGTCGGGTGGGCTCGGCGAAGGCGGCGAGCAGCACATCCCACAGCTCGCCGACCCGCACCTTCAGGTCGTCCATGTTGGTCAGCACGTCCGAGAGCAGCTGCACGCCGGTGAACGACGGGATGATGAAGTGGGCGAGCCGAGCCGGGTCGGTGCCCTGCCGGAGCTCCCCCGCTGCAACGGCACGGCCGACGAGGTCTTCGAATGTCGCCAGCCAGTCGTCGTATGGCGCCCGCGTCGGCGGGTCGAAGATGGCCCCACCCGTCGTCAACCGGATGCCGGCCCGCACGACGACATCGCTCACGAGCCACTCGGCCAGGTCGGCGCACATGAGCATCATCGTCTCGGCCGGGCTGGCTGTCGCCTGGAGGATCTCCGCCGCCGACTCGAACACGCGGCGGTGCTGCTCGTCGATGACGGCGCGCGCGATCTCTTCCTTCGAGCTGAAGTGGAAGTACAGCGCACCCTTGGTCACGCCAGCCGTCTCGGCGATGGTCGCGATCGACGCATCCGCGTAGCCGACGCGGTAGAAGGCGGTGGCCGCGCCGGTGACGATGCGCTCGCGCGTCTGAACCGCCCGGTCCTGCTGTGCCATCGCTCTCTCCACCTCTGCCGCGAGAGCAATCTTATCCAGCGGGCCAGCGAGCCCGGTGGTGACGGGCAGCCCCCAATTCTGCCCGTCACTGCAGGCGTCGCGAACGACGCCTACGCTGTAAACATACCAACCGGACGGTTCTTTGCATAGCGTTACGTGGACACAATTCAGAAATCAGCAGACGTCCGTGTATCCGCCCGTGTTTGGCGCGCTGCTGAGCGATGTCGCACTCGTCTGGCAGACTCGGCCCATGAGCACGACCATCGGCACACCGGGTGGCACGCCAGAGCGGCCGGCCATCTTCTTCGACAGCCCGGAGGAGTTCCGCGCCTGGCTGGTGGCGAACCACGCCACCGCGACCGAACTCTGGATGGGGCTCTACAAGAAGCACGTGCCTGAGCGCGGACTGACCTGGGAACAGGCGGTTCCGGAAGCCCTGTGCTTCGGCTGGATCGACTCGGTTGCGCAGCGCATCGACGACGATGCCAGGCGCCAACGCTGGACGCCGCGCAAGACTACGAGCACCTGGTCCAGCGTCAACATTGCCCTCGTCGAGAAGCTCACAGCCGAGGGGCTGATGTACCCGGCCGGCATCGCGGCGTTCGAGCGCAGGCGTGACGACCGCTCTGGCATCTACTCCCACGAGAACCCCGGGCAGGAGCTTTCGCCCGAGGCGGCGTCCCGGCTGGCCGCGAGCCCGGCGGCATCCGCCTTCTGGGAGGCGGCCACGGCGACGTACCGGCGCCAGGTCATTCACTGGGTGCTCTCCGCCAAGCAGGAGGCGACCAGGGAACGCCGCCTGACGCAGCTCATCGACGACAGCGCGGCCGGGCTGCTCGTGCCGTTCCAGCGTTACGGCGAGGTGCCGAAGTGGGCGGAGCGGGCCGCGGATGCCGCCCGCGCTGCTGGCGGCGGTGAGCCGGCCCAGCCCTGACCCCGCTCGACTCTGATGGCCCCGCTCAGCCCTGAAAATCCTCCGGGTCGACGTCATCCAGGAACTTCTTGAACTCGTCGAGAGCGTCCTCTTCGACACTGACGGTCTCCACCAGCTCGGCGGGGATCCCCGCCTCCTCCAGCACCTCGTCGGCGACGAAGAGCGGCGCCTCGGTGCGCACCGCGAGAGCCACGGAGTCCGACGGCCTGGCGTCGAGGATGAGCGGGCCGCGCGGGGTGACCAGGGTAATCTCGGCGTAGAAGGTTCCCTCGGTGATCCGGGTCACGTCCACCCGTTCGATGTGGGCGCCGAGGGATTCGACGAGCGTCTTCATCAGGTCGTGCGTCAGCGGCCGCGGCGGCGTGTCACCGCCGAGGGCGAACAACGTCGACGTCGCCTCCTGCTCCCCGATCCAGATCGGCAGCACGCGGCCGGCGCCGGGTGCATCGCGCACCGGTTTCAGCAGGATGATGTGCTGACCCTCGGCGTCGAGGGCGACTCCGAGAACGTGAACCTTGACCATGGCGACTCCCGTCGAGACGTCGGGCGAGACAGGGCCATAGTACGTCCGCTGACCGCTTGACGGCCCAAAGATTCACTCGATGACGAGCAGATGCCGCCGGCTCCGGCCCGCGCTCAGACCCCGACGCCGAAGAACTCGAGCGCAGCCTCGCGGAACACCCGGGAGCCAGGGGCGTTGAAGTGGTGCCGCCGTGGCAGCTCGACGAACGAGCCGTTCGGGGTTGCGGCCGCCAGCGCCCGCGACTGCGCGAGGATCGCGTCGTCGCTGCCCGTGGCGAAGAGGATCGGCTGCAGCGGGGGGTGCGTGACATCCGGGTCGGCATCACCCAGCCGCATGCCCTCGGCGAGCGCGACGAGGGCATGCAGGTCGTTGCCATCCACGCGCTCGGAGAGGGTCACGTAGTTCTGAGTCACCGGGTCCTCGATCGGCGTGCCGTGCTCGGCGAAGGCACGGGCCTGATCGATCTGCAGCCGGGCGAGGGGCCGCCCGTCCGGGATGCCGCCGAGCACGGCCCGCTCCACCATCTCCGGGTGCGCGACGGCGAGCTGCCAGCCGACGCGCGCGCCGAGCGAGTAGCCGACGTACAGCACGCTCTCCAGCATGTAGGTGTCGAGCACGGTCACGAGGTCGTCGACGAAGGCGTCCATGCTGAACCCCTCGGCCTCGTGCGGCTTGTCGCTCGCACCGTGGCCGCGCTGGTCGACACCGAGCACCCGGAAACCGGCCCGGGTCAGGTCGCGCACCCAGCCGGTGTTCACCCAGTTGTCGCGGCAGCTCGAGGCGAAGCCGTGCACACACAGCACGGTTGGCGCGTCGTCATCGCCCCAGAGGTAGGTGGCGATGCGCCGTCCGTCGGCCGCCATCACGAACTGCGGGCTCGGCATCTCGGTGAGGGCGGGGAAGGCAGGGCTCATGCCTGCCATTCTCCCGCGCCGATGGCCGAGTCGGCGAGAAACGCGCCCATCACGGCGACCGCAGGGCTAGGAAAGCCGCATCCGGAGCGCGGCAACGAGCTGCTCCCGGCTGGGCGCACCCTCGAGCGCGAGCTCGCCGGGATACACGCGGCAGGCCAGCTCGGCGGTGCGCCCGTCAGACGGGAAGGCGTCGCTGCCGTCGATGAGGATCGTCGGCGAGCCGGCGAACGCCCAGCGGGCGGCGTCCGCACTCGAGCGCAGAACGTGGCTGTGTAGCTCGACCTTGCTGAGCCCGAGCGCCTGGATCGCCTCCTGCACCCTGGCCAGCGCTGTGTCGCCATTCGGGCAGTCAGCGATGCTGAGCACGTCGATCTTCATACCCTCATTCTCCCCCGGCGAGCGCCGGAGCGGCCTCGCGCCTACAGCGTCGGCCACCAGGCGGGATCGGTCCACAGCGCGAGCTCCTGTTCGAGCGCGGCCCCCACCCGGAACACCGCGGTGTCGTCGTAGCTGCGCCCCACGATCTGCACGCCGGTCGGCACGCCGTTCGGAGCGATGCCAGAGGGAACGGCCAGCACGGGCACCCGCCCGATCACGTTGAACGGCAAGGTCATCAGCTTCGAGAACACGGCCTCACTGTCGGTGCATGGCTCGTCAGCGGCGAGTCCGGCGGTGGCGATCGTCGGGCAAATCAACACGTCGTACCCGGTCATGAGCTCGGCGAACGGGCGGTAGAAGGCGGATTCGGCGACCAGTCCGCTCACATAGTCGCCTGCCGCAGCGGCCTCGGCGGCGAAGGCGCGGGTGTACGGCATCAGCTGCGCGACACGCTCCGCAACACCATCGGCGATGCTCTCGATGAACGGCCCCATCACGGCACCGAAGTGCGGCCAGGCCGTCGTCAACACCCGCTGGGGTCCCCACGGCAGCGTGACCTCGTCGACGATCGCGCCGGCGGCGGTCAGCGCTGCCGCGACGAAACGCGTGTTCGCCTCGACCGCGGGATCGACGTCATAGCCGCCGAGATCGATGCAGAGCGCGACGCGGATGCCGCGCAGCGAGCCGACCGCGCCGGAGACCGCCGCGATCTCGCGCAGGGACGCGGCATCGCCGACCCACGGACCCGAGATCACGTTCTGCAGCAGGGCGACATCCGCCACGCTGCGCCCCATCGGGCCGTCGGCGCAATAGGTGTCCGAGTTGAACGGGGCCATGCCAGGCACGCGGCCGAACGGCGGCTTGAATCCGACAACGCCGCAGAACGATGCGGGGATGCGGATGGATCCGCCGATGTCGGACCCGGTCGCCAGCAGCGTGGACCCTGCCGCGAGGACCGCGCCCGAGCCGCCCGAGGAGCCGCCGGGCGTGAAGTCGGGGTTCCAGGGGTTGCGCGTGATCCCCCACAGCTTCGAGTGGGTCACGGGTGCGCAGCTATACTCCGGCGTCGTGGTGCGGCCGTGGATGACCGCGCCGGCCTCCTGGATGCGCTCCACGATCGGGTGCGTCTCCTCGGCGATGGTTCCTTTCTCGAGCAGGCTTCCCTCTTCGAGCAGGTGACCGGCGATGGGCTGCTCCTCCTTCAGCATCAACGGGATGCCCTCGAGTGCGCCGACACGCTCCCCCGCGGCGAATCGCGCCTCGGAGGCGGCGGCTGCGGCGCGGGCGCTGTCGATCCACTGCTCGGTGACCGCGTTGATCGTCGGCTCGGTTGCGGCGGTGCGGGCGATCACCGATTCGAGCAGTTCGACCGGGGAGAGCTCCCGCCGCCGGAACTGCTCTGACGCTTCGGTGGCCGTGAGCCGGTAGAGATCCATGGAGATGGTGCCTTTCGATTGTCCGTACACTGTACGGACGATACTGTTGCCATCATGGCGCCACGTCAAGAGCTTTCGCAAAAGAACCGGAACAAGCTGAGCAGGCGCGACCTGACGACGGCCGCGATCGCCCTGATCGAGCGTGAGGGTCTCGACGCCTTGAGCATGCGACGCCTGGCCACCGAACTCGAGTGCGCCCCGATGAGCCTGTACACCCACGTGCGCAGCAGGGACGACCTGATCGACGCGGTCGTTGAGCACCTGATCGAACAACTCGCGCCACCGGAGTGGAGCGGCGAGAGCTGGCAGCAGGTCACCCGGCGCACCCTGGAGGCTTACCGCGACCTGGCCGTTCAGATGCCGAACAGCTTCGAACTGCTCGCGCTCGCACCCTACGACTCCTCCCCCGTCGCACCGCACCTGAGCCGCACCGTGGCGAGCTTCGAGCAGGCCGGGCTCACGCCGGAGCAGGCGCGACAGATTCTCGGAATCCTGGACGGCTACGCCACCGGCTTCCTCATCGTCTGGGCCCGCAGCAGCACGCGGGGCCGCTCGGATGAGTACGCCGCGACGGCGCCGGGCATCGCCGGGCTCCGCGACCTCGAGATGTTCGACCGGGGCCTGGATGCCCTGATCGCCGGCCTCGACCTGACGCTCGTGCGCGGCACGGACGGCGGAGAGGTGCTTGCCTAGACGCCCGTCGCGTACGTGATCGGCAGGCCACCCGCCGCAAGCAGCTCCAGCGCCTGCGAGTTGCGCGGCGCATCGGTGATCAACCCGGCGATCTCGGGGGCACGGAGCACGACGAAGCGGGACGCCGTGCCGATCTTGTCGGCATCGGCGAGCACATAGGTGTCTGCGGCGTGACGCGCGAGCGCGCGCTTCATCGCGGCCTCGTCTGCGTCATCCGTCGTGAAGCCCGTCTCGGAGTGAACCCCGGTCACACCGACGAAGAACAGATCGGCGTTGACCTGCGCGGCGGCCTCCACGGCTGCGGCGCCGCAGGTGACGGCGGAGTGCTTGAAGAGCCGGCCTCCGAGCATGAACACCTCGACGTTCGGGTGCGCGAGGAGGGCGACGGCGATGGTCGGGCTGTGCGTGACGACCGTCAGTGCCAGCTCGCGATCGAGCTCGCGAACGAGCTCCAGCGTCGTGGTTCCGCCGTCGAGGATGACGGTCTGGCCCGGCCGGATCAGCGCGGCGGCAGCCCGGGCCACGGACTGCTTGCCGCCGACGTTCAGCTCCGTGCGGGTGCCGTAGTCGGCGATCGCGGCGGAGATCGGCAGGGCCCCGCCGTACACGCGCTGGCACTTTCCCGCCGCGGCGAGCTCGCGCAGATCGCGGCGGATGCTGTCCTCCGAGAGGCGGAGCTCGGCGGCGACATCCTTGGCAACAACCTTGCCCTCTGAACGAAGCTTCTCCAGCAGGTACTCGTGCCGTTCAGCTGCAAGCATTCGCGTTTCTCCTTGTTTTTTAACGTTTATGCACGTTACCATGCGAGCATGACGACACCACTGCTCATTCTTATCGCAGGCCCCTACCGTTCGGGAACCGGGGACGACCCCGCTCTGTTGGCCGCCAACCTGGCGCAGCTCGAACGGGCGGCGTGGCCGATCTTCCAGGCCGGGCACATCCCGATGATCGGCGAGTGGGTGGCCCTGCCCGTGCTCCGCGGCGCAGGCGGGACGAGCGTGGCCGATCCGGTTGCGGCCGACATCATGTACCCGACCGCCGACCGCCTGCTCCAGCACTGCGACGCCGTGCTGCGCCTGCCAGGCACCTCGGCCGGTGCGGATCAGGATGTCGCCATCGCGGAGCGGCGCGGCATCCCCGTCTACTTCTCGCTCGAGGAGGTGCCTGGCTTCCAGCCTCAGCCCGTGTAGCGGCGGTCGACGGAGGGGCTGCTCGTCGCGCCGATCAGCGGCGGCAATAGAGTGGCGTGATGAACGCTGCCTCCGTGCGCCGGGCAGTCCCCGACGACGCCCCCGCGGTCCTTGGCTTGTTCGACGAAGCGATCGCATGGTTCGTGCAGATCGGAAACACCGACCAGTGGGGCACCGAGCCGTTCTCGGGCCAGCCCTGTGGGTGGAGCGCATCTCGGAGTGGTGCGCCGCGCCGGACAGCTGGGTGGCGACGCATGCCGAGCTCGGCGTGTGTGGCGCACTCGTGCTCGGCGAGGCTTCGAGCTACGTGCCCGCGGCGACCGAACCGGAGCTCTACGTGCGCTCGCTCATTGGCTCACGCGACCCGCGCGCGAAGGGCGCCGGCCGACGCCTGCTCGCCCTCGCGGACGAGCGCGCCGCGGCATCCGGCGTCACTCTCCTGCGGGTGGATTGCTACGCGGGCGGCACGGGCGATCTCATCGCCTTCTACGAGTCGTGCGGGTACACCCGCGCCGAGACGTTCGCGGTCGAAAAGCAGCCTCAGGACTGGCCGGGCCAGGTGCTCGCCCGCAGGCTCGACTGAGCATCGACTCAGCTCGACTCAGCTCACGCAACATCGACGAACGCCGAATCCGGGGCGGCGGTGCCCCAGGCGTTCATCGCGTCCAGCACCGCGCGCAGCTCGTGGCCGAGCGGCGTCAACTCGTAGACCACCCGCGGCGGGATCTCTGCGTAGACCGTTCGCGTGACGATGCCGTGTTCCTCGAAGCGCCGCAGCCGGCTGGTCAGGGTGTGCGCGCTGATGCCGGGGAGCGCCGTGCGGAGTTCGGTGAAGCGATGCGGGCCGTGCAGCAGCTCCCGCACGATGAGCGTTGCCCAGGCTCCGTCGAAGAGCGTCAGGAAGCGGGCGACACCGCATTCCGGCACGAGATCCTTCTCCACGACTTCCTCCGAGTTCCCTTTAGTGCAGTTGACGTAACCAGTGCATCCTATGCACTAATGGACGAATGGTTTACATCGTGCATGGCGCCACCGGCGCCCAAGGTTCCCCCGTTCTCTCCTCCCTCCTTGCCGCCGGCAAGGAGGCGACCGCCGCGGTCCGCACCCCCGCTGGCCTGCCGACCGGCGCCGGAGCGGTGACCGTCGACTTCGCTGACGCCGCGTCCCTCGCCGATGCCTACCGCGGCTCGGAGGGCGTGTTCGTGCACCTCCCGCTCGGTGCCCCCGATCAGCTGGCCGGCTTCGCTGCATCCGTCGTCGAGGCCATCGGTCAGGCGCGCCCCGCTCGCGTCGTCATCTCCACCAGCGGTCAGATCGTCGACGATCCGGAGTCGCCCCTGCAGGCCGCCGACGACAGCGCGATCATGACGCTCATCCGCGGCGTCGAGGCCACAGGTGTGCCGTTCGCGGTCGTCGCCCCGCGCCTGTACCTCGAGAACCTGCTGCTGCCCATGGTCGCCGGACCCGCCGCCGAGGACGGCGTGCTGCGCTACCCGCTGCGCGCCGACTACCCCGTCTCGTGGAGCTCTCACCTGGACGTCGCGGCCACCGTCGTGCGCCTGCTCACCGGCCCCGCCCTCGAGGGCACCGTCGCCGTCGGCCACCACCCTGCGCTCACCGGCGCCGATCTCGCCGCCGGCTTCGCCGCCCACATGGGCCGCGACGTCCGCTTCGAGGCACTCTCCCCCGCCGAGTTCGGCGTGCTCATCACGCCGCTGTTCGGTGCGGATGCCTCGGCGCCGGTCGTCGGCCTCTACGAGGCACTCGGCGCTCAGGATGGCAACACGATCGACGCCGCCAACAGCGCCCAGCAGCTCCTCGAGCTGCAGCCGCGCTCGGTCTCGGCATGGCTCGCCGAGGTCAGCGCCGCGTAGCTCGCGCGAAAGCGAGTGCCCCGGGGATCAGCTCCCCGGGGCACTTGCGCTTTCTCGCCACTCAGCGGCGCGTCTTCCGTCCCCGCCGAACCCACAGCACGCTCGCAATCGAACCACCGAAGGCAATCGTGAGGGCAACCCCGGCAATCACGAGATAGCGGATCTCGGATGCCGGGCTGTACGGGTACGTGTCAGCCCAGTCGAGCCCCAGTCGCACGACGACCGCGCCGAGCAGCCAAGCCGCGAGGATCCCGAGCACGAGCACGACCCAGCGGCGTGGGGTGCGAGAAGTCATGCCTCCATTCTGTATCAGCGGCAGCGATGTCGCCGTGCCGGCAGCGCGTGGGAACACGAGCTCGGTGCCTCACAGGGCGGGTCCACGAGCGAGCCAGCAATCACGAGCGGCGTCTGGAAACGGCGTTCCGCGTCTGCGGTCACAACCGCGCGCATCTGGCGGCCCCGCAGCCGATCCCTACACCGCCGGGGGGCCACCACAATGCGCACATACGGAGGGGCCGTGCCACAGACCCGATCTGTGACGGCGGGTTCTCCGTGCCTCTATGGAACCGCGGATGCCGAGCTCGAAGCCGTGGATACGGCACATCTCAGTGCGCCAACTGCCGATCTCAGTGCGAGCACTTGCGCTTCGGTGTGGATCGCTCAGCGGCTTTGCGTGTCCCAGAACGGCGCGGCACGAGGTCACGTGCTCGCCCGGCAGAGATGGCGGAGCTAGCGCGCGAAGGACTCGAGGTTCCGAATGAGTTCTCGTCTGTTTGCGACGTTGGTCTTGCGCATGATGCGATGCATGTGACTCTCGACCGTGCGCACGCTGAGCACGAGTCTGGTTGCGATCTCCGGGTTGGTCAGGCCCTGCCCGACGTACCGCGCGATCTCGAGTTCACGATCGGTGAGGTTGATCGCCGTGGCCTGGAATCGCGTCGTGTCGATACCGCGGTCTCCGAGTTCCTTGAGCACCTGGTCGTGCTCCGCTTCAGTGGCCACCGAGCGGTCGTACTCGCCCGACTCCTGGTAAAGCTCGGCTGCCCGCCGCAGTGAGATCAAGGCAAGACCCGGCCGACCAGTCTCCAGGAGCGCCGGCACGTTGGCGATGAGGCCGGCTGGGTCGTTCTCAAACCTGGCGGTGAGGAAATCCAGGTGCGGCTTGATGTACGCGTCGTCGATCAGCGCGGCCCGCTCCCGAGTGGTCGCCAGCCGTTCCGCATCCGGAAGCATCTCCACGTTGGTCATGTACGCAAGCACCGCCGCGAAGCGCGCCCCGCGCTCCCAGAGCTCCTCCGCAGAATCCCACAAGATCCGTGCCGCCGCTGCGAGGTCACCGTTGAACGCGACGTCTTGAGCAATCGACCACGCTCGCGCTTGGCCGGGCAGCGGTCCATCCGCAATGGGCAGCTCCGCGAGGTCTCTGGCATACTTCTCGCCCAACGCCATATTGCCGCGTCGTATCGCCACGAGCGATGCGATGTTCAGGAGCGTGAGTTGGCTGCCCTGCAGGTGCGGCGGCGCATCCCCGGCGGCGAACATCGTGTTCAAGATCGATTCGGTGCCGGCATAGTCACCTTCAATCGTGAGGCAGAGCGCGGCGACCGCCCCGTGTGCGCGCACGGCGTCGACGTCGAGGAACCCGTGGGCCTCGTCGACCCCGCGCAGCGACCAGGAGACCGCGCCGGCATGGTCACCGAGGCCGAGCAGCACTAGCCCGTAGAGCACGTTGGGCGCGAAGCCAACCGCGTTCTTCTCTTTCTCGCCGATCGAGAGGAACACTCGACTCGCGTCACCGAATCGCCCAAGCGTGATGAGCACGAACATCTGCGCTTCCAGCAACCGCACCCGCACTGCCTCGGGGAGATCATCGGTGATCTCCAGCCGATCGGCGAAATCGCTCGGAACAGCACGAAGCGAAGTCTCGACGATCACGCTGGCAGCGTCCGCAGCCCGACGATGCACGCCGAGGTCGCGCGTCGCGGAGGCGAGGCTGCTGAGGGCGGCGTCGAGCGTGCCGTCGACGAACGCCCCCCATTGCGCTCGGAGGATCAGATACTCGACGCGGCTTGCCTCGTCCCCGAGCGAGGAGTCCGTCGACTCGAAAACCTCGGCGATCAGGCCGCGGGCCTCCGGCGCGTGCATCAGCGCCCGGATGTAGGTGGTTGCCGTTGACGGGGTCGGTGACTGCTCCCACTCAGCCTTCGTGACGATGCGGCGCGTGCGTGCGCGCTCCTGCAGCAGGCGCACAAAGAGTGCATCGCTCTCGCCCACGTTCTCGTCATCCGGGGCCGCGCTCGCGAGGAGAACCCCCATCGATTCGGCCGCTCCGAGGCGCTCCAAGATGAGCTCAGTCAGGCGGATCCGCCGGGCAGCGACGGGCTCGTGACGGAAAAACTCCACCAACAGCGGTGGCACGACGGTGACAAGGTGCCGGTTGCCTGATGGAACGAGCTTGACCATCGCTCGCTCTTCGAGCAGTTCAAGCGTGTCCCAGCTCACGAGCTTGCGCACGGTCTCGATATCGGCGACGCCGACGAGGGCGATGATCTCGAGCGCGTCGCGGGCGTCACTGCCGAGATTCTCGAGGTGGGCTTCCACAACACCGCGAAGGCCCGGGCTCCACATGTCGCGCGTCGCGACCCAGACTCCGTCGCTCTCGCGCAATCGCCCCTCGCGGACTCCCGCATCGACAAGGCTCAACGCGAGACCGACGATGCCGCCCGATTTCGCGTAGAGCCTGCTGATCGTGCTCTTCTCAATCTGACCGGCGAGGTGGCCGCTGATCACCTGTTCGAGTTCCTCGAAGCGAATCGGAACCATCTCGATGACGAACGTCGGCTCGAGCGTTGAGGCGTGCAGGCCGCTCGGCGTGTGCCGGGCACGCAGTCCTTGCAGGCGAGAGAGAACGATGGGAAGACCCGTGGCGCGACGCACCGCCTCCGCAACGCCCCATGACGACTCATCGAGGTCGTCCCAGTCGTCGAGGAAGAGCACGGATTTCGCGAATCTGGTTTGCTCTCTGAGCGCCTCCGCGGCTGATTGGATGGCACCACCCGCCCGTGGCTCATTGGGCGCCCCTACCCCGGCCAGGTGCATCGCGGCAAGCGGATGCTGGCGCAACGAGGCGACACCACGCACCGCGATCACCTGCCACTCATCAAGTTCAAGGCGGGTCTTCAGGGCCGACAGAAAGGCACTCCGACCGCTTCCGCGGCTTCCGACGATGTCAACGCTGGCGCCGGAGTTCACAAGGCTTACCGCCATGGTGAGATCTTGGTCTCTGCCGATCATCGCGCGCGCCCTCTTCCTCAACGGAATGCTCCTAGCCAGAGTGTAATGGTTGGGCATCGTCGGGTCGGGAGACCCCGGCTCACGCGCGCGCGAGGGCGCCGGCGTAATCGTCCAGCGCAATCCAGGCGTCACCCTGCCCCATTGCCCGTTCCCCCGAGGCACTCACAGCCTGAGCGACGAACGAAGCGATGAGGACGGCATCGTCGAGGAAGTCGCCTGCCGTCGCGGTGTATCGAGCGCGATACTCGATCGATTCGCCCGGTCCCAGTTGGCCAGTCACCGCGGGCACAGCTTCGGGCGCCCCATCCAGCTCGAGTGCGGACATCGCCGAATTGCCGAGAGCCGAACACGCCAGGCTCACTCCGATCAGCGGAACCGGCAGCTCATTCGTCACGGTGATGTGAAGGGAGACAGCCGTGGCACCGGCGATTTCGTCGAGAGCGTGGCACACGAAGACGTCAAGCCCTGGCGTGGGAACCCGGACGGTGCGGATGCCGTCGATGCCGGTCATCCGGCGCACCATCACCGCGTTCACGATTGCGGCCTCGAGCCGTCCCGCTTCAGCGTCGTCAATCCCCTGGCACCTGGCGAACTCAGTGATCGACGTGCGACGGGCGATCACCTCGGTCAGCGCTCTGACGACCGACACGACGGCCGGGGAGCTCTCAGGCCCGCGCACGCCGGCCCACATAGCTGTGATTGCTGCCAATCGCACACTGGCAACTGACGTGGATCTCTGCCGCAGTGCGGGCCGAACGGAACACCTCGCTGTGGTGCCGGGATCCCGCGTCAGCTCTGCGATCGGGGTGAGAGACGGTGCTGACTTTCTTGCTCATGCTCCGACCGTATGAAGCGCCGCAGCGCTATTCGGCGGACACCTTCGGCATTGCGTGCGCGGCTCGCCACGATTGCGTGCACGCGGGCGAGCATTGCGTGTGGAGCATGACGCTCTTCCGAGGGATCACCGTGATCCCACCGCCACGCCAGGCCTGGCCTGGCCACCGAGGAAGACGATGATGTACTTCGGCCGCCAGGAGGCGATGCGCTTGATGGAACACGACACCCCCTGCGCGACAATGAACACACACAGCACATTTCAGAGAGACGGAAGCCCATGATCACCATCCACCTCCGCTACGAGATCGATGCCGACAAACTCGACGACTTCCGCACTTACGGCCAGGAGTGGATCCGGCTGGTCACGAAGCTCGGCGGCACCCACCACGGCTACTTCCTCCCCAGCGAGGGCGACAGCGACGAAGCGTTTGCGCTGTTCAGTTTCGACTCCTTTGCCAGCTACGAGCAGTACCGCATTGCGGCCGCCTCTGACCCGGAGTGCATCGCCGCGTTCGATTTCGCGAAGACGACGCAGTGCATCCGCCGTTACGAAAGGCGCTTCCTCTCTCCCGTCTTCGAGTAGAACCGCGGCCAACGCGGCCGGGCCAATAGGATGGCGCGGTGACGACGACCGGCCCCTCCGTGCGAACGCTCCGGATCGTGCGAGGAGTATGGATCGTCGGATTCATGGTCGGCACGTGCACGCACATCGCGGATCTCGTCGTCGGTGGCACGGGAGCCTATGAAGGTTTCCCTCTGGGGGTTCGCTTGTTGTGGACAGCGCTGACCGTGCTCGACCCAACCGTCGTCGTCCTCCTGCTGCTGCGGTTGTGCGCCGGCATTGTTCTCGGGGTGACGGTCATCTTGGCGGATGTCGCCGTCAACTGGACGGTGTTTGCCCTCGTCGGCGGTTTGTCGGTCTTTGGCGTCGTGGCCCAGAGTCTGTTCGCGATCTTCATCGTCTCGACAATGGGGATCCTCTGGTCCTGGTTCACGCGGTCGTCGAGACCGTAGCTCATCGACCAGCGCGCTCGAACGATGAAGGGCGGATGCCGCGGCATCCGCCCTTCATGTTCTGGGGTCGAACCTCGTTCCGAGCGCGCTGGGATCAGTTCGCGGTGCGCCATCGGCGCCGCGGATGACGAGAGCGTTCGTGAGGTGCATGAGCGCGAACTCGGCCCAGCTGATGAACCAGACCCAGCCCTCCTGGAGCCGGCTGCGCAGGCCAACGAGGAGCAGGCCGCGGTCGGCATCTCCTCGGCGTGGGCTTCTGTGGGCAGGAATGAAGCCTCCGAGGAACCAGACTCGTTGAATTCCCCGGAGGCCTCTGCTCTTGCCTAGCCGATCGATGTCAGTCCTCGAGCCGCACTACCGGTCCTAAGTTGCTCGAGGTTGAAACAGCCGAGAGGACGAGCGCGAGGACGATGCAAAGCAGCGCCCCCGCGATCGCAATCCCTGCGAAGAGTCGCCTGTCAGCACCCCGAGTAGCGACCGCCAGAACTCCGTTCGTGAGCACCATCGCTGCCCCGAGCGGGAAGAGGAACAAGCACGCCAGGAGCGTCACTGCCCCCTGCACGACGATCAACACGCGCATTACAACGCGGTATGCGTCGGTGCGAGACCCACGAGCAGAACTGCTTGTCGTCATGTTTTCGAACTCAAAGTGTCGAGCAGACGTTGTCGGAAGTGGCCCCGCCCGAAGACGACCCTGAGAAGCGGTTGCACGGCTGAATCGTCTGGATGTCCCAGCCGCCGGACCCGAGTACCATCTTTCGCTGAGACCAGATCCTGGCCTTGTTGCTCACAACTCCCGCACCTTTGCCGATCTGCCCGTCGTCGCGCCATCCAACTGCAGCAATTGACGACCAGGACCGGCTGAAAGTGGCAGATGTCACTGTCGTGCCATTGGCGCACCAAGTGCCCTCGTTGAAAGTGTCCCAAATCGCGTTGCCCAGGGACCCGGACTGAGTGGCTTCGGAGTAGGTGCCCCAACAACCGCTAACGGCCGCCACCGCAGCGGAAGCATCCTCAGCCGAGGAATACGTGGACGCTACGGCACCGGAACGACTCGCACGTTCGCTCGCCGCGTCGAGAGGAGTGAGGACGACCGTCACCTCAGTCGAGACCGGCAGGAAGTACGCCTCGAACGCTGTCCTCTCGCCAGCAGAGAGCTCCGCGAACGCCAACTGCGGGTCCGGCGCAGCGTCGAGGGTTTCGTAGACCTCAAGCGCGATGGATTCGACGCTTGGCTCCGTCGGTGCAGGCGCGGCCTGCGCCGGAGCGACCGCGGTCAAAGCCGGCACAAGGACCATAGTCAGGGCGGATGCCATGAGTAGCGATCGGTTCGTCTTCAACTTCATGAGTTCAGATTCCTTCTCGTTCACTCGATGTTCGCCTTCCATGAACTGCAGCGCTGCAGCGTTTGAGGGCGACTCACTCGACTCGTGTCCGCCATTTGGCGGCTCACACTAGTTGTTTCCCGTGGCGCCGCAGGTGTTACGTCCGCCGCGAGAGTCGGCGCCGGCGTCCTGCAAAGAAAGGCCAGGAGAATCCCGCCGCCCCGTGGGCCTTGAACCGCCAATCGACAGCAACCGCATTCGAACGAAACATGGCACTTGAGATTCATGAAACACAATGGGGCTGATCGGAAATAGATATGACAGGGAGCCGTTGGGGGGTTGAGTTGGCCGTTGAGACGTTTTCGTCGTTTTACAAGCAGTACTATCGACTCATCTTGACGGTCGCTCAGCAACGGCTCCCTAGCTTCTCTGATGCCGAAGACCTGACTGCAGAGGTCTTCCGTATCGCGTGGAAATACCACAGCGACGGTAACGAACTCAATCTTCCTTGGCTCTATCAAGTGCTGCGGAACGTTGTCGGCAACGAGTACCGCCGCACAACTCGCGCTGATCAGTTCTCCCAGAGATTCGGCGATCAGATGCTGAATTCCTTCGCGGAGAGCCCGGATAGCGCATTAGAGATGAGGCGCCTGCTACAGCTTCTCCCACTCCAGGAGCGAGAGCTCATCTACATGGCGTATTGGGAGGACCTTACGGGCCAGGAGATCGCGGCAATACTCGGGTGCTCGCCTGTGACTGTTCGGGTCCGGCTCATGCGAGCGCGCAAAAAAGCTCAAGTTGCTGATCGAGCAGGCTGATCTGTCCGAGTTGACGGCGGAGGAGGCAGCACATGGACGAGCTTGAACGACTCGTTCGCAACGCGCGCCCGATTAGCGGTCACCGCAGCCTCCCGCTCTCCGATCGAGCCAAGCGCGAGCTGGCTGATCTCCTGCCTGGCGATCAATCCAGCGTGTCACGGAGCCGCCTCCGTTTGAGGCCTTCACGCTTCCTCCGTGTGGTTGGCATTGCGTTAGCCGTGGCGGTGGTCGCGGCTCTCGGGACGGTTGCCACGACGTCAATTCTGAGCCCGCAGCCGACTTACGCGGCCACGCCGCGGATGCTTCAGCCGACCGAAACCGCCGACACTGCACGGGAGCTGCTGACACAGATGGCCCAGGAACTCGTCGGGTCCGCCCAACTGGCTGAAGCGCCGTACGCAATCAGCGTGCAGGCTTGGACGCTCGCAACCAACGACGACGGGGTCGCCATCTCGAGCAGCATCACTCCCGAGAACTACGAATTCACGCGCGGTGCCGATGGCTCTTTTCGCACAACCGTTACATTCGCGCAGCCCGTTGATGGTGACGGGACGCCGGTCAGCGGCCATGCTCTGCCCGCAGAAGGCGATCTCAGTTGGGAGGAGAGCTGGGCGCCCGGGGAGTATCAGTTCCTGTTCCCGACGCGCTTCCCCGACAACGCGGAAGTAGTTGGCCCATACCTCTCTACCCTTAGCGGTGGAGATTCACCAAGCGCGGGTGCAGTGATCCAAGCCTTGAATTCCGTCCTGATGGAGCAGCAATTGAACGGCACGCAACAAGTCGCTCTCCTGACGTACCTCGCGGAGCTCTCAGACTTGCATGTCGTGGGACCGGTCGTCGACCGCCTTGGGCGGAACGCCTTGCTATTCACGGCGAACGATACTGACCGGGCTGGTTATGAGGAGCACTTGATTGTCTCCCCGGACACCGGCAAAATCCTCGCGACCGAGACTGTGTACACAGGCAACGATCGCACCGACATCCACTCTCCGTCCGTCGTCAATTACTACCTTTGGAAGTAGGAATCTCAGTGAAGAAGTCTCCCCTTGCCGCAATCGTGACTGCGATCGTCGTACTGACCTGCATCGCGCCGGGCCACGCGGCATCAGCTGACGAAGGGGCGGACATGCAAGCACGCATCGACGCTGTCTTGCACGAAGAACCCGGCGGCGTTCAGAGCTCTTGGAATGAAGTGAGCTGGGACCGAGGAGAGGTCGTTCTAACTGTCGCTCCTGAAGCCGCCTCAAGGGCTGCCACGCTCGCCGCGGTCGGCGGATGTGCAGCTGGCTCGTTTTGCCTTTACAGCCTGGGCGGCTACACCGGGAACAAGCTAACAATCTCTACTTGCACTGGAATCCACAGCGTATCCGCACTCGGCAGCCCCGTCCGCTCGATGGCTAACTCGCGCACGAGTGGCAGCATACGCGCCTACTCGAGCACCGTCTTGCTGGCAACTGCTGGCTCCGGAGCGGGCACGAACGTCTCCGGGAGTACGACATACGTTGCATGCTCATAATGCTGAACAAATTGCGCGGTGCTCCACGGCCGCATCGCGGGAACGCATGGAAATCGAGTTCGCGGGGCATTCCTCAATTTTCGTGCGGCACTGACGAGAGAAGCGCCGAGGGAACCGTAATGCCTTGCCTGGCGTCACTAAGCTCCCGGGATGGGGGAACGGGTGGACGGCGAAGCAGAGATGCGGAATGGCGCTGGTCTTTTCGACCGCCACAATCCAGTTGAGAACAGAAACGCGCACGATTGTTCTCGCCTGGTTTGTCTCCGAAACCGACATCCTCCCCGAAAGCTGAACTCTTGACGACCACGCATGATGTTGTTCAGCGCCCTAGGCGATCGAAACGCTCCCGTGCCGGGACGTTGATACGTGATCTGCTTGTCATCGTCGTGATAGCCATCACGGTGTCGTTCTTGGTGAGAACATTCATCGTCAGGTCGTTCTACATACCCTCGGGTTCAATGGAGAACACACTGCAGGTGAACGACAGAATTCTTGTGAACCAGCTTCAGCCACAGGTCTTTCCGCTACAGCGGGGTGACATCGTGGTCTTCAAGGATCCAGGAGGATGGCTGCCGCCACCCAGTGCACCCGAGCAGAGCTTCTGGGGACAATCCTCACGCGCACTTCTGTCCCTCGTTGGAGGTGGAGAAGACACTGATGAGCACCTCATCAAACGGGTGATAGGGCTGCCAGGAGACAACGTGGTGTGTTGCGATGCACTGGGCAATTTGGAAATCAATGGGCAGCCAATCAACGAGCCATACATCGTCCACTCGGAAACTGACATCAACTCCGCATCACTCCTGTTCGATGTGGTCGTTCCCGCGGACAGCCTCTGGGTCATGGGCGACAACCGGTTCAACTCGAAAGACTCGTCCAAGCAGCAGTCACAACCCGGAAAGGGTTTCGTGAAACTCGACAGCGTGGTTGGGCGTGCCGTCGTGGTGTCCTGGCCGATGGACCATTGGGCGTTGCTTGACGACTACCCTGCGGTGTTCGCCGGCGTTGACTAGTCATGCCTGTGCCGACGGCACAGATGATGCAAGCTGCGGTACCCCCTAGGAGGTGTCCACTGGGAATCGCGCTTGCGTCCCTCGCAGTAGTCGCCGCTCCGGCAGCCGCACAGGCCGCCGAGATCGGGACGCGGGTTGCCTCGTGTTCCGCCGTTCAGGAGGTGTGCCGCGACACCCGCTCCAACGTCTCTCAGACTTCCATCACTCTGAAGACCGTGTCCTCGAACGTCTCCTCCGGCTCCGCTCAGTACACGGTGAACAAGGGCGTCACCGGAGCCACCAACTGCAGCGGCACCATGGGGTACAACGCCACGAAGACGTGCAACCTAGGTGGCTACTCCGGACAGCTCACGTTCACGTTCTACAAGGGACAGAACTCGCTCGTCACCATCTCTTCGTTCTAGGCGTCGAGTTGAAATGCTCAAGCGCCAGGAGGCTCATGAGCATGGTCTTGAGCACCGGGCTCTAGTCACCAAAACTGAGATCGACCTCGCACCGAATTCAGTGCTCGTCAGCTGATACGGCTGGTCTCGATCCATCCGTTCCATCTGATTTCAAACTCTGGTCTGGGAGTTTTCTTCCAAAAATTTGGGTCATCGCTGTCATGGCAGACCAACCGTGCCAGTGCAAAAGTCTCAGACATCTTCCTCCGTTGACGTGACTAGTTCCGCCCGGCAATTTGGCGATTGCTCTAGCAAATAACTTCGAGCATGCTCGCGTCGCCGTCGGCGGCGACGCGCAATCCAGCCACTACATCGTGCGCCGGTAGTCCAGCATCTGCGCGAAGTGGTTTCCCTGGGGCACAATCGAGACTTGAAGCTCCCAGTTGAAACCAGACCGGCTTCGCAAGAGAATTTCGCTGTAGAGCATGATCGGCAGGCGAGGATTGTTGGCGTAACGCCGGTCCGGGCCTCCCTTGACGTTCACGTACTGCCACGTCTCGCCTACGAGGCGAGCGTCACTCGGGACCTTTCCGGGACTCTCGATGAACCGGCGATCTGAAGCCGAACTCAGAAGCTCGCTGTAGGCGATGTCCGTGAACTTCTTGTTCTCTCGAACGAGAACCCGATCCGGGAGAAAATGCAGGCTTGTCTTGCCCGCCTCAATAGTGGGGACGACAACGTTGGTCGCAAGTTGTTTAGGGCCCTTGAAGTGGACCTTTGCGGGGGTACGGCCAACGAGGCTGCCGGCGCCCGCATTCGTCTTGTGTTGATGTGTCGTTGAGATCTGCCCGGACTCGAGGACTCTCCAGATCCCTTGCGCAGTCGAGAGGTTCCCCGCTGAGGCTGTCATCGCCTCAAACCACTCCGCATCTCGATCATTTACGTCGTAGAAGACTACGACAGTACGTCGAGCGCGGTCTCGCAGGAAAAGCCACCACACGAGCGGCACTCCAAGCGCCCACACTGCTAGCCCGAAAGGCATGGTGATCGCACCGATCAGGAAGACGGCGATCAAAACTGGCCAGCCAAGACTTGCGCGAGACGCGGCGAGGTTCAGCTGTTCAACGACGTCGCCGCCACCGGTCGGCGCCAAGTCTTGCACGGAGGCACCGGTCACGTCTTCAAGGAGCAGGGTACTGCCACGAAAGTCGGCGGGTGCCTCGGAAACGCGCCTACTTCCAGCGCCGCCAGGGCCCAGGGTGGTCCGGTAATACACACCGCCGGCGCCAAGGTGCACGTAGTTGCCACGCGGTCCAGCCCCTACACGGAAACCTGGTACGCCAGCACTCACACCGAGCCCTGATTTGCTCAGATTGAACCTGAACGGGCCCGCTTTGATGCTCTTCCGGGCATAGAAACCCATACTCCCCCGATGATTGACCGAATAGACCAGTCTTGCGTAAGCCCACGTCCCTGCCGAGCCCCCGTTTGGGAACGTTGGTCGAACCGACGCCAGAGTCGAAGCTCAGTCCATTCGACAGCTATCGACGGGTAGCGGGCCAAGACGAACTATCTGCTCATGCAATCTACTGAATCGCGTTGAAATCGAAGCGGATTCGCATGTAGGCCGACTGCTGCCAAAGGATGCCCCGCCCGTGCCGGCCGTCACGCATCACGACGAAGCCAACCGGAGCAGCGCAATCAACCCGCCAGATGACGATACGACGTCAGGGAGCGCGGCCGGACGGAGCACCGTGCCCGCCGGGAGCGCCTCAGATCCCACGGAAAACTGACCATCTAGGAGAACTACGGCGTCGGCGTGTTCAAAGCCCCCTCCGAAAAACTCTCGGATCGCCCAATACGTCCGTCCACTCGAGCGCCGAGTCACGAGATTGATGACGGATGCTCGATGTCCTTTGGACTCAGCGATGACCCGATCCTCACCGGGGAGGCGCTGTCGCCGAAACCCTAAGGGGGCGTGGTGATCGTGTGGATCAACGTCATGCCTGAACACCAGTGCTTCCCGAGTCACAAGGCTTGTCCCGCCCAGCGCGTTAGTGGACAGCTGGATCGGGGCGACACCCCGAAGCCAAAGTGCCCCGCGGTTCTCGCTAACGCCCCGCAGGAAGGGCCGACGAAGGCGCGGCCTCAGACAAAGAGAATTCGGGCTGCTGATCGGCGCTCAGTTGCGTCTTATCTGATGCCGAGCGGAGATGACGACACCAACAACTGTCGCAACGCCCACGAAACTATTGAGCCACGGGGCGATGGCCTCGAATTCCAACGCCGCGACTTCTCCGTTCAGAACCAATGTCGCGTAGAACATCAGTCCGAGGCCAGCGGCAATACCGAACGATAAGTAGAGGAACCATACGGCCGCGCGATCTGCAGGAGTCTTCTGATTCCTAATCGCTCGCGCTGACGGATCCTCGTCGAGCGCGAGTCGGCTCCACATCGAGGCGCGAGTAACTGGGACGACGATTGCGTGCGCGGCGCTCTCGATCCACGCGGTGGTGCGGGGTAACCCGGAAGGGATCGATGACAAACGTGCCGACGCCAGCGCATCGGATAGTGGGCGGGTTCGGTGCTCCCATTTCGTTGCCGCCACATGCGCGGAGCGCGACTCCGGACGTTGGATGCGGTCGGCGAGAACATGCTCCAACAGCTCGAGCCCTGCAAGCCGCTTTCGCGCATGATCCATTCCTAAGCCCGGTCCTTCTTCGTCGCGTTGCTGATTTGCCACGAGTACCGCTGCAGCTGCAAATCGCCATTCGAACGGAGCTCGAGAGTTCCACCGCTTGCGCTGGAGGAATAGGTCGAGTGCGAGCAGTCCCAAAGCGGCGATGCTGAAAGCCACTGAGAGAAGAAGCCAGTGGTCTGGCCGACCGAAGAAGAAGGCCACGGATATCACGACGAGTTGCAAGACTCCGAGCAGGAACGTTAGCCATGCAAGAATCGCTGGCAGCGCGGACAGGCCTTGGTGGCCCTTGTGCGCCAGGCGTAGCTCCACCTCGTGTCCCCCGAAAAACTGATCCCAGCTCCTCCCGATCATTGGCGACTCAGGGAGCGAGCGAGTTGGGATCCGCCGGATCCAACCTGGGAGCTTGGCGAATTTGCGCTCTAAGCGGCTCGCTTTGTAGCCGGAATCGCTCATGGAATAGGTGATCATGACGCTGCTGAGCCAAGCGGCGCCAGCCACAAGCAGGCCAACAACCCCCCATACCCATAGAACAATCATGATGTGCTCTGTGCTCATTCTTCGATCATGGCGCAGGCCACAGACATTGGATGCTTCACCCGGACTGCAGGCCTTTTGCGTGTGTGGCTAGTGCGAAGCAGTACGCCGTGGTTTCCCCCGACGGAACACTCGTCGACGCGACAGCCCCGCAGCTCGCCGAGCGCAAGAACAAGCGCGGGGTGCGGCGGCGTTGACCGTCACACCCGCGCTCGCTTACCCCGAGTACCGGCCCACCATCGGGCTATCTGCGATATCGCTGCCACGCTCGGTCGGCGTCACGGCCGCCGGATGAGCTTCCGGTTCACAAACTCAGCCATGCCGTACTCACCGAGTTCACGACCGACACCGGACGACTTCACGCCGCCGATGCGCGAACCAACGAGACCCTTGTCGATGGCTACGCGCATGTCGGTGCCGGGCCTCAGCGCGACCTCGATGAACCAGACCGATACGTCGACGCCGATGAGTAAGTCGTAGACATCCCTTGCGTCGGCTTGGCGGTCGGGCCAGGCGCGGCAGAGGAAGACGTCGTGCGGCTGTGTCCGGGACTCGGCAACCACGCGTACGGGGCCACAAGGTCGCGCAGGCGACCAGCTGTTCTAGTACCGATGATTCGCGTCAAACTAGTTGTAACCGTGGCCAAGTTGTCTGAATCCGTGACAACTAGTTTCAACAAATTGCCAGCTAGTTTGACGCGTCACACGGTGACTAGAAGTCCCAGTCCTCGTCTTCCGTGACAACGGCCTTGCCGATGACGTAGCTCGAGCCGGAGCCCGAGAAGAAGTCGTGGTTCTCGTCGGCGTTCGGGGAGAGCGCCGAGAGGATGGCCGGGTTTACGTCGGTGACCGTCTTCGGGAACATCGGCTCGTAGCCGAGGTTCATCAGCGCCTTGTTGGCGTTGTAATGCAGGAACTTCTTGACGTCCTCGGTGAGGCCGACTCCGTCGTAGAGGTCCTGCGTGTACTGCACCTCGTTCTCGTAGAGCTCGTACATGAGGTTGAAGG
The DNA here is from genome assembly GCF_004217495.1 of Microterricola gilva. NCBI lineage: Bacteria > Bacillati > Actinomycetota > Actinomycetes > Micrococcales > Microbacteriaceae > Microterricola > Microterricola gilva. The sequence goes on from NZ_SHLC01000001.1 coordinate 2,990,875, forward strand.
TGTAGTCCTTCAGCTCCTGGCGGCGCTCCTCGGTCTCGTTCTCGAGACCCTTCTGGAACTTGTAGCCGATGTAGTAACCGTGCACGGCCTCGTCGCGGATGATGAGGCGGATGAGGTCGGCCGTGTTGGTGAGCTTGGCGCGGCTGGACCAGTACATCGGCAGGTAGAAGCCGGAGTAGAACAGGAACGACTCGAGCAGGGTGGAGGCCACCTTGCGCTTCAGGGGGTCGTCGCCCTGGTAGTAGTCCATGATGATCGCGGCCTTCTTCTGAAGGTTCTGATTCTCGGTGGACCAGCGGAACGCCTCGTCGATCTCCTTGGTGGAGCACAGCGTCGAGAAAATCGAGGAGTAGCTCTTGGCGTGCACCGACTCCATGAACGCGATGTTCGTGTAGACGGCCTCCTCGTGGGGAGTGATGGCATCCGGGATCAACGACACGGCGCCGACGGTGCCCTGGATCGTGTCGAGCAGGGTCAGACCCGTGAACACGCGCATCGTCATCAGCTGTTCCTCGGGGGTGAGCGTCGCCCACGACTGGATGTCGTTGGACAGCGGCACCTTCTCCGGCAGCCAGAAGTTGTTGACGAGGCGGTTCCAGACCTCGACGTCCTTCTCATCCTGGATCTTGTTCCAGTTGATGGCATTGACGTGGCTGACCAGCTTGATCTTGCCCTGGTGGGCGGGATCGTTCTGGGCCGAGTTGACCTGGTCGGTGAGAGTCATTGTGATTCCTTAGAGATTCGAGGATGCCGGTCGGAGGGCGTTCGTCGCGCTTACAGCGCGCAGCTGACGCAGCCCTCGACCTCGGTGCCCTCGAGCGCCATCTGGCGCAGACGGATGTAGTAGATCGTCTTGATGCCCTTGCGCCACGCGTAGATCTGCGTCTTGTTGATGTCGCGCGTGGTGGCGGTGTCCTTGAAGAACAGCGTCAGCGAGAGGCCCTGGTCCACGTGCTGCGTCGCCGCGGCGTACGTGTCGATAACCTTTTCGGCACCGATCTCGTAGGCGTCCTGGTAGTAGTCCAGGTTGTCGTTCGTCATGAACGGCGCCGGGAAGTAGACGCGGCCGAGCTTGCCTTCCTTGCGGATCTCGATCTTCGAGGCGATCGGGTGGATGGATGCCGTCGAGTTGTTGATGTAGCTGATCGAGCCGGTCGGCGGCACGGCCTGCAGGTTCTGGTTGTAGATGCCGTGCTTCTGGATGGAGGCCTTGAGCTCCAGCCAGTCTTCCTGCGTCGGGATCTCGACCGCCGAGTTGGCGAACAGCTCTGCGACACGCTCCGTGGCGGGCACCCAGGCGGCATCCGTGTACTTGTCGAAGAACTCACCGCTCGCGTACTTGGAGTCCTCGAAGCCGTCGAAGGTCTCGCCGCGCTCGATCGCGATGGCGTTGGAGGACTTCAGGGCGTTGAACAGCACCGTGTAGAAGTAGATGTTCGTGAAGTCGATGCCCTCCTCGCTGCCGTAGTAGATGCGCTCACGGGCGAGGTAGCCGTGCAGGTTCATCTGGCCGAGGCCGATGGCGTGCGACTTGTCGTTGCCGTCCTCGATCGAGCGCACCGAGCTGATGTGGCTCTGGTTCGAGACCGAGGTGAGGCCGCGGATGGCGGTGTCGATCGTCTTGGCGAAGTCGGGCGAGTCCATGGCGAGGGCGATGTTCAGCGAACCGAGGTTGCAGCTGATGTCCTTGCCGATCTTGTCGTACGAGAGGTCCTCGTTGTACGTCGTCGGCGTGTTGACCTGGAGGATCTCGGAGCAGAGGTTCGACATGTTGATGCGGCCCTTGATGGGGTTCGCAGCGTTCACGGTGTCCTCGTACATGATGTACGGGTAGCCGGACTCGAACTGGATCTCGGCGAGGGTCTGGAAGAACTCGCGGGCCTTGATCTTGGACTTCTTGATGGCGGGGTTGTCAACCATCTCGCGGTACTTCTCGCTGACGGAGATGTCGGCGAACGGCACACCGTAGACGCGCTCGACGTCGTACGGGGAGAAGAGGTACATGTCCTCGTCGTTCTTGGCCAGCTCGAAGGTGATGTCTGGAACGACGACACCGAGCGAGAGGGTCTTGATGCGCACCTTCTCGTCGGCGTTCTCACGCTTGGTGTCGAGGAAGCGCATGATGTCGGGGTGGTGCGCCTGCAGGTAGACGGCACCGGCACCCTGGCGGGCACCGAGCTGGTTGGCGTAGCTGAAGCTGTCTTCGAGCAGCTTCATGACAGGGATGATGCCGGAGGACTGGTTCTCGATCTGCTTGATCGGGGCGCCGGCCTCGCGAATGTTGGAGAGCAGCAGGGCCACGCCGCCGCCGCGCTTGGAGAGCTGCAGCGAGGAGTTGATGCCGCGCGAGATCGACTCCATGTTGTCTTCGATGCGCAGCAGGAAGCAGGAGACGAGCTCGCCGCGCTGGGCCTTGCCCGAGTTGAGGAAGGTGGGGGTGGCCGGCTGGAAGCGGCCAGCGAGGATCTCCTCGACGAGGTTGACGGCGAGCTTCTCGTCGCCGGCGGCCAGACCGAGCGCCGTCATCACGACGCGGTCTTCGAAACGCTCGAGGTAGCGCTTGCCGTCGAAGGTCTTCAGCGTGTAGCTGGTGTAGTACTTGAACGCGCCGAGGAACGTGTCGAAGCGGAACTTCTTCGAGTAGGCGAGGTCATTGAGCGTGGTGATGAACTCGAAGGAGTACGCGTCGAGCACGTCCTTCTCGTAGTACTCCTTCTCGACCAGGTAGTCGAGGCGCTCCTTGAGCGAGTGGAAGAAGACCGTGTTCTGGTTGACGTGCTGCAGGAAGTACTCGCGCGCCGCCTCACGGTCCTTGTCGAACTGGATCTCGCCGTTCGGGCCGTAGAGGTTCAGCATCGCGTTGAGCGAGTGATAATCCATGCCCGTGCGGGGTGCTTCCATCAATGAGACGCTGTCGCCAGTTGTTCCGACCAAAACGAGTCCAATCCTTCGTGGACGATGTTCACATCGTCCGGTGTTCCGAATACTTCAAATCTGTACAACTGCGGCACGTTGCACTTGGCCGCAATGATGTCTCCGGCCAGGCCATAGGCCGTGCCGAAGTTGGTGTTTCCTGCCGCGATGACGCCGCGCAACAGCATCCGGTTGTTCTCGTCATTGAGAAACCGGATGACCTGCTTGGGCACGGCACCCTTGCCGTCGCCGCCCCCGTAGGTGGGAATGACGAGAACGTAAGGTTCCGTGGCCTGCAACGGTGCATCGCTGGGGTACAGCGGGATCCGATCGGCCGGGAGGCCGAGCTTCTGCATGAATCGGTGCGTGTTGCCCGAAACGCTGGAGAAGTAGACCAGGTTGGCCATGGGATCATCCCCTCTCGGTAGGCCGAATGGGTTGTGTTCGCTGTGGTTTGGGCGTGCCCCACGCACCGAGACGCTGCTCAGTGCCGGGCTGCCCGGATGCCGCAAAGCGGCGGTTTCTCGGAGTCGAGACCTACGCGAGGCGCGAGGCGAGCTCCGAAATCTTGTCGGGGCGGAAGCCCGACCAGTGGTCTTCGTCGGTGATCACGACGGGCGCCTGCAGATAGCCCAACTCCTTGACGGCGGCGAGCGCATTCTCGTCGACCGACAGGTCCAGAACCTCGTACTCGATACCCTGCTTGTCGAGGGCGCGATACGTCGCCGTGCACTGCACGCACGAAGGCTTGGTGTAGACCGTTACAGTCATCGATTTCCCCTTAGTTTTGTACGAAGTCCGCGCTGTTTTGCCGACACCTCAATACTACATCTAGTGCTCGCCGATGGGAACAGCCACTAGATGATGTAGTTACATTTATGTAGTTATCCACCGGTTACTCACCGGTTCTCAACAGGCTGAGCGCGCGTGTTCGGCCTGTTTCCGCGCCTCGGCCGAGGCTTATCCACAGCCCCCCATTCGGGAAACTGTTTGCCTGTGGAAAGCTCACCGGCGTGTCGCGTTCCGATGTCGTTGACCACGGGATCGTGTGCTGCTATGGACACTCTGCCAGCACCCTCCGACACCCGTTTTCGCGCGGCTGCGGGCGCGGCGGACGGGGCGGCGGCGTGATCTCGCGCTCGCGCTCGCGGCCCGGAGATAGCGCACGGGCCCGGTGCATTTACCGGGCCCCTGCGGCTTTCGCGGGCCCCGACTCCGGAACGGGCTGGAGCGGCGTGGCTGGCCGCAGCGAGATGGCGGAAGCCGGCACGCTCGGACGCGATGGGGTGCGCCGCGGCATCTGGGCCCGCACCTGAGCACGAGGCACGTCGTGTTCCGTCAGAAAACGGAAGAACGTTCGCGCTGGCAGCACCTCGTCCCATACCCAGCGCGCCATCGAGTTGAGCTGCGTGCGCAGCGCGTCCTCGCGGCGCTTCTCGGCGAAGACGATCTCACCCGGGTCTTGCCCCGGCTTGAGAATCACACCCCGCATGTACTTGTGATTCCCATCGAATTCACCGCCCTTGCGCACGCCGCGCCAGAAGCAGTCCACGAAGGCGTCACGGCCATCCGCGCCGTCGAAGCGGACTTGGAGCTCTGGGATCTCGAATCCGAGCTCCACGAAGCGCACCCGGCTCAGACTCTCCCCCGCTCCGTCGGCCAGCCCATTCGCGAATCCGATCGCTCGCTCGGCGCGCAGGCGCCACCGCCGGGGCGCCAGGAGCTCCAGCTCCTCGCTCAGCTGCTCCCTCAAGCCGTGCTCCGCCAGCTGGGCTAACGCCGCCATCTCTTCACTCCCCCACGGCACGCCGCGCAACCGCGCAACCGTGTTCGCGGCCACTCGGGCGGAATGCAGCCCGGCGTCCAGCGCAGGCACGGACCGTTCGAGTGTCTCGGCGATAGCGATGTCCGCGAGCGTGCGCGCGAGCGCTGTCACCCGCACGCCGTCGATGAGCACCGTGTCGGATTCAGGAACGGAACGATGACTCGTCATCAGCCGTGATGAGGCTCCTCCGCCAGCGCCCGCGTCCAGCACGTGCAGGGTCTGCGGCCACTCGCCCACCAGCGGCAGGCCGTGCATGACGGCAGCCGAGAGATGCGACACGACGAGCGCTCGCGGCGAGGAGGCAACCGTCGCCCGCACGAAGAGTCGGTACCGCTCGTTCGGCCACATCGTCCGCCACACCGACGTCAGCACGAATGCTCCCCGGCGCACGCGCGTAAGGACCCCGGTGGCGACGAGGCGCTCCAGCCACCGGCTCGAGACGCCGGCATCGCGCAGCATCACCACCGAGATGAGTCCGCCATCGAGGGCGCTGAGGAGCTCGAGCGTATCGATCATGCCGGCAGCCTGCCGCACGGTGGGTGCGACGGCATCCGTCGCGTCGTCGCCTGTGGACAACCGCCGCCGTGGGCCGAGTTGGGGAGGACTCGCGCCCGGACGCATTCCTCGGTCACCGCTTCGGAGCAGCGTAGCGTGGGCACCGAACCTGGAACATCTTGTCGGCCCCACCGCACGCCGCACCGTCGCGGCCCGCCGAAATCGCGCGGGCCCGGCGAATACACCGGGCCCGCGCGAGTATCGCGGGCCGCAGCCGACAGGGCGCGTCGCGACGTGTCGATGCGGCAGTTGCGCCGCTGGGGCTGGGTAGTGCACACACACAGGGCCCCGGCATCCGAAAAGCGGATGCCGGGGCCCTTGTTGCGTGAGACGCGTCGGCTAGTTCCCCCCGGCGCGGCGCTTGTTGTACACATCGAAGGCGACGGCCAGCAGCAGCACGAGACCCTTGACGGCCTGCTGCCACTCGATGCCGATGCCCATGATCGACATACCGTTGTTCAGCACACCGATGATCAGACCACCGATGATCGCGCCGGCGATCGTACCGACACCACCCTGTACCGCCGCGCCACCGATGAAGGCGGCGGAGATGGCCTCGAGCTCGAAGCCGTCACCGGCCTTCGGGCCGGCCAGGTTGAGGCGGGCGGTGAAGATCAGGCCGGCGAGAGCGGCGAGCACACCCATGTTGACGAACAGCAGGAAGTCGACGCGACGCGCCTTGACACCGGAGAGCTCAGCGGCGTGACGGTTGCCACCGATGGCGTAGATGTGGCGGCCGAAGACGCTGCGGTTCATGATCACGCCGTAGATGAGCACGAGGACGGCGAGCACGATGAGCGTGATCGGGATGCCCTTGTAGCTGGCGAGGGCCCAGGCGAATGCGCCGATGACGGCCGCGATGAGCACGAGCTTGGTGATGAACCAGCTGAGCGGCTCCACCTCCTGGCCGTACTTCTGACGACCGACGCGGGTGCGCACCTGCTGCAGGATCAACGCGGCGATCGCAATCACACCGACGCCGATGGTCAGCGGATCGAGCGGGAACTCCCCGAACACATTCGTGAGGAAGCCGTTGCCGAGGGCGCGGTACTCGGCCGGGAACGAACCGATGTTGGCGTTGCCGAGCACGACGAGGGCGAGACCGCGGAAGATCAACATGCCGGCCAGCGTCACGATGAACGCTGGGATGCCGACGTAGGCGATCCAGAAGCCCTGCCAGACACCGACCAGGGCACCGATCAGCAGCGAGAGGATGATCGAGAGCCACCACGGCAGCCCCCATGTCACCGCGAACACACCGGAGCAGGCCCCGACGAAGGCGGCGACGGAACCGACCGAGAGGTCGATGTGGCCGGCGATGATGACCATCACCATGCCGATCGCGAGAACGAGGATGTAGCCGTTCTGCACGATCAGGTTGGAGATGTTCTGCGGGCGAAGCAGGATGCCGTCGGTCAGCACGGTGAACAGCACGACCACGGCGATGAGGGCGAGGAAGATGCCGTTCTTGCCGAGGTCGGCCAGAACGTGGCTGAGCCAGCGCGTGAACTTGTTGTCCGACGGATTGATCTGTGAGCCGACCGCGGTATTGTCCGTCGGCCGGTTTTCAAGTTTTGTCATGTGAGTGTCTCCTTGAGATTCCCGAGCGCCGACGCTAGCGGGGCTTTTCCATGGTCATGAGTTTGAGGACGGATTCCGGTGTGGCTTCCGCGATGGGAACCTCGCCGGTGATGCGGCCCTCAGAGATCGCGTAGACGCGATCCGAGATGCCGAGCAGCTCTGGCAGTTCGGAGGAGATCACGATGATGCCCTTGCCCTCGGCCGCGAGCTTGTTGATGATCGCGTAGATCTCGTACTTGGCGCCGACGTCGATGCCGCGGGTGGGCTCATCGAGGATGAGCACGTCGGGGTCGGAGTAGATCCACTTCGACAGCACGACCTTCTGCTGGTTTCCGCCGGAGAGCTTGCCGGTCTTCACGAGTACCGACGGGGCCTTGATGTTCATGCTCTTGCGGAAGTCGTTGGCGACGCGGTACTCCTCGTTGTCGTGAACGAGGCCAAACTTCTCGAGCTTCCCGAGCGAGGCCATCGAGATGTTGCGCTTGATGTCTTCGATCAGGTTCAGGCCGTAGGTCTTACGGTCCTCCGTGGCGTAGGCGATGCCGTTCTCGATCGCCTCCGCGACGGTGCGCGTCTTGATCTCCTTGCCGCGCTTGAACACGCGGCCGGAGATCTTGGTGCCGTAGCTGCGACCGAACAGGCTCATCGCGAACTCGGTGCGCCCGGCGCCCATGAGGCCGGCGATTCCGACGATCTCACCTGCGTGCACGTTGAGGCTCACGTTGTCGACGACGACGCGGTTCTGGTCCTGCGGGTGGTGCGCCGTCCAGTCCTCGACGCGCAGCAGCTCCTCGCCGATGTTCGGCGTGTGGTCGGGGTAGCGGCTCTCGAGGTCGCGGCCGACCATGTCCTTGATGATGCGTTCTTCAGTGACATCCGTCTTGGCGATCGTCTCGATCGTCTTGCCGTCGCGGATGACGGTGACCGAGTCGGCGATCTTCTTGATCTCGTTCAGCTTGTGACTGATGATGATCGACGTGATGCCTTGGCCCTTGAGGTGCAGGATCAGGTTGAGCAGGTGGTTGGAGTCCTCGTCGTTGAGGGCGGCCGTCGGCTCATCGAGGATGAGCAGCTTGACACGCTTGGAGAGCGCCTTCGCGATCTCCACCAGCTGCTGCTTGCCGACGCCGATGTCCATGATGCGAGTGGTCGGGTTGTCGCTGAGCCCAACGCGGGCGAGCAGCTTCTGCGCCTCGTGGTTGGTGCGGTTCCAGTCGATCAGGCCGGCCTTGTTCGTCAACTCGTTGTTGAGGAAGATGTTCTCCGCAATGGAGAGGTAGGGGCTGAGGGCCAGCTCCTGGTGGATGATGACGATGCCCTTGGCTTCGCTGTCCGTGATGTCCTTGAACTCGACGATCTCGTCTTCGAAGACGATGTCGCCGGTGTAGCTGCCGTGCGGGTAGACGCCACTCAGCACCTTCATGAGCGTGGACTTGCCCGCGCCGTTCTCGCCGCAGATGGCCAGCACCTCGCCGCGCTCGGCCGAGAGCGTGACATTGGAGAGTGCTTTGACCCCGGGGAACGTCTTGGTGATGCCGCGCATCTCCAGAATGTTGGTGGTCACGAGTGTGCCTTCCTCATTCGACTTCCTACTTCTTTGCTTGTTCTGCCTGGCGCAGTCTGGTCCGCTGCCTGGTGACGAGCGGATGCCGCAGTGGGAGTGCCGGTGGGGATACCGTAGTACCCCCACCGGCCGCCCAGTGCGATGGATCGCGGCTGACTAGCCCTTGATCTCGTCTTCGGTCCAGTAACCGCTGTCGACCAGGACCTCGTTGATGTTGTCCTTGACAACGATCTGCGAGGGCAGCAGGTACGACGGGACGGTGATCTTGCCGTTGTCGTAGTCGGTCGTGTTGTTGACCTCGACCTCTTCACCGTTCAGGATGGCGGACGCCATCGTGACGGCGACCTCTGCCAGCTGGCGGGTGTCCTTGAAGATGGTGGCGAACTGCTCGCCCGAGTTGATTGCCTTGACCGAGTCGAGCTCGGCGTCCTGGCCGGAGATGATCGGCCACTCGGCGCCAACCGTGTAGCCGGCATCCGTCAGAGCGGAGATGATGCCGCGCGACAGGCCGTCGTAGGGAGAGAGAACGCCGTTGACCTTGGAGCCGTCGGAGTAGGTCGACGTCAGCAGGTTCTCCATGCGCTTCTGGGCGACTTCGCCGTCCCAGCGGAGGATGGCGGCCTGCTCGAACTCGGTCTGGCCGCTCTTGACGACGAGGGTGCCGGCGTCAATGAAGGGCTGGAGCTCGTCGATGGCACCCTGCCAGAAGAACGTGGCGTTGTTGTCATCGGGCGAGCCGGCGAAGAGCTCGATGTTGAACGGGCCGGCGGGGGCGCCGTCGATCGGGGTGCCGTCGAGCTCGACGAGGCCGAGTCCGTTGAGGACCGACCATGCCTGCTGCTGGCCGACGATGTAGTTGTCGAACGACGCGTAGTAGTCGACGTTCTCCGAGTCGCGGATCAGGCGGTCGTAGGCGATGACGGGGATGTCGTTCGCTGCGGCCTCTTCGAGGACGCTGGTCAGCGTCGTGCCGTCGATCGACGCGATGATCAGGGCCTCTGCGCCCTTGGTGATCATGTTCTCGATCTGCGAGACCTGGGTGGGGATGTCGTCTTCTGCGTACTGCAGGTCGACCTTGAAGCCCTGGGCCTCGAGCTGCTCCTTGACGGCGTCGCCGTCCTGGATCCAGCGCTCGGAGCTCTTGGTCGGCATCGCAACGCCGATGAGGCCGCCGTCGCCGCCACCCTCGCCGCCGGCGGTGTCGCCGGAGGTGCCGGAGCAAGCAGCGAGTGCCAGCATGGCGCCGGCCGTGAACATCGTGAGAAGGACCTTCTTCGTCTTCACTGTGTTTCCTTTCGTTGTGACATGGACATCATTGTCGGGTGGTGCAAACCGGATTCGGCTTCGTCCATGAGAGCCGGGATCCGGATCGGCAGCGCAGCTGTCGCGCCTTCGATGTCTGGGGCGGTGCGTCGGCTAGCTGCTGCTCGCCTTCGCACCGGCGGCGCCGGGGCGCCGCGCGGGTGGTGGAGTCGTGGATGGCTTCCGCGCGCCGCGCGGAGCCTTCGGCGGGCGGGCGCTGCCGGCCTGACCGTAGACGTTCTGGTAGCGATCGAAGAGCGCGTCGATCGCGGGTTGGGGGATCTCGATCACGGCACCGCCCTGGCGGGCCAGGTGCACCGTGCGCGCGGCGTCCTCGACCATGACGGCCGCCTTGACCGCGTCACGGGCGTCCTTGCCGATCGTGAACGGGCCGTGGTTCTGCATCAGCACGGCGCGGGAACGGTGACCGGTGAGCGTCTGCACGATGCCCCGGCCGATCGAATCGTCGCCGATGATCGCGAACGGGCCGATCGGGATCGGGCCGCCGAACTCGTCGGCCATGGCGGTGAGCACACACGGGATCGCCTCGCCGCGGGCGGCCCAGGCCGTCGCATACGGCGAGTGGGTGTGCACGACGCCGCCGACCTCTGGCATATTCCGATAGACGTATGCATGTGCGGCGGTGTCGCTCGACGGTGCCCTGTCGCTGCCTGGGGTGTCACCGATGACGGCGCCGTCGAGGTCGCAGAGGATCATGTTCTCCGGACCGAGCTCGTCGTAGGAGACGCCGGACGGCTTGATGACGAAGAGGTCGGCACCCGACACCCGGGCGGAGACGTTGCCGCCGGTCCAGACGACGAGACCGTTGCGGGTGAGCTCCGAGTGCAGCTGGGCGACCTCGGTGCGCAGGCGGGCGATCGCCACCTCAATCGTGGGTCCGTAGCCGCTCACGAGCGGGCTCCGGTGAGGCCGTCGCCGTTGCGGGTGGAGTCGCCGCCTGTGCTGCGTCGAGACGCGGATGCGGCGGCGCCGGCGAGTGCCGCCAGGCCTGTCTGCATCGAATGCTGCTTCACGTTTCTCGACTCCTTTGTCGACACACCGAGTGCGTCTTGGCATTTCGCTCCTGGCGACTGAGCGCCGGATGTGACACTCAATGTGAACGGTCACATCGAGTGTCCTCATGTTAGCCGCATCGGTGATCCGATTGTCAAATCCCTCATGTCTCAGATCGGTAACGGTCGCGCGATCCGCGTGATTCCGGGGGTGATCGCGCTCTCAGCGCGCTCACCGGGCGCGCGGAGGCCGCACGGAGGGGGCACGGAGCATGCGCCCAGCGCGCCGGCGAGGGTCAGAACGCGGGCAGGCCCGTCGACGCGCGCACGATGAGCTCCGGCACGAGCAGACGGCTGCCGGCGACCTCGGTTTCCGCGACCGATTCGGTGTCGGCGGCGAGGGGCGCCGCGGCATCCGCGGTCTTATCGCTGTGCGCGCCCGAGCGGCGGCCGATGTCGGTGATCAGGCGTTCGACGCAGCGCCGGCCGAGCTCGGCGAAGTCCTGCCGCACGGTGGTGAGGGGCGGGGCGAAGTGCGCGGCCTCCGGGATGTCGTCGAAGCCCACGATGCTGACGTCGCGCGGAACGTCGAGCCCCGCATCGCGCACCGCGTGCATGAGCCCGAGCGCCATCTGGTCGTTCGAGGAGAAGATCGCGGTGAAGTCGCGCACGCTGAGCAGCTCGCGCCCGGCGTAGTAGCCGAAGTCGGCCGTCCAGTCCCCCAGGATCGGCGCGGTCGTTGACACCTCGCTGTCCGACATCTCCCGCAGGAATCCGGTCATCCGCGCCTCGGCCTCGATCCAGTCCTGCGGGCCGGCGAGGTGGTAAATGTGGCGGTGGCCGAGCTCGATCAGGTGCCGGGTCGCCAGCCGGGCGCCGGTGATCTGGTCGACGGCGAGGGTGTTCCCGTCGAAGCGCCCGCTGGACTGCAGGGTGACCAGCGGCACGTCGATGGCGAACTCGCCCAGGATGTCGAAGACGCGCACCTGGGGGGCGATGACGACGATGCCCTCGACCGCCTGTGCCATGAGGTGTTCGATCGCGCCGGTGATGGCTTCACGGTCGGCGCTGACGATGTTCGCCGTGTTGATGTAGTACCCCTGCGCGCGGGCGGCGACCTCGATCGCGGCGATGCTGCTGGCCGGGCCGTACTGCGAACTGGATGCCGACAGCACCCCGATCGTGCGCGAGCGGCTGGTGACCAGCGCCCTGGCCGCGCGGTTCGGCCGGTACTGCAGCTCGTCCATGACGGCGAGCACGCGCGCCTTCGTCTCCGGCCGGATGCTCGGGTGATGGTTCAACACCCGCGACACCGTCTGGTGGGAGACTCCCGCCAATCGCGCGACATCGCGAATACTCGGAGCCCGCCCCCGGCTGCCTTCGTCTGTCACGGTCATCCCGTCTCTGCGATGTAAGAACCTGCGATGTCTGCACTCGATGTGTACGTTCACATGCGATCGCGCACGTCAATTATGCACCCCGCGCAGCTTTGTGACTGTCACATGTGTTCCTGTCACATCCGCGCGTGTTCCTGTCACATCGGCGCGTGTGACAGGCACATCCGCGTCAGGACGCGGGCGCGGCCCTACGGGAGGTGGTCGGCGGGAGGTGATCGGCGCGGCTGGCGGCTTAGTCTGCCTGGTCGGCGGCTTGGTCGGCGCGGTCGGCGGATGCCGTGCACTCCCGTGGCCCGGTCGGCGCGGTCGGCGGATGCCGTGCACTCCCGTGGCCCGGTCGGCGCGGTCGGCGGATGCCGTGCACTCCCGTGGCCCGCACTATTCGCGCGGGCCCGGGAAATACCACGGGCCCCTGCAATTCTCGCGGGCCGGGAACTGGCGCACGTCGGGCCGCCCGTCTCAGCCGAGCGGCGCCGTGACGGCTGCGCGCCTGCTCACGAGCACGGCGACCAGCCAGAAGCCGCCCGCCAGGGCGAAGCAGCCAACAAACGGCACCACACCGCCGAACGGCGAGAGCAGCACGAACACGATTCCGGCCAGCGCGATGGCGATGGCTGCGCCGATGCCGTCGGAGATCGCGATCGCCGAGCTGTTGAAGCCCTGATCGGCCTCGCTCGAGGACTGCAGCGTCATCACCGAGGTGCGCGGGTACATGATTCCCATGCCGGCGCCGGCGAAGCCCCACGCCACGATCAGCACGAGCGCGGGCAGTGCAAGCGTGACGGCGGTGACCGTGATCGCGAGGGAGGCGCCGAGCAGGGTCAGCCCGATCCGGAGGCAACGGGCGTGCGAGAGCCGCTCGGCGTAGCGGCCCTGGATCTGCGCGGTCACGGCCCAGGCGAGGCCGCCGAGGGTGAGCGCGAGGCCGGCCATCGAGGCGGTGAGCTCGTAGCGTTCGGTGAGGATGAGGGGGACGTACACCTGGGCACCGAAGAAGGCGCCGGCGATGAGGCCGCGCACGAGCACGGTGGCGGGCAGGCCGGCGGCCGCGCGGAGGGCGCCGACTGGGAGCAGCGGGCGCAGCGCGATCGCGAGCACGACGACGGCGAGCACTGGCAGCGTCCAGAGCACCCAGCCGGCGGCCTCCGCGCTGAGGTTCAGCACGAGCACGGCGGCGGCGGCCAGCACAGCCCAGAGAATGCGGGCGATGTTCCAGGGGGCGACGGGTGCGTCGGCATCCGCTTCATGGATCATGCCGCGGAGCGCGGGCACGACCATCGCCAACGCCGGGATCACCAGCGCGACGACGCCGAGGAACACCCAGTGCCAGCTGGCCGCATCGGCGACGACCCCGGCGACGAAAGGTCCGACGAGGGAGGGCACGACCCAGGCCGCCGAGAAGCCGGCGAAGATGCGCGGCTGCAGGGCGTGCGGGTAGACGCGCGCCACGATCACGTAGAGCGCAACGGTGAGCCCGCCGCCGCCGAGGCCGTGAATGAGGCGTCCGGCGACGAGCACCTCCATGCTCGTCGCGGTGCCAGCGAGCACGAGCCCGATGGCGAACAGCGCGACGGAGGCGTAGAGCGGCGCCTTCGGCCCGCGCCGGTCGGCCCAGTTGCCCGCGAGCACCATGCCGACCACGCTCACCGCGAGCGGGCCGGCGAAGGCGAGCGCGTAGAGCGAGAGGCCGTCGAGCTCGGTGGCAATCAACGGCATGACCGTGGTCACGGCGAGCGACTCAAATGCCGCAAGAAGAATAAGTACGCACATGCCGATGCTGATCCAGCGATACTCCGGGCTGAGCACACTCGCGGGGCGCGTCGGGGCGTCGATTCGCGCGGATGCCGGCGCCGAGTGCGTCGCGGGCGTTGCGGCCGTCGCCGCCACTACGCTCTCCACGGCCGGGTTCGGTGTCGACGGGTCATGGGGCTCGGTGGGGTCTGTCTCGCGGAATGGCACGTCTTCGAGCCTAGGACCTCAACCGTGCTTGAGATCAAGCGCGGCGGCGACGGCAGGACTGGACATCGTGTCGGCCCGTGAAAAAGACATGCCGATCGCGCGCTCAGCGTTGGCGAGTTGGCGGCGCACAGCGAGGCGGGCGTCTGTTGAGCGAGTCTGGGCGCGCTCGGTCCACCCGTCGCCTGATGCGTTCATGCAGTAACGCTTGGGGCTTTTCGAAAAGGGTGCAATGATGGCCGCCGTGATGTGTCGTCTCCTCGATGCGTCGACGCGGCGAGAGGCCCGGAATTCCGGGGATCTCAGCCGGTCATATCGGATGTGCGAGCCACAGAGCGGCACCGCTGCCGCTGGCCTCCCCAAACAATCGTGAAGATTTTCTTCACGGTCGCGTGCAGATTTGCTCGATGGACGTGGTGATCGCCGCGCCAACAGAATGCATTCCTGAGACCAAGCTGCGGGCTCACCCCATGGGGACCCGCCTCACAGGAAGCGCGATCAATGGCGAATCGTTCACGGAAATTGTTGTTCGGAGGAGTCGCGCTCGCCGCGGTCCTCGTCATGTCCGGCTGCAATGCGAACTCGCAGCCGAGCGGCGAAGCGACGAGCGGGAGCGCGACCGCGCTCGACTCCGTTCCGAGCGGCGGCACGCTGCACTACCTCTCCAGGCGCGCGAACGAATCGTTCGAGACCGCGAGCGCCCAGATGGTTCCGACGAGCCGCCTTCGCTGGGTGCACCGTGGGCTGACTTCCTGGCAGACCTTCCCAGACAAGGACACCGTGCTGGTGCCGGACCTCGCCACCGATACCGGCAAGACGGATGACGGCGGCATGACGTGGACCTTCACACTCCAGGACGATCTCACGTTCTCCGACGGCACGCCGATCACGGCGCAGGACGTCAAGTACGGCGTCGAGCGCTCATTCGCACCGATGTTCCAGGGCGGACTCGGTTACCACAAGACGCTGCTCGAGGGCGGCACGGAGTATGACGGACCCTACGACGGCCAGGAGCTCGACTCGATCGAGGTCGTCGACGATCAGACGCTCGTCTTCCACCTGAACCGTCCGTTCGGCAACTGGCCGTGGATCGTCAGCATGCCCGCATTTGCGCCCGTCCCGGCCGCGGCCGACACCAACCCGGAAACCTACAGCGAGCACCCCGTCGCGAGCGGGCCTTACCAGATCACGAGCTTCACGAAGGGCGCGCAAGCGGTCTTCGAGAGGAACCCATACTGGAAGGCCGAGTCCGACCAGGCCCGCTTCGCCGGACCGGACAAGATCATCCTCGACATGGGTCTCAACAACGACACGATCGTGCAGCGACTCATCGACGACAAGGGCGACGACAAGAACGCGATCAGCAATGCGCTGCTCTCCCCCGCCCAGTTCCAGCGGATCGAGTCGGACCCGTCGGTGGAATCCCGCCTGGCCAACAGCGACTCCGGCTACTTCCGCTACATCGCCATGAACGTGACCCGGCCCGCCCTAGCCGACCTCAAGGTCCGCCAGGCGATCAACTACGCCATCAACAAGAGCGAACTGCAAAGCGTCTACGGCGGACCGAAGTTCGGCGGCACCATCACGTCGAACATCATGACGCCCGGCATCCCGGGATACACCCCGTTCGACCTCTACGACGGCGGCCCGACGGGCGACGTCGAGAAGGCCAAGGCGCTCCTCAAGGAGGCCGGGGCCGAGAACCTCACGCTGAACCTGGCCTACGCCGCCGACATCAGCGACATCGAGGAGAAGGAGGCGAAGAGCATCAAGAACGCGCTTGCCAAGGTCGGCATCACCATCGAACTCAACGGCCTCGACTCCGATAGCTGGTTCGAGCTCGTCTCCACCGCCGGCGGCGACTACGACCTCACCACGAGCGGCTGGGGCGCCGACTTCCCGAGCGGCATGAGCACCATCCAGCCTCTGTTCGCGTCGAGCGAGATCGGCAACGGCGGCGGCAACGCCTCGCAGTACTCGAACCCAGAGGTCGACGCGGCGATCGACGCCGCCATCTCGGAACCCGACCTCGACAAGGCCGCCGAGATGTGGGCCGCGATCGACAAGCAGATCATGGAGGATGCCCCGATCGTGCCGATCCTCGTGCAGCGCACGCAGGGACTCGCCGGATCAAACATCGTCAACTACTTCATCCCCTCCTACCCGCCGTTCGCGAACGAGCTGGTCGTCGGTGTCGTCACTCGTTGACACGAAGCGTGCGGAGGGCCGGCGTCCGTCGGTCTTCCGCCGCTTCACCCGGAAGCGCTCCGGCGTGATCGGGCTGATCATGCTCGCGGTCCCACTCGTCGCTGGATTGTGTGCGCCCCTGCTCACGGCGTTGGAGGGCCAGGATCCGTACACGTTCCACACGGAACTGCTTGACCCGAACGGCGGTCGCCCACTCGGCCCGCTCGGCGGCGTCAGCGCCGAGCACTGGCTCGGTGTGGTGCCGGTAACCGGCGTCGACCTGTTCGCGCAGATCGTCTTCGGCATCCGCTCGTCCCTGTTCATCGCCTTCGGCGCGAGCATCATCGCGATCGTGTTCGCGGCGATCCTCGGCACGGCGATGGGCTACTTCGGCGGCTTCCTGAACGCCGCAGCCGGGCGCGTCATCGACTTCATGTTCGGGTTCCCCGGGCTCATGTTCGTCATCGCGATCATGGTGATCGTTCCGCCCGAGTTCCCGCGCGAACTACTGCTCGTGCTCGTCCTCGCATTCTTCGGCTGGATCGTGCCGGCCCGCATCATCGGCGCCCAGGCAGGCGCGATCAACGCCCGCGCGTTCGTCGAGGCCGCCAGGGCGACGGGCGCACCGCCGTGGCAGATCATCCGCCGCGAGATGCTCCCCCACCTGTTCAGCCTCGTCGTCGTGCTCTTCGCGATGGCACTGCCAGCCAACGTCAGCACCGTCGCCGGCCTGTCTTTCCTCGGCGTCGGCCTGCGCGGCGACGTGCCCGACCTCGGCAAACTTCTCGCCGACTCCCTGCCCTGGATCTACAGCGGCGCGGATGTCTGGTACATGTTCTTTCCGGGAGCCGTCGTGTTCTGCATCGTCTTCGGCGCGACGCTCGCCGGGGATGCGCTGCGCGACGTCCTGGACGTGCGCACGGAGGACGCCGCATGACCACCTACATCATCCGCCGACTGTTCACCGCGATCTTCGTGCTGCTCTCGATCGCCTTCTTCACGATCGCGTTGTTCTTCGGCGCATCCAAGGATCCGGCGCGCGCGATGTGCGGCAAGCCGTGCGCGCCAGACACGCTCGCGAAGGTGCGCGCATACATGCAGACCGATCACGGCATCGTCTGGCAGTACATCGAGTTCGTGAAGGGACTGTTCGTCGGGCGCAGCTACGGCTCCGGATCCCAGGCCGTGCACTGCGCCGCACCGTGCTTCGGCTACTCATTCCCCAACCAGAGCGATGTGACGACCCTCATCGTCGAGCGCCTGCCCGTCACACTCTCGCTGACAATCGGCGCTGCGATCCTCTGCCTCGTCGTGGGCCTCGGCCTCGGCGCACTGTCCGCGATCCGCAAGGGCGGCGTCCTCGACCGCTTCTCCACCGGCTTCGCCATGCTCGGGCTGTCCGTGCCGACGTTCCTCGTCGGCCTGCTCGTCGTGCAGTTCTTCGGCTTCACACTGAACATGCTCCCGTACTCGGGGTTCGTGCCGCTGTCGGAGAATCCGAGCGAATGGCTGTGGCACCTGATCGGCCCGTGGATGGTGCTCTCGTTCATCCTGGCGGCCGGCTACATCCGGGTCACACGCACGCAACTGCTCGGCGAGCTCTCCTCCGAGCACCTCGTCGCCATGACCGCCCGCGGTGCCGCCCCATCCCGGATCAACGCCCACGCCCTCCGCGGGGTGATGATCCCCGTCGTCGCGATGTTCGCGCTCGATGTCGCCGCGCTGCTCGGAGGCTCCGTCATCGCGGAGCGAGTGTTCAGCCTGCACGGCCTCGGCGATCTGCTGCTCTCCGGTGTGAACGAATCCGATCTCAGTCTCGTCGTCGGGGTCACGCTGTTCTCCGCCTTCCTCATCATCATCGGCAACCTCGTCGCCGACCTGCTGATGCCGCTTCTCGACCCGAGGATCCGCCGTGCCTGAGCCCGTACTCCAGATCAACGAACTCTCCGTCTCCTTCGCCAGCGGCGGCGGCGACGTCGACGTCGTCCGTGGCCTCTCGGTCGACCTCGACCGTGGCCGCACGCTCGCGGTCGTCGGCGAGTCCGGCTCGGGCAAGACGATCACGGGGCGCGCGATCATGCGCTTGTTGCCGCCAGGGGCGAGCACGCGCGGAAGCATCGTCGTCGCGGGGCGCGAGATGCTGACCGCCGACGAGAATGCGCTGCGCCGGGTGCGCGGCGCCGATGTCGCCATGGTGTTCCAGGATGCCCTCTCTGCGCTCAGCCCCTACCTCAGCGTCGGGGCGCAGATCGTGCAGGCTGTCCGCCTGCACGACGCGTCCGTCTCGCGTCGCGACGCGTTCGAACGCGCCGTGGAGATGCTCGAGCGCGTGCGCATCCCGGATCCGCGCGGTGCCGCGAAACGCTTCCCGCATGAGTTCTCCGGCGGTATGCGGCAGCGGGCGGTGATTGCGATGGCACTCGTCAATCGGCCGGCGCTGCTCATCGCGGACGAACCGACGACGGCGCTCGATGTGACGGTGCAGGCGCAGATCCTCGATCTGCTGCGCGAACTCCAAGATGAGATGGGGATGGCGATGTTGCTCATCAGCCATGACTTCGGCGTCGTCGCGCGAGCGGCCGACGATGTGCTCGTGCTCTACGCCGGGCGGGAAGCCGAGTACGGCAGCCTCCGGGACATCTTCGACCGTCCGGCGCACCCCTACACGGCCGGGCTCCGCGCGGCCACTCCGCGCCTGGATGCCGGAGGCGAGCGGAAGCGGCTACAGGCGATCCCCGGCGTGCCGACCTCGCTCCGGGATGCCGGACCTGGGTGCGCCTTCGCGCCCCGGTGCGCGTTCTCCGGGCAGCTCGACGGCCGGTGCACCGTCGAGCTGCCGCTGCCCGGATTCCGAACGGCGAGCGAATCCGGCGGCGTGCACCGCGCGGCCTGCCACCTCGCTCGCCTGCCCGAGATGCAGGAGATCGCCCGATGAGCGCGGCCATCGTCGAGATGACGGACGTGACGAAGAGTTACCGCAGCGGCGGGGCGTTCGGCGCGAAGCGGAAGACGGTGCTCGCCGTCGACGGCGTCAGCCTCCGTATCGAGCGCGGCGAATCGCTTGGTCTCGTCGGCGAATCCGGCTCGGGCAAGTCGACGCTTGCCCGCATGGTGAACGGGCTCGTCCGCGCGAGCTCCGGCACCGTGCTGACGGACGGGCGGGATGTCGGCCGTCTCAGCGGGGCGGGCCTCCGCCGGCTGCGGCGCAACGTCGGCATGGTGTTCCAGGATCCGCTCGCGTCGCTGAACCCCCGGCAAACCGTGCGGCAGACGCTCGAGAACGTGTTCCGCGCCCATGGCGAGACGACGTCGACCGCCGAGCTCGTCGCCCTGCTCGACTCCGTCGGGCTCGGCGCGGACTACCTGCAGCGCTACCCGCACGAGGCGTCCGGCGGCCAGTTGCAGCGTGTCGCCGTCGCCCGAGCACTGGCCCTCAAGCCTGAGCTCATCATCGCCGACGAGCCCACGTCGGCCCTCGACGTGTCCGTACGCGCCCAGATCCTCAACCTGCTCGCCGATTTGCAGCGCGACCACGGGATCTCCTTCCTGCACGTCAGCCATGACCTCGCCGTGATCCGTCTCTACAGCGACCGCGTCGCCGTCATGAATCTCGGCCGCATCGTGGAGACGGGGGCATCCGACGAGATCTTCCTGGCCCCGAAACACCCGTACACGCGCTCCCTCGTCGAGGCGACGCCGGAGGCGGAGATCCCACCGCTGGCCGCGCCGACGGATGACGGGGCCGATGCCGCGTGCGACAATCCTCAGCATGACTCACCGAACGACCGCGACGCCGTGGCCGGGCCGGAAGCCCGCGCGGCACGAGACTGAAAGAGAACACGTGGCAACCGATCTGTTCGTCCGAGAGTACGGCCGGCCCGCACGCGATGCGCCCGCCATTCTGATCCTGCACGGAGCCGTCGAGTCCGGCGCCTGCTACGCAAATGCCGTCGCCCGCTGGGGTGATGACTACTGCATCGTCGCGCCCGACGCGCGGGGGCACGGTGATTCACCGAGTCGGCTGCCCGAGCACGACAACGTGCCGTCAACGGACGTGATGGTGCAGGATGCCATCGACATTCTCGAGGACCTGCTCGCATCGAGCGGGCGGAAGACGATCATCGTCGGGCACTCGATGGGCGCCCGCATCGCCGCGTTCGTCGCGGCGGACGCTCCGCACCTCATCGCCGGCGTCGTGCTGGAGGATCCGCCGTGGTGGGTTCCGGAAGACGGGCCGAACCCCTGGCTCAGCGTTGAGCAGACCACCCCGGACCCATTCGACTTTCGCGACACGGCGACGGTCGACGAGCTCGTCGAGATGCAGCGCGCACAGAACCCGCACTGGGCCGAGTCCGAGCTGCGCCCGCTTGCGGAGGCGATGAAGGCCGTCGACACCGACTTCATGGAGCGGCGCCTCCACGAGAAGCGGCGCATCTGGACGCCGACGGCGCGGCAGATCACGGTCGGGCCGGCCGGCGTGCCTGCCCTGCTCATCACCGGCAGCGGCGACGTCATCGTCGACAAGCACTCGCGGGAGCGGCTGATGGCCGTGGCCCCCGGCTTCGACATCGTCGTGATTGAGGGCGCTCACCACTGCATCCGGCGTGACAAGCCGGACGAGTACCATCGCCACGTCGACGCGTTCCTCCGCGAGAACGCACCGGCCGTAGGGACGGTCACTCCACGCTGAACGTGTCGGACCGCGCGAGCGGACCGTGGATCTCCGAGTCGGGCTCGGCGAGCACGGCGCGCATCGCGTCGAGTCCGGCACGGACGACGGGGTGGCCCTGGTTGTCGCGCCGCGTCGTCATGGTGACCTTGCGGAGCGGCGCGATGCCGCGCGTCGGCAGGATGCTCACCCATTCGGCATCCGTCGCCGCGAGCGCAGACTCCGGCACCAGGCAGATTCCCGCCTCGGCGGCGACGAGCGCCACGGCGGCGCGGTAGTCGTCGGAGACGTGGGTGATCGGCGGGTGGAAGCCGACTTCGGCGCACGCCTGCAGGACCATCGCCCGGCATGGGTTTCCGGGTGAGGGCATGATCCAGCCGTCCCCAGTGAGCTGGGTCAGCTCGATGCCGTCCGCCGATCCCGCGAGCGGGTGACTGTGCGGCAGCACCGCCTTGAAGCGTTCGATGTACAGCGGGAACTTCATGATGTCGGGCGAGTCCCGCTCCGGGTCAGACTGGTACTCGAGGCTGACCGTCACGTCGACGTCGCCGCGCATCAGCATCCTGTGGCTCATGTGGGCTTCCGCGTCGATGACCTTCACGTCGATGCCGGGCGCGTTGCGGCGCAGCTCGACGATGGCGGGCGCGACGACCCAGCTGATCGCCGTCGGAAACGCGGCGATGCGGAGCTGCCCGAGCACGCCGCCGGAGTGTGCCGCGAGCTCGGCCTCGGCGATCTTCAGGCGCGAGTTGATCTCTTCTGCATGCTCGGACAGGATGCGCCCGGCGGGAGTGAGAGCGAGCTTTCGCCCCGTGCGGACCACGAGCGCCTGGCCGACTTCACGTTCAAGTGCGGCGAGCTGCTGCGACACTGCTGACGGCGTGAGATGCATGGCAGCGGCTGTGGCGGTGACCGATTCCGAGAGCACGAAGGCGCGGAGAACGAGGAGTCGCCGGGGATCGATCATGTTCTCGCACGCTCCATCGCGGCTCGGCCCCAGCAACGTCGCGAGGGGGTCGCGGGCCGATCCGGGGAGGGGGTGACCCCACTCTAGATGTTCCCAGTCGCGCGATCGGTCTCCCTCGACGGCGCGGTTGCTACTGTTCAGCGCCTGCGGCCGGCGGCATCCTGCGCATGTGCTTGCTCCAGTTTTCGCGCGACCCGACGCGGGCGGCCCACGTTGCGACCGCGCTGACGAATACCTCGAGCGGACCGCGCCTGCCCAGCACCGCCAGCACCGCACCGATCACGAGCACCACCGCGACGTGCACGGCGAGGATCTGCCAGCCCAGGTACCACCACGGCAGCTCCGTGAACGAGACCGGGTCGAGCAGCATCACGATGCTCGTGGTCACCGCGACACCCAGCACGTGCACCGTATATATGGTGAGCGGCGCCGCACCCGCAGCCGATACCGGGCGCAGCGCTCCGAGCAGCCAGCGCGGCGCCCACCGGGCGAAGGCGAGCATGAGCGCGATCACGATGAGCGCGACCCCGATGCCGCGGAGCACGTCGAAGAGCGTGCCCGTGTGCGGGGCCGCTCCGAGC
Organism: Microterricola gilva; assembly: GCF_004217495.1. Taxonomy (NCBI): domain Bacteria; kingdom Bacillati; phylum Actinomycetota; class Actinomycetes; order Micrococcales; family Microbacteriaceae; genus Microterricola; species Microterricola gilva. The sequence goes on from NZ_SHLC01000001.1 coordinate 3,013,385, forward strand.
AGCCACCACCAGTCCCCGGACACGGGGGCGCCGTATCCGGACTCCCCGACCAGCTCCTCGAGCAGGGCCGGATCGATTCTCGGTGTTGCGGCGGTGATGGCCGCGCGCCCCCACAGCTCGAAGATCAGGCGGGACGCGCCGAGACTCACGACGGTGAGCACGATTCCGGTCACCCCGCTGCGGACGATGAACCGTCGCTCCGTCTGCTCGTCACGCCGAGCGGCCAGCAACAGCCGGGCGAGCGCCATGCCAACCAGCAGGTAGACCAACCAAGTGATGACGGGATACGTTCCGGTCACGAACACCGCGCGCACAGCCAGCGCGGGGTCGGCGAGGTCGGTCCAGGGCAGGCCACCCGCCTCCGCTGTGACGTTGAGCGAGCCGCGGACCGCGGTGGTGACGAACGGACCAACGAGCGCGATCAGTGCGGCGCTGACGAGGAGCCAGCGCACCGGCATCCGGAGGAATGGGATGGTGCAGAGCATCGCGACGCCGAAGTACACGAGCACGATGACGACGCTGACCGGCAGCATCGCGAGAGTCGCGCCGAGCACGATGACCACAACGCCGCGTGCGGCCATGGCCCAGGCGGCCGCTGCGTAGGCGCCGGCCTCGAGGTAGCGGCGGGTGGCGAGGATGACGCTGATGCCGCCGATCACGGCGAAGAGTGTCGAGGCGTTGCCGTCGACGAGGGCGCTGACCCAGGCCTGGTGCCCCGGCATTCCCGGCTGCAGCAACAGGTGCGCGCACATCATGCCGACGATCGCGAGGAAGCGGGCGAAGTCGATTCCGACGAGGCGTGCGAGCTCGCCCGTCGTGACGCCGCGTTGCGCCTGCCGCGGGGCGGGAACCGGGGCGCCGTCGACCCGCCCGGCGGGTGCGGGAGTGGGAACGGTCATGGTTCTCCGGGTGCTCGGCGGTCGCGTCGAATGCAGCGCAGCCCCATTCTGGCGGCTGAAGCTTTGCGTGCGCTCAGCGACGTCCCGACGATTCCGCTACTCGGGCAGCGTCGCGAAGGCGCGCACCGGGAACGTGCCGAAGCCTTCCACCTTCGGCGGCACCGCGGTGACGCGCGCACCGCGCGCCGGCAGTTCGCCGAGGCCGGTGAGGTGCTCGACCACGTGGATGCCGGCCTCGAGCAGCAGCGAGTGCGCCGGGCGTGCCCCGCCCGATTCCGGCTCGACGTCGTCGATGTTGAGCGAGTCGATGCCGACGAGCGCGACGCCCTGCTCCACGAGGTGCCTGGCGCCAGCCTCCGTGAGGTATGGCGCGCCGAGCGCATACTCGGGGTTGCCGAAGTGGCGGTCCCAGCCAGTGTGCAGCATCACGGCCGAGCCCGCGAGTGCGCGGTCGAAGAACACCTCGGCCGGGATGCCGCGGCTGCCGGCATCCGTGAGGTGGAAGACCTCGGCGGGTAGGTCGACGAGGGTGTCGAGCGTGAGCCCGGCCAGGTCGACGCCACCCTCGTAGCGGTGGAACGGGCTGTCGAGGTAGGTGCCGGTGTTGCCGATCATGGTGATGACGTCGAGGGCGAACTCGGTGCCCGGCGCGTACTTGTTACGGGAGTCCTCCCGAGTCAGGTGCGGGGTGATCACGGGCGCGGGCAGGCCGGGATAGGTGACGAGGCCGGCACGGATGGGGTGGCTGAGGTCGACGAGGCGGCCGGCCCGGGCCGAGCCGGTTGTGCCGGCATCCGTTGCGCCCTGCTCGGCCAGGCTGTCGGCAAGCGCGCTGCCCTCGAGCGCCTCGCTGAGCATGTCGGCGAAGGGGATGCCACGGCTGCCCTTGTGCTGTTCCCGCACGGTCTCGATGTTTGTCAGGGTGACGTTCTCGACGAGGGTGAGCCCGAGGTGGCGCACGAACAGCTCCGCCAGGCGCTGCTTCGACACCTCGCCAGACGGCAGATCGAGCCGGAAACCGTGGGCGACGAGGTCTCCCCCGTTGACGAAGGTGACGACGGCGTCGAAACTAGCGCGGTACTCGGTCATCTGCTCTCCAAGGGTGTTGCGGTGGGGGTGATTTCGACAGGCTCAATCAACGGACGGACAGGCTCAATCGGCGGGGCCGCAGGCTCAGTCAACGGGGCCCCGCTGGTTGAGCTTGTCGAAACCTGGCGGGCGCGGCGGCGTTTGACGAGTGCGACGACGATGGCCGCGAGAGCCAGCACCGCCGGAATCACCAGGTTCGGGCCGGCCAGCACGAGCAGCCCGATGGTGAGCACGCTCGACACGATCGCCATCCACCAGCCGATGCTCCAGCGGTCGAGGATCTTGACGGCCGCGATCATGCCGAATGCGTAGATCGCCGCCATGCAGCTGGTGTGCACGAGGATGAACGCGGTCAGGTCGAAGCCGTTCGCCGCCATCAACGCGTAGTAGATCGCGATGAGCACGGCGGTCACGCTGAGCGCCCGGCGCGGAACGGCTCCGTCTTCGACGCCCTTGGCCAGCCAGCGCGGAAGGTCGCCGTCCCGGCCGAGGGAGGCGCCGAGTTTGCCGAACGCACCGAGGTAGACGTTGATGACACCGAGCACGACGACACCGGCGACGATGGCGACTGCCACGGGCCCGATGCCGGGGGCAACGGCCGACACGAGGTTGATCAGCGGGACGGGGCCGTTGCCGGCATCCGGCCCGAGAACTGCGACGGTGACGATCTGCAGCAACAGGTAAGCGACGCCGACGACGACCACGGCGATGCCCGTCGCCCACGGGATCACCTTGCGCGGGTTCGCGAACTCGCCGGCGATGTGGGTGCCGACCTCCCAGCCCGCGAAGGCCCAGAGGAAGAGGCTGATCGCCGCGCCGACTCCGGCGAGGCCGTGCGGCAGGAAGGGCTGGAAGTTGGCGGGATCCGCGGCCGGGAACGACACGGCAACGACGCCGATGACGACGGCGAGGAGCAGCACGGTGAGGCCGAGCTGCACGGTGCCGGAGACGCGCAGGCCGAACAGGTTGGCGACGAACGGCGGCACCAAGATCGCGAGGCCGACGATGCCGACGGCGGAGTGATCGATGCCGAGCACCGCCACGATGTACTCGGCGCCGAGCACACCGACGACGGGGCCGCCGACGCAGACCCCGAAGTAGAACCAGTAGCCGGCGATGCGCGCCGGGGTGTTGCCGAGCGCCCGGCGCACGTAGCTGGCGACGCCGCCCGGGTCGGGGTAGCGTGCGGCGAGCGCCGCGAAGGTGCCGGCCAGCGGAATGGAGAGCAGGAACACCGCGGCGACGGCGAGGATCGAGCCGGGCCCGGCGACGGATGCCGTGAGCCCGGGCAACACGAGGATTCCGGTTCCGAGCACGGCCGCGATGTAGAGCGCAGTGCCGCGCACGAGACCGAGTGAGCCACGGTGCTCGACGACCGGCGGCGCACCCGTCTCCACGCGGGAGGCGGAAGCTGTGGGCACGGTGGTCGAAGTCACCTCCCCATCATGCCGCTCCCGCGCACCGCCGCGCGCTGGCAGAAATGACACTGTTCATACAAAAACTGCCAAGCCCGAATCGCCGAGCACGAAACTGTCGCGCGCTCCTGCGCCCGTCACTCGGACGCCGGCTCCCCACCCTTCGGCTCCTCCATCCACCACTCGGTGAAGGAGGTGGCCCGACCGTCCGGCGCCAGCTGCACCACCCAGAGGTTGTGGTAGATGCTGTCGTCGACGTAGTCGGTCTTGCCCCGGACCACGGCGGTTTCGGCGCTGACCAGCACCGGCTCCCACTCGAAGGTGACGTCATCCGGGCCGTCGCCGTTCTCGATCCACTTCGCGACGATCTCGTCGTGCCCGCGCCACGGCTGGCGGTGCGGGCGGGTGCGGTACTCGGCATCCTCGGTGAAGATCGCACGGATGTCTGCGGGGTCGTTGCTCTTCCAGGCGCGCTCGTATCCCTCGACCCAGCGCGTGATCACGTCATTGTCAGTCATGCCACAGTTCTACTCTGCACCGCCGACAGTGGCCACCCCTCGCGCCCTCCCGCCGGTCGGGTAGCGAGCAACGAGCGTATCGAGACCAGGCTGCCGTTACAGCTGCGCGAGCGCCTGTTCGACGTCGGCGAGCAGATCGGCGACGTCCTCGATGCCGACAGAGAGCCGCACGATGTTCGGCGCCACCTCGAGCTCCGTGCCGCGCACGGAGGCGTGCGTCATCTCGCTCGGGTAGTTCACGAGCGACTCCACCCCGCCGAGCGACTCCGCCAGCTGGAACAGCCGCATCGACTCGGCGAAGCGCCTGGCCGCCGGCTCTCCCCCGCGCAGTGCGAGCGAGATCATGCCACCGAAGCCCGACATCTGCCTGGCCGCGAGCTCGTGCCCCGGATGCGTGTCCAGCCCCGGGTAGTAGACACGCTCGACCGCGGCGTGCTGCTGGAGGTACGAGGCGATCGCGTATGCATTGGCGCTGTGCCGCTGCATCCGCACGTCGAGAGTCTTGATGCCGCGAGCGGTGAGGAATGCGTCCATCGGGGCGGAGACCGCGCCGGCCGCGAACTGGATGAAGCGGATCTTCTCGTGCAGCTCCTCTCCACCCACCTGCACATCGTTCAGCACGACGGCACCGCCGATCACATCGGAGTGCCCGCCGAGGTACTTCGTCGTCGAGTGCACCACGACGTCGGCGCCGAGCGCGAGCGGCTGCTGCAGCGCGGGCGAGGCGAAGGTGTTGTCGACCACCACGAGCACGCCATACCGGTGCCCGAGCTCGGCGAGCGCGGCGATGTCGCTGACCGCCATCAGCGGGTTGCTCGGCGTCTCGACCCACAGGATCTTGGTGTCTGGCTCGATGGCCGCCTCGACCGCGGCCAGGTCCGTGAGATCGACCGGGGTGTTCCGGATGCCCCATGCACCGTGGATCCGGTTGATCAGCCGGTACGTTCCGCCGTAGGCATCGTTGCCGAGTACAACGTGGTCGCCCGGCGCGAGCGCGGCGCGCAGCAGCGCGTCCTCGGCGGCGAGGCCGGAGGCGAATGAGAGGCCGTGGGTCGCGCCCTCGAGCGCGGCCAGCTGCGTCTCGAGCGCCGTGCGGGTGGGATTGCCGCCGCGGGAGTACTCGTAGCCGCCGCGCAGGCCACCGATGCCATCCTGCACGAAGGTGGAGCTCTGGTAGATCGGTGGGATCACCGCGCCCGTCGTCGGGTCGAAGTGCTGGCCGGCGTGGATCGCGCGGGTGGCGAAGCCGTCGGACTGTGCGGACTGGTTCATGGTGTGAGCTTTCTGTGTCGTGCGTGAGTCGCGTGCAAGGACATCGGGCGGTTACAAGGACGATTCGACGCGAATCGTCCTTGCGAACTCACTGTGTCCTTCTTATCGGTGGTGCTGACTTATCGGTGGTGCTGACTTATCGGTGGTGTTGGCTCATCGGTGGCGCGGATGCCGCTGGCGTCACTGGCTGAGGTAGCGGAGCAGGTCGTGGCGGGTGATGACGCCGAGCGGCTTGCCGCCGTCGGTCACGAGCAGTGCGGTGGCGGTGCCGAATGCGGCCCTGGCGTTCGCGACCGGCTCGTTCACGCCGATCAGCGGCAGCGCCGCCCCGGTGAACTGCCCGACCAGCGCGCTCAGCGGCGCCTCGCCGGAGAACACCTGGTCGAGCAGCTGCCCCTCTTCGATCGCGCCGACCACCTCGCCCATCACGACGGGTGGCTTGGCGCTCAGCACGAGCAGCTGCGAGACGCCGGCCGCCGTCATCGCGTCGATCGCCTCGCGCACCGTGTCGGTCGGGTGCACGTAGAGCAGCGCCGGCGCGTGTCCGGCCTTGGACGCCAGCAGCTCCGCGACCGTGTGGCCGCTCGGGGCGTTGCTGAAGCCGTAGCTGCGCAGCCACTTGTCGTTGAAGATCTTGCCGAGGTAGCCGCGGCCGCCGTCGGGTAGGAGCACGACGACGACGGCATCCGGGCCCAACTCGGCCGCGGCTCGCAGCGCGGCGACGACGGCCATGCCGCTGGAGCCGCCGACCAGGATCCCCTCCTCGCGGGCGAGCCGTCTCGTCATGGCGAAGGCGTCGGCGTCGCTGACGGCGAGCACCTCGTGCGGGACGGTCGGGTCGTATGCGGTCGGCCAGAAGTCCTCGCCGACACCCTCGACGAGGTAGGGCCGGCCGGTGCCGCCCGAATACACCGAGCCCTCCGGATCGGCGCCGATGATGCGCACCGTGTCGCCGGAGACCTCGCGGAGGTAGCGCCCGGTGCCGCTGATCGTGCCGCCGGTGCCGACGCCGGCGACGAAGTGCGTCACCGTGCCATCCGTGTCGCGCCAGATCTCGGGGCCGGTGCTCTCGTAGTGGCTGAGCGGACCGTTCTGGTTCGAGAACTGGTCCGGCTTGAACGCCCCGGGGATCTCGCGCACCAGCCGGTCGGAGACCCCGTAGTACGACTCCGGGCTGTCGGGCGCGACGGCCGTCGGCGTCACGACGACCTCCGCACCGTAGGCGCTCAGCACGTTGATCTTGTCTTCGCCGACCTTGTCCGGCAGCACGAAGATGCAGCGGTAACCGCGCTGCTGGGCCACGAGGGCGAGTCCGACGCCGGTGTTGCCGCTCGTCGGCTCGACGATGGTGCCGCCCGGTTTCAACTTCCCCTCGCGCTCGGCCGCATCGATGATGCGGGTGGCGATGCGATCCTTCGCCGAGCCGCCGGGGTTCAGGTACTCGAGCTTCACGAGCACGGTGGCCGCGATGCCGTCGGTCACATGGTTGAGCTTGACCAGGGGCGTGTTGCCGATCAGGTCGACGATCGATTCTGCAAAGTGCATGGTGGTGTCCTTCACGAGCTGTCTTGTCAGGGAGGGGATCCTCTGACGGATGCCGCGGCGCCACCTCCCGAAACCGCCCGGAAACGGCCTCGAGTGTCGAGGTCTCAGGCTGTGGGAGTGCTGCCGCGCACGTGGGTGAGTCTGTTTGTGGGCGCGTCGATCAGCGACAACAACAACAGGACTTCACAGTGGACACGCTCTCACCTTAGCCACGAGCACCGGCCGTGTCACGCACGCGACGTCAAACGACGTCGCGGTGGCGCCCCGGCGGCGGACGCAGGGGGCCGGTGAACGGCAGAGCGGTGGCCCGCGCCATCCGGCACATGTTCAGCGCCTCCCCAGCGAATGCCGATACATTCGTATTCATTCGGTGTCTGCACAGCGCACCGGACGATTCGCTTTTGCACCCACCCACGCTCAGCATTCGAGAGGCCGAGAATGTCTTCTTCCCCGACCCCGCCCATTCCCCCTGCCGCCAAGGCACAGGCGAAGGCGCTCACCGTGAAGGAACAGCGCGCGGAGGCACGCGCGAAGAAGCTCGAAGAGTACAAGAAGCGCGAGGCCAAGGCCCGCCGCAACCGCCTGGTCGGCATCTGGTCGGCCGTCGCCGGCGCCGTCGTGGTGGTCGCCCTGGTCGTCTCCGCGATCGTGCTCACCCCGCAGCGCGCGAGCTACACCGCCGGCAGCGACGGCGCGAAGATCACCGGTGTCGAGACGTTCAAGAATGGCGCGGGCCACGTCGAGGGCACCGTCGACTACCCGCAGAACCCGCCGGCCGGTGGCGAGCACAACCAGATGTGGCTCAACTGCGGCGTCTACGACCAGCCGGTTCCGAACGAGAACGCCGTGCACTCGATGGAGCACGGTGCCGTCTGGGTCACGTACGACCCCAAGCTCTCTGAGGACGACCTCAATGCCCTCAAGCTGAAGCTGCCCAGCAGCTACATCGTGCTCTCCCCGAAGGAAGACCTGCCGTCGACGATCGTGCTGAGCGCCTGGAACGCCCAGATCCAGCTCGACTCCGTCGACGACGAGCGCGTCGGCGAGTTCCTCGAGGAGTTCTGGAAGAGCCAGTTCGTTCCCGAGCCCGGCGCCCTGTGCACCGGCGCGCTGGACGCACCGGGCAAGGTCTCCTAGGGCCGCCGCCGTGACCGAGACGATCCAGCGCGCGACCGGCGCTGTCGAGGCTGTTGACGTCCCCGAGAGCGCCGCACCCGCGCGCCGCGTCGGCGGACGCGTGTTCGTGGCGATCATCGCCGTGCTCGCGATCATCGTCGTCGCGCTCGTCTCCTTCTCGATCGGCCGCCTCAGCACGATCGGCGCGACGCCGGGTGACACCAGCGCGGAGGCGGGCTTCGCCCGTGACATGCAGGCGCACCACGTGCAGGGCGTCGAGATGGCGATGATCATCCGCGACCTCACCGACGACCCAGAGACGCGCCTCCTCGCCTACGACATCGCCACCACCCAGGGGCAGCAGTCCGGCCAGCTCTACGGCTGGCTCAGCGAGTGGGGCCTCGGCCAGTTCGGTGCAGAGCCGTCGATGACGTGGATGACGCGTCCAGCCCTGAACGGCGATGGCGGTCACGCGCACGCTGCGTCGACGGATCCCGCGAGCACCGACCACGTGCCGGGCGGCCCCATGCCCGGCATGGCGACGCCAGAGCAGCTCGCCGAGCTCAAGGCCGCCAGCGGTGTCGAGGCCGAACGCATCTTCCTGACTCTGATGATCGCCCACCACAAGGGCGCGCTCGAGATGGCGGAGTCGGTGCTGGAACGCAGCACCAACTCGGTGATCGTGCCGTTCGCGAACTCGGTGCTCGCCAGCCAGACCTCGGAGATCGAGCTGATGGAGAGCATGCTGGCCAAGCGCCAGTAGCCCGCGTCGGCATCCCCGGAGGGCCGCAATCGACTCGCAAGAGAACGTTCCACGTGCAGCGCGTTGGGACGTTCTTTTGCGAGTCGGGCTTGCACGGGCGAATCCGGCCCGATCAGCACCGCGCCGGGCTCGTGCCACGACCGCGCCGGGCGGATGCCACGACCCCGGTTGGCCGGGTTACTCGGGCAGCTCCTCCACCGGCAGGTCCAGCCCGACCGCGGCAAGCGCGCTCTGCTCGGCGAACAGTCGCGCGTAACTGCCGCCCGCCGCGAGCAGCTCGGCGTGAGTGCCGCGCTCGACCAGTCGCCCGGCCTCGACCACGAAGATGACGTCGGCGTTCACCACGGTCGACAGCCTGTGTGCGATCGCGATGGTGGTACGCCCGCGGGCCGCATCGTCGAGCGCCGACTGCACGATGCGCTCCGAGATCACGTCGAGCGCGCTCGTCGCCTCGTCGAGCACGAGCACGGCCGGGTCCTTCAGCAGCACCCGGGCGATGGCGATGCGCTGCTTCTCACCGCCGGACAGGCGGTAGCCGCGCTCCCCCACGACGGTTGCATAGCCGTCGGGGAATGCATCGATCGTCGCGTGGATGTTCGCGGCGCGCGCGGCCCGTTCCAGCTCGGCGTCGGTGGCGTCCGGCTTCGCGTAGCGGAGGTTCTCGGCGATCGTGGCGTGGAAGAGGTAGGTCTCCTGGCTGACGATGCCGATGTTCGAGACGAGCGAGCGTTGGGTGAGCCCCCGCACGTCGACGCCGCCGAACTTCACGGCGCCGCTCGTCGCCTCGTACAGGCGCGGAACGAGGTAGGAGACGGTGGTCTTGCCGGCGCCGCTCGGGCCGACGAATGCCGCGTACTGGCCCGGTTCGACAACGAACGAGACGTCGTTCAGCGTCGGCCGGGCGTCGGCGGCCTGGTCGGGGTAGAGGAAGCTGACGTGCTCGAACTCGACGCGGCCGAGTGCGGTCGAGCCCGCTCCGGCGGCGGTGTCGGCGGCGGATGCCGGCAGCTCGACGGCATCCGGGGCATCGACGATCGCGGGCTTCAGGTCGAGGTACTCGAAGATGCGGGCGAACAGCGCCGAGGAGGTCTGCAGGTCGAGTGCGACGCGCATGAGACCCATCAGCGGGAACATGAGGCGGGCCTGCACGGTGGTGAATGCGACGATGGTTCCCGCGGTGACGTCGGGTGCACCACCGGCAACGAGGTAGCCAGCCGCTAAATATACGATCGCGGGAATACTCGACAGGAAGATGTTCACCAGCGCGAAGAACCACTGCCCGCTCATCTGCTGGCGCACCTGCAGCGAGATCTGATTCGCGTTCTCGTCGGCGTAGCGGGCGATCTCGGTGCCCTGTCGGGTGAAGCTCTTCGAGAGCAGGATCCCGCTGACCGAGAGCGTCTCCTGGGTGATCGCCGTCATCTCCGAGAGCGACTCCTGCGTCTTCGCGGCGATGCGCGCCCGCACCTGGCCGACCCGGCGCTGGGCGATCACCATGATCGGCATGAGCACGACGGCGATGAGGGTGAGCTGCCAGTTGAGGATCAGCATCGCCACGAATGCGGCGATCACGGTGACGGTGTTGCCGAGCACACTCGAGATCGTGTTGGTGAGCACGCTGGCCACACCGCCCACGTCGTTCTGCAGGCGCGACTGGATGACGCCGGTCTTCGTGCGGGTGAAGAAGCTCAGCTCCATCGCCTGCAGGTGGGTGAACAGCCGCACGCGCAGCGATCCCATCACCGAGTTGCCGACCGTCGCGGTGAGCCAGGTCTGCCACACCCCGAGCAGGGCGCCGACGACGAAGATGAGCACCATCGCCGCCACGAGCCAGCCGAGCAACGCAAGGTCCGGTTCGCCGCTGGGCGGGAACAGTGCATGGTCGAAGACGCGTTGCGTGATGAGCGGCGGGATCACGCTCAACCCCGCACCGATCAGCACGAGCACCACGGTGATGATGAGTTCCGTCTTGTGCGGAGCGAACAGCGCTGCGATGCGCGAGAACAGGTGTGGGATGCGCGGGGCCTCCGCGTTGATCGCGCGCTGGGCCTTCTCATCGGCCGCGCTCACGCGACCACCGCGTCCGCCGCCTCCGCCCCCGCCGCCCCCGCCGCCACGACCGCCTCCGCCCGCGCCACCGCCGTGTGCTCCGCTCATGTGCGCTCCTTCCGGTCCTAGCTTCACACTACGGGCCCGGATGCCAGTGCGGCCGCTCCGCCCATCCGCTCCGGGCGTCCAGCCGGCGTCGCTGCTCCTTCATCGCGGCGCCGCTCGCTCAAGCCGACGGGAGGAAGCACGCTGGCTCGAGGGAGCAGCCGAGGAACGAGGCCGCCCCCGAAGCCCTGACACCGCCACACACACATCCCGCCTCGAGGGCAACCGCGTTCGCAGACACGCTCAGGGCTTCGCGTGCGTCGCTGCTCCTTCGTCGCTGCGCCGCTCGCTCAAGCCAGCGTGCAGATAGCCGACCGAAGGAGACCGCACGCCGGCCATCGCAGCCGACGGGAAACCGCACGCCAGCTCCAGCACGGGACAGGGGATTGCACGCTGGCTCGAGGGAGCAGCCGAGGAACGAGGCCGCCCCCGAAGCCCTGACACCGACAGACACATCCCGTCTCGCACGCTGGAGCGGGCAGCTGCTGTGCACAGTGCCCACACTCAGGAGCGCCATCCACAGGTCGCTGGCTCGGGAGCCCGCCGCTGCATCCGCGACGCAGGCTTGGTGGATGCCGTACATGTACATGCTGCTCTGCAACGACGGCTCGCTCTACACCGGGAGCACGTGGAGCCTAGGTGGCCGACTGCAGCAACACGAGAGCGGGCGCGGCGCCCGCTACACGGCTCGTCGGCTTCCCGTGCGACTGCTGTACTACGAAGAGTTCGACAGCATCGCTGCTGCGTTCGCCCGCGAGCACACCGTGCAGGGCTGGCTTCGCGCGCGCAAAGACGAACTCCTCGTCAGCGGCCCAGGGATGCGCGTACTGCCGAGCGGCGAGCACGTAGCCGCTCGGTTTCGCGCCGACGAGTGAAGGCTGTGCCCGGATGCAGGGGCCCGGTTTCACGCAGACGCTCGGGGCTTCGCGTGCGTCGCTGCTCCTTCGTCGCTGCGCCGCTCGCTCAAGCCAGCGTGCAGATAGCCGACCGAAGGAGACCGCACGCCGGCCCTCGCAGCCGACGGAGACCGCACGTCGGCTCCAGCACGGGACAGGAGAAAGCACGCTGGCTCGAGGGAGCAGCCGAGGAACGAGGCCGCCCCCGAAGCCCTGACACCGTCAGACACATTCCGCTTCGAGGGCAACCGCGTTCGCAGACGTGCTCGGGGCTTCGCGTGCGTCGCTGCGCCTTCGTCGCTGCGCCGCTCGCTCAAGCCAGCGTGCAGATAGCCGACCGACGGGAAACCGCACGCCGGCTCCAGCACGGGACAGGAGAGAGCACGCTGGCTCGAGGGAGCAGCCGAGGAACGAGGCCGCCCCCGAAGCCACCGCCAGACACGTCCCGCCGCAAGGGCAACCGCGTTCGCAGACACGCTCGCGGCTTCGCGTGCGTCGCTGCTCCTTCGTCGCTGCGCCGCTCGCTCAAGCCAGCGTGCAGATAGCCGACCGAAGGAGACCGCACGCCGGCCCTCGCAGCCGAAGGAGACCGCACGCCGGCTCCAGCACTGGACAGGAGAAGCACGCTGGCTCGAGGGAGCAGCCGAGGAACGAGGCCGCCCCCGAAGCCCTGACACAACAGGACACTCCCGCCCCGCCCCGAAACGGGAGTGGGGAGCTGCCCGCCGGCTAGCCCTTCGTCGAGCCAGCGAGCAGGCCGCGCACGAAATAGCGCTGCAGCCCGAGGAAGACCAGAAGCGGAAGCACCATCGACACGAAAGCCGCCGCCGTCAGGCGTTGCCATTCCTGTCCCCGCGACCCCGTCATTTCGGCGAGGCGCTGCGTCAGCGGCGCGACGTCCGGCGTTCCCCCGGAGAAGATCAGGGCGACGAGCAGGTCGTTCCACACCCAGATGAACTGGAAGATCGCGACGGAGGCAATCGCCGGCAGGGCGAGGGGGATGGCGATGCGGAAGAAGATCTGACCGTGGCTCGCCCCGTCGACTCGGGCGGCCTCGATCAGCTCGCCCGGGATCTCGCTGATGAAGTTGTGCAGCAGGAAGATCGCCAGCGGCAGCGCGAAGATCGTGTGCGCGATCCACAACGGGACGTAGGTCTCCGCCGGGATGATCGGCACGAGATCGTGCAGCTGCTCCTGGGCTGGCAGCAGGAATGCGGAGAAGATCTGCAGCAGCGGGATGAGTGCCATCTGCAGCGGCACCACCTGCAGCGCGAAGATCAGCACGAACAGTGCCCCACTCCACTTGAATCTCATCCAGGCGAAGGCATACGCAGCCATGGTCGCGAGCACCAGCGGGAAGATCGTCGCCGGGATCGTGATCGCCAACGAGTTGACGAAGTATTGGCCGAGCTGCGGCGCCGAGGCCGACGAGGAGAACAGCACCTCTTTGTAGTTGTCGAGGGTGAAGCCCGGGTTCTGCAGGATCGTCCACCAACCGGTGGTCTTGATGTCCTGCTCCGGCCGGAACGAGGAGATGAAGAGCCCGAAGGTCGGGATCGTCCAGACAACGGCGATGATCAGTGCGATCACCGTCGCCGTGCGGGAGGTGAGTCGTCGTTTGACCCGCGACGTTTTCGTGTCGGATGCCGCCATCTCGTAGCCGGTGTCGCGAGAGCGCTTCTCCGCACCGGGAACCGGCAGGTCAACAATGTTGTCGCTCATCGGATCTCCCTCTGCTGGCGCAGCACGCGCACGTTGTAGATGACGATCGGCAAGACCAGCACGAACAGCACGACAGCCAACGCCGCGCCGCGCCCCGCCTCACCGGCTCGGAACGCCTGCGTGTACATCTCGTTGGCCACAACGCTCGTCTCGAAGTTACCTGCGGTCATGGTGCGCACGATGTCGAAGACCTTGAGCGTTGCGATCGAGATTGTTGTGACCACGACGACGAGGGCTCCGCGGATGCCGGGTAGGGTCACGTTGCGGAAGCGCTGCCAGCCGTTGGTGCCGTCGAGTTCGGCGGCTTCCAGTTGCTCGGTCGGCACGCCCTTGATCGAGGCGGAGAGCACGACCATGGCGAACCCGGTCTGGATCCAGATCATCACGACGATGAGGAAGAAGGTGTTCCACGGCGACTCCTGAAGCCAGCGCACCGGTTCACCGCCGAACCAGACGACGATCTGGTTGAGCAGTCCGATCTGTTCGATCCCGGGGCCGCGGTACTCGTAGACGAAGCGCCAGATGATGCCTGCACCGACGAAAGAGATCGCGATCGGCATAAAGACCAGGGTCTTGTAGATCTTCTCGCCCCTGGACCTGTCGATGAAGACGGCGTACGCCAGTCCGACGATCGTGGAGATCAGCGGCACCAGGATCACCCAGATGATCGTGTTGCGCAGCGAGATGAGACCGGCCGGCTGGGTGAAGGCCCAGACGAAGTTGTCCAGACCGACGAGATCGCCTGCACCGTTCGCGAAGGAGAGTATGGTCGTGCGAACCGCGGGGTAGATCAGGCCGGCCGCGAGCAGCAGCACGGCCGGTGCAAGGAACAGGCTGAGCTGCCAGACGTCACGGCCACGCTTGGGCGCCTTGTCGATGAGGAAGAGAATCAGCCCGACCGCGGCCGCGAAGAACGCGAGCGCGAGCACCACCTGGACAATCTTGCCGATGAGGTCCGCCGTCGTCACGGTCGACTACCCCTTTCTGCCCGGAAGCACTCCCTGGCTGTGGTGAGGAAGCGGGGCCGCCGGCGCTCATCGCCCGGCGACCCCGCTGCTGACATCGACTAGCTGGCCGGCCAGCTGGCCTCGATCGTGTCCACGGTGGTCTTCGTGTCCTGGCCACCGATCCACGCCACGATCCCCTTCCAGAAGGAGTCCGATCCGACCGCGCCCGGCATCAGGTCGCTGGCGTCGAAGCGGAACGTGGTGTTCTCATCCTGCAGGATCTCGATCGCCGAGGCGAGCAGTGCGCTCGACGCGTTCGCCGGATCGACACCGTTGTTGGCGCTCAACGTTCCACCGATCTTCACGCGGATGTTCGCCCACTCGGCGCTGGAGAGGAAGTCCTGCACCGCCTGAACCTCCGGAGCGTCGCGGAATGCACCGACGATCTCACCCGCACCGGTCACGGCGTTCGCGCCGGCTTCGGTTCCCGGGAGGATGAAGCCCCAGACGTCACCGTCTTCCGCGACAGTCGTTCCTTCGGGCCAGAGGCCCTCGTAGAACGTCGCCTGGTGGTGCATGGCGCAGGTACCGTCGAGCACCGGCCAACCGGCCTCTTGGAAGATGACGTCGTTGATCGAGCGCACATCACCGAGCCCGCCGTTGACGTAGTCCGGGTTCTTCAGAATGTCGCCGACGGCATCCCATGCCTTGACGATCTGCGGGTCGTTGAACGGGATCTCGTGCTTGTACCACTGGTCGTAGACCTCGGGGCCGCTCTGACGCAGCACGTAGTCTTCGATCCAGTCGGTGCCGGGCCAGCCGGTGGCTTCACCGGAGCTGAATCCGGCGCACCACGGCTTCATCGTGCCGCTCGCGGCGATATCAGCGGTCAGCGTGTTGAGCTCGTCGAGCGTCGTCGGGACTTCCCACCCGTTGTCCTTCCACACGCTCGGGGAGTACCAGACGAAGCCCTTGACGCTGGCCATCAGCGGGGCGCCGAGCAGCTCGCCGTCGACCGTTCCGAAGGCCTGCCAGTCCTCGGACCAGAACTCCTGGGCGTTGGACACCGTCTGCTCAGACGGCGGGATGAATGAGTCGGCGAACGTCGCGAAGAGGCCGGGCTGCGGGAACATCGCCAGGTCGGGGGCGTTGTTGCCGTCGACCAGCACGCGCATCTGCGCCTCGAACTCCTGGGTTCCGGTGTACGTGACCTGGATGCCGGTGCAGGACGTGAAGTCGTTGAACGTCTCTTGCAGACGTTCCGCCTCCACATCAACCGGGGTGCCGAGGAAGCTGACCTCTGCGCCGTCCTTGAAGGTGCCATAGGCCTCGTAGTCGCTGCAATCGGCGGCATCGCCGCTGCTTTCCGGGGCTGCGTCGCCCGTACATGCGGTGAGCGCGAGGGCAATAGTTGCTGCCGCGGCGAGCGGAATCGCCAAGCGGCGGCGCCGTGTGAATCTCATCTCTGACTCCTCGTTGAGTATGTGACGCGGAACGTGTGATGGTGTCACGGGCGCCCCATGAAGAACCGCCCGCACTCGCCACGCTAGACATCGCCCGCGCGTTTCACAAGGGTTCAAAAGTCACGATCTGGTAGTCAGAGAGCGCGATCATCCGCGCGTTCAGTGGGATTCACCAGAGCTGCGGATGCCGCACCGACACCCGTTCGGCCGCCCCTACGACGCGTCGCCGATGCCGATCGCCTCCGCTTCACGCAGTGCCTCCGCTGCGGCGGGCTCGTGCACGCCGTCGGCCGCGCGGAGCTGCTTTCGACCGAGGATGACGATGGCGACGGAGACCAGCACGGCGACGGCGCCTGCCACGAACGGCGCGGAGGGAGAGAGCGCCTCGGCGAGCAGCGTGGCCACGGGCGGCGCGACGGCTCCGCCCAGGAAACGCACGCCGGAGTAGGCACTCGATGCGACGGAGCGGGGCAGGTCGGTCGCCTCCATCACGCACTCCGTGAGCACCGTGTTGAGCACGCCGAGCAGCATCCCGCCGACGATCACCCCGGTGATGACCGCCGGGAGCGAGTCGATGAAGAGCGCCAGTGCGAGCAGGTCGAGCGCGAGCAGCGGCATCACCAACCAGAGCACCCTGGTACGCGGCATCCGCCTCGTGAGGATCGGCGCGACCCACACCGACGTGACGGCAACCGCGACGCCCCAGCCGAAGAAGACAAGGCCGAGGCCGATGGCGTCACCGACGCCGAGCGGCACGAGGGCGAATGGCGTGTAGGCGAGCAGCACGAAGAAGCCGAAGTTGTAGAAGACGGCGGCCGCGGCGAGGAGGCCGAGCGCGGGGCGGGCCAGCGCGCGGAACGGCGCGGACAACCTGGTGGGCGTCGGCCTCGCCGCATCGGAGTTCGGCCGCAGCAGGGTCAGGATCGCGATGAAGCCGACGGCCATGAGCGCGGCGGTGCCGAAGAACGGGCCCCGCCAGCTGATGCTGCCGAGCAGCCCGCCGAGCAGCGGACCGATGGCCAGACCGAGACCGAGGGCGGCCTCGTAGAGGATGATCGCGGATGACGTGCCGCCGGCCGCCGCGCCGACGATCGTGGCGAGGGCCGTGGAGATGAAGAGCGCGTTGCCGAGGCCCCACCCGGCGCGGAAGCCGATGACCGACTCGATGTCGCCGGAGAAGCCGGCCGCCGTCGCGAACACCACAATGAGCGCGAGGCCGGCGAGCAGGGTGCGCTTGGCACCGATGCGACTGGAGATCCAGCTGGTGAAGAACATCGCGATTCCGGTGATGACCAGGTAGCTGGTGAAGAGCATGACCGTCTCGGTCGGCGTCGCCTGGAGCTCGCTGGCGATGGCGGGCAGGATCGGGTCGACGAGGCCGATGCCCATGAACGCGACGACGCAGGCGAATGCGACCGCCCACACCGCCTTGGGTTGGCGCAGGATGCTGCCGGTCTCTGTGCTTGTGCTCATCTCAGTGTTCCTTCGTTCTTCATTCCGTCGTCGTGCGCCCCGTCCAGGCGGCCTTGCACGAGCGCGACGGCGCGGGCGATCGTCGCGACCTCCTCGGCGCTCAGCCCGGCGAAGTTCGGCAGGATCGCGGCGACGAGTTCGGTGCGCCAGGCTTCCATGGCGGCCGTGCCGCTCGCCGTCGCGGCCAACAGGGTCGCCCTGGCATCCGCCGGGTCGGCGATGCGCTGCACCCAGCCTCGTTCGACGAGGCTGTGCACGAGCTTGGTCATCGTCGGCTGGGCGACGCGGCTCTGCGCGGCGAGTTCGCCGAGGCGCATCGAGCCGCCGGCGCGCAGCGCGCTGAGCGTGCGCCAGATCGCGGGCGACTCGGTGCCCTCGGTGAGTTGGGCGGCCATCCGGGTGAGCCTGTTGCTGGCGGCGATGAGTTCGCCGAGCACGGTGGCCAGCTCGGTCGTGCCGTCGTGGGCGGGATTCTGTGGCATCCATTCATTATACATAGCTGAGCTATGTAATGTTTGGCGCGCCCGGTGACGGCGTGCTAGCGTCTCGGTGATCGTGAACGGCAGTCAGGAGGTGACACCCATGTACGCAGTATCCGCATTGGGCGCTCCCCCGCAGCCACCGATCGCGCGACTGAGCTAGTCGCCACCGGGAGCGCCCGTCAGGCACTTCGCGAAAGGCGACTCCCATGAACTCAACCCCATCTTCAGCACCACTGCCCGCTATGACGGCCAGTGCCGGCGAACGAGCGCTCGTCCTCGGCGGCGGCGGATCGACCGGCAACGCGTGGCTGATCGGCGTCCTCGCTGGCCTCTTCGACGCCGGGCTCGACGTCACAGCGGCCGACGCGACCATCGGCACCTCGGCCGGATCGACGGCCGCGGCCCAGCTCGCCGGCGCGACCCCGCCCGAGCTCTACGCCGCGATCCTTGCCGCACCCCTGCCGCCACGCAGCGCGTCCGGAGCCGGAGCCGAGCGAGCACGCACGGCGAACAAGCCGGTGACGGACCACCTCGACCGGATGCGCGCCCTCATCGCCGCAGCGGAGGACGCGTCTGACCTGCGCCGCAGAGTGGGCGCGGCGGCACGTGAGCGGGATGCCGCCGCCGGCGACACCTGGCAGACCCAGTGGCGTGCAACCGTCGCCTCGCGACTGCCCAGCCAGCACTGGCCGGAGCGAACCGTGCTCATCACGGCGGTCGATGCGGAGAGCGGTGACCCGGTCGTGTTCGACCGCCACAGCGGCGTCGAACTGGCGGATGCCGTCGCCGCGAGCTGCTCCAGCGGCTTCGCTTTCGGCATCGGCGAGCACCGATACATCGACGGCGGCTATCGGTCCAACGCCGAGAACGCGGACCTGGCTGCGGGCTACGCACGTGTGCTGGTGCTCGCACCGTTCGGCGGCAGGTCTCTGACGCCAGAGAGCTGGGGCATGCACCTGTCGACACAGCTCGACGAGTTGCGCGCGCACGGCAGCAGGGTCGAGACAATCATCCCCGACGGCGACGCCGAGCACATGTTCGGCGCCAACGCGATGGATCTGTCGCTTCGCCCGCCTGCCGCGCGGGCCGGCTACGAACAGGGCAGAGCGCGCGCCGAGCAACTCGCCGCATTCTGGCACTGACGCCTCCGGCGCGCGCGGCACCCCGTTAACGGGCGAATGCCCCGACTGGCGTGTCGGGGCATTCATAGAAGGTGGGCTACCGGATCCAGGTGATGCCGTGCATCACTGGGCTCCGGTACATATCCGGTGGGTGCGCGGCGGGCGAGTGCCCATCGTTGCGGAGGTAGGCGTCGGCCAACAGCAGGCCGAGCGCGTTCGCGAATCGTCGCATTGTTTCTTCATTTCTGTGTGCGCGTCCACCCCATTGTGGGAGCACGAATCACGCCGACTCGCGGAGCGAGCGGGCGCGACAGCACAGTTCACACAGTACGGACGCGGGGTTGCCGGCCTGCCGAGTGGCAGAACGGATGCCGCAGGCATCCGTTGGCGGAACCCTCTCGCGTCGCGTCACGGTGAGAATCAGAAACGATCTGAATCAGAAACTCGGTGAAGAAACAACAAAAGGGCGTCGCCCCGTTTCGGGGGCGACGCCCTCGGAACGCGGAATACCTGGGTAATGGGAGGTCAGAGACCTCGTACTCGGGGAGACCGCGTCCGAAATTGCGTCAGCGTTACTCGATGGAGTTTGAAAACTCCATGAGACGGCGCGTCACGCAGCAGTTTGTGCCCGGCAAGCCGGGCGCAAATTACTTGAGGGTGACGGTAGCGCCGGCCTCTTCGAGGGCAGCCTTTGCCTTCTCGGCGGTCTCCTTGTTGGCGCCTTCGAGGACAGCCTTGGGGGCGCCATCGACGACAGCCTTGGCCTCGCCAAGACCGAGCGAGGTGAGCTCGCGGACGGTCTTGATGACCTGGATCTTCTTGTCGCCAGCAGCCTCGAGGATGACGTCGAAGGAGTCCTTCTCCTCAACCTCTTCAGCAGCAGCGCCAGCGCCACCGGCAGCAGCGACGGGAGCGGCCGCGGTGACCTCGAACTTCTCCTCGAACGCCTTCACGAACTCGCTGAGCTCGACAAGGGTCAGGCCGGAAAACTGCTCGAGCAACTCTTCAGTGGTGAGCTTCGCCATGATGTATCTCCTAAATTTCTTGGTGTTGTGGAACGAGAACGTCGGGCGCTTACGCGGCCGCGGTCTCCAGCTTTTCGCGAAGCGCGTCGATGGTGGCGGCAGCCTTGCCCATCGTTGCCTTCATCATTCCCGCTGCCTTCGCAAGCAGAACCTCGCGGCTCTCGAGGGAGGCGTACTTGTTGACCTCGTCGGCGTTGAGGGCCTTACCCTCGAAGACGCCGCCCTTGATCACAAGATTCGGGTTTGCCTTGGCGAAGTCACGAACGGCCTTGGCAGCGGCGACGAAGTCACCGTGCACGAAGGCGACGGCGGACGGGCCGACGAGGTCGGCATCCAGCGTCGTGATCCCCGCGTTGTTCGCGGCGATCTTGGTCAGCGTGTTCTTCACCACGGCGTAGTTCGCGTCCTGACGGATGTTGCCGCGCAGCTGCTTGAGCTGGGCGACCGTCAGGCCGCGGTATTCGGTCAGCAGAACGGCGGTCGAGGTCTCGAACAGGTTCGTGAGCTCGGCAACCGTGGCTTCCTTGTTCGCCATGGCCTACTCCTATATGTCTACGTCACACATCGCGGAAGCGATGTGCACCCAGACCGCCCGGCTCTCCCAGCTCGTGGCAACAAAAAAAAGCTCCGGCGCAAGCGCACGGAGCTGGAGACAATCTTGCGATTGAAAACTTCTTCACACACCTGCGCGGGCCTTGTTTTCACAAGCCTTCGGTCACCGTGTATTTCTACGCAGCAACAACCAGCGGTCTTTGGCTTCGTACAGGCTAACGGATGCCGCTGGCCGGTGCAAATCGGGCGCCACGCGCCGCGGCGGCGCCCAACACCCACTCCCCCGCGACACCCTCGTCGAGCGCCGGAGTTGTGATTTACTCAACTACGTGTTCTCGGCAGCGCACCGGCCGGAAGCCCTGAGTGAAAGTGTGACGATGGCGACGACAACCCCTCAGGACAAGACGCCCCAGGACACGACGCCTCAACCGGACGCGGGCACGCCGGCCGCCACCCCGGCCACACCACCTCGTCGCGGCCGCCCCGTCGACGTCGCCCTCGGCCAGCGCATCCTCGATCACACGCTGCAACAGCTCGCGGCGGCCGGCTACAGCAATCTCGAGATCGAATCCATCGCAGCCGCGGCATCCTGCTCGAAGACGACCATCTATCGCCGCTGGGGCTCGAAGGGCAAGCTCGTTGCCGCGGCGATCGCGTCCGAATACCCGGGGTCGACGGTCATCGACAACGGCAATCTGCTCGACGACATCCTCCAGCACGTCACAGAGGGCCCGTCGCTGCTCACCTTCGGTCGGCTGCCAGCCGTGGCCTGGACGGCCATGCTCGACCCCGAGGTCTCCGCCGCGCTGCGCGAGGCCGTCCTGAATGAGCGCGACAGCGTCGCCGACGAGTTCATCGCCAAGGCCATCGAGCGCGGCGAGCTCCCGGCGGATGCCGACGGCCGCACCATCGTGCACACCGCGCTCGGCCTCGGCCTCTACCGCCGCTACGTCTCCGACAACGAGCCACTGCCGCAGGAGACACTGCGCCAGGTGCTCACGGCGCTGATCGCCTCGCCGCCGAGAGTGGCACGGCCCGGAAAGTAGTTGACAATGGTCAACTAGAGTCATATAGTTGACCACAGTCAATTAGATTCTGGAGCCAGATGTCACAGAGCACCACCGGCGCAACGAAGAACGCGCCGAAGAAAACACCACAGACCCGCCCGAAAAATGAAGAGCTCACCGAGAGCGGCATGACCCACCGCCAGGTACTGCAGGCCCTCAGCGGCCTGCTCCTCGGCATGTTCGTCTCGATGATCGCCTCGACCGTCGTCAGCACCTCCCTCCCGCTGATCATCGGCGACCTGAAGGGCGACCAGTCGGCCTTCACCTGGGTGGTCACCGCCACCCTTCTGGCCACAACGGTCAGCACGCCGCTCTGGGGCAAGCTCGCCGACCTGTTCAACCGCAAGCTGCTCCTGCAGCTCGCCCTGGTCATCTTCGTGCTCTCCTCGGCCATCGCCGGCTTCTCGCAGGATGCCTCCATGCTCATCACGATGCGCGTGTTCCAGGGTCTCGGCGCTGGTGGTCTTGCCGCACTGAGCCAGATCGTCATGGCCGACATCATCAGCCCGCGTGAGCGCGGCAAGTACGCCGGTCTCTTCGGCGCCGTGATGGCGATCGGCACCATCGGCGGCCCGCTGCTCGGTGGCGTGATCACCGACACCCTCGGCTGGCGCTGGAACTTCTTCGTCGCCCTGCCGATCGCCATCGTGGCCATCGTTCTGCTGCAGCGCACCCTGCACCTGCCGAAGCTGCCCAAGCGCACGGTCTCCATCGACTACCTCGGCATCATCCTGATCTCGAGCGGTGTCTCGCTGCTGCTCATCTGGGTGAGCATGGCCGGAAGCCAGTTCGACTGGGCATCCACGACCAGTTTCGTCATGGTCGGCGGCGCGGTTCTGCTGCTCGTTCTCGCGGTCGTCGCAGAGCTCAAGGCGAAGGAACCCATCATTCCGATGGGCCTGTTCAAGAGCCGCACCTTCACCCTCTCTGTCGTCGCCAGCATCTCAGTCGGCGTTGCCATGTTCGGCACCTCGGTGTTCCTCAGCCAGTACATGCAGCTCGCCCGCGGCGCCACTCCCACCGAGTCCGGCCTGCTCACCATCCCGATGATGGGTGGTCTGCTGATCTCCTCGACGATCGTCGGTGCCCTGATCAGCCGGCACGGCAAGTGGAAGGCCTTCATGGTCAGCGGCAGCGTGCTGATGATCATCGGCACGACACTGCTCAGCTTCCTGCACTACGACACCAACTTCTGGTTCGTCGGCGCCTCGATGTTCCTCCTCGGTGCCGGTGTCGGCATGGTGATGCAGAACCTCGTTCTCGTCGTACAGAACGAGACCGCGGTCAAGAACATGGGTGTCGCCACCAGCGCGGTCACCTTCTTCCGTAGCCTCGGCGGCACGATCGGCGTCTCGGTGATGGGCTCCATCCTCGGAACAGTCGTGGCCAGCAACATCAAGGAGGGCGTGCTCACCCTCGCCCCCGAGCAGCAGGCCGTCGCCATGGAGACCCTCGGCTCCGGAACCATCCCCAAGGTCAGCGCCCTGCCCGACTTCCTCAAGGTGATCGTGGAGAGCGCATACGGCAGCGGTGTCGGCGATGTGTTCCTGGTGGCCGTTCCGTTGGCCGTCATCACGCTCATCGCCGTGGCGTTCCTGCCGAACGCGAAGCTCGGAACGCTGACCGCGATCCAGCGGGCCAAGACCGAGGGCACGCCATCGGACGACGCCCCTGGGACGCTCAAGCGCGAGATCGAGGATGCCGAGGACGCGCTCATTGACGCGAGTTCCGGCGTCGCGGCTCTGGCCGCCGTCGGACTGGCGCACCCCACCGATAGCGAGGCCGAACTGGTCGACGCCGCATCGGCCGGCGCCGGTTCTGGCCAGAGCGACTCCGCCAAGTAGGAGCGGCAACAATAGGATGCTGAGCATGAGCCCCGACCAGACGCCATCGACAGACGAAGCCATCGCCGAGGTGGAAGCGCAGCTCGGAGTGCTCTTCGGCCGCGTGCGCACGCTCTGGAAAGAGGGTGCGCATCGCGTGCACCCCGATCTCCAGCCCGTCGGCTACAAGCTGTTGGCGACGTTGGTGCGCTCGGGCTCATGCAGCGCAGGGGCTCTCGCAGAACTCCTCGCGACCGACAAGAGCGTGATCAGCCGTCAGGTGAAATTGATGGAGGAGCTCGGTCTGGTCGTGAGCGCACCCGACCCGAACGATGGGCGCGCACGCATCCTCACCGCGACGCCGGAGGCCGTGGTGAAGATCGACGCGATCCGCGACACCAACCAGGCGCAGCTGCGCTCCCGCCTGAGCGACTGGACGGACGACGACCTCACCCGCTTCGCGACGCTGCTCGCACGCCTGGCCGAGTAACCCCGTCGACCTCGTAGAAACCGCGCCCTTCCGCTCAGGAAGGGCGCGGTTTTTACGAGTTGCGCGACGCGCAGCGTCGCGAAAGGCGGCAGCCCAGAACCGCGGCAGACTCGGGGACCACCCCTGGTGCTGGGGCAGGTGCTCGCGGGGCCTCAGTCCCCTGAACGCCCCAGGACGGCGGCACCGGCGATGAGCACGAGAGCGGCCGCTCCGCCGATCAGCAGCACGTCGCTCGAGACGTTGACGCTCACCACCGGTCCGGATGCCGCGGCCGGCGCCTCTGCGACGGGGTCCGTGATCGGGTCGGCATCCACGTCGGCGTGGCCTCGCGACCAGTTGGCCGCAGGGGCGAGCGGCGTGGGGGCGGCATCCGGGGCGGCGGGCAGCGCGGGAGTCAACGGCGTGAGCGGGAGCGCGGTCTCGGGTTTCTCAGCGACGAGCACGACGGCACTCGGCGCGCTCAGGCAGCGCACCGGCTCCTCACCGGCGCGCGTCACGATCGCGCGCGCCCTCACCACGAGGCCGAGGTCGGCGGCACGCACGCTGTAGTCGGCGCCCGTCGGCGTCGGCAGCGCCGCGTCGGGCACCGGGCGGGAGGTCGGCTCCGGCGCGGGCGCCGCCGTCGACGCGGGGGTCTGGCTCGGGTGCGGGGTCGGGCCTGGCACCGCGGTCGGCACTGCCGTCGGGGTTGCGGTCGGCGTCGGGCTCGGCACGGGGGTCGGCTTCGGCGTCGCGGTCGGCACCGGGCTTGGGCTCGGAGTCGGGCGGACCGGGCTCGCCGGCCCGCTCAGCCACTCAAACGCCACCGCCTCGATCCCGGCCACGCCAGTCTCCACCGGCTGGACGGCTGCCCCGAGCGGCGAGTCATCGACGGCGTCGACCTCGGGCGCGAGCGCGTCATCGCCTGACGCATCCGGAAGGGCGGCCGTCACGGCTCCGACCGTCGTCAACCTCAGGGTCGCGGTCAGAGTCGAGCCGACGCGTGCTTCTCCGTGCACCGACACCTCGACGCCGCGGCATCCGCGGTCTGACTCGTCTGCTGGCGTGCCGACGGAGGCGCCGACCGACGACGTGACGTCGTCGGTTCCGGATGCCGCGGCAGCCGTCAACGGCAGTGCGAGCGCCGCGGCGGACGCGGCGCAGAACGCGGCAGCGGCGAGCGCGCTGAGCACTCGACCTCGGCGCGTCTGCTGCACAACAATCCCCCCGCTGGCGTGGGACGGCGCGATGGCCGACCAGCCGCGTTCGCAGCAGTACGTTCCCGCACCAAGGCTAGTGGACGGCCGAGTTCCCCTCGCCGCGCGACACCCGTTCCTCGGGCTGGCCGATCGGAATCCGCACCGTGAACACCGTGTCGCCCGGCTCGCTCTGCACGGTGACGGTTCCGCCGTGCGCCTCGACCACGGCGCGCACGGTCGCGAGGCCGAGACCCGTGCTCTGCACGGCGGCACCACCGTCGCCGCCGTCGGCGCGGAAGCGCGAGCTGTCACCGCGCACGAAGCGCTCGAACAGGGTGCCCTGCACGAGCGGGTCGACACCGGGGCCGTCGTCACGCACGGTGAGCACGGCATCCGACCCCGCCTTGTGCAGACCCATCTCGACGTTCGTCCCGGGCGGCGTGTGCACGCGGGCGTTCGCGAGCAGGTTGACGACGACCATCTGCAGGCGGCTCGCATCGCCGTTCACGACGATCGGCTCCTCGTCGAGTGCTGCGCTCCACTCGTGATCCGGTCCGGTGACCTGGGCGTCGCCGAGCGCGTCAACGGCGAGCGCCGTCAGATCGACCGGCAGGGATTCCAGCGCGCGCCCCTCGTCGAGGCGGGCCAACAGCAGCAGGTCTTCGACGAGCGCGCTCATCCGCTTCGATTCGGCCTCGATCCGGCCGAGGGCGTGGGCGGCATCCGGGGGCAGCGCCTCGCCACTCCGACGCGTCAGCTCGGCGTAGCCGCGAATCGCCGCGAGCGGCGTGCGCAGCTCGTGGCTGGCGTCGGCGACGAAGTGCCGCACCTTGCGCTCGCTCGCCTCGCGGGCGGTGAGGGCGGATGCGACGTGCCCCAGCATCCGGTTGAATGCCGCACCGAGCTGCCCGACCTCTGTGCGCACGTCGGTGTCGGTTGTCGGCACTCGTTCGGCGAGCGCGACCTCGCCGCGATCCAGTGGCAGTTCGGAGACCCGCCTGGCCAGGTGCGTCACCCGCTCCAGCGGGGCCAGCGAGGCGTCGATGAGACGGGTTCCGGCGATCACGGCGATCGCGATGCCGAAGAGCGCCACGATCGCGATGATCAGTGCGAGCTGCGCCGAGGTGCCTTCGACGCTCGCGAGCGGCAGCGCCACGATGAAGCTGAGCCCCGGGCCCTGCTCGCTGACGATCGCGCGGTAGTTGCCGAGCCCCGGCATGTCGACGCTGTACGGGTTGCCGTCGGCCGGAACGGTCAGTAGCGCTGCACGTTGCTCCGGCGTCACGCCGAGCACGCCGCCGCTCTCGGAGATGCGCCCGGCCGACTCGATCGTGTCGCCGAGGATGACGGCCCCGATGGTGCCGACCGGCTGCCCGGGAACCTGCAGGGCCAGGCCGGCCTCGCCGCTGCCGTCCGGCGGGGTGCTGCCGGGCGGCAGGCCGGAGCCAATGCCGATGCGGCCGCGGTCGGCCGCGGAGTGCAGCTGCACGTCGAGGCGTTCCACGAGCGAGCCGTGCAGGGCGGCGACGCTCACGAGTCCGATGATCGTCGTGACGAGCACGAACAGCGCGATCGTGCCGAGCAGCAGCCGGCGGCGCAGCGTGAGCGGGGCGCGCAGCGCCCCGAGCGGGGATCCGGCGTCGGGCTCGGTTTCGGAGTCGGGCGCTGGGCTCGACGCCGACACGGGTGCCTGCGTCATCCGGCGGCCTTGATCATGTAGCCGGCACCGCGCACGGTGTGGATCATCGGCTCGCGGCCGGCGTCGATCTTCTTGCGCAGATAGGAGATGTAGATCTCGACGACGCTGGCCTTGCCCTCGTACTCGTAGCTCCACACCCGGTCAAGGATCTGGGCCTTGCTCAGCACACGGCGAGGGTTGCGCATGAGGAAGCGGAGCAGCTCGAACTCGGTGGCGGTCAGCTCGATCGGCTCGCCGGCGCGGCTCACCTCGTAGCTGTCCTCGTTGAGCAGGAGGTCGCCGACGCGGATCACCGGGTCGTTGGCCTGACCGACCGCCAGCGAGGAGCGGCGGATGAGTGCACGCAGCCGGGCGATGACCTCTTCGAGGCTGAACGGCTTCGTCACGTAGTCGTCGCCGCCGGCGGTGAGTCCGGCGATGCGGTCGTCGAGGGAGTCCTTGGCGGTGAGGAAGAGCACTGGCACCTCGCTGCCGTCCGCGCGCACGCGCTTGAGCACCTCGAGCCCGTCGATGTCGGGCAGCATGATGTCGAGCACGATGGCGTCGGGGCGGAACTCGCGCGCGGCGACGACGGCGCCGTGCCCGTCTCCGGCCGTGCGCACCTCCCAGCCCTCGTAGCGCAGCGACATCTTGAGCAGATCGGTGAGCGAACGCTCGTCGTCGACGACGAGCACCCGCACGGGGTTTCCGTCGATGCGCACGAGCGGCGCGATGGCTGCGCTGGTGGCGGGGGCGTCGAAGTTTGAGCTGTTCACCGTTCGAGTATGCGATGCGTGCCTATGAGCTGTCTATGAATCAGATCTACGGACGCCGCACGCGCCGTCATAGTGCTCTCCCAGCTCTGCCATAGGCGTGCCATAGTCGCCGCTCCTAGCTTCGAGCCAGCCACCCTCGACACGCCCCGTGGCCGAGATCCAGAGTCAAGGAGCCCCATGTTCTTCACCCTTCTCCGGCGCGAAATCGCCGGCCGGCGCAAGCAGACGGTGATCATCGCCGTCGGCATGGGTCTCGCGATCGCGCTCGTGATCGTCGTCAGTGCGTTCTCGGCCGGCGTGAAAGACGCCCAGGCCGCCGTGCTCTCCTCCGTCTACGGCGTCGGCACCGACATCACCGTGACACAGGCGCCAACGGCGCCGGTCGAGGGCGGCGGCCGCTTCGACTTCGGGGCGGAGGCCGGGGCGACCAGCGACGGCACCACGGCCATCAGCACGTCACGCCTGGAGGCCTCCCGCGGCACGAGCACCTTCGATGCGGCCGCCCTGGACACCGTCGCCGGCGTCGACAATGTCGCAGCGGCATCCGGCACCCTCGCGCTGAACAACACGACGTTCAGCGGCGAACTGCCCGACATGACGCAGATGCAGCAGGGCGCGCCCGGCGACGGTCAGGCCCCGCCCCAGGGCGGACCGGACGGCGCGGGCGGCAGCTCGTTCGACGTCGACTCCTTCAGTGTGCTCGGTCTGGACCCGACCGCTGCGGCCGTCGGCCCGCTCTCCTCCGTGACCCTGAGCGCTGGCCGCAGCCTCACCGCCGACGATGCCGAGGCCGCGGTCGCCGTGCTCGACTCCGCCTACGCCACGACGGCCGAGCTCGCCGTCGGCGACAGCATCACCGTGGCCGACACTGAGCTCGAGGTGATCGGCATCGTCACCTCCAACGCCGCGGATGCCGCGACCGCCGCCGACGTCTACATGCCGCTCGTGCTCGCGCAGCAGCTCGCCGGCCTCGACGGCCAGCTCAGCACCGTCTATGTGCAGGCCGCCTCCTCCACCGACATCGACCAGGTGCAGGGCGACATCGAGACGGCGCTGCCCGACGCCACGGTGAGCACGCAGGCCGATCTCGCGTCGAGCGTCTCCGGATCCCTCGCGACCGCGTCCAGCCTCGTGACCAGCCTCGGCCTGTGGCTCTCGGTCGCTGTGCTGCTCGCCGCGTTCCTCATCGCCATCCTCTTCACGATCTCCGGGGTCACCCGTCGCACCCGGGAGTTCGGCACGCTGAAGGCGATCGGCTGGTCCAACCGCCGCATCGTCGGGCAGGTCACGGGCGAGTCGCTCGTACAGGGCCTCATCGGCGGGGCAGTCGGCGTGACCGTCGGCCTCATCGGGGTGCTCGTGGTCAACCTCGTCGCCCCGACGCTGAGCAGCGGCGTCGACGGGGCCGGTGGCGGCATGCAGGCAGGCGGCCCTGGTGCCGGGGCGGATGCCGCGGCGGCAGGCCCCGGCGCCATGCCGGGTGGTTTCGGCCAGGCGGCATCCGCTGCAGCCTCGAGCGACGTCACACTGCAGGCGCCCGTCACCCTCAGCGTCGTGCTGATCGCGGTCGGGCTGGCTGTGCTCGGCGGCCTGCTCGCCGGTGCGTTCGGCGGCTGGCGCGCCGCCCGGCTGCGCCCGGCCGAGGCCCTGCGCAGCATCGGCTAACGCCCCGCCTCCCGCTCTCCCGCTGGTCGAGTAGGCCGTCTACGGCTGTATCGAGACCAAGGCCCCCGAAACCACTTCACACCACAAAGGACCCACTCATGTACACCCTCGAGAACGTCTCCAAGAGCTACAAGCAGGGCAAGCGCACCGTAACCGCACTGTCCGGTGTCACCCTCTCCATCCCCGAGGGGGCGCTCGTCGCCGTCCAGGGCCCGACCGGCGGCGGCAAGTCGACGCTGTTGCAGATGCTCGGCGCGCTGGATCGGCCCAGCTCAGGCAGCGTGCGGCTCGGCGAGAACACGCTGTCGGCGCTCGGCGACCGCCGGCTCGCGCAGATCCGGGCGCGCGAGATCGGCTTCATCTTCCAGAGCTTCAACCTCATCCCGACGCTGACCGCGGCAGAGAACGTCGAGACGGCCCTGGCTCCGCTCGGCCTCCCCGCGGAGGCTCGGCGCACCCGTGCGGCGGCCGCCCTGGCATCCGTCGGTCTCGCCGACCGCCTCGAGCACCGTCCCGCCGAACTCTCCGGCGGTCAACAACAACGTGTGGCCATCGCCAGGGCGCTCGTGAAGGAACCGGCGGTGCTGCTCGCCGACGAGCCGACGGGCAATCTCGACGAGCAGACCCGCGACGAGATCATGGATCTGCTCGAGGGCCTCTGGCGTGAGCGCGGACTCACGCTCGTGCTGGTGACCCACGACTCCGCCGTGGCCGCGCGGGCCGAGCGCCGGCTGCACATCGCGCACGGTTCCGTGCGCGAGCTCTAGGTACATCCGTCGTGACGATCGAGGCGCTTGGAACAAGCACCTTCCACGAGCCCGGCAACGACAACCTGGGCCGCCCGGCCGTCAATTTCACGCCCTCTGCTGCGCCCCGGTGAGAGCAGCCAGGTCTCGGATCCCTTCTCCGTCGCAGCGAGCGGCCGCGGCAAATTCTCCGGGTTCTTGCAATGCAGAACACACCGACGGTGGCGATCGACCCGTCAGGCAACAATTTGGAACTACTACGGGAAGCCTCAGGTCCCTAGATGTGATGAACGCTAGGCCCTCGCTTGTCGCACGTATCCCTATCACCTGTCTTGATTCAGGTTTTCGTTCACCAGCGTCGATACCGACGGTTGCTCAGAGTTGTGGAATCATAGCGTCATAGGTTTTCGGCTGTTTCAAAGGCGTCGATTCGGCTGGCTCTGAGTGCACGGGGGAGCAATTGGGTTTGGACAGCATGCGCGCGACGGGGGTTCTCAGGCGCAAGACCTGGCAGCGCGCGTACGCGATCCGTCTTTTTCTGAGCGACATCTCTGTCGTACTTGTGGCCGTCTTTGGAGCTCAGATCTTCTGGTTTGGCTCAGAGCCCGTTGACCTTGCCGCGCAAAACGCTGGTGGCGTGCGGATCGGGTACACCACGATTTCAGTCCTTCTCGTCGCAGCATGGATGATTGCCCTCGACGTTTTCGCCACACGCGATCACAAGGTGATCGGGAGTGGCACGCTCGAGTACAAGAGGGTCGCTGACGCGACGATCTGGCTGTTCGGCCTGTTCGCGATTCTGGCGTTTCTATTCCGAATCGAGCTCGCTCGTGGCTACTTTCTGACGGCGCTCCCCATCGGCCTCCTTCTCCTCTTCGTGGCTCGCTGGACGTGGCGGCAGTGGCTGCGTCGTCAGCAAAGCGGGGACCAGTATGTGTCGCGGGCCCTGCTGATGGGTGAGCGACTCAAATCGGCTCACGTCGCCAAGACAATTCAACGCACACCCGGAGCCGGCCTGCTTCTAGTCGGAGCGCTCACTCGTTCGGGAACAATGAGCAAAGGGCCAATCCAGGGCGTCGCGGTACTAGGTGACTACTCCGAGCTCATGATCGCCGTCGACGCGTCGAATGCCGACACGGTGATCCTCACCGGCGCCGACGAGATCAGTCCCGACGATATGCGCCGCATCGGCTGGGACCTTGAGGCACGCAACATCGAGCTCATTGTGGCACCGGCATTGACCGACATTGCAGGACCGCGCATCCATGCTCGCCCGGTCGCTGGCCTGCCGCTCATCCATGTGAGCTATCCGACTCTCGAAGGCGCGAAGCGAGTGTACAAGCGCACTTTCGACATCCTCGGCTCCGCCTTCTTGATTCTCCTCGGATCGCCCGTACTCATCGCCGTGGCCATTGCAGTCAAGCGATCGGGCCCTGGTGACATCCTCTACCGCCAACTTCGTGTTGGCCGACGCGGTAGAGAGTTCGGCATGCTCAAGTTCCGCTCCATGGTTCAAGATGCCGACGACCAGCTCGAGAGCCTGCTCGACGCTCAGGGCACCTCGGAAACCCCGCTCTTCAAGGTCACGAACGATCCGAGGATCACCCCAGTGGGAAAGTTCCTTCGGAAGTACTCGCTCGACGAGGTTCCCCAGCTTTTCAACGTGTTGCTCGGCGAGATGAGTCTGGTTGGCCCGCGCCCGCAGCGAGCAGCAGAGGTGGCCCTTTACGATGACGCCGCACATCGGCGATTGATCATGAAGCCAGGCATGAGCGGGCTCTGGCAAGTGAGCGGTCGGTCAAACCTCAGCTGGGAAGACAGTATTCGTCTCGACCTCTACTACGTAGAGAATTGGTCTCTAACGGTAGACATCATGATTCTGTTCCGCACCGTTCGAGCGGTCGTTACCCCCGAAGGTGCGCGCTAACTGCCCACGGCGGCTCTCAACTCCAACACCTCAGAGACTCGGGTGCTTGCCTCCCTGGAGCGAGAATCGTGAACCGCTCCGTCCGCCGACCCTAAGACACTCCACAAGTTCGTGCGTCCAATTCGATGAACAATTTGGGGTGGCTCACGGCTCCCAACGCTCATCAACCACATCAACCGTTTTCTGAGTCGAGCCCGCATTGATTTCGGAAAGTTCCGGATGCATTCTGACGACGCGCAAAAGGTCGAGCCAGTTCATTGTGGTTGGCGGCACGAAACCGGCAAGCGCACGGGCCAACGCAAGATCTTCAGGGGTATCAACCGTCCATCTGAGGCTTGACAGGTCTTCGTCTAGATCGATGATCTCGATGGAGAAGCTGTCGGGGTTTTCATAGATGAATGGCATCACGTGCTCTCGGTGGTGTCCTTCACGCGCCTCTGCCCACGTGCGCTCCAACGCCGCACGCGTGACTACCTCGACATCGAGACCCACTGGGTACGTGCGCGGATATGGCGGCGGCAGCCTGCTCGCGGCGAAGTCGACATTGTGTTCCTGTTGCGCGCGAATGACAGCGTCGATCACTGCGGGGTCCATGAAGGGGCAGTCTGCCGTGATGCGCACGATTAGGCTCGCTTCGGGATGTTGTTGGAGCGCCTGATAGTAACGGTCCAAGACGTCAAACTCACTGCCTCGATGCACCTTGACGCCGAGCTCAGCGCCTAGTGCCTCAACGAGATCGTCGGCCGGCGAGACAGTTGTCGCAATCGCCACCTCGCTCACGAGGCGTGATGCCTGCGCTCTCCGAACAACACGGCTCAACATCGGTTCCCCTCCGATGTCGGCGAAGACCTTGCCTGGGAGGCGGCTCGACCCGGCTCGGGCCTGAATCAAACAGAGCACGCTCATTGCGTTCCCTTCTCGGGATGCCGATCCTGGTGACGACTGATCGCCAAGTCAGCAAGGTCGCGGAGCCTTTGAGGGGCCTTGGCCCAATCAGCTCGCTCACGCACCAGCGTCAGCGCATTGCGTGTGCGTTCAGCAGACGCTTCATCCGGTGATGTTCGTCGATGGCACTCCCGCATGAAAGTACTGAGCCGATCGACATCGCCCACCGGGAAACTGGATCCGGAATGTTCAGTCACCCACTGTGCGTTTCCAGGGATCGCCGTTACACAGACAGGAGTCCCGCACGCCATCGCCTCAAGAAGTGAAACGGATGTTCCATCGACGGGGGAAGGACTGATGTACAGATCAGCCGTTCGATACAACGCAGGCAATCGAGCCCAATCCACGGATCCGATGAATTGAACGCGCTCGGCCAAGCCCGCGTCCACAATCATCTGCTCAAGCGTTGCAGAAAGCGAACCACCAGACGCAATAAGCAGTCGAAGCTCCCGATCGCTGGACGCCGCGAGGATGAAGGCGCGAATCAGAGTATGAAGGTCGTATAGAGGCTCGTGTTGCCGGGCGCACAGTACCACGCGCTCATCATTCACCCAGCCGAGCTCCTGCCGAAGGTCTAAGCCCTCAGGGGTCATACGCGCGAGGTCGATGCCCCAAGGAAACTGCACGATCGAGCCTGCTGGAGCCCCTAGCGCAAGCGCCTTTGCCTGCGGCCCATCGTTGTCGACTAGTATCGCGTCAGCCCGCTCGATGGACCGCCGCGCTTGCGCTAGAGCTAGCACATCGATGTCGACATCCTTCATGAGGTCGAAGCCCCACGAGGTCACTATCAGCGGACCATCCCAGTGTTTCACCACTTCGGCAGCTACGTCAGTGAGGGGCCCAGCTTGCACAATGTTGGGCGAGAACTCCCCAAGCGCAGCTGCTACTCGCTCCCCAAAATCACGAAGCTGCGGCGACGACGATGACCCGTCGCTGACTGCAACCATGAGCACGTCAAACCCTGCAGCCATCCACGCGTCCAGAAAACGCACATCGTGCGTTGTTCGACCGCGCGAGGCGTAGAGGATTCGCACTAGGGCTGCCGTTCGAGGTCGCTCCAGCTCACGGCATCGTCGGCCGACACGTCACGGCGGACTACCAGGCCCACGAGCGACTCAACCTTGCTCGCCGGGATAGCGTCAGCAGGACATGGCCGGAGCACGACGAGATCGTTGCGGCTGAGGACCGTTCCAGCAGCGACATCCCTGCGGAAACGAACCGCACGACGTTGCACGACGACGGTGTCAACTTCGTTGGCCTCCACGTGCTTGTACGACGTTCCGAGTGACGCCTCCAGCTCACGCGAACGATCAACCATGTCTCGCCACGTGATCGGGTCCATTGAGAAGAGGTGGTCTGGTCCGGGTCGGGTTGTGTCGTCGGTGAAGTGCTTCTCAACCACGCGAGCACCAAGAGCAATGGCGCCAAGCGTTGAGGCATGTCCTGGCGTGTGATCAGACAGACCCAGCACCACATCGGGATACAACTGGGCGAATGACTTCAACACGTTCAGATCAAGGAAGTTGAAGTTGTCGTGTGATGCCGTGTAGTTCGTGTTGCACTGCATCAAGACAATATCGTTGGTGTGCTTGCGCACTGCTTGCATCGCGGCATCGACATCGCCAATGCTTGACGCTCCGGTCGCCAACAGCATTGGCTTGCCCTTTGAAGCGGTGTAGCTGATCGCCTCGAGCCAAGTAATGTCCCCGCTTCCGATCTTGTACGCCGGAACGTACGGCTCAAGCATGTCAATTGCTTCGAAATCGTAAGCAGCGGAAAAGTAGTGGATGCCTGCGTCGTCACACGCCTGCTTCAGCACCGGCGTCCACGCGTGGGGAATAGACGCCTCGGCGTAGACCTCTGTTACTGGCTTTGTCCAGGACGCCTGGTGGCTCAGCTTTCCGCCAAGCTCCGCGAAACCCTTGTCGGAGACGATCTCTTTCGCTGCGAAGTTCTGAAACTTCGCAGCCTCCGCACCTGCCTCTGCAGCGAGGTGGATGAGAGCGACGGCCCGATCCAGATCCCCGTCGTGGCTGGCGGCGATATCGGCGACGAAATATGTCGGGTACTCAAGCCCGATCTTTCTGCCGGCAATCTGAAGGTCCATTTGTTCCTCGCTCTAGTTCGCGTACTGTTTGATGATCTCCGGCACACCGGAATCGAACGCCGCTCGGAGCCGCGCAATACCGTCAAGCTGCCCTACCGGTCGGGAACCGGTCGTACTCCAGAACTTGTCGACCGAGAGGCTCATCTGCGACCCGCGGCGGTCTGCGAGATGATCCGCCGAGGTGGCTTCCCTCACCAGAAGGGGATCGAAGCCGAAGGCCTTAGCGATGTTGCGGCCGAAATCGTACTTTGAAATTGGCTCGCTGCTCACGACGTTGAAAATTCCACTCGCGCGATGAGCGACGAGAAGCGCGATGCTCTCAACGAGATCCCCAACATACATCGTGCTTACAACAGTGTCCGTGAAACCGTTCACTGTGTGACCGGCCGCAAGCTCGCGATGAAAGAACTCCGCAAGGCTTCGTCGTCCGGTAGGACTCCACCCGTAGAAGTTGACGCGGGCGATGATTGCATCTGGATTGGCCTCGAGCACCGCATTCTCGGCCCGTACTTTGCTTCGCCCGTACTCAGTTGATGGAGAGGCGGGATCGGTTTCGGAATAGTTTCCGATGGATCCGTCGAAGACCGCGTCGGTTGAAATGAAAACGAATTTGCTTCCAACGGCGTAAGCCTGGCGCGCTAAATCGGCTGAAGCGTCAACGTTGACCAACTGTGCGAGCGCCGGGTTGGATTCGCAGGCCTCGATCGACGAGATGGCGGCGGAATGGAAAATGACGTCGGCAGCCGCACGATCCACCAATCCACTTCGACTGTTGGCAGAAGCGAGATCGGCGGCGAGGAAGGTCGCTGGGGCGGACCTGGGCGCGCTCCGAGCTGTCAGAACGATCTCTGACTCTTCGCCAAGCCGCAATGCGACGTTCGAACCAAGCAGGCCAGTGGCCCCGGTCACCAACCACCGTGGCATGTGCTTAGTCGTTCGCTCGGATCATCTCGCGCAGCTCATCGACTGACAGCCACAGATCGTTGGTGTTGGAGTAGTAGGCGAATCCATCTTCAACAGGCGTGCCTGCTGGCGCCTCGTATCCCCAGCCACCGATGTGCGGCATGACGACATAGCGGGATCCCAAGTTGAGCGTGCGGCGGGAGTCGTCCGGAGCAATCATTTCCTCGTGAAGCTTCTCGCCTGGACGGATCCCGATCTCGTGCGTGCGTGCTCCAGGGGCGATAGCTTCAGCCAGATCGGTAATACGCATTGAGGGAATTCGAGGGACGTACAGCTCACCGCCGGACATACTCTCAAACGACTCGAGCACGAAGCCGACGGCCTGCGAGATCGTGATCCAGAAGCGAGTCATGCGGTTGTCAGTGATCGGTAGCGACTCGCCGCGCTCGGCGAGCGCACGCCATGCAGGGACGATGCTTCCACGGGATCCCATGACATTGCCGTACCGCACGACAGCAAAGCGCGTTTCGTAGCCGGCAGCATAGTGATTACTGCTGATGAAGAGCCGGTCTCCGACGAGCTTCGTGGCACCGTACAAGTTGATAGGGCTGGATGCCTTGTCGGTTGACAGCGCGACGACCTTCTTGACTCCACTGTCGATCGATGCATCGATCACGTTCTGCGAGCCGGCAATGTTCGTGGCGACAAATTCCGAAGGGTTATACTCGGCCGTGTCAACTTGCTTCAACGCCGCAGCGTGAATGACGTAATCTACGCCGTGAAAAGCACGACGCAAGCGCGCCGCATCTCG
Organism: Microterricola gilva; assembly: GCF_004217495.1. Classification (NCBI taxonomy): domain Bacteria; kingdom Bacillati; phylum Actinomycetota; class Actinomycetes; order Micrococcales; family Microbacteriaceae; genus Microterricola; species Microterricola gilva. The sequence continues at coordinate 3,049,953 of NZ_SHLC01000001.1, forward strand.
GATATCGCCAATAAAGAAGCGAAGACGCGGGTCATCGTTGAACATCCGGCGAACTTCAAGCTGCTTCAATTCGTCACGGCTGAAAATGGCCAAGCGGCGGACATCATGGTTGGCGAGAAGCTCACCAATGAGTGCTTTTCCCAATGAACCAGTTCCGCCGGTGATGAGAACGGAACTTCCACTAAGAATTGACATTGACCCTCATAAGACTCTTGTTCGAGTGACTCCCGACCTGAACGTGAGAGTTTCATGAGACATGCACTTGTGCCGCCCCCGAAGAGCCACTATACATGCGAGGTTTCGATGGCGATTTCGCTGAACCGCGATTCTCATTTGACGCGGAGCTGCTCGATCGGGGCGCATCAACGATGCCTCTGTGCCGTGGTCCGGGCCGGGAAGCGCAAGCAAGGGCGGCAGGACTGGAGTTTTCCGAAATGCCCTTTAGACTTACCGAGCTAAGGGAACGGCTGAGGTCGACCCCGATTAGATGGATGACGAAGACAACCCGGCAGTGGCTCGGTTGCTGTTTTCAGCTTGGGCGCCGCTGAATCGTCTCCGCATTGCATCGTCCGCACGACAACATCGTGTCGCGCGCCCTGTTCGAGGTCTAGCGACCGTGGCTGAGTTGGAACAGCAGTGAAGCAACCATGATCGACACCGGTTGCACTGGGGGTTGGAAGAGATCTTAAGAATCAAAGCAGTTCCGAAACGTGCCGGTGGCCAATTGGTGACCACGGGCAGCCTCTACACGCTGGGGCTTGTTGCGCCGATCATTTCGATGCTCCTCACCACTCCCCTAGTCACGAGAGCCCTCGGACCGGAAGGCTATGGAACCGTCGGCGTAGCAATCACGCTGAACCAAGTCGGCGCCATCCTCCTTGGATTCGGCCTTCCGTACGCCATCACCCGGCATGCAATCATACGGAAATCCGGCGTCAGAGGGGCGTCCTTCCTCGTAGCCTTCGGAACACTTCTCGCACTGCTCACGGGTGCTGCTCTCGCCGTTCTTGTCCCTCTTTGGGGGCCGTTGGTCCTTACGAACGGCGACAGCGATGTGCTGATCTGGCCCGTCATCTCCGCGGTCGGCCTAGCCATGCTTTCACTCACCCAGGCGTTCTTGCGCGCTGTCGACAGAGTGTGGCTCTTCGTTGGTCTCGGGACATTGTCGTCTCTGCTTGCGCCGGCTCTCGGGTTCGGGATGCTGCTGGCATTGGGCCCATTGCCTTCCAACTACCTGAGCGGGTTGGGTATGGGACATCTCATTGCTGGCATCGTCAGCATCCTCGCGACTGTGATGATCGCTGTGCCCAAGATCTCAATGCGCGAGCTCTGGCAGAGCATACGAATCGGCGCACCGACCATCGTGCACACCATCGCCACAACCTTTCTGATCAGCGCCCTCGTGGTTCTGGCTTCACAGATGGCAGGCGCAGAGGTGGCAGGAAGACTTCAGCTCGGACTGCTTCTCGGCACTGCGCCGATAATCCTTCTTGGTGCGTTCAATAACTCTTGGGCACCAATCGTTTATCGCTCAAGCGATGCCACTCGTTCGAACGTGCTGCAGGACACGCTCCGAATAGTGTCTCTGCTTGTTTTCGTCCTGGTCGGCGGTTACTGCACGCTGGCGCCCGTCGTCGTGCCGTTCATCGCCGGCCCCAGTCTCTTCACACCCGAAATGCTGGGTGCGTCCCTAGTGGCCACAATCGCGGCGCCCTTCATGGCCCTCTACCTTGCGAATATGCATCTGGTGTTCCTTGCGGGCAATACGGCTTGGTTGACGCTCACGACGCCTCTCTCTTTGGTGTTCAGCGTCGGAGTGGTGGTCGCTGGCATCCAGCTCGGAGACACTACCAATCTCGTCATTTTCGCGTGTGGAGTTCCAGCCTTCTACTTCGCGCAATGGTTGATCAGCATTCTGTTGCGTCGACGGACTGGATTCGAGTCGCCGCGGATTCGTTCCGCGCTGCCCGCGTTGTGCGCAGCAATGGCGCTTCCAGCAGTTGTTATTCTGCTTCGGATCGACGCTGTCGTTACGGGAGTCCTCTTCGTGACGCTCGCCGCTGCTTTCGCGTTCTCTACGAAAGTGAATGGCTTGTTTTGGAATCGGGCAAAGGGTATGGGACGACGATGACGAGCCAAATGAGCTTTTCGAACGCTGTGGCATTCGCGAGGAAGATTGACTACGTTCCGTGGGTCTACGGTGCCGCTCTCCTTCTCACGCTGATCCCCGCGTCGATTGCAGTGCTGTTCTCAGACGCAGGCTGGACGCCGTTGGTCAAGGTTCTGGCTGTTGCCATCGCCGTCGGAGCCGCTGCAGCGCTTTTCCAGTCAGCAGCCCGAAAGACATTCAGTTTTGCGATGTCGCTCTTCTGGATGTGGGTGTATGTGTTCCTCGGGCTCACCCAGCTATATCAACTCGCGAGCAACAAATTCCCGTGGGGAGCAGCTTTCGATGATTCGACCGTCTTAACCGCACAAGCGGTCATTCTGCTCGGGAGCGGATCCCTGTATCTCGCTTCAGAAATGACGATGCGGCGCAAACGCGCGGTGCTCAGCGCCACGGCCGCGCATGGTGAACCGCCCGTGCGACCTGCCAAGTTGCGGATCACAGTCCTGACATTTTGCTACGCGTACTCCGCAGTCACGATCTGGTTCATCATCTCGAACGGCTCCGCGCTTTTCCAGGGCAAGGCTGCCTTCCAGGACCAGCTTGAGGCGAACGCGAGCATACCGGGCTCCGGCACCGTGTTCTTGGTCGCCATCGCCGGTGCAATGTGCATCCCGGCGATCGCGATCATCGCGAGGCGATATGACGTTGGCATACCGCTCCCGGTCGTGTTGCTCGTTTGTGCCCTGGGATTTGTCGCAACGAATCCGCTGACCGGTTCACGATTCCTCACCGGTACGTTCCTTCTCGCCCTAATCGGCGCACTACTTCTCCGCAGACACCTTCTGAGATTCGTCCCGCTGGGGATAATGCTCACTTTCGTGACGCTGTTCCCTTCCCTGGACATTCTGCGAAATGACGGAACCGGCGCCGAGGAACTCGCGCTCTCGATGCCAAGCCAGACTCTGCTGACCTTTGATTTTGACTCGTTCGAAATGCTGCTCAGAGCCGTGACTGTATTCGGCCACGTGCCCAATGGCTTTCCGACCCCGTTTGAGCTCTTCCTGGCGCCAGTTCTGAGGTGGGTTCCGGTGTTATCTGCAACAACTCAGGGTCACGACGGCGGCCCGGTTGTGGCCGAAATCACCGGAATGACCTGGACGAATGTATCCATGCCGCTGTGGGGAGAAGCCTACTTGGTCGGCGGATTTGTCGCAGTTGCGTTGGCGTTCGCGGCGTTTGGCATAGTTTTGGGGCTAGTTCGACCGTCTCCAGGTGTGCTCCAGCCCATGCGCACGCCCGCTGCACTGATGATCGAGGTCCCGGTCGGTGCGCTTCTGATCATGTTGCTTCGGGGTTCGCTTGCATCTGTTTTGGGCTACTTGCTCTTCACACTTGCGCTGGGGATCGTGATATGGCTGGTTTGGCGGCGGGACGAGGCAGGGCCCCGAATCAGGACGCGCAACTCGGCGGCAGGCGTCAGCGCACACAATCGTCCTCAGCAAACGAGTAGGAGCGGCTGCTAATGTCCCAACCTGCTTCCGCAGACGCGGCCCGTACAATCCCCCAGGCTCTGCCCACCTCAGAGGCAAGAGAAGCATTAGCGGCCGAGATCATTGGATCTCTCGCCGTCGGGGACCATGGTTTTCACTCAAAGGCTGTGCTGCGTGCGCCCTTCGGGCTTGCGACTTTGTTCCTCAACGCCACCAGGAACTTGTTCGGAAACGACAAGGAGGCGCTTCCGCCCGGTGAAGTACTCCTTCTGATCGCAAACCCCCTCGCCCATGGAGCTCGACTCGCGAGCGCCACGCAACGCAGCATCCACAGCAGATCCGTGGTCACGGTCGCAGACGCACGATTTGCCGATCCCAGCCTGAAGATTGACTACTCGTTCCCCGGAATCTCCTCTCGCTCGCTCAAAGCGGCTACGACTTTTGGCCGACTGTTCGAGGGGTTGCGCCTTCGACGCTCTGTACCGCGTACACACCAGCTGATCGGCTCTCAGAACCACTTCTACCGGGAGTACCTGTTCCTGGCCCAGGCGCTGCGCTTCATCGAGGCACGCGAGATCGTCAGTCGGCTGGCCCCGGAGACGGTTCTAGTCACGGACTACGATCGCCATACGTACAACTGGCCGTGGATCTCGGCCGCAAACGAGCGTGGTCTCTCAACTGCGTCACTAGTGCACGGCTCACCGAATGACTCCAACTACGTGCCTGTTCTCGCGCGAAACGTGCTGGTCTGGGGGCAAGCACAACTCAGTTGGTTCGCAGAGCGGAGCCCCGACGCTCGAGCGATTGTCGTCGGGCGACCGGATCTGTCGAACTGGACTGCTGACGCGCCACAGCGGCTTCGGCGCGTCGTGGTTTGCCACTCGCGGGAAATTCTGAGCCTCACTGAGGTTGAGCGCATCACCGCATCAGTCGCTGCGTTCCAGCGGCGCGGGCTTGAAGTGCATCTGAGGCTGCACCCGAGCATGGTGGAGGAAGGGCTCGATTCGAACTGGGCGAGAATCTCGAGGATGGCCTCATCAGTCTCCGGTGGGCGCGAATCTTTCGCGGAGAGCATCTCCGCAAGCGACGTCGTTGTGTGCGTTACGTCAACTTCGGCGATCGATGCGATCACAAAAGGTGTACTGACCCTTGTGCTCTGTGATGACGACCGTGTCCTGCCCTGCGACCTTGGCGAGGTTCGCAGGAACGCGCCGAGCGTTCTTGACGCTATCGAGAAGCGGCTAGCCGGCAGCCTGGCTGGAACCTCGGTTCCTCGGGAGCTGGTGGATCATCTCATTGCATCCCGCGGACCAGACGCCGAAGCACTCTTGGATTCGGCGGTTGCGTCACTCTAGCCAGCCAGCCTCTCGCGGCTGTCCAGCGAGGATGCGGGCATCCGCTCTCCCTCACGCCAGCCTTTCGCGATCTCGAGAAAGGAAGACCACCGACCGCGCTTTGTGAGCAGCGCGCGGGCAATTGAACGGGTGATCTCGAAACTGACGGCTATCCGTCCACGGTTCTTTGAGTACAGTTTTCGGTGGAAGAGAAACAAGTTCCGCCCCAGGAGCCGTGAAGGGATTCCGCTGGACTTCTGGCTGACGCGCGCGCGCGGAACCCAGATGACTCTATGCCCGGCCCGTCGGAGTCTCGTGTGTAGGTCAGTCTCCTCGAAGTAGAGGAAGTACGTCTCGTCGAGCTTGAAATTCTCGAGGTCGGCGGTGCGATACATCGTAAATGCACCGTCGAGCCATTCTCGATCGACATTCGATTCGTTCGCCAAGGCGTCAAGATTGACCCAATGCCGTGGCAATTTCAATGTTGGTGTGAGCCTCCCACCAACTGACCAAATCTGCCTGCCGGTGTCAGCATTCAGCAAAGTGGGGCCCGCGACCGCGATCCGCGGGTCGCCGAGAATCTCTTCTCTCATCGCTCGAACCGCCCCTGGCGCCGCAAGCGACTCATGAGTTGAAACGAGCGTGAGGGCTCGATCCTGCTCAGTCGACTTCAGGTGCGCGACCCCATCGTTGACGGCCGCGGCATAGCCGCGATTTCTCGTGTACAAAACCGCATAGCCGTCACAGCCGGGGATCTGGCGGTCAGTCGCGTCATTCCCGTTGTCGACAATGAGGATGCGATCCTGAGCCACTCCGTTGGCTGTGAGCGCCCCAAGGGTGTGCACCAGCGTTTCAGGGCTCTTGTGATGCACGACGATGCACGCAACGTCATCGACCACTTCGGAGACACTCAACGGTTCGCCTTGGCGTGAGCGGCGCGCCAACGGAGCCCAACCGGATAACCGGCCATCTTCGCGAGGTCGCCGGCGACAACAATCAGTGGTACGAGCGCAAGGCCCCAGATCAGCCCCGGTCCGAAGCGCGCACGTCGATTCCACACGCGACACCAGAACTTTCGCATGTAGAAGACGAATCCGAGCGCAAGCGCCACCGCGGCCCACGGGGTGAAGAAGGACCCGACTAGCAAGAGCAACCCCGCGATGTATGCGAGATAGCGCGCAAGGTGCCGCTTCCACCACAGGCTCGCTTTGCCATCCCCGCGTGCATATCGAAAGTACTGCTTCATAAACGAGCGAACGCTCGATCGTGCCGACCACGTAACTATGGCCTCGGGGACGAAAGCAAAGACAAAGCCGCGGTTCTTCATACTGATATCGAAGATCAGGTCCTCGCAGTAGTCGAGCCACTCCGGGTATCCCTCGACACTTTCCCACGCCTCCCGCACGAATGCGAGTGAGCGGCTAGACGGGAGAAACGAAGTTGGTTCGATTTCGTGAAGTTCCGGTGTCACGGCAAAAGCAATGGTGCGTTCGGTGAGCGATTGGCCGACCGGTTCAAAGAACCCGCCCACGACCTGAGGCGCCTCGGGAGAATCAAAGGCAGCGAGCATGCGTTCAACCCAACGCGGGTCAAGTGTGGTCCCGCCGTCGGTCACCAGGATACGTTCGGCCGACGTCTGCGCCACAGCAATGTTGCGCCCTTCAGAGATACTCGCCCCGGGTCGCACCAGCAAAGTGAGCATGCAGTTTGCTGGGGCTGGCCAGGCACGGAGCAAATCTACCGTGCCGTCGGTGGAGCCACCGTCGACGACGACGATTTCAGAAGGGAGAACGCTCTGCGCCGACAAGCTCTCCAGAAACACGGGAAGACCCCGCGCCTCATTCAGTACGGTCAGCACGAGGGCCCCTGCCCGAATAACTGGCATTCCTAAGCTCCGTAGACTTCGCGGCTGATCCTCGCGTGCTTGCGAGACGCGATGTTCCTGCCCAATAGGAATTCTGGGTAGCGTCCGTAGAACTTGAACATAGACGCCAACTCTCGCTTCCATGGCGTCGCGCTCAAGTTGGAGGTCTCACGAGCCCAGCCGTGCGTCCACCTCACGCGCGGGACAACGGCCACGGGGACTCCAGCCTTCCACGCCCGCAAGCAGAAATCCTTGTCCTCGTAGTAGAGGAAGAAATGCGAATCCCAGGCACCGAACATCTCAATGCTCTGACGGGCCGCAAAGATGGAAGCGCCCATCAGCCAGCACACCATTCTTGGCTCATCGGATTCGCTGAACAACAAGTAGCTACCATGAAGCTTCTCTCCGGAGCCGAGCCTGTTCCTGACCTTGTCCAGCAGGAAAGGGAACCCTCGCCCGTTTGGTTGCACGGAGCCATCGGCATTCATCAGCTGCGGCGATACGACCGCTTGATTCTCAGTCGCGACGAGCTCGAGTGCTTTCAAGTCCGCATACTTCACACGAATGTCTGGATTGACGAAGCCAACAAACTGGCCGCGAGCGATCTCAAAACCCTTGTTGTTCGCCAGACCAAAACCAAGGTTCTCGGTGAGTCGGATGACCCGCGTGGCGCCTAGCCGTTCGGCGAGCTCGGCACTTCCATCCGTAGAGCAATTGTCAACGACGATCCACTCGACGTCGGAGGGAACCGCATCGTTCTTGCCCCAAAACTCTTCAAGAGCCTTTCGGCTATTGTGCGTCACCGTGATGAGCGAGCACCACGGACTTTCAGACCTGCCGGCAACGCTTGGGATTGAACTCACCACTAACTTTCATCTATTGTGCTGTCAGAATTGCGACATGCAGCCGTCCGCGCGGTACGAACCAGATGCCCCCTGCAACCCACGCATGGCAACCGCGGCTGAGCCATACATAGTCTCCTGAAGATTACAGCACTAGTTCCACACCAACGGCCTCTCCGCTGGTAGAGCGCTCTCCGTTGGCCGGAGCGAGCTTGGAGCCGCGCTCCGCTCTCACCGGCATCGTGACGACGAACGCCCCACGCATCATCAGACCTTCGGGTTCGACCCTACGAAGCGGTGCTACCTCAATGTCGAGGCGACCGTCATGGCCAGTGCCCGCACTGGCACCCCGTAGTACAGCTTTCACCTGCAGGCTATCGGGGTGTACCGCAACAGCATCAGCAGTGGGGGCTTCGAATCGGCACTGTCGATGGGTGGAGGATGAAGGCTCTCTGAAGGTGAGATCCAGCTCGACAGGTAGTGGCTCGAATGCCGCCCAAGCAGGTGTACTGCCCGGGGACGCTCACTCCCGCACACCACCTACACGCCTGGTGCAGGCGAGGACCGAGTGTGGGCCGACTTCGCCTTGGCGCAGGGCAAGACGAACGAACTTTCCTAGCCCGATGTAGGCGAAACCGCCGCGCGTGGGGCGGTCGGCTACGGCCGCCCCATGCCGCGGTACGTCCAGCCTGCGGCGCGCCATGCAGCGGCATCGAGAGCGTTCCGTCCGTCGATGATGGTTCGCCCCGCGGCCAAGGACGCGACGTGGGCTGGGTCGAGTTCGCGGAAGTGCGTCCACTCGGTGGCCAGCACGACCAGTTCGGCGCCGTTGAGAGCCTCGTCGATCGAGTCCGTGTAGTCGAGCTGGGGGTGGCGCAGCCGTGCATTCTCGATGCCCTGAGGGTCGGTGGAGATCACACCGGCGCCCAGACCCTTCAGCTGCACCGCAATGTCGAGTGCAGGAGAGTCACGGACGTCGTCAGAGTTGGGCTTGAAGGTGACACCGAGCACAGCGATGCGCTTGTTGTAGACGGAACCGCCGAGGGCTTCGACGGCGAGGTCGACCGCGCGCTGACGACGACGTAGGTTGATGGCATCGACCTCTTTGAGGAAAGCCACCGATTCGCCGCGGCCAAGCTCCTCGGCGCGGGCGGTGAAGGCGCGGATGTCCTTGGGCAGGCAACCGCCGCCGAATCCGACACCGGCGTTCAGGAAGCGGCGACCGATGCGCGCATCGTGACCGATCGCATCCGCGAGCTGGCTCACGTCGGCGCCCGTCACCTCGGCGATCTCTGCCATCGCGTTGATGAAGGAGATCTTCGTCGCGAGGAAGGCGTTGGCCGCCACCTTGACGAGCTCGGCAGTCGCATAGTCGGTGCTGATGCGTGGGGTGCCCGCGGCCAGCGCCGCGGCGTAGACCTCGTCGAGCACGGCCGCCGCGCTCTCGTCGGCCACACCGTATACGAGCCGGTCAGGTTCGATGGTGTCCTTCACGGCGAAGCCCTCGCGGAGGAACTCGGGGTTCCAGGCGAGCGTCGCGCCGGTGCCGCTGTCGGCAATCAGTTGCGCCAGGCGAGCGGCAGTGCCCACCGGCACGGTGCTCTTGCCCACGACGAGGTCGCCGGGCTTGAGGTACGGCAGGAGGCCGGCGACCGCCGCGTCGACGTAGCTCATGTCGGCGGCGTGGCTGCCCTGCATCTGCGGGGTGCCGACGGCGACGAAGTGCACGGTGGCGTCGGCGACATCCGCCATGTCGGTGCTGAACCGCAGACGTCCGCTCGCGCCTGCCGATGCGAGGATCTCGGGCAGGCCGGGCTCGAAGAAGGATGGCTTGCCGGCAGCGAGCTGCATGATCTTGGCGGCGTCGACGTCGATGCCGACAACCTCATGACCGAGTTCGGCCATCGCCGAGGCGTGCACGGCGCCGAGGTAACCGCATCCGATCACTGACAACTTCACGAAGGCACTCTCCATTGCTTGGTGTCGGGGCGGCGTGACCACCCTCCTCGCCGGTGGTGCCGACGAGCTTCAGTATCAATCATCCTCGCCTGTGACAGCTGAGAGAAATCTCACCGCTGTGGGATCAGTAGCGCGGAACCGCGGGACGTGGGGTCTGCTTGGCCTGCCAGAGCGCTCTCGCAATCACCTTCTCGTCGCGGGCGTTGACGATCGCACGCAGAATCACGGCAATCAGTGTGCCGAAGAGCCCGCCGAGCGTGTTCGCGAAGACATCACTCGCCGTCGCGAAACGCGACTCAAGCAGGCCGGCTTGGGTGAGCTCGATCGCAATGGAGATCGCCGGAGACGCGAGCAGGGCGAGCCACCAGACACGCGCCGGAAGCGCCAGGCCAATGAGGAATCCCAGCGGAATGAACATCGCGATGTTCGCCGTGAACTCAAGCTTGTTGTATCCGAACCACTCCGGGACTCCGTTGCGGTGCAGCACGCCGAGGAGCTTGTCGATGGATGACTCGAAGCCCTGGTCGAGCGGGGTCGGGGAGAGGGTCATCGCGGCGACGACACCCGCGTAGGCAAGGAGCAGCAGCAGCGAGATGTTGCGGCGCGCGTGGCTGGGTGGTGGTTGCTGGCTCATCGGCTGTGCCCCTCGTTTGCCGGTCAGGTCAGAGTGCAACCGTAGGCGAGGTGGCTGGGCGTTCGCAAAGCGCCCAGCCCGAGCCCTACTGCGTCGAGAACGCCGCGTCGAAGCCGGCCGTCGGCCGCGGCCAGAGCAGTGAACGGATGTAGGCGAGCGCCTGCGGGCCACCGTGCAGGCGGTCCATCCCGGCGTCCTCCCACTCGATCGAGATGGGGCCCGAGTAGCCGATGGCGTCGAGCGCGCGGAACGCATCCTCCCAGGGGACATCGCCGTGCCCGGCTGAGACGAAGTCCCAGCCGCGTCGTGGGTCGCCCCACGGCAGGTGCGAACCGAGCACTCCGGCCCGCCCGTTTTGCGGCCGCATCCGTGTGTCCTTGCAGTCCACGTGGTAGATGCGGTCCTTGAAGTCCCAGATGAAGCCGACGGGGTCGATGTTCTGCCACATCATGTGGCTGGGATCCCAGTTGAATCCGAACGCCGGGCGGCGGTCGATCGCCTCGAGCGTGCGCACGCTCGACCAGTAGTCGTAGGCGATCTCGCTCGGGTGCACCTCATGGGCGAAGCGCACGCCCTCGTCGTCGAAGACGTCGAGGATCGGATTCCAGCGGGTGGCGAAGTCCTCGAAGCCTGCGTCAATGACGCTCGCCGGAACCGGTGGGAACATCGCGACGTACGGCCAGATCTTGGAGCCGGTGAAGCCGACGACGGTGTCGACGCCGAGCTTGCGGGCCACCCGCGCCGCGCGCTTCATGTCCTCGGCCGCGCGCTGGCGCACGCCCTCGGCCTCGCCGTCGCCCCAGGTGTAGTCGCGCAGGATGGCCTGGTGCCGGAAGTCGATCGGGTCGTCGCACACCGCCTGCCCGGTGAGGTGGTTCGAGATCGCGTAGACGCTGAGTCCGTGGCGGTCGAGGATCTCGAGCCGCGAGCGCAGATAGGCCACGTCCTCGTCGGCTCGCCTGAGGTCGAGGTGGTCGCCGGATGCCGCGATCTCCAGCCCGTCGTAGCCCCACTCGCTCGCGAGCCGCGCCACCTCCTCGAACGGGAGGTCCGCCCACTGGCCGGTGAAGAGCGTGATCGGATGCGTGGTCTCGGTCACAGTTCACCGGCCTTCACTCGACGCATCCACTCGGCAGAGACGGCAGCGCTCTCGCCCGGATTCATCGATGCACGGTCAACCTCGATGAGCACCCACCCGTCAAACGCCTCGGGCAGGGCGTTCAGAACGCCAGGCAGGTCGATCTGCCCCAGACCCGGCTCGAGGAAGAGCCCACGGTTCGTGCTCACGTTGTAGGGCACGGGGTTCTCGCGCGCAGAACGCGCCACGGCGAGGTTGAGGTCCTTGATGTGCAGATCCATCAGTCGGTCCGACCACTTGCTCAGGTAGCTCGGGGAGTCGATACCGGCCCACTCAAGGTGGCCGATGTCGAAAGAGGCACCGAGCAGTGAGCTGTCGACCTGGCCGAGCACGTACTCGATCTCGGCCTCCGTCTCGACCCATGTTCCCACGTGGTTGTGCAGGCCAGAGCGGATCCCCTCAGCTTTCAGCACCTCACACGTCTCAATGAGGTACTCGACGAACTCGTCGAGCCGATCTTGCCGAAAGTCGTAGCCAACGGCGGCCCTCTCATTGAATCGCACGCCGCTGGGAGTCTGGTTCACCTCGGCCGAGACGAAGATCGTGTCGAGGCCGAAGTAGTTTGACTCCTCGGCGCGGCGGCGCGCGTGGTCGAACCAGTGCGCACGCTCGTATGAGCCTCGCGCAAGCTGCCCTCCGTGATCGGATGGCAGCGGCACCTCGACGTAGCCAGGCGAGAGCTGCAGGCCAGCGGCATCCACCATCGCCTTGTAGTTCTGCAGAGTCTGGGTGTCGAGAACTTCGAGCATGGTGGTGTCAAAGCCAGCGGCTTTGATCTGGCCGAGCACATCGGGGTAGTCAGCCACGAAGCTCGGGTCTGCGAAGCGCCACAGGTCTGCGCTGTTCGGGTCGTTGGGGTCTTCTTTGACGTTGATCCACTGGATGGCGTTGAGCGCGAATTTGAGGTCTCGACGAGACATGGCATGTCCTTTCTTGAAACGGATGCAGTGTCGGCAGGTGTTGGGCGGTGACTACTTGAGCCCTGCGGTGGCGACGCCTTGAATGAAGTACTTCTGCAGAAAGAGGAACAGGATGAGGATTGGAAGCAGCACGATCATCGAACCGGCGAGCATCACTCCGAAGTTGAGTGTGTTGGAGGCTTGAGAGGCCACGGCCAACCCAACCGGAGCGGTGTAGGTGTCTTGCGACTGGGCTACCACGAGCGGCCACAGAAAGTTGTTCCATGCCGCAAGGAACGACAAGATGCCAACCGTGGCCAGGCCGGGGCCCGACAACGGCAAGAAGATACGGAAGAAGATCCGCGACTCACCCGCGCCATCGAGTCGCGCAGCTTCCATCAGCTCGAACGGCACGGCGTGCGCGAACTGCCGCATGATGAACACGCTCAGCGGCATCACGAGCAGCGGCAGGGCTATGGCTGTGAGCGTGTTGACGAGGCCCATCTGCACCACGATCACGAACTGTGGCACGAACAGCGCAACGTAGGGCACGATCATCGACACGATCACCAGGGGGAAGACGAACCCCTTGCCCCGAAAGCGAAGCTTGGCGAGCGCGTAGCCCGCCATCGCGCTGAACAGCACGTTCCCGGCGACGACGGCCACCGCAACGATGATGCTGTTGCTCATGTAGCCGCCGAAGCCGCCCGAGATGAAGAGTTCGACGTAGTTGCCCAGTTGGAATGCCTCAGGAAACCACGCGCCGGGGTTCGAGAAGAACTCTGACTGTGTCTTGAACGATCCAAAGAACAGCCACACGAATGGCAGCAACATCACAACGGTGATGACGATGAGTCCCGTGTAGGTCAGGGCGAGACGGGTAGGCGATGCAGTTTTCAATGTTTTGGCCTCAGCATTCGAAACTGAACAATGGCCACGATGCCCACGAGCACCAGCAGCACTACGGAACCGGCCATAGACGCCGAAATGTTTCCGAATCCGAACTGCTCATAAACCCAGAGCGCCATCGAGCGCGTTGAGCCGAGCGGCCCACCCTTGGTGAGCAGGAATGGTTCCTCGAAAATATTGAGGAATGACACCGTCATGAGCACGGTCACCAGCAAAGTCGTCGGGCGCAACAGCGGGAGGGTGATCGACCACAACCGCCGCAGGCCACTCGCACCGTCTGTTGCCGCCGCCTCATACATCTCCTCTGGCACGGCCTGCAGCCCGGCAAGAAAGAGGATCATGCAGGTTCCGGCCGTGCGCCAGATGCCCATCATCACCACGAGTGTGATCGACCACCCCGACTCACCGAGCCAATTCGGCTGGGCGAGGTCCAACGCGCCCAGGGACGAGTTGACCGGCCCCGAGATCGAGAACGCGTATTGCCAGATCACCGCGGCAGCCACGATGTTCGTGATCACGGGCACGTACACAGCGGCACGAAAGAATGCGCGCAAGCGGCGAATACCCCGGTTGAGCATGAGCGCCAGCGCAAACCCCAGTGCCATGCTGAGCGGAACGCAGAGAACCACGAACATGATGGTGTTGAGGAACGCGCCCTGAAAGGACGGGTTGCCGAGCACCTTTGCGAATGCATCGAGACCGACGAAGTTGACGGCGAAAGGGTCGCGCACGTCACGTGCAGACATATCGGTGAGGCTCGCGCTCACGGCGAGAACCGTCGGAATCGCGGTGAAGATCAGGAAGATCGCGAGGAAGGGTGCGAGAAACACCCAAGCGGTGGCAGTCTCAGCACGACTGCCTTCAGACGTCTTACGGCTCGGGCGGCTGTCCCAGAGGCGCCGCGTGGGCGCCTCTGGCACAGTTACCGAGCGCGTTGCACTCATCGACATGGTGGGGACTACTGCCCTACGCCGATTGATTCAGCTTGCTGCTGGGCGGCATCGAGCGCATCCTGCGCCGATACATCGCCGCGCACGACCGTCTCGATCTGCTTGCCGAGGATGTCGCCAACCTGCGACCACGTCGACACATTCGGCTGGCCGACACCGTGCTCAAGCGCGGAGTGCACCGCGTCGAGCAGCGGGTCTCCCTGCAGCGCAGGGTCTTCCCATGCGGCGCGAAGCGCGGGCATGTTGTGCATGAGCTCGTACCACTTCACCTGCGAGGTCGGCTCCGACATGAAGCGCGAGAACTTCCACGCTGCATCCTTGTTCTTGGCGTCCTTCGGCACGAACCAGCTACCGCCACCCGTTGTTGCAGCCTGGTCGCCACCGGGGCCAGTGGGGTTGTCGACGAATGCGAGGTGGTCTGCGCCCCAGCCCGCGCCGTTGGCGTCATCGAACCACGAGGCAAACCACGGTCCACCGTCAACGATTGCCGCGTTCTTGCCCTGCGACGACCACGGAACGGTGTCGAGGAACTGCGGGCCGTCTGCCGACGAGAGCCCGTCCTTGATCAGGCCAGACCAGAACTCCAGAGCTTCAACGTTCTTGGGGTCGTTGATCGTCCAGGCAGAGCGATCGGCCTTCAGAAGCGAGCCGCCATTCTGCACGGCGAAGACACCCACCTGCGCGGCCGTGTACTTGTCGTAGCTGGCAGCGAGCGCGAGCGGAAACTCCACACCGTTGGACTTGAGGTCCTCGGCAAAGGTGCGCAGCTCGTCCCAGTCCTTCGGAGCTGCTGCGACGCCGGCCTCCTGCGCGAGGTCGGTGCGGTAGATCAGCACATTCGCGTAGGTGTACCACGGCACACCGTACTGAACGTCGTCAACGATCGAGTTGGCCCACATCGCTGAGAAGAAGTCGTCTTCCTTGACAAGTCCTTCCGGCATCGGGTCGAATCCGTCGGTGTTGAGCAGCGCGGGCTGGTCTTCTGTGTAGGAGAAGATCAGGTCGGGCACGGTGCCCGCGGTGATCGCCGCGGTCATCTTCGACGCGAACTGGTCACCAGGAAGCTTGGTGAGCTCGATCTCGACATCGGGGTTCGACTTCTTGAACTCTGCGATCATGTCTGGCAGCTTGTCGCCGTCGGCGCCCTGTGCCCAGAGCTCAACGGTTCCTGTTGCCGGCTTGTCATCGATGGCGGCACCGCTTCCGCCGGCGGCGTTGCCGGTGTCGGATGCACGGCCGCAGCCTGTGAGGGCGACTGCTGTAACGGTGATGAGTGCCGCGCCGAGCAGCACTCTATTCCGCTTGGTCAGGTAGCTTCGCATGGCCTTCTACTCCTTTGAGTTCTCTGGGGGGGGATGGTGAAACGTTGTGCGATTGTGAATCGGGTCGTGATTTAGGAATTGATGTGGGCGACCATCGCCCGTGCAGTGCGCACGGCGAGGGTTGCGCCTGTGAGGGTTGCATTGCAGGTGAGCGCGGTCGGGGTCACGCCGTTGCCCGCGAGGTAGAGGTTGGAGAACCCCCACACGCGGCCATCTGTGTCGCACACACTGGTGCCGTCGTCGACGGGGCCCATGCGCACGGTGCCGGTGTAGTGCAGCGACGCTCCGGCGGGGAGAACCTCAGAGGACTCCGCACTGAATACGCCAATGGCGTTGGCAGCAGCGCTCTGTACCTCTTGGGTGGCGCGAATCTGCTCGAGATCGCGCTCCGAGTAGGAGAAGTGCACAGTCATGTGCGGCATCCCGAGTGAATCTGTCAGTTCGTCGGAGAACTCGATGCGGTTCTCGGGGCGAATCTCGGTTGAGCAGTACCATCCGACGCCGAGAACGTGTCCGAGACCTTCTGCGTCGCGCTCCATGAGCTGCCCGTGTGTTGGGCGCTCGGCACCGATGGATGGGCTCCAGTACGAGCCGATGAACGGTTCGCCGGCAGGCGGGGTGGGAATGTCGGCATCCGTCAGGCCGAACCGTTCCGCGTCAATGACGACATCGCCGTCGATCGAAGCATGCTCGTTGAGGCGCACGCCGAGGGCCTCAGGGCGGATGCCGGAGGCCCACAGCAGCTGGGGGGTGCGCAGCGCGTCTGCGGCGACGAGGTAGGTGCGCCCCGTGTATGTGCGCTCCTCGCCGGTGACGATGTCACGCCCCACGATGCCGCTCACGTCGTGCCCGTCGCTCACGATGCGTGTGCAGAGCACTCCGGTCTTGAGAGCCACGCCTGCTGCGCTGCCGTCAAAGAGGAACGGTGCGATATCGCGCGGTCCGGTGCGCGCAAAGGGCGCGCCATCGCGGTCAACGCCGGCCATCGGCATGAAGCCGGCTTCGCGGCTGGGGTCTGGGCTCGGCACTGCCGTGCGGAGCGCCTCGAAGATGGGCTCGGTGAATGGGTTGGGCACCAGCGGGCCTCGACTCACGCGCAAGAGCTCACGGGCCGCCTCCACGTCGGCATCCCACTCTGCACTGGGCAGAAAGTCGGGGATTTCTTCTGCGTAGGGCCACGGGCACGCAGCAGTCCAGTGCACACCCATGCCGCCGATGTTCCACGCAATTGACGCACCGGGAAACTCGGCAAAGTTGTGCCCGAGGAATGCCGCGGGAAACACCCCAGGCAGGTCGTCGCGCCAGGAGTCGCCTTCAATCTCGTTCATCGAGACGGCGCCCTTCACGTACTCGATCTGGCGCGCACGGCGCATGAGGTCTTCGTACGAGGCGTTCATCGCGTTCTCGTCGGCTTCGACGAGGTGCTCACCGGCGATGCCGGTGATCTCGCGGCCTGCCTCCAGCACGAGAACCGACGTCTCTGGCGATGCAGAATGGATGCGCGCAGCAACGATCGCGCCGTTGATGCCGCTGCCGACGATGACAACGTCGTAGGTCTCGCTCATCGGTTCTCTGTCCTTGTCTCGTGGTTCGTCTGTGGGATGGTGCGATCTTCTGTGAGTGGCCGAGCGCTCATGACAGCACCTCGACCCAGGCTCCGGATGCCGCTGACTCCAACACTGCGGCGGTCACGCGCACCGCGCGCAGGCCGTCGGCGAAGGTGGGGAGGCCCTCTGGGCTGCAGCCCGACTCCACGCCCGTGCTGGCTGCGAGGCTATTGGCCGCTGCGTCGGCGTAGCTGTCTGCGACGAAAGCGTTGAAGGCGTCTTGGTAGCCCATTGGATGCCCGGACGGCACTGTGCTGAGCCTGGCTGCATCTGGTGCAAGCTCTGCCGGGTCGCGCAGAATGTGTTGTGAGCCCACCCGACGACCGAGCCAGAGTTCGTCGGGGCGCTCCTGGTCGAAGCGAATGCTCTGCTCTGTGCCGGCGATCTCGAGCACGAGGCTGTTCTTGCGGCCGGGCGCGACCTGCGAGATCAGCAGCGTGCCGACGGCACCGCCTCTCATCTCGACAACCAGGGCAACGAGGTCTTCTGTTGCGATGTCGTGGTTGTTCGAACGGTTGCCATACACCGTGCGGGTTGTGGCGTTCAGACGGACGATGCGGTCGGCTGTGATGAATTCGAGCAGGTCGACGAGGTGCGAGCCGATGTCGGCGAAGGCACGAGATGGGCCGCCGAGGTCAGCGTCGACACGCCAGTCGTCTGCGTGAGGCTCTGCCAGCCAATCCTGCAGATAGCCGCCGTTGATCGTGAGTACGCGTCCGGTCTCGCCCGCCTGCACTCTGGCGCGGGCTTCGCGCACCATGGGGTGGAAGCGGTAGACAAAGGGGACGGTAGCGGTGAGCCCCGTTGCTTCTGCCCGACGCACAAGAGCAGCGGCATCCACCACCGATGTTGCAAGCGGCTTCTCACACACCACGTGCTTGCCCGCGTCGAGAGCAGCCAAGGCAAATCGTGCGTGGGTGGTGTTGGGGGTGCACACATGGATGATGTCGATCGCGTCATCGGCGAGGAGCGCATCAACCGAACTGTACGAGCGTGCGAGCCCGAGCTCGAGGGCTGCGCGCTCCGCGCTGCCGCTGCTCGACGATGCGACGCCAGCGAGTTCGGCACGCGCCGCGCGAGCGGCCCTGCTGTGCACGGTGGTCATAAAGCCAGCACCGATAAAGCCCGCACGCAAAGCGACGGCCGGGCCAGTCGCTTCGGTGCGGTCGGCTCCGGCCGGTGCGGCGGAGTCAATGACTGTCTTTGTCATGCTGGAGAGTGTGACACACATCATTCGACTTTTGCTAGTTAAAAATCAAAAGTTGTTTGTTGTACAACATCTTCATTAAGTTCTACCTCAGTAAGCCGATGTGGTTTACTGTGCGAATGGTGGACATTAGCCGGGGTGCCGCCCTCGGAACATTCGGGGCGAGCGAGCTGTTCCAACTGCTGCGCGACGGTCAGCCGCGCACACGTGCAGAACTCGCAGCAATGACCGGCCTTGCCCGCTCAACGGTCGCCGCACGCGTTGAATCGCTGATGTCGCTCGAGCTCATCTCTCCTGTTGGAGACGCCGCCTCGACCGGTGGCCGCCCTTCTTCGCAGTTCGCGTTCAACCCTTCTGCCCGGGTGGTGCTCGCCGCCGACCTCGGCGCCTCCCACGCAACGCTCGCCGCAACAGACCTCAACGGAGCTGTGCTCGGAGAGGTGCACACGAGCATCGACATCGCGAGCGGCCCCGAGGCCGTGCTCGGCTGGATGGTGTCGGCCGCCAGGCAACTGCTCGACGAGCTGGGGCGCCCGCGCCACGACCTCGTCGCGATCGGCGTCGGGATTCCCGGCCCGGTGCAGTACTCCACTGGCCGGCCGGTGAACCCTCCGATCATGCCCGGCTGGGATCGCTTCGACGTCCCCGGCTGGGTGCAGCAGCACCTCGAGGTACCGGTTCTGGTCGACAACGACGTCAACATCATGGCCCTCGGTGAGCGCGCGTTCGCCTGGCCGAACAGTGAGCACCTCATGTTCGTCAAGGTGGCCACCGGCATCGGTGCCGGCGTCATCTCCGGCGGGCTGCTGCAGCGCGGCGCCCAGGGCATTGCCGGCGACATCGGCCACGTCCAGGTGGCACGCGGGGCGGGCGTGCCCTGCCACTGCGGCAACCGCGGATGCCTGGAGGCGCTCGCATCCGGCCCCGCCATCGCACGGTCGTTGCGGGAGGCCGGCCTCGACGTGAGCTCCGGCCGCGACGTCGTCGAACTCGTCAAGCGCGGCAACATCGAGGCCATCCAGGCCGTGCGGCAGGCCGGGCGCGACATCGGCGAGGTGTTGACGGCCGCCGTGAGCCTGATCAACCCCTCGGTCATCGCCATCGGCGGCTCCATGGCCCGCGCCGGAGAGCACCTCATCGCCGGTGTGCGTGAGGTCGTGTACACGCGGTCGATGCCGCTGGCCACAGAGCACCTCTCGATCGTGCAGAGCTCGGCGGCCGAGAACGCCGCGGTGCTCGGCGCCAGCATGCTGGCGATCCACCACGCGCTCTCCCCCGAGGGCGTCGACGCCCTCTCTCCGCGCGCCTGAGCCTGCCCAGACGTTCCGGCGGTTCGCACTTCGGCGAGCGCGAGAGAGAATGGACGGGTGAGTGATGCTGTGCTGGGCCTGTTCGACACCGATTCCATCGGTGACGCCGCCCCGCCGGCATCCGTCGCCCCCTGCCTGACGCGCATCGTGGCCGATTCGGGTGACCGCGCCGCCTGGCTCTACGCCAGGGCCCGCGGCATCACCGCGACGGATGTCGCGAAGCTCTCGACCCCGCGCTCCATCCAGTCGGCGGCCCACGAGAAGCTCAACGGCTCGAACTTCGGCGGGAACTCCTGGACCGACCACGGCCGCGCCCGCGAACCGGTGATCGCCGAGTGGGTGCGCCGCGAACACGGCATCGAGCCGAGCTCGAGCCTGTTCCACGCCGCTGAGGAGCGGCTGCACCTGGCCACACCTGACGGCATCGTCGTGCGTGACGGCGGCCGGGTCGAACTGGCCGAGATCAAGACGACGAGCAAGGCGTGGCGCAGCATTCCGCGCGCGTACCTGCGTCAGGTCTGGTGGCAGCAGTACGTGCTCGGCGCCGAGCGCACGCTCGTCGTGTGGGAGCAGCACGAGAACTTCGTGCCGATCGGCGACGAGCCACTCTCGCGCTGGGTCGACCGTGACGACGAACAGATCGCGGTGCTGATCGGGCTCGCCGGGCAGCTCGTCGACGAGTTGCGCGGTCGTACGGCCCGCAAGCTGGAGGCCGCCGCCGCGGCATCCGCCCGCGCCGCCCGCGCCGCCGAGGCCCGCGAACTCTACGGCCCCGGCGCGCTCTACGTTCCCTAGGAGGCCAGTGGTCACGGTTCTGCTGCACGGCCTCGGTGCCGACCGGCACCAGCCGCTCGGGCTGTTCGCCCCCGTGCTGACCACCGCCGAGCGGAGCGACTCCGTCATCGCCCTGGATGTGCGCGCCCACGGAGACTCGCCGCTGCTCGGTGCGGCCGGTGACTTCGCCCTCGACGCGCTCGCACGGGAGCTCGCGGCAACCGTCACCGCTGCCACCGACGGCACGCCCGCCGAAGCTGAGCCCGTCACCCTGATCGGCATCTCGATGGGCGCGGCACTCGCGCTGCGGATCGCGCTCGGCGAGATGCTGCCGGTGCGGCGGGCCGTATTCGTGCGGCCGGCATTCGCGGGCGAGTCGCTGCCGCCGAATCTGCGCGCCTTCCCGGTGATCGCCGAGTTGCTCGCGCGGCTCGGGCCGGCCGCGGGTGCCGCCGCCTTCCGCGAGAGTTCGCTGTACCAGCATGTCGCCGCCGCATCGCCGCTCGGCGCCAGCGGGCTGCTCGGCCAGTTCACGGCACCGGATGCCGCGGCCCGCGCCGTGCGCCTGAGCGAGATTCCGCGCAACAGCGCCTACCGGGACCCGGCCGAGCTCGCCGCCCTCGCCGCGCGCGGGGTGAGCTCCCTCGTCGTGGCCGCGCCGCGGGACCCCGTGCACCCGATGACGGTGGCCGAGGAGTGGGCGGCGGGGCTCGGCTCACCCCTGCTGCGTGTGCCGGCCCGTGACGACGGGCAGCCGGCGCAGACCGCCGCCCTCCGCACCGGTGTGGCTGACTGGCTGCGCGGCTGAACCGGTGGCGCCGGTCCGGCAGCGCGACCCGGCGGCGCCGGCATCCCCCGCCGCGCACAGGAACAGGCCCGACCCCTCCGTGGTGGGAACCGGGCCTGCGCCTGATCGCTGTGCTCAGGGCATTAGCGGATCAGCTTGCTGCCCCAGTAGTCGACGCTGCTCACGTCGAGCTGCGCCGACTTGGCCATGCGGCTGCCGTCTTCGAAGAATCCGGTCTTGCTGACGGCCAGGGTCATGATGGAGTGGGCCGCCGCATCGCCGAGTTCGTTGAGCGCGGCCGTGCTGAGGTTGTCCACCGTGTCGCAGGCCTGGTGGTAGCAGGCGTCGTATGGCGCCCCCGCAGTGCCGCCGTAGACGACGGCCTCCTCCGCGGTCTTCAGACCCTCCGCACCGCTGAACAGTCCACCGGCGGGAATACCAACGGCGATGAAGGGGCCGTAGTCGGAGCGACCGTCGAAGGCGGTCGGCTCACTGGCGAGTCCCTTGGAGGCGAAGTAGTCGGTGAAGACCGCCTCGATCTGCGCGGATCCGGGAGGGCCACCGATCCCCTCGGGGTCGGCCGAGCCATCGCCGTCGTAGACGAAGCGCACGTAGTTTGGCGACCCGAGCATGTCGAAGTTCAGGTTCGCGTAGATCGTCGCCAACTGCACATCGCTGAGGGTGTCGACGTAGTGCGTCGATCCCAGCAGATTGTTCTCCTCTGCACCCCAGAACGCGAAACGCAGCTGCTGCTGCGGTTTGATATTGAGGTTCGCCATCTGGATGGCGGTCTCGAGTATCGTGGCCGTTCCGCTGCCGTTGTCGTTGATGCCCGGTCCGACGAGCACCGAGTCGAGGTGCGCCCCGACGACGACGACCTTGCCTGGATCGCCCCTCTTGGAGTCGGCCAGCACATTCGTCGTCGTGCGGGTCTCCGAGATGGTCGAGGTGCTCAGCGCGACGACGGTCGACCCAGCCTGGGAGGCGTCGTAGAGTGCGACACCGTCGGCGTAGCTCAGGCCGACGACCGGGATCGCTGCCGGAACGCCCAGCGTCACGCCCGCAAGCAGGTCGGTCCGGCCGGGGTTGCCCTCGTTGAAGATTGCGGCGGCGTCATAGCCGGCAGCTGCGGCGTTGGCGACCTTCACCTCGAAGGTGCATGTGCCGCGCTGGATGAGCGCGACCTCAGGCTCCGTTGCCGAGGCGGGAGTGAAGTCCTCCGGCAGACATCCGGATGCCGAACTCGGGGTCGGCGTGGCCGGGATCACGACGTTGAGCGTCGGCACGATGGCACCGGTCACCTCACCGTTGCCCGAATACTCGAGCGTCGACACCTCGTAGTCGGTCGGGGTCGGTGAGACCTGGCTGAGCGAGGCCGGCCCGGTCTCCTCGAAGTACGGGAAGTCGAACGGCTGCGAGGTGACCGTGTATCCGGCCTTGCGCAGCTGATCGCTGACGTAGGCGGCCGAGGCGTCGAAGCCCGAGGTACCCGATGCGCGCGTTCCACCGTTGTTGTTCGCGATGCGCTGTAGCGCGCGCTCGTGTTGCAGGATGCCGTTGACCGTCACCGCCTTGAGTAGCTTCTCGGTGCTGCTGCCGCCGTTTCCATTGCCATTGCCGTTGTTGCCGTTACCGTTGCCCGCCAGTGCCGGGGTTGCCGGAACCAGCACGACCGCGGCCAGCACCAGGCCGGCGAGCGCCATTGCTCTTTTTTGCACGATGTCTCCTTCGAGATGCGGCCCCTGTTTGGGGCACGTGTACGAGGGTCGCGTACGCCGACCGCCGACGGTGAGCCTCTTTACCAAATCGTTATATTTGAGATGGCGCCTGGCGCCGGTGCCACACCGGGATCGAAGTGATGGCACAGTGGTCAGAGACAGTGAGGAGCACAGGATGTCGCAGCAGAACACCGCACCAGCCACCGTTGGCGCAGCGATCCCGAGCAGCATGCGGGCGGCCGTGATCAGCGAACTCGGCCCGGCAGAGCTGCTGCACATCGCCGAGGTGCCCGTCCCCGTTCGCATCAGCGACGAGGTGCTCGTGCGCGTCGTGGCCGCGGCGGTCAACCCCATCGATGCGAAGACCAGGGCCGGCCGCGGGGTCTCCGCCGCCATCACCGCGTATCCGCAGATTCTCGGCCTCGACTTCGCCGGTGTCATCGAGCAGGTGCCGTACGCCGCGCACCCGCTTCAGCCGGGCGACGCCGTCTACGGCATGGGCCGCGTGCCGCGTGCGAGTGGCAGCTACGCCGAGTACATCACGGTGTCCTCGATGAGCGTCGCGCCGAAGCCGGCGACCCTCAGCTTCGCCGAGGCCGCCGCCGTCCCCGTCGCCGCGCTCACCGCGTGGGGAATGGTCGTCGAGGTCGCGAAGGCGCACCAGGGCCAGCGGATGCTCGTGCACGCCGGCGCGGGCGGAGTCGGCCATTTCGCCGTGCAGTTCGCCCGCTTCTTCGGTGCGACCGTGATCGCGACCTGCTCGGCCGAGAACGCCGACTTCGTGCGCGGGCTCGGCGCCGACACCGTCATCGACTACCGCAGCGAGCGCTTCGAAGACGTCGTGAGCGACGTCGACGTCGTGATCGACCTGATCGGCAACGTGCACGCAGACACCGGCACCCGCTCGCTCGACGTGCTCCGCCCCGGCGGTCTGCTCGTCAACGCACCGACGGGCAGCTGGCCGAGCATGGTCGCGGATGCCGCAGCACGCGGCATCCGCGCCACCGGATTCAACACCTCCCCGGACGCACGGACGCTCGCCGTGATCACGCGGCTGATCGAGCAGGGCCAGGTGCGCCCGCACGTCGACCGCGTGTTCCCCCTGGCGGAGGCCACCGAAGCCCACCGCGTGCAGGAGGGCGGCCACGTGCGCGGCAAGCTCGTCCTGCAGGTCGACGACACTCTCCAGTGACCACCGCGCCCGCGCTGCTCTGCTTTCGGGATGACCTCCGCCTCGGCGACAACCCGGCGCTCACGGCCGCCATCGACGCCGGCGGCCCCGTGCTCGCCGTCTACGTGCTGGACGAGGAATCCGATGGGGTGCGCCCGCTGGGCGCGGCCGCCCGGTGGTGGCTGCACCAGAGCCTGAGCTCGCTCCGCGCCCAGCTCGCGGCGATCGGAATCCCGCTGCTGCTGCGCCGCGGCAGGGCCGACTCGGTGATCGCCGGTCTCGCGGCCGAGAGCGGCGCGATGTCCGTGTTCTGGAATCGGCGCTACGGCCTGGCTGAGCGCACCGTCGACGCCGCGCTGAAGTCCGAGCTGCGCGCCGCCGGCGTGACCGCACAGAGCTTCGCCGCCTCCCTGCTGTTTGAACCGTGGACGGTGTCGACGGGTTCCGGCGCGCCGTACTCGGTGTTCACCCCGTACTGGCGACGGCTGATCGCGCTGCCCGAACCCCGGCTACCGCTGCCAACGCCGGCCGGCCCGGGGGCGGCGGATGCCGCGGCGGCCGCAGGGTTCGCGGCGACGCTGGCCGGCGATGAGCTGGACGCCTGGGAACTGCAGCCGAGCCGCCCAGACTGGGCAGGCGGCTTGCGCGCGAGCTGGCAACCGGGCGAGGCGTCCGCGTTGCGGTTGCTGCGGGAGTTCCTCGCCGACGCACTCCCCCGTTATGAGGCGGAGCGCGATGTGCCGGCCGAGCAGGCGACGTCCCGCCTCTCCCCCGCGCTCCGCTGGGGCGAGATCAGCCCGCACACCGTGTGGCACGAGACGGTGCGGGTGCGCAACGCCGCCGCTGCGGCATCCGGCGGCTCCAGCCCGCTCGCCTCCGCCGCGACCGCATTCCTGCGCCAGCTGGCCTGGCGGGAGTTCGCCGCCCACGTGAGCTTCCACGCACCGGATCTCGGTCGGGTCAACTGGCGTCGCGAGTTCGACGGCTTCGAGTGGCCGCCGCTCGATTCTGCCGCACTCGGAGCATGGCAGCGGGGGCGAACGGGGGTTCCCCTGGTCGATGCCGGCATGCGCGAACTGTGGACGACGGGCACCATGCACAACCGGGTGCGCATGGTCGTCGCCTCCTACCTGTGCAAGAACCTGCTGATCGACTGGCGCCACGGCGAGGAGTGGTTCTGGCAGACCCTCGTCGACGCCGACGCGGCGAGCAATGCGTTCAACTGGCAGTGGGTCGCCGGGTCCGGGGCGGATGCCGCGCCCTACTTCCGGGTCTTCAACCCGCTACTGCAGCAGCAGAAGTTCGACCCGCACGGGGAGTACGTGCGCCGTCACCTGCCCGAGTGGGGAACGCCGGACTACCCGGAACCGCTCGTCGACCTCGCCGAGAGCCGCCGTGCCGCCCTCGCCGCATACGAGCGGCTCCGGCGCCGCTGATGTGACGTCGGGGCGCTGGGCGGGGTCAGCCGGCGAGGAGCGCCGAGCCGAGCTCGCTGCGGAGGTAGAGCATGCTGTGCCCGTAGCGCGTAGCGGTGAGCAGCCCGGCATCCCGCAACACCCGCAAGTGCTGGTTGACCGCAGAGGTCGAGACGCCGAAGCGCACCCCCAGCTCGGTGGATGACGCCGGCTCCGCGAGCGCGATCAGCAGCCGGGCCCGCGTCTCCCCGACGATCGCGGCGAGCGCCGCGGGGTTCTGCACCCGTTCGGCCTCCCACATCGCGCCCTGCCCGCGGGCCGGATAGAACATCGACGGCGGTTCGGCGGGGTCGACCGGCGCAGAGGCCCGCGTCGTGAACATCGTCGGCACCAGGGTGAGGCCGGCACCCCCGATGTGCTCGATACGCTCACGCGGGTCGCGCAGCCGGAGCGAGAGCACACGGCCGTCAAACTCGGCGGTCGGGGCCAGGCCGTTGAGCATCACGGCGAGGCCGCTCTGCGCGACCTGCCTCCCGCGGTAGACGATGTCGGCCTCGAGGATCGCGCGCATCCGCACCCAGTACGGCGCGAAGCAGGCCGCCCACAGCCCCTCAAGCGCATCGACGACCCTGGCGATGGCGACGCGCGGCGGTCCGTCGAGCACGGCGGGCATCTCGCCCTGGTGCACGCCGAGAATCTGGCTGACGAAGCGCTCGCTCGGCATCCGGCGCAGGGCGGCGAGTTCGTCGTCGAGCCGGGTCAGCGGGGAGAGCGGGCGCGGGTTCAGGAAGTCCGGCGTCCAGAGCCGCTCGTCCACGAGCGCGGTCAGCACCTCGAGGTCGAGTCCGGCCCTGGCCGCCTCGGTGCGGCGCAGCCACGGCAGCTGCAGCGGGTAGCGGGAGGGCTCGCGCAGGGTGCGCAGCGAGAGGCCGAGCTCGCAGAGCGGCGAGATTCCGAAGCGCACATCGCCGAGGTCGGCGTCGTGCAGCACGTAGCGCAACATGAAGCCCCAAGCTACATCAATATTCGCCGCGATGCCGCGAGTGCGAGAAATGGACCATGAGCACGAACGCCAGCCCCGAGACCGACGGCATCGAGACGATCCCCGGCGGCTCCCCGAACTCCGGCCCGGATTCCACTGCGGATGCCGGGGCGGCAGCCGCCGACCGCGCCCAGCGCCCGGCCGGCATCCGCGGCGCCCTCGCCGACCCGGTGCTGCGGGTCCTGGCCGGCGCCACGATCGTCTCCACGGTCGGCCGTGGCATCTTCTACACCCTCACCGTGCTCTACTTCACGCACTTCGTCGGGCTGAGCGCGACCGAGATCGCCGTGATCCTCGGCGTCTCGGCCGGCGTCGGGGTGCTCACCTCCTACGCGGGCGGGCACTATGCCGACCGCTTCTCCGCGCGCCGCATGCTCGTGGTCTTCGTGGCCCTCGAGGGGGTCGCGATGGCGGCCTACCCCTTCGCGAGCGACTTCACCGCGGCCCTCATCCTCGCCACCCTGGCTACCGGCCTGAACCGGGCGGCGAACTCCACCCGCTCGGCCATCATCGCCCGCGCCTTTGACGCCGAGCACCGGGTGCACACCCGCGCCGTGCTGCGGACCATCACCAACGTCGGCATCGCGGCGGGCGGCGCGATCGGCGGCATCGCACTCCTCGCCGGCACGATGGAGGCTTATCGTGGGCTGATGATCGCCGCCGGTGTGATCTACCTGCTCAGCACGGTGCAGTTGCTGCGGCTGCCTGCCCGCGTTGATGCCCCGCCGCGCGCCGTGCGCATCACCCTGGAGCCGGACGCGGACACCGCCGCGCACGCCGCAGCCGACATCGCCGAGGCGCGCGTCGCCGCGGAGGAGGCCGCCGCGGCATCCGCGCGCTCGCCATTCCGCGACCGGCGCTACATCGCGCTCACCGTGCTCTCCGGCGTCTTCGGCATGCAGTTCGCGCTCGGCGAGATCGGGGTGCCGCTGTGGATCGCGCACAACACCGCCGCGCCGGACGTGATGGTGTCGGTCAGCCTCATCATCAACACCCTCGTGGTGATCGCGCTGCAGATTCCGCTCTCGCGCGGCACCGACGACATCCGCAGGGCCGGCCGCTCCGTGCTGCTCGCCGGCGCGCTCATGGTGCTCGCCTGCGCCCTCTACGCGGCGTCGGCCGGGGAACCGGATGCCGCGGGCGGCGGTATCGACGCTGCCATCGCGGTGGCGATCGCCCTGCTCGTGGCCGGCGCCCTCACCCACGCACTGGCCGAGATCCTCTCGCAGGCCGGGACGTGGGGGCTCAGCTTCGAGCTCGCCGATCCGCGGCGCGCCGGCGCCTACCAGGGCATGTTCGGCATGGGCTTCTCGCTCGGCGCGATGTGCGCGCCGCTCGTGATCACGGCGACGGCGCTGCAACTCGGCACGCTCGGCTGGGCGATCCTCGCCGTGCTGTTCGCGGCGTCATCCGCCGGCATCTGGCTGATCGCCCATCGCGCCGCCCCACCGTCACAACCTTCGGTTAGAGGGCGCGCTCGAGCGTGAAGTCGTTCTCGTAGACGCCACCGAGCAGGAACCGCTTGCGACCGACCGTGGCGAAACCGTGCTTCTCGTAGAAGCGGATCGCCCGCGCGTTCTGCTCGTTGACGCCGAGCCAGGCACCGGCGGCACCGCGCTCGCCGGCGGCCTCGAGCGTCGCCGCCATCAGCGCGGACGCCGTGCCGGCGCCGTGCGCCTCGGCCCTCACGTAGCACTTGCTGAGCTCGACGGTCGGGCGGATGCCGAGGGCTCCGGCCACGTCGGGGTCGCTCGGTTCACCGAACACCAGCAGCGTGTAGCCGACGGCGAGGCCATCCTGCTCGGCGACGAGCACCAGCTTCGCCGGGTCACTGAGATACTCCCCGAATCGCGCCTCAGAGAGCACGTCGCGCAGGAACTCGGCGATCGCCGCCTCGGTGGTCTGCGGCGGGCAGGCGAGGCGGAACGTCGCGGCGGCCAGGGTGGCGAGCGCCGCGGCATCGGCCGGCCCGGCGGTGCGAACGGCCACGACGGAACTGCTGGCTGCTGTCATCGCACCAGCATAGGGTCGCCCAGGAGTCGTGCAAAAACGCAGGAGCAGAGCGCCGCGGGCCGCCATATCGGCCCGGTAACGCTCTGCTCCTGCGCTTTCTCGGTGGACCGCCCTAGAAGTAGCGGGCGTACGCCCCCACCGTCAGGAACGCCGGGAACTCCGGCTCAAGCGCGACGGACGTGAAGACCTCGATGGCGTCGTCGAAGCGGTCGCCGTCGAAGCGGTCGAGCCCGGCCGTCACCTGCGCGAGCACCGAGTGCGCCCACTCGGCGTCGATGCGCCGCCCCTCGGCCGTGACCGTGTTCTCGTTCACCCACTGCCACACCTGGGAGCGGGAGATCTCGGCCGTCGCCGCGTCCTCCATCAGGTTGTCGATGGCGACGGCGCCGATGCCGCGCAGCCACGACTCGATGTAACGCAGCGCGATCCCGATGTTGTCGGCGACGCCGGCCTCCGTCACCTGCCCGCCCGCCCAGCCGATGTCGAGCAGCTGGGCCGCCGTCACCTGCACCTCGTCACGCGTGCGGTGCAACTGTTCCGTTGCACCCTGCGGCCCCGACCGGAACGCCGCATCGAACTCGGCGCGCGCCGTTGGAATCAGGTCAGGGTGCGCGACCCAGGTGCCGTCGAAGCCGTCGGCGGCCTCGCGCCGCTTGTCTGCGGCGACCTGCTCCAGCGCACGCGCGGTGACCTCTGGATCACGCCGGTTCGGGATGAACGCACTCATGCCTCCGATGGCATATGCCCCGCGACGGTGGCAGGTCGAGACGAGCAGCTCGGTGTACGCCCGCATGAACGGCACGGTCATCGTGATGTGTTTGCGGTCGGGCAGCACGAAGCGCCGTCCCCGCGAGCGGAAGGCCTTGATGATCGAGAAGATGTAGTCCCAGCGCCCGGCGTTCAACCCGGCGCAGTGCTCGCGCAGCTCGTAGAGGATCTCCTCCATCTCGAGTGCCGCCTGGATGGTCTCGATCAGCACGGTGGCCCGGATGGTGCCCCGGTCGATGCCGATGTAGGCCTGGGCGAAGACGAAGATGTCATTCCACAGACGCGCCTCGAGGTGGCTCTCGAGCTTCGGCAGGTAGAAGTAGGGTCCACTGCCGAGCTCGATCAGTCGGGTCGCGTTGTGGAAGAAGTAGAGCCCGAAGTCGACGAGGCTGCCTGAGGCGTTCATCGTGCGCCCGGTCCGGTCGCGGAAGCGCAGGTGCTTCTCCTCCAGGTGCCAGCCGCGCGGGCGCATCACGATCGTCGGGGTGTCCGGGCCCGCGATGTCGTGCGTGACCGCGTACTCCTTACCCTCCGTGCTGGTGAAGTGGAGCTGTCCGCTCAGTGCGTCCAGCAGGGTCAGCTGTCCCTCGATCACGTTCTGCCACGTCGGGCTTGTGGCGTCCTCCTGGTCGGCGAGCCAGACCTTCGCGCCGGAGTTCAGCGCGTTGATCGCCATCTTGCGATCGGTCGGTCCGGTGATCTCGACCCGCCGGTCTTCGAGGCCGGGCCCGGCGCCCGCGACCCGCCAACTCGTATCCGCACGGATGTGTGCCGTCTCCGCGAGGAAGCCCGGGTTGCGGCCCTGCGCCGCGTCGACCCTGTTGCGCAGCCGGGCGGCGAGCCGGTCGTGGCGGATGCCGGCGAAGCGGTCGTGCAGAGCGGCGAGGAAGTCCAGTGCCTCCGGCGTGAGGATCTCGTCGTAGCGCGGCCCGAGCGCCGCCGAGACCTCGATGCGCGGTTCGTACGCCGGGAAAG
This sequence comes from Microterricola gilva, assembly GCF_004217495.1. NCBI lineage: Bacteria > Bacillati > Actinomycetota > Actinomycetes > Micrococcales > Microbacteriaceae > Microterricola > Microterricola gilva. Next base: position 3,080,191 of record NZ_SHLC01000001.1, read on the forward strand.
CCCCGCCGGGGACTGTGGGGGTCGCTGCCGTCGTGGGCCGCGGCTCTGCAAATGTTGTCGCTGTCGTGTTCATGGTCGTGTCTCCTTGCGTGGCGAAAAATCAGAACTGTTCGGCCTCGGTCGATCCGACGAGGGCAAGGGTGGCGCTGTCGGGGTTGAGCGCGGTGGCGATCCGGTCGAAGTAGCCGGTGCCGACTTCCCGCTGGTGGCGGGTGGCCGTGTAGCCGGAGGTCTCCGAGGCGAACTCGGCCTCCTGCAGTTCGACGTATGCGCTCATGTGCCGGCTGTTGTAGTCCTGGGCGAGCGTGAACATCGAGTGGTTGAGCGAGTGGAATCCGGCCAGGGTGATGAACTGGAAGGCGTAGCCGAGCGCCGCCAGATCCCGCTGGAAGGTGGCGATCTGCTCGTCGTTCAGGTGGCGCTTCCAGTTGAACGACGGCGAGCAGTTGTAGGCGAGGCGCTTGCCCGGGTACTCGGCGTGGATCGCCTCGGCGAAACGGCGTGCGAGCTCCAGGTCGGGCTCGGCGCTCTCGACCCAGATCAGATCGGCGTACGGCGCGTAGGCGAGGCCGCGGGCGATGACCGGTTCGATGCCGTTCTGCACCGTGTAGAAGCCCTCGGCTGTGCGTTCCCCGGTGATGAACGGCCGGTCGCGCTCGTCGTGGTCGCTCGTGATGAGGGTGGCCGCGAGCGAGTCGGTGCGGGCGATCACGATCGTCGGCACACCGGCGACGTCGGCCGCGAGGCGGGCGGCGTTGAGCGTGCGGATGTGCTGCCCGGTCGGAACGAGCACCTTGCCGCCCATGTGGCCGCACTTCTTCTCGCTGGCGAGCTGGTCCTCCCAGTGCACACCGGCCGCGCCGGCCTCGATCATCGACGACATCAGCTCGTAGGCGTTCAGCGGCCCGCCGAAGCCGGCCTCGGCGTCGGCGACGATCGGCGCCATCCAGTCGGTGGCCTCGCCCGCGTCGCTTGAGGCTGTCGACCCCCCGCCCTCCGCGAATTCGATCTGGCCGGCCCGCAGCAGCGCGTTGTTGATGCGGCGGACGACAGCAGGAACCGAGTTCGCCGGGTACAGCGACTGGTCCGGGTAGGTCTGCCCGCTGAGGTTGGCGTCGGCCGCAATCTGCCAGCCGGAGAGGTAGATCGCCTGCAGCCCCGCCCGCACCTGCTGCACGGCCTGGTTACCGGTGAGCGCACCGAGCGCGGCGACCCAGCGGGGGTCCTCCGGCGTGCCGTTGTTCTGCACGAGGTCCCACAGCTTCTCCGCTCCGCGCCTGGCGAGGGTGCGTTCCTCGCGCACCGCGCCGCGCAGGGCGACCACGTCGGCGGCGGTGTAGTCGCGGCGGATGTCGGTCCAGCGGGCGTCGGCCGCCCACTCGAGCTCCAGCTCCTCCGCGGTCTGGGTCTGGTCGCCTGCCCGGTTGCTCTGCTGCGTCATGGTGTTCTCCCTCGAACTGCTGATTCGGTCGCCGTGTGTTGTTCGGCATCCGTTGTGGCCTGAACCCACTCTGCGGCCGCGGCATCGGGTACGGGCCACGGTCCAGGGGGTGAAGTTTCGGCAAAGTTCTGCGCGGCGGAACTCCGCCGCTTTCGACGGCCGAACATCACGATTTCGACGGTCTTCGCAACGAAATGGCCTCTTCGCAACGAAAAACATTGTGCAAAAGGGTTTTCAAGGATTGAATGACCCACAACGTTTGCAGCTATGGAGGTGCCGGTGACCGTTCTCGACCAATCCGATTCGAGTGCCCAGCGAGATCGCGAGCGCACGGGGACGATCGAGCTTCAGGGCATCAGCAAGTTCTACGGCGACGCCCCGGCGGTGAACGATCTCAGCCTCGACATCGCGGCCGGCGAGTTCATCTCCCTGCTCGGCCCGTCCGGCTGCGGCAAGACGACGACGCTGCGCATGATCGCCGGCTTCGAACACCCGGATGCCGGCGACATCCGCATCTCGGGTCAGAGCGTGCTCGGCCAGCCGCCGTACCGCCGCAACGTCAACACGGTGTTCCAGGCCTACGCGCTGTTCCCACACATGAGCATCGCCGAGAACGTGGCATACGGCCTGCAGCAGAAGCGCACGCCCAAGGCCGAGATCCGCGAGCGCGTCGCCGAGGCGCTCGAGATGGTGCAGATGCGCCGTTTCGCCGACCGCAAGCCGACGCAACTCTCTGGCGGCCAGCAGCAGCGCATCGCGCTGGCGCGGGCCCTCGTCAACCGGCCGGCCGTGCTCCTGCTCGACGAGCCTCTCGGCGCACTCGACCGGCAGTTGCGTGAGGAGATGCAGCTTGAGCTCAAGCTGCTCCAGTCCCGGCTCGGCATCACCTTCGTGTTCGTCACCCACGACCAGGGCGAGGCCCTGTCGATGAGCGACCGGATCGCGATCATGCGCGACGGCCACATCGAGCAGCTCGCCGACGCCGACACCATCTACGGCGCACCGGCCACCGCCTATGTGGCCGGCTTCGTCGGCCAACAGAACTTCATCGGCGGCACGGTCGCGGGCACCGCCCCGGATGCCGCGACGCTGCAGAGCTCATACGGGCTGTTGCGGGCGGCGAGCACGGCAAGCGGCAGCGCCCGGCTCCGGGTCGGCGATGCGGCCCAGGCCGCCGTGCGCCCCGAGTTCGTGCAGATCGCCGCCCGCTCCGCCGCCGAGCCGAGCGACGGCGGCGTCAATCGGGTGGCCGGCAGCCTCATCGGGGTCTCACACCTGGGCGAGACGATGCAGTACCTCGTCCAGCTCGACGGCGGCGAACAGAGCATGCTCGTGCGCCGGCCGACCCCTGAGGCACCCCGGCTCGCGATCGGCGACGCCGTCTGGTGCTCGTGGACGCCGGAGTCCGTCATCCTCTTCCCCGCCGCCGAGGAGCTCCCCGTCGCGGCCCACGTCGAGCCGCCCACCGTCAACACCGTCGCCGCCGCACACCCGGCGTCGGAATCCGAACCCTCCGCACCCACAGCCAATCGGGAGTAATCATGAGCGCCGAACGATCCCCCCTGCGAATTCTGGCCAGCACGTCGGCCGCGCCGATCATCGCCAAGGAGCTCAGCCGACGACGCTTTCTGAGCTTCGCCGCCGCGGCCGGTGGAACCATCTTCCTGGCCGCGTGCAGCAGCCCGAGCGGCAACGCCGGCTCCAGCCCGCAGGCCTCTGGCGGGCCGTTGGAGGACAAGCTCTCCATCTACACCTGGGGAGACTACGACGCCCCGTCCGTGCTCGAGGACTTCACCGCGACCCTCGGCCCGGCAGTCACGCTGGACTCCTTCGCCTCCAACGAGGAGATGATCTCCAAGCTCGTCGCGGCCAAGGGCACCAGCGGCTACGACATCATCGTGCCGACCGGTCCGTTCATCCCACAGATGGTCGAGAACGGCCTGCTCACCAAGCTCAACCGCGAGCTGATCCCGAACATCAGCTACATGGACCCGGCCTTCCTCGGACAGAACTGGGATCCGGAGAACGAGTACACCATCTGCAAGGCATGGGGCACGACGGGCTTCGTCTACGACAAGACCGTCATCACGCGCGAGCTCACCACCTGGGACGACTTCATTGACGCCGCCCAGAACGAGGCCAGCGGCAAGACCTCGCTGCTCGACGACCCGGCGCCGATGGCAGGCATCTACTTCTGGTCCAACGGAATCGACTGGATGACGACCGACCCGGCCGAGCTGGACGCCTGCGAGGAATTCATGGTCAACGAGATGGCTCCGCACGTGACGGCGTTCGACTCCTACCCGGGCGGTGCCGCGATCCCGCAGGCGACGCACGCGCTCATGCAGGTGTGGAACGGCGACGCCCGGATCGGCATCCAGGAGAGCCCGGAGCCTGAGCGCTGGCAGTGGGTGCTCGGCGCCCCCGACACCGAGCTGTGGATGGACAACTGGGCGATTGCCGCTGGGGCACCGCACCCGGAGGCCGCGCACGCCTTCATCAACTTCGTACTCACCCCGGAGAACTCACTCGCCGAGCTCGACTACATCGGCTACCACACCGGCGCCCTCGACATCCAGCCGGATGCGGAGGCGGCCGGCATCGAGATGCTCGACCTGGTCTTCTTCACGCCGGAGCAGATCGCCACGATGCACACCGGTGAGGTCACCTCGGCTCAGCAGCGCATCGTCGACATCTGGAACAACACCAAGGCCGCTGCGGGCGCTTGATGGCAGACACCTCCGCTCCGCGTCGCCTGCCGGCGCCCCTCCTGGCGTTCCCAGCCTGGGCCTGGCTGTTGTTCTTCTTCGTCGCGCCCGTCGGCATGGTGCTCTGGTTCAGCTTCGGCTACAAACCAGGCATCTTCGGCACGCACGCCAATGACACGCTCTCCTTCGATCGTTACATCGAGGCGCTCTCCCCCACCTTCTTCGCCACATTCGCGAACACCCTCTGGGTCAGCCTCGCCGGCACGGCGCTGTGCCTCGTCATCGGTGCTCCTGTGGCCTATTGGATGGCGGTGAAGGCGCCGATGAACCGGCGTGGGCTGCTGCTCGCACTCGTGATGGTGCCGTTCTGGACCAACTTCCTCGTGCGCACGATCGGCTGGCAGGTGATCCTCGCCCCCGAGGGTTGGCTGTCGACACTGCTGCAGGCGGTCGGGCTGCAGGAGGGCCCCCTCGAGATCCTCTACACCCGCACCGCGGTGCTCATCGGCGTCGTCTACAACTACCTGCCGCTGATGATCCTGCCGCTGTTCGTCGCCTTCGACCGGGTGGGCGGGCCGCTGCGGGAGGCCAGCAAGGACCTCGGCGCCGACCGCATCCGCACCTTCTTCCGGGTCACCGTTCCGCTGGCGCAGCCCGGCATCGTCGCCGGCGTGCTGCTCGTCTTCATCCCGCTGATGGGCGACTACATCACCGCAACCGTGCTCGGCGGCGCCAAGGGCAACATGGTCGGCCAGCTCGTGGCCAGCCAGTTCCAGACGGCACAGAACTGGGCGCTCGGCTCGGCGATGGCCGTGCTGCTCATCCTGGTGATCGCGTTGACCGTGGCCGCCGGGGCCCTGTTGCTCTGGCTGCTGACGTGGCCGTCCCGTTCGAGCCGCCGCCTCGTGTTGGGCCCGGAGTCTGGAGCAACGTCATGACCGAGCTGCACGCCACCCGGGCCGTCGCCGTCGCCTCCGGCACCAAGCCGCCCCGCAAACACCGCACCCGCCGCTCGGCCACCGATGTCGGCCTGATGGTGTGGAGCGTGCTCGTCTTCCTGTTCCTGTTCGCCCCGATCATCGTGATCATCGCCTACTCCTTCAACGTCGGCCGCCTCCTCGTCTCCTGGGACCACTTCGGATTCGACTCCTTCGCGGCGATCGTCACGAAGTCGGCGATTCGGGATGCCGTCTGGCTCTCGATCCGCACCGGCGTGATCGCGGCCATCTTCGCCACCGCGCTCGGCACCCTCGCCGGAATCGCGATGGCACGCCGACCGGGCAAGTGGGTGTTCTGGTTCATCGGGCTGCTGCTGCTCGTCTCCGTCACACCCGAGATCGTCGACGCCGTGGCCCTGCTGCCGTGGCTCGTTTTCCTCGGCCAGGACCTCGGCATGAGCGTCTTCAGCGACGGTGTCGTGCGCCTCGTCATCGGCCACTCGCTCTTCGCGACGGCGATCGTGGCATACATCGTGCGGGCGAGGCTCGTTGGCCTCGATGCGCAGTTGGAGGAGGCATCAGCCGACCTCTACGCGCCGCCGCTGCGCACCTTCTGGCGGGTCACGCTGCCGCTCGCCCTGCCTGCCGTGCTCGCCGGCGGCCTGCTCTCGTTCACGCTCAGCCTCGACAATACGATCGTCGCGGCCTTCGTGCAGGTCTCCGGCACCACGCCGTGGCCGGTCTACGTGTTGAGCGCGCTGCGCAGCGGGCTGAGGCCGGAGATCGCCGCCGTGTCGACGATCATGCTGCTGCTCACTCTCTTCGCCCTCGCGATGGTCGCGGTCGTGCTGCGCCGGGCGGGTGACTCCGCCACGCAGATCGCCCGCACCATGGCCGGAAGCTAGGCACCATGGCAACAAACCAGTAGGAGGCATCATGCCGTACGCCGATCTCGTCTTCTCCGGCGGAAGTGTGTTCACCGCCGACACCGTGCGCTCCACGGCGAGCGCCGTCGCCGTGAAAGACGGCCGCATTGTCGCCGTCGGCCGGGACGACGTGCGCGAGCTGACGGGGCCGCACACCGAGGTGGTGAATCTGGCCGGGCGACTGCTCGTGCCCGGATTCCAGGACGCCCACGTGCACCCGGTGTGGGGCGGACTCGACCTGCTGCGCTGCAACCTCGCCGAGGTCGCCAGCCGCACCGAGTACCGCACGCTGATCGCCGAACACATGCAGGCGAACCCGGATGCTGAGTGGTTGCTCGGTGGCGGCTGGAGCATGTCGGTGTTCCCAGGCGGCACCCCGCTGGCATCCGATCTCGACGACATCGTCGCCGACCGCCCCGCCTTCCTCACCAACCGCGACGGGCACGGCGCCTGGGTCAACTCCCGCGCGCTTGAGCTGGCCGGCATCGACAAGCACACGCCGGATCCGGCCGACGGCCGCATCGAGCGGCTCGCCGACGGCACGCCGAGCGGCACCCTGCACGAGGGAGCGATGACGCTGGTGAATCGGCTGCTGCCGCCCGTCGGCGAGGCCGGCATGCGCGAGGCGCTGCTCACCGGGCAGAGGTACCTGCACGCCAACGGCATCACCGCCTGGCAGGATGCCATCGTCGGCAGCTACGGCGACGCCGACGACCCTGCGCCCGCCTACCTCGCCGCCGCGCACTCCGGTGAGCTGACCGCCCGAGTGATCGGGGCCCTGTGGTGGGATCGCAGTCGCGGGCTCGAGCAGATCGATGAGCTCGTCGCCAAGCGTGCTGCCGCACACTTCGGGCGCTTCGCCGCCACCAGCGTCAAGGTGATGCAGGACGGCGTCGCCGAGAACTTCACCGCCTCGATGCTGGAGCCATACGGCGACGGTCACGGCCACCCGAGCGACAACTCGGGCATCAGCTTCGTGCCGCCGGAGATCCTGAACGAGGCTGTGCCGCTGCTGGACGAGCTCGGCTTCCAGCTGCATTTCCACGCCATCGGCGACCGGGCGGTGCGGGAGTGCCTCGACGCCGTCTCCGAGGCCATTGCCCGCAATGGCCAGAGCGACAACCGGCACCACATCGCGCACCTCCAGGTGGTGCACCCCGACGACATCCCGCGGTTCCGGGCGCTCGGCGTCGCCGCGAACATGCAGGCGCTCTGGGCGACCCTCGAACCGCAGATGGTCGAGCTCACGCTGCCGTTCCTCGGCCCGGTCCGCTCGGCCTGGCAGTACCCATTCGGTGACCTGCTGCGCTCCGGTGCGGTGCTCGCGGCGGGAAGCGACTGGTCGGTGTCGACGCCCAACCCGCTCGCCGCCATCCACACGGCGGTGAACCGGCACGCGGCCCCCGGCTACGAGGAGGGTGACTACGAGGCCTTCCTGCCGGAGCAGACCATCGACCTGGGGAGTGCGCTCACCGCGTACACGGCAGGCTCGGCCTGGGTGAACCACCTCGAGAAGGAGACGGGCACGATCGAGGTCGGCAAGTTCGCGGACCTCACCGTGCTCTCCCGCGACCCGTTCGCCGGCCCGCGGGAGGAGATCGGCCTCGCCACGGTCGAGCAGACCTTCGTGGAGGGCGAGCGCGTCTTCCACCACTAGCTCCTCGGCGCGTAGCCGCGCACCCAGTCGACCTGGAACTCCTTCGGGTAGTGACCGGCGCCAGCGGCATCCCCAGCGGGCGGGACGTGGAAGATGTCGAGCATGAGCTGCATCGGGTAACCAGGCGATTGCGTCGTCTCGCGCACGAGCGCGTCGTCGATGTAGAAGCGCACGCCCCGCGGCGACCACTCGGCCGAGTACACGTGGACGTCCGTCGCGTCGCCGGCCATCGTCACCTTCTCGAAGTCGTCGACGATCGCGGGGTCATTGAACGGGTGCACGCCCATGCCCACGAGCGCGCCCTGGGGATGAACCTCGCTGCCGAAGATCTCCATCACACAGATCTCGGCGGACTGCTCCGGCGCCGACTCGACGCCGATCAACCACAACGCCACCATGCTGTGCGGGTCGGAGCTTGCCCGCGCCCGCAGCTCGATGAGGCCGTAGCGCGGCGTGTAGAGCAGCTCGTCCTCCTGCGCCTCCCGCACGAGCAGGTCACCCCGGAACGGGTGTTGCCCGCTGCCGCTGCCGACCGGGCCGGAGCGCACACCCGTCTGCAGATTCGAGACGCGCACTGTGCCGTCGTACTCGGGCGACCACGGCGGCTGGTCTGCGTCGATGCGGAGCGTCAGCAGCCCGTCCGCGATCGAGTAGCGCGCCCTGCTCGCCTCGCGGCCGCTCCACTGCGGCAGGTAGTGCGGAAGCCACTGCGTGGTGTCGAGCCCGCCAGGGCCGTCGCCCGTCCCGGCGAAATCGGAGTCGAACTCCAGGACGTAGCCGCGACGGTCCAGCATCTCGATCTGGCGCCCAGCCATGTGCACTCCGTTCCCGGCCGCCATGAGCGGCGACGGCATCAGTGTCGCAGATGGCACAGACGAGCCGCACGAACGCGCCCGCTGCAGCGCGCACCGTCCGTAAACAGAAGAAACTCGTTCTTTCTGTTTGCGGGCACGCGTGCCGCGTGGCAACATCGGTGCATGATCACCGCCGATCGCACCGCAGCCTCCGTGCACAACGCCGCCATCACCGGCGACGATGCCTCGGATGCCGCGACCGAGGTCGACGCGCTCACGCTCGGCCGGCGGATCCGCCAGCGTCGCACAGCACAGGGCATGACGCTCGAGCAGCTGGCCACCGCCATCGACCGTGCGCCCAGCCAGGTCTCGACGATCGAGAACGGCAAGCGGGAACCGCGGCTCTCGATGCTGCGCACCATCGCCATGGCACTCGACACCAGCGTCGACGAGCTGCTGCGCCCCGACGCGCCGAACGCCCGCGCCGCCCTCGAGATCGCCGTCGAGCGGGCTCAGCGCAGCCCCGTGTTCGGCGCGCTCGGACTGCCGAGCTTCCGCGTGGGCAAGGGGCACAGCGACCAGATGCTGCAGACGATCCTGACGCTGCACAACGAGATCGACCGGCTGCACAGGGAACGGGCGGCAACCCCGGAGGAGGCCCGCAGGGCCAACGCAGAGCTGCGGGCGACGATGCGCGCGCGTGACAACTACTTCGCCGAGCTGGAGACGGCGGCATCCGCCCTGCTCGGCGCCGTCGGACACACGGGCGGGCCCGTCTCGCAGCAGCTGGTTGCCGACATGGCCAGCCATCTCGGCTACTCGCTGCACTACGTCGGCGATCTGCCGCACTCCACCCGCTCGGTCACCGACAAGCGCAACGGCCGGGTCTACCTGCCCACGCAGCAGTCGGCCTCGCGGGACTCGCGCTCCCCCATCCTGCAGGCCCTCGCCAGCCATGTGCTCGGACACGAGGAGCCGAGAAATTATGCGGAGTTTCTGCGGCAGCGCATCGAGACCAACTACCTGACCGCGGCGATCCTGCTGCCGGAGCAGGCGACCGTGCGCTTCCTCAACGAGGCCAAGACGATGCGGCGCATCTCGATGGAGGAGCTGCGCGACGCCTTCGCCGTCTCGTACGAGACGGCGGCGCACCGCTTCACGAACCTCGCCACCGCTCGCCTCGACATTCCCGTGCACTTCATGAAGGTGCACGAGTCCGGCACCATCATCAAGGCATACGAGAACGACGCCGTGCGCTTCCCGAGCGACGCCCTCGGCGCCGTCGAGGGCACCATCGTCTGCCGCAACTGGACGGCGCGCACCGTGTTCGACGTCGAGGACCGCTTCAGCCCGTGGTACCAGTACACCGACACCCCGAGCGGGACCTTCTGGTGCACATCACGCATCGAGAAGGCCAAGGAGGGCGAGTACTCGGTGAGTGTCGGCGTGCCGTTCGCCCACGTCAAGTGGTTCCGCGGCCGCGAGACAACGCACCGTGCGGTGTCCCGCTGCCCGGACGAGTCCTGCTGCCGCCGGGCCCCGGCCGAGCTGGCCGAGCGCTGGGCCGAGCAGTCCTGGCCGGCCGCGCGCACCCCAACGAGCCTGCTGGCCGCGCTGCCGACCGGGACCTTCCCCGGCGTCGATCAGACCGAGGTCTTCCAGTTCCTCGAGACGCACGCGCCACACTCGTGATCGCGGGCTGGTAGTTGGCGGCTCAGAGGCGCGAGACCGCGGTCACCCGCACGACGGCCTCGCCGGCCTCGTCGGATGCCGCCAGGTCGACCTCTGCGCTGATGCCCCAGTCGTGGTTGCCTGCCGGGTCGTCGAGGATCTGACGCACCGTCCAGCTCGTCGCCGACTCCTCGATCATCAGCAGCGCCGCACCGCGGGCATCCGCCCCGGTGAGGATCTCGTCGTGCTCGGCGTAGTAGTCGTCGAGCGCCTCGGCCCAGTCCGCCTCGCCGAAGCCGTGCTCGGCGTCGAGCTCGCCGAGCGCCACGGCGTCGTCGCGCGCGGCCAACTGCACCCGGCGGAACAGCTCGTTGCGCACGAGCACGCGGAACGCCCGCGCGTTGCTGGTGAGGCGCTTGGGCGCGGGCGGCACGATCTCGTGCGCGTGCTCGGCGTGCGCGACGGCATCCGGGTGCACCATCTCATTCCACTCGTCGAGCAGGCTCGAGTCGACCTGGCGCACCAGCTCACCCAACCACTCGATCAGGTCGTGCAGGTCCTCGTTCTTGAACTCGTCGGGAATCGTCTGCCTGGCCGCGCGGAACGCGTCGCTCAGGTAGCGCAGCACGACGCCCTCCGACCGGGCCAGCTTGTAGAAGGCGATGAACTCGCCGAACGACATCGCCCGCTCGTACATGTCGCGCACGACCGATTTGGGCGAGAGCTCGAAGTCGGCGATCCACGGCTGCGCGGCCTTGTACGTGTCGAAGGCCGCTTCGAGCAGCTCGCCGAGCGGCTTGGGGTGCGTCACCTGTTCGAGCAGCTCCATGCGCTCGTCATACTCGATGCCCTCTGACTTCATCGCCGCGACGGCTTCACCGCGCGCCACGAACTGCTGTTGGCTGATCACGGGACGCGGGTCGTCGAGCGTCGCCTCGAGGATCGAGAGGATGTCGAGCGCGTAGGAGGCCGACTCCGGGTCGAGCAGCTCGAAGGCGGCGAGGGCGAACGGCGAGAGCGGCTGGTTCAGCGCGAAGTTCGGCTGCAGGTCGACGGTGAGGCGGATGTCGACGTCGCCGGATTCCCGCGTCCATTGCTCGACGATGCCGGCCTGGCGCAGCGTGCGGTAGATGCCGAGGGCCCGTCTGGCGAGCACGAGCTGGTTGCGCCATGGCTCGTGGTTGTCGAAGACGAGGTCGTGCAGGTGCTGGTAGACGTCGCCGCCACGGCCGATCACGTTGATCATCATCGCGCTGGTGATCTGCATCCGGGAGCTGAGAGCCTCCGGCTCGGCATCGATCAGCTTGCGGAACGACGGCTCGCCCCACGACACGAAGCCGTCCGGCGCCTTCTTGCGGATGATCTTGCGCCGCTTCTTCACATCGTCGCCGGCCTTCTCGACGGCCTTGATGTTCTCGCTCTCGTGCTCGGGCGCCTGGGCGACGACGGTTCCGGCGGTGTCGAAGCCGGCCCGACCGGCACGGCCGGCGATCTGGTGGAACTCCCGGGCGGTGAGGTGCCGCATCCGCTGCCCGTCGTACTTCGTCAGCGCGGTGAGCAACACCGTGCGGATCGGCACATTGATGCCGACGCCGAGGGTGTCCGTGCCGCAGATGACGCGCAGCATGCCGCGCTGGGCGAGCGTCTCGACGAGGCGACGGTACTTCGGCAGCATGCCGGCGTGGTGCACGCCGATGCCGGCCCGCAGCAGCCGGGAGAGCGTCTTGCCGAAGCTCGTGGTGAAGCGGAACTCGGCGATGAGCTCGGCGATCTGCTCCCGCTGCTCGCGGGTGGCGATCTTGGCGCTGGAGAGCGCCTGCGCCCGCTCGAGGGCGGCCGCCTGGGAGAAGTGCACCACGTAGATCGGCGACTGCCCGGTGCTGAGCAGCTCCTCGACGGTCTCGTGGATCGGCGTGACCTCGTAGTAGTAGTGCAGCGGCACGGGCCGCTCGACGCCGGTGACCTCAGCGGTCTCCCGTCCGGTGCGCCTGGTGAGGTCGCCGGCGATGAAGCGCGTGTCGCCGAGCGTCGCCGACATCAGTACGAATTGCACGCGCGGCAGCATGAGCAACGGCACCTGCCAGGCCCAGCCGCGGTCGGGGTCGGCGTAGAAGTGGAACTCGTCCATGACGACCTGGTCCACCTCCGTGTCCTCGCCGTGGCGGAGCGCCTGGTTGGCGAGGATCTCGGCCGTGCAGCAGATGATCGGGGCGTCCGGGTTCACCGCGGAATCGCCCGTCATCATGCCGACGTTCTCCGCACCGAAGATCTCGACCAGCGAGAAGAACTTCTCGCTGACGAGGGCCTTGATCGGCGCGGTGTAGAAGCTGCGCTTGCCTGCAGCGATGGCGGCGAAGTGTGCGCCGACGGCCACGAGCGACTTGCCGGTTCCGGTCGGGGTGCTGAGGATGAGGTTCGACGCGGAGACGATCTCGAGCAGCGCCTCTTCCTGGGCGGGGTAGAGCGTGAGCCCGCGATCCTTCACCCAGTCCTCGAACACGTCGAAGACGGCATCCGCGCTGAGTGCGTCGACGGCGAGGGCTCCGGATGCCGTGCGCGGCAGTCGATCGAGCAGTGGAATCGTCTCGATCGTCATGCTCTCAATCCTAGGCGGGAGGCTCCGCCGGTTGAGCCTGTCGAAACCCCCGTCAGGCAATGGAAGACTGGTCTCATGACGATCATTGCCTCCGCCGACGGTTCAGCACTGGGAAACCCCGGCCCGGCCGGCTGGGCGTGGTACGTCGACGACGACTGCTGGGCGGCTGGCGGCTGGCCGCACGCCACCAACAACCAGGGCGAGCTCACCGCCGTGCTCGAGCTGTTCCGCGCGACGGCGCACCTCGACGACGACCTGCACGTGCTCTGCGACAGCCAGTACGTGATCAACTCGGTGACCAAGTGGATGCCGGGCTGGAAGAAGAAGGGCTGGCGCAAGGCCGACGGCAAGCCCGTGATGAACCGCGAGATCCTCCAGGAGCTCGACGCAGCACTCACGGGGCGTCGCTACCGCTTCGAATGGGTCAAGGGCCACGCCAACCACCCCATGAACGAAGCGGCGGATGAGCGCGCCCGCGCCGTCTCCGAGGCCTTCCAGAACCACACACCGATCCCCACCGGACCCGGTTGGACCCGCGGCGGCGCGGCCGCAGTGGCTCCCGTTCCCGGGCTCCGCAGCCCGGCGGCATCCGCACCGCTCGCTCCGCCGAGCGCACCGTCCCAGCCAGACCTGTTCGACTTCGACGAGCTGAGCGGCGAGCTCGACGAGCTCACGCCGGAGAGCGCCGGCTGGCACGAGATCACGCTCACGCTGAGCCCGGAGGAGCACGCCAGGCTGATCGGCCGCGCCCACGACCACGGCCTGAACGCCGAGGAGTTCCTCCGCAGCCTGATCTAGGGCTGGCCTGCGCAGACCGGATGCCGGGGCGCCGGTTCCCCGAGAGCGCTCAGGGCTTCGCGTGCGTCGCTGCTCCTTCGTCGCGGCGCCGCTCGCTCAAGCCAGCGTGCTTCCTCCCGCTGGCTCACGCGCGCATGCCCACACCACCGCGCACGGCATTTTCCACGATGGCTTGAGAGAGCAGCCGAGGAACGAGGCCGCCCCCGAAGCCCTGACACACGCGGACACGTTTCGTCCCGACGGCCGTCAGGCGTCAGCGGCGGCAGGCAGCGCCGGTGCACTGCGGCGTTGCACCCGCATCCAGGTGAAGAAGCCCCAGATCGTGAAGACGCCGTAGAAGACGTAGAGGATCGCGGAGGCGTAGTAGCCGGCGCTGACCAGCAGCGGCACTCCGACGATGTCGACGGCCACCCAGATCAGCCAGAACTCGGTCCAGCCCTTGGCCATCCCCCAGGTCGCCAGCAGCGAGCCGACGAAGATCCAGGCGTCGGCCCAGACCGGTTCGAAGGAACCGAGGGCCGTGAAGATCGGCGTGAGCACCGCCGTTCCGACGACGAGGGCGACGATGATGAACAGCCGGTTGCGCCCGCCAGCCCAGTGCGGCTGCACGGCGACGTGGGTGCCGGTCGAGAGGTCGACGCGCTTGCGGCTCTGCGACCAGCGTACCCAGCCGTAGATCGAGACGGCGATGAACATCAGTTGCCGTCCGGCCTGGCCGAGCAGATTGACCGGGTTCGGGGTGCCGAAGACCGCGCCGAGGAACACCGTGAAGAGCAGCACGTTGCCGACGATTCCGACCGGCCAGGCCCAGACCTTCCGGCGCATGCCGCCGATCGCGCTGGCGATGCCGAAACCGTTGCCGACGATCTCGCGCCAGAGGATCGTCTGGTCGCCGATCACGAGCTGCGCGTCAAAGAGCCATTCGATCAGGTTCATTCAGGCCTAGATCCCCGGGGTGCGGCGGTTGGGGTCCGGTCGGTTCAGCGCGGCCTTGGCGGCGGCCTGGGCTTCGGCGTTCACGACCGCGGCGTCCGCCTCCGCCTGCTTCTTCGCGACGCGCTTGGCCGAGATGCGCTCGATCCAGACGCCGAGCAGGCGCCATCCGACGAGGAACGCGCCGAGTGTCACGGTGGCGACGATGATGAAGGCGATGTCGGTGCCCTGTCCGGAGACCGCGCGCAGCACCATGCCGCCTGCCACGGTCACCAGCCAGATGATGATGCCCGTCGGCCACACCCGGTCGGGCCAGCGCCAGGCACGGGTCACGAGCCAGCCGAGCAGCAGAGCTGCGAAGAACGGCCACGCCGTCTGCCAGACTCCGGCGAGGTTGAACTCCTCGTCGTGGCTGCGCCGGCCGATCAGCACGAACGCGACGATCAGCACGAGGTCGATCAGCAGATCGGGGAGCACCTTGGGCCGGGGTGCGCGTGTTTCAGACATGGTTCCAGTGTAGTTTCGCGGGCGGAGGACTACAGCGGCCCGAAGGTGGCGTCGAGCGCACCGCGCAGATCCGCGATGAGGTCGTCGGCCTCCTCCAGCCCGACCGAGAAGCGCAGGTGCCCCCACTCCCGGAACTCCGCCGGATACGCCGCGACACGGGCACCCTCGGTGCCGACGTGCACGATGAGGGATTCGTCGTGGCCGAGCGAGACGGCCGAGGTGATCACCCGGAGATTCGCGACGAAGCGGTTCTGGACATCACCGTCGCCGCGCACGGCGAACGCCATCATGGCCCCGAACCCACCGAACTGGCTGGCGGCCAACCCGTGTTGCGGGTGCGATGGCAGCCCGGGGTAGCTGACGTAGGCGACGCGCGGATCGGCGGCGAGGAACGCCGCGATGCGCTCGGCGCTGGCCACGTGCTGGCGCAGCCGCAGCGGCAGCGTGACGGAGCCACGCATGATCAGCCACGCGTTGAAGGGGCTGATCACACCGCCGACATCGACCATCGCCTCCTTCTTGATCCGCTGGATCAGCGCGCGGCTGCCGATCACCGCGCCGCCCATCGCGTCGCCGTGCCCGTTGATGTACTTGGTCAGCGAGTGCACAACGAGGTCGGCCCCGTGCTCGATCGGCCGGAACAGCGGCGGTGGCGTGAAGGTCGAGTCGACCGAGAGCAGCGCGCCCGCCTCGTGGGCGATCGCGGCGACCGCGGCGACATCCGTCACCTTGGTGGTCGGGTTCGCAATCGCCTCGATGTGCACGAGCTTGGTGTTGGGGCGGATGCCGGCACGAACGGCATCCAGATCGCTCATGTCGACAAAGCTCGCCTCGATGCCGTACTTCTCGGTGAGCAGCTCGGTGAAGAGCTTGAACGGGGCCTCGTAGCTGACATCGGCGATGATCGCGTGGTCGCCGCTGCGCAGGAAGGTGAAGTAGACGGCGTGCAGGGCCGCGACGCCGCTGCCGAGCACCACGGCGTCCTCTGCGCGCTCGAGCGCGGCGAGCTTGGCCTGCAAACCGAGCTGGTTGGCGCCGCTGTTGCGGGTGTACAGCGGCACATCGGTGCCGGACCAGCTGATCTGTGACGGGTCATCCGGCAGCGCGTAGGAGTTGGCCATGATGATGGGCGTGCGCACGGCGCCGCTCCCGGCGTCGATCGCGTTGCCTGCATGCACGGCCTGGGTCAACAGCCCGAGCGTGCCCGCGTCGTGCTTGTCCGGCCTCGTGCCTGTGCCGAGGGCGGGGTCGGTGTCAGGATGGGCGGCATCTGGCACGGTCATGGCGCCAGCGTACGCCCGCCGCGAGCGGCGCGACCAGCGCCTACCGGCTTCATTACGCCGCGTGGCGGCGGTCGGCGCCCCGCCAATCGCCGAAATGGCGCGGCTCGCCCACTCTCGCAAACTGTTCGTCATCTCCGCGTCATACGACGCCACTACGCTCGGCTCGTGGCCGATTCGGCACGGCAGCCGGGCGACACCGTCTGGCGGGATCGGCTCACGCGACGAGGGGACGCCGATGGACGACAAGATGTTCGGAATTGAGCACGAGGTTGCGCTCGAGCCGGAGCCGGTGGCGCTGCAGAACCTCCGCCAGAACGCCCTCTCGGAGATCGCGACCGTCATCGAGCTGCGCACGGCACTCGGCGAGGAGCCGTGGCGCTTCCTGCCGGAGCTGCCGACCCTTGACGAGCAGGTGATCCTCGACCTCTACCGGGAACGCTGCACCCTGCCGGAGCCAGCAGAGGCCCGGGCCCGCGCCTACCACCCTGCCGCCCGTCCAGGGGCGGCCGAGCGGTTCGAGTTCGACATGCTGCGCGCGATCGCGCTGGAGTACCCGGCGCTCAGCACGACGGTGTGGCGCCTGCTCGACCGGGCGCCGCGCCTGCTCGGACGCGCGGGCTAACGCCCGCGTTCCGCCCCAGGATCGAGATCGGGCTGCAACAGGGCGGCGAGCGCCGCGGCATCCGTCACAGGAAGCCGGCAGACGAACTGCTCACAGAGATAGCTCGCCGCCCGGCCGCGTGCTGTGCGACCGGCGAACAGCTCGAATCCCGCGTCGGCGAATGCCGCAGCCTGGGCCTCGGTCACCACGATGGCGATGGCGACGGATGCCGCCAGCGCCACGTCCAGCAACGCCTCCCCCGCCCGTGACGCATCTGCGTCGGCGTCGGCAGCCACAGCGCCCGTAACCACAGCGCTCGTAACCACACCGCTCGTAACCACACTGACCAGTTGCACGACGGGGCGCTGCAACCGCGCCGCCAGGGTCAGCAGCGCGCCGTAAGCGAGCGGGCGCTCCGCGGCGGTCGGGCCGACGAGCGCGACGGCCTGCTCCGCGGCGTCAAGGTAGCCGCGGTCGCCGCTCAGCAGGTAGAGCTCGAAGGCCGCCGTGCCGATCGCGCTGAGCCCGGACGGGTACGCCCCCTCCGCGGCATCCAACTCCAGAGCGAGGCCCTGCGCGGAGAGGAGAGGCTCAGCCCCGCCCGGCACGGCGAACGGCAGGCGGGAGGAGGCTGCCGCCTCGATGCAGGCGTCGACGAGGTCACGGGCGGTCACCGCGTACCCGGCCTCCCCCGTCGCGACGGCGAGCGCCAGCAAACCGTCGGCGAGCATGCCGAAGTCCTCCAGCGTCGCGGGGGCCGAGGAGACCCGGCTCCCCCGTGATGCCCGCGCCAGGGACCGCCCGCCCCGGCGCGCGTCGTCGGGCCGCCAGTGCAGCGCGAGCAGCTGCTCGGCGGCCGCCCGCGCGGCCTCGACCCAGTCCGGGCGCCGCAGCGCCGTGCCCGCCCTGGCCAGTGCCCCGATCGCGAGGCCGTTCCAGCCGCTCAGCACCTTCTCGTCGAGGGCGGGTGGAGCGACGAGCGCCCGCGCCAGCTCGTCGAGGGCGTAGTAGCCGCCCTCGCTCCGCTGCCCGCCGAGCGTGCTCTCGGAATCCTGGGCGCTGGCGAATGCGCCCGTCGGCAGGCGCAGCACGTCAAGCAGGAACCCGGCGAGCGCGTCGCTGAGCGTTGCCGCCCACACCGCGCCGTCGTTCCGCCACACCTGCACCGCGGCGTCGAGCAGCAGCGCATTGTCGTAGAGCATGCGCTCGTAGTGCGGGTCGCCCCAGTCCCGCCGGGTCGAGTAGCGGAAGAAGCCGCCCTCGACGGGGTCTCGCAGCGGGGACGCCCCCATCACCTTGAGCGTGCGTGCGCCGAGGGCGGCGCCGGTGCCTGGCTGCTCCAGCAGGAATCCGAGCACGGGCGCGACGGGGAACTTGGGATCCGCGAACTCCGGAGGCGTGCCGAAGCCGCCGAACAGTGGGTCCTCGAGTGCGGCCACCCGCGCGACGGCGTCCGCGAGGGCGGATGCGCCGATGCCCTGCCCGGCGCCGGGCCCGTCCCCCTGAGCGCTGCCGATGGCGGCGGATGCCGCGAGCGCCGCCGCCACGGCATCCGCGGTCTCGGCCACCTCGGTACGGCGGAGGGTCCAGGCGTTCGTCACCGCCGCCAGCACCCCGGCGAATGCCGGCATGCCGTTGACGGGGCGGGGCGGGAAGTAGCTGCCGGCGTAGAAGGGGCGCCCGCCCGGCGTCGTGAAGACGTTGAGCGGCCAGCCGAGGTTCCGGGTGAAGGCGGAGGCGGCGGCCATGTAGCTCGCGTCGACATCAGGGTGCTCCTCGCGGTCGACCTTGATCGCGACGAAGTGGGCGTTGAGGGTGGCGGCGAGCGTCGGATCGCTGAAGCTCTCCCTGGCCATGACGTGGCACCAGTGGCAGGTGGAATAGCCGATGGACACGAGCACGGGCACGTCGCGCCTGGCCGCCTCGGCGAAGGCTTCCTCACCCCACGGCCACCAGTCGACGGGATTCTCCGCGTGTGAGCGCAGATAAGGACTGATCGCATCGGCCAGTCGATTCGCCATGCTCACAGCGTAGCCCTGACCCCTGCCCCGCTGGCCCGCTGGCCCGCTGGAGCAGGCGACGGCTAGGCCTCGAGCCTGAGCTCCCGTTCCAGCTGCCGTTCGCGCTCCGCCGCGTAGACGTTCTGCGGGCGCTCCAGGCCGAGGTGCTCACGCAGGGTGCGCCCCGTGTACTCGGTGCGGAACAGCCCGCGTCGCTGCAGCTCCGGCACGACGAGACTCGTGAACGCCTCGAACTGCTCGCCCATGAACGCGGTGAGCACGTTGAACCCGTCGACCGCGCCCGCCTCGAACCACCGCTGGAAGTGGTCGGCGACCGAGGCGGCATCGCCGACGACGACCGCCGACGGCACGACGTGCGTCACCAACAGGTGCCGGAGTGTCACGGGGCGATCGGCATCACCGACGGTGCGGCCGGTGCGCTCGGTCACCGTGGCGAGCAGTTGCAGCCCGACGTCGCTGAATTTCGCCACCTGCCGCGCGGTGACGGCGGTATCGAAGCCGACGGGACCGAGCGCGACGCCGACGACACCGGAGAGCGCCCGCACGGTACGCCCGGCCGGGAAGTCGGGTGCGCCTTCCAACTCTCCGCCCTCGTCGAGCGGAACCAGGGCGATGAGCTCATCGAAGATCGCCCACGCCTCCTCCACGGTCGGCGCGACGATCGGCAGGATCGGGGTGACGACCTTGAGCTGATCGGAGTTGCGTCCAACCGTCACCGCCTGCGTCTTCAGCGAGGTGCGCAGTGCAACGCCCTCCTCGAGCGAGCGCACGGCGACGAGGGCTACATCCGCGAGCTCTCCAACAAGCTGCCGCGACCGCAGGGATGTGCCGGCGTGCACGATCGGCAGGTGCCCCTGAACCGGGCGATCGACGTTCAGCGGGCCGGTCACTCGCACGTGCTCGCCGACGAAGTCGGCCCGGTGCAGCTTGGCCGGGTCGAGCAGCTGCCCTCCGGCGGTGTCGCGCACGAATGCGCCGTCCTCGAAGGAGTCCCAGAGCAACCGCAGGGCCTGTACGAACTCGCTGGCCTGGTCGTAGCGGTGCTCGTTCGGCGCGTGGGCGTCGCGGCCGTGGTTGCCGGCCGCGCGCGGCTCCGCCCCCGTCACGACATTGAGGCCGGCCCGGCCGTCACTGAGCAGGTCGACGGATGCCGTGGCCCGCGCCAACGCATAGGGGTCGCTGTATGTGGTGTTGGCCGTCGCGATCAGGCCGATCCGCTTGGTCACGCCTGCCAGGTAGGTGATCGCGGAGAGCGGGTCGATCCTGGCCACGAGGTACGGGTCGCGGAACTCCAGGTCGTGCCCCGTCGCCAGCCAATCGCCGAAGAAGAGGTAGTCCAGCTTGGCCGCCTCGGCCAGCTTCGCGGTGCGCCGAAGCACGGCGCCATCCCCGCGCGGGTTGTTGTGCGCGCCGGGATAGCGCCACCCGGATGGGTAGCCGCCCAGCGCCCGGAACATTGCTCCGATGATGATCTGCTCGCTCATGCAGGGCACGTTACGCCGGGCGCCGGGCGGGCGCCCGCGTGTTACGGGGCGCTGTTCATACGGGGAAACGCGACGTAACGTGGAGGGATCGGAGCGACCCCCGGGAGTGGGAGGTGGCAGCGTGGCCGTACAGATGGGCTTCGCCGCGTTCAGTGATGACGCACTTGCCAGAGAGCGCGCGCTCGCCCGCGAGCAGGTCTATTCACGGCAGGGCCAGCAGGAGGAGCCGGGCGAGTACACGGACCCGGACAGCGGGCGAACCGTGCTGCTGCGGGCGAGCGAATGGCGGCTGCTGCAACTCGAGCGCGAGCTGGCACGCCGGGCGGCGCGACGCGACGCCACGACGGCCGAGCCGGCCGACCTCGGGTCGGGGCAGCGGCCGGGTCCCCGTCCCGATGGGGGCGTTGAGGATGCCGGCGCAGCGGCATCCGCACAGAGTCGGCCGGCCGGCCGGCGTCTCCTCCGGCGATCATGGGCGCCCTTCGGCGCCGGCCTGCTCCTCGGCGCCCTGGCCGCACTCACCACGACGGGCATTCTGCGGGCGCCAGACCTCGCGCTGTTCGGGGCCGGCCCGGCGGAGCAGACGCCGACGCCGACGCCCATGGCGGACGGCTACGAAGCCCTGCTGAACGTGTTCAGCGCGGACGGCAAGGGCAGCCACGAGGCGAGCCTCCCCGCCGTGCTCGAGTCGAGCTTTGCCCCGGACGACGTCGCAATCGTGTTCCTTCCCGCAAACGGCAACACCGGCACCCGCGTGTACGCCGCCCGCAACGGCCCCGCGCAGCTCTGCCTCGTCGCGGTGATCCCCTCGCAACAGCTGGCCTTGAACTGTGGCGAGCTCGCCGATGTCGCCAGGGGCGGACTCACCCTGCACTTCTGGCTCACCGACGGGCTGCAGCAGGCTCGCTCGCTACTCGGCGACAACGTCGACATCACGGCCTCGATGGCCACCGTCAGCTGGAACCCCGACGGCTCGTTCAGCATCACGCAGACGCCGATCGACTGAGTGGCCTAGCGCACGGCGCAGCCGAACGACGAGGCCTCGCCGCTTGTCGCCGGTGCCCACTCCGGGTGCGGTCGGTCATCCTCGTCGAGCTGCCACTGGCCATCGACCTCGCTGTAGCCGGCGGCGGGGCCGTTCTCGAGCAGTTCGCTGAGCGCGTGCAGCAGGGCGTCGACATCGGCGGTGCTCGAACCGAGCCCGAAGCTCGCACGCACCGCGGCCTTTCCCTGCCCGATGCGCTCCAGCAGCGGGTGGGCACAGAAGCGTCCGTCGCGCACGGCGATCCCCCACTCCGCGGAGAGCACGAGGGCCGCGAGTCGGGCGTCGAGCCCGTCGATGTGGAACGAGACGACGCCGACCGGGTCGACGCTGTCGGAGAAGATGCGGTTCACGTGCACCCGCGGCAGTGCCTCGAGCCCCGTCAACAGCCGCTCGCGCAGGGCGCTCTCGTGATCGTGCCACTCGGCGTCGTCGAGGGCATCGATGGCCTGGATGGCGCGGGCGAGCGCCACTACGCCGAGCACATTCGGCGATCCGGCCTCGTGCCTGGCCGGGCCGAGCCGCCAGGCCGCGCCGTCGAGCGTCACGGATGTCACAGCGCCGCCCCCGCGCAGATACGGCGGCGCGGCGTCCAGCCAGTCCCTCCGACCGACGAGCACGCCGGCACCGAATGGGGCGTAGGTCTTGTGGCCGGAGAAGGCCAGGTAGTCGACACCGTCGAAGGCGAGGTCGACGCGACGGTGCGGCACGAGCTGCGCGCCGTCGACGGCGAGCCGTGCGCCGTGGCGGTGTGCGATGGTGGCGAGGCGCCGCAGTGGCAGGGTCTCCCCCGTCACGTTGCTGGCCCCGGTCACGGTGAGCAGCGCGGCGGGGCGCGCCTGCAGTTCGGCCTCGACGAGGAGCAGTGTCTCGGCGATGGTCTGGCCGGCCTGCACGACCCTGGCGCCCCTGCCGCCCTCCGCGCTCCACGGCAGCAGATTCGCGTGGTGTTCGATGTCGAGCAGCACGGTCTCGCCCGGAACGGCAGACGCAAGCAGTCCGAGAGCATCGGTGGTGTTGCGGGTGAAGACCACGGCATCGCCGACGCGGGCGCCGACGAATCCGCCGACGATGTCGCGCGCGTGCTCGTAGGCGGCCGTCGACACCTGTGAGGCGTAGCCGGCACCGCGGTGCACGCTCGAGTAGTACGGCAGCACCTCACTGAGGTGTGTGGCGACGGATTCGAGGGCGGGGGCGCTGGCCGCGTAGTCGAGGTTCACGGCCCTGGCTTCGCCGCCGCCCTGCAGCGGCACGGAGAGCTCACCGCCGACGACCGGCAGCAACGGACAATCAGAGATCGACATCCTCACCACGCCCCGACGTATGCGACGGGGTCGGCCGTCGGCGCGAGCGCGGCGCGCACGAGCGGCAGTCCCTGCGCGATGGCCTGGTCGATCCGGGCGGTCAGCGCGGGGTTGCTGACCTCGTAGGCGGTGAAGTCGGAATCCTGCGCGTAGACCCCGATCGGCAGCGTGAGCGCCTGGAAGAACGAGAACAACGGCCGTTCCTGGTGCTCGATGATGAGTGCGTGCTTGTCGCTTCCTCCGGTCGCCGCGAGCAGGACCGGGGTCCCGCGCAGCGAATACTGTCCGACGAAGTCGAAGACGTGCTTGAACAGCCCGGTGAACGAGGCCCGGTAGACGGGGCTCGCCACGACGAGCAGATCCGCCTCCTCGATGCGCACGATCTCCGCTTCGGCCTCTGCCGAGAGCTCGTCGCGGCGCAGCGCCCCACTGAATGCCCGACCGACCTCGCTCAGCTCGATCAGGTGTACGTCGATGTCATAGGAGCCGCCCAGTGCCCGCTCGAGCGCCACGAGAATGGCGCGAACGAGCGCGGTGGTCTTGGATGGCGCGTGCAGACTGCCGGAGACGGCGACAACGCGGAGTGAGCGGGGCATGCAGTGAACGCTATTCCGGGCGGGCGGATGCCGCGAGCCCCGGTGACACGCGACGTAAGAGTCGCGCAACACGGCGTAAGAGTCACCCGGCCGAAGTCGGAGTGCCGACACAAAAAAAGAGGCCACCCGCACAGGCGGGTGGCCTCTTCCAACAGTTGAGTCCGGCGGTGTCCTACTCTCCCACAGGGTCCCCCCTGCAGTACCATCGGCGCTGAGAGTCTTAGCTTCCGGGTTCGGAATGTAACCGGGCGTTTCCCTCTCGCTATGGCCACCGAAACAGCACATAGTTGATATGGCTCAAGTCTATACGAGGCGGCGGGTGGCTCAGTACCGCGGCCGGCGGGTGGGGTGTTAACGAAAGAAAGCCACCCCCGAGGGGGTGGCTTTCTTCCAAAGTAAGTCCGGCGGTGTCCTACTCTCCCACAGGGTCCCCCCTGCAGTACCATCGGCGCAGAGAGTCTTAGCTTCCGGGTTCGGAATGTAACCGGGCGTTTCCCTCTCGCTATGGCCGCCGAAACACTATTGATGTATCAAAGTGAATCAAACAACCAACACACAAAAGTGTTGGTGTTTGGTTCTCGACCGTACATCGAGAACCACATAGTGGACGCAAGCATTCTCACGGACTCTCACCGTGCCACACACACCAGCCTTACAACGATGTGTGTGTAATGATTTTCAAGATATCGGCTTATTAGTACTGGTCAGCTCCACGAGTCTTTAGTCCTCGCTTCCACATCCAGCCTATCAACCCAGTCGTCTACTGGGAGCCTCTCACCCGAAGGTATGGAAATCTCATCTCAAGGCCGGCTTCCCGCTTAGATGCTTTCAGCGGTTATCCATTCCGAACGTAGCTAATCAGCGGTGCTCCTGGCGGAACAACTGACACACCAGAGGTTCGTCCAACCCGGTCCTCTCGTACTAGGGTCAGATCCTTTCAAATTTCCTGCGCGCGCAGCGGATAGGGACCGAACTGTCTCACGACGTTCTAAACCCAGCTCGCGTACCGCTTTAATGGGCGAACAGCCCAACCCTTGGGACCTACTCCAGCCCCAGGATGCGACGAGCCGACATCGAGGTGCCAAACCATGCCGTCGATATGGACTCTTGGGCAAGATCAGCCTGTTATCCCCGAGGTACCTTTTATCCGTTGAGCGACAGCGCTTCCACAAGCCACTGCCGGATCACTAGTCCCGACTTTCGTCCCTGCTCGACTTGTCAGTCTCACAGTCAAGCTCCCTTGTGCACTTACACTCGACACCTGATTGCCAACCAGGTTGAGGGAACCTTTGGGCGCCTCCGTTACTTTTTGGGAGGCAACCGCCCCAGTTAAACTACCCACCAGGCACTGTCCCTGAACCGGATCACGGTTCGAAGTTAGATGTCCAGAGTGACCAGAGTGGTATTTCAACAATGACTCCACCTGAACTAGCGTCCAAGCTTCAAAGTCTCCCACCTATCCTACACAAGTCACACCGAACACCAATACCAAGCTGTAGTAAAGGTCACGGGGTCTTTCCGTCCTGCTGCGCGTAACGAGCATCTTTACTCGTAGTGCAATTTCGCCGAGTTCGCGGTTGAGACAGCTGGGAAGTCGTTACGCCATTCGTGCAGGTCGGAACTTACCCGACAAGGAATTTCGCTACCTTAGGATGGTTATAGTTACCACCGCCGTTTACTGGGGCTTAAATTCTCAGCTTCGCTTACGCTAACCGTTCCTCTTAACCTTCCAGCACCGGGCAGGCGTCAGTCCGTATACATCGTCTTGCGACTTAGCACGGACCTGTGTTTTTAGTAAACAGTCGCTTCCCACTGGTCTCTGCGGCCGTCAAACGCTCCAGGAGTAAATCCCTTCACGCCTCAGGCCCCCCTTCTCCCGAAGTTACGGGGGCATTTTGCCGAGTTCCTTAACCACGATTCTCTCGATCTCCTTAGTATTCTCTACCTGACCACCTGAGTCGGTTTGGGGTACGGGCACATTGAACCTCGCGTCGATGCTTTTCTTGGCAGCATAGGATCACCGATTTCGACTAACGTCTACCCATCGGGTCTCAGCCTTATATGAGAGACGGATTTGCCTATCTCTCGGCCTACACCCTTAGACCGGGACAACCATCGCCCGGCTCGGCTACCTTCCTGCGTCACACCTGTTAATACGCTAACCGCACCAGCATAGGGTCGTGTGCTAGGCCCACACGCATCACCCCGAAGGGATCCGTCACGGGGATTCAGACACTTAGCATTACTGGATTAGCTTGGGCGGTTCTTCTGCGGTACGGGAATATCTACCCGTTGTCCATCGACTACGCCTGTCGGCCTCGCCTTAGGTCCCGACTTACCCAGGGAAGATTAGCTTGACCCTGGAAACCTTGGTCTTCCGGAGGACGGGTTTCTCACCCGTCTTTCGCTACTCATGCCTGCATTCTCACTCGTGTGGCCTCCACGGCTGGTTTACACCGCCGCTTCACTGGCCACACGACGCTCTCCTACCCATCAATACGGCTGGACCACGAAGGCCTACCTAAAATATCAATGCCACAACTTCGGTGGCGTGCTTGAGCCCCGTTACATTGTCGGCGCGGAATCACTTGACCAGTGAGCTATTACGCACTCTTTCAAGGGTGGCTGCTTCTAAGCCAACCTCCTGGTTGTCTGTGCAACTCCACATCCTTTCCCACTTAGCACGCGCTTTGGGACCTTAGTTGGTGGTCTGGGTTGTTTCCCTCTCGACAATGAAGCTTATCCCCCACTGTCTCACTGCTGCGCTCTCACTTACCGGCATTCGGAGTTTGGCTAACGTCAGTAACCTTGTAGGGCCCATCGGCTATCCAGTAGCTCTACCTCCGGCAAGAAACACGCAACGCTGCACCTAAATGCATTTCGGAGAGAACCAGCTATCACGAAGTTTGATTGGCCTTTCACCCCTATCCACAGCTCATCCCCTCAGTTTTCAACCTAAGTGGGTTCGGTCCTCCACGACGTCTTACCGTCGCTTCAACCTGGCCATGGATAGATCACTTCGCTTCGGGTCTAGGACCAGCGACTCAATCGCCCTATTAAGACTCGCTTTCGCTACGCATTCCCCTCACGGGTTAAGCTCGCCACTGATCACTAACTCGCAGGCTCATTCTTCAAAAGGCACGCTGTCACCAGAATCAGACTGGCTCCAACGGTTTGTAAGCAAACGGTTTCAGGTACTATTTCACTCCCCTCCCGGGGTACTTTTCACCTTTCCCTCACGGTACTTGTTCACTATCGGTCATGTAGGAGTATTTAGGCTTATCAGGTGGTCCTGACAGATTCACACGGGATTTCTCGGGCCCCGTGCTACTTGGGATACTCTTCGCGCCATTGGAACATTTCGACTACCGGGCTGGCACCGTCTATGGCCAGGCTTTCAAACCTGTTCGTCTATATTCCTCTGTAACGCTCACTGTTCGGCAGAAGCAGCAGAAAAGTCCCGCAACCCCGACCATGCAACACCTGCCGGCTATCACACATGATCGGTTTAGCCTCTTCCGGGTTCGCTCGCCACTACTAACGGAATCACTATTGTTTTCTCTTCCTGTGGGTACTGAGATGTTTCACTTCCCCACGTTCCCTCTACCCGCCCTATATATTCAGGCGGGAGTCACTAGGTTGCCCGAAAGCACCCAGCGGGGTTTCCCCATTCGGACATCCTCGGATCACAGTTCGTTTATCAACTCCCCGAGGCTTATCGCAGATTACTACGTCCTTCTTCGGCTCTACATGCCAAGGCATTCACCGTTTGCTCTTAGAATCTTGAAATCACATGAGTTTGAATCGATCTTTCGTTCAGAAAAATTGACCAATGATTAGTCGAACACCAACCGAAGCTGGTGTCCTAAAAATCTTTGTGATTGACATCCGAAGACATCAATCTAAGATGCTCGCGTCCACTGTGTAGTTCTCAAAGTACGGGCGGTACTCCCCCAACACCTGCCGGCTTGCGCCTGTGCGGATGTTGACCGAAGTCCAGAAGGTCGTCCACGTCAAAACGTGACCCGGTCCTTCAGGACCCAACAGCGTGCATCCGCAACCCTCCCCAGGCCCCAGCGTTCCTTCCCCACAAGTGAGGCGTACTAACCGAAATCTGATTCGTGTTGCGGCAATGTCAATGTTCCACCCATGAGCGCCACCCGAGAACATTCGCCTCGGATATGGCTGGCACCTATGTGATCTCCCTGTATACAGAGGAGAGGTGCACGTGCTCCTTAGAAAGGAGGTGATCCAGCCGCACCTTCCGGTACGGCTACCTTGTTACGACTTAGTCCTAATCACCGATCCCACCTTCGACAGCTCCTTCCCACAAGGGGTTAGGCCACCGGCTTCGGGTGTTACCGACTTTCATGACTTGACGGGCGGTGTGTACAAGGCCCGGGAACGTATTCACCGCAGCGTTGCTGATCTGCGATTACTAGCGACTCCGACTTCATGAGGTCGAGTTGCAGACCTCAATCCGAACTGAGACCGGCTTTTTGGGATTCGCTCCACCTTACGGTATCGCAGCCCTTTGTACCGGCCATTGTAGCATGCGTGAAGCCCAAGACATAAGGGGCATGATGATTTGACGTCATCCCCACCTTCCTCCGAGTTGACCCCGGCAGTATCCCATGAGTTCCCACCATTACGTGCTGGCAACATAGGACGAGGGTTGCGCTCGTTGCGGGACTTAACCCAACATCTCACGACACGAGCTGACGACAACCATGCACCACCTGTTTACGAGTGTCCAAAGAGTTGACCATTTCTGGCCCGTTCTCGTATATGTCAAGTCTTGGTAAGGTTCTTCGCGTTGCATCGAATTAATCCGCATGCTCCGCCGCTTGTGCGGGCCCCCGTCAATTCCTTTGAGTTTTAGCCTTGCGGCCGTACTCCCCAGGCGGGGAACTTAATGCGTTAGCTGCGACACGGAGACCGTGGAATGGTCCCCACATCTAGTTCCCAACGTTTACGGCATGGACTACCAGGGTATCTAATCCTGTTCGCTCCCCATGCTTTCGCTCCTCAGCGTCAGTTACGGCCCAGAGATCTGCCTTCGCCATCGGTGTTCCTCCTGATATCTGCGCATTCCACCGCTACACCAGGAATTCCAATCTCCCCTACCGCACTCTAGTCTGCCCGTACCCACTGCAGGCTGGGGGTTGAGCCCCCAGATTTCACAGCAGACGCGACAAACCGCCTACGAGCTCTTTACGCCCAATAATTCCGGACAACGCTTGCACCCTACGTATTACCGCGGCTGCTGGCACGTAGTTAGCCGGTGCTTTTTCTGCAGGTACCGTCACTTTCGCTTCTTCCCTACTAAAAGAGGTTTACAACCCGAAGGCCGTCATCCCTCACGCGGCGTTGCTGCATCAGGCTTTCGCCCATTGTGCAATATTCCCCACTGCTGCCTCCCGTAGGAGTCTGGGCCGTGTCTCAGTCCCAGTGTGGCCGGTCACCCTCTCAGGCCGGCTACCCGTCGTCGCCTTGGTGAGCCATTACCTCACCAACAAGCTGATAGGCCGCGAGCTCATCCTTGACCAAAATTCTTTCCACCCCCAGGAGATGCCTCCGAGGGTCGTATCCGGTATTAGACGTCGTTTCCAACGCTTATCCCAGAGTCAAGGGCAGATTGCTCACGTGTTACTCACCCGTTCGCCACTAATCCACCAGGTGCAAGCACCCAGCTTCATCGTTCGACTTGCATGTGTTAAGCACGCCGCCAGCGTTCGTCCTGAGCCAGGATCAAACTCTCCGTAAATGTTTAATAGCCAGCCACCGAAGCAACTGACACATTTTGCGCGTCGGCACCACCGGAATAGGCGGACACCTCAGCAAGTTTGAAACTGACAGAACAAATCATTACTGACTTGCTTTGTTGTTTAAATGTTTTCCAAAGGAATCTCCTACCTCACAAAGAGGTACGAGGTTTTTGGCATTTGACATTGTGCACGCTGTTGAGTTCTCAAGGATCGGATGCACCCGGATTCTTGCCGCTTTACTCGCGGCTGCCGCTCCGAGGCAACTTCTCTAACTTACCAGATCATCCCCTCCCCGCAAAACCGAGCGAATCAGACACTCCAGGCCCGAAAGCACCAGAAACCGACTCAAACCCGAAGGCGAGAAGAAGAAGAGGCAAGTGTCAATCTTAGGCGTGAAACCCGGCCACCGCAAATGCGGCAAACAAAGGATTTATGGCTAAGATCTGTGTTCCCGCTTGAGGCCGGCCTGCGTTTTCCGCTTCCAAACCTGTGGGGCAACAAGGAAGACATTACGCGGCATCCAGCCCCCTGCGCAAAACGAGCAGCGGCGCCGGGCGTGTCGCGAAGCGCGACGCGCAGCGTCGCGAAAGGCGGCAGCCCCCACCCCGGCAAACCCGGGACCCGCCACCGATGCCGGCCCGGTTACAACACAAGGCCCCGGCCGAGCGAGCGCTCAGACCGGGGCCTTGAGCAGTAGGGGGTTTCGACAAGCTCAACCAACGGGTGGGGCTCCCCCGACGGGAGGGATCCCAACCAGCGATGTCGAGACTGCGCGAGAAGCCTGCGTGTCAGTTGACGTCGTCGGGGTGCGAGGCGACGCGGCCCTCACGCTCGAGCGCGGTGATGGCGGTCTGCTCGGCATCCGTCAGCTCGAAGTCGAACACGTCGAAGTTCTCCGCCATGCGCTCACGCCGATTGGACTTCGGGAACACGATGTTGCCCTGCTGCAGGTGCCAGCGGATGACGACCTGTGCTGGCGTCTTGCCGTGCGCCTCTGCCGACGCCGTGACCTCCGGCAGCTCGAACAGGTTGTACTTGCCCTGGCCGAGCGGGCCCCATGCCTCGATCTTGATGCCGTGTTGCGCACTGAGCGCCGTGGTGGCCGGCTGCTGGTGGGCGGGGTGGAGTTCGATCTGGTTGACGGCCGGCACGACATCCGTCTCGGCGAGAAGGCGGCGGAGGTAGGGAACCGTGAAGTTGGAGACACCGATGCTGCGTGCCCGACCACTCTCGCGGATCTTCTCCAGAGCCTTCCACGCCTCGACGAAGCGGTCGTTCGCCGGTGCGGGCCAGTGGATCAGGTAGAGGTCGACCTCATCGAGCCCGAGCTGCTCGAGGCTGCGATCGAAGGCGTCGAAGGCCGACTGGGTTCCCTGGTCGTCGTTCCACAGTTTGGTCGTGATGAAGAGCTCGTCGCGGGCGATGCCCGAATCGGCGATGGCCCTGCCGACGCCGGCCTCATTGCCGTAGATCCGAGCGGTGTCGATGTGGCGGTAGCCGACCTCGAGGGCATCCGTGACGATGCGCTCGGTCTCGACGGGGTCGACCTTGAAGACGCCGAAGCCGAGCTGCGGAATGGTGCGGCCGTCGTTCAGCGTGACTGTGGGGACTGTCGTGTTCTCAGCTGCGATGCTCATTGCCTCATCCCATCACGGATGCCGCGGGCCCGGCCCATCATTGCGAACCGTTTCGCCACCGGCGAAGTCGCGTCCGCGCCATCTGTGCTGGGCAGCGAAGCGCACTAGTGGTAGCGGCGGCCCTCGTCGCGGCGGAACAGGAACAGCGCGGTGGCGAGGCCGAGCACGGTCCAGACGAGGATCCCGACCCACACCCACCATTCGAGTTCCCCGCCCTGCACGGCCCAGATGACGAACTCGCGGGCCTGACGTGACGGGGTGAACTTGGACAGGGTGTTGAGCCAGTCGGCGAAGAGGATCGGCGGCAGGAACAGGCCGCCGGCGAAGGCGAGCGCGAACATCACGACCTGCACGACGGCGATCGCCGCCTTCGACGGCATCGAGTAGCCGATGCAGATACCGATGAGCATGAACGGCAGAGCGGAGACCGCGAGTGCGGCGAAGCCGGCGAGGATGCGCGGCGGCGACGCCTCGGCGGCGGTGAAGAGACCGCCGATCACGATGACGGGGATGATCGCGGCGAGCCCGAGCATGCCGGTGGAGAACACCTGGGCCAGCACCCGCGAGAGGCCGGGCGCCGGCAGGGTGCGCAGGTACGGATCCCACGGCTTCTCCCTGTTCTCGGCGATCGTCAGCCCGAAGCTGAACAGCGCATTCGACATCACCGCGAACACGGCGAGCGAGATGACGGCCTGGGTGGCGAAGAGCGGGTCGTTCGCGACCGTGCGCTGCGGCACGACGAAGAACAGCAGGGCCAGCGCGGGGAAGACGAGCGATCCGATCAGGGCGATGGGGATGCGCGCCGTCTCGATCAGGTCGTACTTCGCGTGCAGCATGGCCAGTGACATGGTGCTCATCGGGCGACTTCCTCGGTCTCGGTCGGGGCGGGCGATGCGGCGGCCCGGTTTGAGTGGGCCCTGTCCGACTCGGTCAGGGTGAGGAAGGCCTCCTCGAGCGTTGCGCCGCGCACGGCGAGATCGGCGAAGCGGATGCCGGAGCCCACGAGTTCGCGGATCAACTGATCGGAGTCGGCCGTGTAGAGCAGCAGCTCGGCGGCATCCGCCGAATCGGCTCCGACCGTCTCGGCCCGGGCCACTCCTGGCAGCGCACCGACGGCGGAGGGCTCCGGCGTGCGCAGCCGGATCTGGCGCACGCCGACCTTGCCGACGATGGCCTGAAGCGTGTCATCGGCGATGACCCGGCCACCCGCCATGACAACCACGCGTTCGGCGAGAGCCTCGATCTCTTCCAGGTAGTGACTCGTGACGACAACCGTCGCGCCGGCTTCGTGCTGGCGGCGCACCGCCTGCCACAGGGTGTGCCTGCCGTCGATGTCGAGACCCGTCGTCGGCTCGTCGAGCAGCACGAGTTTGGGCCGGCCGACGAAAGCAAGCGCGACGCTGAGCCGGCGCTTCTGCCCGCCGGAGAGCGCACCGGCCTGGCGCTTGAGCAGCGGAGTGAGCCCGAACTCCTCCGCGAGCGCCTCCGTGCGCATCGGCTGCTCGAAGTGCTTGCCGACGAAGTCGATGACCTCGCCGACGCGCAGCGTCGGGGGCAGCGCCGTCTCCTGCGGCGTGCTGCCGAGGCTCTGCCGTGAGCGCACGTCCTGTGGCGAGCGGCCGAGCAGGGTGACGCTGCCGGATGTCGGGCGGCGCAGCCCGTTCAACAATGAGATGAGCGTCGTCTTGCCCGCCCCGTTCGGGCCGAGCAGGCCGAGCATGCTGCCCGCCTCGATCTCGAGGGTGACGTCGTCGACGGCGAGCACATCGCCGAAGCGGCGACTGGCGTGATCGAGCTGGGCGAGGGCGGTCATGCTGTGCCTCCAAGGAGCTGCTTGAGCGCGTCGGTGTAGTCCTCGAAGGCGCGGCGACCGGCTTTGCTGAGGGAGATGTAAGTGACGGGCGTGCGACCCTGGTGGGTCTTCTCCACCTCGACGTATTCGGCGTCCTCGAGCTTGCGGAGGTGCGTGGAGAGGTTGCCCGGCGTCATGTCGAGCAGTTCCTGCAGCCGCGGGAAGGAGATCTTGTCGCCGGGCGGGATCGTGGCGAGCGTCGCTGTGATCTTGAGGCGGGCGGCGGCGTGGATCACCGGGTCGAGCTCGCCCTGCTGCACGGGAGCCATGGCTCAGCGACCCTGGCGCAAGCGCACGGCGAACACCAGCGCGGAGAGGAGCAGCGCTCCCCCACCGAAGACGGCCATCACGAGGTTGTTCGTCGGCGCCCCGAAGAAGGGGGCGATCGCTCCGACCACGAGCATGATGATGCCGAGCACGAGCATGCTCACCTGGCGCCAGAGCGCGGCACCGGCGAGGTAGAGCGTTCCGCACATCAGTGAGAAGGCAGAGGGGAAGAAGATGCTCGCCAGCTCCTGCGACATGCCATTGGAGATGAGCCCGACGCCGAGCGCGGCGAATGCCATGCCGCAGAGCGACCACGAGATCCCGTAGACCGCGCCGGCGAAGTTCGACTCGCCCTTGACGCCGCGGTTGAGGCGCGCGCCGATGATGGCGGAGGCGACGATGGCTCCCACGATCAGCACAGCGAAGATCGGGGCGGCCACCGCCATCGGAATAGTGAAGGCGGGGTTCCCGTCCGGGTACGCAGACCACAGCACGAGGAAGCCGATGAGCCACGCCGCGCCCCAGATGCCGAGCATCCACGGAATCGGACGCAGCATCAGCTGGTCGACCTTGCGCTGCTGCGTGGTGATCAGCGCGAGCATCTCGGCCGCGTCATCCTGCTCATGGGGTTCGACTGCGTTCGTCATAGTTACTTTGTAACGCAAAGTACTCTGTCACGTCAATCCCTTTGCGAAGTTTCGACAGGCTCAACCAGCAGACACCGCAGGCAGCAGCGCGCAGCAGCGGCGCGGGAGGGTCGGCGGGGCACGATGCGAAGCATCGTGAAAGGCGGCAGCCCTGAATCCGGAAGACTCGGGTGCGCAACAGCACAACGACCCACGAGGCTTCGGTCGCGGCCTCGTTCCTCAGCTGCTCCCTCGAGCCAGCGAGCTGAGGAGCAAGCCCTCTCGCACCACGCGGAGACGGGCAGGGATTCGACAGGCTCAACCAGCGGGGCAGCTCGCCCACTAGGCCGGTGACTCCGCGTACGATGGAGGGCTGATGACTGACACCGCCGCCATCCCCGTGATCACCTACCCGCCCGAGCTGCCGGTGAGTGCGATGCGCGACGAGATCGCCGACGCCATCCGCGACAACCAGGTCGTGATCGTGGCCGGCGCGACCGGTTCGGGCAAGACGACGCAGATCCCGAAGATCTGTCTCGAGCTCGGCCGCACGAGCATCGGGCACACCCAGCCGCGCAGGCTCGCGGCCCGCACCATCGCGGAGCGCATCGCCGAAGAACTCGGCGAGGAGGTCGGCGGCGTCGTCGGCTATCAGGTGCGTTTCACCGACAAGGCGACGGCCAGCACGAAGATCAAGCTGATGACCGACGGCATCCTGTTGAACGAGATGCACCGGGACCGGCTGCTGCGCCGCTACGACACGATCATCATCGACGAGGCGCACGAGCGCAGCCTCAACATCGACTTCCTGCTCGGCTATCTGCGCGAGCTGCTGCCCAAGCGGCCGGACCTCAAAGTCATCGTCACCTCGGCGACGATCGATCCGGAGAGCTTCGCGAAGCACTTCGCGAGCGTGCCGGCCGACGGCGGCGAGCCCGTTCCGGCGACGATCATCGAGGTCTCCGGCCGCACCTACCCCGTCGAGATCCGCTACCGGCCCCTCGTTGCAGAGGAGAATCTCGACGAGGACGATGTCGAGGCCACGGGCGCCGCGAACCCGGCCGACGACAAGGACTACCTGCAGGGCATCCTCGACGCCCTCGACGAACTCGCCCGCGAGTCCAGCGGCGACGTGCTCGTGTTCCTCTCCGGAGAGAACGAGATCCGGGATGCCGAGGAGGCCGTGCGCGGTCACTACGGCGCGACGGGTGGCCGCGGCGGCGTCACCGAGGTGCTCCCCCTCTACGGCCGGCTCTCCGCCGCCGACCAGCACCGCGTGTTCCAGCCCTCGACGGTCGCCGGAGTGCGCCGCCGGGTCGTGCTGGCGACGAACGTGGCCGAGACGAGCCTCACCGTTCCCGGCATCAAGTACGTGATCGACGCCGGCACCGCCCGCATCAGCCGCTACAGCGTGCGCTCCAAGGTGCAGCGGCTGCCGATCGAGGCGATCTCGCAGGCCAGCGCCAACCAGCGCTCCGGTCGGTCCGGCCGCACGAGCAACGGCATCGCAATCCGCCTGTACTCCGAGGAGGACTTCAACCGCCGCCCCGAGTTCACCGAGCCGGAGGTGCTCCGCACCAACCTGGCCGCCGTGATCCTGCAGATGATCGCCCTGGATCTCGGCGACATCGCGAAGTTCCCGTTCCTCACCCCTCCGGACTCCCGTGGCGTCAAGGACGGCCTCGACCTGCTGAGCGAGCTCGGCGCAACGCGCAGCGTTGCGAAAGGCTTGCCGCGCAGCGGCAAGCACGGCGGCAGCCAGAACGCCGCGGCAGACTCGGGAGCCGACTCGGCGCAGGGCAGTCACGACCGCACGGCAACCACACCGGCATCCGCCACCCCGAAGCTCACCCGCATCGGGCAGCAGCTCTCGAAGCTGCCGATCGACCCGCGCTTCGGGCGCATGGTGATCGAGTCCAAGACGCAGGGCGTCAGCCGCGACGTGCTGGCGATCGTCGCCGGGCTCACGATTCAGGACCCACGGGAGCGGCCGCTCGAGCGCCGCCAGCAGGCCGACGAGCAGCATGCCCGTTTCACCGACCCGACGAGCGACTTCCTCAGCCTGCTCAACCTCTGGAACTACCTCGAGAAGCAGCAGCGTGAGCTCGGCTCGAGCGCCTTCCGCCGGCTCTGCAAGAACGAGTACCTCAACTACCTCCGCGTGCGCGAGTGGAACGACGTCTACCGGCAGCTGCGCCAGCTGGCCAAGCCGCTCGGACTCTCGGTGCACGACTCCGCGCGCGACGGTGAGCCGAGCGCGCCGAACCCCGACGGCATCCACCGTGCCCTGCTCAGCGGTCTGCTCAGCCACATCGGGCTGAAGGATCAGGCACAGGCGGCGAAGGCGAGCGGCCCACGCGGCTCGAAGGATGCGGCATCCGCCCGCCGCGGCAAGGGCGAGTACATCGGAGCCAGGCAGGCCCGCTTCACGCTCTTCCCCGGCTCGGCGCTGGCCAAGAAACAGCCGGATGCCGTGATGAGCGCCGAGCTCGTCGAGACCAGCAGGCTCTTCGCCCGCACCAACGCGGCGATCGACCCGGCCTGGGCGGAGCCGCTGGCCGGGGACCTCTGCAAGCGCAGCTATTCCGAGCCGCACTGGTCGAAGAACCAGGGCTCGGTCGTCGCCTACGAGAAGGTCACCCTCTACGGTGTGCCGATCGTGCCGAAACGGCGCGTGCAGTTCGGCACCATTGACCCGCACTACGCCCGCGAGCTGTTCATCCGGCACGCCCTCGTCGAGGGTGAGTGGGACGTGTCGCGGCTGAATGCAGGGCTCACCGCCTTCGACCGCGCCAACAAGCGCCTGCGCGCCGAGCTCGAGCAGCTCGAGGAGCGCACCAGGCGCCGCGACATCCTGGTCGACGACGAGGCCGTGTTCGAGTTCTACCACCGCCGCATCCCGGCCGAGATCAACTCCACCCGCAGCTTCGAGACCTGGTGGCGCCGCGCGCACAAGGAGACGCCCGATCTACTGACGATGACGGCAGAGGCCCTCGTCCCTGAGGACGTCGCGAGCGAGGCGGACAGCACGCTGTTCCCGCCGAGCTGGCGGCAGGACGACCAGGTCTTCACGCTGCGCTACAAGTTCGAGCCCGGCGCACCGGACGACGGCGTGAGCGTCGTCGTGCCGCTGACGCTGCTCGCGCGGCTGCGCCCGGAGGGCTTCGACTGGCAGGTCGAGGGCCTCCGCGACGAGCTCATCACCGCGCTGCTGAAGAGCCTGCCCAAGGTGATCCGCCGCAACGTCGTGCCGGCCGCCGACTGGGCGGCGAAGATCGCAGCCGAGCTGCCGGAGCGCCCGGAGGGCACGGGAAGCGCATCGCGCAGCACCGCGCCGATGACGGTCACACCGTTCACGGAGGCCGTCGCCGCCGTGATCAAGAAGCTCGTCTACATCCCGGTGACGGCCGACGACTTCGACCTCGACCGGGTGCCGCCGCACCTGCGCGTCACCTTCCGCGTCGTCGACAGCCGCGGGCGCGAGATCGACAGCGACAAGGATCTGCGTGCACTGCAGGGCCGGCTCAGCGAGCGTGCCCGTGATGCCGTCGCGAGCACCTTCGCCGACCCGGATGCCGGGGGCGGCCGTGGCCGCCGCGGGGGCCGCGCGGGCGAGACCGATGGCGCGCACACCGGCGACTTCAGCGTGCAGCCGCGCGGCGGAAGGCCCGGACGCCCCGGAGCACCGGGCGGGCCGAGCGGCGGCAGCGCCTTCGCCGAACGCAGCGGACTCACCGCCTTCCCGACCGGGCTGCCGCCGATTCCGGGCAACGGACCGGACCAGCAGGGCACGGAGATTCCCCGCTTCGTCGACCTCAAGCAGGGCGGCAACACGATCCGCGCCTACCCCGCACTCGTCGACGAGGGGCAGAGCGTCGGTTTGCGGTTGCTCACGACCGCCGAGGAACAGGCCAGGGCGATGCCAGGCGGCATCCGTCGCCTGCTGCTTCTGGCCATCCCGTCGCCGCTCGGCTACGTGCAACAACACCTGACCAGCACCGAGAAGCTGACCCTGGCCGCGAGCCCATACCGTGGTGCGCAGGCACTGTTCGAGGACTGCCTCGCCGCCTGCGTCGACGACGTGCTGTTCCGGGTGAAGCCGGACGGGCTCGTGTTCAGCAAGGCCGAATTCGAGACGGTGCGCGATCGGGTCTCCAGCGTCGTGATGGACACGATGTTCGACACCGTGAAGATGGTCACGAGCATCCTCACCGCCGCGCGCAAGGCCGACAAGGCGCTCAAGGCAGCGAGCAGCATCACGATCATGGCCGCACTGGCCGACGCCAGGCAACAGCTCGATGGGCTCATCTACTCCGGATTCGTCTCGCAGACGGGGCTAGAGCGGCTGCGGCACCTGCCGCGCTACCTCGGCGGCATCACGGTGCGGGTCGAGAAGCTCGTCGCCAACCCCGGCCGGGACCGCGTCGGTCTCACCGAGGTGGAATCGGGGCTGACCGCGTTCCGCAACGCCGGTGGCACGATCCCGCTCGCACAGCACGCGCCCGCGAATCTCGTGAAGGCCCGCTGGATGATCGAGGAGCTGCGGATCAGCCTGTTCGCCCAGGAACTGCGCACCGCCGAGAGCGTCTCGCTGCAGCGCATCGCGAAGGTGCTCGCGGGCTGAGCCCACTCCTCGGCCCGGCGCACGCGCGGTTTCGACAAGCTCAACCAACGGGGTGTCGACAACGAACGAAGGCCCCGCTCTCGCGGGGCCTTCTGGGTTTCGACAGGCTCAACCAGCGGATGGCTGGCTAGAGCACCTTGGAGAGGAACGCCTTCGTGCGCTGGTGCTGCGGGTTCGAGAGCACCTCGCGGGGGTCGCCGGACTCGACGACGACGCCGCCGTCCATGAACACGAGCTTGTCGGCGACCTCGCGGGCGAAGCCCATCTCGTGCGTGACGACGATCATCGTCATGCCGGACTTCGCCAGCTCCTTCATGACGTCGAGCACCTCGCCGACGAGCTCCGGGTCCAGTGCACTGGTCGGCTCGTCGAAGAGCATGAGCTTGGGATCCATGGCGAGAGCGCGGGCGATTGCAACGCGCTGCTGCTGACCGCCGGAGAGGTGCGCCGGGTAGTAGTCGGCACGGTCGGCGAGGCCGACACGCTCCAGCAGCTCACGGGCGCGCTTCTCGACTACCGCCTTCTTCTGCCCCTTGACGCGGATCGGCGCTTCCATGATGTTCTCGAGCGCGGTCATGTGCGGGAACAGGTTGAAGCGCTGGAACACCATGCCGATCTCGCGGCGCTGCTTGGCAGCCTCCTTGGGGTGCAGCTCGTAGAGCTTGCCGTTGGCCTCACGGAAGCCGACGAGCTCGCCGTCGACGCTGAGCCGGCCGGCCGAGAGCACCTCGAGGTGGTTGATGCAGCGCAGGAACGTCGACTTGCCCGAGCCACTCGGCCCGACGAGGCAGAGCACCTCGCCGCGCTTGACCTCGAGCGAGATCGACTTGAGAACCTCGTTGGAGCCGAAGCTCTTCGAGACGGCCTCTGCCAGCACCATCGGGGTCGTGGATGCCGCGGCGCCAGCGGTCTGCCCTGTGCTGAGTGTGTCGCTCATCGCTTCCCTCCGTGTCCTGGGTTGATGGGTGGGTCTCCAGCACGGTTCGGCTCGACCGAGGCCGGTCCGGTGAGCACTGTCGGCTGGTTGCCGCCGATGACCGGTATGGTGCCGGTCGGGCCTGCAGCCTTGTCCGGACGGCGGTCGCCGATGCCACGGGCGAAGCGCTTCTCCAGGAAGTACTGTCCGACCATCAGGATGGACGTGAAGAACAGGTACCAGATCGACGCGACGATGAGCAGCGGGATCGGGTTGAACGTCTCGGCCGAGATGTCACGCGTGCGGTTGTACAGGTCGAAGCTGAATGGCACCGCCGTGACGAGCGAGGTGGTCTTCAGCATCGAGATGACCTCGTTGCCTGTCGGCGGGATGATCACGCGCATCGACTGCGGGATGACGATGCGGAGCATCGTCTGCGACCAGCTCATACCGAGCGCCGTCGCGGCCTCTTCCTGTCCCCTGTCGACGGAGAGCAGACCGGCGCGCACGATTTCCGCCATGTAGGCGGCTTCGTTGAGCGCCAGGCCGATGACGGCGATCCAGAAGGTGCTGATCGCGGCGGTCGTCGGGATCGAGACCCACGGTTCCGTGAACGGGATCCCGATGTCGATCGTCTGGTAGATGATCGCGATGAGGCCCCAGAAGACGAGCTGCACGTAGACAGGCGTCCCGCGGAAGATCCAGAGGTAGAACCACGCGACGCTCTTCACGACGGGGTTCGGCGAGAGTCGCATCACGGCGAGCAGGATGCCGAGGATGATGGCGAACACCATCGAGAGCACCGTGAGCTCGAGTGTCACCAGCGCGGCCTGCGTCACCCGGACGTCGAAGACGTACTTGCCGACGGATGCCCAGTCGTAGGCCGGGCGCTGCGCCGCGTCGATGATGAACAGCACGAAGATGCCGATGAGCACGACGGCGAACACGGTGCGCCACGGGTGGCGCAGCTTGATCGCCTTGATCGCTTCGGGTCGCTTCTCGTCGCCCGCCGCTTCAACGCCGTTCGGCGACGGGGAGGCCCCCGCCGCCGAACGGTTGTGTTCTGACTGTGACACGACTAGCCCTTCGAGGCGGCGTTGATGGTGATCTCGCTGATGCCGCCGTCTGCAACGCCCCAGGCGTTGAGGATCTCGTCGTAGCTGCCGTCGTCGACCATCGACTGCAGGGCAGCCTGAACGGCCTCAGCCATGCCGGAGTCCTTGGCGACCGCGACGCCGTACGGCGCGATGTCGAAGGTCTCTCCTGCGGCCTGCAGCTTGCCGTTCGTCTGGGCGATTGCGTAGAGGGTGACGGGCGAGTCTGCACTCATTGCGTCGACCTGGCCGAGCGCGACGGCGTTGGTCGCGGCATCCTGCGTGTCGAACTGCACCTTCTCGATCGGGGCCTTGCCCGCTGCGACACAGGCTTCGCTCTTGGCCGGAACCTCATCGGTGTCTTCGTAGGTGGTTGCCTGCACGGCGACCTTGAGCCCACAGGCGTTGTTGGGGTCGACCTCGTTGCCTGCGGCGGACGCCCACTGGATGCCGGCGTTGTAGTAGTTGACGAAGTCGACCTGCTTCTGGCGCTCGACGGTGTCGGTGAAGCTCGACATGCCGATGTCGGCCTTGCCGCCGGTGACGCTCGGGATGATGTTGTCGAACTTGGAGACCTGGAATTCCGGTGTCAGACCGAACTTCGCGGCGATGCCCTCTGCCAGCTCCGCTCCCCAACCGATGGGGTTGCCGTCCGCGTCCTTGAACTCGTTCGGAGCGTAGGTCGGGTCGATGCCGATGACCAGCTTGCCGTCGTCGCCGACGCCGTCTGGGAGCAGCGCGATCGCGGCGTCGTCCGCGGCGATGGCCGGGGCGCTCGCCTCGTCACTGCCGCCGGCGGAGGGCGTGGAGTTGTCGACACAGCCGGAGAGCAGCAGAACGGCTGCCGCGGCGAGGGCCGGAACGGCGTAGCGAATACGCATGGTGGATCCTTACTCTCGGATTCGGAACCCGCGTCGGTGAGGGTTCCGCCCATTCGGGTGGAATCGAGCCTAATGCACTGGGCCGCAGGCCAAAACGAGGATTGATAACGTTTTGGTCGCACGTTAACGCACAACACAGCCGCGTTTGGCGACGTTTAGTTGCAAGGAATCCTGCCTTCACGCGCCTTTATTGCACGCGCCCCGGTGGAGACGGCCTCAGGGC
The DNA here is from genome assembly GCF_004217495.1 of Microterricola gilva. Classification (NCBI taxonomy): domain Bacteria; kingdom Bacillati; phylum Actinomycetota; class Actinomycetes; order Micrococcales; family Microbacteriaceae; genus Microterricola; species Microterricola gilva. The sequence goes on from NZ_SHLC01000001.1 coordinate 3,121,379, forward strand.
ATCGCGCCGATTGCCACCGGCAGTTCGTCGTGGTTCGACCACGACGACCAGGAGCCGGGGAACAGCGCGGGGCGGAACCCGGCGATCGTCAGCGCGAGCGCGTTGTGGGCGGCCGTGACACCGGAGCCGCAGTAGACACCGACGGGAGCGGTGTCGCTGACGCCCAGCGCCTCGTAGCGCGCACGCAGCTCGGCGGCGCCGAGGAAGCGGCCGTCCGCGTCGAGGTTGCCGGCCGTCGGCGCGCTCACGGCACCGGGGATGTGCCCGGCGCGCGGATCGATCGGTTCCACCTCGCCGCGGTAGCGCTCGCCGGCGCGCGCGTCGAGCAGCACACCGGATGCCGGCAGTGCGCCGGCCTGCTCGATGCTGAGCACCGGCAGCCGGCCGGACCCGAGCGTGATGGCACCGGGAAGGGTGTTGTCGACATCCGCGGTGCCGCTGGACAGCGAGCGCCCTGAGGCGGTCCAGGCCGGCAGCGCCCCGTCGAGCACCCGCACATCGGCGACTCCGCCGTAGCCGAGCAGCCACCAGGCTCGCACGGCGGCGTGACTCTTCCAGTCGTCGTAGACCACGACGATGTCGCCGTCGTTCAGGCCCCAGCCCCGGGCGGCGGCCTGCAGATCGCTCATGGCGGGCAGCGGATGCCTGCCGTCCCGCGGCTCCCCGTGGCCGGCAAGTTCGCTGTCGAGGGCGACATAGACGGCGCCGGGGATGTGGCCGGCCTCGTACTGCGGCCGACCGGCCGGGCCACCGAGGGTCCAGCGCACGTCGAGCACTCGCACCGGGGTGCCACCGGCAGCGGCGTCGGCCTGCAGTGCGGCGAGTTCGTCGGCGGTCACGAGCGGATGCGGCATCCGGTGTCTCCAATCAGTGGTGAGCGCTGGCGTACCCGGCCGGGCAATTCGGCCAACGCAGATCGTTGCGACTGGCGCGGGGGCGCGCCCTCTGCCACGCTATATGCTGCGACGACGCGCAGCGCGACGGTGCCGTCTCGCTCGGTAGAATCGAGGACTTGTGAGCACCTACTCCGACCTTCTCAAAACTCCGGGCGTTGCGCGCATCATCTCGGCCCAGCTCGTCGCCCGATTCCCGTTCGGCATGCTCTCGCTGGCCTTCCTCCTGCACATCGAGCAGAGCACCGGCAGCTACGGCGCGGCGGGACTCGTGCTCGCGGCGACCAGCGTCGGGCAGGCCATCGCCGGCCCGCTGACCAGCCGTTTCATGGGCCGCTGGGGCATGCGCCCCGTCATCACGGCCACGCTGGTCATCTGCGTCGCCATGGTGAGCACCATCGCGCTCGTGCCCATGTCGGTGCCGATGTACATGGTCGTCGGCGCCCTCGCCGGACTCAGCATGCCGCCGATCCAGCCGGCGGTCCGCACCATCTACCCGAAGATGGTCAATTCCCGCCAGCTGACCCCGCTGTTCTCCCTGGATGCCACGGCACAGGAGATCATCTGGGTGGTCGGCCCCGTCGTCACGACCTTCGTCGCGATCCAGATCAGCACCGTGTGGGGCATCATGCTCGCGGTGATCTTCATGGTCGGCGGCGGAATCTGGTTCATCTCCTCCCCCGAACTCGGCCGGGTGCGGATCCCGCGCAGCAAGCGCAAGCTCGGCGCCGTGTTGCGCCGCCCGCCGGTGTTGCTGGCGACCGGCGTCGGCTTCCTGCTCGTGGGCGCCTGCGCCGCCGTCGAGGCCGCGGTCGTCGCGACCTTCGGACACGATGGCGCTGAGGCCGGAATCGTCCTGGCCATCTTCTCGATCGGTTCCATCGCCGGCGGCCTCGGCCTCGGCCACGTGCCGATCGGCCCATGGTCGACCGCCAGGCGCATGCTCGTCGTCTTCGTCGGCATGGGCCTCTCCGCCGTCGTGATGGCGCTCGTCACCGAGAACGACGTGTTCTGGTGGCTTTCCGGAGCACTGTTCGTCTCCGGTCTCGGCATCGCGCCTGCCCTCGCCGTCTTGTTCGCCATCGTCTCGGCCAGCGTGAAGTTCAGCGACACCGCCGAGGCGTACGGCTGGGTCGGCACCGGCCAGCTGATCGGTGCGGCACTCGGTTCAGCCGCCGCCGGCTTCCTGATCGACAGCAACGGTGCGGTCGGCGGATTCTGGGCCGCCGCGATCTTCGCGCTCGTCGGCTTCATCGTGCCCGTGCTCGCCGTGCGTTACCACCCCGATCTGCGCGGCCGCGACGCGAGCCCGCTGCCGGACACCGAGGCGGTCCCCGTCCAGAACACCTGATCGGGGCTGGCGCAGATGCGCCCGGATTGGGATGATGGGGCGAGCCACCGCGCAACGAGGTGCCGGGGCGTGAACGCCGAGACGGAGCGCTGATACGCGTGGGCACGACTGTTTTCGAACGACGACGGCCGGAGGCATCCGTCGTCGCGCATGCACTGGCCGACACCAAGCAGGCCGCATTCTGGCTGGATGACGTCGAGCGCCAGCGCTACCCCCGACTCAACGGTGAACTCACCGCCGACCTCGCGATCGTGGGCGGCGGGTACACCGGGCTCTGGAGCGCCGTGCTCGCCAAGCAGCGCAACCCCGGCGCGAGCGTCGTGCTGTTGGAGGGCAAGCGCATCGGCTGGGCGGCATCCGGCCGCAACGGCGGCTTCTGCGAGGCCAGCCTGACCCACGGCCGGGAGAACGGCGAGAACCGGTGGCCGGAGGAACTCGAGCAGCTCGAGCGCCTGGGCCTCGAGAACCTCGACGAGATCGAGGCTTCAAGCGCCGAGCTCGGCATGGACTTCGAATTCGAGCGCAACGGCGCGATCGACCTCGCGCTTGAACCGCACCAGGTGCAGTGGCTGCGCGAGGCGGCGGCCGACGCCGTGGCGGACGGTGACGACAGCACCGTGTTCCTCGACGGCGATGCCCTGCGCGCCGAGGTCAATTCCCCCAGCTACCTCGCCGGCCTGTGGCACAAGCGCAGCTCGGCGATCCTGCACCCGGCCAAGCTCGCCGTCGAGCTGGCGCGCGTCGCAACGGAGATGGGGGTGCGCATCGTCGAGAACAGCCCGGTGAAGCACCTCGAATCGGGCGCGGGTGGGGCGGATGCCGCCGGCATCACCCTGCACGGAGATCGCGGCCGCGTGCACGCCCGCCAGGTGATCCTCGCCACGAACGCCTTCCCGTCGCTGCTCAAGCGCAACGCGCTGATGACGGTGCCGGTCTACGACTACGCGCTCATGACCGAGCCGCTCAGCGCCGAGCAGATGGCCGCGATCGGCTGGAAGAACCGGCAGGGCCTCGGCGACGTCGCCAACCAATTCCACTACTACCGACTCTCCCGCGACAACCGCGTGCTGTTCGGCGGCTACGACGCCGTCTACCACTACGGCAGGCGGGTGCGCGAGCGCTACGAGGACCGCCCGGCCGCGTTCGAGCTGCTCGCGAATCACTTCTTCACGACGTTCCCGCAGCTGGAGGGGGCCCGGTTCACGCACAAGTGGGCCGGTGCGATCGATACCTGCACGCGTTTCGCCGCCTTCTACGGAACGGCGCGCGGCGGCCGCGTCGCCTACGCGGCCGGCTACACCGGCCTCGGAGTCGCCGCGACCCGCTTCGCGGCCAACGTGATGCTCGACCAGCTCGCCGGGCTCGAAACCGAGCGCACGCAGCTGCGCATGGTGCGGGAGCGCCCGTTGCCCTTCCCCCCTGAGCCGGCCGCGGCGCTCGGCATCAACGCGACCCGCTGGTCGCTCGACCGCGCCGATCACAACCTCGGGAAGCGCAACATCCTGCTGAAGACACTCGACGCTCTCGGACTAGGCTTCGACTCATGAGCATTCTCGTCCCCGGTATCGTCACCGCCGCCGCATCCATCACCCTGAGCCACGAAGCCGTTCCGCCCGAGCAGCTTGTCGCCGGTTCCCCCAGCACGGGCACCGTCGAACTCGGCGGTTTCGGGGACGCTGAGATCGGCGTCTGGGAGATGACGGTCGGCGCCATGAGCGACGTCGAGGTGGACGAGGTCTTCGTGGTCATCGCCGGTCGCGCGACCGTCGAACTCGAGCCTGGCGACGACGATGGCGAGACGATCGAGCTCTTCCCCGGCGCCGTCGTGCGTCTCGCCGCGGGCACCCGCACCGTGTGGACCGTGACCGAGACCCTGCGCAAGGTCTACATCAGCTGACCGTGTCCCGCGCGTGCGCCGGCCCGGCGTCAGAAGGCGGAGAGGCCGGTGAGCGCGCGCCCCAGCACGAGGGCGTGGATCTCGTCGGTCCCCTCGTAGGTGCGCACCGCCTCCAGATTGGCGGCGTGCCGCATGACGGGGAAGGCGCTCGTGATGCCGTCACCGGCGAGGATCGAGCGCGCCTCGTGCGCGATCTGCAGAGCCTCGCGCACGCTGTTGAGCTTGCCGACGCTGATCTGCGCCGCCGTGAGCGCGCCGCGTTCCTTGAGCCGGCCGAGGTGCAGCGCGAGCAGCACCCCCTTCTCGTACTCAAGCAGCATGTCGGCGAGCTTCGCCTGCACCAGCTGGCGTGAGCCGATCGGGCGCCCGAACACCTCACGGGACTTGGCCCGCTCGAGGGCGGCCTCGAGGCAGGATCGTGCAGCGCCCATCGCGCCCCAGACGATGCCGTAACGCGCCTCGTTGAGGCAGCCGAACGGGCCGGAGAGCCCTCGCGCGCCCGGCAGCATCGCGGATGCCGGCAGCCGCACGCCGTCGAAACGCACATCGCACTGGATCGACGCACGCATCGAGAGCTTGCCGTCGATGGCGGTGGCGCTGAAGCCGGCGGTGGCGGTCGGCACGAGGAAGCCGCGCACCTGGGCGCCCGGATTGCCTGCCTGCCCGGATGCCGTGTCATCGACGCGCGCCCACACGATCGCGACATCCGCGATGCTGGCCAGTCCGATCCAGCGCTTCGCGCCGTCGAGCACCCACTCGTCGCCCTCGCGTCTGGCCGTCGTGGTCATGGCGGCTGGATCGCTGCCGCCTGCCGCCTCGGTGAGGGCGAAACAGCCGACGAGCTCGCCGGCCGCCATGCCGGGCAGCCACTGCTGCTTCTGCTCCTCCGAGCCGTACTTGTGGATCGCCGACATCGCGAGCGAGCCCTGCACAGACACGAAGGTGCGCCAGCCGCTGTCTGCCGCCTCGAGCTCGAGGCAGACCAGCCCGTAGCTCACCGCCCCTGCCCCAGCGCAGCCGTAGCCGTCGAGGTGCATGCCGAGCAGGCCGAGTGCCCCGAGCTCGCGCACGAACTCGCGGCGGAAGTGCTTGTTCTCGAAGTCGTCCTCGATCACGGGGAGGATGCGCTCGGTGGCGAAGGCCCTGGCCGTCAGCTGCCAGGCGCGTTCCTCGTCGCTGAGGAGGGCGTCGAGCTCGAAGACGGAGTCGACCTGGGGGGTGGGGGCAACGGTCACGGTGTGCATCCTTTCTGGGGCGGCGTTCTCATGGCTGGCGCGGCAGCCAGTCGGCGCCGTCGTGCTCGCCGAGGCGGGGTGGCATGCTGCGGTAGCTCGGCGGCGTGGCGTCCAGCCGGATCGGGTTGGCGACGAAGCGCCCGTTCCGGCCGCGCGCCGGATCGCCGATGTCGACCACGGTCGGCAGCCCGATGGCTGCGGCGAAGTCGAGTGCCTCGGCAATCGAGTTGACGAGACCGGCCGGCACGCCGGCATCCGAGAGCACCGACACCCAGTGCGCCGCGGATGCCGCCTCCAGACGCCCCTCGATGATGGCGCGCAGCTCCGCGCGGTGGGCGACACGGCTCGCGTTGTCGGTGAAACGCACATCCTCGGCCAGCTCGGCGGCGTCGAGCAGACGCAGCAGGGTGCGGAACTGGCGGTCGTTGCCGACGGCGATCACGAGGTCGCGGTCTGCCGCGCGGAACAGCTCGTACGGTGCGATGCTCGGGTGCGCGTTGCCGAGGCGCTGCGGCGACACCCCGGTCGCGATGGTGCCGGCCGCCTGGTTGGTGAGTGCGGCGAGCAGGCTGCTGAGCAGGTTCACCCGCACGTGCTGACCGGGGCCGCCTGCGTCCCTGCTGCGCAACGCGAGCAGGATGCCCGCGAACGCGTTCTGCCCGCTGAGCACGTCGACGAGCGCGACGCCGACCTTGCTCGGATCGCCGTCCGCCGATCCGGTGATGCTCATCAGGCCGCCGACGGCCTGAACGAGCAGGTCGTATCCGGCGAGCGCCGCACCGGCACCGTCGCCGAAGCCGGTGATCGAGCAGTAGACGACACCGGGGTTGTCTGCGCGCACGGTCGGCTCGTCGAGGCCGAAGCGTTCCATGACGCCCGGTCGGAAGTTCTGCACGACGACGTCGGCGCTTGCGGCCAGCCGCCGCGCCTCGGCGAGACCGGCGTCCGTCGTGAAGTCACAGACCACGGCTCGCTTGTTGCGGTTGACACTGCCGAAGTAGGTGGAGTCACCCGCTGCGTCGACCGGCGGCAGCCAGCCGCGCGTCTCGTCGCCATCGCGGCTCTCGATCTTGATCACGTCTGCGCCGAAGTCGGCGAGCATCATGGTGGCGTATGGGCCGGCCAGCACGCGGGAGAAGTCGGCGACGCGCACACCGGACAGCGGGCCACGCCCCGAATCGACCGTCGGCTGCTCCATGCCCATCCGCCTTCGCCCCGGTCAGGAGCGCGCGGGACTCCCCGCGGCGGCCTCGGCCGGACCTGGCACGTTTCCGACCCCCCAGCCGTACGCGAGCTTGTGCGCCTCGAGGACGAAGAAGGATTCGGTCGACACCACGCCGTCGATCGCCTGCATCCGGTCGTTCACCACGTCGGTGAAGTGCTCGATGTCGCGACAGATCACCTCGGCCATCACATCGAACTGCCCGGTCGTCAGGATGACGTAACTCGTCTCGGGCAATTCGGCGAGCGCGCTGCACACGGCGCGCGCCTTCCCCGCTGCCGTGCGGATGCCGATCATGGCCAGCCGGTCGAAGCCGATCGCGAGCGGGTTGGCGATGCCGACGACCTGCAGGATCCCGAGCTCCTCGAGCCGGCGGGTGCGGTACCTGACCGACGAGGCCGGGATGCCGAGATCCTCCGCGATCTGCTTGAACGCGCGCCGCCCATCGGCCTGTAGCGCCGTGATGATCTGCCGATCCGTGTCGTCCATGCTCACCGGTGAGGTCATGGCTCCCACGTTACCGCCGTCGGCGCGGCCGACGTTACGAGTCAAAACCGAGACCGAGGGCGTCCATCATGCGCAGCCACAGGTTGCGCCGGCCGGTCTCGTCCTGCCTGGCCATCGACCAGCGGGTGAGTTGGACCCCGAGGTAGCGCACCGGCTCCGGCGGGAACGGCACCGGTTTGCGGCGGATCATCGCGAGCTGCGTGCGCTCGGTGGATCGCCCGGCCAGCAGGTCGAGCATGACCTGGGCGGCGAAGCGGGTCGCCGTGACGCCGAGCCCGGTGAAGCCCAGCGCATAGGCGATCCGCCCGTTCGCCGCGGTCCCCGTTGTGAGGCAGAAGCGCGTCGAGGAATCGACGACGCCACCCCACTGGTGGCTGAACCGCACATGGGCGAGCTGCGGGTACGTCGCGTAGAACTGGGCTGCAAGCTTGTCGAAGGTTTCCTGGCGCTGGGTCTTCGACTCATCGCGCGCTGAACCGTAGTGGTAGATCGCGTCGTAGCCACCCCAGAGGATTCGCCCGTCCGGCGTCTTGCGGTAGTAGTGGAACTGGTTGCCCGCATCGGTGAGACCGACGTCGCCCGTCCAGCCGATGCTGGCGAACTCCTCCTCGCTGAGCGGTTCGGTCACGATGGCGTAGTCGTAGACGGGGATCGTGACGAGGCTGAGCCTGCGCAGCAGCGGCTGGAAGACGTTGGTCGCCAGTGCGACACGGGCGGCGCGCACGGCGCCATCGGCCGTGCGGACGGTCACGTGGCCCGGATCGTTGCTGTCGAGGCCGAGCGCGGCGGAGTCTTCATAGATCTGCACGCCGAGCTCGAGGCACACCCGGCGCAGCCCCAGGACGAGCTTGTACGGGTCGACGAGCGCATAGTTCGGCATGTGCATGCCGGCGACGTACGACAGCGAGCTCGTCCACTCGGGGATCTCCTCTGCCGGGATGAATCGTGCAGGGTCGCCGTGGGCTGTACTGGCCTGTGCCGCCTCCTCGAGCCCGGCGGCCTCCCACGGGGTGCGCGCGAATGCGACCTTTCCAGACATCACGAAGTCGGCGTCGATGCCGTAACGCTCGAGCGTCGCCTGCATCGCGTGCAGGTTCTCGATGCCCAGTCGCACCAGCGTGTCGATCTCCTCCGGCCAGCGCTCGATGCCGTTGGTGAAGCCATGGGTCAGACTCGGCGAGCAGAACCCGCCATTGCGGCCGCTCGCCGCATTGCCGAGACCGCCGGCTTCGAGCAGGACCACCCGCGCTTCGCGATCGGCCTCCTTGGCCAACAGCGCCGTCCAGAGGCCGGTGTATCCCCCGCCGACGACGAGAAGCTCGGTGTCGATGGTGGCGCGCAGGGCGGGGAGGCGTTCCGGCGCCTGCGCGTTGTCGATCCAGAACGGAACGGGACGAGCCTGTTGCAGGCCCGGAATGGTCGCGGATGACGGCATGGTGCGACTCCTCGCAATTGGGGGTGGGCTGCGTGGTGCCTCGCCGCGCTCGGCGAGGCACCACGGCTCGGCGCCGCTCTGCGCGGCGCACGTGTTCAGCGGTTGAGGTGGATGACGCCCGTGCGCAGATCGCTCATGTCGATCAGCGTGTGCTTGCCACCGATCCGGCCCCAACCGGTGTTCTTGCCGCCCGCACCACCGAACGGCATGTTGATGTCCCAGAATCCGTTGCTGTCGTTCACGATGACCTGGCCGGTCTCGATCTCCTCGACGAAGCGGTAGGCCTTCGACAAATCGTTCGTGAACACGGCCGACTGCAGGCCGAGCGCGTCGGCGTTCGCGATGCGCAGCAGCTCGTCATCCGAGGCCCCCGTGATCACGGGAACGACCGGGCCGAACGACTCCTCGACGCTGAGCAGGCTGTCTTCGCTGACGCCGTCGACGATCGTGAACTCGTAGTAGAGATCGGTCGGCTGGCCCGAGCGCCTGCCGCCACCGGCCAGCACGTCGAAGCCGCGCGTGCGGGCATCCTCCATGTGCCTGTCCATCTTCGATGCGACGCCTTCGTTGTTGAGCGGCCCGAGGTTGACGGCCGAGTCGAACGGGTTGCCGAGGGTGACACCGTCGACGGTCTTCAGGAGTTGCTCGATGAAGGCGTCGTGCACATTGGCATGCACGAGCACGCGCTCGGTCGCGCAGCAGACCTGGCCGGCGCAGAAGTAGGCACCGTCTGCGGCGGCCTGCGCCGCGCGCTGCAGATCGGCGTCTTCGAGCACGATCAGCGGGCCGTTGCCCGAGAGCTCCATGATCGAGCGCTTGAGCCCTGATGTCGCGTGGATCTTCGCCCCGGTCGCCGAGGAACCGATGAAGCCGATCGCGTCGATGCCGTCGTGGGAGACCAGCTTCGACCCGAAATCGCCCTCGCCAGGAAGCACGTTGACGAGGCCCTTCGGCACGCCGGCGGCCTCGAAGGCCTCGAGCGCGGCAAGCACGGTCAGCGAGGTGTGTGTCGGCGGCTTCACCACGTGGGCGTTGCCCGTGGCGAGGCCGGGGGCAACGAATTCGGCGAGCATGAGGAGCGGGAAGTTCCAGGGGGTGATGATCGCCCAGGTGCCGACGGGCTTGTAGAACGACCACATCCGCTTGTTCGTGTCATTCGAGGGGAAGGTCTCACCGTGCAGACGAACCGCGTCCTCCGCGTGCAGGTGGAACAGCTGCGCCGCTTCCTTGATGTCGGCGACAGACTCCGCGAGCGGCTTTCCCTGCTCGAGGGTCTGCAATCGGGCGAGGTCGTCGACACGCTTCTCAAGCTCGTCTCCGATGCGGTGGCAGATGGCGGCCCGCTGCCAGACTCCGACCTGACGCCACTCGCGCTGAGCGGCGCGTGCTGCGGCAACCGCCCGATCGAGATCGGCCGAACTCGGCAGGGGCAGGGTGGCGATGCGCTCTCCGGTGACGGGGCTGATCACGTCGAACGATTCGCCTGACGTTCCGTCGGTGAACTGCCCGTCGATGTAGAGCTGCTGCTTCGGGGGCGTTGGCATGAAATTCACGAGCTACCTCTCTCTCAACAGCGGCGCCTCATTGCCCCACTGTCGGCCGACACCCTGCGGTGCCGTATGCCGGGATTTCACACTATCCATTCCGGCCGAGATGTCAACGAAAAAGCGCAAGCTTGCTCTCACAAATTTGCTCAATGCGCAAAACCGTTACATAAAAACTGTTGATCACACGGCGCGTCGCGCCCATACTTTACTCACACGCCACGACGCACCGCTGGCGCGGGTCGCGATCAACGTGGACGCGACGCATTCCCGACACTGTGGAGGCACCATGCATTACAGGAAAGTCTCGCTGCTTGCGATGGCAACCGTCGCAACGCTGGCTCTCGCTTCATGCTCCGCCGGATCCGAGAGCGCCGAGCTCGACCCGAACGCCGACGTGACCGAGCAGAGCCTCGTCGTCAGCGTGTGGGCCGACTACTACCCCGAGGATCTCGCCGAGACCTTCGAGGCGGCCACCGGCATCCCGATCACGATCGTGAATCACGCGACCAATGAGGAGGTCATGGGCAAGCTCACCGCCGGTGGCGACTCCGGCATCGACGTCGCCTTCGTCTCTGGGCAGTACGCGCAGGCCCTGAATGAGGCCGGCCTGCTGCAGCCACTCGACGAGTCACTCATCCCCAACGAGAAGAACCTGTACGCGGAGGCCCAGGAACTCGCCTATGACCCCGGCAACACCTTCTCGATGCCGTACGCGTGGGGCACGACGGGGCTCTGCTACCGCTCCGACCTGGTCCCGACCACCCCAACGTCATGGAACGAGCTGCTGGAGCCTGCACCGGACCTCGTCGGCAAGACGACGATGCTCTCGACGGAACGCTGGATGGCGCTGCCGGCGCTGAAGGCGATGGGCCTCTCCGTCAACTCGACCAACCCCGACGACCTCGACGCGGTCAAGGAGCAGATGCTGACAACCAAGGACACCCTGCTTGCCTTCGATGACACGACCTTCTACACGAAGCTCGTCTCCGGCGAGGCATCGATGACCGAGGCGTGGGACGGATGGTGCAACTACGGCATCGCCGAGGACCCGAACATCAAGTTCGTCGTCCCGGAGGAGGGAAGCGACCTCTGGGTCGACACGATGACCGTGCTGAAGACCTCGAAGAACAAGGAGGCCGCGATGGCCTTCGTGAACTACATTCTCGAGGCCGACGTGCAGTCCTGGGTGGCGGAGAACATCCTGTACAAGGTTCCCAACGAGGCCGCCATGGCCCTCGTCGACCCGGCCGTGATCGCCGCGTACCCGAACCTCGCCATGTCCCCGGCCGAACTGCTCGAGCAGGAGACCATCGTTGACCTCGGCGAGTTCAGTCCCGAGTACACGAAGTTGGCCACCGAGATCATGGCCGCAGGCTAGACAGGGCACGGCTCCGTGACATCCGACACCGCCCCCTCCGGCGCCGCCCCTCGTGGGTCGCGCCGGAGGTGGGCGCCCGCGCCCTTCCTCGCCCCCGGCATGGTGGTGCTCAGCCTCTTCGTGGCCGTGCCGATCCTGCTGATCACCAGTTACGCCTTCTTCACCCGCGGCCGCTTCGGCGGCGTGCAGTTCACCTTCACCCTCGACAACTTCGCGCGCCTAGCCGACCCGCTCTACCTCAAGGTCATCGCGACCTCTGTGGGCATCGGGCTGATCGTCACGTTGCTGGCGCTTCTGCTCGGCTACCCGACGGCACTCGTGATCACGCGCCTGCCGGCCAAGTGGCGCACCATCGCCCTGGTCGCAGTGCTGTTGCCGTTCTGGACCAACTTCCTGATCCGCACCTACGCCTGGATCCTGCTGCTGAACAACGCGGGGTGGATCAACCAGGGCTTGCAGGCGGTCGGCATCATCGACGAACCGCTCACACTGCTCTACACGCAGCCGGCCGTCGTCGTCGGATTGCTGTACATGTACCTGCCGCTCATGGTGCTGCCGCTGTACTCCTCGTTGTCTGCGCAGGACGCCCAGCTGGCTGAGGCCGCGACGAATCTCGGGTCGAGCCCATGGCGGGTGTTCCGCACGGTCACCTTTCCGCTCTCGATTCCCGGCGTGCTCACCGGTTGCGTCTTCGTGTTCGTGCCGGCGATGGGCAACTTCGTCATCCCGGAGCTGCTCGGCGGCGGCAAGACCGTGCTGATCGGCAACCTCGTGCGCGATCAGTTCCTCAAGGCACGCGACTGGCCGTTCGGTGCCGCCATCGCACTCGTGCTGACGATCATGCTCCTGCTGCTGCTCTTCGCCCAGCAGCGGGCATCCCGCCGGGTGACCGAGGGCCCGGCCGAGAGGAAGGTGACCACCCGTGCGTAACTCCCGGCTGATCAAGCTGCCGTTCTGGCTCACCTACCTCTTCCTGTACCTGCCGATCCTCGTCGTCGTGATCATGTCGTTCAACGCCTCGGCGAACCTGTTCGTCTGGCGCGGCTTCTCCCTGGAGTGGTACCCGGCGGTGTTCGCTGATGAGGCGATCACGACCGGGCTCCGCAACACGCTCATCGTCGCCAGCCTGGTGACCCTGCTCGCCACCGCACTCGGAACACTGCTCGCGGTCGGCATCCACCGCTATACACGCGGCGGGCTGGTGCGCGCCTTCGCCATCGCGCCGGCCCTGCTGCCCGATCTGCTGCTCGCGATCGGACTGCTCAGCCTGTTCTCGCTGCTCGGTGTCACGCTCGGACTGCACTCTGTCGTGATCGCGCACGTGACATTCGCCATGGCGTTCGTCACGGCGATCGTCTTGGCGCGCCTGGCCAGTCTCGACCCGAATCTGGAGGAGGCGTCGCAGGATCTCGGCGCCGGGGCGATGCGGACGTTCATGAAGGTCACCCTGCCGCAGCTCGCACCCGGCATCGTCGCCGGTGCGCTGTTGTCGTTCACGCTCTCCCTGGACGAGTTCGTGATGGCCTTCTTCACCGCGGCCCCGACCACCCCGACCCTGCCCATTGCCATCTATTCCATGGTCCGCTTCGGCGTCACCCCCGAGGTCAACGCCCTCGCGACCATGCTGCTGTTCGTGAGCGTTCTCACCGTGATCGGTGCGCAACGCCTGACCCGAGTGACGGATTCCCTATGAGCACGACCACGACCACCGCGCCCCTCCTCGACATCCGTGGCCTCAGCCACAGCTACGGCGAGGTGGCCGCGCTGAAGGACATCTCCCTGTCGATCGCCGACAACGAGTTCTTCGCCCTGCTCGGCCCGTCCGGGTGCGGCAAGACGACCCTCCTGCGCGCGATCGCCGGCTTCGAGACGCCGAGCGCCGGGAGCATTCTGCTCGACGGACAGGATCTGACCTCCCTGCCTGCGCATCGCAGGCCGATCAACATGATGTTCCAGTCGTACGCGCTGTTCCCGCACATGACCGTCGGCCAGAACATCGCGTACGGGCTTGAGGCCGACGGGGTCGAGAAGGCCGAGATCCGGCGCCGGGTCGGCGAGATGCTCGACATCATCGGTCTCTCCGAGTTCGAGCGCCGCCGTCCGGCGAAGCTCTCCGGCGGCCAGCGGCAGAGGGTCGCCCTGGCCAGGGCGCTCGTCAAGCGCCCCCGGCTCCTGCTGCTCGACGAGCCCCTCTCGGCGCTCGACCGCAAGGTGCGCGCCGAGATGCAGCTCGAACTCAAGCGGATGCAGCACGAGGTCGGCATGACCTTCGTCGTCGTCACCCACGACCAGGAGGAGGCGATGTCGATGGCCGACCGCGTCGCCGTCTTGAACCGTGGTGCGATCGAGCAGCTCGACAACCCTGTCGGGCTCTACTCGAGCCCGTCGACGCGCTTCGTGGCCAACTTCATCGGCTCGGCGAATCTCATCGATGGAACGGCGGTGGCCGGCGGCGTCACGACGCCGGCGATCGGCTTCCTGCCTGCCACGCACAACCATGCCCCAGGCGACCAGGTGACTCTCGTGCTCCGCCCGGAGGATGTGCGGATCACCGGAACAGACGGCGCGATCGAGGGCACCGTCGTCGACACCTTCTTCCTCGGCGGGTCCTCCACCGTCTCCGTCGCGGTACCGGGCCTCCCCCGGCCGATCAGCTGCACCGTGCACGCAGCCCACGTAGCCGAGCGGGGCGAGCGGGTCGGGCTCAGCTACGACCGCATTCGCGCGGTCGTCGTCGCGAATCCGGGCACCGTTGACGCGCCGGCCGCCTGAGCGTTCGACCGCGCGGCGGCTTCGCCAGCCTGTCGAATACCGGGCGACATTTTGCCATCACGTCCATTCACCCGGGCACACCTTGCCCATAAGCTTGTCGCACGTGTGCATCGCTGCTCGCCTCGAGTCGTGCGATGCCGTAGCGGTTGAGAGGAACCCATGAGCGCGTATGCAGTAACCAACCCGGCGACGGGCGAAACAGTCAAGCGATACCCGACCATCACGGACGCCGAGCTTGCGGCCGCGATCGACAGCGCGGACGCCGCGCATCGCGGGTGGTCACGGGGTTCGACTGTCGCCGAGCGCGCGGCGCTGATCCGCCGTGTCGCCGAGCTGCACGTCGAGCGTCGCGACGCCCTCGCCGAGATCATCGTGCGCGAGATGGGCAAGCCGCTCGAGCAGGCCCTCGGCGAGGTGGACTTCGCCGCCTACATCTTCGAGTACTACGCAGACAACGCCGAGTCGCTGATGGCCGACGAGCCGATCACGCTGCTCGCCGGCGAGGGTTCGGCGTTGATCCGCCGGCGCTCGCTCGGTGTGCTGCTCGGCATCATGCCGTGGAACTTCCCCTACTACCAGGTGGCCCGCTTCGCCGGCCCGAACCTGATCGTCGGCAACACCATCCTGCTCAAGCACGCAGAGCAGTGCCCGGAATCCGCCGCGGCCATCGAGCAGATCTTCCTCGACGCCGGGTTCCCCGTCGGCGCCTACGTCAACATCTACGCCTCGCACGAGCAGATCGCCACGATCATCGCCGACCCGCGCGTTCAGGGCGTCTCGCTGACCGGCTCAGAGCGCGCCGGCGCGGCCGTGGCCGAGATTGCGGGGCGCCACCTGAAGAAGGTCGTGCTCGAGCTCGGCGGGTCCGACCCGTTCATCCTGCTCAGCACCGACGACCTCGACGCGACCGTCGAGGCCGCCGTGCTCGCCCGCATCGACAACAACGGCCAGGCATGCAACGCCGCCAAGCGTTTCATCATCATCGATGAGCTCTACGACGACTTCCTCGCCAAGTTCACGGCCGCCTTCACCGCCTCAGCACCCGGCGACCCGATGGCGGAGGGCACCAACCTCGGCCCGCTCTCCTCGGCCAAGGCCGCCGACGGCCTGCAGGACCAGCTCGACCGCGCAGTCGCCCAGGGTGCGACGCTCGTGGCCGGCGCTCCGCGCAACGGCACGTTCTTCCCGGCGACCGTGCTCACCGACATCGCCCCGGGCAACGACGTCTACCACGAGGAGTTCTTCGGCCCCGTCGCCTCGATCTACCGCGTCGCCTCAGAGGCCGAGGCGATCGAGCTCGCCAACGACACCCCGTTCGGTCTCGGCTCCTTCGTGTTCACCACCGACCCGGAGCAGGCGCTTCGCGTGGCCGACGGCATCGAGGCGGGCATGGTGTTCATCAACGTCGTCGCGGCGGACGGCGCCGAGCTGCCGTTCGGTGGCGTCAAGCGTTCCGGCTCCGGCCGCGAGCTCGGCCGCTTCGGCGCGGACGAGTTCGTCAACAAGAAGATGATCCGCATCGGCTGAGCCCACACGGCACCTGCCGCTCAGCGGATGCGCGGCCCCGAGGCACCGGAATCACGGCGCCTCGGGGCCGTTTCATGTGCTGTGCAGCAGTGCGATCTGGTGCACAACGGCGTCGTCATCGTTGGCTGCGACGACGGCGGACGCCGCCCCGCGCACCATCGCGTTGGCGTTGGCCATCGCGAAACTCGCATCGGCGACCGCGAACATCGGCAGGTCATTGTTGTTGTCGCCGAAACAGACGAGGCGGGCAGCGCCGGCGTGGCGCTGCAGCTCGGCGGCGGCGACCGCCTTGTTCGCTTCGACGGCGCTGATCTCGAGCCAGTACTCATCGGGGAAGTAGTTGTCGCGCTGCACGACAATGTGCGCTCGACCCGCGAGCGGAGCGACCAGCGCCTCCGCCGCCTGCTCGATGGCCTCACGCCCTCCGATGATGGTCAGGTAGAAGACGTCGGTCTCCGGAAGCTCCGCCCAGGAATCGACGGGGCGCATCCGGGGGTCGCCCGCCCTGGACACCGTGTAGTTGCGGGTGCCGGCACTCTCCTCGGCCCGGTTCCATCTGACCCAATCCCGGCCGTCGCGAAACTCGTAGACGAGTGGCGGCAGCTGCCTGGCCCGGCACTCGGCGAGCACAAGCGCGACCACAGACCCGTCCAGTCCGTGCCGCGCCAGCACCTCGCCGTTTCGCCCATCGACGATGAGCGCACCACCGTAGACGGCCACCGGGATCCGCACATCGAGACCGGCCAGCACGACGCGGGCGGACTCATATGAGCGCGCGGTCGCGTAACTGAACAGCAGGCCCTCGTCCGCGACCAGGCGATTGATCGTCGTGCGCGTGACAGCGCTGAGCGTGCCGTCCGAGGCAAGCAGGGTGCCGTCGAGGTCGCTGAGGTAGAGCGTGGTTGTCATGTCGTCTCCGGGTGAGATGCGGCCACAGCCGGCATCGGATCGATGGGGGTGGATGCGGCCGTCGCCGGTCCGGCTGGGAGGAGGGTCGCTCGGCGAAGCCAGGCGATGCCGGCGATGAGGAGGCCGGCGAGCACTGCAGCGAGGAGCGCCGACTGCACACCGGCGGCCGCGACGAGCAGGCCGGCACTCCCCTGCCCCAGGCCCAGCCCCAGCGTGACCGCCGTGACGACCCAGGCGAACGCCTCACCGGATGCGGCCGCCGGGGCGATCCGATCGACGAGCAGGGAATGCGCCGTCGCCTGCGGTGTGATGAGCGTGCCAGCGATCATCAGCGCGACGACGAAGCCGGCGAAGCTCAGCGGAATGGTCATGATCGCGATCAGGACAGCGAAGCCGGCGAGCAGCACTGGCGCCCGCCTGTGCAGGGCCCGCGGCCACGGCCGGATGCCGTAGACGAGGCCGAATGCCACCGAGGTGAGCGACCATGCTCCGATCAGCACCCCGCCGAGCGCGAGATTCCCGGCGTCGACCGCCACGGCGGGGACAACGACCTCGACCGTGCCGAGGAGCACCCCGAAGCCGCCGGCGATGAGCACCAGGGTGTGCAGGCCGGGGTTCCGCACCAGTGCGCGCGACACGCGCCGGCTCTCGCGCCGCTCGATCCGCCGCAGCTCTCCCCGACGTTCCTTCCGCCCGGCCCGCCCGACGAGCGGCATCGCCAGGAACGCCGCCGAGCCGCCGACGAGCAGCACGACGGTGACCAGCAACCCGGTTCCGGCCCATGGCAGTGCCGCGAGACCTCCGGCCAGTGCCGGCCCGAGGATGAAGAAGATCTCGAGGCTGATCGCCTCGTAGCTGAGAGCCGCATCCAGCATCCGACCGCTCGGCAGCTCCGTGGCCCACACCGAGCGGGAGGCCGGCGACACGGAGGGTTGCGTGACGCCGAACAGCAGTGCGGACGCCGCCAGCACGGCGACCGGGGCGCGCAGCTCGACGACCGCGAAGTTCATCGCCGCCACGAGCGAGAACAGCACGAGCACAGGCGCGAGGGTGCGTCGCATGCCGAACGCGTCGATCAGCCGCCCCTGGGCCACGGTGCCGAAGGCGACACCGAGAAGCACGCAGCCGCTGACCAAACCCGAATCGGCGAAGGTGCCGGTCATCCGTTGGACGTAGAGCAGGAAGGCGATGCTCGCCATGGCGATGGGGAGGCGTGCGACCGCCGAGGTCGCCATGAACCATGGCACCCCCGGCAGCCGCATCATCGCGGCGAACTGCGCTCGCCCCGCTCCGTGCGCGTCGCTCATGGAACCCTCCCGCTGGTGGAACTGCCGTCGTGGACTACGCGATGACCGTGCAGCGCGATGGCCCGAACCAGACCACGTCTTCCCGCTTCACCCCGTACAGGTGGTTGCCGATGAAGGGCTCGACGGCCCAGGCCCCGGTCATCACCGTCTCGTTCCACGCGTCGATGTAGCCCTCGTCGTATGAGGAGTTCTGCACGAGCGAGTGGCCGATGTTCGAGAGGCGATCGAGCAGGACGAACTCGGTCTTGTCGAGCTCTTCCTTGAAGACACCGAACCAGTCGCAGGCACGCATTCCCGGTTTCGCCGCTGCGAGCACGGTCGCGTGGATCCGCTCGATCGTCGCCAGGGCCTGGGCCTGCGCCACGCTGTCGCCCACCTGGAAGGAGCGGGTGCAGTCACCCCACCAGCCGTCTGGGGTGACCGGGTGGACGTCGACCATGCCGAGGTCCAGATTCCACAGCACGCGCTCGCTCGGAACATCGGTGGGAAAGCAGCTGAGGGTTCCGATGCCGAACCCGACCGTCGTCGGCGTCCACACTCCGGTTCCCCCCGCTTCGACGACCTGGGCGTCGATGCGGTCGCGCACCTCACGTTCGGTCTCGCCCGGCCGTGCCTCGGCGGCCGCGGCCTCGGCCAACCGAATCGCGAGGCGCTGCGCCTCGACGAGTCCGGCTGGTGGTACATCGCTCAGGGTCACGTCACTCATCTCTTCGTCGATTTCCTTCTACTTCGAGCTGCTGCCGGATGCGGCGAGCCAGTCGGTCAGTTGCGGCCACAGGGCGGCGAAGCCGTCCCACGCGAGGAACTCTGCCGGTAGCCAGTGCGGCCCCATGTCGCTCGCGAAGGCGGCCACCCGGCCGGCACCAACCTCATCGACGACGAGCATCGGCCGCTCGTTGGTCGTGGCGAGGACCTGCGCACCCGGTTTGGCGACAAGCCGGTGGAATCCGAGCAGGTGCGGCCACTCGGCGTCCATGCCTCTGGTGACCGGGTGCTCGGTGGCCAACACCGTCACCGCGCCCTCCGGGCATTCCTCGCGGTCATCGCCGATCTCCATCTCCACCGGGAGCACCTCAGCGAGCGCCGTGGCCCGGTAGTTGGCCTTCGCCTCGATTCCCTGGAAGCTCAGGTAGCCACCGACCATGAGCAGTGCTCCACCGCCCCGCACCCAGTCGGCGAGCACCTGGAGTCGGTTCGGCATCCGCACGCTCCTCTGAAACACCGAGGCAGGAAGCAGCAGCGTGTTCGAGCCGATGTCGCTCAACACGACGACGTCGAATTCGTCGAGCTCGGCCGCCGTGGTGGGGAAACGGTCAGCGGCCACGTGGTTCGGCTGGAAGACCACCTCGTGCCCCGCCGCCTCAAGGGCCGCGATGAAGTAGCCTGCACCCTCCTCATAGTGCGTGGTGATGAAGGTGTCGAAACCCTTCGAATGAACAGACGTCGTCGACCACGACTCCCCCGCCAACAGGATGCGGCTCATGATGAAACTCCCTTGTCACGGGCGAAGCGCCCGACTCGTTCGACCAACTGGTCGAGGAAAACGCGTGGCTGAGTTGAGGTGGCGATGTCGGCGTTGTGCTCTCTGCCCCACATGCCCCGGTAGTCGGCGACCGTCGTGCCCCGTGTGAGCGTTCCGGTCAACTCCACGTCGACCGTGGCCGAGCGGTACTCGGCCAGTTCCGGCTGGATTGCAAGTGCGGCGGCGAAGGGGTCGTGCATGTGGGCGCGGTAGCCGTCCCCGTTGTCGTTCTGGTTCTCGACGTAGAAGCGCACCGCGTCCGACAGGTGCCGAACGATGTGGTTCGAGGCCGTCGACCGGGTGCCTCGAGGCTGTTCGGGGTCGAGCGTCTCGGCCGGGGTGCTCCCGGCGAGCTCGGCGATGCGCGCGATGTCCTCCGGCAGCAGCCCGATCTGCTCGGTGATGTCGAGGCCGCACACGATTGGACGCCGCTCGGGGGGAAGGACGGAGAAGGCGTCGAAGACGATCTTGGCGGCATCCGGGTCGACCGCGATGTTCCACTCGCTCGTCGGCGTGGTGTTCCCGATGTGGTTGAACGAGCCACCCATGACGACCAGGCGCTTGAGCAGCAGAGGAAGCTCAGGCTCGATGCGGAGCGCGAGTGCGAGATTGGTGAGCGGACCGGTGACGAGGCCGATGACCTCGCCAGGGCGACTGCGCACAATGTCTGCCCATACCTCTGTGGCGTGCCGAGGCGACAACGACGTGGTCGGCTCCGGCAGCTCGGCATAGCCGATGCCCTGCGGGCCATGCGTGGCCTCGGCGGTCTCGAGGGGCTGCACAAGCGGAACCTCTGAGCCCAGCGCCACCTCGATGTGGCTGGCCCCGCAGAGTTCAAGCAGGGCCAGGTTATTCCTGGCGACGTGCTGCGCACTGACATTGCCAGCCGTGCAGGTGATGGCCACCACCTCCGCCTCGGGGCTTGCGAGCAGGTAGAGCAATGCCAGGGCGTCGTCGACCCCTGTGTCGACATCCATGATGAGTGCTTGTTTCACGGGTGCACGAACCTTTCGTTCTGGTGGAGGCGGCGCTAGGCCGCGAGAGTTCCGCGCAGCAGCTCGAAGAATCGTGCAGAGTCTGCCTTCAGCGCGACGGATGAGTTCGGCCTCTGACCGCTGATGCCGGTGAGGTCGATGAGGGTGCGACCGTAGCTGTGGAAGCCGACGGTGTCGATCGCGACGTGCAATCGGGCGACCTCGATGACGGCGGGATCGAGCAGGTAGGCGACGCAGAGCGCATCGTGCACTGCGGCACCGTCTGGCGACGAGTTGCCGTTCCCCCTGATGTAGTAGTCGAGGATCTGCGCCGTCGCCATCGCGCCGGCGGTTCCGAGCGCCTCCAGCTCACGGCACTGCGCCGCTGAGACGCGCGCGTGTCTGGTCGCATCGAGTGTCACGAGCGTCAGCCGGTCGAATCCTGCATTCATGACCACGTGCGCGGCAACCGGATCCTGAAAGATGTTGAACTCTGCCTGCGAGGTCTCGTTGCCGTGCGAGGCGCTGCCTCCCATGATCACGATCTCGTCGACGGCATCCACGATCTCCGGCGCGATGGTGATGGCTGCCGCGATGTTGGTGAGCGGCCCGACAGGGACGAGGGTGATCCTCTCCGTTGCGGCGCGGAGCGTCTCGACGAGCCATTCGACGGCCGGCGTCGGATCGACGGCCACCGGGGATGGCGCGAGTTCGAGTTCCTCCTGGTGGACGGGAGTCGCCGAGCTCACAAACTCGGCCGGTGTCGGGAACGGGTGCGGGGCGAATGGGGCGCCGAGTCCGCGGAAGACCGGCACGTCGCTGCGGCCGATGTGGTGCAGCACGCGCAGCGTGTTCTCGGTGGTGTTCGCGACCGGAAGGTTGCCAGCAACCGTTGTGCACCCGAGCAGCGTGAGATCCGGGTGCAATCCGGCCATCATGATCGCGACGGCGTCGTCGTTGCCTGTGTCGACGTCGAGGATGATCTTCCTCACACCGAGACTCCGCTGCCGACCGGTGCGGAAAGCGCACGGATGGCGGCGACGAACTCGCGCACGTGCGCGCCGTCCACGTCACCCGTGTCCTGGTAGGTGTCCTTGAGGTAGCTGCCGACGATCACCGCGTTGGCGTTCTCCAGCTGGGCACGGCAGTTGTCAACGGTGACGCCCGCACCGACGACGAGCGGGAAGTCCGCACCGACGATGCGTCGGAACTCGCTGGTCTTCTCCAGCGGTGTCTCCTTGCCTGTCCCCTCGCCGGTCACGACGATCGCGTCTGCGCGTTCAACGCCGAGCAGGAGGTCCTCCTCGAGCGAGCGCCCGGAGAGGTAGGGCTGGTATTTGAAGCGCACACCACCGAACACGAAGGTGTTCGATGCAGCCCTCTCCTCGGCCAGCCGCGCGGCGAAGTCCGCGTCTTCGGCCGGAGCGAGGTGGCCGGCGACGGAGTCGAGCTGGATGAACCTGGCCCCGTACTCATTGGCCAGCTCGAAGGCACGCCAGTCATCGTTCAGCACGTTGATGCCGAAGACGACCTCGGGGGCACTGGCGCGCAGGTAGTCGCAGACGAGTACGACCTCGTCGACCGAGCCGTAGTAGTTCTCGACGATCACTGCGTCAACGCCACCGGCCCACAGGGTCTCGATCTCGCGCTTGGCGATCTCCAGCTTCTGCGCGGTTCCGTCACCCTTGAGGTGGAGCATCGCAAAGACCGGGTGGGCGGAATCGAAGGTGGTGAGAAGTCTGTTCGTGGTCATGTTCGTACCGTTCTTGCCCTCGCGGGCAGTAGTGAAGTTGACGGGAAGGTGCGCTCAGGCGATGAGCGGGAGAACGTCGCCGAGGCGGAGTGCGGTGTGGCTGAGCCCGAGATCGCGGGCCAACTGAGCGACCTCCGGCCGCTTGAGCTTGGCTTCCTTGAGGATGCCGTCACTCGCGAAGACCTCGGTGGCCGTGGCGTCGGCGATGACGGTCCGATGCGCCATGACGACGACCCTGTTGAAGGATTCGACGACGAAGCGCATGTCGTGGGTGATCGTGATCACCGAGATCCCCTCTGCCTCCAACTGGTCGATCATCCGGTTGAGGAGCGCAAGGCCGCGGCTGTCGAGGCCGGCCGTCGGCTCATCGAGGATGACGTACCTGCACTCGCCGACGAGAATGGCCCCGATCGCGACGAACTTCTTGATGGCGAATGGCAGATCGTTCGGGTTCACGTCGAAGTGCTCGGCGACACCGGTGAGGTCGGCTGCACGGGCGACGCGCGCCTCCCGCTTGACCTCATCCCACTTGTGGTACCGCGGCATGTACTCCAGCTCGCCCCTGACGGTGCTCCCGAAGATCTGGTCGTCGGGGTTCTGGAACACGTAGCCGACGGTTTTCGCGGTTACGGCCGTCGTCCGCGCGCTCGTGAGCACGCCGTCGACCGCGACACTTCCGCTGCTCGGCCGGAGCAGACCGTTCATCATCTTGACGGTCGTGGTCTTGCCTGCGCCGTTCTGGCCGACGATGGCCACCCGTTCACCGTCGTTGATGGTGAGGTTCACCGACTCGACGGCGGGAGAGCCGTCTGGATAGGTGAAGGAGGCGTTGATCAGTTCAATAGGCATGGGCAAGTCCTTCCAGGCGTTCGCGCACGAGCACGTGCGCCTCGGCTCGTGTGATCGGAATGGCCGAGAGTGGTCGGCCGGCGTTCTCGAGCGCGAGGGCCAGCTCCGTGACCTCCGGACGTGGCACGTCGGCCTCGTCGAGCACCGGCGAGGTGAGCACGTCGCGGACGTCACCCTCCATCACGACCCGGCCCTGTTTCATCACGATGATGCGGTCGGCGTACTCCGCCATCAGGTCGATCTTGTGTTCGACGAGGATGATCGATTTGCCGCGCCTCTTGAGGTCGCGGATGATCTCGAAGACCGCCTCTGAGGCCTCGGGATCCAGTTGCGAGGTCGGCTCGTCGATCACGATGAAGTCGGCATCCATCGCGATGATCGACGCGAAGGCGACCTTCTGGCGTTGGCCGCCGGAGAGCCCGTTCGGGTTCTTCTCGATGAGCGCCTCGAGGCCGAGCTCGGCCACGACCTGGCTCACACGGGAGATCATCTCCTCCCGCGGCACGCCGAGGTTCTCGAGCCCGAGCGCGATCTCCTCGAAGACGGTGTCCTTGACCCCGCTGATCTGAGTGAACGGGTTCTGGAAGACGTAGCCGATCTTGCGCGACAGCTCCGCTGGGTCCCAGTCGGCGAGATTCGTGCCGAGAATCTCGACGGTTCCCGTCAGTGCTCCCTCGTGGAAATGCGGGATGAGGCCACGGATGAGGCTGCAGAGCGTGCTCTTGCCGCTGGCGTTCAGACCGACGACGCCGTACAACAGGCCAGGTTGGATCTCGAGCGACACGTCGCTCAGCGCCGGCTCGTCGGCGTAGGCATAGGTGAAGCCCACATTCTTGATCGACACTAGTACCACGTCAGCAGAGCTCCCAGGATTGAGGCGGCGGCCAGGGTCACGGCAGCGCACAGAACAACGATGTCGCGCGTGCGGATGCCGTGCAGGATCACCAGATGGCTGTGCGCCTGCCGCGAGTTGAATGCCCGGGCGTCGAGCGCGAGCGCCCGCTCCTCGGTCTCGTTCATCGCGGCCAGGAACACGGGGGCGAGGATCGGCACGAATGCACGAACGCGCTGGGCGATCGAGCCCTCCGTCTCGATCCCGCGGGATTTCTGTGCGTCCATCACGACCTTGGCGTTCTTGCCGAGGTCGATGATGGACTGGAACGAGGCGAGGATCACGTAGCTCGCCTTCGGCGTCATCCCCTTGAGCTCAAGCGCGAGCATGAGGTATTTCATCGGGATCAACGAGAAGAACAAGGTCACCGCTCCGCACATGGCCATGACGACCAGGGTGAAGCGGGCCCCCTCGATGACGCCCTCCATGCTCACTGCGATGGGGCCGACCTCGAACAGGATCTGCTCGCCCGGGATGAATGCGGCGCGCAGAACGAACAGGATGAGCCCGACGACGGCGAAGAGCTTGGCGTAGGTCGAGGCGAAGCTCGGACCGATGCCGGCGCAGAACGCGATCACGACGAAGCTGGCACAGATGAGGGTGGGGGCGAGGAGCCCCGGGATTGCGACGGCGATTGCCGCCAACGACGCGAGGGCCACGAGGACCGTGATCGGGTTCAGATCGCGGATGCCGTTTCCCTGCGTCGCTGGTCGACGAAAGCCATCAATGAATTCGCTTGACATGTCACGTCTCCAGAGATGTTGTGCGGAAGGTGATCCGCGTCAGACGTGCGCGGGCGTCTTCGCGGCCGCTGCCGACTTGTTGAGGTAGATGTAGCCGAGCGGGAGCTTGACGTAGAGACGCTTGGGGATGCGCAGCAGGATCAGGTAGACGATCATCACGGTCGGCACCTTGTCGAGGATGTCCATGGGAATCTGTGCGACGAAGTTCGCGGTGTTGATGTCCATGCCGGAGGCAACCAGTGCACCGACGATGATGGCACCGCCGCCGCCGCCCAGGCCACCGAAGATCCAGATGGTCATCAGGGCGCCGAGTCCTCCGCCGATGATCGCGAAGGGGATCGCGCTCAGCAGCGTCTTCCACCAGCTGGTGAACACGCCGCGCTTCGCCAGCCACCCGGCGAGCAGACCGAACATGATGTTCAACAGTGCGAACGGGAGGTTCGTCGGCGAGGTGATCGAGTTGAGCAGGTTGGAGACCAGGCCGACGAGCGCCCCAGGAATGCTGCCGCAGGTAGCGCCGACGAGGATGGTTCCGATGCTGTCAAGGTAGACGGGGAGTTTGAGCAGGAGGGCGATCTGCCCGCCCACGAAGTTGATGGCGATTCCGATCGGAATCATGAAAATCGTCAGGCGGCCGTAGCTCTTCATCAGGCGTGAGAAACCGGTCGTGCTGGTCATAGTTGTCACCATTTCTTCATTGAGAGGTGTGTGTGGGGGACGGAATGGCGAGTTCAAGTCGTTCGCTCTGCTCTGCCATGAACGCATGGACAGTTGCCGCGTCGGTTTTCCCGGCACGCGCGCCGACCGTGCCGATGGAGAGCGCGGCCGCCGCATTGGCGAACCGCGCGGCCTCGGCCAGGTTCTTCGTCGTCGAATAGGCGTAGAGGAACGAACTTGAGAAGGTGTCGCCTGCACCTGTCACATCGACGGGCTCCACGGGGTATCCGGGAATGCTCTCGATGCCATCGCGGGTGTACAGATCGCACCCCTCGCTGTCTTTCGTGACGACGATTGCGGTGGTTCTGTTCTGCAGAAGCCACTGCACATCGTTGCCCGATTCACGGAACCGCTCGTAACCGAGCGAGTTCATGAAGAGGATGTCGCAGTACTCGATGAGTCCTGACGGATGGTTCTCGAGGTGGTACACGTCGAGATCGATGACGATCTTCACCCCGCGATCGCAGAGGTCGCGGAAGATCTCCTGTGCCCTCTTCTCGCCCATCCGGAACGGGATGCTGTCGGTCTGACTGGTGAAGAGGAACTCGGCATTGGCCATGTGCTCGAAGGCGTCAACCGAGATCTCGGTGTGGGTGATGCCCAGGTCCGGGATGATGACGATGTGCTGGTCGCCCGAGAGCAGGATGATGCACTTCGAGTCGGGAACGGCCTCATCGAAGATGACGTGCTTCGTGCTGATGCCCGCGTCCGTCAGCTCCGTGAGCAAGCGCTGCGTCAACGCCCTGGAGTTCAGCTGGGACATGAATGACGTCGGGATGCCGTAGTTCGCGAAGATCGACGCCGCGTTCGCGCACATTCCGCCGAACTGCTCTTCGAGCGTCTGCACGCTCACCTTGTCGCCACCGGCAGGGAAGTACGGGGCGATGTAGTACTCGTCGATGGCCACATCGCCGAAGAAGACCGAGTAGCCGCGGGGTGGCGCGCTCTCGCTTGCCATCGTTGCCTGGTCAACGGGAACGGCGTGCACCGCCTGGGGTTCCGGAGTAGTCACGCTCACTGCCATCCTTCGTTTCGTGCCGGCGCCAACGGCGCCGTCGACTCTCGTGCAACCAGCTCCACGGGCAGCACGACGTGCGCGGTGCCCTCCGAGAGCCCTTCCAACTCGTCGATCAACATCGTCACCGCGTGGCCGCCGAGGCCGAGAATGTCCTGGCGCACGGTGCTCAGTGACGGGCTGCTGAATCGGGCATCCGGGCTGTCATCGAAGCCGAGGACGGAGACGTCGCGGGGAACGGAGAGTCCGTGTTCACGCAGCAGTTCCATCGCGCCGAGCGCCATCTGGTCGCTCCCTGCGAACACTGAGGTCAATTCGCCGTTCCTGATCCGCTCGACGAATGGGGCGATGCGCTCCCGGCCGCTCTCGGCCGTGACGGTGCCCCAGACGATCTCGAGCGGTTCACCGCCGCCCTCGGCCCATGCGTCGCTGAAGCCCTGCACACGACGCCGACCGATCACGCCCGTGACCCCCATGACGAGCACCGAACGGTGGCCGAGGGCCAGCAGGTGCTCGGCAGCGAGACGGCCGCCGTTCTCGTTGTCGGAGACGACGGATGCCAGTTCGGCCCCGTCGATCTCCTCGTCGACGAGAACAGTCGGCATTCCGCCGAGGACGCGCGAGAGCTCGGCCTCCGACGGTGGCTCGCCTGCGGTGTACACGACGCCGTCGACGGCGCGCGAGTGGATCATCTGGAGGTACTGCACCTCGCGTGCGTTGTCGTAGCCGGTGCCACAGATGAGGATGTTGTAGCCGCGCGCGATCGCGGCGGCTTCCGCTCCCTTGGCGAGCTGGGCGAAGAATCCGTTGCCGATGTCCGGCACGAGGACGGCGAGGATCCTGGTCATGCCCAGCGCCAGGTTTTGGGCGGATCGGCTGGGAACGTAGTCGAGCGCGACCATGGCGTCTTCGACGCGCCGCTTCACGGCATCGCTCACCTTGCGCTTTCCGCTGAGCGCGTGTGAGACCGTCGTCTGGCTCACACCCGCCTTCTCGGCGACGTCCGCAATCGACACCATCGTGTACCGTCCTCGCTACAAAGTGACTGAGTAGTTCTGCTTGCAAAGCGGTTTGGCAAACCGCTTTGGAACGACAGTACCTGCGATGGGAACTTCTGGCAATACTTTTCACGAAGAAATGTGAGCGCCACTCAACGGCGCCGCTCCGGAACGCGTCAGCGCTCCCGCGGCCATGCCGCAGTTCATGATGCGGCCGCCATCTGGATGCGGCGGCCGCGCCCGACGTCCACCGCGCGCTCGGCGACCGCGCGGAAGCGGATGAACCAGACAAGCATCAGCGCGGATGCGAGGAGGTAGAAGCCGTGCAGGAACCAGATCGGTCCGACGGGGAGGCTGAACACGTAGAGGGAGTACAGGCCATTGGCCACATTCGTGGTTGCGATGTTGACCAGGCTGTACGACGAAAGGTCCCGGGTGTGCACCGCCTTCGCCAGCATGGGCAGGTAGCTCACGGCGAAGAGCACGGTGGAGATCGCTCCGGCAAGCAGTGGAAGGTTCATGACTGCGACGCTACGGATCGCCCGCCCCCGCTCGCGTCGGGCATGCAGCCCATTCCGCGGAAACGGCATGGGTAATTCTGCCCATCGGAGATCAGACGAGGCCGTGCTCGTATGCGTAGGCCGTCGCTGCGGCGCGCGATGGCAGGCCGAGCTTCGCGAAGATGTTGCTGAGGTGCCTGGCGACCGTCTTCTCGCTGATGAACAGTTCTGCGGCGATCGCCTTGTTCGTCTTGCCGGCCGACACCAGACGCACGACCTCCCGCTCGCGTGCGGTCAGCGGCCCCGTCACCACGGCGGCGCCCGCAAGCGCCAGCTCATCGGCAACGCCGAGCTCCGCCATCGCGCCCAGCTCCGCGAAGGCAGCGCGCGCCGCCGCGAGCTCCATCGTCGCCGAATCCTCGTCGCCGAGTGCTCGACAGGCCCGCGCCGCGAGCAGGCGGCATCGCGCGGCTTCGTACGGGGCATCGAGCCCCTGCCAGAGCACCCAGGCCCTGCGGATCCGGGTCAGCGCGGTACCGGCGTCGCCCTCGTCGATGAGCACGGCACCATCGCACTGATTCGCGATGGCCTCGAGCATGGGCATCGCCCCACTCGGGGTGATCGCCACCAACTCGTCCGCCCCCGCCCTGGCCGCCGTGATGTCACCGACGGCGAGCTCAATCTCGACCAGAGCGACCAGCAGGCGGCGACGGGATGCCGGATCGGCGCCACCGACTGCCCGGCGGATCCGGCTTTGCGCCGACCGCGCGTCACCCCGGGCCAGCTGCAGCAGCGCGAGCCCGGGCTCCGGCTCGAAGCCGGTCTCGTTGGCGAGTCGATAACACTCGGCGGCCGCGTCGACCTCTCCCCGCAGACGGTGCAGCTCGCCCTCTTCGTACAGGGCGTCGAATGTGGCATTCCAGTCCCCGCGCCTGGCTCGCGCCTGTGCTGCGCGCGCTGCGCTGAAGGCGTCGTTCCAGGCGCCGTGCAGCGTGTACAACTGTGCGCGGTGCACCTGACACATTCCGCTGAACAGCACCATGTCCGGCCGGTCGCTGCACCAGTGGTCGAGCGCGGTCGTCCATTCCTGGGCGCGGCGCAGGTCGAAGGCCATCCGGCAGCTGCCGATCACAGCACAGTAGATGATCCCAGACGGGACCGGGGAAACCTCTCCAGCTGTCACGGCGACCATCGCCTCATCGAGGAGAGCCAGCCCGTCGCTCAACTGACCGCGGCTGATCCTCACCTGGCCCTGCCCGAGCTGAGAGAGCGCCAGAACATCGGGGTCGTGGAATCCGACCCCGACCTCCCACGCGGCATCGAACGCGCGCGCCGCGCCCTCGATGTCTCCACCCTCGAGCGCCCCGAATCCCCCCGGCACGAGGAGGAGGCCCGCGACCGAGCTCGCCTCCACGCTCTCCTGCACGAGGCGCTGACCCCGCGCCAACCAGCCGCCGCCCTGCGCCACATCACCCCTGATCGAGAGGAACATCCCGATCCACGCGGCACACCGGGCGGCGGCGACACTGTCCCCGTGCGCGAGGAACTCCTCGTGCGCCCTCGTCGCCATGTCGACGCCGACGGTCTCCTGCCCGGTGAGCAGAGCCGACGTCGACAGTCGCTCGAGGTCCTGCGCGGGCAACGGCTCGATCCGGTCGGCCTCGAGCAGCGCGTCGAACGCATCGGCCCACCGGTGGGCGCCGAACGCGGTGCGCCCCCGCTCCAGGGCGACGGAGGAACTCATGATGCCTCCCGACCACGGGCGCGTGCGGTGCCGAATGGCGCCCCGCACCCGTCAGCCACTCCTCACGCTACCGGCGCGGTTTCGCGCACACAAGCCATCTGACTTCGGGTGCCGCGCTATCGTTTCTGTGCCAGCTGCGCATCGATCTGCGCCTTGCGCAGCTCGAAGATGCGGCGCAGCAGCGACGCGGGCACCGGGGACTCCGCGGAGAATCGGAGTGCGCTGATGCTGTGCGAGAAGTCGGCGAGATCGGCCTCGAACTCGGGGAGCACACTGCCGCTGAAGGGGTAGAGCGCCAGGTGCGCCTTGGTCTGCATCGTCGCGGCATAGCCCTTGCCGCGGTAGAGCAGCGTCGGCATCCCGTAGCTCATGCCCTGCGTGACGTCGGGTGCGACCTCGCGGGCGACGTCGAGCACGCGCTCGAGTGCTGCCCGATCTGCGTCGTTGTCGATCGACGCGAGATAGTCGGTGACGGGATGCGCGTTCGTGTCGCTGCTCATGCGTTTCATGCTCGCACAGCACGCCCGGGTTTCGACAGGCTCAACCAACGGAGTTGTTTCGACAGGCATGCAAAAAGGGCCCGTGCGAACACGGGCCCTTCTTGAGAAACGCAGAACTAGATGGCGTTGACGTCCAGCGGGATGCCGGGGCCGAACGTGGTCGACACTGCACCCTTCTGGATGTAGCGGCCCTTCGAGCTCGACGGCTTCAGACGCACGATCTCTTCGAGAGCGGCCTTGATGTTCTCGTCCAGCTGCTCGGCCGTGAAGCCGGCCTTGCCGACGACGAAGTGCACGTTGGCGTGCTTGTCGACGCGGAACTCGATCTTTCCACCCTTGATGTCGGAGACGGCCTTGGCCGTGTCCGGCGTAACCGTTCCGGTCTTCGGGTTCGGCATGAGGCCACGCGGACCGAGGACCTTACCGAGGCGACCGACCTTGCCCATGAGCTCGGGGGTCGAGACGGCGGAGTCGAAAGCGGTGTAGCCAGCGGCCACCTTCTCGATCAGCTCGTCGCCGCCGACCTCGTCAGCACCGGCAGCAAGAGCTGCCTCGGCTGCGGGGCCCGTTGCGAACACGATGACGCGAGCGGTCTTGCCGGTGCCGTGGGGCAGGATGACGGTGCCGCGCACCATCTGGTCTGCCTTGCGGGGGTCAACGCCAAGCTTGAGGGCAACCTCAACCGTGCTGTTGAACTTGGCGGAACCGGTCTCCTTGGCAAGCGTGACTGCCTCGGTGGGGGTGTAGAACTTGTCGGCTTCGATCTTCTCGGCCGCGGCCCGGTAGGCCTTTGACTTCTGTGCCATGTTTTTCTCCTTGAGAGAATGTGGTCATCTGCGCCTGGCGGGCGCTGCCACGGGTGAAAGTTGTGAAGGGGCCCCTACTTAGGAGACCGTGATGCCCATCGAGCGAGCGGTGCCGGCGATGATCTTCGAGGCAGCCTCGATGTCGTTGGCGTTGAGGTCAACCATCTTGGCCTCAGCGATCTCACGAACCTGTGCCTGCGAGAGGTTGGCGACCTTGACGGTGTGGGGGGTACCCGAACCCTTGGCAACGCCTGCGGCCTTCTTGATGAGCTCAGCGGCGGGCGGGGTCTTCAGGATGAAGGTGAACGAGCGGTCCTCGTACACGGTGATCTCAACGGGGATCACGTTGCCGCGCTGGGCCTCGGTCGCCGCGTTGTACGCCTTGCAGAACTCCATGATGTTCACGCCGTGCTGACCCAGGGCCGGGCCGATGGGCGGGGCGGGGTTTGCGGCGCCGGCCTTGATCTGAAGCTTGATCAGACCAGTAACCTTCTTCTTCGGTGCCATTGTCTTCCTTCTTTCTTATCGAACGCTCCGGTAGCCGGAGCACTCTCCCGTTCGCCCGGACTGTCCGAGCGACGGTGGTTTGTGGGGGCCGTGAGGCCAGAGGTACTAGAGCTTGGTGACCTGGTCGAAGCTGAGCTCGACCGGGGTCTCACGCTCGAACAGGGACACGAGCACGGTGAGCTTGCCGCTCTCCGGCTTGATCTCGCTGATCGATCCGGGCAGGCCCGCGAAGGAGCCTTCCTTGATGGTGATCGTCTCGCCGATCTCGAAGTCGACCTCGGCCTGCAGCACGCGCTGCGCACCCTTGACCGCGCCGGCCTTGCCACCCTTGGCGGCAGGAACGTCCTTGATCTCGACGAGGCTCTTCAGCATGCCGAACGCCTCTTCGAAGCGCAGCGGCGTCGGGTTGTGGGCGTTGCCGACGAAGCCAGTGACACCGGGGGTGTGGCGGACGACAGACCAGCTGTCCTCGTTGAGGTCCATGCGCACCAGCACGTAGCCGGGGATGCGAACACGGGTGACCATCTTGCGCTGGCCGTTCTTGATCTCGACGACATCTTCCATCGGCACCTCGACCTGGTAGATGTACTCTTCCATGGCCATCGACGCCTTGCGGTTCTCGATGTTCTGCTTCACGCGGCGCTCGAAGCCGGCGTAGGAGTGAATGACGTACCACTTGCCGGGCAGGAAACGCAGGTCCTGACGGAACTCTTCGTACGGGTCGGCCTCGGCCTCTTCGTCTTCGACGGCTTCCACGGCGGCCTCGGCCTCGTCGGCGGAGTCGATGTCGAGTGCGTCATCCACGATGGCGTCGGCCTCGGGGTCGATCGACTCGGCGAGGGCATCGAGAGCGGCATCGAGGTCGACGACGACGTCGCCGTCGTCGACAACGTGAACGGCGAGGTGCTCAGCAGACTCGACAGACTCCTCGGCCTCGGCGAGCGTGTTGCCCTCCTGTGCCTCGTCTTCCTCGGCGGACTGCTCGGCAGCCGTCGCCCAGTCGGCGTCTTCGTACTCAGTCTTAGACACTAAATCTCAATCCTTCGTGTATTGCGTTGCTCGCTGTTGCCCGATGTTCAGGCGGATGCGGCAGAACCGCGTTCGCAACTGCACCAGGCGCCCATCGGAACTATCCCGCCGGTGAACCGAAGACCCACGTGACACCGAGTGCGAACACCCAGTCAAGAGCAGACACCAGAGCCATCATGATGACGACGAACACCAGCACGACACCGGTGTAGCTGAGCAGTTCCTTGCGGGTCGGAGTGACGACCTTCTTGAGCTCAGTGATGACCTGCTTGATGAAGAGGCTGACCCGCGCGAAAGGCCCGCGTTTGGTCTCGCGGTCTTTCTTGGCGTTCGCGACGACATCCTCACTGGGTTGTTCGTCGATAACTTTTCGGGCCACCTGATCTCACCTTTCCCAGCCAGCTTTCGCCAGCTGGTTTTCGTGGGCCGGTGCATGAACACCGACTTGCAGGGCGGACAGGACTCGAACCTGCAACCTGCGGTTTTGGAGACCGCTGCTCTACCAATTGAGCCACCGCCCTAAGGGCTTTCCTGCTGTACGCCACCCGCATTCCTGCGAGCGACCACATCAGCCATTCTACCGGTCGCAGCCACGAAGCCCGTTCGCACCGAATCACACCGACCAGAGATCGGCACGAAAATAGGCGCAAAAAAGCTTGGCGGATTCAACAACCTCACCAAGTGTAGGTCACGGCGACGGCACTGTAAAGCTGAGCGGATCGGGGCCCGTGGAGTAGCGTTGTGAGCGTGCGCCCCCGCCCTGCCCTACGGGCGAGTCGGCTCGCACCAGGCAAGCAGGAGAGGAGCGCGCCAGCGGCGCCCACCGATGAAACGTCGCAGCTTTCTGATCGCTTCGGCATCCGGCATCACACTGCTGGCCCTCACCGCGTGCTTTCCGACGCAGCCGAGGCCGACCGCCTCGCCGAGCAGCACGCCAACCCCGACCCCGCCGAGCGGCGTTCCGCAGCCGCTGCGGATGGCGCGCTCGAACTGGGGCGGCGACCCATTCGCGCGCGGCGCACTCAGTTTCCCCGCCGTCGACAGCGGCGATGAGCAGCGCACGCTGCTGCGCCGCTCGCTCAGCGACCGGCTCTACTTCGCCGGGGAGGCGACGGCCAGCGACGCGCCTGGCACGGTGCACGGCGCTCTCGGCTCCGGCCTGCGCGCGGCGCTCGAGATCGCGGATGCCGCGGAAGCCGGCGAACGTATCGCGGTGATCGGCGCCGGAATCGCCGGGCTGACGGCGGCACGGGCCCTGCGCGAAGCGGGTTTCGAGGTCGTCGTCGTCGAGGCGCGTGACCGGATCGGCGGGCGCATTCAGAGCGTGACAGACCCGAAGTGGCCGATCCCGCTCGAGCTCGGTTCACTGTTTGTGAGCGAGAGCTCCAGCGTGCTCGCCGGACAGTTGGCGCTTGCGGGCGTGAGCACGGAACCGTTCGCGAAGAGCCAGGAGGTGCGCGCGGCCGACGGCACCGTCATCCCGCCATCCGACGCCGGCGCGAACGCGGTGACGAGCGCGAGCGCGTGGGCCGTGCAACAGCCTGAGGACAGCTCGCTCGCGGCGGCGCTGGTCGACTCTGGGGCCGCCGCGGCACTCTCGGCCGAGCCCGCCGAGAATGGGATCGCCGAGACCGACTGGCTCGCGCACGAGCTCACCGCCACGGTGGAGCCGGCCGCCGGCGCAGCGCCCGAGCTCCTCTCGGCGAGGTTGAGCGGGCGCCTGGTCGCCGACAGCACCGCCGAGGCGGCGATCGTGACCGGTTCACCTGACGGCCTCGGCGGCCTCGTCGACGCCACGGCGGACGGACTCGACATCCTGACCGGCAGCCCGGTGGCCACGGTGATCTGGGGCGACGACGGAGTGAGCCTGCGCTTGGCGCAGGGCGAGTCGATGAGCGCCGCCCGCGTGCTCATGACGATCCCGCTCGGCGTGCTCCAGCAGGAGAGCACGCTGTTCGAACCGCCGCTGCCCGGGTGGAAGCTCGACGCGATCGCCGGCATCGGCATGGGCACCGTCGACAGCGTGTGGCTGCAGTTCGACGACGCGTTCTGGGCGACGGATGCCACTGCGCTCAGCACGATCGCCACAGACAGCCCGGTCGCCTACTGGACGAATCTGCAGCCGCTCACCGGCGAGGCGATCCTGGTCGGCACGATTGCGGCGGAGCGGGCGGCCGAGCTCGCCGCACTCAGCGACGCGGAGTTCAGCGCCGTGGTGTTGGAGAGCCTGCGCCCGTACGCGCCGGATCCGACGGCTCCGGGCCCGAGCGCTCCCGCTCCGAGCCCATCCCCCGCTCCCTCCTGAGGCGGCGGGCCGACGCCCGCGCCGTGATCGTGCGGCTGACAGCGACGAGCATCGCGGTCACGGCCAGGAAGATGCCGAGCACGAGCACACAGTAGATTGCGATGCCGATGGCGCCGCCGACCTGGGCCGGGTCGAGGAAGAAGTACGGGTACCAGCCGACATCCGCCCCACGGATCAGGGTGAACACGAGCCAGAGCGTCGGGAACGGCAACACCCAGCCGAGTGTCGACCACGGCATCGGCGAGGTGCGGGGGCTGATCACCGCATCGACGACCCAGGCCAGCAGGGCCAGCACGGGAACCACGAAGTGCAACAGCGTGTCTGACCAGGGGACGTCGACGCGGTAGGCACGGGTCGAGGCCTGCGCCACGATCACGGCGAAGACGATGCCGGAGACCAGCAGGTAACACATGACGACCGTGCGCACGATGCCGAGCCACTGCGGGTCACGCGGCCGGGTGAGCGCGGTCACGCCCGCGACGGTGAGCATGATGACCGCGAGGATCGCCGACTGGATCGTGAAGTAGCTGAAGAAGTTGACGGTCGCGAAGGACGAGAAGCCGAGAACGTAGTTGAAGTTGCCGTAGAGCGCGATGAGCTCGAGTACGGCGACGGCCAGGCGGTAGACGCCGAGCCCCCTGCGCAGGCGGCGCGGGGTGTGCACCTCGGCACTCTGCGCCACGGATGCCGTTCCCTCTGGGCCCCGCCGACCCGCTGTGGGGTTCGGGGGCGCAGAAGCACGGGGGTGCATGCTTCAACGCTACGCCGTGCCGGGCGGTGGCGCGGACGAGGCGGGTGAGACGCACCCTGTCATCGGACTGCCCCCACCCTTTAGGCTATGGCTGTGACCGAAAAAGCGCGTATCTCAGCCCGTATTGCAGCCATCGCCGAATCGGCGACCCTCAAGGTTGACGCCAAGGCCAAGGCCCTGCAGGCCGACGGCCGCCCGGTGATCAGCTACGCCGCCGGCGAGCCCGATTTCGCCACCCCTGAGCACATCGTCGAGGCGGCACTCGCCGCCGTGCGCGACCCCAAGAACTATCGCTACACTCCGGCGGCCGGTCTGCCGGAACTGCGTGAGGCGATCGCAGCGAAGACGCTGCGTGACTCGGGCCTCGCCGTGAACGCCAGCCAGGTGATCGTGACCAACGGTGGCAAGCAGGCCGTCTACCAGGCCTTCCAGACCCTTCTCGACGACGGCGACGAGGTGCTCGTACCCACGCCGTACTGGACCACGTACCCCGAGGCCATCAAGCTGGCGGGCGGGCGTCAGGTCGACGTCTTCGCCGGCAGCGAGCAGAACTACCTCGTGACCGTTGAACAGCTCGAGGCCGCCCGCACCCCGCGCACCAAGGTGCTGCTCTTCGTCTCGCCGTCCAACCCGACCGGAGCGGTCTACTCGCCGGAGCAGACCCGCGAGATCGGCCAGTGGGCACTGGAGAACGACCTCTGGGTGATCAGCGACGAGATCTACCAGAACCTCACCTACGACGGCGTCAAGGCCGTGTCGATCGTCGAGGCCGTCCCGGAGCTCGCCGACCGCACCATCCTCGTCAACGGTGTCGCCAAGACCTACGCGATGACGGGCTGGCGCGTCGGCTGGATGGTCGGCCCGGCCGACGCCATCAAGGGCGCGGGCAACCTGCAGTCGCACCTCAGCTCGAACGTGTCGAACATCTCGCAGCGTGCCGCCATCGAGGCGCTGACCGGCCCTCAGGATGCCGTCGCCACCATGCGCGAGGCCTTCGACCGCCGGCGCAAGCTGATCGTCGCCGAGCTGTCGAAGATCGACGGGCTGCACGTGCCGACGCCGGAGGGCGCCTTCTACGTCTACCCGGACGTCACCGGCCTGCTCGGCCGCACCTGGGGCGGCGTCACGCCGACCACCTCGCTCGAGCTCGCCGATCTGATCCTGGACCAGGCCGAGGTCGCGGTCGTTCCCGGTGAGGCGTTCGGCCCGAGCGGTTTCGTGCGCCTCAGCTACGCGCTCGGCGATGCACCGCTGCTCGAGGGCGTGCAGCGCCTGCAGCGCCTCTTCGCCTCGTAGTCTCCAAGAGCTCGCGGCATCCGCACAAGGAATCAGCGAGGTTGCAAGGACAGGTCTCGAGATCTCGTCCTTGCAACCTCGCTTTGTCCTTTCAGCGCGCGGACGGCCCCTGCGTCAGCGCGTCGCGGGCGGCCGCCTCGATCGCGTCCGCGACCCGGGTGAGCAGCCCAGAGGCCAGCCGCCACTGCTGCCAGTAGAGCGGGATCCCAATGCCGCCGGCAGGGTCGAGCTCGACGAGCGCACCGGATGCCACCCGCTCCCCCACCTGCAGCGGCGGCAGCATCCCCCAACCCATGCCGAGCTCGATGGCACGGGCGAAGTCGGCCGTCGACGGCACGTAGTGGCTCGGCGGGCGGAGCGGCCCGTCGGTGCTGCCATCGCCAGACCCTGCAGCCGGCTCGCGCAGCGCCCGCTCGCGCAGATAGCCGTGCTGCATGTGGTCGGCGCGGTCGAAGTTGACCATCGGAGCGACGGCCAGCTCGGCGAGCGTCATCCCGTCCGGGAACCACCGCGCCACGAAAGCCGGCGACGCCATCGGGCGGTACTCCATCGCGCCGAGAGGCCGCACAACGCAGCCGGGAATGGCGCGCGCCACAGAGGTGACCGCGGCGACGACGGTTCCGGCCTCGAGCAGGGCGACCGTGTCGTCCTCGCCCTCGCGGTGCAGGTCGAAGCGCACGTTCTCGGCGTGACCGAGTTCGGCCAGCGCCGGAAGGATCCAGGTGCCGAGGGAGTCGGCGTTGACGGCGAGCGGAACGCTCACCGGGGTGATGGCGCTGCTCTCGACGCCCAACGTCGCCAACGTCTCGTGTTCGAGCTGCTCGAGCTGGCGGGCCAGCCGCATGACGAGCTCGCCGGACTCGGTGGCCCTGATGGGCTTCGACCGCACCAGCAGCACCCGGCCGAGCTGTTGCTCGAGGGCCTTGATGCGTTGACTGACGGCCGACGGCGTGACGTGGAGCGCGCGGGCGGCGGACTCCAGGCTGCCCTCGTCGAGCACGGCGGCGAGGGTGCGCAGGTGGTCCGATTGCAGCTGCATAGGGCAAGGCTAGTGCGGGGTCAGTGGCGAGCTCTGCAAGAATGAGGGCATGATGTCGACTCGAGCAGCGCGGACCCTGAAGGGACTCGCCGCCGCCTCGTTCTCGACCTTCGTCGCGCTGTTCTCCCACGTCTCCGGTGGCGGCGCCATGCCTGGGCTGCTCGGCGTGCTCGTTCCGCTCATCCTCGCGCTGCCGTTCTGCGTCGCGTTCGCCGGCCGCCGGCTGTCGGTCCCCCGGCTCGCCGCATCGGTCGCCGTCAGCCAGTTCTTGTTCCACTCGCTGTTCAGCATGGGGGCGACCTCCGCCCCGGCCATGGGCTCGATGTCCGGGCATGCCGGCCACGGCATGCCGATTGTGCTCGACGCGGCGCTCCCGGCGCAGCTGGGGCACTCAGACAGCCAGATGTGGGCAGCGCACCTCGTCGCCGGCGTCCTGACCGTCGCCGCCCTGTACTCGGGCGAAGCCGTTCTCGCACGGCTCGCCGCGTTCACCTGCTTCCTCCTCCGGCGCATCGTTCCGGCGCTCGTCGGTGGTCCCGCGACGCCGCCACGGCTCAGCCTCACGCTGCGCGCCGTCGACCTCACGACCCGGATGCCACTCGGCGTCTTCCCCAGCTCGGCCCCGCACAGAGGGCCACCGGCGCTCGCCTTCAGCTAGCCACCGCTTGAGCTAGTCACTGCGCGGCACCCTCCGCGGCGCCTCGGCAGCGTGGCTGACCCGACGCGAGCGACCACTCCGCCTGAACGCGGGTGAGCGCTGCGCCGTGCCCGCCTGGCTGCGGATGCCGCGTTCCATCGACGCGTGCCAGGCACATCGTCGATGCGCGCCTCGGCGCCGCTGCGGCAACGTGCAGCCACGTCGCGTAGCCGCGTCGCCGCGTCGCTGTTCGGCCGCAGCCCTTGGGCTGCGTCCCGACACTGCCGCGCCGTCGCGCGGCGACACGGTGCGCTACAGCAGTGCTGCGGTGCAGCGAGACCCGCCGCTTTCCCTCGCGCCCATGCACGCTCTCCCGCGCCCGCCGTCTGACGCGCGCCACCCAGCGCGGCGTGCACCAGAACAGCGAACCACTCTCGAAAGGAACATTCCCTCGTGAAATCCTCACGATCCCGCCAGCGGGGTGCCGGCATCGCGCTCGCCTCCCTGCTGCTCGCCCTGCTCGGCATCACCATCGGCGCCACCCCCGCCTTCGCCCACGACCAACTGGCGGCAAGCGACCCGGCAGCCGGGGCGGCGCTGGAGTCGGCGCCGTCTGAGGTGTCGCTGCAGTTCACCGACAATGTCCTCACGATCGGCGCCATCGTCCTGGTCGTGGATGCCGACGGCACCTCGTGGGCGGACGGGGACGCGGTCCTCGACGGCCCAACCGTGTCGACGAGGGTGGCCGGGGAGATGCCGGACGGCGCCTATGAGATTCGCTGGCGCGTCGTCTCGGCCGACGGCCACCCGATCAGCGGCGTCATCCCGTTCACCGTCGGCGACGCCGTCCAGCCGGCGGACGAACCGGAAGGGACGGAGGCCACTTCGCCTCCTGCAGCGAGCGCGACACCGCAGGCAGCCGAGCCCGCGGAGACGGGGTCAGCCATGCGGCCCATCCTCATCGGCGTCGGAGGAGCGGCAGCCGCGCTGCTGATCCTCGCCGGCGTGGCCGTCTGGAAGCGGCGCGGCACTCCCTCCCAGCCCAACGACCACGGCACGCCGTCCTCCTGACGGCAGCCAGACACACAACGACAACAACCAGAAAGGCACCACCATGCACGCACGCACCACCTCACGAGTCGCAGTCCTCGCCGCAGCTGCCCTCATCGCCCTGACCGGCTGCGCAACGGGCGCCACGCCGGCATCCGACGAGCAGGCGACCGCCGCCGAGACCATCTCCGTCCACGAGGCCTGGGTCAAGGCCGCCGATGACGGCATGTCCGCCGCGTTCGCCGAGCTCGAGAACGCCGGCCAGGCGGACGTCACCATCACCGCGGTGACCTCTGCCGCGTCGAGCGATCTGCAGCTGCACGAGACCGTCGAGAACGAGGCGGGCGAGATGACGATGCGCGAGAAGGACGGCGGATTCGTCATCCCGGCCGGGAAGAGCCTGATCCTGGAGCCCGGCGGGAACCACATCATGATGATGGACCTGGCGAAGCCGATCAAGGCGGGCGACGAGCTCACCTTCACGCTCACCTTCTCCGACGGCTCAACAGCTGACTTCACGGCACCGGCCAAGGACTACTCCGGCGCGAACGAGAGCTACGAGGGCGACGACATGGAGATGGACATGGAGATGGACGGCGATCACTGATGGCTGACGACCAGAACGCAGGCTCTGGTCGCAGCGGGCTGAGCCGGCGTCGACTCCTCCTCGGAGGGGTCGTCGCCGGCCTCGGCGCCGCCACTGCGATCGGTGCCGACCTCGCGCTCAACCCCCGTGCCGATGCGCCGGAACCCGCGGCGCCGCTGAACGGCCAGGAGACCGTCCCGTTCTTCGGCGTGCACCAGGCGGGCATCACCACGACTCCGCAGGCGCATGCCACGTTCATTGCGCTGGACCTGCAGCCGGGCGTCGATCGCGACGCTCTGCGTCGCATGATGCGCATCCTCAGTGATGACGCCGCCCGGCTGACGCAGGGGCGGGCCGCACTGGCCGATTCCGAGCCCGAACTCGGAACGGTGCCTGCACGTCTGACCGTCACGTTCGGATTCGGACCGGGATTCGTCTCCCGGGCGGGCGACGCCCGCCCGGACTGGCTCGGCCCCCTGCCCGCATTCACGATCGACAGGCTCGAGCCGGCGTGGAACGACGGCGACCTGCTGCTGCAGATCGCCGCCGACGATGCCTTCACGGTGGCTCACGCCGCGCGAATGCTCCTGAAGGATTCCCGCAGCTTCGCCACCGTGCGCTGGACCCAGACCGGGTTCCGCCGCGCACACGGTTCCGAGAAGCCCGGCACGACGATGCGCAACCTCTTCGGCCAGGTGGACGGCACCGTCAACCTGACGCCGGGCACGGCCGACTTCGACCGGCTGGTGTGGCATGAGCGGGGCTGGCTCGCCGGGGGCACCGGACTCGTGATCCGCCGAATCCGGATGGACCTCGACAAGTGGGATCGGCTCGACCGCGGAGGGCGCGAGCAGTCCGTCGGACGGACGCTCGCAACTGGCGCACCGCTGACGGGAACGAACGAGCACGACGAACCGGACTTCGCGGCGACAACGAGCATCGGCTTCCCCGTGATCCCGGAGTTCTCCCACATCCGCCGTGCCCGCACCGAGAACACCGACGAGCGCATCTTCCGTCGCGGCTACAACTACG
This sequence comes from Microterricola gilva, assembly GCF_004217495.1. Taxonomy (NCBI): domain Bacteria; kingdom Bacillati; phylum Actinomycetota; class Actinomycetes; order Micrococcales; family Microbacteriaceae; genus Microterricola; species Microterricola gilva. The sequence continues at coordinate 3,162,604 of NZ_SHLC01000001.1, forward strand.
ACGGCGTCCCGACGGCCGGCGAGATCTCGAACAGCGGGCTGTTGTTCGTCTCATTCCAAGCCGACGTCGGCCGGCAGTTCGTGCCGATCCAACGACGGCTCGACGAGTTGGACCTGCTCAACGAGTGGACGACCCCGATCGGCTCCGCGGTGTTCGCCATCCCACCCGGTTGCGGGGAATCCGGATTCGTCGGCGAGACGCTGCTGACGTGACGACCGGTCCAGGGGAAAAATAAGCCAGGCTAATGCAGCGTAAGAATCATGAGCTGGATTGATCCACGGTGGCGATCTACCGTTGATCCGTGACTCCTTCGCTCGCTCCCCTGTTCGCCGGCATCGGCCTCGGCTTCTCACTGATCATCGCGATCGGCGCGCAGAACGTCTTCGTGCTGCGCCAGGGCATCCGTCGCGAGCACGTGCTGGCCGTCGTCATCCTCTGCGCCGTGTCCGACGCCGTGCTGATCGTGGTGGGCATCAGCGGGATCGGTGCCCTGCTCGAGCAGCTGCCGTGGCTGCTGCCCGTGGCCCGCTGGGCCGGTGCGCTCTTCCTGGTCGGCTACGGGCTGCTCGCCGCCCGCCGCGCACTGAAGCCGGGTGGTGCCGGGCTGCTTGCCGACACAGCCGGCGGCAGGGACGAGGCCGAGTTGGAGGCTGTCGCCGCCTCAGCGAGCGCAGCGTCAGCGAGCGCAGCGTCAGCGAGCGCAGCGTCAGCTGGCACAGCCTCGGCCGGCGCTGCTTCGGCGAGCGCCGGCGGGGCAGAGCGCAGCGGCGCCGCGGCATCCACCCAGCGTTCGGGTCTTCACGGACGGCGGGCCGGCACGCTCGGGGCGGCGCTCGCGACCGCGTTCGCCCTGACGTGGTTGAACCCCCACGTCTACCTCGACACGGTGTTCCTGCTCGGTTCGGTGGCCAACGGCCACGGCAGCACGGGACGGTGGCTCTTCGGCGCCGGCGCGATCGTGGCCAGCATCACCTGGTTCGCGGCGCTCGGCTTCGGGGCACGCTACCTCGGGCGCTGGCTCGCCACTCCGCGAGCCTGGCGCATTCTCGACGGTGCGATCGCGGTGGTGATGGTGGCGCTCGGGGTGCTGCTCGTCGTTCCCCGTTAGCCCTGGGAGGCCGGGTTGATGGTGATCAGCTCGAGCCCTCCGGCGCGCACGCCCCAGGTGTCGAGGATCGCACCGTAGCTGCCGTCGTCGACCATGCCCTGCAGGGCCAGCTGAACGGCTTCGGCCATCCCGGAGTCTTTCGCGACGACGAAGCCGTAGGGCGCGACGTCGAAGGCCTCACCAGCTGGCTGCAGCCTGCCCTCCAGCTTGGAGAGCGCGTAGAGCGCCACCGGCGAATCGGCGCTGAACGCGTCGGCCTGACCGAGCACGACGGCGTTGACCGCGTTCCCCTGCGTGTCGAACGGCATCTTCACGATCGCCGGCTTGCCAGCGGCGACGCACGCCGCGCTCCTGGCGGGCACCTCGCTCGTGTCCTGAAACGTGGTCGCCTGGACCGCGACCTTCAGCCCACAGGCATCATCGGGATCAACGATGCTGTCCACCGGCGCGGCCCACTGCGCGCCGGCGTCGTAGTAGTGCACGAAGTCGAGCTGCTGCTCGCGCTCGGCGGTGGCGGTGAACGACGACGCTCCCAGGTCGAACTTGCCGCCACGCACGGAGGGGATGATGTTGTCGAAATTCGATTCAGCGACGACGGCCTCCAGCCCGAGGGCACGCGCGACCCCCCGCGCAAGCTCGAGGTCCCACCCGATCGACTCCCCCTCACTGTCCTTGAACTCGTTGGGCGCGTAGTTGGGCGCGGTGCCGATGGCGAGCACACCGGAATCTGCGACGGCCTTCGGCAGCAGCGCGGCAGCGTCTGCATTCACCGTGACCGCCGCCACTCGCTCGGCCGCACCGGTCATCTCGGGCATCGAGTTGTCGACGCAGCCGGTCAGCAGCAGCACCGACGCGACGACGGGCGGGAGAACGAACCGGGCGCGCATGGAGAGTCCTTCGATCAATGCTTGGATGATCAGCCCGTGCCCCATGATGCTGGCGCGGCGCTGAACCGCGTGAACGTCGATGGCGACGGGCGACTGGTTTTCCACGCGGTCGACCCGACTATGGGTGCCAGAAGAGTTTAGGCGAGACTTCTGCGTGAACGCCGAGCCCCGACATGGAAGCTGGCATCCACCGATCGGGGGATGCCGAAATCCGCCGGTCCACCGCTGGTGCGGCATCCGTTCGCGCGCCACGCTTGAACCATGACAAATCCGAATGAGACCGACTCCGTCGTGCGGGTGCGCGGGCTCGAGAAGCGCTACGGCGACCTCAGCGCCGTCGACGGCGTGAGCTTCGACATCCACCGCGGCGAGACCTTCGCGCTGCTCGGGCCGAACGGCGCGGGCAAGTCGACGACGATCGAGATCCTGGAGGGCTACCGCACCCGCACGGCTGGCGAGGTGAGCGTGCTCGGCACCGACCCGGCCCGTGGCGGCCTGGACTGGAAGGCGCGGCTCGGCATCGTGCTGCAGTCGACCGGTGAGACCGGCAACGCCACCGTGCTCGAGCAGCTGCGCCACTTCGCCGCCTTCTACCCGCGTCCGCGCGACGTCGACGAGGTGATCGCCGCCGTCGGGCTGGAGGCGAAGGCGAAGACGCGCATCAGCAAGCTCAGCGGCGGTCAGCGCCGCCGCGTCGACGTGGCCCTCGGCATCATCGGCCGACCGGAGCTGCTGTTCCTCGACGAGCCGACGACGGGCTTCGACCCCGAGTCGCGCCGCGACTTCTGGACGCTGATCCGCCAGTTGAAGTCCGAGGGCACCACGATCCTGCTCACCACCCACTACCTTGACGAGGCAGCGCAGCTCAGCGATCGGGCCGGCGTGATCGCCGGTGGCCGGCTCATCGAGATCGGGGCCATCGGCGAGATCGGCGGGGCGGATGCCAGGATCCCCGTCGTGCGCTGGCGCGACGCATCCGGGGCGCTCCGCTCCGAGCGAAGCGAACACCCGGCCGCCACCGTCGCCGCCATCGTGGCGCAGCAGGGCGGCGAGCCCCGTGAGCTCGAGGTGATCCGGCCGAGCCTGGAGGACGTGTACCTGGAGTTGGTGCGTACGCACGATTCCGCGGCGGCATCCGAGACAACAATCGACGCAGACCAGACGGAGGTGCTCTCGTGAGCACGGCACTCGACACCCACGCTCGCCCGGCGCTGACACCCCGCCCCGGGGTGCTGCGCCTCGGCATCGACCGGATCGGCTACGAGGTGCGCAGCTACTTCCGCACACCGGATGCCGTGTTCTTCACCTTCCTGTTCCCGGTGATCATGCTCGGTATCTTCACCGCCGCGTTCAGCGCGGCAGGCAACATCGGCACCGCACCGGATGGCAGCGGCGGCATCAGCGTCGGAGCGTACTACCTGCCGGGCATGATCGCGGCAGGCATGCTCCTCTCCGGCGTGCAGAACCTCGCCGTCGACATCGCCGGGGAGAAGAGCGACGGCACGCTGAAACGCCTCGGCGGCACCCCGCTCTCCCCCACCGCGTACTTCATCGGCAAGATCGGACAGGTGCTCGTCACCGGAACGCTGCAGGCGGCACTGCTGTTGGCCGTCGCCGCGCTCGTCTTCGGCATCGAGTTGCCGACGGAGCCGTCGGCCTGGGGCACCTTCGCCTGGGTGTTCCTGCTCGGCATCATCACCTCTGCGCTGCTCGGGATCGCGCTCTCGGCCGTTCCGCGCTCCGGCAAGAGCGCGACGGCCGTCGTCATCCCGATCGTGCTGATCCTGCAGTTCATCTCCGGCGTCTACCTGCAGTTCGACCAGCTGCCCGGTTGGATGCAAACGATCGCCAGCCTGTTCCCGCTCAAGTGGATGGCGCAGGGCATGCGTTCGGTGTTCCTGCCGGAGACCTTCGCCGCGCTCGAACCGAGCGGCGCATGGGATCTCGGCCTCGTCGCCCTCGTGCTCCTGCTCTGGCTCGTCGTCGGCCTCGTGCTCAGCCGGCTCACCTTCCGGTGGATCCGGCGCGACGCGTGAGCACGCCGGGTCGCCGCGGGCGAGCGGGGTGGGCGCGAGGAGTGGAAGAGTAGGCGCATGACCGTACGACCATCGATCGCACGACGGATGACGGCGCAACGCTGGTGGGATGCCGCGATGCTCGCCGTCTCGGTGCTGCTCGCCGCGATCATGACGCTGCTCGACCCGCCCGTGAGCGGCGAGGAGTGGGGCGTCGTCGGCGTGATCGCCGTCGTGCTCGCCGCCTACTTCGCGTGGGGCCGACGCACACTCGACGGCACGGGTTCCCCGGCCGGGCTGCTCTACGCCGGCGTGCTGCTCGTCTCGCTCGCCGTTGGAATCGGCCTGGACCCGACGTACTCCTTCATGCAGGTCATCGTCTTCCCGACGCTCTGGGTCATCTCCTGCAACACGCGCCAGGCCGTGCTGCTGAACCTGCTGGCGATCGTGCCGGTCGCGATCGGCTACACCCTGTTCTTCGGCGTGGAGGGCCTGCCGAGTGGCATCGCCGTCGGCGTGCTCTCTGTGGCGTTCAGCCTGGCGTTCGGTTCGTGGATTGCGAGCATCGAGAAGGCGGGAGCCGAACGCGCCAGGCTGCTCGCCGAGCTGATGGCGGTGCAGGATGAGCTCGCTGCCGCGAACCGGGAGGCCGGCGTCGACAGCGAGCGGGCGCGCCTGGCGCGGGAGATCCACGACACGATCGCGCAGAGCCTCACCGGCCTCGTCATGGTTGCGCAGCGGGCGCACGGCGATCTCGAGCGGGCGGCGGATGCCGCTGGCGACGCCTCCGAGCACCTCGTGCAGGCAACCGCCGACGTCGAGCTGATCGAGTCGATGGCCCGGGACGCGCTCACCGAGGCGCGCGGGCTCGTGGCGGCCATCGCGCCCGTGCGCGTCGAGTCGACGCTCGCCGAGGCCCTTGGGCGTCTCGCCGAGCGGTTCCAGCGGGAGACCGGCGTGGTTGTGCTGAGCGACCTGGCGGCACTCGCTGCCCCGGCGCCGCCGCTGCGTGCCGAGCTCGAGGTCGTCCTGCTGCGGTGCGCACAGGAGGGGCTCGCGAATGTGCGCAAGCACGCACGGGCGACGGCGGCATCCGTGCAGATCAACCGGGGCGAGAACGCGGTCATCCTCGTGATCAGCGACGACGGTGTCGGACCAGGCAGGGCGGCGAGTGCGCAGAGCGGCACCGCCGCGGCAAGCGCGGGCTTCGGCCTCGCCGGCATGGCCGACCGGCTCGCCCTCGTCGGCGGTTCGGCGCGGCTGGAGGCCGCGCTGCCCCGCGGCAGCCGACTCACCGTGACCGTGCCGCTGGCTTCCGAGCCCGCGGCCCCCGAGCCCTCGATCGACGCGGCGAACGGGGTGCAGGCGTGATCCGGGTCGTGGTGGCCGATGACCACCCGATCGTGCGCAGCGGCATCGTCGGGCTGCTGCGTGGTGCGAGCGACATCGAGGTCGTCGGCGAGGCCCGCGACGGCGCAGAGGCCGTGCGGCTGGTCGCCGAGCTCGCACCGGAGCTCGTGCTGATGGACCTGCGGATGCCGGTGCTCGACGGGGTCGCCGCGACCGCGCAGATCGTGGACGCGCAGTCCGGCACCCGCGTGCTCATCCTCACCACCTACGAGAGCGACGAGCTCATCCTCGGCGCGATCGAGGCCGGTGCCGGCGGTTACCTGCTCAAGGCCGCCCCGCAGGAGGAGATCCTCGCCGGCGTGCGCGCCGTCGCCACCGGCGAGACGGTGCTCGCGCCGTCGATCGCGGCCAAGCTCGTGCAGCGCGTGCGGGCGGATGCCGCGGGCACCGGCGCCGCGGCATCCGCGACGGTGGCTCTCTCGCCCCGTGAGCTCGAGGTGCTGCGCCTGGTCGCGGCCGGGCAGAGCAACCCGCGCATCGCCGCCGCGCTGTTCATCGGTGAGGCCACCGTGAAGACGCACCTGCAGCACGTCTTCGAGAAGCTCGAGGTCAGCGACCGCACCCGCGCCGTGACGCGCGCCATGGAGCTCGGCCTGCTCTAACCCGCCGTCCGTTGAGAGCGGCCATATGGCCACTTCTTGGCCCCCAAAACGGCCATGTGACCGCTCTCAGTGGAATTTCCGGAGCGTGGGCCGGCTAGAGGAGCTTGCGGGCCGTCGCCCAGGCGGTGAGCTCGTGCCTGCTGGAGAGCTGGAGCTTGCGCAGCACGGCCGAGACGTGCGTCTCGACGGTCTTCGGCGAGATGAAGAGGTCGCTGGCGACCTCTTTGTACGCGTAGCCGCGGGCGATCAGCCGCATCACCTCCTGTTCGCGCACCGAGAGTCGGTCGAGTTCCTCGTCGGTCGCCGCCACCTCGCCGGAGACGACGCCGAACGCGTCGAGCACGAAGCCGGCCAGGCGCGGCGAGAAGACCGCGTCCCCGCCGGCGACGGCGTGCACGGCCCGACTCACATCGATGCCGGAACTGCCCTTGGTGATGTAGCCGCGGGCGCCTGCCCGGATCACCCCGACCACGTCCTCGGCCGAGTCCGAGACGCTGAGCGCGAGAAAACGGGTACCGGGAACGTGCGGGGCGGCCAGGCGGATCACCTCTGCACCACCGCTGGGTGTCGCATCGCCGTGCGTTCCGGATGCCGCGGCGCCCGCGATCCCGGCGGCCGGGCCACCGGGCAGGTGCACGTCGATCAGCACGACGTCCGGCGCGGTGGCCGTCACGACCTGGACAGCCGAATCCACGTCGTGCGCCTCACCGACGACCTCGATGGACGCATCCAGATCGGCCTTGAGGCCCGAGCGGAAGATCGAGTGGTCGTCGACGATCACGACGCGCACGGGCGGCGCATCACTGCTGGGGGTCATCGGCTTGCCTGTCTCACTTCCGAGGGTTCTGATGCTGGTGCTGCGGATTCTGGTGCCGCGGGTTCTGGTGCTGCGGGTTCTGCGTGTCGGGGACGCGGACCTCGGCGGCATCCGCGCTCACACCATTCTGCCCGCGAGCGGCCGTGCGCGCGGCGGAGCGCAACCGCACCTCGGTGCCGGAACCGCCTGCACCAGGGCGCACGGTGGCGCTGCCCCCTGCCCGGCGCATGCGCCCGATGATCGACTCGCGCACGCCGAGCCGATCGGCGGCGACATCCGCGACCGTGAAGCCCGGCCCGCGATCGCGCACGTAGACCTCGACGGCATCCGCGGTGCCCTCGATGTACACCGATACCTCGCCGCCGGCGTGCCTGGCCGCGTTCAGCATGGCCTCTCTGGCCGCTGCGGCGATCTCGCCGCTTGCGCGCTCACCGGATTCGCCGACGGTGACGATGTCGACGCGCACCGGGTAGTCGAGTTCGAGGGCGGCGGCCCAGTCGCGCAGGTCGGTGGCCAGGTCGCTGTCGGCCGGGGTGTCGGCCTCGAACAGCCAGCTGCGGAGCTCCCGCTCCTGGGCCCTGGCGATGCGGGCGACCTCGCTCGAGGCCCCGGCCCGGTTCTGGATGAGCGCCAGCGTCTGCAGCACCGAGTCGTGCAGGTGGGCGGCGATCTCGCTGCGCTGCTCCTCGCGGATGCGGCGGGTGCGCTCGGCGCCGAGCTCGCGCCAGAGTCGGAGCAGCACCGGCGCGAAGACGAGGGCGATGCCGAGCAGCAGCGCGACGCCGACGAGCAGCACGTACAGGCTTCGCCAGGCGGCGAGGGGCCCAAGGAAGACGGCGATGACGAGCACACCGAGCACGATGGTCGCGGCGGCGCGCACGAGGCGTTCGGTACGTTGCCCCCGCTCCGGGTCGGTGCGGTCGACGAAGGTCGCCCAGAAGCTCGCGGACACGGCGAGCACGATCGCCGCGAGGATCGGTGCGAGCACCCGGTCGACGGACCAGGCGTCGTAGTAGTCGTACGGCGCGAAGACGATCGCGGCGCCGGCGGCGACGGCTGACCCCGCGACGAGTCCCCACGCGACGGGGGCCCGCCGCGTCACCGTGTCTGCCTCGGCATCGCCCGTCGCCGGGTCGAACGGCAGGAAGGCCCAGAGCCAGAGGTAGAGCAGGATCCCCATGCCCGAGAGCAGCGAAAGACCGATGAACGCGGCACGCACGACGCCCACCGGCCAGCCGAGGTGGCGGGCCAACCCGGCCGAGACTCCGGTCGCCAGGCAGGAGCGCGGGCGGCTGAGCCGGGGCCGGGGTGCGCGGGGCACGGTGGCGGCCTGCGCGTTCGGTGACATAGAAGCATCCAAACAGAATTCGCCGACGGGCGGAGGCTCCCCCGGCCGATCTCAGGGTGCGTTCAGGGATTCACCCCATAGCGGGCGGATGCCGGCAGGGGCCACGATCGAACTATGAAACACGATCTCCCCGCCGACCTCGACGCGGATGCCGCAGCTGGCACCGCCGCCGGCGCTGCCAGCGACACCACGGACGGCGGCCCAGCCGCGCCCGACTTCCCGGCATACTCCTCCAGCTCCGACCGCGACCAGCACGGCGGCGCACCGCACGGCTTCTTCGCCTGGCTGCGCAGCCTCGGCGTGCAGCGCCAGCCCGGCTGGATCGGTGGCGTGGCCTCCGGCATCGCCGCACGGATCGGCATCGACCCGATCATCGTGCGCGGGATCCTCGTGGTCCTCGCGATCTTCGCGGCACCCGTGCTGCTCTTCTACGGGATCGCCTGGCTGCTGCTGCCGGACAGCGATGGGCGCATCCACCTGCAGCGCCTGCTGAATGGCGACCCGCAGCCGGCGCTGGCCGGCATCGCGATCTTCGTCCTGCTCGGCCTGATGACGCCGCTGAACGCGGCGGCGCAGTCGGTGCTCGCCGGCAACTTCTGGACCACAGGCGGCTGGTTCTGGGGCTGGTCTGGCTCCTCGGTGATCGCCACCATCTTCAACATCGCCGCGCTCGCAGCCATCACCGTCTTCGTGGTGTGGCTCGTACGGCGCAGCAACGCGAACTCCCGGGGTGGGGGTGCACCGGCGCCGACCACCCTCGCCGGGTACAGCACCGCCCCGGCCACAGACGGCGGCGGCATCCGGTCGGGGGACTCCGATGCCGCCGCTACCACCATGGGCGACGCCGCGGCGGGCGCTGCGGCAGGCGCCGCGGCCGAGTCGGCTGCGGCGGTCTCTGCCGCATCCGCCACCGCGCCGGCCGGCCCGCTGCCGACCGCCGAGTATGAGCCCGTCCCGCCCGGCGCTGGTGCATCGGTGGACGAGCTCGCCGCGTGGAAGCTGCAGCATGAGGCGTGGCGGATCGAACGCGAACGCTTCAACCGCGCGCAGGCCGATGCCGACAGGGCGGCCCGCTCGCAGTGGGCCGCAGAGAACAAGGCTCGTTCGCAGGCCTTCGCCGTGCAGGCAGCGGAGCACCGCCGGCTGCGCAAGCTCGAACGCCCCCGCACCAGCGCGGCCGCCGTGTTCTTCACCCTGGGAGCGGCCCTCGTCGCCGGCGCCGGCAGCGCCATCGCCGCCATGGGCACCCCGGAGAATGCCGACTATGCCGCGACCATCGGTGTGCTGGTGGCTGCGCTCGTGGCATCCTTCGCCATGATCATCGCCGGCATCGCGCGCCGCCGCAGTGGCTTCATCGCCGCCGTCACCATGACGCTGCTCCTCATCGGGCTCGTCTCGGCGACCCTGCCACGAAACAGTGAGTTTCTGTGGCCCGGGCAGATGATCGACAATGGCTACGGAAACCGGACCGTGACCCAACCCTGGGGAGACCTCACCATTTGGGTGCATGACGGCAACGATCTGGGTATCGATCCGAACGTTCTCTCCGTGACAAAGGCCAACGGTGACATCTACATCCGAATGGATGAAGACAGCTCACTCTCACTGACCACATCGCTCAGCGCCGGCCACACCATCACCGTGTCGAGCACGGGAGACGGGGTGAACATTCCGCCCGAAGTGATCCACGCACAGGTGTCCGGTACGAACCGCTTGGAGCTCGGCACGATCGGCCCCGGTGCCCCAGCTGATCTCATTCTTGATGCGTCGCTCTCGAACGGCGACATCTTCATCTGGCAGCACGTGGAAGCAGGTTCCAACTAATGAGCACACCCGACAACTCTCCAATCGCGCCCGAAATCGCCGCGACGACCCCACCTCCTGCGGCAGAGGATGTCGCTGCACCCGTGGCCGACGATGCGTGGCTGACCGTTCCGCTCGACGGTGCGAACAGCGGTGCCGACACCCCGCCAAAGGTGGGCAGCGTTGGCCCGCGCACGCGCTGGGCGGCCATCGTGTGGGGACTGGTGTTCGCCGCACTCGCCAGCGGCGCGCTCTACGTTGTGCTCTCCCCGCAGCACCGGATCGAGCTCATCGACTGGGTCACGAGCCTCGAGCCGACGACGCTGGCGCTCTACGGCGCGCTGGCCATCGGCGTCATCGTGCTGCTGTTCGGGCTGGTCGGGCTGCTGCGCCGTGCGCAGCGTGCGCTCGCGGCCCGCCGCGCCTCCGCCTAGGCGCACCGCGCGTCGAGAACACGTTGTCGCCCTCACACCGCCTGGTTGAGGGCGACAACTGCGTTTACGGTTGCGGCGCTACCCCCGGCCAGGGCTAGGCGCCCTTATCGACCTTGGCTGGCTTGTCCTCCGCCTTGCCGGCCTTCTCCTCGGCCTTGGCCGACTTGGCGCGCTTGGCCACCCTGCGGCGCTTCTCACCGACCGCGTCGGCCTGACCGGAGGCATCGGCCTGGCCTACATCCGGGCGCTTCTTCTTCTTTTTCTTCAGCGGTTTCGGCTGCGCGGTCGCGTCGTCGAGCATGGCGAGCCAGCTGTCACGACCGAGGGCGTGCACGATCTTGCTCAGCGTCGTGAGCGTGGATCCGTGCCCCTTCTCGAGGCTGCGGAGGGCCGTGAGACCCACCCCCGCGCGGTCGGCCAGCTCGCGCTGGGAGTAGTCGCGCTTGATGCGGAGTTCCCGCACAACCAGGCCGAGATCGCGCTCGACACGCTCCACGTCAAACTCAATCATCGCAATTCCGACGCTTGATGCTGTAGCATGGTTTAAGTGTCGCATATGCGACCGTTGTTTCAGAATGTGACGGGACCGACTCGTCACTGCTCGTCGTCCGTATGCATTCCGTACGGGCGGCTCGTTTGTGCATCTGAGACCAGAAAGGATAACTCTCATGATCGTTCAACTCGTTGGCGTAGCCCTGTTCGTACTCGCCGCATCGACCATCACGTGGGCGATGCTTTCGTTGCGTACCGCCCAGCAGCGCCGCTCGGCAGCCACACAGCAGCTCGCGTGATCCCGTAGCGCCAGCCACACGCCGACTACTCAGAGAAGGCCCCGCTCCCCCAGTGGACGGGGCCTTCTCCGCACCCTCGACCGGCGAGCACACGACGGGCGCACCCATTACAGCTCGATGCCGACGAGCACAGGCTCCGGGTGCAGAATCACGCCGAACTCGGCCTGGACGCGGCCCTGCACGTAGCGGGCCAGCTGCGCGATCTCCTCTGCACGTGCTCCACCCGTGTTCGTGATCGCCAGCGTGTGCTTGCTCGAGATGGCGGCGCGCGAGCCCGGGAGACGGAAACCGCGCCGGATGCCGGCGTTCTCGATCAGCCAGGCGGCGGAGAGCTTGACGAGCGTCTCGTTCGACGCGGCGGCTCCGGCGTCGACCGTCGAGGCCGCGAGCTCCTCCTGGTGCGTGAGGAAAGCGTCGAGCGGCGTGCCGGAGGCGAGGTGCCCGAGCGGCACCACGACGTCAGCTGCTTCCGGGGTCACCGGCCACTGTGGGGCGTCGGCGGGGAGCCCACGGGCGAAGTTCTCGCGCACGATCGGGTTGGTGAAGAAGGATCCGGCGCTGGCGGTGTCCGGGTCCTCCGGGTTCAGCACCATGCCCTTGGACGCCCGCAGCACGAGCACGGCGTCGCGCATCGCCTGCACCGGGACCCGGTCGCCGAGTTGCACGCCGAGCGCTCCGGCGAGCTGGGCGTACGCGACCGGCTGGCCGAGCGCCCCGCCCAGCATGGCCTGCTCGCCCGCGGTGTCGTGCAGCTCGAGTTCGACGGTGAGCACGATGCCCTGGCGGCCCTGCTTGAGCACCGAGGTGCGGTAGCCGAGCTCGAGCTCAGCCGCGCTCAGCCGGCTCACCTCGCCGGTGATGTGGTCGAGGAAGTCGATGGCGACGAGGCTGGAGGAGAGCTCCTGACCGTATGCGCCGATGTTCTGAACGGGTGCGGCGCCGGTCGAGCCGGGAATGCCGGAGAGCGCCTCGATGCCCGACCAGCCACGGCCGACCGTGTAGGCGACGAGCTCGTCCCACGGCTCGCCTGCCTGCACGCGCACGCGCACGCGGCCAGGCGCCGCGGCATCCGTCGGCAGCACCTCGATGCCGCGGGTGGCGATCCGCAGCACCGTGCCCTCGAACGGCTCGTCGCTGGCGACGGTGTTGGAACCGCCGGCCAGAACGAGCCACTCGTCGCCGTCGGCCCAGACCGCGAGCGCCGCGTCGACGAGGTCGCGCTGTGTCGAGGCCGTGACCATGCGCGCAGGCACGCCACCGACCCGCATCGTGGTGAGTTCTGCCAGTGCCAGGGGTGAACCCGCAGCGGAATCAGTCATCGAACGCTCTCAGCCGGCGACGGTGGCGAGGTCGACCCGCACCTGGGCTTTGCCGAGCACGGTCGCACCGTCGAAGGTGACGGTGAGATCGATGCGTGCAACGGAGCTCTCCGGCTCCAGCGCGCCGACCTTGGCGAGCACGCCGACCTCGGCACCGGCGGCCGGGTCGACCGGGACGGGGCGAGTGAACTTGACCTGGTAGTCGACGACGCGCGCCGGGTCGCCTGCCCAGTCGACGACGGGCTGCACGGCCAGGCCCATGGTGAGCATGCCGTGGGCGAGCACCCCTGACAGACCAACGGATGCCGCAACGTCGTCGCGGTAGTGGATCGGGTTGAAGTCGCCTGAGGCACCGGCATAGCGCACGAGCGAATCGCGGCTCAGGGCGAAGCTGCGCTCGGCGATGACGTCCCCGACGCTCAGATCTGCAAACGCGGGCTGGTTGTTCGCGGGCATTACTCGTCCCCCCTGACCACGAGGGTCGAGATCGCCGTGACGACGTGCTCGCCAGCGGCATCCGTGATCTGTGACTCGGCCGTCACCATGGCGTGCGGGCCGAGCGTCTTGACGCTCGCAACGGTGAGCGTCGCGATCAGCTCGTCGCCGGCCACGATCGGGCGGGAGTAGCTGAAGCGCTGGTCGCCGTGGACTACGCGGCTGAAGTCGATGCCGGCATCCGGCTCGGAAAGCAACTGGGCGAGCGTGAGCTCCTGCACGACGACGGCGAAGGTCGGCGGGGCGACAACGTCGGCGTGGCCGGCCGCGCGAGCGGCGTCGGGGTCGAGGTTGATCGGGTTCGTCGCGAAGACGGCGCGAGCGAACTCGCGCACCTTCTCACGTCCGACCAGATAGGGCGCGGTGGGCGGGAAGATCCGGCCCTGCAGTTCGGGGTTCACAGACACGACACCAGTCTAGGCAACCCAACTGGCAGGCACCGCAGTGGGGGCCGGCATCCGCTCGGGAGGCAGAAGGCAGATCGGGAGGCCAGAACCCGCAGGTTCCAGCCTCCCGATCCCCCGAACGCCTCCCGAACGTGTGCTCGGCGGCGGTCGGATGACGCGATGCCGTCAGTCGGCGGCCGCCCGGGAGAGCGTCTCGCCGCGGAAGAAGGCCGGCCGCTTGCGCGACTCGATGATCATGATGATGGCGCCACCGACCAGCACGACCATGCCGAGGATGAACACCAGGCCGACGCCGCCGACGTTCGAGCCCGATCCGTAGTCCGGGTCCATGCTGTCGATGAGGGTCGCCACGAAGATCACCGCCAGGATGATGCCGCCGACGAGCGGGGCCAGCAGGGTGAAGAAGAACTCCCTCACGCTGTTGGTCCACTGCTTCCGGAAGTACCAGACGCAGGCGAAGGCGGTTATGCCGTAGTAGAAGCAGATCATCATGCCGAGGGCGGTGATGGTGTCCCAGAGCACGTTCTCGCTGATGAAGCGCATCACCGCGTAGAACACGCTCGCGACGACCGCGGAGACGATCGTGGCGTAGCCGGGGGTGAAGAAGCGCGGGCTCACCTTGGCGAACTTCGGCGACAGCGCGCCGTAGTGCCCCATCGCCAGCAGGGTGCGGGCGGGCGAGACGAACGTGGACTGCAGGCTCGACGCCGAGCTGGTGAGCACGGCGAGGGAGACCAGCACCGCGAGTGGTCCGAGGATCGGGCCGGCGAGGTGGAAGAACACGTTGTCCTGGATCTCGGGGTTGCCAAGGCCGAACTCCCCATCGCTGACGCCGGCGAAGGCGATCAGCGACACCGCGATGAGCAGGTACAGGATCACGATCAGGAACACCGTGATGGTGGCGGCCCGGCCGGGCGTCTTCTCGGAGCCGCGGGTCTCCTCGTTCATGGTGAGGGTGACATCCCAGCCCCAGAAGATGAAGATCGACAGCGAGATGCCGGCCGCGAACGCCGAGAAGGAGCTGACGGCGAAGGGATTGAACCAGGACGCCTCGATCGGCGTCGCGTCGAAGGCGTTGCCGTTGGCGACCTGCCAGAGCGCCGCGCCGGAGAAGATCAGGAGCACCAGCACCTGGAAGCCGACCAGCCAGTACTGCAGCTTCTGCGTGGTCTGCATGTCGCGGTAGGAGATCCAGGTCGCCCCGAGCATGAACAGCAGACAGGTCACCACGTTGATGAACGGGTTCGTCGCCAGCGACGCGATGTCCGGGTTGCCGGCGATCTGCGAGATCAGCAGGAACAGGAAGTCCACCGCGATGCCGGCCAGGTTGGAGAGCACGAGGATGGTGGCCGCGATGAGCCCCCAGCCGGCCATCCAGCCGATCCACGGGCCGAAGGCCCGCGTCGCCCACGTGAAGGAGGTTCCCGAGTCCGGCATCCGCCGGTTCAGCTCGCGGTAGCCGAGGGCCACCAGCAGCATGGGGATGAATCCGACGAGGATGACGGCGGGCACCTGCACGCCCACCTCGGACACGGTCGGGCCGAGGGCGGCCGTCAGCGTGTACGCGGGGGCAATGCAGGAGATGCCGATGACGACGGCCCCGACGAGGCCGACGGAGCCTGCGCTGAGGCCCTTCTTGGAGATGCCGGTGTCGATGGTTGCAGCGGACTCAGCTGCAGCGACGTCCTTGGCGCTGTCGTTGTTCATGTGGGCTACTCCCCAACCGTTGTGGTGGCGGCATCCCGTGGCACGACGACCATGGGTACCGAAAGTTCGTGCAGCATTTTCGCTGCGGTGGACCCGAGGAAGAGCCGGCGCGGCTGCGCGAGCCGGCTGGAGCCGACGAGCACGATGTCGTCGTCGTCCCAGTCGACACGGGTGACGGCCTCTTCGATGCTCTGGCCGGATGCCACCTCCGTGGTGACCTCGGCGTCCTCGTTGAGGGTCGCCAGCGCCTGCGTCGCGGCGGCATCGGCGTGTGCCGCGCCCACCCGGAGCACCTCCGGATCGTCGTGCCCGCCGGGCAGGTCGACGCCGACGAGGGAGATCAGGCGGAGCGGGACATTGCCACTGGCAGCGAGCTTGATGCTCTCCTCCAGCAGCGCCTGCGCGCCAACGCGGGTGCCGATGGCGCACGTGATGCGGGTGAGCGGGCGCTCCATGCCGCCGTTGCGCGTGCCCTCAGGAGCCAGCGCGACGGGCACGTGCGAGACGTGCAGCAGCGAGCTCGCCACGCTGCCGATGGTGAACCGGCCGAGCAGACCGTGCCGGGCGGCGCCGACGACGATCATCTCGCTGCCGAGGGTCTCGGCGGTCTCGAGCAGGCCGTCGGCGAAGGAGTGCGCGTAGACCAGGTGCGTCTGCGCCGCGACATCTGCCGGCACCAATGCCCGGGCCTCGCGCAGCCATCCGGCGGCGAGCTGGGACAGGTGACGCTCGTAGCCCGCGTCGGTCGGGACGACCGTCGGACGTTCCTCGCTGTGCAGCACGAGGACGATGTCGACGCCCGTTCCCCGGCTGCGTGCCAGGCGGACGCCGAGGGCGAGGGCATCCTCGCCCGCCGGCGTGGCGGTGTAGCCGACGAGCAGGCTCATGATCAGCCCTTGAGCTCTGCGGCGATGGCCGCCGCTGTCTCGCGGCCGACGCGGATCGCTCCGTCGACGTGCTGGTAGCCGGCGCCGGCGAAGTCGCTGCAGGAGAAGGAGATCGGTCCGACCGGCGTGCGCTGGTCGGCGCCGTAGCGCGAGAGCCCGCCCATGTCGAAGCTCGCGGCGTATGCACCGCGGGTCCACTCCTCGCTGCCCCAGTCGCTCTCGTAGTAGAACACCGGGTTCTTCGCCTGCTCGCCGTAGTAGTGCGAGAGCGACTCCAGGATGCGCTCCTTGCGCTCCTCGGCGCTCAGCTCGAAGACGCCGTCGGCGTTGCGGTCGGAGACGAAGCCGACCAGCGTGCCGTACGGGTCGTCGTGGTTGGTGTTGTCGTAGGCCTCGTGCGAGAGCTCGTACGGGCTGAAGGCGGTGCCGGAGAGGCCGGCCTCGCGCCAGAACGGCGTCTCGTAGACGGCGTGCACCTTGATGACGAAGCCCATGGAGAGGTGCTGGTGCAGCTGGTGCTGGCGGCGCGGCAGCGGCGGCTCGTAGTTGATGCGGCTGAACAGCACGGGCGGCACCGCGAGGATGGCGCGCTTGGCGTGCACCTCAAGCCCGCCCGCCGTGATGGCAACGACGCCGTCGTCACTCCAGCGCAGGGTGCGCACCGGCTGGCTCAGGCGAACGTCGGTACCGAGGCGTTCGGCCAGGCGGATCGAGACCTGCTGCATGCCGCCGACGACTCGCTTGTCGAGGATGAAGTCGGCATCGACCAGGTGGGTGAAGCTTCCGGCGGATGCCGCCATCAGCAGCGCCTGGAGGAAGGAGAAGGCGTGGTCCGGCTTGGTTATCATGGCCGCCCCGATGTAGAGCGAGATGTTGTCCCGCGCCTCCTGATCGCTGGTTGCCTGCTCGAGCCAGTGCTTGAAGGTGATCGCGTCGTACTCGGCGGCACGCGGGTGCGCCCACGGCTTCTCGGCGTCGATCTCGGCGACGATGACGTCGAGCTCGTCGATCAGGCGGATCAGCTCGGCCTCGGTCTCCGGCTTGACCGGGAAGATGTCGCCCGTGAACAGCCGCTTCTCGCCGTCCTTGTCGATGTAGACGTTCTCGCCCTCGCGGTAGCGCGAGTAGGTCTCCAGACCGAGCTCGGTCAGGGTGTCGAGGAGCGCATCCTGGTCTGGCGACACCCACTGGCCGCCGATCTCGATCATGTGGCCGTCGAAGTGGTCGGTCCAGGTGCGGCCGCCCACGCGGTCACGCGCCTCGAGCACGGCGACGCTGAGGCCGGCCTTCACGAGCTCGTTCGCGGCGGTGAGGCCGGACGGCCCCGCTCCGATGATGACGACGTCACGCTCAATGGCGCTCATTGTTGCTCCTTGCTGTTCAACTTCACTGCTGTTCAACTTCATTGCTGTTCACGTTCAGTGTTCCGCCCATCACCGCCGATGGGTGGGGCGGGTGTTCGCGGTCGGAAATCCGGCGTCAGGACGCGGGAATCAGGGTGTACTTGGTCGAGAGGTACTCGTGGATACCCTCAAGCCCGCCCTCGCGGCCGAGCCCCGACTGCTTGACTCCGCCGAATGGTGCGGCGGCATTGGAGACGAGACCAGTGTTGAGCCCCATCATGCCGGTGTCAAGCTTCTCGATCATGCGGTGGCCGCGGGCAACGTCCTGAGTGAAGACGTAGCTGATCAGGCCGTACTCGGTGTCGTTGGCCAGGCGCACGGCCTCGGCCTCGTCGCTGAAGGTGGTGATGCCGACAACCGGTCCGAAGATCTCGTTGCTCAGGATGTCGCTGCCGGGCTGCACACCGGCCAGCACGGTGGGCTCGAAGAAGGAGCCAGGGCCCTCCGGGCGGCGCCCGCCGATGACGAGCTCCGCGCCACGCTCAACCGCGTCGGCGACGAGCGCCGCCGTCTCGGAGACCGCCTTCTCGCTCACGAGCGGTCCGATCGACACCCCGGTCTCCGTGCCGCGTCCCATGGCGAGCGCACGCACGCGGTCCGCCAGACGCTCGGTGAACTCGGCCGCGACGGACTCGTGCACGATGAAGCGGTTGGCCGCGGTGCAGGCCTGGCCGATGTTGCGGAACTTGGCCAGCATCGCGCCGTCGACGGCCTTGTCGAGGTCGGCGTCCTCGAAGACGACGAACGGCGCGTTGCCGCCGAGCTCCATCGAGGTGCGCAGCACACCCTGGGCCGCCTGCTGGATGAGTCGCTGCCCGACGGCGGTGGACCCGGTGAAGGAGAGCTTGCGGAGACGCGGGTCGGCGATGATCGGCCCGGACACCGCGGAGGAGGTGGAGGTCGTGATGACGTTCACGACGCCGGCCGGGACACCGGCGTCCTCGAGCAGCTGCACGAAGAGCAGTGTCGTGAGCGGGGTGAGCTCGGCGGGCTTGATCACCACGGTGCAGCCGGCGGCGAGCGCCGGGGCGACCTTGCGGGTGGCCATCGCCAGCGGGAAGTTCCAGGGGGTGATCAGGAAGCACGGGCCGACGGGGCGCTGGGAGACGACCATCGTCCCTGTGCCCTCCGGGTTCTGGCCGTAGCGCCCGCTGATGCGCACCGCCTCCTCGCTGAACCAGCGCAGGAACTCGCCGCCGTACGCGACCTCGCCGAGGGCTTCGGAGAGCGGCTTGCCCATCTCCATCGTCATGAGCAGGGCGAAGTCGTTCTTGCGCTCCTGCAGCAGGTCGAACGCGCGGCGCAGGATCTCGGCGCGGACGCGCGGGGCGGTGGCCGCCCAGCTCTCGGATGCCGCGACCGCTGCATCGAGTGCGCGCATGCCGTCTGCGGCATCCGCGTTGGCGATGCGCTTGATGACGGTGCCGGTGGACGGGTCGGTCACGGTGATCTGCTCACCGCTGCCTGCCTGCCACTGCCCGTCGATGTAGAGGCCGTCCGGAACGCGCGCGAGCAGCTCGAGCTCGGTGGCGGTGAGTTCAGCGGGAACGGCGAGTGTCGTGGTCTGCGTCATTGCGAAAGGTCCAATCGTGCGGTGCGTGGCGGTGGAGATTTCGACAGGCTCAATCAGCGGTGGCTGAGTCTCAATCAGCGGTGGCTGAGTCTCGATCAGCGGTGGCCGATTGAGCCTGTCGGTGTGTCGATTACGCGGCGGCGAGGGCGTCGACGACGACCTGGAGGCCCTCGGCGAGCAGTTCGTCGCTGATCGCGAGCGGCGGCAGGAAGCGGATGACGTTGCCGTAGGTTCCGCAGCTGAGCAGGATCACGCCAGCGGCGTGGGCCGCGGCGACGACGCGGCCCGTGAGCGCGGCATCCGGCTCACCGCTCGCAGCGTCGACGAGCTCGATCGCCATCATGGCGCCGAGTCCGCGCACCTCGCCGATGCGCGGGTCTGCGGCCTGTGCGGTCTCGAGAATGCCGCGCATGAGCTCGCCGATCTCGGCGGCACGGGCGACGAGGCCGTCTTCCTCGTAGCTCTCGATGGTGGCGAGCGCCGCCGCGCAGGCGAGCGGGTTTCCGCCGTATGTGCCGCCGAGGCCGCCGATCTGCGGGGCGTCCATGATCTCGGAGCGTCCGGTGACCGCCGACAGCGGCAGGCCGCCTGCGATGCCCTTGGCCGTGACGACCAGGTCGGGCACGATGCCGAACTGCTCGCTGGCGAACATCGTTCCGGTGCGGGCGAAGCCGGTCTGCACCTCGTCGGCGATGAAGACGACGTCGTTGGCGCCGCACCAGTCGACGATCGCCTCGAGGAAGCCGTCGGCCGGGACGATGAATCCGCCCTCGCCCTGGATCGGCTCGATCATGACCGCGGCCAGGTTGCCCGCGCCGATCTGCTTCTCGATCTGGCTGATGCTGCGCTTGGCCGCCTCAGCACCGCTCAGGCCGCCGTCGCGCAGCGGGTAGCTCGTCGGTACGCGGTAGACCTCGGGCGCGAACGGGCCGAAGCCGTTCTTGTACGGCTGGTTCTTGGCGGTCAGCGCCATGGTCAGGTTGGTGCGGCCGTGGTAGGCGTGGTCGAACACGACGACGCCCTGCTTGCCGGTGTAGTGACGCGCGATCTTGACCGCGTTCTCCACGGCCTCAGCGCCGGAGTTGAACAGCGCGCTGCGCTTGCTGTGGCTGCCGGGGGTCAGTCGGTTGAGGGCCTCGGCCACCTCGACGTAGGAGTCGTATGGCGCGACGGTGAAGCAGGTGTGGGTGAACTGCTCGAGCTGCGCCGCGACGGCGGCGACGACCCGCGGTGCACTGTTGCCGACACCGGTGACGGCGATGCCGCTGCCGAGGTCGATGAGCGAGTTGCCGTCGACGTCGACGAGCACGCCGCCGCCTGCTGCAACGGTGAAGACGGGGATCGTCGAGCCGACGGATGCGGAGACGGCCTGCGCCTTGCGGGCACCGAGTTCGATGGACTTCGGTCCGGGGATCGCGGTGACGAGACGGCGTTCCTGGGGCAGTGACGGACCGCCGACGGGAGGCGTTGTGCCCTGGACGATGGCCGGCGAATCGATGAGCGTCATGGCTCCTCCACAATCTAAGTTCGTGCTGATGTTGTGCGTGCTGGGCAATCGTAGGCACCACGACAGCCGCGTCGATATCGCCGTCCCGTATAGTTGTCGCACCACCGTTGGCCACCCTGTACAGCCCCGAATCGAGCGGATGCCATGCTCCCCACGTTGCGCTCCCTGATGCGTCAGCGCGAACTCGCGCTGCACCTGCTCACCCCGGAAGACGCCCTGCCTGCCGGCGCGCTCGACGCCGCCATCGAGTGGGTGCACAGCTCCGATCTCGACGATCCGACCCCGTTCCTCTCCGCCGGCCAGGTGCTGCTCAGCACCGGGACGCAGTTCGAGGCCGCGCCCGGCGCCGAATCGGTCTTCGCCTATGTGCAGCGACTGCGCGACGTCGGCGTCGCTGGGCTCGGCTTCGGCACAGAGGTCGTGCGCGCCGGCACCCCCGATGCGCTCCTCGACGCGTGCCTCCAGATCGGCCTGCCGCTGTTCGAGGTGCCGTACCGCACCCCGTTCATCGCCGTCGCCCGTGCGGCATCCGACATGGCCGCCGAGGAACGCTTCGCCAGGCGCAGCTGGTCGCTCGGGGCGCAACGCGCGATCGCGATCGCCGCGCTCCGCCCGGACGGCCTGAGCGCGAGCCTCGAGGAGCTCTCGCGCCAGCTCGGCCACTGGGTCGCGCTGTTCAACGCGAACGGCGCCCTCGACCGCGTGTTCCCCGCCGGTGCGCTCGCGGCATCCCAGCCGGCCGGGCCCGCGGCCGCAGCCGGTGCCGATGGGCTGGTCGACACCGTGCGCCGCGAGGCGACACGACTGCTGCGCCGCGGCCAACGGGCCAGCAGCACCATCACGGCCGGCGGCGAGACGCTCACGCTGCAGACCCTCGGTCGCCGCGAGCAGCTGCGCGGCGTGCTCGCGCTCGGCGGCAGCTCCGAGCTCGACCAGGCCGGAAACGAGGTCGTGACCGCGGTCATCGCGCTCGCCGGCCTCGCGCTCGAACAGAATCACAGCCTCGACCGTGCACGCGGGCAGATTCGGGCCGCCGTGCTGCGCGCCCTCCGCCACGGCGATCTGGCGTTGGCCACGAGCGTCAGCGACGGGCTCTGGGGCGAGCTGCCGGCCGAACCGGTGCGCTGTGCGGTGGTGGAGACGCGCGGCGGGCAACTGGACGCCGTGACGGAGCACCTCGAGGCGCTCGTGGTCGAGCACCCCGGCAGGCTCTTCTTCGCCGTCGACGACGGGCGGCTCGTTCTCTGCCTCGGCGAGGACGGACTGCCCCTGCTCACGGAACTCTGCTCCGCGTTCGCGCTGCGCGCCGGCCTGAGCGAGCCGGGGGCCTACTCCGATCTCGACCGCGCCATGGCGCAGGCCGAGCAGGCGCTCGCCCGGGCCGGCGATGCGGTCGGCGTGAGCGAGTTCGGCGAGATCGCCCGCGACGGCGTGCTCTCCTACCTCACCACAACGGACGCAGGGGCGATCGGCCGCTCCGTGCTGCAACCGCTCAGCGAGCACGACGCCGCCCAGCACAGTGAGCTGCTGCGCACGCTGCGGCTCTGGCTCGAGCAGAATGGACAGCTCGACGCCACGGCGCAGCTACTGGGTGTGCACCGGCACACCGTCCGGGCGCGGATCGCGCAGATCGAGAAACTGCTGGGGCGTGACCTCAGCGGTTTCCAGGAACGGGCGGAGCTCTGGGCGGCACTTCTCGTCGCCGCCGAATGACTGCCTAGGCTCATGGCCCGACTCACTGGAGCCACGCCCGTTGATTGAGCCTGTCGAAATCAGCTCAGCGCCGGGGTTTCGACAGGCTCGACCAACGAGAGCGCGTTACTCGACCACCGCGGCTTCGCGCAGCACGGGCTCCGTGGCGACCGGTCCGGCGAGATGGCGCCGAGTCGCGGCATCCGCGTTCGCGGCATCGCTCGACCCGGCAGAGACGGTGCGGAGGAACACGATGATCCAGCTGAAGATCAGCACGGCGGCCACGAGCTCGACCGCGGTCAGGTTGTAGTAGCCGATGGCGAAGAACACCGCGACGGTGGCGATGACGACGAGGAACACGTAGCCGAGCGTGACGAAGGGCTTGGGCATCTGAGGCAGGAACTTGGGCAGCCCGATCACGAGCACCGCGAACGTCACGGCCATGCCGGTCGCGACGGTGTTGTGCACGGCGAAGAAGCGGTCGACCGGGAAGATGCCGACACAGGTGAGGCAGATGCCGATGAGGACGAGCCCCCAGCGCACCACCTCGACGCCACGCGGCACGGCTTCACCGACCCGCATCATGCTGGCAGTCGCGTAGCGGGCGATGGTGGTCACGATGACACCGGCCACGATGAGCGTGAGGTTGAACGTCATCGCCGAGATGTCGTCCGTCATCCCCAGCGCGCTCAGGTTCATCTTCCACCAGTCGGGGTCCGTCGAGGTGAGCATGCTCGTGAGGGCACCGACCACGAGGAACACCAGGAGCACACCGGAGAGGCGCATCGTGTTCATGCCTGCGGCCGAGAGGTAGCTGAAGTAGGCGCTCACGGCCGCGGCCGCGCCGGAGAGCAGCATGGCGGGGATCGCGTACACCTCAGCGCCCTGGAAGCTCTGCTCGAGCAGATCGGCCGCCCCCGTCCAGAGCAACAGGCAGATCACACCGTGCGCGAAGGAGAGCGCCGCGACGTCCAGGATCCGCGGCGCCCTGTGCACCGTGATCCCGATCAGCGGGCCTTCGACGCCCGCGAGGACCGCCGGCCCGGTGCCGTCGTGCTGGTGCGCCGTTGCGGAGAAGTAGCGGCCGGCGATGAATGCGCAGAACCCGGCGAAGGAACAGGCGATCGCGACGTACTGGCCGAGCGAGCCCGGCCCGGCGATCGGCACGTGGTTCAGGCCGATCACGGGCAGCGCGATCAGCGCCACGACCAGGAACGCGACCGTGCCGGCGCCGAGCGCCAACGATTCGGTCGTCGTCGCACTCGAAGCAAGCCGCACCCGCAGGGCGTTCCATCTGGTCACAGTGCTCATGCGGCATCCCCCTCGTCGTCCGCACCGGAACGACCGACTGTCGCCCCGTCAGTACTGACGCTCAAGTCATCATGGCGCAGGCGGCCGGGCGGCGTCGAGCAGGGCGCTGCGCGTCGCGCGATTAGGCTGGCGCAGAACTGCAGCAAGTGGCGCGGGGCGCCGGGAACGAGGAGCGCCATGTCTGCCGAACAGCCGGAGCGGCCGGAGGCCGTCGTCGTCGCCCTGATCGACGCGCTCGGCTCGGCGGTGTCGACGGATGCCGCAGCGCTCGACGCCCTGCGCACCGACAAGTCCGGCCACCGCACGACCGCATCGCCGCTTGCGCTCGTCACCGCGACCACCGTGGAGCAGGTGCAACAGACGCTGCGGATCGCGAGCGCGCACGGCACCCCCGTCGTCACCCGTGGCGCTGGAACCGGGCTGGCCGGGGGCGCCATCGGCGGCCGCGGCGAGATCGTGCTCTCCACCCTCGCCATGAACCAGATTCTTGAGATCAACGCCGCCGACGAACTGGCGGTCGTGCAACCGGGCATCATCAACGCCGAGCTCAACGCGCAGCTCGCTCCGCACGGCCTCTGGTTCACCCCCGACCCGGCCAGCCGCGCCATCTCGACCGTCGGAGGCAACATCGCCACGAACGCGGGCGGGCTGCTCTGCGCCAAGTACGGCGTCACCCGCGACTCGGTCCTCGGGCTCGCGGTGGTGCTGGCCGACGGCCGCCTGATCCGCCTCGGCCACCGCAGCGTCAAGGGCGTCACCGGCCTCGACCTCACCGCACTGTTGGTCGGTTCGGAGGGTCTGCTCGGCGTCATCGTCGAGGCCACCGTGCGCCTGCGCCGCGTGGTCACCGGCCCGACGCCCACGATCGGGGCGTACTTCGACAGCGTGCGCGCGGCGGCGGAGGCCTCGGCCGCGGTGACGGCCGCCGGCATCCGTCCCGCCGTGATGGAGCTGCTCGACGGCGCCTGCCTCGACGCGATCGGCGAGCTGCTCGGGCTCGAACTGAGCGGTGCCGCCTATCTCCTGGTGCAGACCGACGGCCCGGGTGCGGAGGCGGAGGCCGCTGCGCTGCTCGAGCTGCTGCAGGCCTCGGGCGGTCGGGCCGAGATGACGACGGAGCCGTCAGAGGCCGAGCGCCTGCTCGAGATCCGCCGCGCCATGCACCCGGCCATGGAGCGGCTCGGCACGACCCTGATCGAAGACGTCTCGGTGCCGCGGAGCGCGCTGCCCGCCATGTTCGACGCGATCGCGCGGATCGAGCGCCGCCACGGCATCCGGATCCCGACCATCGCCCACGCCGGCGACGGCAACCTGCACCCCAACTTCGTCTACGACGCCGGCGCCGATGACGAGGTGCCCGCGCACATCTGGGCGGCGGCCGACGAGATGTTCCAGGCCGCGATCGCGCTCGGCGGCACGCTCACCGGCGAGCACGGCATCGGGGTGTTGAAGCGCCGGTGGCTGCGCGACGAGCTCGGCGACGCACAGTTCGAGCTGCAGCGGCAGATCAAGAGCGTCTTCGACCCGGCCGGCATCCTGAACCCAGGCAAGGTCTTCTAAACCCCCAGCCACGTACATGCAAGCCCCTGTCGTGGTTGCCGCAGGAGTGCTGAGCGATCCCGCGGCGGGCGTAGGCTCGGACGGGCGCATCACACGGGCGAGGGAGAGCGGATGTTCACGAGTTACGCGGCGATCGGCGACAGCTTCACGGAGGGCATGGGCGACGAGCTGCCGGACGGCAGCGTGCGCGGCTGGGCCGACTTCGTCGCGATCGGCCTCTCCCGGGCGGCCGTGGCCGCCGGCGGGGAACCCATCGGCTACGCCAACCTCGCCATCCGCGGCCGCAAGCTCGCGCCGCTGATCGAGGAGCAGCTCGCCCCCGCCATTGCCATGAAGCCGGCGCTGCTCAGCCTGAACGGCGGCGGCAACGACATCATGCGTCCGAAGATCCTGATCGACGATGTCGCCGACAAACTCGTCGCCGCCGCCCAGACGGCGACGGATGCCGGCATCCACGTCTTGTTGCTGAGCGGCGGCAATCCGGCCAAGAACATGCCGCTCGGCAGCCTCATGCAGCGGCGGGGCGACGAGCTCGCCGAGGCCGTGCGGGCGCGCGGGCCCCACGCCGGAGTCACCTTCGTCGACAACTGGGCCGATGAGGAACTCACCGACATCCGTTACTGGTCGGCGGACAAGATCCACCTGAATGCGATCGGCCACGCCAGGGTCGCCGGCAACGTGCTGCGCGGCCTCGGCATCACCGTGCCTGAGCAGTGGGGCATCGACGAGGACGCCGTCGCGCGGGCCAGCCGCCGCAACACGCTCGGTTACTACCGCGAGTACGTCGTGCCGTGGATCGGGCGTCGACTCACCGGTCGGTCATCCGGCGACGGCCGCGCGCCCAAGCGGGCGACGCTGCTGCCCGTCACGATCGAGGACCACGCCGCGTGACACTGCCTGGCCACGTCTTCATCGGCGGGCCGTGTTCCTGGAACCAGATCGTGCAGCTCGACGAGCTGCCGGCCGCCACCCCGCACATGCAGTTCGCCGACACCGACTGGCACACCGTCGGCGGGACCTCGGCTGGCAAGGCGCTGCACCTGTCCGAGCTGGGCGTTCCGCTCACGCTCAGCACGGTGCTCGGCGACGATGCGGCCGGCGACCGTTTGCGCTCCCTGCTCGGCGGCATCGACGGCATCGAGCTGCTGGCGGCCACCGTGCCGGGCCGGAGCGAACGCCACCTCAACCTGATGGACCGAACGGGCGGCCGCGTCTCTCTCTACCTGAGCACGCCGGGAACCCCGAGCCAGGCGGATGCCGCGGCGGCGGCCGCCGCCCTCCGCTCCGCGCGCGTCGCCGTGCTCGACCTGGCGGAGCCCAGCTTGCCGCTGCTCGCAGAGGCCAGGGCAGCCGGTGTGCCGGTGTGGACCGACATCCACGACTACGACGGCCAGGCCGCCTTCCACCGGCCGTTCATCGACGCCGCCAGCGCCGTGTTCATGAACGCAGACAAGATCGGCGACCCGCTGGCCTTCGCCGGCTCGCTGGTCGCCGCCGGAGCGACGCTTGTCGTCTGCACGCTGGGCGCGGACGGCGCGGTGGCTGTCGATGAGAACGGCGTCGAGCACCGCGTCGCCGCGGCGGCCGTGCCGCGCATCGTCGACACGAACGGCGCGGGCGACGCCTTCTTCGCCGGCTTCCTCGCGGCGAGCCTCGGCAGGCCGGACGATGTGCCTGCCGCACTCGCGGCGGGCGCCGAGCAGGCCGCGCGGGCCCTGGGCAGCACACACCTCAGCCCGCTGTTGGACGCGGCACTCGGCTAGACCTGCAGGCAACGACCCCTGTCCCGCCGGCTCGCTCCGGCGTACGCTGAGCGCAGGAGGCGATTCTCATGCAGGCAGCAGCAGGCGAACGTATTCTCATCCGCAGCAAGACGGTCGGCGGATCGGAGCGCCACGGCGAGATCCTCGAGGTGCGCGGCGCAGACGGCCAGCCACCGTATCTCGTGCGGTTCGACGACGGTCACGAGAGTCTCGTGTTCCCGGGTGCCGACAGTGTGATCGAGCACGCGCCAGCCCGGTGAGCCCCCAGGGGTCCGGCCGAACTGGTTGACGCCAGTCGAACCTAGTCGAACTTCGGTGTTAGTCGAACTTCTCGAGCAGGTGGATCGGCAGGCCGATCGAGAGCGCGACGGTCAGGATGCCGCCGGCGAACATCGCCATCTCGGCGCCAGGCGTGCTGAAGGCGTAGCCCATCAGCAGGAGTCCGCCGATGAATCCAAGAATTGCCAGAATCGCAATAAAGCCGTTCATATCGGTGTCCTCCGCTGTTCCTGATGCTCGCGTGCAGCGCACGTGTCCTCCCAGTTTGGCATGAATCCCCGCCGCATCCAGCTGGAGCGGTCGACGACGTTGCACCGCGTGCGGCGAACGGTGCAAGCTGGTGACCGCTCCCGCGACCCGTTCGCTGCGGAAGCGGAGGGAGCCCCATGGAACCGATCGTGCTCGTCGTCATCGCTGTCGCCTTGATCGTCGGCGCCGCGGTGCTCGGCAAGAAGACCGGGATCGCCTCCGTGCTGCTCCTGCTCGTCATCGGCATCGGCATCGGCTACATCCCCGGCGTCCCCCCTGTGGACATCGACCCGGAGTGGATCCTGGCCGGTGTCCTGCCGCTGCTGCTCTACTCCTCCGCCGTGAACGTGCCGTTCACCGACTTTCGGCGCAACCTCCGCGCGATCACGGGCCTCTCGGTGACGCTCGTCATCGTGACGGCGGTGATCAGCGGCCTGGTGCTCCTGCTGCTGCTGCCCGGTCTCGGACTTGCAGCCGCGATCGCCCTCGGCGCCGTCATCAGCCCGACGGATGCCGTCGCCGCCACGTCGATCGCCAAGCGGCTCGGCCTGCCGAACCGACTCGTCGCCGTGCTCGAGGGCGAGAGCCTCGTCAACGACGCGAGCGCGCTGGTGCTGCTGCGGTCGGCGCTCGCCGCCACGGCCGGCACCGTCACCCTCCTTGGCGTTGCGGCCGACTTCGTCTACGCGACCGCGCTCGCCATCGGTATCGGACTCGTGGTGGGCTTCGTCACCGTGTGGATCAGGGCACGGATCAGCGAGCCGGTGGTGACGACAACCATCTCCTTCGCGATCCCATTCATCGCCTTCGTGCCGGCGGAGCACTTCGGGGCCTCCGGCGTGATCGCCGTCGTCACGGCCGGACTCGTCACCGGCCACCGCGGCGCCAGCCGCTTCGCCGCGAACCAGCGCATCAGCGATCACACCAACTGGGCAACGGTGCAGTTCATCCTCGAGCACGCCGTGTTCCTGCTGATGGGCCTCGAGCTGCACGCCTTCGTCGAGGACGTCGCAGGCTCCCCCGGTGGCGTGCCGTTCGCCGTGCTGCTCGGGCTGGTGCTCACCGCGACGGTCGTCGTCGTGCGCTTCCTCTTCGTCATCCCGCAGCTCGCGGTGTTGCGGCGCTGGGAGCGCAGATCCGTCGAGGCCAGCGACAGGCACCTGGACGAGGTGCGCGAGGTCATCGACGCAACCCCGGCGGAGACGCCGAGCCAGGCGCGACGCAAGCGCGGCCTGCAACGCCGGGTCAGCAAGCACGAAGCCGACAGCGACTTCTACCGGGCAGAAGGTCTGCAGTGGCGCGAGAGCCTCGTGATCTCGTGGGCGGGCATGCGCGGCGTTGTGACGCTCGCCGCGGCCCAGTCGCTGCCGGCGGAGACGCCGTTCCGCAGCACGCTGATCCTCGTCGCCTTCGTCGTCGCGGTCGTGACGCTGTTCGGGCTCGGTGGAACACTGCCGATCGTCATCCGCAGAACGAAGATCACCGGGACCGGAGAGGAGGCCCGGATGCAGGAGATCCGCGAGCTGCTTGAAACCGTGAACCGGGCGGCCGTTGCCGTGCTCGACGACCCGGAGAAGACACGGATCGACGGAACCGCCGTCGATCCGGCCATCGTCGCCGGGCTCCGCGCCCGCTACGAGAGGCCGGCGCGGACCGAGATCGCCGAGGACGCCGCGAGCCAGATCGATGCCCGATCGCAGATGCTCATCCTCGACGAGCGGATGCGTGAGACGGCGAGGGCCGAACTGCTCGACGCCCGCGCCCTCGGCAGCTTCAGCTCGGAGGCGATCACCGCCGTGCAGCGTCTGCTCGACATCGAGGAATCACGCTTCGACGCGTTCTGATCCGCCGGGTCGCGGACCAGAACGCGCGAGGGCCGGCTATGCGCCGAGCGTGATGCGGGTGATGCCCCAGGCCGGCACCTCGACGAAGCCGCGCTCGGCGAACTCGACAACGCGGGCAGCGGTCTCACCCTCGGCCAGCGCGGAGCCGACCGGGGGAACGTCGCCGAACACTGTGTACGGCAGTGCGCTGGACGCCGTCGAGTTCAGGATCACGAGCTCGCTGACGCCCTCGAGGTCGAGGTCGAGCAGACGCGGCTGGTAGGCGGCGACGACGAGCGTCGAGCCGAGGCGCGAGGAGACGACGGGGTAGCCCTCATTGGGAAGCCCGACACTGAGCTCGCCGCCGAGCAGCACATCGCGCAGCGCTCGCCACTGCGTCAGCAGCTCAGCGGCCCGCGCACGGTGGGCCTCGGGCAGCACGTCCAACGGCATCGAGATCTGCGGAACGGAGAAGAACACGTTGAGCAGCTGCCTGGACACGGCCTCGACCGGCGCGCTCGGGTCCCACATGATGGGGTCGGAGTGGACCACCTGGGAGATCGCGAGCAACCGCAGGTTCAGCGTCGAGCGACGGTTCTGGTCGGCATCCGCCGGGCAGTCGTTGGCCCGGATGACGTCGGCGAACGGTGCGACGGCCGGCGAGATGTACGGCTGACGGAACTCGATCAGCGAACCGGGGCGCACGCTCTCAAGCGCCTGCGCGATCTCGCTCAGCACCAGCGTCATGGCGTCGCCGACGTCCGGGACGTCACCGGTCGATGGCGTTCCGGCGTAGTTCATGACGTCGTTCAGGAAGTCGATCTTCAGCCCGTCGAGCGCGTAGTCCCGCATCAGGCGGGTGCACACGGCCACCAGGTGCTCGCGCACCTCGCGGTGGCGCGGGTCGAGCACCCAGGTGCGCAGGTGCTCGGAGTAGTGGGTCGCGTAGCGGGCGAGGCCGGAGTAGGCGGCGCTCTGCTCACCGATCAGGAAGGGGGCGATCCACATCACGGCCTGCAGGCCGGCTGCGTTCAGCTCGGCGACCGTGCCACGCAGGTCGGGGAACTTCGCGGTGTCCGGCACCCAGTCACCGCAGCCGGCGTACCACCGGCCGTCGCCGAACTTCTGCCAGCCGTCGTCGAGGAACACCGACTTGCAGCCGATCCCGCTCGCGACGGACGCGTTGCGCATGATGACGTCGTGCGAGATCTGCTGCGAGTACGCGTACCAGCTCGAGTAGACGGGCTCGCGGGCGATCTCGCTGGCCTGGCGGCCGGCGATGCCGTCGTGCAGGAGCACCGAGAGCTCGCGCACGGCCTGCTCGTGGGCGAGCTCGGGGGCGACGACGGCGAGTCGAACCGTGCTGCGCGCGGCGGCGAGGCCGTCGGTGATGGCCAGGCGCACGACGAAGGTCTTCGCCTCCTCCGACGCACCGAACTCGATCTCACCCTCCTGGGTCAGGCAGTCGAAGGAGAAGGCGAAACTGCTCTGGCCGTTCGCGTCGACGAGCACGCCGATCGGTGCGGAACGCACGGCACTGAAGCGTTCGCGACCGGCCCAGTCGGCCGGGAGGGAGTCTCCGGGGTCGAAGCAGGGGTGCCAGTACGCAGCGGCGTTGCCGAGCGGGGCCTCGAGCACGATCTGCCCGCCTGGCACGATGCTCACGGTGACGATGTCGACGAGTCCGAGGCGCTCGACGGCCTCGACGAGACACCCCCCGTCGACGCCGAAGCTGATGCCTCGGGAGAGCTCCGTCCACTGGATGGACTGGAGCTGGTGGTCTTCAAGTAGCACTGGGGGGTCCTTACTGCTTCACGGCGCCGGCCAGAATGCCTGCGACGAAGTGACGTTGGAGAAAGAGGAAGAGGATGAGCACGGGCAGCATCGACAGCATGGTGCCCATCAGCAGTTGCCCGTAGTCGGTGGTTCCGATGCCCTGCAACGAGGCCAGGGCAACGGGCACGGTGTAGGACTCGGGGGTGCGCAGCACCACGAGCGGGTAGACGAAGTCGTTCCACTGCGCGAGGAAGAGGAAGATCGCCAGCGCCGCGATCGCGGGGCGGATCGTCGGGACCACGATGCCCGCGAAAACGCGGAACTCGTTGGCACCGTCGATGCGCGCGGCCTGGATCATCTCGTCGGGGATTGCGTACATCGTCTGCCGCATCAGGAAGATTCCGAATGGCAGTGCGAGGTTCGGCAGTATCAGCGCCTGGTAGCTGTCGAGCCAGCCGAGCGAGACCATGATCTGGAACAACGGAACGAGCGTCACCTGTGACGGCAGCGCCAGGGTCACCAGCACCGCGCCGAACAGGAAGCCCTGGCCACGGAACCGGAACTTCGCGAAGGCGTAGCCGGCCGCGGTGCAGACGACGAGCCCGAGCACCGTGTAGGTGGCAGAGACGAGCACGGAGTTGACCATGGCCCGCCCGAACAGCGTGTCCCGGAACAGCCCGACGAAGTTGTCGACGAACGCCGTTCCAGGCAGGAAGTGCGGCGGCGTGGAGAAGATCTCCTTCGCGTCGTAGGTGGTCGCGATCAGCAGCCAGTAGAACGGCAGCACCATCAGAACGGCGCCGGCGGCGATGGCCGTGGTCAGCACGAGCGAGCGCCCGCGGCTCTTGGCCGCGACGATATTGGTGTCCGTCATCAGGACTTCTCCTTGAACAGACGCAGTTGGATCAGCGAGATGACGCCGATGATGATGGTCAGCGCGTAGCCGATTGCCGAGGCGTAGCCGAAGTCGAAGTACTTGAAACCGTTCTGGTACAGGTACATGCCGACCGTGAGCGTCGCATTGTCCGGCCCGCCGTTGGTGAGCACGTATGGCTCGTCGAAGAGCTGCAGGGTGCCGATCGTCGAGAGGATGACGGTGAGCACGATCGCCGGGCGGAGTCCTGGCAGTGTCACGTGCCAGAAGCGCTGGAATGCGCTGGCGCCGTCGACGTGCGCGGCCTCGTAGAGCTCGCCGCCGATGGACTGCATCTGGGCGAGGTAGATGATGGCGTTCTGACCGGTGTAGTGCCAGGTCATCGCGATGACGATGGAGACCTTCGCCCACATCGGGTCGCCGAGCCACGGGATCGGCCCGATGCCGATGAAGCCGATCAGGTAGTTGACGAAGCCCTCGTTCGTGTTGAGCAGCGCCCGGAACAGAATTCCGTAGGCGACAAGGCCCATCACGATCGGCACGAAGTAGGAGGTGCGCCAGAATGCGCGCCACTTCAGGATCGCCGAGTTGAAGGCGACGGCCAGCAGGATCGCGAGCACGAGCATGATCGGCACCTGCACGAGCAGGATGATCCCGGTGTTGCCGAGCGCGGTGAAGAACAGCGGGTCCTGCAGGAGGCGCGTGTAGTTCGCGAGCCCTGCGAATTGCACGTCGCCGCCGACGTTCTTCGTCAGGCTCAGCCAGAACGCCGAGATGTACGGATAGAGCTTGAAGCCGACGAACAGCAGGATCATCGGCAACAGGAACAGGTAGGGGGTGATCCGCGGGTACCCGGCCGATGAGCGTCGGCGTTTGGGCGCCTGCGCCTTCTCGGCGCGCGTCGGCACCGGGGTCTTGAGAGCAGTTGTCATCGTCATTGCCTTGTACACGGGTGCGCCGGCCATCGGCCGGCGCACCCTGGTTCGACTGCTGCTACTCGGCCAGTGTCCGGCCGGTGGCCTGTGCAACCTGCTCGGCCGCCGCGTCCAGCTCCGTCTGCGGGTCAGCTCCCTGGAGCAGAACCCGGGTCTGGGCGTCGACATAGGCCTTCAGCGCACGGGCGTAGTCGCTCGTGTAGTTCACAACCGGGGTGTCCTGGTTGAGCTCGTCGATGAAGATCTGGTTCACCTCGGTGCCGCCGAAGTACTCGTTCGGGGCGACGAATCCGGGCGACTCGAGCATCGGAGCGAAGCCGGGGAACATTCCGCCGCCGTCGTAAACGAGCTGCTGGCCCTCGAGCGTTCCGAGGGCGAAGTTGATGAACGCCCATGCGGTTGCCTGGTTCGGGCTGGAGCTCGGCACGGAGAGGTAGGTTCCACCGTTGACGGCACCGGTCAGACCACCGGAGGTGACGGCCTTGGGCGGGCTGACGCCCCACTTGCCTGCCATGTCTGGCGCTTCGCTCTCGATCACGCCGCTCAACCAACCGCCGGAGGAGGACGTTGCGACGTCGCGCTCGCCACGGAGTGTGATGAGCAGGTTGTCCCAGGTGCCTGGCACGTCCTCGACGAGGCCGAGGTCGTTCGCCTTCTTGATGATCTCGAGCGCGCGGACGCCCTCCTCACCGTTCATGGTGATCTCACCATCGGCGTTGAAGTAGAAGGCTCCCTGCAGGTTGATCAGGAGCTCGAACAGTCCGGCCGAGTCTCCGACCGTGCCGGCCTTGTCCATGCTGAACAGCGATGCGCCGGTCTTCTCCTTGAGCACGACACCGGCGTCGAGGAGGTCGTCCCAGGTCTCGATTCCCGCGTATTCCAGGCCGGCCGCCTCGAAGAGGTCCTTGCGGAAGAAGAAGCCGGCTGCGTTGACCTCGTACGGGATGCCGTAGACCTGGCCGTCTGCACCGGAACCGCTCTTCCAGGCACCGGCGGGGAACTCCGCGGCGAGCTCGTCCGCGCCGAAGTCGCGAAGGTCGACGAGCTGGTCGGGGAACTTCTCTGCATAGTTGCCCATGTAGTCGATACCGATGTTGAGCACGTCGGCGAGACCGCTGCCTCCTGCGGCCATGCCGGTGGTGATCTTCTCCCAGATGGCGGGGTTGCCGACATCCTGCACGTCGATCTCGACGTCCGGGTGGAGCTCCTGGAAGGCGGGGATCGCTGCGCGGAGACCCTCGCCGGGAGCATTCCACGTCCAGACGGTGATCTTGCCCGAGATTTCTCCATCGGTCTGGGGCTCATCGGCCTGAGCCGAGCAGCCGACCAGAGTGGCAACTGTCGCTGCGGCGACGGTTGCAATCGCGACGCGGCGCCATGGCTTTGTCTTCGAGAACATCATTGTTCAGGTCCTTTCTTGGTGATCGCGGGGGGCGCGATGTACCGAGAGTAACATGGTACAAGTATATATGCAGCCTTTTTCTGCAAAATTGCAAGGGAGCAACCATGAGGTCGTCCGCAACGCATCTGACAGCCGCCGGAGTGAGTGTCGTCGTCACGGCGGAGCCGGGAGCCTTGCCCGTGATCGCATACTGGGGAGCGGCACTCGGGCCGGTGGATGACGCGGCCCTGGAGCGGATCGCCACAGACAGCCGCCCGGTCCGGGCGGTGAGCGAGCCCGATGTGCCGCTGTCGATCGGCGTGCTGCCGGAGGCCAAGCAGGGCTGGATGGGCTTTCCAGGCATCGCGGGGCACCGCGCCGGCCGCGGCTCCTTCGCCGATGTGCAGCACGTCGTCTCCGAGCACACGCCGGCCGAGACGCCGGATGCCGCAGAACGCGTCACCGCACGCGGCGTCGACGTCTCCGGGCGGCTCTCCGTGGCGCTCGAGATCGAACTCCTGCCGAGCGGGGTCCTGCGCACCCGGGCCGCCGTGCGCAACGACGGGGAGGACGACTACTCGCTCGCCGGCCTCGATCTCGCGCTCCCCATCCCCGGCCGCGCCACCGAGCTGCTCGACTTCTCCGGCAGGCACAACGGCGAGCGCCGTCCGCAGCGCAGCACCCTCGTTGACGGAACGCACCTCCGTGAGAATCGCCGTGGACGGACCGGGCCGGATGCCGCGACGCTGCTCGTCGCGGGGACGCCCGGCTTCGACTTCGGCCGCGGCGAGGTGTGGGCGATCCACAACGCCTGGTCGGGCAATCAGCGCGTGTGGGCTGAGCGCACGAACGGCGGGCGCGGCTTCCTCGGCGCCGGCGAGCTGCTGCACGCGGGCGAGATCACCCTGCGGCCCGGCCAGGAGTACTCGAGCCCGTGGATCTACGCGAGCCACGGCGATGGGCTCGATGCGGCATCCGCGCGCATTCACTCCACGCTCCGTGCACGACCGTCGCACCCGCCCATCGGTCGCCCCGTCACCCTCAACACCTGGGAGGCCGTCTACTTCGACCACTCCCTGCCGCCACTGCTCGAACTCGCCGATCTCGCCGAGCGGGTCGGCGTCGAGCGCTTCGTGCTCGACGACGGCTGGTTCCTCGGCCGCCGCCATGACCGGGCAGGACTCGGGGACTGGCTCGTCGACGAGAGCGTCTGGCCGGACGGCCTCGCCCCGCTCGTCGACCACGTGCGCGGCCTCGGGATGCAGTTCGGCATCTGGTTCGAGCCAGAGATGGTCAACCCGGATTCGGAGCTCGCCCGCGCCCACCCCGACTGGATCCTCTCGCCGGTGCACCGCGACGCCCCGCTGGCCAGGCAGCAGCTGGTGCTGAACACGGCGCACCCGGACGCCTACGCCTCGCTGCGGGACCGAATCGTCGGTCTCGTCACCGAACACCGCATCGACTACATCAAGTGGGACCACAACCGCGATCTGCTCGAGCCGGTCGATCGCAGCACCGGCGTCGCGGGCGTGCACGCCCAGACGCTGGCCAGCTACCGGCTCATCGACGAGATCCGCGCTGCGTGCCCGTGGCTGGAGATCGAGTCGTGCTCAGCCGGCGGCGGGCGCATCGACCTCGGCATCGTCGAACGCGTCGACCGCTTCTGGACCTCCGACTCGAATGATCCACTCGAGCGTCAGCGGATCCAGCGCTGGACGAGCCTGCTGATGCCGCCGGAGCTGCTCGGATCGCACGTCGGCGCGGCCCGCGCACACGTAACGGGGCGGCACAGCTCGCTCACCTTCCGCGCGGTCACGGCGCTCGTCGGCAGTTTCGGCGTCGAATGGGATCTCCGCGAGGCCTCGGCTGCTGAGCTGGCGGAGCTCACCGCGTGGATCGGCCAGGTGAAGCGGCTCGCCCCCCTGATCGAACGTGGAACGCTGCACCGTCTGGAGACCGAGCACGCCCACGTCGCTCAGAGCATCGTCTCCGACGATGCCGGCCACGCCATCGTCACCCTCGCCGCCATCGACTCCCCTCCGCACATCCCGGGCCCGGCTCTGCGGCTGGCGGGCCTCGACCCGGAGCGGCTCTACCGCGTGGCTCGCGTGCGCGTGGAGGGCGCTGACGACCCGACGTCCACCCGTGCACAGCCGGCATGGTGGAACGAGGAGATCGGCTGCCCAGGATCGGTGCTCATGTGGATCGGCCTGCCGATGCCGGCCCTCCGCCCGCAGGAGGCAGCACTCATCGAGGTGATCGGGCAGTGAGTGGCATCCGGATCGAGTCCGACAACCAGGAGATCGAGCAGATCTTCACCTGGGCGAAGCGCACGGCGGCCGTCTCCCTGATCGCCGACGGCGAGAGCGGGCCGCTGGACGTCTCGGAGGCGAATCCCGGCCCGTTCCGGCACGCGCCGTACCGGGCAAGTTACCGCGCCGGCTATGCCCACCGCAGCGGCTACTATCTGCGCGACTTCGCCCACCAGGCCGTCGGTGCTCAGCTGCTCGGCTGGCAGCGGCACAATGCGGCCATGTTGAGCGCCCTGCTGGCCACGGCGACGCCGGAGCACGGCGGCTGGCCGGTGTGGGCGCTCAACTTCGACGGCGAGACTCCGCTCGCCATCGACTATCGCGGGCCGCACGAGTTCGTGCGCGAGCTGCCGGCGATCTTCGAGCTGGTCGAACTCGTGCACACGCTGTACCGCTGGACGGGTGACGCCGAGCTGCTGGGGCACCGCGCCTTCTGGCGCAACACCCTCGGCGCCTTCGTCGAGGCCCATGACACGCACCGCCCCAACGGGGTCGCCGAGGGCAGCGGGCTGGGCATCTTCGACGGCGCGGCGAGCTACAACGAGCATCCGACGGCGCGTTTCCGCGAGGCCGGGGATGCCTTCGGCGCCCAGTACGCCGCCACCCTCCATGCCGCGGCGCTGGAGCGCGCCGGCGGCGCCACCGAGGAGGCCGAGCGCTACGAGCGCACGGCGCGGGGGCTCGCCGCCTACTTCCTGCACACGTGGAGTCGAGGCGAGGCCGGGGCCATCGTGAACGGCTGGACCGTCGACGGCGACCCCGTCACCACGTGGGGGCGGGAGACGACGTGGTTCATGCCGCTCAAGGGCCTCTTCGCCGACGACCAGCGCGCGGAGGCGCTGCTGCGCGAAATCGACCACCTCTGCGCCGACCCCGTCGGGGCTCCGGCGATCATCGAGGCGCTCACGTACGTGCCCGACCTCTACCTGCGTCACGGCGATGCAGACACGGCGTGGCGGTGGATGCGCCACATCTACGCCATCCGGGACGACGCCCACGAGGTGCCGCAGCAGGGCCTGAACGGCAGCTACCCCGAGGTGCCGTTCACGCTCGTCGCCCAGATCATCGGGCTGCTCGGGCTGCAGCCGAACGCGGCCGGGCACACGGTCACGACCCGCGTGGCGCTCCCGACCGGCATGTCCAGGCTCGCGGCCTTCGACGTGCCGTTCGGCGACGGCACGATCGACGTCGGCACGATCGACACCGGAACGACCACGGGTGGCCTGTGGCTGCGGAACGGCACCTCCGAGCCGATCCGCTGGCAGCTCGCCGCGGCCGAGCCCGGCTTCCAGGACCCGCACCTCGACCGCGCGACCGCGCCAGCGGCATCCGTCACCGTCGCGCCGGGCGAGCGGATGACGCTGCCCGCCGGCTAGCGGCCGGGCACTCCGCTCAGGCGGGGCGCACCGGCGCGGTGGACTGCCTGGCGTGGAAGGTGGGCTCCATCAGCATCTCGTCCGTGCGCACCGGGCGGT
The DNA here is from genome assembly GCF_004217495.1 of Microterricola gilva. NCBI lineage: Bacteria > Bacillati > Actinomycetota > Actinomycetes > Micrococcales > Microbacteriaceae > Microterricola > Microterricola gilva. The sequence continues at coordinate 3,200,547 of NZ_SHLC01000001.1, forward strand.
TCTGGATCATGGTGACGAGGGTGCGGGCACAGGCCTGGGCGAGGTGCTCGACGGGCTGGGCGACGCTCGACAGCGGCGGGTCGGTGAACTCCAGGATCGAGGAGTTGTTGTAGCCGATGACGGAGACGTCCTCCGGAACGCGGAGCCCGCGCCGGGTGATCGCACGGATCGCGCCGAGCGCCATGTCATCGCTCGATGCGACGATCGCGGTCACGTCGAGGTCGAGCAGCGCGTCGGCCGCGTAGCGACCGCCGTCCACGCTGTAGTGGTAGCGGACGACGAGGTCTTCCGCCCCCTCGATGCCGCGGGCGTCCATGGAGTTCAGGAATCCCTCGACCCTGCGGTCGGCCGGGGTGTTGCCGAGCGGCCCCGCGCACATGCCGATCCGGCGGTGGCCGAGTTCGTAGAGGTGGTCGACGGCGAGCTCGGCCGCGCGCCAGTCGTCGGTGGAGATCACGGGGGCATCGCCCTCGGCGAAGCCGCCGTTGACGCAGAGGTAGGGCACGCCACGGGATTCCAGCAACTCGCGCGCGGAATCGTCGGCGTTCTGCAGCGTGTTGCTGGAGGAGAGGAAGATGGCGGCGGCGATGCCGGTGTCCACGAAGGCTTCGACGTAGTCGCGCTCGTAGACCGAGCCGGGCAGCACAGGCCCGATGACGGCGCGCAGCCCGTGCGGGCTGAGATCGGCCTCGATGGCGTTGCACATCTCGCCGAAGAACGGCGTCGCAAGACCGGGCACGAGGACCAGCACGATCTCGCCCTTGCGCGGGCGCTCGTAGCCGATCTGGCGCAGGGCTTCCTCGACCTGCTCGCGCGTGTTCGGTGAGACCCCGTACTTGCGGTTGAGCACCCGGCTGACCGTCGCCTCGCTGACCCCGGCGAGCGTCGCCACCTCGGAGAGCTTGACCGAACCGGCAGGCGAGCGCGTCTTCTTCCCCGGGCGCGGGGTTCGCCCGTCAGGAAGCTTCGAGACACTCGCGTCGGTCATACCGATCATTCTGGTCGAAAAATCCGGCGGTGGCCGCCGACACTCGACTCGCGCCCGCACTGGGGGCATGCCCCGGCATCCGCGACGCCCGACCACGGCCGGAACTCGGCTTCGGGCGCGACGCGCAGCGTCGCGAAAGGCGGCAGCCCACACCAAGGAAACCTCGCGACGGAATGCGATGCTGGCGTGGTTTCGACAGGCTCAACCAACGGCTCCGCGCGCCGCACGCGCTTTCGCACGCTGGCTCGAGCGAGCGGCGCCGCGACGAAGGAGCAGCGACGCCCGCGAAGCCCTGAGCGGCTCGGCCGACACAGCAGCCCCGGCATCCGCGGTGCGCCGGGCACAAATGAAAAAGCTCCAAGACGGCGAGATCTTGGAGCTTCATAGGGCCTAGACCCTGTAGCTGAGGCGGGGATCGATCCCGCGACCTCACGATTATGAGTCGTGCGCTCTAACCATCTGAGCTACTCAGCCGTGGGCTCTATGTGAACACAAAGCCAGGGCCCCGACCGGGATTTGAACCCGGGACCCCTTCCTTACCATGGAAGTGCTCTACCACTGAGCTATCGGGGCGAAACCATGTTCTCCGTGAAGCTCACGGTGAATTTGGCAACCAGTAGAGAATATCAAAAGATTTGGGCGCCCGTGACCATCACGGGCTCTCGACGCCCGAATGCGCCCACGCCGCGAACCGCGGGCCGGTCGCGCTGAGCGTGATTCCGTCGTCGGATGCCGCGAGCTGAACGCCGCCGAAACCGTCAACTTCCGCGCCAAATAAGGGCAGTGGGGCATCCGCGCCGGTGAACGCGGTGGCGAGCGCCGCCGCCGGAATCGTCACGGTGAAGTCGCCACGCCCGGCCGCAACAAGCACAGAATTTTCCGCGGACTCGCGCACGAAGACCAGCACGTCGTCGCCGACGTGCAGCCAGCGGATGCCGCCGCCGTTCAGGGCCGGCTGGCTGCGTCGCACGGCGATCAGCGCGGCGTAGAGCGCGGTGGTGTCGCGAGCGAGGTCTCGATACGCCCGGTCCTCGCCACTCGACCAGCGGGAGGGGTCCTCGTCAAGGCGCTGCCACGGGATCGGCGTGCGCGAGGCCTCGCCGTCCTCACCGACGAGACCGAACTCGTCGCCGGCGAAGACCACGGGGATACCGGGCAGCGTCGCCGCGAGCCCGAACGCCACCGGGACCGTCCCGGGCAGCGCACTGGTGAGGAAGCGGGGCGTGTCGTGCGTGTCAAGTGCGTTGAGCGTGCCGAGGCGGGTGCGCCACGGGAATCCGGCGACGAAGCGGTTGTGCGCCTCGAAGAACTGCACCCCGGTGTGCGCGGGAACCTGAGCGGCGGCGAAACCGATGCCGCCGGCCGCCCGGCTTCCCGGCTGCATGAGCCAGCTCCACAGGGGCCGCGTGAACGGCGCGTAGGTCATGGCCCCGTGCCAGGCGTCGCCCTGGAAGTCGCTCGCGGCGTCATTGGTCGACTCCCCCAACAGGATCGTGTCGGGGTTCACCTCCGCCATGGTGCGCCGGATCGTCTGGCGCACCTCGGCGTTCAGGTCTTCCGCACCGAGCCTGCCCGTCATGTTGGCCACGTCGATGCGCCAGCCGTCGAGGTTGAACGGCGGCTTCAGCCAGCGGGCGACGACCGAGTCCTGCCCTTCGATGAAGCGCCGGCGCAGCTCGCGGGACGCCCAGTTGAACTTGGGCAGGCTGGGCACACCGAGCCAGGACTCGTAGCCGTCGTTGTCGGCATCCCGCCAGTAGTAGAAGTCACTCTCCGGCGCCTCCGGGTGGTGGCGCGCGGCCCTGAACCACTCGTGCGCATCGCCGGAGTGGTTGCTGGTGAGGTCGCCGATCACGCGGATGCCGCGGGTGTGCGCCGCCTCGACCAGGCGCACAAGGGCATCGTCGCCGCCCAGCAGCGGGTCGACCGCGTCGAAGCTCAGCGCGTCGTAGCGGTGGTTGGAGCGGCCAGCGAAGACGGGCGTGAGGTAGAGCAGGTTCACGCCGAGCGCGTCGAGGTGGTCGAGGTGCTCGCGCACGCCGTCGAGGTCTCCCCCGAAGAACTGGGCGCTGCGGCCGGGTGGGTTCGGGTCGAGCGGAGCACCCCAGGCCGCTGGAATCGCCCACTCCGGCAGCGAGCGGTCGTCGGCCGCGGCGGAGCGCGCGAAGCGGTCGGGGAACACCTGGTAGAGCACGCTGGAGGCGAGCCACGCCGGAGGCCGCATCTCCGGCGCGCTGGCGACGAGCTTGAAGTCCTCGCTGTCGCGGGTCTCGGTGTCGTGCAGCCCCTCGGCGTTCAGCCAGAGCTGGCGCGGGCCTGAGCCCCCTGCGGCCTGCCCCTGCAGTAGGAAGCGGTAGCCGTGCACCGGGTTCTCGACCTCGACCCCGGCCTCCCACCATTCCCAGCCGTCCCGCTCGCCGAGCAGCACGGCCGGCGCGAACCGCGGCTCGTGGTTGGGGTTCGAACGCACGCTCACCGCGTCGAGCGCAGCCAGGCCGAGCGCCGCGAGCCCCCGATCGCCTGCTGGCACTCGCAGCCGCACGCTCACCTCCTCGCCGAGCGCGGGCGTCTGCGTCGAGACGTGCAGCGGGGAACCGTCGTGGTGGGGTGCGAGCATCTGCCTATTCTCCGCTTCTGCGGTGACGGGCGACCCCGCCACCGCGCCGATCCTGCTCAGGTGGCCTGGGTTGCGTGGCCCGCGTTACTTGACCGATCCGGCCGTCAGCCCGCCCACGATGTACTTCTGCAGGAACAGGAACAGCGCCATCACCGGCAGCGCCGCCATCACGGCGCCGGCGCTGAACGCGCTCCAGTCGGCGTAGCGCGGGTTGGAGACGAGCTTGGTGAGTCCGACGGCGAGCGTCTGCTGCTCCGGGTCGATCAAGATCACGGATGCCACCACGTACTCGTTGACGGTGCCGATGAAGCTCAGCAGCGCCACGACAGCGAGGATCGGGGCGACCAGGCGGAGGATGATCGTGAAGAAGATGCGGGCGTGCCCTGCCCCGTCGATCTTGGCCGCCTCGTCGATCGATGCCGGCACCGTGTTGAAGAAGCCGTACATCAGATAGGTGTTCACGCCGAGCGCGCCACCCAGGTAGACCATGATGAGGCCGAGGTGGGTGTTGAGGCCGAGCGCGGGGAACCAGTCGCCGATGCGTGACATCAGCAGGAAGATGGCCACGACGGCCAGCAGCTGCGGGAACATCTGGATGATCACGATCGAGATCAGCCCGAAGCGGCGGCCGGTGAAGCGCATGCGCGAGAAGGAGTACGCGGCGAGCGCGCCGAGGAACACGGTGGCGATGGCGGTGATGCCTGCCACGATCAGGGTGTTGGCGAACCAGTTCGTGTACGGGATGTCCGGGCTCGTGAGGATGCGCACGTAGCTGTCGAGGCCGACGGCCGAGAACAGGGCGTTCGAGCCGGTCAGTGTGCCCTGCGGGTTGAGCGAGCTCGAGAGCACGAACAGCAGCGGGAAGCATGAGAAGACGATCATGACGATGCCGACGACGTGGCGCCAGCCTGTCGCGCGGAACCAGCGGCCGAGCTTGAACGGGCGGCGCTCGAAGACGCGGGCGTCTCCGGTCGTCACCGCGCGGGTGGACGTGTCATCGAGCCGGCCGGATGTTGTGGTGGCGTTCATTAGTTGAGGTCCTCCAGCGCCTTGGTCCTGCGGAAGCTGATGATCGCGATGATCGCGACGATGGCGAAGATGATGATCGAGAAGGCGCTGGCCAGACCGTAGTCACGCGTCTCCCCGGTGAACGCCACCTTGTAGACCATCGAGATGAGGATGTCGGTGTAGCCGACGGGGATCGGTGCGCTCGCGTCGCGCGGCCCGCCGTTGGTCAACATGTAGATCAGGTTGAAGTTGTTGAAGTTGAACGCGAAGGAGGCGATCAACAGCGGCGCGACCGAGACGAGCAGCAGCGGCAGCTTGATCAGCCGGAACACCGCCCATGGCCTCGCCCCGTCGACGGTGGCCGCCTCTTGCAGCTCCTCCGGGATCGACTGCAGCGCCCCCGTGCAGACGAGGAACATGTAGGGGAATCCGAGCCAGAGGTTGACGATCAGGATCGACACCTTCGCCAGCGTCGGATCCGTCAGCCAGGGCACATCGGCCCCGCCGAGCAGCACCTGGTTGATGAAGCCGAAGCTCTCGTTCATCATGCCGGCCCAGACGAGCGCGGAGAGGAAGGAGGGGAAGGCGTACGGCAGGATCATCAGCACGCGGTAGAACTTGCGGCCGCGCATGCGCATGTCGTTGAAGACGATGGCGAGGAAGAGCCCGAGGAAGAAGGTGGTCGCGACCGAGACGATGGCGAAGACGAAGGTCCAGATCGTCACGTAGACGAGCGGTCCGCGGATGCTCTCGTCGGTGAGCGCGCGCACGAAGTTGTCGGCTCCGACGACGATCTGCCAGCCGGGGAGCAGCTGCTCGCCGTCATCCGCCGTGAATGCACCCGTGCCGTTGTCGGTGTAGACGGTGCCGGTCGTGGTGTCGGTCATGGTGCCGGCGGCCTCGTCGTACTCGAGGGTCGAGACGTAGAGGTAGCCGCTGCTGCCGTCCGGCGTGCGCAGTGCGCCGTCGTTGGGGTCTTCGGATGCCGGCACGGAGAGAGCGGTGATCGCGTCGCTCTCGGCGAGGATCTCCTGGAAGCTGAGGGTCTCGTAGCCGTCGAGCGCGACGGCCTTGTCGCCATCGAACTCGGCGTTGTCGACGGGGCTCAGCGGCGTCTCGGCGTTGCCGACGCTCACCTCGCCGTCGGGATCGGTGACGAGCAGGTTGAGCGTTCCCGCTCGCTCGAGCACCGTCACGGCGTAGGTCGGCGAGTCCTCGACGCGCTCGAGAGCGGAGCTCATCAGCGCGGAGACGGCCTGGTCCTTGGTGCCGTTGTGGCCGGTCCCGTAGTTGGTGAAGCCGATGTAGGCGGTGTATCCGAGCACGAAGACCTGGAAGATCAGCAGGAAGATCACGCCGGGAGTGAGGTACTTGGCCGGCAGCTTGCGCTTGCCGAGGTAGACCCAGTTGATGAGTCCCGTCGCGACGACGACGATGCCGATCACGAGCCACTCACGCTGGCCGAGCAGGATGAAGATCGCCGTCAGGGCGAGGGCGTCGAGCAGGCCGAGCGCAACGATCTTGACGAGGATCACGCGGATGCCGCCGGATGCCGCGTCGGCGATGTTCGACGCCCTGCGCTGCTTCGGGGTCAGCTTCGGTGGCTCCTCCAGCACGGCCTCGCGGCCGGTGGAGACGTTCTCGGTCGTGCTACTCATTCGTTGCCTGCTCTTCTCGCGCTCACGTCAGAAATTCCGGGGCGGATGCCAGCGGCATCCGCCCCGGAATCTCGGGGTGTTACTTGTTGATTGCGGCCTGGACGTCGGCGGCGAGCTTCTGCCACGTCGCGACGGGGTCGGCACCGTTGATGATGGCGGCCTCGGCGATGCCCCAGTACTGCCACACGGCACCCATGGCCGGGATGGCCGGCATCGGAACGGCCTGGTCACCGACGGCGGCGAAGCCGGCGATGATCGGGTCGGAGGATGCGGCCTCGGCGGCTGCGGTCAGTGCTGGCAGCACGTTGCCGGCCTTGAACAGCTCGAGCTGCACGTCTTCGGTTCCGATGTAGTTGACGAGGAAGTCGTTGGCGGCAACCTTGTTCTTCGACTCGGACGAGAGGTAGAAGCCCTTGACACCGGCGAACGGCGAGGCGATCTCGGCGGTCGGGCTCGGCACGGGGTCGATGGCGACGTTGATGCCGGCGTCGACGGCGGCGCCGACGTTCCACGGGCCGGTCAGCCAGAAGGCCGCGGTTCCGTCGAGGAAGGACTGCTTGGCGATGTCACCGTCGATGTCGGTGTTGAAGACGCCGGTGCCGTTCTTGCCCTGGCTGCCGAGCCAGGTGGCGAACTGCTCGCCGCCCGCGTTACCGATCTGCAGGTCTGCGGGGTCGTAGCCCTGGTCGTTGGTGCCGAAGACGGGGGCGCCGAACGCGGTCTGGAACGGGTACAGGTGGTAGGGGTTGCCCTCTGCGCCCTGCTCGACGACGAACGGCTGGGCGAGGCCGGCGGCCTTGCCCTTGGCGATCATGTCGTCGAAGTTGGCTGCCGGCTCCGGGATGATGTCGGCGTTGCGCAGAACGGCGATGTTCTCAACGGCGTAGGGCAGCAGGTACACCGAGCCCTCGTAGGTGGCTGCGTCGATCGCGACGGGCAGGTAGTCTGCGGCGCTGTCGCCGAGCTCCAGCGGTGCGACGACGCCGTTGGCGGACAGCTCGCCGGCCCAGTCGTGCGCGCCCATGACGATGTCGGGGCCCTTGCCGGTCGGAACCTGCTGGATGAAGTCGTTCTTGGTGGTGCTGTTGTCCTTGGAGACGAGCTTGACCTCGACGCCGGTCTTCTCGGTGTACGCGGCGGCGGCACCCTTCAGCGCGTCGACGCGCTCGGCGTCGACCCACACGGTCAGCGTCCCGGCGGAGGCGCTGGGCTTGTCGCTTGAGCCCGCGCTCGTGTCGCCGCTCGCGCAGCCTGCCAGGGAGAGCGTTGCAACGGCCGCGACTGCGAGGGCAGCCAGCAAGCCCTTCTTCTTCACCATCATTGGTGTGCCTTTCGTTAAGCGCTGTGAGTTGACCTCGCAGCCGCCTCGATCACACCCGTGGTGCATCGCAACGCCCGAAAGGCCGTTCTCTCGATGTGCTGCGATCGCGACGCGGTCGGATGACCTCGACAATCATGCAAGCGATTACATGTATACCCGTTCATTCTTGCAATCACAACTCGCCGTGATCAGAACGTTACGCATGGATGCTGGCCAGTTTTCAATGCAAGCGGTGGCAGTGACGCGCCGCCGTTGTGTAACCGCTTTCATTTCGCGGCGAATCGTCGTATGGTTTCCGTCATGACTACAGAGTGGTGGCGCACTGCCGCGATTTACCAGATTTACCCACGCTCCTTCGCAGACGCGAACGGCGACGGCATGGGCGACCTCGCCGGCATCACCTCGCGGATGCCGGCCCTGGCCGAACTGGGCATCGACGCCATCTGGCTCTCCCCGTTCCAGACCTCCCCCCAGCGCGACGCCGGCTACGACGTCGCCGACTACTGCGACGTCGACCCGCTGTTCGGCAGCCTGGCCGACTTCGACGAGATGCTCGCCGAGGCACACGCCCGCGGCATCCGCGTGATCGTCGACCTCGTGCCGAACCACTCCTCCGATCAGCACCCCTGGTTCGTCGAGGCGCTCGCGGCGGCCGAGGGCAGCGCAGAGCGTGCCCGTTACCTGTTCCGCGACGGCAGCGGCGAGAACGGCGACCTGCCACCGAACAACTGGGAGTCGGTCTTCGGCGGCCGCGCCTGGACGCGGGTGACCAACCCGGACGGCAGCGCAGGCCAGTGGTACCTGCACCTCTTCGACAGCTCCCAGCCCGACTTCGACTGGAGCAACGAGGAGGTGCGCGAGGAGTTCCGCCGCATCCTGCGCTTCTGGCTCGACCGCGGCGTCGACGGATTTCGGGTCGATGTCGCCCACGGCCTGGTCAAGGCCGACGGACTGCCCGACTACACGCCGCCGGCCGAGGGCGGCAGCATGGGCGGCGCCGCCGGCCTGGAGGGCCTCAACGAGGGCGCGCTCGACGAGCTGCCGAGCGCACCGTACTGGGCGCAGGACGGCGTTCACGAGATCTACCGCGACTGGCGCAAGCTGCTCGAGGAGTACCCGGGCGAGCGGATCCTGGCCGCCGAGGCCTGGGTCGACCCGCTGCCGCGCACCGCGCTGTGGGTGCGCCCAGACGAGATGCACCAGGCGTTCAACTTCGCCTACCTCGAGACACCGTGGAAGGCCGATGCCCTCCGCCGCGTGATCGACGACTCCCTGGCCACCTTCGCCTCGGTCGGCGCCCCGAGCACGTGGGTGCTCTCGAACCACGATGTGGTGCGCCACGCCTCCCGCCTCGCGCTCACGGCCGAGAACCCGCAGGGGCACGGTATCGGGCCGAAGTCCAAAGGCCTGCCGATCGCGGAGCTCGGCCTGCGCCGTGCCCGCGCGGCCACCGCGCTGATGCTCGCCCTGCCGGGCAGCGCATACATCTACCAGGGCGAGGAGCTCGGCCTGCCTGAGGTCATCGACCTGCCGGACGACGCCCGCCAGGACCCGACCTGGTTCCGCACCGACGGTGAGCGCTACGGCCGCGACGGATGCCGCGTCCCGCTGCCCTGGGAGGGCACCTCGCCGTCCTACGGCTTCGGTCCGGGCACGGCCTCGTGGCTGCCGCAGCCGGCCGAGTGGGCGGAGCTCGCCCGCGACAAGCAGTCCGGCGTTGAGGGGTCGACGCTCGAGCTGTACAAGCTCGCACTGCGCCTGCGCCGCGAGCTCGGTCTGGCATCCGGCACCCTGGAATGGCTCGGAGCCGACGAGCTCGGCACCGCATCCGCTGACCTCGTCGCGTTCCGCAATGGTGGCGTCACCGTGATCGGCAACACAGGCTCGGCCCCCGTGCAGCTGCCGACCGCCCTCGGTTCGACGGTGCTGCTCGCGAGCGGCCCGCTCGACGGCGCCGACGCGCTCACACTCCCGGCCGACACGACCGTCTGGCTGTCCGCCTAGCGAGGACCCGATTCACTCGCCAAGAAGTGCTCAGGATTCGCGGATCCTGAGCACTTTTTGGCGTGCGGATACCGCGGCATCCGGTATGCGGAAGCGAGAAGAGACAGCCGGCGTGGCTAGTTGGTGTTGGCGTACAGCCAGTCGAGCGGGTCGACCTTGGTGCCGTTGATGCCGCCCAGGCGGATCTCGAAGTGCAGGTGCGGGCCCGTGCTCATGCCGGTGTTGCCCGTGTTGCCGATGACGTCGCCGACCTTGACGACGTCGCCGACGCTGTACCGCATCGTGCCGTGCTGCATGTGTGCGTAGACGCTGGTGATGGTCTCGCCGTTGATCTGGTGCTCGATCATCATGTGCACACCGAGGCTGCCCTCGCCGTCCTCGGCGAGCGTCACGACGCCGTCGGCGATCGACTGGATCTCGGCGCCGAGACCGGGGTTGAAGTCCTGGCCGCCGTGGTTGCTTGAACAGCCCGCGCAGTCGCGGTAGCCGAAGCGGTCGCCGACGTGGACGCCGACGAGGAACGGCCACTGCACGCTGCCGGCCGGGTTGTTGACGAAGGTGGCTTCCATGCGGATGCCGCTGGCGGCCGCCGCCTCAGCGATCGTGGAGGTCTCGTAGCCGTCCGTCTGCACGGTGATCGAGTCCCCGCTGGCGACGATGGACTGGCCGGGCTCGTTGCTGCTCGAACTCTGCGCGAGGAGGGTCGCGGCCTTGACGTCGTCGGCCGTCAGCAGCGCCTCGGCAGGAACGGAGGTAGCAACGGCCATGAGAGCGACGAAGCCCATCGCGACGACGACGGAGGTCTTCGCGACGATACGGCGCCCGAGCGGACGCAGCGCGCTCGCCTTGTTCGACGCAGGAGCTGCTGGAGCCTGAGCCTGAGCCTGAGCGGACGGTGCAGAAGCGGACGGCGCAGAGGGAGTCGCGTCGGAGTCGGCGGGTGCGGCAGTGCTGCGGCGGCGCGGTCCGGGGACGGGCGCGGTACGCGGCGACACGTCCGCGACCATGGGGCCGAGGCCCCAGCTCGCACGGGGCGTGCCCGCTTCGCCGCCGAAGTCGGCGGAAACCGTGGGAGTCGGCGCGATGTCGAAGTCGACGGAGGCGGCGCGGCGCGAACGGCGCAGGGCCGGGGCATCCGAGGAGCCGAACTCGGTGGCAACGGCGGGCGGCTGCTCAGCCGTCGGGATGCTGATGGAGGCCTGGGAGGCCGTGGCGAACGACTGCGCGGTGGCCAGCGGAGCGGCCTCCGGCGTCGGCAGCACCAGCGACTCGAGCAGCGCCGAGTACGAGGCCGCCGTGCGGGGAGCCGGCTCCGGCTGCTGCGAGATCTGGGTCGCGATCGGGATGACGGCGGTGCGAGTCGGCACCTCAGGAACGATCGGCAGAACGGCGGTCGCGGTCAGGCCACTCGGCTCTGCCGGCTGCTGCTCGGCCGGCGGGGTCGCGAGCGGCGTCTGTGCGGCGAGCTCGATCGCGCGTTCCCGCTCACGGATCTCGCGCCGCGTCAGCGGGCGATCTGCATCGGCGGCACCCGGCTGAACCGGTACACCAGTGCCGGACGCAGGGGCGTCTGGGGCAGTGGTGTCAGCAAGCAAAGTGGGGGACTTTCAGCGAGGTGTTCAAGACAAATATGAGGTGATCACCCTGGCCTCGCCAAAGTAACGAATTCATAAAGGCTAGCGCGCACAGTATGAAAAATCCATGTGAATGGATGCGTTTCCCCCCTAATGGGGGTAATCACTATGGGGGGCACGTTTACCCGGCGTTCACCGAGGTGCGCTAGCGACTGTGTGCCGATTCACGGGCTCATCACGGCTGAAACTGGGGCGACTCACCGGCGACTCCCCGGTGAATCACGGCGGATTCCGGGCTGCGCCTGGCCCGATAGAGGCCGGGCCCGATAAAGAAAGTGCGGAGCGAGCGGGTGGTCGGCGGGCAGCGCCGGGTGGCTGAAGTCACCGGCCACGTCGCGCACCATGCCGATGCGCTCCATCACGCGCTGCGAGCGCACGTTCGAGCGAGCGGTGAACGAGACGATCTCGCCAAGGCCGATGGTGCCGAATCCGTACTCCAGCACCGCGGATGCCGCCTCGCTCGCGAAGCCGTTTCCCCAGGCGTCCGCGGCCAAGCGCCAGCCGATCTCGACGGCCGGCCCCGGTTCGGATCCGGGCGGCGAGGTGAAGTGGGCGGTGAAGGCGGGCACCGCGAGCCCGACGAAGCCGATGAACTGCCCGGAGTCCAGCCGCTCCACCGCCCAGAGCCCGAAGGCACCGCGGTCGAGCGCGTTCCGCTCGAAGCCGGCCTCGATCCGATCGATCAGCGCATCCGATGCCGCGGCGTCCAGCACCGCGGGAAAGTGCTCCATCACGGCCGGGTCGGCGTTCATTCGGGCGAAGGGCGCCCGGTCGGCATCCGTCCAGCGCCGCAGCAGCAGGCGCTCCGTGACGATCCGCGGCCCGGGTGCTGGCTGTGTACTCACGCCCCGATGCCGGCATCCACGAGAGCCGCGTGCAGCTCGGCGAAGAGTCCGGGTTCGGCAGCGATCACCAGCTGCGATGTCGCGGGGGCGCCGTGCAGGCCGGCCACCCGGGCTCCGGCCTCCCGCGCGATCAGCGCGCCCGCCGCGTGATCCCACGGGTTGATGTGGCGCTCGTAATAGGCGTCGAGGCGTCCGGATGCCACGGCGCAGAGGTCCAGCGCGGCACTGCCTCCGCGGCGGATGTCGCGCACGCGCGGCAGCACCGCGCCGAGCACCGCACCCTGGGCGGCGCGGCGCTCCGCGATGTAGGAGAAGCCGGTTCCGACCAGGGCGTGTGCGAGCGTTGGGTTGGGGTTCACCCGCAGTCGCTCCGGCGCCCCCGACTCGCGGTCAAGGCGCTCGAGCCAGGCTCCGCCGCCCGCGCTGGCCGTGTAGAGCTCCCGGACGGATGGCGCATAGACGGCACCGGCGAGCGCCCGCCATGACGCGGTCGGCTCGGCGTCGGGTGCCGCGTCGGGGTCGAGCTCGCCCACCGCGATGCTCACTGCCCACGCGGGAGTGCCGTAGAGGTAGTTGACGGTGCCGTCGATGGGGTCGACGACCCAGACGAGTCCAGAGCTGCCGGCGGCGGCATCCGATTCCTCGCCATAGAAGCCGTCGTGGGGGCGTTCGGCGGCGATCAGCGCCCGGATCAGCGCCTCGGTCTCGCGGTCGGCGGCCGTGACGACGTCGACGTCGCTCGACTTGCTTGCGGCAACCGAGACCCCCTCGCTGCGGAGATCCGCGGCGAGCGCGCCCGCCTCGAGTGCGATCCGGCGGACAGTCTCCAGCAATTCAACACTCATACGCCAACGCTACCCGCCACCCCGCCAGCGAGGTGGCGCAATCTGCCCCATGAGGGCGCCCGACGGGGCAGATTGCGCCACCTCACCGCCCACGCTGGGCGGCGGCGGGGCGGGCTCAGGCGGCGAGGCCCGCTGCGGCAGTCGCGAGCTCTGCACGCAGCGGCGTGGTCGGGCGGCCGATCAGGCGGGCGAGTTCGCCGCTCGTCTCGGCAAGCAGCCCGTCACGGATGTTGCCGTCGAGTGCGACGACGAAGCCGGCGGTACCGGCGTCGAGGCCGGCCTGCTCCAGTGCGGCCTGGTGCTCCTCCGGGCTGAGGTTGCGGTAGCTGACCGGGCGCTCGAGCACCTCGGCGGCGGCCTCGGCGAACTCGGCGTGGGTCCACGCGACGTCACCGCTCAGCTCGTAGACCGCTCCGCTGTGGCTCGCGTCGACGAGCACGACCGCTGCGGCAGTCGCATAGTCGGCACGGCTGGCGCTGGCCACGCGGCCTCCGCCGACGCTGGCCACGACCTCGCCGCTTGCGGCGGCCTGGCTCAGGGCTCCGAGGTAGTTCTCGGTGTACCAGCCGTTCCGCAGGATCGTGGACGGGATGCCGGAGGCGGCGATGAGCTCCTCGGTGGCCTTGTGCTCCGGCGCGAGAATGAGCGCGGAGCTGGCAGCGGCCGGTGCGCTCGTGTAGACGAGACGGCCGACGCCGGCGGCCTTGGCTGCTGCGATGACGGAGGCGTGCTGGGCGACGCGCTGGCCGACCTCGCTCCCGGAGATGAGCAGCACGGCATCCGCGCCGGCGAATGCCGCCTCGAGTGCGGCGCCGTCGTTGTAATCGGCGACGACGGTGCGGATGCCGCGCTCCCGCAGCTCCGCGAGACGCTGCTCGTTGCGGCCGGTGCCGACGATCTCGGCTGCCGGCGTTCCGGCCTGCAGCAGTGCATCGACGACGAGGGAGCCGAGCTGGCCCGTTGCTCCGGTGATCACGATGGTCATGGTGTTCCTTTCGAGTGCGCCCAGCTGGCCGCGGATGTCACGACCGTTCTGGCCGCCGCCGGATACAACCTCGCTACCCCTGAGATACTTCCCAGAAGGAGGTACCCACCTTTTGGTAAGGTACGTACATGACGGTGAGAAATGAGCAGATGCAGGGGATCCCGGGGACGACCGCTGGGATTTTTCCGGCGGCCTGTCCGAGCCGCACCGTGCTCGACCACGTCACCAGCAAGTGGGGCGTGCTCGTGCTGTTGGCACTCTCGCGGGAACCGCACCGCTGGGGCGAACTCCGCCGCGGCATCGAGGGCATCAGCGAGAAGATGCTGGCGCAGACGCTGCGCACGCTCGAGAGCGATGGCTTTGTGCTGCGCGAGGTGCAGGCAGTGATTCCCCCGCGCGTGGACTACAGCCTCACGCCGCGTGGCCGCGAACTGACGGCACATCTGCTGCCGCTGATGATCTGGATCGACAACAACGCCGACGAGATCCTGGCTCCCAGAGTCGGCTGAGCCGGAGCCGCCCGGGCCCGGTATCGGACTCGCGGGATGCGGACGAATGGCGGGATTCGCCGGTGGCGGTCCCCCGAGCACCACCGGCGCCATGCGACTGTCCCCCGACGGCGCATGTCCCTTCGTACGATCGTACTATAACTGGACGGAGTCCTCCGGCGACTCGACGAGGAAGCGTCGCGGCTCGAACACGCCCAGCAGTATGAACTCGCGTTCGAGCATCTCCTCGATGCGCTCCGGCAGGTCCTCCCGCTGGGTGAGCCGCTGCGACACCTCCTGCACGCCGTAGAAATTGGCGACGAGGTGCCACGCCTCGGTCGCGAGGTTCTCCCGTGACGGGATCTCGCCGTCATCCGCCGCGTCAATCAGGCACTGGGCGATCACGGCCACCCAACTGACGTACGGCGTGGGAAAGGTGGCGGGGATGACGTCGTGCTCACGGAGGAGTCGTGTCGCGGCACGCACGCGCACGTCCTCGCGGAAGGCACGAGCCACCGTGCGGATGGAGGTGACGATCGCGGCCAGGCCGCGCAGCGGATCAGCCGAACCGATGATGTTCGCGAACGACGCCTGGGCGTATGCGCCCTGCACGATCTCGAGGGCGAGGTCGACTTTCGCCTTGAAGTGGTACTGCACGAGCCCCTTGCCGACGCCCGCCCGCTCGGCGATGCCGCCGATCGAGGTTCCGGCGTAGCCCCGCTCCGCGAACTCTTCGGCCGCGATGCTCAGGATGCGCTCGCGCGTCTCGGTCGAGCGAGCGGTCGAGGTTGAGGCCGAGCGCGCGGTCGAAGCGATCATGTCGGCTGGACTCCTTCACTCGCGCTGGCTGTGCTCAAGTTTCGCAGACCCGACAACGCGGAACCTGAGCGGCGCGATGAGATCGCGACCGCGCCAATGCCGAGCAGCCGGCGGCACCCCCCATCGATCTGCCGTCGTCGGCAGCTACCGGGGCCGACACCCCTCGACGAACGCCCGGATCGTCGGCACCGGGTCGAAATCGTCGACGAGCGCAGCCTGGATTTGGAGCCCGTCAAGGAGTGCCGTGCTCGTGGCGGCAATCTCGTTCGGGTCGCGGTCTCGGTCAATGATGCCCAGATCCTGCTCGAGGCGGATGCGCTCGACGGCCTGAGCGAGTGCACGGGCGTAGCGCTCACGGAAGTATTCGTGCGCCGGGTGCTCTGGATTGCCGGCTTCCGCCGACAGCACGCGGTAGAGCGAGGTGAGTCCAGGGTGCTCGACACTGTGGCGCGCGATGCTCTCGAGGACGCCACCGTGGCTGTCGGCCGCATCACGCTCGACGGAGGCCGCGACGGATGCATCCCGAAGCCGGAGCACCTCGATGAGGAGCTCGAACTTGTCGGGAAAGTGGTGCCGCAACCCGGCCTGCGCAAGACCCGCCCGCGCGGCGATCTCCCGCATGGAGCCACTCGTGTACCCCCGCTCCGCGAACAGCTCGGCCGCGACACGGATGATGCGCTCGCGCGTGCGCTCGCCCTTCGGATAGCGGCCGACGACGGCCGCTGCAGGGTTGGGATCCGTCATACAGCACAGGATAGCAATCGACTGTTTGACAAACCATTCACGTGAATGGTTTTATGAGCACCCGGCGCCCGCCGACAAACTCAACCCGAAGGATGCGCAATGACGCGTGACGAAGCCACGACCGGATCCGAGCCCACTGCCACGGAGCTGTTATTCATCGAGAACCCCGACCCGCGCGATCTGCCGAGAGTCGCAGGCAGGAGCGTCCTCGCCTACCTGGCCGCGTATCTCGGAGCATTCCTGCTCTTCGTCGTGCCACTGGCGACCGCGCTCGCATTGAAGGTTGCCGAGCTGACCCCAGACGCTCGGGAGACGACGCTCGGCATCATCATGGGAGTCGGGGCTCTCATCGCGATGTTCGCCAATCCGGTGTTCGGTGCACTCAGCGACCGGACGACCTCACGTTTCGGGATGCGCCGCCCGTGGATCCTCGGCGGCGCAATCGTCGCGGTGGCCGCCGCCGCGGTGTTGGGCTTCGCCGGCGAGATCGTGCTCGTCGGCGCAGCGTGGACCGTGGTGCAGCTGTCGATCAACGCGGTCTTGGCTGGGCTTGCAGCGTTCATTCCCGATCGGGTTCCGGAGCAGCAACGCGGCAAGGTCGCAGCCTGGACCGGAATCTCGACGCAGATCGCGCCCCTCGTCGCACTCCTCATCGGCAACATCGCGTTCGGCATCGGCGGCGGCATCGGCTGGATGATCCTCACACCGGCACTGGTCGGCCTCGTCCTCATCGCCGTGTTCGTCTACACGGTGAAGGACCGCATTCTCGAACCGGGAACAATTCCTCGGCTCCGACTCCGGCAGCTGTTCTCCATCTTCGTCTTCAACCCCCGGAGCAACCCCGACTTCGGGTGGGCATGGCTGGGCCGCTTCCTCATCACTCTGTCGTTCGCTGCAGCAAACACCTACATGGTGTACTTCATGAACGCCCGGCTCGGCGTTCCGCTCGCCCAGGTCGCGGTGCTGCAACTCACCTTCCTTGTCGGGACCACCATTCTCATCGCGGCCAGCGCGACCATCTCTGGCGCAATATCGGACCGGCTCCGCCGTCGGAAGGGATTCGTCCTCGCCGCATCCGGGCTGATCGCACTGCACCACGTGATCGTCGCCTTCACCTTTGACTGGCCGCTCTACATCGTCGCGCTCGCGATCAGCGCGATCGCGATGGGCGTCTACTTCTCCGTTGACCTGGCGCTGGTGACCGAGGTCCTCCCTGACACACAGAACGCCGCAGCGCAGGACATGGGAATCTTCAACATCGCCAACGCACTCCCGCAATCGTTGGCGCCGGCGCTTGCGCCGCTCGCGCTCGCGATCGGCGGATCCGGTTCGAACTACACCGCGCTGTACCTCATCGCCGCAGCCGTCGCCATTGCCGGCGCGCTGACGGTCCTCCCCATCAAGGCCGTTCGATGACCCAATCACCTCTACACGACAGGAGCACCACCATGGCACGACTTCACGACGGCTTCCTCTGGGGAGCGTCAACCTCTGGGCATCAGGTCGAAGGTGGCAATGTGTCCAGCGACTGGTGGCGCCATGAGGGCTCCGGCATGTTCCCGGAGCTCAGCGGTGATGCCGTCGATCACTACCATCGGTACCCCGAGGACATGCGGTTGCTCGCCGACGCCGGGCTGACGGCATACCGGTTCGGCATCGAGTGGGCGCGAATCGAGCCAGAGCGCGGACAGATCTCGAACGCCCAGCTGCAGCACTACCGTCGCATGATCGACACCGCCATCCACAGCGGGCTCACCCCGGTCGTCACTCTGCACCACTTCACCTCGCCGTACTGGTTCACCGAGGCGGGTGGCTGGAACGCCGATGATGCCCTCGACCGCTGGGCCTCGTACGTTGAGGCCGTCATACCGATCCTGGACGGTGTCGAGTGGGTCTGCACGATCAACGAGCCGAACATCCTCGCCCTGATGAGCACCTTCCTCTCCACTCCAGTCGCTGAGGCGGGCCCGACGATGGCACAGCAGGGGCCCGTCATCCCCTCCGTCGACGTCGGGCAGCGGCTGGGCGAGGCCCACCGGGTCGCTCGCGACATCCTCCGGCGAGGAACGTCGGCGAAAGTCGGCTGGACCGTGGCGCAGCAAGCGTTCACCGCGACAGCGGGCAATGACGAGGTGTTCGAGAGGACCGTCTGGGCGTGGGAAGACCTCTACCTTGAGGTCTCGCGCGACGACGACTTCGTGGGGGTACAGGCCTACACGAGCCAGGCCGTCGACGCGAACGGCCCGGTTCCGCACCCCGCGAGCCCGGACAACACACTCACGGGCTGGGCATACCGACCGGATGCCCTCGGAATGGCACTCCGGCATGCCCACGGCGTCACCGGCAAGCCGCTGCTCGTGACCGAGAACGGCATCGCCACAGCCGACGACGCTCGCCGCATCGACTACACCCGTGAAGCCCTGCGCCACCTCATCACCGCCGTTGAAGACGGCATCGACGTGCGCGGATACCTGCACTGGTCCGCGCTCGACAACTACGAGTGGGGCCACTGGGGGCCGACCTTCGGACTCATCGCCGTCGACCGGCAGACATTCGAACGTCACCCCAAGCCCAGCCTCGCCTGGCTCGGCCAGCTCGCCAGGAGCGGTGCGGCGGAGATCCCGGATGGGAGCCATGACTTCTCACCCGCGGCGGACGCCATCCTGGCCGACTCGAGCGGCGCTGAGCTCAATCGCAACAGCCGCCTCGGCGACATCCTCGACGACCCGCACGGTCGCGCGGTTCTCGAAGCGGAGGTTCCGGGCATTGCTGACCACCCGCAGCTTGCACTCGCGCGAGGGATGTCACTCGTCGCGATCGCGGGGTTCGCCGGCGGCACCCTCTCCGAGACGGCGCTGGATCAGATCGAGCTGCGTCTCCGCGCCGGAGCGTGAGCTGACGAGCGGCACCACGAAACGAAAGCCCCCGGCGATGTCGCCGGGGGCTTTCGTGTGCAGCGGTGGCGAGCGACGGATTCGAATCCGTAGCGGGGAAACGCCCCACAAGGCCATGCGCCGGAGTATTTTGAAGCCACGACGAGAGGAGCGGGATCACGCCAACGCGCGGCCCCACCACACATATGGAAAGCACGATGAAAGTCATAGCGTTCCTGCTCGCAGTCACGGCAGGAATCGTCGCGATAATCGGCGGGGTTCCGTTCGCTGGGCTGCTTGCCTTCCTTGCCGCCGTCGCCGTCATCCTCCCGGTGAAGAGGAATACATGACGCCTGGGCAGGTGGAGCGACTCCGTCTGCCTTGATCGACAAAACCCCGGAATCGCAGTGATTCCGGGGCTGTTGGTGGCGAGTGAGGGATTCGAACCCCCGAATGCTGAGCAGTCTGATTTACAGTCAGATCCCTTTGGCCGCTTGGGTAACTCGCCAGCGCGCACCCGACCATATGTTGCCACCTGACCGAAGACGCTCCACAAGCATACTTACCATCGGCCGTCTCGTGAAATTGAGCCACCCTCCCCCGCGCTGTCGGGCGTTTCGGATGCCGCGGCGCACGCGTGGAGCCGCTGGCTGAACGCTCCGCCTCGCTAGACTTCTGGCGTATCCAGCATGCTCAGCGGAAGGCGGCGATGCGATGGCCGGCATCGAAGAAGTGGCGAAGCTCGCGGGCGTCTCCACCGCGACGGTCTCGCGCGCCCTCAGCGGCAACGGCTCGGTCTCCCAGGCCACGAAACTCAAGGTGGATGCCGCAGCCGAGCAGCTCGGCTACGTCGTCTCCTCGAATGCGTCGAGCCTGGCATCCGGGCGCACCAAGAACATCGGCGTCGTCGTGCCGTTCCTCAACCGCTGGTTCTTCTCCACCGTGCTCGAGGGCGCCCAGCAGGCCCTGCTGCGCGACGGCTACGACATCACCCTGTACAACCTCGCCGGCGACGGCGCCGAGCGGCACAGCGTGTTCGAACACTTCCTGCTGCGCCAGCGCGTCGACGCCGTGATCGCAATCTCACTCGAGCTCACCGCCGACGAGGTCTCCCGGCTGCACCGGCTGAAGAAGCCGCTCGTCGGCGTCGGCGGCCCGATCCCCGGCGTGCGCACGCTCGCCGTCGACGACACGGCCGTCGCGAGGCTCGCCACCGGACACCTGATCGCGCTCGGCCACCGCCGCATCGGCCACATCGGCGGCGTGCTCGAACTCGACGTCGACTTCCACCTGCCGAGCAATCGCCGGGTCGGCTACGAGAGTGCGTTGCGGGATGCCGGCCTCGACGTCGATCCTGCCCTGTTCCGCCCGGCCGACTTCACGATCCAGGGCGGCTACCAGGCGGCCAAGCAGCTGCTCGGCAGCCCGTACGGACGCCCGAGCGCGATCTACGCCGCCAGCGACGAGATGGCGATCGGCGCGATCCTCGCCGCCAAAGACCTGGGCCTCAGCGTGCCGCGCGACGTCTCCATCATCGGCATCGACGACCACGACCTGGCCGAGTTCTTCGGGCTCAGCACCGTCGCCCAGTTCCCCCGCGCGCAGGGCGAGAAGGCCGTGCAGATGCTGATGGAGGAGCTGCACCCTGAGCGGCACGATCCCGTGCAGAGCTCGATCGCGCTGCCGTTCGAACTGGTTGTGCGCTCCAGCACGGCGACGCCGAGCGCCGAGTAGCCCGCGGCATCCGCCCGCCCGGCCCACGATTCGGCGGCAAAGGCTAACATCGAGGCATGGCTGATTCCACTTTTGACATCGTCTCCAAGGTCGACCCGATGGAGGGCGAGAACGCCCTGCACCAGGCCCAGAAGGAAGTTGCTCAGCGCTACGACTTCAAGAACGTCGGCGCCTCCATCGAGCAGAGCGGCGACAAGGTCCTGATCAAGGCGAACAGCGAAGAGCGCGCCAAGGCGATCCTCGAGGTCTACGAGGCCAAGCTGATCAAGCGCGGCATCTCGCTGCGCAGCCTGGATGCCGGCGAGCCGTTCGCCTCCGGCAAGGAGTACCGCATCGAGACCTCGCTCAAGGCGGGCATCGACTCGGAGAACGCGAAGAAGATCAACAAGATCATCCGCGACGAGGCGCCGAAGAGCGTCAAGAGCCAGATCCAGGGCGATGAACTGCGCGTCTCCTCGAAGAGCCGCGACGACCTGCAGGAGACCATGGCACTGCTGAAGGGCAAGGACCTCGACGTCGCCCTGCAGTTCGTCAACTTCCGCTGATGACCTCGGCGCCGGCCGCCGGCGTTCCGGGGATCGACATCCCGGACCGCCGCGGCCGAACCGGCCTCGACCAGGCCGGCCGCGATCTCAGCGGCAACCCCCGGGTGCGAGTGCGCGATGTGCGCCTGCTCACCTCGAACTGGTTCGTCACCCGTGCCACGACGATCGACTTCCAGCACAGCGACGGCCATTGGTCGGTCGAGGAGCGGGAGACCTACGACCGCGGTGACGGCGCCTGCATCCTGCTCTACAACGTGGCCAGGCGCAGCGTGATCCTGAGCAGGCAGTTCCGTTACCCTGCCTACGTCAACGGGCACCCGGACGGCAATCTGATCGAGGCGGCCGCCGGCCTGCTCGATGACGACGACCCGGAGTCGGCCATCCGGCGCGAGGCCGAGGAGGAGACCGGGCACGCGGTTGGCCCGGTGGAGCGCGTCTTCGAGGTGTTCATGAGCCCCGGATCCGTCACCGAGCGGGTGCACTTCTTCGCGGCGCCGTACGACGAGAGCACCCGCGCGGGCGCCGGCGGCGGTCTGGCCGGCGAGGGCGAGGACATCGCCGTGCTCGAGCTCGACTTCGACGAGGCCATGGCGATGGTCGGAACCGACATCGTCGACGCGAAGACGATCATGCTGCTGCAGTGGGCCGCGCTGTCCGGGCCGTTCGCCACCGTCTGAGCCCGCTAGCCCGCTGGTTGAGTAGGCCGTCTACGGCCGTATCGAAACCATCGATCCGCGAAAGGCCGGCGTCCGCGAGGTCTCGATACGCTCGCTCCTCGCTACTCGACCGGCGTGCTCTCGCTCGGTGGAGCTAGTGCGCGAAGTAGCCGCGCAGCCAGCGGGTGATCGCGGCGTACGCGGCCTCGCGCACCGGTTTGGCCGAGAGCATCACGTCGTGGATGGCTCCGTCCAATCGCTCAACCGTCACGCCGGGCGCGAGCTTCAGCGAGCGCACGGCGATGTCGTCGACGACGAGCACGATGTCGCTCGTCATCATCGCCGGTGACCAGACCAGCGAGATCGTCGAGCGCGCCGACATCAGGGAGAGCACGGGAGCGCCGACGTCGATGCCGGCCGCGACGGTGCCATGCCCGAACAGCACGGCCTTCAGCCAAGCGGGGTGAGTCGGGAAGCCGCGCTCCGGGCGCCAGGCCATGTTGTACTCCCATTCCCCGTCGAACTCCTTCGACACCGTGCGGGTGTAGAAGCCCAGGTCAACGTTCGGCAGCTGCGCCAGCGGTGCGACCTTCGCGCCGAGCACGACGGCCGGGGCGATGACTTCGCGGCCGATTCCCCGCGCCTGGAATTCCAGCCATGGACTGTTCAGCACGAGACCCTGTGCGCGGCCGGGATGCCGGCCCGCCCAGAGGCTGAGTGTCAGCCCGCCGGTGGAGTGCCCCATCAAGATCAGCGGACGCCGCTTGCCGGCGTTGACGGTGGGCCCTGGCTTCGGCGCCCCGTGGCCCATGGCTGTGAGCGCGGCCTCGATGTCCTCGTCGTAGATGCTCAGATCGTCGACGAAACCGGGGGTCTGATAGTCACGCAGGCTGCGGCCGTATTTGCGGAGGTCCAGGGCGTGGAACCGCGCCCCCATACTGCGCCAGTACTCGGCGAGGTGGGTCTGGAAGAAGTAGTCCGACCATCCGTGCACGTAGAGCACATCGGCGCCATCAGCCGGCAGCGCGCGCAGATCCAACGGGCGGAGAGCGGTGTATCGAACCAGCGTTGCGACGACCTCGCCCTCGACGTCTGGCTTGAGCGGCAGCGTCAGCTGCTCGAAGTGCCCGCCCAGAACATCCGGCTTCCAGCGCTCTCCCCCACGGTTTTCGCTCACAGCCTCACCCTAGCCCGTTGCTGTGCGAACCCCGTGTGCGGGGCTGCTCAGGAGAAGGCGTCGACGATGCTGAGCACGGCGGGTGTCAACAGCACGATGAAGAGCACGGGCAGAATGCAGAACATCAGTGGGAAGATCACCTTCACCGGTACTTTCATCGCCTGTTCCTCGGCCCGCTGACGGCGGCGCATGCGCATCTCTCCCGCCTGTACCCGGAGCACTTCGCCGATGGCGATGCCGTAGAGGTCGGCCTGAATCACCGAACGCGTGAAGCGGCGCAGATCGACGGAGGAGGTGCGCGCCGCGAGTGCATGATAGGCGTCCACGCGGGAACGCCCGATGCTCATGTCCTGCAGCGTGCGGATCAGCTCCTCGGCGAGCGGGCCGCGACCGGAGTTGCCGGCCTTCAGCATGGCGGACTCGAAGCCAAGCCCGGCCTCGACCGAGATGGTCATCTGGTCGAGCGTGTCCGGCAGCGCGTTCTGGATGGCCTGCTGGCGTTCTATCGCCCGGCTGTAAATGAGGAGGTCTGGCACAAAGAAGCTCAGCACGACGACGAAGAGTCCGACACCGATCCGGAAGGGGTTGGGGTCGAGCCCAACCCACCAGACGGCGCTCAGCAGGCTCGCCAGAAGCAGGAGCGGCTTGGCGATGAGGATCTTGTCCACCGTCCAGGCAGCCGGGCGGCCGGCGAGCAGGATCTGGCGTTCCAGCATGCCGATGTACCCACGAGGCGCGAAGTCCTGCAGGCCCTTACGACGGGTGGCGCTTGCAAGACCCGGCGCGGCGGCGGTGACCGAGGGGCCATCCGGGATGACGGCCGAGCGCCGGTCGCGCCCACCGACCAGGATCCCGATCAGGGCGCCGAACCCCCCGGCAACGGCCAGGGCTGCGAATACTGCGATGAGAGGAGGCATGGTCGAATCCTTAGAACTTCACCTTGACGACGGCCATCATCCACAGCGCCCCGAGGACGAGCAGGATTCCGGCCACCACGAGCGCGATTACGCCGATGATGCTGGAGAACAGCCCGGCGAAATAACCCGGCTGGATGAGGAGCAGAAAGGCGAAGACCGCGATCGGCAGCAAGATGAGCACGATCGCCGAGATCTTGCCCTCGGCAGAGAGAGCCTTCACCTGACGCCGGATTTGATTGCGTTCCCGGATGGTGTGCGCCACCTGATCGAGCACCTCGGCCAGGTTGCCGCCCACCTCCCGGTTGATCGCGATCGCCTGCGCGACCCACTGGAAGTCATCGCTCCGCATGCGCTCGGCAGTACCCGCAAGGGCATCGCCCAGGTCGCGACCGATTCGGGTTTCGTTCACGACCCGGGCGAATTCTTCTGCGATCGGCGAATCCGTCTCCTGCGAGACGCCGTCGATCGCGCGCAACAAGCTGTGGCCGGCCCGGAGACTTCCGGCCAACAGCGTGAGTGCGTCATCGAGCTGTTCGGCAAAGGCCGTGCGGCGACGGCCGGCGCGCACCCCGAGCAGCAGCTTGGCCCCGAGCAGTGGGAGCACCGCGAAGGTCAAAAGGAGCGGGATAAGCCACGGTGTGCCGCTGCCAAGCAGCACACCGAGCGCGGCGAACACAACCGACGTGCAGATGACCATCAGCACGAAGGACGGTGGCGACATCCGGATGCCTGCTCGTTCGAGTTCGGCAGCACCGAAGAGCGGGTTGGTCCGCTTGCTGATGACCCCGTCGATCGCCTCGACCGTGCGGTCGGTGACCCGCGAGAGCGTCGACACCTGCACAGCGCCGGGCGCCCGCCG
Organism: Microterricola gilva; assembly: GCF_004217495.1. Lineage (NCBI taxonomy): Bacteria > Bacillati > Actinomycetota > Actinomycetes > Micrococcales > Microbacteriaceae > Microterricola > Microterricola gilva. Next base: position 3,225,264 of record NZ_SHLC01000001.1, read on the forward strand.
CCGTTCCAGTGCCACCCGTGGCGCGGGTGGCGCGATCACGAGAAACACGAGGACCAACAGGGCGATGAGCCCGAGGGCGATCCCGCCGTAGAGCACCAAGGCGTTCATCGCACGGCCCCCATGGGAGTAGGGGCGTGGAACACGCTCGGTGACAGCTCGATTCCTTGGTCGCGGAAGCGGTCCGCGAAGCGCGGTCGCACACCGGTCGCCTCGGCATGCCCGAGGTAGCGACCACCGGCGTCGACGCCGGCGGCGTAGTCGAAGACGAAGGCGTCCTGCAGGGTGACGATGTCGCCCTCCATGCCTTGCACCTCTGTGACGTGCGTCACACGGCGAGAGCCGTCCTTCAGGCGCGTCACCTGCACAATCACGTCGATCGCCGATGTGATCTGCTCCCGGATGGCACGGAGCGGGAGATCCATCCCGGCCATCAGCACCAGTGTCTCGAGGCGGGCGATGGCGTCGCGCGGAGAGTTCGAGTGCACCGTCGAGAGCGAGCCCTCATGGCCGGTGTTCATGGCCTGAAGCATGTCGAGGCTCTCACCGCCGCGGCACTCGCCGATCACGATACGGTCTGGCCGCATGCGGAGCGAGTTGCGGACAAGGTCGCGGATGGTGATCTCGCCCTTGCCCTCGATGTTCGGCGGCCGCGATTCCAGTCGCACCACGTGCTCCTGTTGCAGCTGGAGCTCGACGGCATCCTCGATCGTCACGATGCGCTCGTCGCTGGGGATGTAGGCGGACAACACATTCAGCATGGTGGTCTTGCCGGTGCCCGTGCCGCCAGAGACGATGATGTTCAGCCGCGCCCGCACACAGGCCTCAAGCAAGTCGGCGATGTTCTGATTCAGCGTTCCAAAGCCCACGAGATCTTTCACGGTGAACGGCTCTCGTGCGAACTTGCGGATCGTCAGCGCCGAGCCGTTCACGGCAAGCGGCGGGATGATCGCGTTGACACGGGATCCATCGACGAGGCGGGCGTCCACGAGCGGCGAGGACTCGTCAATGCGGCGCCCAACCTTCGAGACGATGCGTTCGATCACACGCCGCAGATGCGCCTCGCTGGTGAAGCGCACATCGCAGAGCTCAAGTCGGCCGTCGCGTTCGACAAAGATCTGCTCGTGACTGTTGACCATGATCTCGGTGATGTCCGGGTCATCGAGCATCGCCTCGATCGGCCCATAGCCGAGGACATCCGCGCCAATCTCCTTGATCAGACGCTTCCGTTCCTCGGCGCTCAGTGGAACCTGTTCCTCGCTGACGATGGTCGAGAGCTCGGCGCGCGCATACGCGTGCAGCTTCTCTTCGGTCAGGGTGGAGTCGTTCATGCGGGTGCCGATGCGCTCGAACAGCTCCTGGGCCGCGCGCTCTTTGAGCTCTGCCAGCGGGTCCACGTGCACGGGCGCCGGCAGGTGCCTGACCCGCGCCGTCACCGGTGGCGGTGCGTCAGCGATCGCACCGATCACGGCTGTGGCGCTGGCCGTCTCTTGCGTCGTCTCCGCCTCTGCGGCCTTCGCGGGGGTGACCCCGCGCAGCGCATCAATGCGTTCGGTGAGTTTCATGCGACTACCACCCTCCGGTGAGCACGGCCGCGCTTCTTCGCGGCCGCGCTGTCGAATCGGACAACGATCTGGTTCAGGGCCTTCGCCGCGGGATCCCGCGAGCCCTCCCCCAACAGGGGAACACCCCGATTGGTCGAGAGGGCGACCGCGTTGGAGCGAGGGATGGCGACATCCACCGGCACTCCGATGGTCGCCTCGACGTCCTTGGCGGTCAGCCCGCTCACCCTGTCGGCGAAGTTCAACACGACGTGCCGCTGGCCGGGCAGGATGTCGAGGGCGGCGAGCGTCGCGAGTTCTTGCCTCAGCCCTCGCACGCTCGGCACCGACATACTGCACAGCACGATCGCATCGCTTGCGTTATCGAGCACAGAGAGGGCGTGCTCCCCCAGCCCCGGCGCGGTGTCAACGATCACAAAGCGGAAGATGCCGGCGAGCTGGCGCACGAGGTGGCCGACCTGCTCGCCACTGACGCGGTCGCCCGCCGCAGGATCGTCCGAACCACAGACGACATAGAAGCCGGCCGGATGCACGGTGAGGAACGTCTTCAGCACCATCGTGTCGCGCGGGGCCAGACCGGCCACCATATCAGGCAGGGTGTGGTCGGGCGAGAGCGCGAGAGCAGTGGCGACATCGCCGAACTGCACATCCGCGTCGACGACCACGACAGAGAGCGGGGCCACCCGGGCCAGCCCGACCGCAAGATTGGTGGCAACTGTTGTCTTGCCGAGACCGCCCTTGGGTGAGACGACAGCGATGACACGGCCGTCCTCGCCGTGCTCCGACGAGACTGTCGTGATCTCGGCGAGCCGCTGCACGTCACCGATTGGGGCGGCTTCCTGCACATCATCGAGTTCATCGATCTCATCGAGTTCAGCGAGGCCCGATTCCTCGGTCACCACAGCGAGGCGCGGTTCGGCGTCGGCCTGGGTCGGAATCGCTCCGTAGGCCGGGGCCTCTCCGTCCACGTCTCCGGCCTCGATCAGCCACGCGCGCATCTCGCCGAGCAGCTCCAGAACTGTCTCATCGTCGGCCGTGGGGCTGAGTACCGAGTGGAACGGCAGCTCAGACACCCATTCCTCAATCTCGGCATGATTCTCATGCACCAGCACGAGGCCGAGATCCGGGAAGCGCCTGAGCAGAGCGGTCACGAGTTCGCTCGCGTCCTCGTAGCTGAGGAACGGTCCGAGGAGCGCGACTTCAGCGTCGTCACCCGCGAGCTGATCCAGGGCGATCTGTGCTCCGAAGCTCAGGTAGGCACCCATGACCGTGGCGATGTCCTCGCCGAGCAACGCTTGCATTCGTGCGTCGTACTCGCGGCTGCGGCCGACCACGATCACCCTGCTCATTGGAACACGACATTTCCGTCGACGACTCGCGAACCGCTCTCGTCAGCACTCTCCGGCTCCAGGGTCAGCCACACGCTGCCGAACTCCTGGCCCCAGACGATCTCTTCGATGTCGGGCGTCCGGCCCGCCAGCGTGACCATGACCGCACTGACTGGCTCTGCCGCGGCGTTCTCGTCACTCGTGTCACTGAGCACCGTCGTTCCCTGCTGCACGGCGAGCACGAGCATCTTGTGGAACACCTGCTTCGTCATGAGGATCTCCTCGCTCGAGTCATGGATCTTCGCGGTGGCGGCGACGACGACACCGACGGTGTCACCCGCCGTGACCGTGCCGCCGACGGCCCGCTCCACAGGGAGGGTGATCGTGACGGCCTGCATGCCATCGGGCAGATCGGTGCTGCCCGACGCGGCTAGCGCGGCCGGGTCCACCCATCGTGCGGCGATCAACTGCTCTCCGGGCTGCAGGGCGGCGTCACTGACCTGGCCATCGAGCTGCGATAGTTTCTTGACGCCACCGGGCACGACGGCGAGCGCCGGCATGTTCTTGACCGTGACGAACTCGCCGACTTCTTCGGCGGGGGTGCCGACCGGGATCTCGCTGGTGACCACGTACACCGGGACCAGGGCGGCCCCGTCGGCGGCTCGAGCATCGGCGCTGTTCACGTAGAAGATCAGCACGACCGCTCCGGCCGCAGCCAGCACGATGGCGAGAATTGCTCCAATGATTCGGGTTTTCATGGTGTCTCCTCTGTGTGGCGCAGTGACTAGTTGATGAGTCTGACGATCTTGCTGTTGGTGTCGATGCCGCCGAGTTCGAACGCGCTGTCAACGGACACCCAGTGGTCGAAGTAGCCCTGCAGGCACCGCCCGCTGCTGCCTTTGCTTCCGCACGCCGGGGCACTGTCGTCGAGGTCACCCTTGCTATTGCTGAAGTACCAACCCGTGATGTGGAAGGCGGCGAAGGCGTAGATGCGGTACGTGCCTTTCGTTCCGCCGCCGACGGAGGCGTCGAAGATCGGGATCAGCACTGTCGTGTCCTTGATTTTCTTGAGCAGGGTGTCGCACTGATGGTCCACACTGTTGCCGGTGTCGTTGCCAAGCCAGAGCTCACCGGCGGCGTTGAGGTCGACGTATGTCTGACACTTGGCGTCGTGGTCTACCCAGCCGAAGCCGCCGGGGATCTCGGCGGTATCCCTCTTGCACTTCTTGCCCTTGTCGACCTGGACTGTCATGAGTGTGCCCGGAACGAGCGGCAGGGACGCCTGGAACTCACAGAACGAGAGGGCGAGAGGGAGCACGGCGCCGGCACCTGGGGCACCCCACTCTGCGGTGGCCTCGGCGCGTACGGTGGTCGAGGAGACGCCGATGAGGGCCGCGAAGGGGTGCTTCATCGCCCCGTCACCGCTACCGGCGACGCGTGTGCTGTCGCCGACGATGACGGTGTGGGAGTTCGGAAACACTGGGGCGAGAACATTGGCCGCACCGTCGTTGGCGTTCGTGTTGGCGTAGCTGGCGGCGAGTGCCGCCGAATCGCCGCAGCCGTTCTCGTCGGCGCAGTCCTGGGCGATCGCGATGGCCGCGGCATCCGCACCGTTCTGCAGCTGGGCGCGCTCGGCATACAGCGCCCCGACGTCGACGGCGATCGCCACACAGCCTATGAGCGGCACGAGCAGAATCGCCATGATAACGGCGCTCGCGCCTCGTTCGGGGTTCTGGCGGCTGGCTCGCAGCCGCGACGTCATCCACCACATCGCATGACTCCAACACTTGTGAGTTCGAAGGTGTCCTCGAAGAATCCGGTGAGCAGCTCGAGCGGATAGCGGATGGTCACGTTGACCGTTCCACCACTGGCGCAGCTCGAAGGGCTGATCGTGATCTGGCTGGCGGCTATCGCCGGCTGGATCGAGGGTGCGGCTCCTATGGCGGCCGCTCTCGCGTCGGTGACGCTGTTGTGGATTGCCATGGACCTGGCGCCTTCCCTGGCCGCGTTGCTGAGGGAGATCTGCACGTTATAGGCCCGTCCGAACTCGACGATGCCAAGTACGAGGACAAGCAGAATCGGCAGGATGAGCGCAAACTCAATGGCCGCAGCACCACGCTCGTCGCGGCGGATGCGCAATCTCTTCATGGTTCGGGTCCCTTCGAAGAGCGGGTGTTTGAAGTGAGTGCTGAGAGAGTGCGGCGGCGGCATCCGAGGGCACGGAGGCCGCCGCCAGGGAGGGGCGAGCTACGGGGCGACGATCTCGTCGGCGACACCGTCGAACATGCCGTTGAGCGCGAGGCCCAGCGCCGTGACGCCGCCGATGATGACGACCGCGATGAGGGAGACAAGGAGCCCGTACTCAACGGCGGTCGCGCCGTCGTCCGTGCTGCGCATGCTGTTGATTCGGGCCTGGATGTCGGTGATGAACTTCATTGTGCTTTTCCGTTCTGTGTGTGGCCGGCCTCTGTCGGCCAAGCGGGTGTCGGCAAAGCTAGGCCGGTGTGAGATATCCTCACCACTCCCCACTTCGGGTGCCACTCGCCCGGGGGGTTGAACCCGATTAAATTCCCAGATGGCAGCACGAAACCTCGCGAGTCGGGGTGGTCGCGAGTCGAGTGTGTGCGGTGCGCTGCAGCCGGCGAGATTCGGGCTCGAAAGCGAGCTCCCGGAGGGCGCAACCGAGGTGCGCGGCGACACTCGGGGCGGCGCGTCAGCGCCGAGGCGAGCGATGCTCCGCGGTTACCCGCGGGCGTCGTGCCACGCATGCCTGGTTAGGGCTGGGATGTAGGGTAGCGATTCTGTTCGGGTCAGAGTGTTGCTCGGGTGGGCGTGACCGCTGAGGGCCACAGGTCACGCTGCACAGAGTGCGTTGTGACACGGGCGCCGGGCTCATTGCCGGCGTGGAGGAGACCATACTCGCACCCAGAAAGGCCTCGCGACCCCCGAAAGTGGGGGCACGTCACGGCGCGTCGATCACGGCGCTGAGCAGAATCGCGAGATATGCACCCGCGAGCATCGATGGCCCGAACGGCAGCGAGCCTCGCAGAGAGACCCGGCGCATGAGCAATGCGAGGAGCGAGACCACACCACCGACGACGAAACCCGCCAGCGCGCCGCCCAGCCAGGCCGCCCAGCCAACGGAGCCGAGCACGAGCCCGACGAGCGCCGCGAGCTTCACATCCCCCATGCCGATGCCGCCCGGCGAGATCAAGGCGAGCAGAAAGTACAGGGCGAACAGGGCGGCCGCACCGAGCACGGCTCCGAGCAGCGAGGCCCAGTCCCCGGTAACCGCGGCGGTGATGGCCAGGAGCAGCGTCGTCGCGACGAGGGCGGGGAGCACGACGGCATCCGGAAGCCGTTTCTCGATCACGTCGACGGCCCCGAGCACGACCGCTGCAGCAGCGAAGACCAGGAACGCCGGAAGCGCGGGGCTGATGCCCACGAGCCACACCGTCAGGGCAAACAGCACGGCCGTCGCCAGGACCATGAGCCAGCGGGCGCGGCTCCCGATCTCACGCGGTGGCCGCAGCGTCCGGCCGGCGATGGGCCCCAGGGCCCAGCCGATCAGTGCCCCGAGCAGCGCGGCCACGATGATGAACGTCGACGCTGCCTCGGGGCCCGGTGTCACCTCAGGCTCGAGTCTGGGTGCCCGTCGAGATGTCGACCATCTCCTCGCGGGGAACGACCTTGATACGCTCGCGGCCCTGACCGGCGCCGAGCGCCTTCTCGTGCTCGTCGAGGTTGTGCCAGCCGTCGAGGTCGGTGTAGCGGATGCCGCGCTCATCGAGCATCTCGACGACGCTCTCCTCGCTGGGCTGCTCCGGGCTCCACCAGTTGCCGACGTCGTTGATCAGGTGCCGGACGGTCTCCATGGCGTCGGACTTCGTGTGCCCGATGAGGCCGACGGGGCCGCGCTTGATCCACCCGGTGGCGTAGACGCCGTACATCTGCTGGCTCGTGCCGGTCTCCGGATCCTTGACCAGCACCTGGCCCTCGCGGTTCGGGATGACGCCGCGCTTCTTGTCGAATGGAACGCCCGAGAGCGGCGAACCGAAGTATCCGACGGCGCGGTAGATCGCCTGGATCGGGATCTCGCGGATCTCGCCGGTGCCGACGACGCCGCCCTCGCCGTCCGGTGCGGTGCGCTCGAAGCGGAAGGCGCCGACTCGGCCGGTGGGCTCGCCGTTCTCGATCGCCTCGACGACCTCGACCGGCTTGGCAAAGAAGTGCAGGTGCAGGCGGCGGCTGGCCTGGCCGACCTCGCGCTGACGCCACTGGTTCAGCACCTTGTCGATCACGAAGACCTGCTTGTTGCCGGCGACGGCGGCGCGGGCGGCATCGTCGTAGTCGAAGTCCTCGTCGTAGACGATGATGTCGACGTCGCGCAGCTCGCCGAGCTCGCGCAGTTCCAGCGGCGTGAACTTGACCGAGGTCGGGCCGCGACGACCGAAGACGTGCACATCGGTGACGGGCGATTCCTTGAGTTCGGCGTAGACGTTGTCCGGGATCTCGGTGACGAGCAGGTCGTCTGCGTGCTTGGCGAGAATGCGCGAGACGTCGAGGGCGACGTTGCCGTTGCCGATGACGGCGACCTCGCGGGCCTCGAGCGGCCAGCTGCGCGGGTAGTCGGGGTGCCCGTCGAACCAGCTGACGAACTCCGCGGCGCCGTAGCTGCCGTCGAGCTCGATGCCCGGGATGGCCAGATCGGCGTCCCTGACGGCACCAGTGGCGAAGATCACGGCGTTGTAGTGCCGCTTCAGGTCGTCGAGCGTGATGTCGGTGCCGAACGTGACGTTGCCGAAGATGCGGATGTCACCGCGGTCGAGCACCTCGCGCAGGGCGTTGATGATGCCCTTGATGCGGGGGTGGTCCGGTGCGACACCGTAGCGGACGAGACCGTATGGGGCCGGCAGCGCGTCGAAGAGGTCGATGGACACATCGAAGGTCTTCTCGGCCTTCAACAGGATGTCGGCGGCGTAGATGCCGGCGGGGCCGGCTCCGACGATGGCCAAACGCAGCTTGGTCATGAATTCGTCCTCACGGGTCTAACTGGAGCGCTCGACGATGGTGTCGGCAAAGCGGGTCAGTGCTTTCTTGACGCTGCCGTCCGGCAGCGGGGCCAGTGCGGCCACGGCGTTGCGGGCCCAGAGATGGGCCTCGGCCAGGGTTGCGGTCGTCACGGCGTGCTCGCGCAGCTCGTCGACGAGGGCCGCGCTCCTGGCGATCGCCTCGGCACGCACTGTCGGGTCGGCGTCCAGTTCCGGCAGCGGGATGCCGAGCACGTGCTGCTGCAGGCGCTCGAGCAGGTCGGCCGCCCCGGCATCCGTCAACGCCATCTCGCGCAGACGGAGCAGTGGCAGCGTGACGACGCCGGCGTGCAGATCGGTTCCGGGAACCTTGCCGGTGGCCTCCGGCTGCTGCGAGAGGTCGATCACGTCGTCGATCAGCTGGAACGCGACGCCGATGCGCTCACCGAACTCAATGATCGGGCGCTCGAGCTCGCGCGGAGCGTTCGAGAAGATGACGCCGGCCTGCGCGGCGGCGGCGATGAGCGAGCCGGTCTTGTCCGCGAGCACGTTGATGTAGTGCTCGACCGGGTCGTCCTCGGGGTTCGGGCCGACCGTCTCGTGCAGCTGACCGAGGACGAGGCGCTCGAAGGTGTCGGCCTGAAGCCGGATCGCACCCTCGCCGAGCCCGGCCATCAGCTGGCTCGCGCGGGCGAAGAGGAGGTCGCCGGCGAGGATGGCAACGGAGTTGCCCCACACGGCCTGCGCGCTCGGTACGCCGCGGCGCATGTCGGCGTCGTCCATGACGTCATCGTGATAGAGCGAGGCGAGGTGGGTGATCTCGATGGCCTGAGCCGCCGTGATGACATCCTCGGTGACACCGTCGCCGAGGTGCGCGGTGAGCAGAGTGAGCATCGGCCGCACTCGCTTGCCACCGGCGTTCAGCAGGTAGCGCGTGGTGACGTCGGCAATCGCGTCGGCGAATCCGACCTCACGCAGCAGACCGACCTCGACGAGATCGAGTCCTGCATCGATTGATTTGGCGAGGCTGCGGTCGGCTGCGGTCGCAAAGATGCGATCGCTCAGACCGAGCTGCGATGCAAGGGCACTGCCGCGACGCACAACGGGGACACTCGGTTTCACTGTTCCAGCCTAACGATTGCGATGTGCTCAGGATGCCGCGAGATCGGGCGACGCCGATGCCTCGGCGGAGGGGTCCGACGTCGGTGCCGCGGGCGTCTTCGCCGCGGCGGGCTTCGTGACGGCCTCTGTCTTCGACGCGGCGGGCTTCTTGGTAGCGGCGGGCTTCGCAGCCGCTGCGGGCTTCTTTGTCGTGGCAGGCTTCTCGGCCGCGGGCTTCTCGGTCTCGGGCTGCCCTGCCGTCACGGCTGCCGACTTCGTCGCCGGAATGGCCTTCGCGGCGGCCGGCTTCTTCGCTGCCGCCGGCTTGGCGGCGGCGGGCGTAACCGCATCGAGGGGTTTCACACCGCGGTGCAGTGCGACGACGCCGAGCGTGAGGTTGCGGTACTCGACCTGGGTGAATCCGGCGCGCTTCAGCCAGCCCGCGAGGGTGTGCTGATCTGGCCAGTCCCGGATCGACTCGTTGAGGTAGTCATACGCCGAGTCATTCGAGCTGGAGAGTTTGACCATCGTCGGCATCACGAAGCGCTGGTAGCAGCCGTAGCCCCAGCGCACGAAGCCGACCGGCGGGGTCGAGAACTCGCAGATCACGACACGGCCGCCCGGCTTGGTCACCCGGTAGAACTCGGCAAGTGCCTTCTCCGGCTCGACGACGTTGCGCAGGCCGAAGCTGATGGTGACCGCGTCGAACTCGTTGTCGGCGAAGGGCAGGGCCGTGGCATCCGCCTGGACGAACTCGACGTTCGCGAGGTGGGCCTGACGCCGGCGGCCGACATCGATCATGCCCGGCGAGAAATCGGCGGCGACGACGTGGGCGCCACTGGCGGCCAGACTCGCGCTCGACGTGCCCGTTCCCGCGGCGACATCGAGGATGCGTTCGCCGCGCTGCGGCGCGACGGCCTTGGTCGTAGCAACGCGCCAGAGGGTGGCGTTGCCCATGCTCAGGACGGCATTCGTGCGGTCGTAGCCCTCTGCGACCTCATCGAACATGGCGGCGACTTGCGCCGGGCGCTTGCTCAGGTCTGCTTTGGTCACGTGCTCAAGTCTATCCAGCACGGAGGCCCCTGCCTGAGAGTTGCCGCAGCCCTCGCTGGGAGGTGCCTCCTGCGCCTGCTTGCCGCGCCACGAGTCGTAGGCTGGGGCAGTGACTGTTTCGGATGCCGGCCTCCCCGCGCTGCATGTGGAGACCACGCCGCTGCCCGCTCAGCTCGACGATCTGGCGCAGCTCGTGGCTCTCGTCGACCCCCGCGATCCCCTGTTCTGGCAGAGACGCGGCGACGGCCTCGCCGGGATCGGCGAGTTGGTGCGCCTCGAGTTCCACGGGCCAACGCGCTTCAGCGACGCGGCCGCCGCCTGGCGCGAGATCGTGCAGCGCTCGACCGTGCTCGACCCGCTCGGTGTTCCGGGTTCCGGTCTGCTCGCTTTCGGCGCCTTCGCATTCTCGGCCCTCTCCGAGCAGAGCAGCGTGCTCATCGTTCCCGAACTCATCGTCGGCAAGCGCGACGGTCACTGCTGGGTGACCCGGGTGCGCCATGCGGATGCGGCGGCATCCGCCTCCGACTCCACCGACGGCGTGCCCGCTGCGCAGCCGTTCGGCCCCGAGTTCAGTGTCACGCTCAGCCCCGGCGCGCTCGACCACGCCGGCTACCTCGCCTTGGTCGAGGAGGCGATCTCTCGCATCAACCGACACGAGGTGGGCAAGGTCGTGCTCGCCCGCGACCTGGTCGGCCGACTGCCCGAGGGCGCCGACCTCCGCCGGGTGCTGCGCGAACTCGCAGCCGGGTACCCCGATTGCTGGACCTACGCCGTCGACGGCCTCATCGGCTCCAGCCCGGAGACACTGATCCGCGCCCACCACGGCGACCTCAGCGCCCGCGTTCTCGCCGGCACCATCTCCCGCGGGCCGGACCCCGCCAGCGATTTGGCCGCCGCCGTCGCCCTGGCCACCTCGGAGAAGGACAACGACGAGCACGAGTTCGCGGTGCAGAGCCTGCTCGTCTCGCTCCGCCCGCACGCCAGCCACGTGGCGGCCGACGAGGTGCCGTTCACTCTCAAGCTGCCGAACCTGTGGCACCTCGCCACCGATATCGAGGGCACGCTCAGCGACGGCTCGACCTCGCTCGACCTGATCGCCGCACTGCACCCGACGGCCGCCGTCGCCGGCACCCCGACCGACGTCGCGCTCACCGTGATCGACGAGCTGGAGCCGTTCGACCGTGGTCGCTACGCCGGCCCGGTGGGTTGGGTGGACGCCGCGGGCGACGGCGAGTGGGCGATCGCGCTGCGCTGCGCCCAGCTCGACGGGCGCGGCGGCATCCGGGCATATGCCGGTTGTGGCATAGTCGCGGAATCCCAGCCGGAGCAGGAGCTCGCTGAGTCCCGCATGAAGTTCCGCCCCATGGTCGAGGCGCTGCTCTAAGCACTCCCCCGCTGGTTGAGCCTGTCGAAACCTGACGAGGCGATTCAGGAGGCGGCGAGGCGCGCCTTCTCGGCTTCAACGTCGAAGTCGGCGACCGGCCAGCTCAGCTCCATGTCACGCAGGGCGTCGATCAGCAGCTGCTGCACGGCTATCCTGGCGAACCACTTCTTGTCGGCCGGGATCACGTACCAGGGCGCGGCATCCGTCGCGGTCCGGTCGAAGACCAGCTGGTACGCCTCGCGGTACTTCGGCGTGAGCAGGCGCTCGTCGATGTCGCCCGGGTTGAACTTCCAGTGCTTCTCTGGCCGGTCGAGGCGTTCCTGCAGGCGCGCCTTCTGCTCGTCCGTGCCGATGTGCAGCATCACCTTGATCACCGTCGTATCGTCGTCGACGAGTTCCTGCTCGAACGCGTTGATCGCGTCGTAGCGGCGCTCGATCTCCTCGGCCGGCGCGAGTTCGCGCACCCGGGCGATGAGCACGTCTTCGTAGTGTGAGCGGTCGAAGACGCCGATCATGCCTGCACTCGGCGCGTGCGGCCGCACCCGCCAGAGGAAGTCGTGCTCGAGCTCCTCCGAGGTCGGCTTCTTGAACGCAGCGATCTCAACGCCCTGCGGGTCGACGGAACCGACGACGTGGCGCAGGATGCCGCCCTTGCCCGCGGTGTCCATGGCCTGCAGCACCAGCAGGATCTTGCGGTTGTCGCCGAGGCGGCTGTTGGCGAAGAGCATCTCCTGCAGACGGTCGAGCTCCGCGGCCCCGGCGGCAAGGTGCCCGACGGCGGTCTTCTTGTCGCCGGAGTAGCCCGGCGTGGAGTCGGTGTCGACATCGGCCAGCACGAAGCCGGGGCGCACGCGCAGCCCCTCGCTCGGATCGGCATCCCAGATTCCCGGTGCTGCATGGCCCACGGTGGCTCCCCTCGATTGCTGTAGCCCCATACTGCCGTGCCGGGCGGGCCCGCGCACCCCCGATCTGCGGATGCCGGCTCAGCGCGGCAGCGGCACCTCGATGATCGACGGACCACTCATGGGCGCTGTCAGGGCCTCACTCAGGCCACCGCGGGTGCTGACCAGCGTGTGCTGCCAGCCCGCCGCGGCGGCGATCGCCGCGAAGTCGGCGCTCTGCGGGGTGAACTGCACCCGGTCGAATGCATCGCGGGGAGCACGCTGCGCGACCTCGAGTGTGTCGAAGATCGTCCCGCCGCCGTCGTTGCCGAGGATCAGCTGCACCCGGGGCCGCGGCTCGCCGACGCCGAGGAAGAGCGACGACACGTCGTGCAGTGCGGCGAGATCGCCTAGCAGCACGCGCACCGTTCCCGCGCCGGCCGGGGCGGCCAGCGCCATGCCGATCGCCGTCGCGATCGTGCCGTCGATGCCGGCGAGACCCCGGTTGGCGTGCACCGGGATCTTCTTGCCAGGCACGACGCGGTCGGCGACACGGATCAGGCGGCTCGCGCCGAATACCAGGCGGTCGAGCGGCCACGTCGCGGCCCAGACTGCCTGCACGAGGCTGCTGCGTGTGAGGGGCTCGCGGATGGCGCGGAACTCCGCCGCGACGTACTCCCGCTGCGCGGCGAAGTTCTCGACGTGCCCGCCGAGCGCGACACCGCTGCGCAGAGGCGCCGAGCCGGATTCCGCGGCGGAATCGGGGGCAGCGGATGACGCGGCCGCGTCTCGTATTCCCCTGCTGGCATGCACCCAGCGGCCGACCCAGCGGCGCTCCTCGGCGCTCGGCGCACCGGCCGCGGTGGTGACGCGCACCGCTCGTACGGCGTTGCGCGATGGATCAAACCACTCGTGGCCGACGGCATCGACGACGACCGTTGCGACGCCGGGGCGGGCGATGAGCGCCGGCACCTCGCGGCTGAGGGTCGGGTGGCCGAACACGACGACGCGCTCGACCGTGTCGCCGAACTCGGGCGCCCACTCCGGGGACCCGAGGAGTTCGCGGGCCGCGACGACGAGGTTGGGGCCGAAGCGCGCCCCGCTCGACACCTCGGCCAGCAGTGGCCAGTGCCCGGCACGGGCGAATGCCTCGGCCTCGGCCCCCGCGCCTGCCCCTGCGACGACCACGGTGCCTGGACCGCGCGGAATCTCGGTGGCCGCGCCCGCCGCCGTCGCCGTGGCGGCGTCGGCCGGCCGGGTGCCCGCGATTCCGCGGGCCATGTCTGCGTAGACGCCTCCGGCAGCCTCGGCAGCTGCATGCTCGGCCGCGAACCGCGCGAGCGCGGCATCCGGAATCGGCGCGGAGAGCGGCTCGCGGAGTGCCAGGTTGAGATGAACGGGGCCGGGCTCCGGGGCGCCGATCGCCGCCGCCCACGCCGAGCGGGCGCGCTCGAGCGCATCCGAGCGCTCGGCTGGGTCACCCTCTGGAGCCGGAACATCCTGGGCGAGCCGCACGGCGGGCCCGAAGAGGCCGGGCTGCACCGTCGTCTGATTGGCGCGGATGCCGCGCATCTCCTCCGGGCGGTCGGCCGAGAGCACCACGAGCGGAACACGGCCGTGGCTGGCCTCCAGCACCGCGGGCAGCAGGTGTGCCGGTGCGCTGCCGGATGTCGTGACGACGAGCGCGGGGGCGCCGCTCTCGACGCCGATGCCGAGTGCGGTGAAGCCGGCGCTGCGCTCGTCGATGCGCACGTGCAGCTGAACCGCGCCGAGGCGTTCCAGCTCGGCCGCCGCCAGGGCGAGCGCCTGCGAGCGGGAGCCGGGGCTGACGACGATGTGGCGCACGCCGAGGCGCACGAACTCACTCAGCAGCGCCCAGGCGTAGTCGCTCGCCGGGCTTCCGCTGCTCAGCGGCAGGCCGTTGCTGCGCGCGTGGCCGTCAGCGTCGTGGCCGTCAGCGTGGGCCGAGCGGGAGTCGACGGCCTCAGGCATCCCGCGAACCGGGTGCGCCGGGGGTATCGCCGGTGCCATCGGCGTCGCCGGACGGGTTCGGCTTGGCGTCGGGGGTCGCCCTGTCATCCGCGGGCTTGTCAGACGCGGAGGTCGGTCCGTTGTCGAGCTCGGCGAGCTCCTCCTCGAGCTTGCGGATGCGCTGTTCCTGCTCGGCATCACGGCCGAGACGGCCGAGGAACTCGAGGTCGTCGTCCGGTGCCATCGTGCGCGCCTGCCGGGACACGGGGTTGCGACGACCGCGACCGACGACGATCCAGAGCAGCGGACCGATGATGGGAACGAAGAGCACGACCAGGATCCACGCGAAACGCGGCAGGCCCCGGATGCGATTGCGATCGAACAGCGCGGCATCGACAAGCGCGTACACCGTGAGCACCACGGTCGCGACTGCGAGTCCAACAAGCAGGCGGGTCATGCCCCCAGTCTAGGCCGGAAGGGTGGGAGCGAGCTGGCGGTCAGCGCGGTCGGCGCACGGCTCTTGTTCAGCAGTCGCCGCCGTAGACTGAAGGCGTGAATAAGCGCTCTTGGATCACCTTCACCGTCGTGCGACTGCTGGCATTCTTCGTGCCCCTGCTCGCGCTGCTGTTCATTCAGGTGAACCCGTGGATCGCCACGCTGGTCGCGGCCGTGATCGGCCTCTGCGTCTCGTACATCTTCCTGCGCCGCCCCCGCGAAGAGGTCGCCCGCGAGCTCTACGAGGTGCGTCACGCCGAGAAGCCGGCCGTGCGCGAGGACGACGAGGCAGAGGATGCCGCGCTCGACGCGCAGCACGCCGCCGACGCCGGATCAGACAACAAGTAGCCCGGCAAACGCGTTCTGAGCCTCGCCCGGCCGCTGTGCGGCTCGGCCTCGAGCCTCAGAACGCGAACGCGGCCCCGAGCGCCAGACCGTAGCCGAGCGCGACAAAGCTGGTGAGCTTGAGCGCCAGGATCAGCTCCTTCGCCGTCTTCGCCGTGAGCGTGATCAGTGCGGCAGGCAGCGCCAGCAGGAGCACGAAGAAGGTCAGCGGCGCCAGCGGGTAGAACAGGGCGAAGAAGCCGGCGATCAGGAATGGCACGAGCAGGAACACGCAGAACAGCACGCGTCCCGCGGTCTTGCCCACCAGCACGGCGAGGGTGCGCTTGCCCGCGGCGGTGTCTGGTTCGACGTCGCGCAGATTGTTGACCATCAGCACTGCACAGGCGATGAGCCCGATCCCGACGCCGGAGAGCCAGCTCTCGGTGTTGATGGTCCCCGCCTGCACCCACGTGGTTCCGCAGGTGGCGACGAGGCCGAAGAAGACGAAGACGAAGACCTCGCCGAGCCCGTAGTAGCCGTACGGGTGCTTGCCGCCGGTGTAGAACCACGCCGCGGCGATGGCGGCGGCCCCGACCGCGAGCAGCCACCACTGCTGGGTGACGATGACGACGGCGAGCCCGGCCAGGGCCGCGAGACCGAAGAAGGCCAGCGAGACGGCCAGCACCTGCTTCGCCTGCGCGGCACCGGATCCGGTGAGCCGGGCGGGGCCGATGCGGTGGTCGTCGGTTCCGCGGATGCCGTCGGAGTAGTCGTTGGCGTAGTTGACGCCGATCTGCAGGCAGAGCGCAACAACCAGGCAGAGCACAGCGAGCACGGGCTCCCAGTGCCCGTTGCCGTTGGCGACGACGGCCGCCCCGGTTCCGAGTGCGACGGGCGCGATCGCCAGTGGCAGCGTGCGGAGGCGCGCGCCGGAGATCCAGTCGCCGGCCGCCGCCCGCGGCGCCGTGCCCGGCTTGCCGCGTCCGGTCTTGCCGTTGCCCGGCTTGCTGCTGCCGGCCTTGCCGCTGCCCGCAGGGTTGAGTCGCTGTTGCTTGGGCCGCGAGGGCCGGGAGGATGCTGCCACGACTCCATGCTAATCGTGGCGGCCAGTCCTGATGGCTGAGCTAGCCCATGCGCCCGTCCAACAGCGCAGCCAATCCCACCCGGTCGGGCTTGCCCGAGGCAAGTCGGGGCAGCGCGGCGAAGCTGTGCACCGCGCGGGGCCTGGCGGCGTTGCCGAGGGCGGATGCCACGTGCGCACGCACCGCATCAAGCCCGCTCGGGGCGGCATCCGCGGTATCGGCCCGCTCGCACGCCACCACGATGGACTGGCCCCACTGCGCATCGGGGACGGCCACGGCGACGGCTCCCTCGAACCCGGGCAGGGTGTGCAGCACGCGCTCGACGGCGTCGAGCGAGATCTTCTCTCCCCCGCTGATGATCACGTTGTCTGACCGCCCGAGCACGCGAAGTTTTCCATCGGCGACCTCGCCGAGGTCTCCGGTGCGGTACCAGCGCCGGCCATCGCCCTCCACGAAGGCCGCAGCGGTGCGCTCCTCGTCGTCGAGGTAACCCTCGGCGAGCGTCGGACCGCCGAGTTCGATCAGCCCGCCGACGATCCGCACCTCAGTGCCGTGCAGCGGCACACCGTCGTAGACGCAGCCGCCAGCCGTCTCAGAGGATCCGTAGGTGCGCGTGACGCGGAGCCCCAGCGCGGCGGCGCGTGCGATCAGCGCAGGGGGCGTCGCCTGTCCGCCGACGAGGATGCGGTCGAAGCGGCGTGCAGCGGCCAGCACGGCACCGTCGCTCTCCGCGGCCTCGACGACGCGGGCCAGCTGCACCGGAACGAGTGAGACGAAGCGCAGCGGCGCATCGAGGCGGGCGGCGTACTCGGCGAACAGCCGCGGGTCGAAGTGCCCGCCGGGCAGGATGACCGATTCCGTCTCGGCGGCGATCGAGCGCACCAGCACCTGCGCGCCGGCGATGTAGTGGGTGGGCAGGGCGAGCAGCCACTGCCCCGGCCCGCCGAGCGCCGCCGCGGATGCCGCGGCCGAGGCCAGCAGCGCATCCGTGCTCAGCGCCACCCGCTTCGGTACGCCAGTCGAGCCGGAGGTCTCGATCACCAAGGCCACCCGCTTCGGCACCGTCTCGCCCGTGGTTTCGACAAGCTCAACCGGTGGGTGCGGCTCAACCAGCGGGAACGGCAGGGGCAGCACGGCCGGCCCTGCACCCGCGAGCGCGGCACGCAACGCCTCCAGCACCTCGAGCGCTGAACCGCCGTCGATCACCCGCAGTGGCCTCGTCATCGGCGGGCCTAGAACTGCCAGGGGTACGGCGACCAGTCGGGTTCGCGCTTCTCGAGGAAGGAGTCACGCCCCTCGACGGCCTCATCCGTTCCGTAGGCCAGGCGCGTGGCCTCACCGGCGAACACCTGCTGCCCGACCAGGCCGTCGTCCACGGCATTGAACGCGAACTTCAGCATGCGAATGGCCGTCGGCGACTTGGTGAGGATCTCGCGGGCCCACTCGAGGGCGACGACCTCGAGCTCTGCGTGCGGGACGACGGCGTTCACCGCGCCCATCTCGTACGCGCGCTGCGCCGAGTACTCGCGGGCGAGGAAGAACACCTCGCGGGCGTTCTTCTGGCCGATCTGGCGGGCGAAGTATGCGCTGCCGTAGCCGGCGTCGAAGCTGCCGACGTCGGCATCCGTCTGCTTGAACTTGCCGTGCTCCTCGCTGGCGATGGTGAGGTCGCAGACGACGTGGAGCGAGTGCCCACCGCCGGCGGCCCAGCCGGGCACCACCGCGATGACGACCTTGGGCATGAAGCGGATGAGGCGCTGCACCTCGAGGATGTGCAGCCGGCCGGAGCGGGCGGCGTCGATGCCGGATGCCGTCTCGCCCTCCGCGTACTTGTAGCCGTCGCGGCCGCGAATGCGCTGGTCGCCGCCGGAGCAGAACGCCCAGCCGCCATCCTTCGGGCTCGGCCCGTTGCCGGTGAGCAGCACGACGCCGATGCGCGGGTTGATGCGCGCGTCTTCGAGGGCGGCGTAGAGCTCGTCGACCGTGCGCGGCCGGAACGCGTTGCGCACCTCAGGCCTATTGACCGCGACGCGCGCGACGCGCCCGTCGGTGCTGTGGTGGTAGGTGATGTCGCTCAGCGCCTCAAAGCCGGCGACCTCGCTCCACTCGCTCGCGTCGAAGATCTCGGAAACCGGGGCAGTCATGCTCCCAGCCTATGACCGCGGTGCAAGACTATGCACATGACCCTGTCGCCGCTGCCGGAGCTCGCCGAGATTCTCACCCATGCCCGGGTCGTGACCCTGCCCATGGTCACCCGCTTCCGCGGGATCACGGTGCGCGAGGCGGTGCTGTTCGAGGGGCCGGAGGGCTGGACCGAGTTCTCCCCCTTCGTCGAGTACGACGACGCCGAGGCGGCCAACTGGCTGCGTGCCGCCATCGACTTCGGCTGGCAGCCGACACCGCCGACGCTCCGCACGAGTATCCCCGTGAACGCGACGATCCCCGGCGTCGACGCCGCCGAGGTGGCCGAGGTCCTGGCCCGTTTCCCCGGATGCCGCACGGCAAAGGTCAAGGTGGCCGCAAGTGACCAGACGCTCGCCGAAGACGTCGCCAGGGTGCGGGCGACCAGAGAGGCGCTCGGCCCGGAGGGCCGGATTCGCATCGACGCGAACGGCGGCTGGAACGTCGACGAGGCGGAGCACGCGCTGCACGCCCTCGCCGAGTTCGACATCGAGTACGCGGAGCAGCCCTGCGCTACCGTCGCGGAACTCGCCGAGATCCGCCGCCGCACCGCATACATGGGCATCCCGATCGCCGCGGACGAGAGCGTGCGCCGCGCGGACGACCCGCTCGCGGTTGCCGCGGCCGGTGCCGCCGACCTGCTCGTGATCAAGGCGCAGCCGCTCGGCGGCATCCGGCGCGCCCTCGCCATCGTGGAGCGGGCCGGACTGCCCGTCGTCGTCTCGAGCGCGCTCGACACCTCGATCGGGCTGAGCATGGGCGCCCACCTCGCCGCGAGCATTCCCGAACTGGAATACGACTGCGGGCTCGGCACGGCCTCGCTGCTCGCCGCGGACGTCACGCTGGAACCGCTGGTTGCCGCGGACGGTGCGATCGCCGTGCGGCGGGTGCAGCCGGATGCCGCCCTGCTCGGTCAGTACGCCGCGGCCCCTGCCAGGCGCGACTGGTGGATCGCCCGCGTCACCCGCGCGTACACGCAGCTGGAGCGCGAGCGCGCCCTCTAGCCGCCGCGGCCCTCGCCCGCCGCGCCGGCATCCGCACGCGTCGCGGCCCGCGAAAACTGCAGGGGCCCGGGATATATCCCGGGCCCCTGCAGTTTCGGCGGGCCGTCAGCGCGCGGCGGCCTAGAGGCCGGAGTACGCGTGCAGTCCCTTGAAGAAGAGGTTGACGACCGAGTAGTTGAACAGGATCGCCGTGAAGCCGATGATCGACAGCCACGCGGAGCGGGAGCCGCGCCATCCGCGGGTCGCGCGGGCGTGGATGTAGCCGGCGTAGATGACCCAGATGATGAAGGACCAGACTTCCTTCGTGTCCCAACCCCAGTAGCGCCCCCAGGCCGCCTCGGCCCAGACGGCACCGGCCATCACCGTGAAGGTCCACAGGATGAAGCCGACGATGTTGACGCGGTAGGCGAGACTCTCCAACTTCTCGGATGACGGCAGCGTGCCGAGGAAGCGGGTGCCCTTGGAGCGCGCACCCTCCGCCTGTGCCTCGCGTCGGGACTGCATGAGCTGCACGACGGAGAGCCCGAAGCCGAGGGCCATGAAGCCGGTTGCCGATGATGCGACGAAGACGTGGATGATCAGCCAGGCGGACTGCAACGACGGCGGCAGCGGAACGACGCTCACGTAGAAGTTGACGGTGGCGAGCCCGAGGAGAACGAGCACCATGCCGGTGACGAAGGTGCCGAGGAAGCGCAGATCGAACTTGATGTTCACGATCAGGAAGACGGTGACCATGACGAGGGTGCCCGTCATGGCGAACTCGTACATGTTGGCCCACGGCACGCGCTCAGCGGCGACGCCGCGCAGCACATCCGCGGTGAGGTGCAGCAGCCACGCCACAACGGTGAGCGCCATGGCGACACGCAGCACGGGCGAACGGCCGTACTCGACGCTGCCGAGGCCGACGCGCTTGGCGGCGGCCGACGGTGCGGCTGGAGCCGTCAGCACGGTGGTCGAACCGGCCCCGGATGCCACAGCGGTCGCCGCGCCTCCAGCTGTCGTCCCGGCTGCCACCGCCGCCGCTTCGGCGGCCGCGGCATCCTGCACCGCACCCACCACGGCCGAGCGCTTGGCCAGGTCGATCGAGAATGCGATGAACGCCAGCGCGTACACGGCCATGGCCGAGTAGAGCGCGATGATGGAGATTTCGTCAAATGCCACGGGGTCAGCCTAGATCGCTTGGCTCGTCAGTGCGAGCGGTGGAGGGTGTGGAGGGAGGAGCGGGCGGCACCGGCGCCCCCGGCTTCGCTGGCGCATCGGCCATGGTCGCCTCGTGTTTCACGGCGATCGCCGCGACGGCCTCGTCGAGGCTCGGGTCTTCACCACGGGCCAGGCCCGCGTACTCGAGTCGCAGCGAACCGTCGCCCTCTTCGATCGCCTTCACCCAGATGCGGCGGCGGGGCACGAAGAGTGAGGTCGCGAGGCCGAGCAGCACGAGCACGGCGAAGAAAGCCACCCAGAACTGCGTCGGGTCACGGTGGATGTCGAACGAGGCGAAGCGGTGCACGCTGTGCGAGTAGTCGGTGACCTCCTCGCCGGCAGCCGGCGCGTTCGGGTCGACGTTGTCGAAGCTCACGGTGCCGAGGCCGTTCGGCAGCTCGGCGCTCTGCCCCGGCATCAGTTCGATGGAGGCCACCCCGGTGTCGCCGCGGGTGAGCTTCGTCATCGAGTCGGTGTCGAGCGTGTAGACCGAGGTCGGCGTGCCGTCGTTGATGCCGAGGTCTCCGGAGTAGACGTCGAGCGTGAGCATCGGGAACTCGAGGTCGGGGTAGCTCGAGTAGTACGGCGGCTCGCTGTTGGCCTGCGTCGGATAGAAGAAGCCGATCATGCCGATCTGCTCGCTCAGGCCGTCGGGCACCTTCACGACACCGAGCGAGGTGAGCTGGGCGTCCTGGGGCAGGAAGGGGATCGAGTCGGTGAAGACGACGTCACCATCGGGGTTCTTCACCGTGATCGTCGGAGCGTAGCCGTTGCCGAGCAGGTAGACGTCGGTGCCGCCGGTGCGGAGTGGAGCGTTCACCTTGACCTGCTCCTGCGTCGGCTCCTGGCCGACATGCTCGACGGTGACGTTCGCCGCGAAGTCGGTCGGCTGCCCGAAGGCATCCTGGTTCTCGGTCTCGTAGACGACGTCGAAGCTGTTGAGCGTCAGCTTGTATGGGTCGAGGGAGTCCGGGTCGAAGAAGCGTCCCGGATTGAAGGAGTCGAAGGCGAGCAGCGTGTTGACGAATGTCTGCCCCTCCACGACCACGCGCTGCCCTGCGAAGCCGAAGCCGCCGCCGAAGCCGACGGTCACGAGCACGCCGACGAGGGCGGAGTGGAAGACGAGGTTGCCGGTCTCCCGGAGGTAGCCGCGTTCTGCCGACACCGAGAACTCGCGCTTGCCGCCGACCGTGCCGTTGTAGAGCGCGGTGCGGTAACCGGCGGACTTCAGCTGCGTGCGGGCCGCGTCGATGGCGGATGCCGCATCGGCCTGCTCGGCTGGAACCGTGCGCGCGGTGAAGCCGGCAAGCCGCGACAGCCGCGCAGGCGTCTTCGGCGGTGCTGCGCGCAGCGCCTGGAAGTGGTGCTTGGTGCGCGGGATGACGCAGCCGATGAGCGAGACGAACAGCAGCAGGTAGATGCTCGAGAACCAGACCGAGCTGTACACGTCGAAGGCCTGCAGCTTGTCGAGGAACGGAGCGAGGTCCGGGTTCTCGACGAAGTACTGGGTGACGCCGTTCGGGTCGCTGGAGCGCTGCGGCACCAGGCTGCCAGGCACGGCCGCGATGGCGAGCAGGAGCAGCAGGAACAGGGCGGTGCGCATGCTCGTGAGCTGGCGCCAGAACCAGCGCAGCCAGCCGACGAAGCCGAGCTGGGGCTGGTTGATCTCTTCGGGGGCCCGGTTCGGGGCGCCCGCGTCAACGTAATCAGATGGCCGGGACAAAGCCGAGGATCCCTCCTTGTAGCTGGTAGATCCACAGGGTCCAGAGACCCGAGACCATGAGAACGCCGATCAGGATGAGCAGCACGCCGCCGATGATGTTCACCGCACGAATATGCCGCTTGAAGAATGCGACCGATCCGGTGACCCAGCTGAGGCCGAGTGTGACGAGCAGGAACGGCACGCCGAGGCCGATGCAATAGGCGAGGCCGAGGATCGCGCCGCGGCTGGCTGAGCCGGCATCCGTGCTCAGGCTCAGCACCACGGCGAGCGTCGGGCCGATGCACGGCGTCCAGCCGAGGCCGAAGACGAGGCCGAGCAGCGGGGCGCCGGCGATTCCGGTGACCGGCTTCCATGACGGCTTGATGGTGCGCTGCAGGAAGGTGAACTGACCGATGAAGACGAGGCCCATCAGGATGACGAAGACGCCGAGCACCTGGATGATCACCGTCTCGTGCGCCTTCAGCCAGACACCCAACGCGCCGAACAGCGCGCCGTAGGCGACGAAGACGATCGTGAATCCGGCGACGAACAGTGCGACGCCGATGAGCAGCCGCCGGCGGACGGCTCGAGCCTCGGCCTTGTCGCTCGGGATCTCGGTGAGGCCGCCGATGTAGCCGAGGTAGCCGGGTACCAGCGGCAGCACGCACGGAGAGAGGAAGGAGACGAGCCCGGCCAAGACGGCGATGGGGATCGCGAGCAGCAGCTGACCGCTGAGGACGATCTCGCCCACGGGTTACTCGGCCTCGGCGACGGTGTCGCGCACGAGGGTGCGCAGAATCGACTCGTCCTTGATCTGGCCGAGGATGCGGGCGGCGACGCGCCCCTCCTGGTCGAGAACGAGGGTGGTCGGCACGGCGTTCGGCGGCACCTCGTTGCCGAAGGCCTGCTGCATGCCACCGTCGTTGATGTCGGCGACCGAGGGGTAGCTGATGCCGTAGCTTTCCTCGAAGGCGCGCGCGGTGTCGACCTGGTCGCGCACGTTCACGCCGAGCAGGCTGGCGCCCTTGCCCGCGAAGTCCTGGTTGACGGCTTCCAGCGTCGGAGCCTCGGCGCGGCAGGGCGCGCAGCTGGCGTACCAGAAGTTCACCACGAGCACCTGGCCGCGGTAGTCCTCGGACGAGACGGTGTCGCCGTCGAAGGTCTCGGCCTCGAAGCTGATTGACTCGCCGCGGTTCTCGAGCGCGATCTCCTTCACGACACCGGTGCCGGAGATGTAGTTCTTGTTGCTGCCCTCGCGGTACTGCTCGGCCAACGGGTCGTTGGCGCAGCCGGCGAGGAGGGCGACGGACGCCAGCGCCAGTGCGGTGACGCTCATCGCGCGCTTACGAAAACCCATCACACGGCTCCCAGGTCCACGGCATTCGCCGAGATCGATGCGGCCGGCTCGGTGTAGCCGGTCTCGACGAAGGTGCCGCCGAAGCGGCTGAAGCTGGTGATGCTGGAGAGTGCGCAGCGTCGCTGCCGCGGGTCGTGCCAGAGGCGGTCGCCCGCCAGGAAACGGTGGGTGATCCAGATGGGCAGCTGGTGGCTGACCATCACGACGTCGCCCTCGCTGCCGTCATCCAGAAGCGACGCGGTCTCCCACGCATCGTTCATGGCCGCGATCACCCGGGCCGCGATCGACTTGTACGGCTCGCCCCAGCTGGGGCGCATCGGGTTGACGAGAGCCGGCCAGTTGACGGGCTGCTTCAGTGCCTCCCGCATCCGCTTGCCCTCGAAGTGGTTGGCTGGCTCGATGATGCGCGGCTCGAGCTGCACGGGCAGTTGCAGGGCGGCGGCGATCGGTGCGGCGGACTCCTGCGTGCGCTGCAGCGGCGAGGCGTACAGGGCCGAGAAGCGGATGCCGCGGCCGGCCAGGTCGGCGGCGGCTGCCTCGGCCATCTGCTGGCCGAGTTCCGAGAGACGGTAGCCGGGAAGGCGCCCGTAAAGAACGCGCTCTGGGTTGTGCACCTCTCCGTGGCGGACGAGGTGAAGCTGTCTGGCTACCACAGGCTCCAGTCTACGGAGCCACTTGCTGTGAATCTGCCGCGTCTCCCGCGGGGCTGCGGACGGCCGACACTCAGGGAGCGCGGAGGAGCAAAGGTAGGATTGAGCGCGTGACTTCTCGTGTATTGATCAAGGACCTTTCCGCCCTGGCCGACGGCCCCGTTACGGTTTCGGGTTGGGTCGATACCGTGCGCGACCAGAAGAAGGTGCAGTTCATCGTGCTGCGCGACGAGTCGGGCGCGGCCCAGCTCGTGAACCCGGCGCTGCGTGCGCTTCCCGTGACGGATGCCGAAGCCGGCACCGTTGCGCTGGAAGGCGACGAGCTCGCGGCAGCCGAGGCGCGCCTGGCCACCACCGAGGCCATCTCGGCGCTCGCGCACGGCTCCTTCATCACCGTCACCGGTGAACTGAAGAAGGACGAGCGCGTCAAGCTCGGCGGCCTCGAGGTCAAGATGGCGACGCTCACCGTCGTCAGCGAGGCGATCCCCGAGACGCCGATCGCCACCGACTCCGGTCTCGACAAGCGCATGGACTGGCGCTTCCTCGACCTGCGCCACCCGAAGCAGAACCTGATCTTCCGCATCCAGACGACGTTCCTGCACGCGCTGCGCAAATACTGGGTCGAGCGGGACTTCATCGAGATCCAGACCCCCAAGCTCATGGCCAGCGCCAGTGAGTCGCGCGCCGAGCTGTTCGAGGTCGAGTACTTCGAGGGCAAGGCGTACCTGGCGCAGAGCCCCCAGTTCTACAAGCAGATGGCGCAGTCCGCCGGTTTCGGCAAGATCTTCGAGGTCGGTCCGGCCTTCCGCGCCGACCACTCCTTCACGAGCCGCCACGCCACCGAGTTCACCAGCATCGACACCGAGATCAGCTGGATCGAGAGCCACGAAGACGTGATGAAGCTGCACGAGGAACTGCTCGTCGCCGGCTTCACCGCCGTCAAGGCCAAGCACGGCGCCGAGATCAAGGAACTCTTCGACGTCGAGGTGACCGTTCCGTCCACACCGTTCCCCCGCATCCCCCTGGCCGAGGCCAAGGAGATCGTCAAGGAGCGCGGCTACGAGATCCCGCGCGCCGACGACGACATGGACCCGGAGGGCGAGCGCCAGATCTCGGCCTACGTCGCCGAGAAGTTCGGCCACGAGTTCGTGTTCATCACCGATTACGCGTCGAGCATCCGCCCGTTCTACCACATGCGCCACGAGGGCGACCCGAGCCTGACCAACAGCTACGACCTGCTGTTCAACGGCACCGAGATCTCCACCGGCGCACAGCGCGAGCACCGCATCGACGTGCTCGTCGCCCAGGCAGAAGACAAGGGCATGGACCCGGAGGAGCTCGGCACCTACCTCGACTTCTTCCGCTACGGCGTTCCCGCCCACGGTGGATTCGGCATGGGCCTGGCCCGCGTGCTGATGCTCCTGCTGCACGAGTCGTCGATCCGCGAGGTCACCTACCTCTTCCGCGGCCCGACCCGCCTCGAGCCGTAGTCCGCAGCACCGCAGACACGCGAATGGCCGGCATCCCCTGGGATGCCGGCCATTCTGATATTCGGAGGATGCGGAACTAGGCGAGCGCGTAGCCGGCTTCGTCGATCGCGGCGGCGACGGCATCCGCAGCCAACGGGGCCGCGCTCTGCACGGTGACGGTCGAGATGCCGCCCTTGACGAGCGCGACGTCGACGCCGGTCACACCGTCGATGGCGCTGAGCTCGGCCGTGACGCTGCCGACGCAGTGGCCGCAGGTCATGCCGGTCACCTGAAGCTCGGTCGTGCTGGCGGGGGCTGGGGCGGTGGAATTCGTCATGCCTCGATAGTACCCCTAGGGGGTATGGGTTCGCAAGCAGCGGCTCCTCCATGAGGGCACGGACGCCTAGGCTCGAGGGGTGAGCGAACCGAGTCAGATGATCAGCATTCCCGGCGGCACCTTCCGCATGGGCTCCGTCGACTTCTATGCGGAAGAGGGCCCGGTGCACGAGCGAACGGTCGCGCCGTTCGAGCTCGATCTGCACCCGGTGACGAACGAGCAGTTCGCCGCCTTCGTCGCGGCGACCGGCTACGTGACCGTCGCCGAGCGCCCGCTTGATCCCGCCGACTTCCCCGGCGCCGACATCAGCGACTACTCGCCGGGCGGGCTCGTCTTCACCCCGACGCCCGGCCCTGTCGATCTGCGCGACTGGCGACAGTGGTGGGCGTGGGGCGAGGGAGCCAGCTGGCGCCGCCCCTTCGGCGCCGGATCCTCGATCGAGGGGCGCGAGCAGCACCCGGTCGTGCAGGTCTCGTTCGAAGACGCCAACGCCTACGCGGCGTGGGCGGGCAAGCGCCTGCCCAGCGAGGCCGAGTGGGAGTTCGCGGCCCGCGGCGGCCTTGACGGCGCCACCTACGCCTGGGGCGAGGAGCTGCGGCCGGACGGCGTGCTCATGGCCGACACCTGGCAGGGTTCATTCCCCTACCGCAACACCGGCGCCGCCGGCTGGGTCGGCACCGCGCCCGTCGGCACCTTCGCGCCGAATGGCTACGGACTGCTCGACTGCATCGGCAACGTCTGGGAGTGGACGAGCGACTTCTACTCGACCAGACACGTGGTACCTGCTGCCGTGCGCCCGAACCTGCTGGCTACGCCGAGTGCCGACACGGCTTCCG
Organism: Microterricola gilva; assembly: GCF_004217495.1. Taxonomy (NCBI): domain Bacteria; kingdom Bacillati; phylum Actinomycetota; class Actinomycetes; order Micrococcales; family Microbacteriaceae; genus Microterricola; species Microterricola gilva. Next base: position 3,252,208 of record NZ_SHLC01000001.1, read on the forward strand.
CCCCGGATGCCGCAGGCGGCTGCGGCGACGCGTGCACCTGTGGCCCGAGCGACTCCGGCCGCGCCTCCGCCGAGCAGGCGGCGGCCGCGGCATCCACAGAGCCCGGCTCCGCGATCCCGCGCCGCGTGCTCAAGGGCGGCTCCCACCTCTGTGCGCCGGAGTACTGCCTGCGCTACCGCCCCGCTGCCCGCTCCCCGCAGGCCGAGGACACGGCGACCACCCACATCGGGTTCAGGTGCGCGCGCTGAAAAACGCGGAGCGCGACGCGAAGCATCGCGAAAGGCGGCAGCCCCACCCAAGGAAACCTCGAGAACCGTGACCGATGCAGTGGCCACCAGGAGCAACCCTCTGGTCGGCCGCAACCCAAGCTGGCTCGAGGGCGCAGCTGTCGGAGCGACAGTGTTCGCTGATCCGCTCAGGGCTTCGCGTGCGTCGCTGCTCCTTCGTCGCGGCGCCGCTCACTCAAGCCAGCGTGCGAACGGCCGTCCGGTGCGCCCGTGCGGAGAGCCGACCAGAGCGGCTGTGCGGAGCGTCGTCCGAAGTGTCCGGGCGGAGCGCCAGGCGGAGCGCCAGGCGGAGCGCCAGGCGGAGCGCCGTGCGGATCGGCGGGGCGGCGCACTACGACGCGGGCGCGGTGTCCCCGCTGAGCGCGCGCAGATTCGTGGCCCGCTTGTCCGGCTCCAGCAGCAGCGCACGCACGAGCAGCGTCAGCGGGATGCAGAGGATCGCGCCGATGGGGCCGATCACCAGGGTCCAGAACAGCACGCTGAAGAAGGTGAGCGTCATGCTCAGGCCGACGGCGTCGCTGACGAACTTGGGCTGCACCATCACTTGCAGCACCACGTTCACGATGCTGTACGCGGCGATCACGAGCAGGGCCAGCGGCCAACCGCCGATCACCAGGGCGAAGATCGCCGGCGGGATCACGCCGATCACGAAGCCAATGTTGGGGATGAAGTTCGTCACGAACGCCAGCACAGCCCAGACGATCGGGACCGGGATGCCGAGGCCCCACAGGATGAGCCCGTCGATCACGGCCACGAGCAGGCCGAAGCTCGCGTTGACGACGTAATAGCGGCGCACACCGCTGAAGTAGCGGGTGGCGATGACGGCGGGGCGCGGTGCGAACGCCTGCCCGCGGCGACCGAGCGCTGCGGCATCCGCAGCCATGAAGATCACGTAGGCGAGCACGAAGAAGAACGCCGCCGCGAGGCCGAGCACCGAATCCGCCACCGAGTAGGCGGCGCCGATCAGCACATCCGGCGTCAGCCAGGAGAATGCGCCTGCGGCCGTCTCCGGGTGGAATCCCAGCGAGCCGAGGGCCGCGACGAGTTGATCGACGACGCCGGCGAACTCGTCGGCGTAGTCGGGCAGCATCGTGATGAATTGGGCGGATGCCACGACGAGCAGCGCGCCGAGCGCAGCCAGAATGGCGAAGCTCACGGCGATCACGACCGTGGTCGCCGCCCACGCCGGCCAGCCGCGGCGTTCGAGCGGGCGCCGCACCGGGTGGGCGATGATCACGACGACGGCGGCAACCGCGACGGGCGCGAGCACGTCTTTGGCCAGCCAGACACCGACGAGTGCGACGACGGCCGCCGCGATCGTTATGAGCATGCGCGTGCCGGGCGCGAGCCCGACGGTGCCGGTGTCAGTGCCAGTAGCGGCCATTCAGAAGTTTCCGATCCCCTTGCCAATCATGACCACACCGATCACAAGCAACAACACTGCCATCACCGTGGCGTTGTTGTGCACCAACCAGACTCGCAGACTTTCGAGCGGGGCTGCCATCTTCGACGAGGCGAGCAGGTAGGCGATCACCGGAATCGCGACGGATGCCGCAGCGATCAGCACGAAGATCACCACCGCAAGAACCGTCTCGCCGCCGTTCAGATCGGAATCGCCGACGATCACACCGGCACCGGCCGCCATGAGCAGGTTCTTCGGGTTCACGGCCGAGAGCAGGAAGCCGAGGATCATCCCTCGCCCGGCCGTCATCGTGTCGATGGCCGACATCCATTTCGGCAGCACCGCAGCCTCACCGGTCGCCGGCCGGCTGCGCCACTGCTTGATCGCCATCAGCAGCAGGAGCACGCCGAGGGCGATCTTGATCCAGCCGGCGATCGGCTGCGAGGCGTCTGGGTCCTTCTCCGGCAGCACGCTGGAGAGGGCGGTGAACACGCTGATCGCGACGACGATGCCGAGCACCCAGCCGATCAGGAATCCGACGCTCGTTCCGCGCGCCTTCGGTGACAGCAGCATCAGGATCGCAGCGATGATCGGGATCGGGCTGATCGCGATGCCCAGTGCGAGTGGCAGGATGTCTCCGATGACCTGACCCATGTTTACTCCTCGTTTTCGTGTTTAGGTGATCTTCTCAACGACCCTGCCCTGGCGCAGCGCCCGCGTCAGGGCCACGGCCCGGTACGGTGTCGGGCGCGAGCCCGATCAGCCTGAGCTCCTCTTGCGACTTGCCGTGGAGCTTCCTGCCCAGGAGCGGTCGTCGGTCGGCGTGGATCTTCACGCCCCGTGGCTCAGAGGCGAGCGGCTCTTCCCAGCCGCGGTAGAGCGCGATGACGCGCAGCGTGAACGCAACGGCGAAGGCGATGAGCGTCGCCACCCACGATTCGACGCCCGCCGCATCCATCACAATCCAGACGAGGCCGGCAACGATGGCTGTTGCGACAAACCACTCACCGCGCACGAACTGTTTGGGGGGAACCCCGCTCGAGACGTCGATCAGGAAGCGGCCGGTCGTGGCACCGATGACCGCAATCGCGAGCGCCCCGAAGATGGGGTAGCCCTGCTCGATCGCCTTCTGCGTTCCGACGATCGCGTACCACGGCAGCGACATGCTGGTCATGAACTGGAAGAGACCCTCCCGGAACAGCTGCCCTTTGTCGTAGGCGAGGTAGTAGCCGATGACCCCGGCCACGATGCAGAGCGCGATGTAGGCGGGGTTCATGAAGGCAGCGGGCGGCTCCTGGAGAATCACGTCGCGAGCCACACCGCCCCCGATCCCGCCCATCAACGCCATCAGCAGGATTCCGACGAAGGTGAAGTTGCGGAAGTGGTCAGGGCGGCGGGCGAGAAGTGCGCCGTTCAGTGCATTCGTGCTCGCCGCGATGAGGTCGAAGAGGGTCTGGTCGCCGACGAACGACCAGGTTCCGAACGGCAGTGACGGATCAAACGGCAGCACGGTCGGACCCCACATCGTTCGGTTGCGAGGCGGGCTGGGCGGCCTGTTTCGCGGTGATCAGCATCGGCGGTTGGCGAGTGACCAGCAGCCAGAGCGGAAGGATGATGATGCACAACAGCGGGAGCACCGCGATGTCAGCGACGGTGACGACGGCCATGAACAGCGCGAGCCAACCGTCCCTGGCGACGACGAGCACAAAGCCGAGTACGCCGGCCGAGATTGCCAGGCTCGGCTGAATGCCGTCGAAGAGTGTGCTGGCAGCGAGTCCGAGTGCGACACCGAGGAACACGGCAGGGAAGATCCGCCCTCCCCGGAATCCAGCGGTCGCGGCGATCAGGAGGGCGGCGAGTTTGATCAGCGTGATCGCCACCAGTTGCCACGCGCTCATGCCGTCGGCGCTGGCGACCAGATCCTGCATCTGGGTGAGCCCCTTGAACAGGGTGTCCGGTCCGCCGATGACACCGAGGACGCCGAGCAACGCGCCGGCAACGGTGAGCGGGATCACGGGGTTGGCCACGACGTGGAACACTCGGTGCAGCACGGGGAAGAGGTAGACACCAACGAGCCCGAGCAACACGGCGACGACACCGACGGCCGTTCCGCTGACGAGGTCCATGAGCTGAGGGGTCTCGAACGCCGGCACCGTCACCGAGAGGGTCGGTCCTCCGAAGATCGCCATCACCACCGACCCCGTGCCCGCGGAGACGAGCGGGAGGAAGAGTTTGTCCCACAGCGTTCCGCCGCCGACTGTCATGCCGACGATGCCGGTGAACACGAGCGCCGCGCCGACCGGGGTTCCGAAGAGCGCGCCGATCGTGCCGGCCGCGCTCAGCATCACGGCCAGTGGAATCGGCATTGATGGCCAGAACCTGGTCGCGGCGGCCACCATGAGCGCACAGTTGATCGCGATGATCGGGTTCTCCGGCCCGAGACTCACCCCGCCGGCGAGACCGATCACGAGCACTGCGGCCAGTCCAGGCAGCATCCGCAGGGGCAACGGATCAGCGACGAGCCCGGTCGTCGCCGGGTCCGGGCCGGCGTGTCCTGGCACGAGCCAGACAATCAGGCCGACGACGAGTCCGGTGAGCGTGAGCACGCCGAAGGTCCACCAGGTCGACGTGTCGTCCAATCCGAGTGCCGCGGGGATCGTCTGCCAGATCTGGCCTTGCAGCCAATCGGCCGCACCGCTCAACACGATCAACACGATCGCGGTGACGGCGCCGATCAGGATCGCGGGGATCGCGAGCAGCAGGGTCGTCTTGAGCGGCGGTGCAGCGTGTGCCTCGGCGGTCGTCATGCCTTCTCCTTCACGCCGAGGGCGGCGATGGCCGCCCTGTTCGTCTCGAACACCGTGGAATCCCCGATCAAATCGAGTTGGGTCAGCCGATTGAGCAACGGGAGCCGCGTCCGACTGAAACTCAGAGTGATGCCGCGCCCCGTCAACCACGTGCGCAGCTCGACGAAGGACTCGGCGGCCGTCACATCGACATCGGTCACCGCCTCCATGTCGATGACGACGTGTGTCGGGGGCGTGGTGTCTCTCGCCTGCCTGACGGCACGTTTGACGGCGTCGCTGAATACGCTGCCGTTGGCGAAGAAGAGCGGCGCCCCCATGCGGATCACGAGCACGCCCGGCACGGTCACCTCGCCGATGGTTGCCTCGTTGAGCAGTGAGTCGCTGGGGTCGCCGTCCGCCGCAAGGATGTCGATGGCCGGGTTCGCTGCTCGCTTGGCCAGGTTGATGAGAGCGAGGACGAATGCAACCAGAATGCCGGGGATGGTGCCGACCAGGAGGGTGACGAGGAAGCAGACGACGCCGACGATGAACTCGAATCGATCGAGTTTCCACAACGCTGCCAGTTCACGGAATCCGAGCAGCGGGACAATCGCCACCGCGACGATCGCCCCGATCACGGGGGATGGGATGTCTTCGAGCAGCGCCGTTCCGAAGATGAGGAGCAACAGGGTTCCGGCCGCCATCACCACGGTGGGCAGCTGCGTGCGCGAGCCAGCCTGGTCCATCGCGGCCGTGCGCGATGTCGACGAACCGACCGCGAAGCTGCCGCTTGCTCCTGCCGCGATGTTGCCGAGGCCGAAGGCGAAGAGGTCCCGGTTGGGGCTCGTCTTGTACCCGTTCTTCTCGCCGTAGGAACGGGAGACCAGCAGGCCCTCCGCCGTCGTCACAAGGGTGAGCGCGAGCGCGGACGGCACCAACGCAAGCCACATGCTCCATTCGATCACCGGCCAGGTGAGTCGCGGCGGGCCACTCTCCACCGGGCCGAGCACCGCGACACCGGCATCCTCGAGCCCGGTCGTCACCATCACGATCGTTCCCAGGATCAACACGATGAGCGCCCACGGCACAGCTCGAAGCAACCGCTGGCCGGTGACGAGCACGGCGATCGAGAGCGCTGCGAGCAGCGCTGACCACCAGTTGATGCCGCCGAGACCGGTGACCAGATCGGTGGCCTTCTCGATGAACTCCCCGCCCGAGTTGATGGACACTCCGAGCATCTTCGCGATCTGACTGACCATGATGTCGAGTGCGAGGCCGCCGACGAAGCCGATCAGGATCGGCTTCGAGAGGAAGTTCGCCAGGAACCCGAGCTTGAAGAACGCCGCGGCGAAGAACATCAAGCCGCAGAGGATCGCCTGGGCCAGGGCGAGAGTCAGGTAGTCGGCACTGCCGGCCACGGCGAGGCCACCGATGGACGAGGCGACGAGGGCCGCGGCCGCGGCATCGGGCGAGACGATCAGCTGCCGCGAGGAGACCACAAGGGCGTACAACACCGCAGGCAGAACCAGTGCGTACAGGCCGGCCGTCGGTGGCAGTCCGGCGATCTGGGCGTATCCGATGTTCAGCGGCACCGCGATCGCCAACAGGGTGACGCCGGCCATCGACTCCCGGAGGGCGTTCTTGGCGGTCAGGCCCACAAACGGCTTCTGCATCATTCCTCCATCTGTCGTCCGACGACCGTTGCGGGGAGACCGCGTGCCTGCCGCATCTCAACCGCTCCCGAGCAGGGGTGCGCGGAACGCCGGGAAGTCCTCACCGGCAGAGCGACCGTCGTCATGGCAGCTCTGCCGTCGTGAGCGGCGGACTCGGCACCGCCGAGGTCACCGAAGCCGTCAGCGTGTTCTCCTCGCACGCCGCCGCGAGCGCAAGCACGACCGCTGAGGTAACGGCGACACCGTGCAGCGGATGGTGCCAGTACTGCACGCGCGTCGTGATCCGCTGCGGGCTGATCCCCACGATGAGCGTGTGCGCAGCTTCCCTGCTGTGCACGCCATCGACGCCGGCGACGGTCGCGGTGAGCAGCTCGCCGAGTGCGCCCGGATCCAGCCGTCCGGCTTCGACACGCACCTCGACCTCGCTCCGCCTGGCCCCGGCCTGTGAGTGGTTGACGAGCGGCTCCTGCAGCAGCTGGCCGTTCGGCACGTGAATGGTGCGACCGTCGGCTGTGCGCAGCACAACCGAGCGCCCGTTGAGTTCGAGCACCGTCCCGACGTAGTCCCCCGTGTCGATCTCGTCGCCCGGTTTGAGCGGATGCCGCGACTGCAGGATCACCCCGGCGGCGAAGTTGTCTGCGACACCGCGCATCGCGAGCACGAGGATGACCCCGACGATGATCGCGATCGCGATGAACGGCTGCACGGAGGCGCCGAGGAAGCTGAGCCCGATGCCGACCCCGAGCAGGATCACGATGTACTTGGCGATGCGGGCGATCAGCAGTCCGACGGCCGGTGACACACCGGGTGTGCGCGCGAGCAGCGCGGTGACGCCGCGCTTGACGAAGATCGACACGACCCAGCCGGCGACTCCGAAGAGCGCCGCGAGCAGCAGATCCCAACCAGTGATGTCACCGGAGGCGAAGAAGTCGCTCAGCGCGCTGCCATCCATCGGGCTACCTCATCCCCGACTCGATGCTGTCGAAGACCCGACCATCGGCCTCCAGCCCGCTGAACCAGCTCGTGCGCCTGGCGATCAGGAGCGCGGCATCCGGGACGGCGGCGATGCGCAACTGCACCCCCTGCGATGCCAGCTCGCGGTCGAGGTCGGCGAGCGCGTCGAGCACGGTGACGGAGGTCGTCGCCATGCGGCCGAGGTCGATCACGACAGCGCTCAGCGTGCCTGCATCCTCGCCGGATTCCGCGACGGCAGCCAAAACCGCCTGCTCGGTCTCCAGCACGTTCGCGGTGTACAGGGGGCCGCCGACGATGACGGCGAGCACGGATCCGCGCCGCTCCCCCGTGGTCACCCTGATTTTGCTCAGCTCGGTGAGGATCAGCAGCAGCGTCAGGGCGACGCCGACGGCGACGGCCGCGAGCAGGCCGGCGGTCAGGCCGACGACGGCGGTCGCGACGGCCGTCCAGAAGTCCGGTCGGTTGACGCGCCGCAGCCGCAGCAGGTCGGGGATATCGATGAGCCCGATCACGGCGACGAACACCATCGCCGCGAGCGTCGCCTCTGGCAGCAGGCTCAGCACGGGTCCGAGGAACAGGGCGACGAGCACGGCGAATGCCACGGTGACCATCGTCGACAGCTGCGAGCGCGCCCCAGCGGAGAGGTTCACGGCGCTCTGCGAGAAGCCGCCGGCCGCAGGCAAGGTCGAGAAGAACGAGCCGGCGATGCTCGCGGCCGAGGTGGCGAGCAGCTCCTGGTTGCTGTCGATCTGCTTCTCACCTGCCGCGCGGATGCCGCGGGCCACCGCCGCTGATTCGAGGAATGCCATCACGGCGATCGCGAGCGCTCCGGGAATCAGATCGACGACGTCGGTGAGTGCTGGGAGGCTCGGCATCGGAAGGCCTTGCGGCACCGGCTGGATCACCGAGACCCCCGCCTCCCGCAGGCCGCCGAAGGCGATGAGCAGGATGCCTGCGGCCACGACGATGAGCGGTCCGGGAATGCGCGGGGCGAAGCGCTTCAGCCCGAGCAACACAGCGATCGAGCCCAGCGAGAGCAGCAGCGTCGGGAGGTTCATCGAGGGCAGCGCCGCGATCACCGCGTTGATGGAACGGACGAAGCCGTGCCCGGTGAAGTCGCTGTCGACACCGAGCAGCGTGGGCAACTGCCCGACGGCGACGGTCGCCCCCACCCCGATCTGGATGCCAAGGATCGTGGCCTTGTTGATGTTCTCGACGATGGCGCCGAGCCGCAACAGGCGGGCCAGCAGCAGGATGACGCCGACCAGCAGTGTGAGGGTCGTCAGATCGCGCACCGCATCGTCGGAGCCGACGGCCACCCCGGCGCTCACGAGCGTCGTCGCGGTGAGGGTGGCGATCGTCGACGTCGTGGAGACGCTCATCGCGCGGGATCCGCCGAGCAGCGCGTAGACGAGCATCGGCACCATGCAGCTGTACAAGCCGATCTGCACGGGCAGGCTGGCGATAGTCGCGTATGCCATGCCCTGCGGCACGACGACGGCCCCGGCGGCGAGCCCCGCGATCACGTCCGGTCCGATCCACTCGCGTCGGTAGCCGCGCAGGGTCGGCGCAAACCACTCCCGCCGTTTCGTCGCAGGCGGACGCGGTCCCGGCGCCGAGGTCACGGCCTGGCTCCCCGCGCCCGTCACGCGGTGTCCGCCGCGCCCTGCGGCACGAACACGCTTGACCAGTCGTCGCGCACGCTGACGATGGTGAAGTCGTGTTCCGCCGCCGCGGCGAGCGCGAGCTCAGCTCCGGAATCGTAGGGCGCGTCTCCGCGTCCCGACGTGTCGTCATGGTGGATCAGCAGGGCGAGCGATTCCTGGCTCCCCTGCGTGTAACGCAACATCTCGATGTCACCGTTGGAGTTGCCTGCGGCCAGGATCGGACGTCGGCCGATGCGGGTCCAGATGCGCACGGGCTTCACCGGGCCGTCATCCATGAAGTCGAATGTGCTCGCATAGCGAACCTCGGAGCTGTCTGCGTCGTAACTCAACCCCACCGCGGAGCCGATGACCCGCTCCGGCGGGATGCCGTAGTACTCGCTCGTGATGGGGCGCATGAAGTCGCGGTCACCACCGGAGACGATGTAGCAGCTGAAACCGTGTGCCTCCAGGTAGCGCAGCAGCTCGACCATGGGCTGGAAGACCGCGTCACGGTAGGGCGTTCCCAGGGTCATGTGCTTCGCACTGCGGTAGAACTCGGCGACGGATTTCTCGTAGTCGAGCACGTTCATGCCGGCCGTCGAGCCGAGGATGGCGCCGATCATCAGCTTCAGATCGCTGTCGTCGCCGGCGTAGTGCTTGTCGACCGCTGAGCCCAACCAGGCGAAGTCGCCGTTGACCGCGGCCGCGTACGGCTGCCGATCAGCCAGCGCCGGCTCGGCGGCGGCCGCTGCAGCCCACTGCTGCACGATGTAGTGCAGCTGCGTCGGCATCGGCTTCTCCGTCCACAGCGTGCCGTCGTTGTCGAAGACCGCGACGCGCTCGGCAGCGGGAACCGCTCCAGGCCCGTCACCGCTCACGCGTTCGACGAAGTCAATGATGCGCCTGCGCGTCGGCGTGTCCGCCCACGATGTCAGCGAGATTCCCATCTGCCTGTTCCCCTTCGGATGCCGCGGGGTCCCGACCGCTCGGCCGGGACCCCGCGGGTGTGATCAGTCTCTGGCGTACGCCGCGGCCAGGTGCGCCTCGACATCGATGTAGAGGTCGTCTCCGATGTCGAAGACCACCTTCGCGATCGTGCCGTTGGTGAACTCGAATCGGGACCCCGAGTAAGCGCTCGACACGGCATCGCCGCTGTCGTAGCCGATGCAGAGCCCCTCGCCACAGAGCGAGAAGTGCCCGAGCACGGTGCGGATCTTCTGCTCGGCGACGAGCTGGTCGTCGATGTAGAGCTTGAGCGGGCCGACACCCTCGCGGTACTCCCCCATGCCCTCCTTGGTGAACTCCACACCGATCACGTGCTTGCCCGTGAGCTTCAGCGGCGCCGAGATGCGGTCCTCCGGCGGGATGCCGAGGAAGTTGTACGCGTAGGTGACCTCCCCGTCCTTGATGAACAGCGCATGGCCGCCGAAGCGCGAGCCGTGGGCGAAGATGACGCCCTCCGAGTCGGGCGTCAGGTCGACCTCGGCGAGGATCTTGTACGAGACCCCATGCACGTTCGCCGCGGAGCGCTCCGGGATCTCGGTCGTGCCGGGGTAGTACGTGTATTGCCCGCTCGGTGGAACCGGAACCTTGAACTCCATGTTCACGAACGTCTCGAAGTCCTTCGGGTTGCCGATGATCTGCAGGTCATTCAGCGGCAACACCTTGTTGGCCTTCGCCTCGCTCAGCCAGAGGGCTTTGAGCTCCTCGAGCTTCTCGGGGAACTGCGCCGCGAGGTCATGCGCCTCTGAGCGGTCGACATCCGTGTGGAACAGCTGCCAGACATCGTTCTCGAACCCACTCATGCCGCTGACCGGGCCGTGCTCGGCCACCGCCTTCCAGCCCTTGTGCCAGATCGCCCGGCTGCCCAGCATCTCGTAGTACTGGGTTTCCTTGTCTGTGGGTCCGTCTGCCGGGGCGTCGAAGGAGTAGCGCATCGAGACGCCGTCGAGGGGGCTCTGTTCAACGCCGTTGTAGCTGCTGGGCATCTCGACTCCGCAGACGTCGAGGATCGTCGCGACGATGTCGGTGGAGTGGTGGTACTGGTTGCGCACCTCCCCCTTGGCCTTGATCCCTGCCGGCCAGTGGATGACCATCGGGTCGCACACGCCACCCTGGTAGGTGTAGCGCTTGAACATTCTGTACGGAGCTGAAAAGGCCATCGCCCACCCGGTCGGGTAGTGGTTGTAGGTGTCCGGGCTGCCGAGCTTGTCGACCATGGTGAGGTTCTGCGCCTCGTCGTCGGGGTAGCCACCGAAGATCTTGCCCTCGTTGACCGAGCCGTTCGGGCTGCCTTCGCCCGACGAGCCGTTGTCCGCGCAGTAGATCACGATCGTGTTCTCGAGCTGACCTGACTCTTCGAGGTAGTCGACGATGCGGCCGACCTGGGCGTCGGTGTACTCCGAGAAACCGGCGAACACCTCGGCCATGCGCGAGAACATGGCCTTCTCTTCGTCGTTGAGGTCGGCCCACGGGCGCACCTCGTCGGTCTGACTGAACGTGCCATCCGGCATCGGGTTGATGTCGTTGTAGACGGTGTCTGCCGGCAGCAGCCCACGCTCGATCATGCGGGGAACAACCCAGTCGCGGTACGCCTCGTAGCCATCGTCGAACATGCCCTTGTACTTCGCGATGTACTCTTCCGGCGCGTGGTGCGGGGCGTGGTTGGCTCCGGGGCAGAACCACATGTACCAGGGCTTGTCCGGCTCCGTCTGCTTGGAGTCACGGATCATCTTGAGCGCCTGGTCGGCGAGGTCCTTCGACAGGTGGTAGCCGTCTTCCGGCAGGTAGGGCTGGTCGATGTAGTGGTTGTCCTCGGCGAGCGACGGGTACCAGTTGTTCGTCTCTCCACCGATGAAGCCGTAGAAGCGGTCGTAACCCTGGCCAAGCGGCCAGTTCTTCTTCGAGGCGCCTGCCGTCCACTCGTCGATGGGAACGTTGTGGTTCTTGCCGACCCAGTAGGTCGACCAGCCTGCGTCGCGCAGAATGTTCGCCATCGTGGCGTTCTCCGGCGGGATGTGCGAGTTGTAGCCGGGGAAACCGGTCGACGATTCGGAGATCGTCGCGAAGCCGTTGGAGTGGTGGTTGCGACCGGTCAGGAACGTCGACCGCGTTGGCGAACAGAGTGCCGTGGTGTGCCACTGGGAGTAGGTGAGGCCGCCGGCGGCGAGCTTGTCCATCGTCGGCATGTTGATGCGGCCGCCGTATGGCGACCAGGAGGCCTGGCCGGTGTCGTCATAGAGCACGACGAGCACGTTCGGCGCGCCGGCCGGTGCCTTCTCGGGCAGGAACGCATCCCAGTCTGCGGTCGAGTCCCGCACATCGAGTTCTATGTTTCCCTTGAATTCTTTGGCCACGATCATCTCCTGTCTACGTCGGCACGCAGAACGCCGACGATGGTGAATGTCTCACACGCTAAGGGGGCTTTGCGCCCGGCACCAGAGGCATGGACGGGATTCACCCGAAATGGAGGATCACCGCATCCGCCCCGTTCACTAGCCTCTGGAGCACCGCCCGCGACGCACATGCCGGGAGCGATGGCGCCGTGACGGCGCCGGTCAAGTGAAAGGACACCATGACCACCACACAGGACTACGGTCCGGTCGAACTCCTCACCGTCGGGTTCACAACCGAAGCGCCACCCGCCCCGGTGATCGACGCGATTCTCGCCCTCGCGGCGGAAGAGACGGTCTCGCTGCTCGACCTCATCGTCGTCTCGCGCGGCGAGGACGGCAGCGTTGCGGTCGTCGAGCTCGAGGAGCACGACTCGGACCCCCTCCGCGAACTCGAACTCGCGCTCGTCGGCCTGGTGGCAGAGGAGGACATCACCGTGATCGCGGAGAGCCTGCCTCCGGGAAGCTCTGCACTCGTCGCCGCCGTCGAGCTGAGCTGGGCCCGGAATCTCATGTCGGCCATCGCGACGGCCGACGCTGTCGTGCTCTCGCAAGACCGCATTCCGGCCTCGGTCATCGCCGAGTCCGCCATCGCACTCCAGAAGACCCTGGGCTAGGAGAAGACACATGCTGATTCGTCGATTCGGGCGCCCCGGCCTGCTGGGTCTCGCCGCCCGCACAGCCGTCGTCGCCGGCACCGCCACCGCCACCGCCGGGGCCATCCGTGGCCACCAGATGCGTAAGGCCGAAGAGCAGCAGGAAGCCGCCGCCTACGAGCAGCAGTACGTGCCACAAGCTGCTCCGGTCGCCGCCCAGCAGCCCGCAGTGCAGAGCCCCGGCTCTGGGCTCACCGACAAGATCAAGGAACTCGCAGAGCTGCACAGCTCCGGCGCACTGACCGACGCGGAGTTCTCAGCGGCAAAACAGCAGCTGCTCGGAGTCTGAGCACCTCGGCATCCGCACACTGACGGCGGTGGGCCATGCTTCGGCATGACCCACCGCCGTTCAGTCGTTCTGGCGTACCTCGGTGATGTCCAGCCCCAGTTCGGCGATGCGTGCGAGCAGCCCGTGCAGCTCGCTTTGGTCGCGCAGCACGCCGATGAGCATGGTCGTTGACGGCCCAATCTGCACGGCATCCATCTCGGGGAATGCGGCTGCCAGGGTCTCCGACAGCGCGTAGGGAACCCGGATCTCGTAGCGCTTCACGTTCACCTCCCGCCGTCCACACGGCACCCACTCATGCTCGCCCGTGCGAGCGGATTCCGCCTCACCTGTGCAGGGTGAACTGCGGGCGGCCGGCGCCCATCCGTGCTGGCGTCCCCGAGGTTCGCTACAGCAGCTCGCGCTCCTGGGCGACCCGGACCGCCTCGCTCCGCCCCGACACGGAGAGCTTCAGGTAGATGTTTCGCAGATGCGTCTTGACGGTGTTCACGCTGAGCGTCTGCTTGCGGGCGATCTCGGCCACGCTCTGGTGCACGGGCAGCTCACGCAGAATAGATCGTTCCCGGCTCGTCAACGATTCGATGAGGCGCAACTCGTCGACTCCGACCGGCAGTGCCGCGGTCCCGCAGTTCACGATGTGCTCGGCCATCCTCTCGAGCGACCCGAACCGACCGAGCCGTGCTTCCACCAGCGCCACCCCCTCACCATTGCGTGCGAGGAACGGCCGCGGGGCCTGGAAATGCTCCGCCAGGCGCACAGCGCGCATGACTCGGGCATCGGCCTCGGCCTCACGTCCGGTGTTCTGCGCCGTCTGCGCCAGCACAATCCACGCCGCGATCGCCGCACCGGAATGCCACGCCTTCGCCTGGCCATGCAGCGCGTCTTCGAGACGTCGCTCGACCGACTCCCCGCTCTGGGTCGGCGGGCTCAACACGTAGCGGGCCGTCATCACCTCGAGTGAGTCGCCGCCGAGCACGGATTGCGTGAAATCGACGACGTCCCTGGCCATCTCCCGACCGTCCAGCGTCAGCCGCGCGCTGGCCAGCCGAACGCAGGCCGCGCCCAAGAGCCGAGGAAAACGGTGACCGGATTCCCGGCTGATGCGCTCGACGCGATCGGCAACCGCGCGCAGCTGGACCCCGCTGTCGAGCGCAGGCAATTCGCGCAGCAGGCGCGCCGGAACCAGAAGTCCGAAGTCGGCCCCGAGCGGATCGGCCGCGATCACACCGTCGAGTAGCTCGATGTCCAGCGGCTCACAGCGCTGGTACCGACGGCCCTCCAACAACACGGTGGCTCCCGCCACCGCGCGGCTGTTCTGCGAGAACATCACCGCCTGCGCGCTCTGCGCCAGCTGATCCTCCAGCGCGAATGCCTGCGTCCACTCGTTGCAGGCCGCGAGGCTGGCGACCGCGAGGTCGGTGACGAGCAGGTACAGCCAGCTGTATCCCATGCTGTGCGCCGCATCCGCGACCTGACGATAGAGCAGGGCTGCGCCAGCTGGATTGCCGAGGCGATCCTGGCACCAGCCCTCTGCCGTCGCTGCGAGGAGGTCGAGCGCGAGCGATTGCTCGCGCAGCAGACGTGCCGACGGAGTCGCGAGACTGCGCAGGCGCTCCCGCACGACGCCGTCAGGCGCGGAGCTGAAGCAGTTGACGGCAAGGAGCGCCAGCGTCCAGTCCTGCGAAACACCGTCTGCGCCTGCCTGCTGATTCGCACGGGCCACAAGGTGCCGAGACTGCCGCGAGTCGGCGGAGTACGGGGCCCGCATCAGCAGCTGAATGACGAGCATCGCAAGGGATTCCGTCGGCTGGCAGGTCCTCCACTCGGCTCGGCTGAACGCGTCCGTGCCGGAGAGCGCAAGTTCGAGCCCGAACTGGTCGAGGACCGCCGACGTCGTGTCGGGGTCAGCGGAGGCCAGAGCCTGTTCGAATGCGGCGGGCCCGTCGTGGTGGGCCACGTACCAGGCTGCAGCCATGGCGTGGTGGCGCTGCGCGAGCTCCAGGTTGTGCCGACGTGCCTCGGCCTGCATGAATCCCAGCAGGACGGGGTGGATTCGAAAGTCGCCGCCATCCTCGGTGATGAGGGCATTGCGTCGTGCCAGCGCGAGCATGACCTCCCCGGCATCCGCTCGACCGCTCAGCACGCTCAGCAGCTCCAACGGAATGCACTCACGCACGGCGGCGGCCATCAGCACCGCCCGGTCGCCATCGTCCATTCCGAGCAGCACCTCCGTCACCAGGTAGTCGGCGACTGCTCGATGGTTGGCCCCGAACTGAGCAATGGCCTGCTCCGGGTCGCTGCTGCCCCGAATCCACGGCATGGCCAGAGCGAGAGCGGTGATCCAGCCAGCGGTGCGTTCGGCGACCGAGCGCACCGCCCCCTCCGACAATGTGATGCCGTGCCGCGCGGCGAGCCGGGTGGTCTCGCATTCGTCGAACGCCAAGTCGGCAGTTCGCAGCTCGCACAGCAGCCCGGTTGCCTCGAGGAAGGCGAGGCTGGCGAACGGCTGGTACCGCCCAGAGATCACAACGCGTGCGCGGGCAGGCAGCGACTCCAGTGCGCGAAAGAGGATGAGGCGTTCACTGGCAGTGAGCAGATGGACGTCGTCGATGAAGACGAAGCCCAGGTCGTCTCCGTCTGCGATGGTCGGATCGAGCAGCGGCTGGATGTTCATCGGTGCTCGGGGAGTCTCGCGGGCAGAGAGCCAGCTCGTCCGGTGGCCGGCCTCGTTCAGCGTGCGGGCCCAGCTGGCCAGCAGGGTCGTCTTGCCGCTCCCGGGGGCACCCCAGACACACACGATTGAGCGGGTGCCATCGATGAGCGCGTCGAGCGCCACATCCAGCCGCGGCCGTGAAACGTAACAGACGGCGGGCGGCGGAATCAGGCCGCTCGCGAGATCACGCTTGGCTAATGTGTCGTCGTACAGTCCCACTGCAATTCCCCCCGATGATGCCGTGTAGCAGTGCCAATAATCCGGGCAATGTCCCCCATTCGCAACCCATAGCGCCCGAAATTGTCCCCCAATTCACCGGGATCGCGTGGTCGAGATCCGCGAACTCACCCGGTTCGGGTGGCGACAGCCGGGGCGGTGAGCCATACAAATGGAATGCTGTGGCATCACGCCGCAGTCGCGCCCGCACAACTCTGCGACGCGTCTCTGCGGTCGGCCTCGCCGACAGGATTGGATCGACATGAACATCTGGGACGACTTTTGGAGCCTCATCTGGTTCTTCTTCTGGAGCTTCGCGTTCATCGCGTACCTCTTCGTGCTGTTCGCGATCGTCGCTGACCTCTTCCGCGACCACAAGCTCAACGGCTGGTGGAAGGCGCTGTGGATCATCTTCCTCATCTTCGTGCCGTTCCTGACGGCACTGGTGTACCTGATCGCGCGTGGAACGGGCATGGCCCAGCGCCAGGTCAAGGATGCCGCCGCCGCTCAGCAAGCGGGCGAGCAGTACATTCGCACCGTGGCCGGCTCGAGCCCCAGCGAGGAGATCAGCAAGGCCAAGGCGCTGCTCGACTCCGGTGCCATCACGCCCGGCGAGTTCGAGGCGCTCAAGGCGAAGGCGCTGGCACACCAGGGCTAAGCGGCCGCTCCAGCGCAACACCGCGCCCGAAACGGCCCAGCTACTACCGCTTGCTGGGAGAACGGCGCTAGCGTATTCACAGCGACTTCCCATCTGGGCCGTCGATAAGCACATGAGGGGAAACAAATGAGCATCTGGGAAAACTTCTGGAACGTACTGTGGGCTATGTTCTGGGTATTCGCGTTCGTCGCCTACCTGTTCGCGATCTTCGCGATCATCGGTGACCTGTTCCGCGACCACAAGCTCAACGGCTGGTGGAAGGCGCTCTGGATCATCTTCTTGATCTTCGTGCCGTTCCTGACCGCCCTGGTCTACCTGATCGCCCGCGGCAAGGGCATGGCCGAGCGCCAGGCCAAGGACATCCAGGCCGCTCAGCAGGCGAGCGAGCAGTACATCAAGCAGGTCGCTTCCAGCTCGACCCCTGCTGAGGAGATCCACAAGGCCAAGGCCCTGCTCGACTCCGGCGCGATCACGCCGGCCGAGTTCGAGTCGCTCAAGGCCAAGGCACTCGCCTAACCACCGCTTCGGCAACGAAGAACGCGCATGCCCCCACACGGGAGCATGCGCGTTCTTCGTGTTGGAGTCGCGTTCCTAGAGCGCGGGGAGCTCGAAGTCGACGCAGCTGCGCTCGGCCACCAGTCCGCGGATGATGCCGGTGACGGCGACGTGCGCCGGGTGCACCTGGTACGCCGCCAGTGCGGCCTCGTCGGCGTAGTCGGCGATCAGCACGACGTCCCAGTTCGTGGCGGGGCCGATGGTGTTGATGCCGACATCCAGCGCACTCATGCCGTCGATCTGGCCGCGGAGAGACTCCAGTCCAGCCTTGATCTCGGCGGCCTGCGCGGCCTTCAGCGTCGGGTCGCTCTCGGCGAGCCTCCACGTTACGACGTGGCGAATGGTCATTGTGCCTCCAAGATGGCCGTCTTCAGGCGCACCGGGTCGATGCGCCAGTAGTTGTGCACCGCGCCGTTGATCAGCACGACCGGGATCTCTTCGACGAATCGCTCGTGCAGCGCGGCATCGTCGAGGATCGACTTCTCTTCGAGCACGACGGCCGGGCCGGATGCCGTGGCGATTTCGGCCAGAACCGCGGTCACCACGTCTCTGGCGTCGTCGCAGAGGTGGCAGCCGGGCTTGCCGATGAGGGTCAGAACGGGAGCGGTCACCGATCAAGCCTATGCGCCGCTGGCTGCGCCCGGTGAACCCCGCGGCGCCGGTGTCTGCCCACTCGCTCAGGGCTTCGCGGGCGTCGCTGCTCCTTCGTCGCGGCGCCGCGCGCTCAGCCGCCGTGAAAAGAAACGCCCGCCTCCCACGCCGGCTTGAGGGAGCGCCAGCGACCGAAGCCCTGACATGGCAGGACACTCCGCTGGTTGAGCCGAAACCTCGACGAGCTACCCGGATACCCACTGTTCCGGGCGGCCCGGCGAGCGCTTAACAGCAATAAGCGCTAGACCCAGGGGTCTAGCGCTCGCTGCCTGTTGAACTCACCGCGGTGACGCGGTGAGTTCTCCGGCTTACTTCTTGTTGCGACGCTGGTGGCGAGTCTTACGAAGCAACTTACGGTGCTTCTTCTTCGCCATACGCTTGCGGCGCTTCTTAATTACAGAACCCACACAAACCTCACAAGATTTTGGATGACTGCGAATGCAGCCGACACGAAGTGCCCAGTCTACCGGATTCGGCGGCGTTCTCTCACCGCTTGTTCACGCACTGTCTGCGACATGGTGTTTCACGACGTCTTCGACAGCGGATTCGGGCACACGAAACGAGCGCCCGAAGCGGATCGCTGGCAGTTCTCCCGCGTGAACCAGGCGGTAAACGGTCATCTTCGAGACGCGCATCATCGCCGCAACTTCCGCAACGGTCAGAAAGCGCACATCGGAAAGATCACGGGCCATGATTCCTCGTTCGTCCCCCAGGCGGGCTCCCGGGTGAGCCCTCGCGCACTGTGCTCGTGTGACGGGTGTGACTCGAGTGACGCGTGCGCGTGACGAAACTATAGGCCCCAACCCCCGGGTTGTCTAGCGCATGCGAAGCATGCGAAAGGCGGCAGCCCAAATCTCAGGCAATCTGAGGACAGTGACCGCTGCTCGCTCGGTTTGGCCCGGTTTCGACAAGCTCAACCAACTATTGCTCGCCCGGTTTCGACAAACTCAACCAACGACTGCTCGTCGAGCAACGCAGGCGACTACTCGTACCGACGCCACTTCTTGGGCGCGACGTCCTTGACGGCGGCGCTGACCTTGACGGATGTGTCGGCGAAGGCCTTGCCGAGCGCGGTCGCGAACGCCCGCTGCTCGTCTTTGAGGCCGGCATCCGCAAAGTCGCCCTCGCGCACCACGGCGTCGAAGTCGACGCTCAGGAACGGGATCAGCCAGTCTTCGATGGCCTCGAGTGGCGAGTGGTCGAGGTGGTAGTAGCGGTGCTGCCCTTCCTCGCGCACGGCGACCAGCCCGGCTTCGCGCAGCACCTTGAGGTGCTTGGAGACGGTGGGCTGGCTCAGCCCGAGTTCGGCGACAATCTCCGAAACACTGATCTCCCCTGCGGCATCTGCGCTGGTGTTGTGCTTCTCCAACAGGATGCCAAGAATGTCGCGTCGGGTTGGGTCTGCTACCACGTCAAAGATGTCCGCCATGGCTCAAGGGTAGTCACTCCCCGTGGGGAGTACCATGACCATTCGACACAGAGCGTGTCTGCTGGAGGGATTTCAATGGGGACTGCGGTGCGCCGACAGTACGCCCCGCTCACGTTGCGCTCGATTCCAGGGCGCATTCGCGACGGGCTGTCTTCCTTCGCCGGGCATTCGCCGTCCCGTTTTGCGATCTTCATCTTCACGGCGCTCGTGCTGCTCTTCACGCTGCTGTTCTCGCTGCCGATCGCCGCGGCGGACGGCAAGGTCACCCCGCTGCCAGACGCGCTTTTCACCGCTGTCTCAGTGATCTGCGTCACCGGGCTCTCGACCGTCAACATGGCAACGCACTGGTCGGATTTCGGCGACGTCCTCGTCTTCATCGGTGTGAACATCGGTGGAATCGGCGTGCTCACGCTCGCGTCGATCCTCGGCATGGTCATCAGCCGCCGGCTCGGCCTGCGCGCCAAGCTGATGGCCGCCAGCGACACGAACCCCAGCCGCCTGCACGTCGGACCGGTCAACGAGGGCCAGACCGTTCGCCTCGGCGAGGTCGGCAACCTGTTGGCGACGGTCGCGGTGAGCGCCCTGGCCATCGAGGCCATCGTTGCGCTCGTGCTCTTCCCCCGCATGCTCGCCGTCCAGGTGCCGGTCGGCGAGGCGGCCTGGCACAGCCTGTACTACGCGGCAATGGCGTTCACGAACACGGGCTTCAACCCCAACCCGGAGGGGCTCACGCCCTGGGCAGACGACTTCGTCTTCCTCAGCGCCCTCATGTTCGGCGTCATCCTCGGAGCCATCGGCTTCCCCGTGATCTACGCGATCGCGCGCGGCTGGCGCAAGCCCCGCCGCTGGTCGGTGCACGTGAAGCTGACCCTGGTCACCTTCGGCCTGCTGCTCGTGGCCGGTGCCGCGCTCTACATCCTGCTCGAGTTCGACAACCCCAAGACCTTCGGCCACGACAACGCGGTCGACACGATCTTCCAGGCATTCTTCCTCTCGGCGATGACGAGATCCGGCGGCTTCTCGACGATCAACATCGCCGATCTGCACGGCTCCAGCCTGCTCGTCAGCGGCATGCTCATGTTCATCGGCGGCGGCTCGGCCTCCACCGCAGGCGGCATCAAGGTGACGACCCTCGCCGTGCTGTTCCTCGCCGCATTCGCCGAGGCCCGCGGCAACGAGTCGATGGAGGCCTTCGGCCGGCGCATCCCCCGCGACATCCTCCGCCTGGCCGTCAGCGTCGTGCTCTGGGGCGCGACGATCGTCGCCGTGTCGAGCATCGCGATCCTGCAGATCACCAAGGCGCCGTTCGACTTCGTGCTCTTCGACGTGATCTCCGCCTTCGCAACCTGTGGACTCTCGACGGGGCTCACCGCCGAGCTGCCGCCGGAGGGCGTCTACGTCATGGCCCTGACCATGTTCATGGGCCGCATTGGTACAGTGACACTCGCGGCAGCGCTGGCTTCCAGCGTGCGCCGCCAGCTGTTCAAACGCCCTGAAGAGAGGCCCATCGTTGGTTGATCGCAATAAGCACGACGCCCCGGTGCTCGTCATCGGACTCGGTCGCTTCGGTGCCGCAACCGCCGGCCAGCTCGACCGGCTCGGTCGCGAGGTGCTCGTCGTCGACGACAGCGCCGCCCTCGTGCAGAAGTGGGCGGAGCGGGTCACGCACGCCGTCCAGGCCGACGCCCGCTCCATCGACGCACTGCGCCAGATCGGTGCCCAGGACTTCTCCGTCGCCGTCTGCGCCGTCGGCTCCTCTGTTGAGGCCAGCGTGCTGATCACGGCGAACCTCGTCGACCTCGGCATCCCACAGATCTGGGCCAAGGCCATCTCTCAGTCGCACGGCAAGATCCTCGAGCGCATCGGCGCCAACCACGTCATCTACCCCGAGGCCGAGGCCGGCGAGCGCACCGCGCACCTGGTGAGCGGCCGCATGCTCGACTTCATCGAGTTCGACGACGACTTCGCGCTCGTGAAGATGTACCCGCCGAAGCCGATCCGCGGCATGTCGCTGACCGATTCCGGTGTGCGCACCAAGCACCGCATCACCGTCGTCGGCGTGAAGAGCCCCGGGCGCCCGTTCACCTACGCGACGGCAGACACCGTGGTCTCCAACCACGACCTCATCATCGCTTCAGGCACCGAGGGCGACCTCGAGCGCTTCGCCGCGCTCTAGCCGGCGGCGAGCTCGCGGGCACGGGCGAGAGCGGCATCCGTCGCCTCGTCGAAGAGCGCGGTGAGGCCTGCACCCTCCAGCACGGCAATTGCGCGCTCCGTCGTGCCCTTCGGGCTGGTGACCCGGCGGCGCAGCTCAGCCGGGTTTTCGCCGGATGCCGCGAGCAACTCGCTGGCGCCGAGGAAGGTGTCGTTGACCATCAGCGCGGCCTGCTCCGGCGTGAAGCCCTTCGCGACCGCCGTGGCCGTGAGCTGCTCGATCAGGTAGAAAACGTAGGCGGGCCCGGACCCGGAGATCGTGCTGAGGGCGTCGATCTGCTCCTCGGGAATCACGAGCACGGAGCCGACGGTCTCAAAGAGCGCGACGGCGAGCGCCAGCTGTTCCGCGCTTGACCGACTGCCGGCGGAGAGGCCGGTGACGGCACGGCCGACGACGGCCGGCGTGTTCGGCATCGAGCGGATCACCGCGACGCCCTGCGGCAGCAGCGACTCAAAGGTCGCGATCGTGACGCCGGCCGCCACGCTGACGACGAGCGTGCCCGGTTCCAGCGCATCCGCGATCTCGGTGAGCAGATCGGGCACCATGGCCGGCTTGACGGCCACGACGACGATCGCAGCGCCACGCACGGCTGCGCGGTTCGCCTCTGGGTCGTTCTCGGTCGCGAAGGCCGTGACGCCGTCCAGCGCGGCGAGTTCGGCCGCCTTCGCGGCGCTGCGGTTGGTGGTGCGGATGCCGCCATCGACGACGACTTCGGGCTTCAGCAGCCCCGCGAGGACGGCCCCGGCCATCGATCCGGCACCGAGAAACGCGATTGTGGGCAGGTGTGTTGTAGTCACGCCACCATCCTAGGATTGCTCCATGAGTGCATCGGGTGGAAACAGGGCGATCATCGCGGCCTTCCTCGCTAATACGGGAATCGCAATCACCAAATTCATTGCGGCGGCCCTATCGGGTTCGTCCTCAATGCTTGCCGAGGGCGTGCACTCCGTCGCGGATGCCGGCAACCAGCTGCTCCTGCTGCTCGGCGGCCGCAAGGCCAAGCGCAAGGCCAACGCCGAGCACCCGTTCGGCTTCGGCCGCGAGCGCTACGTCTACGCCTTCGTCGTCTCGATCATCCTGTTCTCCGTCGGTGGCGTGTTCTCGCTCTACGAGGGCTTCAGCAAGCTGCAGGATCCGCACCCGCTCGACCCGGCGTGGTGGTGGCTGCCGATCGTCGTGCTGCTGATTGCGATCGTGTTGGAATCGTTCTCGCTGCGCACCGCCGTCAAAGAGAGCAACCACGTGCGCGGCAAGCAGGGCTGGGTCGCGTTCGTCCGCCACGCCAAGGCGCCGGAACTGCCCGTCGTACTTCTGGAAGATGTGGCCGCTCTCGTCGGTCTGGTGTTCGCCCTCATCGGTGTCGGTCTGACGGCCATTACCGGGAACGGTGTCTACGACGCTGTCGGAACGCTGTTCATCGGTCTGCTCCTCATCGCCGTGGCGATCGTTCTCGGCATCGAAACCAAGAGCCTGCTGGTGGGCGAGGGCGCGAACCCGGCGGACGCCGTGGCCATCGAGGACGCCATCCTCGCGGGCACGGAGCACGAGGGCATCATCCACATGAAGACGCTCTACCTCGGCCCGGATGAGCTCATGGTCGGAGCCAAGATCGCGTTCTCGGCCGAGAAGCGCTTCGCCGATGTCGCCACCGGCATCGACGCCATCGAGGCTCGCATCCGCGTCGCCGTGCCGATTGCCAGGGTCATCTACCTCGAACCGGACGTCTACTCGAAGTTCAACGGGCCCAACCCGCCGACCGACACCTTCGTGATCAAGGGACTCGAGTAAGCCATGAGTGAGACCGCAGGCCGCACCGCCCTTGTGTTGCGCCACGACGAGACGATTCACCTGGGCAATCTGCTGCCCGTGCTGGCCGAGCACGGCTACTCGGTCGTCGTCGTCGACACGCCAGGCGCGGACTTCGACGCCATCGATCCCGCCGCGGCCGACCTGCTGATCGTGCTCGGCGGCGACATGGGCGTCTACGAGAGCGAGGAGCACCCGTACCTCGTCGACGAGATCGCCCTCATCCGCGCGCGCATCGACGCCGAGCGCCCGGTCTTCGGGGTGTGCCTCGGCGCCCAGCTCATGGCGGAATCGCTCGGCGGCCGCGTCTTCAAGGGCGAGAGCAACGAGATCGGCTACCGCAGCGTGGAACCGACACCGGAGGGCGCCGAGTCGCCGCTCCGCCACATCGCGGGCGTGCCCGTGATGCAGTGGCACAGTGACACCTTCGAGCTGCCGGCCGGCGTCACCCGCCTCGCCGGGTCGAGCGCGTACAACAACGAGGCCTTCGGCATCGACAACTGGGCGCTGGCCGTGCAGTTCCATCCCGAGGTCACCGCCGAGATGCACGAACAGTGGGTGGATGCCAGTGCGGGCGAGTTGATCGCAGAGGGCATCGACGCCGAGGCACT
Source organism: Microterricola gilva (assembly GCF_004217495.1). Taxonomy (NCBI): domain Bacteria; kingdom Bacillati; phylum Actinomycetota; class Actinomycetes; order Micrococcales; family Microbacteriaceae; genus Microterricola; species Microterricola gilva. Next base: position 3,276,165 of record NZ_SHLC01000001.1, read on the forward strand.
CCGGGCCGACAACGCCCGCCACAATGCAGCCATGCAGCTGGCCTCGCGCAAGCTCTTCGGCGAGTACCTCGACGGGCTCCCCACCGCCCGGTGACGCGCTCAGCGAGGCAGGATCGCCGCCGCTAGGGGCGCCTCGCCGGATCCGCGAAGAAGTCGGTGAGCATCGCGGCGCATGCGGCCTCCTCGACCCCGGCGAAGACCTCGACGCGGTGTTGCAGCCGGCGGTCGCGCAGCACGTCGTAGACCGAGCCCGATGCCCCCGCCTTGTCGTCCCACGCGCCGAATACGACGACGGGCACCCGCGCGGCCAGGATCGCGCCTGCACACATCACGCACGGCTCCAGCGTGACGACGAGGGTGCACCCCTCGAGCCGCCAGTCGCCGCGCGCGGTCGTGGCCGAGCGGATCGCCACGATCTCGGCGTGCGCCGTCGGATCGCTCAGCAGCTCGCGCTCGTTGCGTCCGGTGGCGATCACGGCGCCTGTGTCATCGATCAGAACGGCCCCGACGGGCACGTCTCCCGTGGCCAGCGCCGCCTCCGCTTCGGCGATGGCGCGCTGCATCCACTCGCTGTGCTCGGTGCCTTGACTCATGATCTCCTCCGGAACGACGGATTGCGCCTCACAGGAGGGCATGGCCGAACTAGGATTGAGCCTATGCGAGTCCACGTTGCAGACCACCCGCTCATCACGCACAAGCTGACGGTGCTGCGCGATAAGAACACCCCATCGCCGGTGTTCCGCTCGCTCACCGAAGAGCTCATGACCCTCCTGGCGTACGAGGGCACGCGCAATGTGCGCGTCGAGCCCGTCACCATCCAGACCCCGGTCGCCGAGACCGAGGGCGTGCGGATCGGCGACCCGAAGCCTCTGATCGTTCCGATCCTGCGCGCGGGGCTCGGCATGCTCGAGGGCATGGTCAAGCTCGTTCCGACCGCTGAGGTCGGCTTCCTCGGCATGGCACGCGACGAAGAGACGCTGGAGCCGACGACCTACGCCGAGCGCCTGCCAGAGGACCTCTCCGACCGCCAGTGCTTCGTGCTCGACCCGATGCTGGCCACGGGCGGTTCGCTCGCCGCAGCGATCGAGTTCCTGTTCGCACGCGGCGCCAAGGACATCACCGCCATCTGCATCCTGGGCACGCCGGAGGGCCTGGAGGCCGTCGAGACGGCCATGGCCGGCCGCGAGGTCACCATCGTCCTCGGCGCGCTCGACGAGCGTCTCAACGAGCACGGTTACATCGTCCCCGGACTCGGCGACGCGGGTGACCGCCTCTACGGCACGGTCTGATCCACGCCCCAAATCCCCTGGTCTGACGAACTGAGTCAGACCCTCTGACCCTCTGACCCTCATTCACTGACCTCGAGTCGTTGATTTCGATTCACTGACTTCGAATCACAGACTTCGAATCACAGACTTCGAATCACAGACGGCAGCGCGCTCCGGCGCGCTGCCGTCTGCATACCCGCCGTGCACACGGCCGGGCGCACAGCTGGGCGTGCGGGGTTCACCCCGCGATGCGCGAAGCTTCTTCGACGAGCGACGCGCCGCCCTCGCTTTCTTTCACGAATATCCGATGAAATTCGTTTCGGTCGAGAATCATGCGAGCAATCGGCGATCCGTCATGGATCGTGCCGCCCATGCGCTGCGCGAGCGCACGCTATGCATGACGAATTGCGACTTTTTGCGTCACTGAATTGACACCCGCCGTAACACTCTGTTGACTACAGCACATGACAACGAACGCTCACCCCCTGACCTCCCCCGAGGCCCAGAGGACTACCGGGATGATGATGCCCGGTGGTGCAGCTATGTGTTGTCGAATGTGCCGCTGATCCGCGAACCATTGCCGAGATCGCACTGACCGGGCCGAGAGCCCAGCAGACGACCTTCCGAAGCCCCGCACACGGACAGCTTCTCCCCGGCGCTGACATCTGATCGTCAGAACGCCAGCAGCAGCGCTGCACATTCATCGAACCTCCAGCTCGACGTCATCCGTCGACCGCTGACCGACCCTCGCTCTGAGGCCGGCGGCGAGAGCGTATCCGCTCGGGGTTCCCCAGCCTCACATCATCCAAAGGACCCCTCATGTCGATCGCACAGCTCGCCCCCGCTCCCGCCCAGACCACCCGCCCCGCACTGAGCCTGGCTCCGGCGCCGAGCCCCGCACCGCGCATCCGCGCCGTTCCAGAGGGAACCGAGGCCCGCGGCTTCGTGCTCTACGTCGGACTCGACGAGGCCAAGGCCGCCGCGGCAGGCACGAGCCTGCACCGCATCGTCGAGGCCATCAAGGAACTCACCGGCGAGATCGCGCCGAGCGCGCAGACATACGCCGCCGTCGCCCTGGCCCCCGCCGGTGCAGGCGGACGTGACGTCGACGTCGTGCGGCTCGCGCTGCAGGACCCGGCTGCGCTCGCGAAGCACCGTCAGCTCGACGAATCGGACGCCGACCGTCACCCGGCCGGCGTGATCGTCGACATCAGCCGCAAGCGTGTGCTGCTCGACGGCGACGCCGCAGCGCTGACCTACAAGGAGTTCGAGCTGCTGCAGTACCTCGTGCTGCGCGAGGGCCGCACGATCGACCGCGCAGAGCTCATCAGCTCGCTCTGGAACGCCGATGAGGACGAGGTGCCCAACGAGCGCACCATCGACGTCCACGTGCGTCGTCTGCGCTCCAAGCTCGGCGGCTACGAGGACATCGTGCGCACCGTGCGCGGCGTCGGCTACCGCTTCGACCGTCACGCCGACGTGTCGATCCGCCAGGCATCGACCCCCAGCCCCGACTTCTTCTAGGCCCAGCCTCCGCTCCAGTCCTCAGCTGCGGCGCCGCCTGACGCCCTGGTACACGCGCATGAGCTGCGGAACCACGAGGTACACGGCAAGCGGCACAACGACGATCGAGAGCACGAAGGCGCGGGCGACCGGGTTCCAGTCGCCCGCGAACGGCTCGATCGCGTAGAAGCCGATGCTGACGAGCGGGAAGATCGCCAGCCAGGTGATGAGCGCCCGCGCGTGAACAGACGGTGGGCGCTGGGTTCCGGCCGGGGCCGTCCCGGAGATGTTCTGAGTCATGGTGGGTTCCTGTCGTTGAGTGTTGAGGGCGGGTCCGGCTACAGCCGGGCGGCGGATGCCAGGTCGAGGTCCTTCTCGAGAAGCCAGCCGTTGATGGCGATGGCGGCCGTGCTGCCTGCACCGGCAGCACTGATCACCTGGGCTCCCGGCGTGACCACATTGCCTGCGGCCCAGACGCCGGGAACGCTGCTCTGGCCCGCGGAATCGACGGCGACGAGCCCGGTTGCCTCGTCCTCTGCGCAGCCGAGGGAGCGCAGGAGCGCATCGTGTGCGCGGGGCACGGGTGCGACGAACACCGCGTCGCAGGCGAAGGCGCGTCCATCGACGAGGGCGACCCCGTCGAGCGTGTCCGGTCGACCGAGGCACGTCGCGACGACGCCGTCGACGAGCTGCACCCCGAAGGATTCGAGCCGGGCGCGTTCGGCATCCGTCAGCTCGATGCCGTTGCTGACAAAGCTCACGCGATCGCTGTACCGGCGGAGCAGGCCGGCTTGTTTGATCGACATGGCCCTGGCCGCGCCGCCGATCACGACGAGCGCCTGACCGCGCACCTCGTAGCCGTGGCAGTACGGGCAATGGTGCACGAGGGTGCCCCACCGTTCCATCACGCCGGGGATGTCGGGGATCTCGTCGCTCAGCCCGGTCGCGACCAGCACCGCTCGCGCCGTGGCGACGGAGCCATCCGCCATCGTCACGGTGAAGCCATGGTCGGCGTCGCCCGCGAGCGCGGCCGCCGAGCCCGCGCGCACGATTCCTCCCGCGTCCATCACCTCACGGCGGCCCACCTCGGCCAACTCGGCAGGCGGCATGCCGTCCCGCGAGAGGAAACCGTGCATCTCGCGTGCCGCGGCATTGCGCGGCTCGCCGGAATCGAGAAGCAGCACCCGGGCCTGGGCCCGTGCCAGTACGAGCCCGGCACTCAGGCCAGCGGCACCCGCCCCGAGAATGATCACATCGTGGTGTGTTGTCGTTGTCATGGTCACCACCTCCGCACCCACGATGACAGCGGCAGAGCCCAGACTGGGACTCCTGTTGCCAAAACAGGAACAGGCTGATTCGATGGGGCCATGAGTGCGACCCTCCGAGTCACCGCCGAGCTGGAACAGATCGCCCCGCGCCTGCGCCGCATCCGGCAAAAGAAGAACCTCACCCTGGATGAGCTCGCGGCCGCGACCGGGATCTCGAAGAGCACGCTGTCCCGGCTCGAATCCGGGCAGAGGAAGCCGAGCCTGGAGCTGCTGCTGCCGATCGCGGCGGCGCTGGCCGTTCCGCTCGATCAGATCGTGACGGCGCCACGGATCGAGGACCCGCGGGTACAGCGCACATCGACGCGCGCGGACGGCAGGGTGCTCACTCCGCTCTCGCAACACCAGGGCGAACCGCAGGCGTACAAGGTCGAGATCCCGTCGTCGGAGCGGGTCGTCGACCTCAAGACGCACGGCGGCCACGAGTGGCTCTACGTGCTACACGGCAGGCTCCGGCTCGTGCTCGGCGAGCACGACATCGTGCTCGGGCCGGGTGAGGCCGCCGAGTTCGACACCCAGAATCCACACTGGTTCGGATCGACGGGATCCGGCCCGGTCGAGATCCTCAGCATGTTCGGCAAACAGGGTGAGCGCATTCACCTGCGCGCCCGCAGCACGGGAACCGCGCACTGATGGGCCGCATTGTCAGCGCGAGTTTGGCCTGAGAGACCTGTCGATTGAGCTCAGCCGCCCGGAGGCGAGGGGGCAACGGACGCAGTCCTGTTGGCATTGAATACCCAATTTCGGTAGACCACGAATCGGAATGTGGAGCCGAGCAGCAGCCCGACGACGTTGGCCGAGATGTTGTCGGCAACTGAGGAGTGCAGCCCAAGCGCGTAGTGCGATATCCAGAGGCAGAGAAGAGCAATTGCACCGCCCGCCAGACTCACCATTCCAAACTCGATTGCCTCGCGCACGGCCTCCGATCGTTTGCTCTCGCGAAATGTGAGCCATCGATTGCCGATCCAATTGGCTGCAATCGCGACCACGGTGGAGGTGGATTTGGCGTAGAGCGGACCCCCGGACACAACGTGTGCGGAGAATACGGTGAGGCTGAGCAGGTTGAACACACCAACGTCGAGCAAGAAGCCAGCGCCACCGATCACGGCAAAGCTCAGCAACTGATGCAACAGCGTTCTCCGCGCCAGACCCAGCTGCGAAGGCGACGCCACAACCTGACTAGGCATGTACATGGTCGGTCTCCGGCGTGGTCGGGCTGCGCCGCAGTCGTTCGGGGATCGACGTCAATCCCCACCGGGTGACCAGCAGCATTGCTTCGAGCACAATGCCTGCGCTCATTTTTGAGACGCCGAGTTGGCGTTCGGCAAAGCTGATGGGCACCTCGGTCACGCGAAGCCCGGATCGCACCGCACGCCAGAGAAGCTCAACCTGGAAGCCATAGCCGTGGCTGATCTGACTGCTCGATAGCAACGCCGTCAGGGCCTCAGCTCGATACGCCCGGTATCCGCCGGTGACGTCGCGTTGCGGGATGCCGAGTGCGACGCGCGCGTAGGCGCTGCCACCACGCGAGAGCAGATGGCGGGAGAGTGGCCAGCCAACCACCTCCCCACCGGCAACCCAGCGGGAACCGACGACAACGTCCGCGTTCTCGAGAGCGGCCAGCAGGCCCGGCAGTTGCTCTGGCCTGTGCGAACCGTCGGCATCCATCTCGACGATCACGTCGCAACCGTGCAATGACGCCCATGCGAAGCCGGCACGGTAGGCCTCGCCCAGTCCGTTCTTCTGGCTGCGGTGGAGCACGTGGACGAGCTCGTCACGAGCCGCGATGCGATCGGCGAGCTCGCCGGTACCGTCCGGGGAGTCGTCGTCGACAATCAGAAGCTCAGTGTCGGGAGAGGCAGCGCGCAATCGGTTCGCTATTGCTTCGATGTTTGCGCACTCGTTGTAGGTGGGCATGACCACAATTGTTCGACACACGATCACTCCTTGCTCAGTTTGTAGACAACCATCCGATGCACCGGGAAGGTTGCTTGAAGGGCGTATCCGCGCCCCTGCAGCGCGTTCACATCGGGATGTCCGGCACCAAGTTCAACGACCCACACGGTCGGGTGGAACGCCAATCGGTCACCCAGCTCCGCAACCGGTATGACCTGATCCCACAGCGCGTCGCGCTGCGCGAAGGGAGCGACGAGCCCTATGTCGTCGAGCCCTGCGAACAGTTTCGGGTAGAGATCGATGGCCAGCCGGGGTGAACGCGACGGTTTGGTCTGTTGGTCGAAGACCACCGCATCGCCGCGGGTCGCATGGGACGCGACGAGCTGCGCCGTCTGCCGCAGGTCGCTGCCGCCGTCTTTGGCGAATGGGCTGCGCTGGGCGAGGTAGCCGGGAGTGATCGCAGCGACGAGTGAGGCGGTAATCACCACGGCGATGAGCGAGCGGATGTGGACGGAACGGACTCGCGAGAGAAGCGCCTCGACGCCCCTGGCCATCAGGAGAGCGACCGCTGGGGCACAGAATGCGAGGTAGCGCAGATTGTAGACCGGAGTCACCCACGCGTTGGCGGCAAGCAGCAGCGCCGTCGGTGCGATCAGCCAGGCAGTCAGCACCAGCCCGGCCGCGCGATCGCTACTTCCCCGCCGCAGGAGGAGAACGATGGACAGCGCAATGAGCGGCCACGCGAGAAGGGCAAACAGCGGCGTACCGAACCATTGCCCGACGAGAACCGAGTGGGCCGTCGCGTAGTTGCGATGTGCCAGAAAGTCGATCTGTTCTCGTTCAAAGAAGCCGAGCACCAGGATGGGGAGCATGAGAAGGACGGCGAGCAGCAGCGCGCGCAGCCAGCGCCGCCACACAGCGTGAGGGGCGCGGTGGCCGATCACCGCAGCCAGGTGCACGAGCACCAGCAACACGAGAAAGAGAAAGAGGTAGACGCTGGCGGCGAGCCCGACGGCGTAGAGAACCCAGAACCGCCTGCGTGACTCGTTGCGCCGGATCAGGGCGATCAGTGCAACAGTGATCCACACTGCGGCCGCCATGCCCATGGCATAGGAGCGCGCCTCGATGCCCATTCTGGTCACAATCGGAAGGACGGCGAAGAGGGCACCCGCAAACACGCCGGTGCGCGTCCAGAACAGCTGTCGCCCCAGTGCGACGATTCCGGCTGCGGCGAGCCCGACGGAGATCGCACTGGGGACGCGCACCGCGACTTCTGAGGTGCCGAACAGCTGCATCCAGAGATGCAAGAAGACGTAGTAAACGCCATGGACCGCGTCGATGTGACCGAGGACGCCCAAGAGGCTCGGCAGCGAGCGGGATCCGGTCAACACGCTGGCGGCCTCATCACCCCAGAAGGACGGCGTGGCGATGCCAATGAGCGAAATGCTCGCAGCAAGCGCGCCGACTCCCACCGCTGCGAGGCGGGCGCGCTTCGCTCGCCCATCGCTTGCTTCTGGGCTATCGGGCCCGGGGCCCCGACCAGACGCGAAGAGGGTCGTGGTGACCATGTCTGCCCCTTCTCCTGGGCTTTTCACCATCGTGGGAGTGCGGGCTGGGCCGTCGGTGGGAGCCGGCCGAAGTTTCCTGAGAGGACGTACAGAAAGGCATTCATGGACATGATTCTGTGAAGTCGCTCAGGATTCCTGTCTCGCTGGCCCAGCATCGTCGCAGCTATCGCCTCCACGGTGAAGCGCATGACAAATTCTCTGAGTTCGACTCTCGTGAGCGATCTGCTCCGCAGCAAGGTGCCCCAGGTGACCTTGGCGTTCTGGGTCATCAAGGTGTTCTCCACCACCGTGGGCGAAACGGCCGCCGACTACCTCAACAGTGAACTGGGCCTGGGCCTCGCGATGACCTCCCTGGTTGTCGGTGCGCTCTTCCTGATTTCATTGGCCGTGCAGTTCGCCACGCGGCGCTATTCTCCGAGCGCATATTGGTCGACGGTTGTCCTCATCAGCGTGGTTGGAACACTCATCACCGACAACCTCACCGATGTCGCAGGAGTACCGCTGTTGGCCTCCACCCTGGCCTTCTCGGCGTTGCTCGCCGCTACCTTCACAGCCTGGTACTCCAGCGAGAAGACGCTTTCGATCCATTCGATCGTGACACCGAGGCGGGAAGCTTTCTACTGGCTCGCGATCTTGTTCACCTTTGCACTTGGCACGGCGGTCGGTGACCTCCTCGGCGAGGCGTTGGGGCTCGGCTACCTGGTCTCCGCGGTGTTGTTCGCCGTCGCCATCGCGGTCGTCGCCGTGGCGTTCTTCGCGTTCAAAGCCAATGCGGTGTTGTGCTTCTGGATCGCCTACGTGCTCACTCGGCCCCTCGGGGCCTCCCTCGGTGATCTTGCTTCGCAGGCGCCGTCGGACGGAGGCATGGGGTTGGGCACAACGGTCACGAGCGCCATCTTCCTCGTCGTCATCGTCGCCCTGGTCGGATACCTCACCGTGAAGATTCGCGGCCAACGTTCACTGCTGGGCGCGACGAAACTGAGTCGACGCCTTTCGCCGGCCACAGATCATTCATCGGGCCGCGGCGACATCGACGTCGAAGGTGCGGTGTAGCGTGTGAGCATCAGGAGGGTGCAGCGTGCGAATTCTTGTTGTCGATGACGAACCAGAGATGACGGCGTTGCTGGCGCGAGGACTAGGGGCCGGGGGCCACCACGTGACCGAGGCTCCCGACGGTATCGCCGCAATGAGCGAGGTCGTCCGCGGTAACTTCGAGGTGGCCATCGTCGACGTGATGTTGCCAGGCATGTCGGGATTCGAACTCAGCCGACGTCTCAAGAGCCACGACGCCACGATGGCCGTGATCCTCCTGACCGCACGCCATTCCATCGATGATCGGGTACGCGGGCTCGACTCCGGGGCAGACGACTACATGGTCAAGCCTTTCAACATTGCCGAGCTTGCTGCACGAATCCGAGCCGTGCGCAGACGAGATGCGCTGCACCATCCGGCACGTATTGAAGTGGGTGATCTCACACTCGACCTCCAGCGCCACCGCGCGCGAATCGGCGAGAGTGAACTCGCTCTCAGCCGCACCGAGTTCGATGTGCTGCGAGCCCTCGCGCTGCAGAACGGGGAGACGGTGAGCCGCGCCGTGCTGCTCGACCAGGTATGGGAAACCAGTGACCATATCGATCCCAACATCGTTGACCAGTATGTGAGCTACCTGCGTCGCAAGTTGGAGAGCAGCGCGGCTGGAGTCCGGATCGTGACCACGCGTGGCGTGGGGTTCTCGCTGAGTACCAGCGCAGAATGATGGGCGGTCACCTCGCGATCCGCACGCGCATAGCGGGTGGCAGCCTCATCATCGCCGTGCTGATGTCGATCGTTGCGGGGATCATCCTCAACTCGCAGATCGAACGTATTGTGCGCGAGGGCACTGTCGCCGTGCTGGAAAGCGAGAGCGCACCGTACGTAGTGGCGCTCAGCACCGAGCCTTCAGAACCCTTCGACAGCCCAGGCCCCACCCAGCATGTAGCAGTGGTTGCGCCGGATGGGAGCACTCCACTCAACACTCTGCCTCACAGCATCTCAGCTCGGCTTCCGTCGCTGACCCAGCATCCGGGAGCCACGGCGGTACACGTTGGCACCGCCGAATTCATTGTGTTGGTAACGCCGGTCGAACTCAATGGAGAAACCTGGCACGTGGTGGCAGCGAGCAGCGACGTGCAGGAAGTGACGGTCCTCGGGCAGATGCGCATGCTGCTCATCGTGGGCCTCGCTGTCATCTCACTCGGCGTCGGTGTCACCGCATGGCTGCTCACCTCGGCGTCACTTGCCCCCGTGCAACAGCTGCGGCTCAGCGCGCAGAAACTCAGCGCCGCCGATTCCGGTGAGTTGCTTCCAGTCGGTACCGCGAACGATGAGATCTCCCACCTCGCAGCCACGCTCAATGAGCTCATCACCAGACTGCGTGCATCGGCCAGCCGCGAACGCCAACTTGTCGCAGACGCAAGCCATGAACTACGAACTCCGATTGCGATCCTCACCACCCAGCTTCAGCTCGCGGCAGACACCTCCGCCCCTGTGGAACAGCTGGTCGAAGACATCGAGGGCGCCAGACGCAACGTCGCGCGACTCTCGACGCTCGTCACCTCGCTGCTGGAACTCTCCAGCTACGAGGCGGCCTCCGCTCGCGGCACCTCAACGGCGGCGGAGCTCGAAGGCGAGGCAATAGATGCCGTGGAGCGTGCAGCATTTCGCGCCGCGGACAGCGGCATTCATGTCAGCTTTCTCGGGCCATCGGGCTCAAGGCAAGGCGCGGCGGAAGACTCCAACGCGGCCCGCTTCCCTATTCGCGCCGAGGACTTTGGTCGAGTGCTCGACAATCTCTGCAGCAACTCGCTGCAGGCGATGAAAGCCAGTGACGCGCCGTTGAGCCCCAGGCTCCTCGAAGTGCGGATGCTGCAGTCCGGCGAAGCGCGCGACACGGTGACGTTTACGGTGAGCGATACCGGTGGTGGCCTTGCCCCCGATTTCGAGGCTCGCGCCTTCGAACGCTTCTCCCGCGAGGACGAATCGCGTGCCCACGGCGGGGCGGGTCTCGGCCTCGCGATAGTAGCCGCGATCGTCACGAATGCCGGCGGCGAAGTCGAACTCTCGAATCACTTCGGGACCGGTGTGGACGTGAGCATTACGCTTCGCGCGCTCCGGCAGGATGATTCACCTTCCCGGTAGGACGTCGGCGACGGGCGACAACTCGGGTGACATGGCCACGGAGTGGGCCAGTTCCGCCCCTCGACAAACTCGCAGAAAAATAACGATCAGATAACTAGCGTTCGTTACCGCTTCGTTATATATTCAAAGAGCGCCAGTTGTTTGCTGTGGCAGCTGGCGCAGAATGTGATTGCAGGACACTCTTGGTGCAAAGGGAGAGGGTCGGTCGTTAGCCTCAACGACCGGCCCTCAGTCACGTTAACCGCCCCGAATGCCTATTCTTAGGCTGGGGAGGCGCAATGAGCCAGAGAACAGAGGCAGTCGCCGCGTGGGAATCACTTTTCCGTGCCCAGGTGAGCGTGATGCGCACCCTCGCGGCCGAGTTCCCCTCGCGCGAGATCTCACTCAATGAGTACGACGTGATGTTCAGCCTGAGCAGACAGCCGGGGCGGCGCTCGCGCCTGCGCGAACTCACCCGGCACATGCTGCTCACCCAGCCGAGCGTCAGCCGTCTCGTCGACCGCATGTGCGCCCGCGGGCTGCTCGAGAAGGAGCACGACCCGGATGACGGCCGCGGGGCCGTGATCGTGCTGACGGATGCCGGCTACGCCCTGTTCCGCGAGGTCGCCGTCTCACACATGGACTCGATCACCCGCCGAGTCGGCGGCGCGCTCGATTCGAGTGAGATGGCCCAGCTGGCCGCACTCTGCGACAAACTGCGGGGCAACGGCACCACCGCCTGAACCCGCCGGCGGGCATGACAATGGGACGGAGGCCCTACCCCCCGCCCCATTGCGGCGTCCCTCGCAGGATGCCTCTCAAACAGGCGACCCGAACATTGCCTGCCGAGCGCGAACACACCGCATCACCGAGGGTGAACGGTGCCCGGCCCAGGGGCGAGAGGCTGCGGGCAGTCCGCTCCGTCGAACGTCAGACGGAAATGGGGAATGCTGCGCGCGGCAGGCGCGCGCGGTCACCGCGCGTGCTGACGTGTGGAGTTCGGGCTCCATAGCCTGTTGCCTTTCGGGTCGGCGACAGTGGCTCGGCACGTCGCCGATGGCGACGCGTCAGGTCAACTGCGTGCGCGATCTGGGTGGATCAACGCACACTGCGATGATAAACCCGGCGCCACCCATTCGGGTAGCACCGATTCAGCGACTGCCGACGAGCGCTCCCTGCGCCTCGGCCAAGCCGGCACGCCACGCCGAGTCGAGCGCCTCGCGCTCCTCGGTGCTCAGCTCGGCACGGAAGGCCGCAGCGAGTCCGGCCCAGCGCACGGCCGACTGGGCACGCACCTTCTCACCGGTGAACCCGGATTCGCGCACGGCGGCAAGGAAGCTCTCGTCGATGCGTGCCGCAACGGCGCCGCCCTCGTCGAGCCGGGCCACGTGCTCCCGGCCCTGGCGATAGGCCGGACCGCGAGCGGTGCGCTGCGCCGCGGCCTGTGCTGATGCGATCAGCGCGATCTCCTCGGCGGTGAGCGACTCAACTTGCTTCAAAAATGCGTCCACAACGAACTCCTCTCTCGTGAACCGTAACCGCCCACCCTAGCAAGTTTCGATCTTTTTTTCCTGATCAGATACGAGATGCTTTCCAATGGGGAATGGGCTATGGTCTTCGGAAGCTCACCGCACGATGAGAAGGAGTGATGTTCATGGCCGGGAAATCCCCCAAGGGCAACAACGCAAAGAAGGCCCCGCAGCTCTCGCTGAAGGACAAGAGAGCAGCCAAGCGCGAGGAGAAGTCCGACACCGGATTCATCAAGCCCCGCAAGGGCCACTAGACACGACAGACCGGGGCCGGCGCATGCGCGCCGACCCCGGTCTTGTCTGTGCTGCGGTGGTTACGCCCGCGGGGCGTCGCCGGGATCCGACGGCCCACCCGATGCGTCGTGCGTCGGCACCGAGCCGGTGCCTGCCCCGACGAGATCGGCTGCGTCGCGGCCACTGGCCCCGCCTGCACGCTGGGCGGCCTCCAGCGCCTCGGCCTCCGCTCCGGAGATCGCCTCACCGCGGGCGACCATTCCGGCCTGGTCGGAGAGTGGGATCTGCTTGAGGAACAGCGCGAAGACGAAGGCGATCAGGATGAACGGGATCAGGTACCAGAACACCGGCGCCAGCGACTCGGCGTAGGCATTCACGATCGCGTCGCGCACGGGCTCCGGCAGCTGCGAGAGCGTCTGCGGGTCGAGCGTTGCCGTGGCGCTGCCGACATCCGTTGCGCCCGCCGCGGTGAAGATCGCCGTGAGATTCTCCGAGAGGCGCGTCGTGAAGAGCGCACCAAAGATCGCGACACCGAGCGACGCACCCACCTCACGGAAGTAGTTGTTCGTGCTCGTGGCGGTGCCGACGATCTCCGGGTCCACGGCGTTCTGCACGACGAGCACGACGACCTGCATGATGAGGCCGAGACCGGCCCCGAACACGAACAGGTAAACGCAGATCAGCCAGATCGGCGTCGACGCGGCGAGCGTGGTCATGGCCGTCATCGTCAGAGCCGTCACGAGCGCGCCCACGATCGGGTAGATCTTGTACTTGCCCGACTTGGTGATGGCGATACCGGACCAGATCGACGTACCCATCATGCCGACCATCATCGGGAGCATGAGCAGGCCGGATGCCGCAGCCGAGGTGCCCGACGACATCTGCAGGAAGGTCGGCACGAAGGCGATCGCCGCGAACATGCCGAGGCCGAGGGTGAAGCCGATCGCCGTCGCGTTGATGAAGATCGGGTTGCGGAACAGGCCGAGCGGGATGATCGGGTCCTCAGCGCGCGACTCGATCCAGATGAACGTGGCGACCGCGGCCAGGAAGCCGGCACCGAGCATCCACGTCTCGAGGGCATCCCAGCCGAAGTCGGACCTGCCGCCGAAGTCGGTGAAGAAGATGAGCAGCGTGGTGGCGAGCGAGAGAGTGACGACGCCGGCGATGTCGATGCGCTTCGTGGCCTTCTTGTTGGGGATGGTCAGAGCGAACCAGGCGATCGCGAAGGCCGCGATGCCGATGGGGATGTTGATGTAGAACGCCCACTGCCACGTCATGTGGTCGACGAAGAAGCCGCCGAGCAGCGGTCCGGCGATGGCCGAGAGGCCGAAGATGGCGCCGAGCGGGCCGAGGTACTTGCCGCGCTCGGAGGCGGGCACGATGTCGGCGATGATCGCTTGCGAGAGGATCATGAGGCCACCGCCGCCGAGGCCCTGCATGGCGCGGAAGGCGACGAACATCCAGAAGTTGTCGGAGAAGGCGGCACCGACCGAGGCGAGCGTGAACAGCGCGATCGCGATCAGGAACAGGTTGCGCCGGCCGAGAACGTCACCGAACTTGCCGTAGATCGGCATCACGATGGTCGTGGCGAGCAGGTAGGCCGTGGTGATCCAGGCCTGGTGCTCGACGCCTCCGAGCTGGCCGACGATGGTCGGCATTGCGGTGGAGACGATCGTCTGGTCGAGGCTGGAGAGCATCATTCCGGCGATGAGCGCCGAGAAGATGATCCAGATTCGTCGTTGGGTGAGCAGGAGGGGCTGCTCGGTCGCTGCTGCGGTCATGCGCTTCTTTCGTTGGGGGTTCGTGTGCGTTCGCGGCTACGCGCTGAGCGTCGCGGCGAAGAGTCTCTTGGTGGCATCCGCGGAGCTCAGCAGGTGGCTGGCGAAGGATGCCGTGTTCTCGGGGCGGAAGTAGAGGCCGGCCGCGCGGCGCACCATGACGCTGACGACACCGACGGCCATCTCGGCGATCGGGTCACCCTCCGGCAGGCCTTCACGTGTGCAGATGATGCCGGCGAGCAGCCGCTCCATCTCAGCACCCTCCCGGAGGAACTTGCCGAGCAGCTGCGGCTCGCGGGCGATCACCGCCTCCGGCGTCGTGATGTCTTGGCCGTCGGCGGCGAACTCCTCGAGGGTGACGATCACCATGGCGATCAGGTCGTCGATCAGGCTCGGTGAGATCCCCTGGCAGTCGGCCGGTCGGGCGTTGATGAAGGTGGTGAGGTGCTCGATGGGGATGCCGTCATCGCGGTGACCGAGCACCGCATCCTCTTTCGCGGCGAAGTAGTTGAAGAATGTGCGGCGGGAAACGCCGACGACCTCGCAGAGCTCCTCGACGGTGAAACCGTGCAGCCCGCGCTCGATGGTGAGGCGGCGCGCATTGCTCGTGAGCTCCCTGCGGGTGCGCTCCATGCGGCGCTCACGCGGGCCGGGCGCCGGGGCATCCGCCACAGTCTTTGCACTATCAATCACAAAGTGCAATTATGCACGAACTTGCCCAGAGTGCAAAAACAGCCCCCGGAGCGAACTCCGGGGGCTGCTGTTATGGTGCGGCGGAACCTAGTACCAGTTCATCGACTGCGAGTGGGCCCAGGCCGCGGACGGGCTGCCGTATCCGCGGGCGATGTAGTCGAGGCCCCAGGCGATCTGGGTGGCGGCGTTGGTCTCCCAGTCGGCGCCGGCCGAGGCCATCTTGCTGCCGGGCAGCGACTGCGGGATGCCGGTGGCGCCGCTGGATGCGTTGTAGGCGGTGTACGACCAGCCCGACTCCTTCTGCCAGAGCTTTTCGAGGGCGGCGAACTGGTCCTCGCCCCAGCCGTACTTCTCGGCGGCCATGGTGCGTGCGACCTCGCGGGCGCCCTCCGGGGTGTTGTTGGCGGCGAGCTGGGCGGCAGCGGCGGCAGCGGCGGCGATGGCCGCCTCGTGCTCGGACACGGCGGCCTGCACGGCGCTGATCTCCGACTGCGTCTGCTTCGTGAGCGTGGTCACGTCGTCAAGCGGGAGCAACTCGAAGCCCTCAAGCGATGCGACGGATGCCGCGAGCGGCGCCGCGTCGACCTTGCCCTCGGCACTGGCGAGCGTGACTCCTGCGGCATCGATCGTCACCTTGGCCGAGCTCGCGGCGTGCGCCTTTGCGATCCCGGAGTAGACGCCGGCCCGATCGCTGCGGTCGGCGGCGCTGGCGTTCAGGGCCGCCGTCTCCTGCAGGGCGGCGTTGTGGGTGGCGACGCCATTGATGGCGAATCCCGAGCCCGCGATCGCACCGATCGCGAGCACACCTCCGGCCATGAGCAGCCTTCGACGCGAGCGACGGCGCCGGGTCAGCCGGTGGCGGGAGAGTTCCGCGGGTTCGGCCTTGGCAGGGCTGGTTGGGTTGGCGGTTGGCGATGTCGAGAGCGAATCAGGCTGCATAACTGGAGAGAAATCTTTTCGTTTGGCGGCGGCGCCGGGCGGCGCAAAGCACCAAGCCTGAACTACGAAAATGTACGAACCCTCATCTTTTGCTGGGCAAAGCATCCATATGCATGGACTTCGACGCCCCACACGCTGATCGAGTAGGCCGCCTGCGGCCGTATCGAGATCCCGGCGGCCTCGATCTCGATACGCTCGTTCCTCGCTACTCGATCAGCGGCGTGTGCGCGATGTCGACAAGCTCAACCGGCGGGGCTCAGCCGCGCTTGAGCCCGGGGAAGTCCTCTTCGCGCCACTCCCCCGGCGAGCGCACGCCGGCGTCCGCGGCATCCACCTCGCGCTGGCGCAACTCGACCCGGCGGATCTTGCCCGAAGCCGTCTTGGGCAGCTCGAAGAATTCGATGCGACGCACCCGCATGTACGGCGGCAGCGACGCACGGGCGTGTGCGAGCACCGCGAGGGCTGTCGCCTCATCGGGCGAGACTCCGGCGGCGAGCGCGATGTAGGCCTTCGTGATGTTGAGCCGTGTGGCATCCGGGGCCCCGACGACCGCGGCCTCGGCAACGGCCGGGTGCTCGATCAGGATGCTCTCGACCTCGAAGGGGGAGACCTTGTAGTCGCTGGACTTGAAGATATCGTCGGTGCGGCCGATGAAGGTCAGCGTGCCGTCGTCGGCCCGGCTGGCGACGTCACCGGTGTGGAAGTAGCCGCCGCGCATCGACTCGCGGGTGCGGGCGTCATCGCCGAGGTAGCCCGTCATGAGGTTCAACGGCCGGGTGCCGAGGTCGAGGCAGATCTCCCCCTCCCCGTTCGTCGACGGTGCGCCGGTGATCGGGTCGACGATGGCGACGCTCACGCCGGGCAGCGGGAGACCCATCGCACCGGGAACCAGCTGCGCTCCTGGGGTGTTGCCGATGAGTGCAGTGGTCTCGGTCTGGCCGTAGCCGTCGCGGATGTCGAGCCCCCACCACTCGCGGATGCGGGCGATGACCTCGGGGTTCAGCGGTTCGCCGGCCGAGAGCAGCTCGCGCAGCCCGCGCGGCTTCTCGCGCACCTCACTCTGGATCAGCATGCGCCAGACGGTCGGCGGCGCGCAGAAGGTGGCGACGCCCGCCCGGTCGAGCTGGGCGACGAGGGCAGTGGCATCGAAGCGCGAGTAGTTGTAGACGAACACCGTCGCGCCGGCGATCCACGGCGCGAAGAAGCTGCTCCAGGCGTGCTTGCCCCAGCCGGCCGAGCTGATCGCCATGTGCACGTCACCCGGTTGCACGCCGATCCAGTACATCGTGCTGAGGTGGCCGACCGGGTACGAGAGGTGGCTGTGCACGACCATCTTGGGCAGGCTCGTCGTTCCCGAGGTGAAGTAGATCAGCGCCGGGTCCCGGCTGCCGACGGTGTTCTCGATCGCGGATGCCGGCGCCGCCGCCGCGTCGGCCATGTCGAGCCAGCCGGCGGGCGCGGCCGCGCCGGCCTCTCCCGCACCGACGCAGATGCCGCGGTACTCGCCGGGCACGCCGCTGAACTTGGCGGCATCCGTCGGGTCGGCGATGATGAAGCGCACCGCGGCGCGCTCCACCCGGTCGGCCAACTCGGCCGGGCCGAGCACAACCGAGCTCGGCAGAATGACGGCGCCGAGCTTCAGCACAGCGAGCATCGAGTCCCACAGCTCGACCCGGTTGCCGAGCATGAGCATGACGGCGTCGCCCGGGCGCACCCCCTCGGCTCGCAGCCAGTTGGCGAGTCGGTTGGAGCGATCGCGCATCTCGGCGAAGCTGTAGCTGGCCTCGCTGCCGTCTTCCTCGACGATCCAGAGCGCGGCCTCGTCGTTGCCCTCGGCCAGCACATCGAACCAGTGCTGCGCCCAGTTGAAGTGCTCGCCGACCTCCGGCCAACTGAATTCGGCGCGGGCCCGCTCGCCGTCGCTGCGGAGAGCAAGGAGGTGGTCGCGGGCTGCCCGCAGAGCGGTCGTTCCGGCGTGTTCGCGGGTGCTGTCGTTGGCGGCCATTGTTCTATCTTGCCGTCGATTCGGCCGGCCAGGCGCTACGGTCGAGGCATGCCCGTCATCGCAGCGGTCGCGGCGACCGTCATCCTCGGCGTCCTCGCCGTCTTCCAGGGCGCACTCGCGGCCGGAGCGCCGTTGGGTCGATTCGCATGGGGCGGGGCGCACACGCGGCTCCCTACCGCGCTGCGCATCGGCAGCGCGGTGTCGATCGTGCTCTACGCGCTCTTCGCCGTGGTGCTGCTCGACCGCGCCTCGGTCATCTCGGTTCTGCCTGATGCCGTGAGCGTGGTGGGGACGTGGGTGCTCTTCGGCTACTTCGTGGTCGGCACTGTCATGAATGGGATCTCGCGCAGCCGCTCGGAACGGCTGACGATGACGCCGTGCTGCCTGGTGTTGGCCGTGTTGACGCTCATCGTCGCGCTCTCCTGACCACAGTCACCGCGCGACAGACTCATCGCCGGTCGACCGGGGCAGACAGCAGTCCGGGGCCTGGCATGCGCCAGACCCCGGACTGTGTGCAATCGTGCTCAGGCTATGGCGTCAGCGTGACCGTGGACGTCACCTCCACAACCGTGCCGCCCTCGCGGTAGACGACGTACGCGTACAGTTCCTGGCCGGCCTTCAACCCTGACAGGCGGGCGCCCTTCGAGTTGTACTTCGCGTCGTACTCGGTGAAGCTTCCCGGCGCCCCCGATTCCGAGACGTAGACCGTGTAGCCCTTGCCATTGGCGCTACGGATCGCGAAGTCGATCGCGCTCAGCTTGTTCTGCTGCCTCGCGGTCGCGGCAAGCACGGGGACCGTGCTCGCGAACGTCGCCTCGAGCGCCACGTCCTGGTCGGGCATCGTGAAGGTGGTCTCGGCCTCCTCCGCATCGGCGAAGGTCACGCCGCCGCCGGTCCAGCCCGCGAACTCGTGGAAGTCGGCCGCGGCATTCGCCGTCAGAGTCACCGTGTCGCCGGCGCGAGCCGTCTCGGGTGTGGAGGCGCCATTCCTCACGCTGATCGCGTGCGGCTCGCCCTGCTGGCGCACCGTGTAGCTCTCTCCGGCAACCGTGTTGAACGTAGCCGTGATCTCGCTCGACCAGTTCGGCGCGGTGCCGAGCGTGGTCGCGATCGTCGCCCCGGAGGAGTCGACGACGTGCACGCCTTCGCCCCACGGAACCGCGAGCGTGAGCGGCTTGCCCGCCTCGCTGGTGACCGAGATCTCGCTGACCGTGTTGCTCGCTCCATCGTAAGACGCCGAGAGCACGAAGGCGCCCTCCGCACGGAGCTTGCTGAATGAGGCGTTCTCGCCGGCGACCCAGTTCGGGAACACCTTCGTGACGCCCTGGTCGGTCATCAGCAGCATGTTGTTGACCGCCGCGGTGGCACCGATCTTCTCGACACCGTGGTTGCCGTCGCTGATGCGCAGGTTCGGCTGGATCTGGCTCTTGATGGTGTTCGTCAGGTTGGCGAGCACGCCGTCCGCCGGATATCGCGACTGCACGGCATCGTTGAAGATGCGCGGGAAGTTGTTGATCTGACGCCAGGCGTTGTTGCCGAACACATCAATCGTGTTGCGGGCCGTCTGCTGCTCGTCCGCGGTTGAGTAGTAACCGAGCTGGCCGCCCGGCACGACGATGTCGAGCGGGATGATGTTGCCGTCACCGGGGACCGGGTTCGCGAGCGGCACCCACTGGCCGTTCTTCCACTCCTTCTCGGCAAGGGAGTAGACCTTCTTGCCCGCCCACTCACTGGTCGGCTGCGGCGCCAGCTTGTCGAGGATGCCCTGCCAGTGCTCGCGCTTGTCGGCATCCTTGTCGAGCACGACACTCGCGTCGATGAGCTCGGTGAGCACGCTCTTCAGCGCGGCCAGCTCGACCGCCGGGTTGGTCGCCCAGGAGCCCTCGTTGTAGCCGGCGAACAGGGTGTACGTGTCGCCGGACTTGTCGAGCCAGGCGTCGTAGAAGTTGACGGCCTTCTTCAGGTAGTCGTAGATGTGCTCTTCCAGATACTCCGTGTCCTGGGTGTAGTGGTAGTACTGAATGAGCGGGTACGCGCTGTATGCGGCGTTGAGCGCCTCGGACAGGTAGTTGTCATCGGTGACCGTTCCCCACGGTCCGATGCCGACCGGGTAGAGCAGGGCATCGGCGATGCCGTTCTGCAGATCGGGTCGGCCGTCGACGAAGCCCTTGTTGATCCGGCGCAGCTGAGCCGGATCGGCCGCACGCTGCACGCCCTTCGGCACGAAGCTCAGCATCGCATCGACGGCGGGCAGCGAGAGCTCGGGGCGGTTGCTCGAGTTCGTTCCGTAGAACGTCGCGATGAAGTTGTAGTTCAGGTGGTAGTCACCCGACCAGCTGGGGTTGTCGGTGGTGTGCCAGATCCCGAAGAGGCCGGGGGCGAGTTCACCCTCCCTCGACGTGCTGCCCAGCATGTACTGAGCGCCGTAGTAGTACCGCATCACCTCCGGCCGGTTGGGGAGGTCGATGTACGAGGCCGACCAGAAGTCCTTCCACCAATCGGCGTGCTCGCCCTCGAGCGCTGCGAGGCGATCAGCGGATGCCGCATCGGCGACCATCGCGACGGCTTCAGCCACCGGGTCATCCGTGAGAAGCGTGCCGTCGGGGCCGAAGTTCTTGCCTCCGCCACCGACAGCGGTCACGAGCTGCACGGTTTCGCCAGCGGGCAGCGTGAACGTCGTGAGCCCCATGCCCTTCGCGCTGTCGGCGGACACCGTGGTCTCCGCACCGACGACCTCTGTCGCAAGCGCGGCCTGCGAGCGCCACGAATCCGGGTTGGCCGGTGCGTTGTTGAAGGTGGAGCGGTTCGCGGTTGCGACGCCGTCCTCGACGCTGCTTGCAACGGGGTAGCTGCCGTTTCCCGGCTTGCCCCACGTCTGGACCTCGAGCTCCACGGCTCGGTCGCCCTTGGACACGAGCTCGGTGACCATCACGTTGCCCGACGGAGCCAACCAGGTGTCCATCTCGACGGGTACGCCGCCGAGCGCCATCGAGGTCTCGATCGTGGCGTTCAGGATGTCCTGCTTCTCGTGCGTCTCGACCGTTGCCTCCGGCGCGGTCGGGGCCTTGGTCTCGGCGTAGAGCTCAAACTGACCGATGCGCGCCCGCGGGTTGGCATCGGTGTTGCTCTGCTGCAGCGGGTTCGTCACGTAGAGCCGGAAGTGCTTGCTCGAGACAGCCTGTTCGAGGTTCTGGTCGAAGACGTCAGCCGTGTTGTTGTCGACCACCGAGACGTCGGTCCAGGTGGCGCCCGGCCCACCCGTCTCACTCACCTGCAGCCGGAACGCACTCGTGTTGTTCGCGCTGTAGCCGCTGCGCACGGCGCCGTCGTTCTTCACCACCCAGCGCTGCACCGAGATCGCCTCGGGGAACGACACCTCGAGCCAGTGCGTCCTGCCGACGCCGGTCACCCAGCCGTAGCCGTTCGCGTCGTTCTGCATGGCGCCGTTGACGGCGAGCGCCGGAGCGAATGCGTCGTGCTGGCCGCTGGCGGACACCGCCGACCGCGTCGGAGCGAGATTGGGCTCGGACGCCGCGTCATCGGGCTTGCCCTGGATCGTAATGCCCCCGACCGGGAGTGGCTTGGTCAGGTTGTTGCCGCTGTTGAACACACCCTTCAGGTCACCAGCCGAGTAGAAATCGGACTTCGAGATGAGGAACGACTTCTGCCCCTTGGCGCCGTACGAGGTGACACCGACGTCGCCGTTCCCGAGCAGCGCGGTGTTGGGCACGCTGTTCGAGATCGCCCCGCCATAGGCGTCTCCGCGCCATTCCCCGTAGATGCCGCCGACGATCGCGCTGACCTTCTCCCAGTCAGCGGCGGATGCCGCAGCGCCGGCATCCGCTTGCGCCGTCACCGTGCGGACGCCGGCCTGCGCCGCCCCCACTGGCACGACGCCGATACAAACCGTTGCGGCGAGTGCCACGGCACCCGCGCGCAGAAATAGACGTGTTCTTTCCATATCAAACCTCTTCGTTTGTGATGCATGAACGCGCGATTGACCGCGCCTTCCACCGCCCGGGGTACCGACTCGAGACGCTCGATATCGACCCCGCGGTGGAATCAGCATGAGCGTATCGAGGCAAACATCCGATGTCAACGACCCCCGTATGCGGGTGTCGGGGAGGCCGTCATGGACGGCCGTGCTCGTATCAGCTCCCCGTGTCCGCCTTTATGAGGACACAGGAGCCGTATCGCGCAACCGCGACGGCATCGTCGCAGCGGGCGCGGATTTCCCGGAAGATCCGATGTTTAAGCGTCGGTGACCTCGTCGCGAGTCCACCTGTAGCGTTCAGAGATCACGCGCGAGCCGAGGCCTCGTCTCCAGTAGCCGCAATAGGACGGCATGCGCGATGCGCGGCAGCAAGGGGCGTCGTCAAGCCACGCTCTGAGGGGCGACGATCACGAACGCTCGCGCCATGGCAGCGGAGGAAACAGAAAAGGCCCCATCCGAAGATGAGGCCTTGTACTCTGTGCGCCCGAAGGGATTCGAACCCCTAACCTTCTGGTCTGTAGTTTGCGTCGAGGATCTGCTGGTTCTCTGGGCGGCCTCCGACGTGCTCGCCGAGGCCCTGGCATGAGCGTTGATCTGACCGCCCCTGTCGATCGCTTCGAGGTCGGCCAGCGGGTGCGCTGGGATTACGGTGACCGACCGGCCTACGGGGCGATCGAGTGGATGCTGCCCGAGGACTCGATCTATGTCGGCAGCGGCGATCTCGTCACGCCCTGGGGGACCTACCTCGGCCGACTGTGCTTTGTGCGCTGCGACAACTCGTCGTGCTGGTGTGCCCGTGGCGACGCTGCTACAGGGCACTACTGCAACGAGTGCCAGCTGACGCTCGACGATCGCGAGAGCGCAGCCGTGTCACTGTTCGACCTCGAACCGAGTGATTCAGGCCAAGCGCATGAGAGTCAGCTAGTGCGCACTTTGCCGTAGGCATCCACCGTGATCACGAGTGTGTTCTTCTTCCGGTTCACAACTCGAACGATCACCACGATCAGCCACAGTCCTCCCGTGAGGATCGTGAGGATCGTGTTCCAAAACCAGCCGATGCGCTTGTTCCTGGAGAGCACGGCCTGACCCGCTGCGACGGTCTGAACGTTCCAGCCGCGTGAAGCTTGCTTAGCAACTTCCGCGTTCAGGATCTGGGAACGGGCGTCCTCGCTCAGCGTTTCACGAGTTGATGAGGGGATCGAATCAGACATGAGCAGAACACTACCGAAAGCGGGTGCTGAATGAGTGGCACCAAGAAGGGGGCCGAGTCACGCAACAACACGGTTGGATCACCGGCATACGTTCGGCGGATGAACACAATCCCGCCCGAGTGGGCAACAGCTATCACCAACTACATCGACGCGCAGACCGCCGCTGGATCACCCCGCACGACTCTCCGTACACGACGCGAGCACCTACAGCACCTAGCCCGCCGCATCGGCTCTGGCCCCTGGCACATGACTGGCGCAGAGCTAGTCGGCTACCTTGCACAACAGAACTGGGAACGCGAGACACGACGCGGCCGACGCGGCACACTCGCATCCTTCTACGGCTGGGCGATCCGCGCCGGGTGGACAACAGATGATCCCCTCGAACAAGTAGACCGCGTAAAGGCAGCCGACCCCAACCCCCGCCCCGTCCCCGATCGCGTCTACCTCGAAGCGCTCGTGCGGGCCGACGCTGACGAAGCAATCTGGATAGACCTGGCCGCCGAGCACGGGCTACGCCGTGCAGAGATCTCGGTGATTCACTCCAGCGACATCCAGGAAACGCTTCTCGGCTTCGACCTGCTCGTGCACGGCAAGGGCAGCAAGCTCCGCACCGTTCCACTCACCCGAGTCATGGCCCGGTCGCTCCTCGCTCGACCGGCCGGCTACTTGTTCCCCGGCGACGACGAGGGGCACATTTCGCCGCGCTGGCTCGGCAAGCGAGTGAACAACTTGCTCGAAGGCGACTGGACGATTCACAAGCTGCGCCACCGCGCGGCAACTCGGTTCTGGGTCATGGCCGAGGGCGACCCCTACGCGGTAGCCGAGCTGATGGGCTGGGCGAGCCTAAACATGGTGCGCGTCTACGTCAAGATGCCCACCGACCGACTGCGCCGCATAGTCGAAGGCGCTAGCCGCGTCGGCGCACCGCTGGCGAGTGTCAACTCCACGTTGACACCAGAATCACGACAAGGAAGGGCAGCAATATGAGTGTCGAAACGTCTGAATACCTGTCGATGCTGCGCCGGATGATCCGGGCCGGAGGTCGGCGCGTGGCCGAAGCTGACGAGCCCGAACTACGTGAGTTGCTGGCGCTTCGGGATGATCTCGACCGAGCAATAGCCGATGCCGTGGACGGGCAGCACGAGGGTGGACGCTCGTGGCAAGCGATCGCGGATGCCGCCGGCACGACCCGCCAGGCGGCGCACAAACGCTGGGGGCAGCGCGTCGCCTAGCTAGATGCGAAGAGACCGGGTTGCACGGTGGCAACCCGGTCTCTTCTTGCGCCTGGCGCTACTCGGATGCGTGCGCGCCCGACTTGCGTCCGCTCGGATTGGCCAGGGCCGTCCCGACCGCAGCCGCTGCGAGGATGCTGGAGGCCGTCACGACCGGTGGTGCATACTCGGGGGCTGCGATCGCCACGAATGGCGCAGCAACCGCCGCTGCGAGGGCGACCAGGTAAAGGCCGCGCCGGACGGACAGCGGCAGGAACTGGGTATCCATGATTTCTCCTTAGGGGTTGCCGAACAGCCCTTCCGGCGGTTCGGGTGGTGGTGGCGGGTAGCCCCGATAGATGTGATCGACGAGTTGGCGGTTCCAGAGGTAGAGCAGGTGGTTCTGCTGACGGTTCTTCGCCAGCGACAGCACGAGGGTGATGCCGCCGGCGACGAACGCGGAGCCGAGCACGCCGATCATGGCGAGCAGGGCAATCAGCACGGCGTCGGCCATGGGCGGGCGCTACCGGGGCAGCGGGAGCGCGGGCTGGCCGATCATGGCGCGGCGGCGGTTGACGCCGGCCAGGGCGGCGTGAAACTCCGTGCTGGTCACAGTGTCGTACTGGCCGGACTTGCCGTTCCAGATCCGGCCCCATTCGTTGGCGCGGGCCTCGTCGGACGGGTTCAGCTCAAAGGTGAGTTCCCCGATGAGCGCCCATCCGTTGTAGTAGGTCTGGCCAGGTGTTCCCTGCCGGATTGGTCGTGCCATGGTGTCTCTCCTTGCTGTGGTGGTGATGGGTGTGCCGGCGCCCCCGACCGGGGTGTTCGTGAGGTACTTCTCGGGGTCGAGCTGCGTGCCGGCGAGGCGCAGCTCCTGGTGGAGGTGGACGGGCCAGTCGCCACCGGTGTCGCCCATGACGGCGACCGCCTGCCCCTGGGCGACCTCGGAGCCTGGGTGGACGGTGACTTCGGAGAGGTGCGCCAGTAGGGACTCCCAGCCGTCGCCGTGGTCGAAGATCATGCACAGCCCGTAGGTGCCGCGCTCGCCCGCGAAGACGACCCGGCCGGCTGCGGGCGCGACGACGAGGAGGTCGGCGGCGGTCTTGGTTCCGTGGCCGATGTCCATGCCGCCGTGGCGCTTGACGTTGGCACCCGGAACGTCGGTGTCGCCGAAGTGCCCAGTGATGCCGCCGCGTGCTGCCTTGATGATCTGCAGGGTGTGCCTTCCGGTTCGTTCTGTCTGGCCGCTCACTGTTGCTCCAGGGCCGGGTTCGGTGCCGGCGTCGGCGTCGGGATGACGGCCGCCTGGACTGCCGCGACGAGGGCGAGGTATGCCGGCAGGGATTCGACGGGCACAACCTGGGTGGTGCCGCTGACGGTGAACGTGGCTACACCGTTCTCCACTTCGGCGACCATCTGCGAGGTGTCGGCGGCCGGCGCGGTGTAGCGGATGGTGGTGTGGGTTGTGGTGTTCTCGGTTTGCTGGATCAATGCGGTTCGCTTTCTACTAGGTGCGGATGATGAAGTTTTCGGTGACGTAGGGCTGGAGGTTGTTGTGGGCAGCACCGCCGCCCGCGTCGCCGGTTTTGGTGACGTTGGAGCCGGTGCCGGTGCTGGACAGGTACGCGTTGCCCGTGCCTGAGGCTGATCCCGCGCCCCATTTGAGGATCGTGGCATCGACAATTGCGGCGGGGCTGTGGCTGTGAACCGGGCCTTCAGCGGGGGTGAGCGCGTGCGACTTCGAGCCGCCGGTCTTGCCGAGGGTGTTGAACTCGGTTTGGGCTGTGTCGAGGCCGACGCCGACACGGCCGCGACGGTCGGGCACGTTGAACGTGGACGAACCGTTCCCGGCACCGTGCGCGGTTCCGATCGCAGCGAACAGGGCCGCATAGGTTGTGCGTGAAACGGCTTGCCCCTGGCAGAGCAGCCAGCCGGCCGGCGCGGCGGTGCCGGCGAACTCTTGCACCACGCCGGTGGGGACGCCCCGGGCCGTCGCGGCGCTGAGCGCACCCTGGAGGGCGATCAGGTCGAGGGCTTGGGCGGAGTTCTTAGACTCCAGGATGCGGAGCCGGTCTTCGATGTCGCGAAATGCCATAGCGAGTGTCCTAGAGCGGTTGGAGGTCGATGGTGACGAGCCAGCGGGTGGGTTGGATGTCGTGGGTGATGGCGATGATCTGGGAGTCCTGCTGTACGCCGTTGAAGTGCACGATGATGCGCTGACCGACGTCGAGGGTGTTGGCCATGGCGAGGTCTTGCTGGGCGTTCATTCGAAGCTGGGAGACGAGCAGCTCCGGCTGGTCGCGTGCATCGAGGATCGCGGCCAGGCGGTCGGTGAGGGCCGCCCCGTAGGGCACTTCGCTGTAAAGGTTGGTTCGGAGGGTCTGGGAGCGGGTGCCGTACGCGGTGATGGATGCCGGGGTTGTGACGACCAGCTCATCGTTCTTCTCGTTGGCTCTGGTCTCATCGACGCCGTAGTTGGTGACGACGAGACGGTTGGTCATCGCGCGAGTGTCGTAGCCGGCCGAGATGTCGATATAGCTCTGCGCGTTGTCGTCCACCTGATCGGAGAACACAGCCGTGACTGGCAGGGCTGTGCCGGGGAGGAGGAAGCGTGTTGTGCCGTCTTTGCCAACGCCCCATGACGCTCCGACCGAGTTACATGCGAGGTCAAAGTGGGTAGCAAGGTCGGACTCGAGCACGGTCTCCCGGAGGCGCTGCGGGTAGTCGGTGTTCAGCTCCAGCAGCTTGATGCCGGTGAAGGCCGCGCGCTCGATCACGTTCTCTGCGCCGGCCACGGTGACCGTCTCGGCCAGGAGGATTTGCACCGTGACCGAGGTGGCGTCGGCGACGAACTCCACGAAGCCGAGCGGGGTGGCCACGGTGCCGAGGGTGACCGGGGCGGCGCTGGCCTCGCTCACCACGCGCAGGCGGTAAGCGTCGCCGCGCGGGCTGTCGGAGCGAGTGCCGGTTGCTTCGAAACGGTAGGCCTTGCCGACGACAAGGCCGGTGATGACCTTCTGGATGCCGAATGTGTCGGCGGCGAGCGTCACGGCGGCGGTGGAGAGGCTTTCCAGCCAGAGGGCCTGTTTGCTGTTGGCGATGCCACGGCGGAGGCCGGAGGCGGTGAAGTATGAGATCTGTGCGGGCTTGGCGCCCACGCGCGTCCAGCCATCCAGATCTCCGGAGTCCAACACGAGCAGGTAGCTGAGCGTGTTGGAGAAGGTGTTACTTCCGCCTGCCGTGCGGGCGGCGACCCGGGCGTAATAGGTGCGGCCGCCGGCAAGGCCTGGGTGTGCGTAGCTCAGCACATTGCCGATGTCGGCGGTGACCAGATCGGCTGTGAACGCCGGGTTCGTGGCGATCTGCACCCGGTAGCCCACAAGGCCCGTTGTGACACTCGGAGCTGACCACGAAGCGATGAGGGCGGCGGCAGCGTTCTGAGTGAGACCCGTGAGGTTGGGAGCGGGCAACGCCGGTGTCTTCGACACGGCACTGGAGTAGCCGCTGTAGCCCTGGCTGTTGCGTGCACGCACCCGGAACCAGTACGTCGGGCCGGCGGCGAGGCCCGTCACGGTCTTCTCCGCGGTACCAGTGCCGGCAAACGTCTGGGTGCCGACGCTGGTGGTGAAGCCGGCGTCGGTCGCGTACTGAACCTGATACTCGGTGATTGCCGCGCCCATGTTGTCCGGGGCAGTCCAGCCGAGCGTCACAGAGCTCGGCGTCGTGTTGCCTGCGGCCAGTCCAGTGGGGACTGCCGGCGCTTTCGGGATGCGGATGAACGAGACGTTGCCGCCGGTGGAGCCGTCACCCAGCTCGCCCCAGCTGTTGTTGTCGTCGTAGCTGGCGCTAAATGACGCGGTGAGGTACCCGGCGGCGTTGTGCGCGAGGTTGACGGAGCTATCGGCCAGGTACAGCTCGCCGTAGTTGCGGAAGTCATAGGCGGGGATCGAGCCGCCAACCGGGATGCCACCGAGGTTCGCAGACCAGTAGTGCGGGCCTTCCGCGCGGCGGCCCTCGCCGGCGCCCTTGATGATGCGGAGCGACCAGAAGACAGTGGAGCTGTTGCCGGTCTGTGGCCCCTGAGCGACCTCCAGGCGGAGAACGTAGCCGGCGGCGAGACCTGCGTCGAATGTGGCCATTAGAAGCTGTACACCTCCCGGGGTGCTCCGACGGTCGGCACCTGGACCGGAGCCTGAGCGGACCCGGCCAGACGGTTGATGCGCGACTCAAACGTTTCGAAGCCGGCGGCGATGGTGACCCCATAGCGCGGCGTGCTGGCGTGGACTCGCACCGCGTCGGCCACGGTCACGGTGACCATTGCCCGGCTCTGACCGTTCTGCTTGTCGAGCGGGTACGCGGACGCGATGTCTACCAGACGCCCGGTAAAGAGCGGGCCGAGCAGTCCGACGACCCGCACCGCTTGGCCGGGCACGAATGTGCCGCCGGCGAGCGGGTCTTGCGTGTTCTTGAGAGTGAACGAGCACAGACCGACGTCGGTCTTCACGCCGAGGCCGTCTCGGCTACCGCCGCGTCGGATGGAGACGCCGGTCGCGTTGGCGATGTAGGTGACCCACAGGCCGCCCTCGAACGCCTGCACGTCAACTTTCCCGCGGAGGGGCCGCTCGATGATCACAGCCGGCCTCCTGCGGTCTCGTAGTCGCGTATGGACTGGACGATGATTCGGCCGGTCTCGGCGGTCGGGTTGAGTGTGTTGACGTACACCTGGTAGGTCGGGGCCGGGGCGGTGCCGCCGGCCGATGCTGTGAAGCTGAGGTCGGGGGTGGCAAGGGTGGGGCCGAAGTCGGAGACGCGGCCGGCGAGCCCGTCCAGGCTCTTGTCCACCAGGCGTGCGTTGCCGTCGAGGCCTTTGACGAGGCCCTGGATCACGTTCTTGCCGTAGCCGGCGAACAGGCGAGACGGCGAGTGGATGCCGAGCAATCCGAGGAATCCGTCGATAGCGCTGCCGGCGATGTCGAGCAGTGCGGAGCCGACTGCGCCGCCGGCGTTCCAGAGGCCTTGGACGAGGCCGCCGATCAGATCGACACCGGCGCGGATGAGCTGGGGCACGAGGCCGATGAGGGTGGAGATCATCGTGGGTGCCAGGTCAATGAGCGCTCGGATGAGCTGGGGCAGCACCTTGGGGATGGCCTCCACGATGCCGGTGAAGAGTTTCACGGCCGCATCGATCAGTTTGGGGATCATCCCGATGACGGTGGTGATGATCTTGGGCAGCAGCTCAAGGATCGCTACGACGAGCAGCGGCAGGATGATCGGCAGCGACTCCACGAGCGATGTGAAGAGTTGGACGGCCGCATCCAGGATCGCGGGGATGAGGTTCAGCAGCGTCTCGATCAGCTTGGGCAGCAGCGCCACGATGGCGGTGATGAGTAGCGGCAGGATGACCGGCAATGCTTCGACCAGAGAGGTGAAGACTTGGACGGCGGCCGTTAGCAGCACGGGGATCATCGCGATGAGGGTTTCCAGGATCGGGGGCAGCAGGGCGATGATGCCGGCAAGCAGCACCGGCAGCACCTCGATGAGCGCGTTGAGGAGCCCCTGGAACAACTGGATCGCGCCGGCGAGGATGAGCGGGGCCTGGGCGACAAGCATCTGGGCGAGTTGGGTGACGAGCACGACGAGGCCGGTGACGATCGCGGGGATGGCCGCGACCAGTGCTTGCAGGATCGCGGGGAAGACTTGGAGTGCGGCGTCGAACACGGCGCTTCGGCCGGCGACGATGCTGTTGACGATGGTGGCCGCGCCGCCGGCTGCGAGCCAGTTGGCCGCCGACTGGATGCCGCTCACGGCGGCGTCGAGGAGGCCCTGAAACATGCCGCTGAAGTCGAGGGTGGCGGTGCCGTTGAGGAGGCCGAACACGAAGTCGGCGAAGCTGTTGGAGGCGTCGGTGAGGTAGCCGGTGAACGCCTCGAACGCGGCCGACTCCTGCACCCGGTTCACGAGAGTTCCGAGGGCGGCGCTCACGGCGGTCACTGCCGGCAGAAGCGAGAAACCGAGGGTGGCAAACAGGTTTTCGCTGCCGGCGGCGAGGCGCTGCTGCGCACCGGCGAGGGTGGTGCTCTCGCGGGAGAATGCGCCCTGGGCGTCGGCGGTCTGCTGGTAGAGCAGTGCGAGGGTGGCCTGGAGCTTGGCGTTCTTCTCGGCCTCGCCGGTCAGGCCGGACAGCCCCATCTCCGCCATCTTCGCTTTCAGCGCGGCCTCGTTCATCGAGACGCCGTAGCGCTCGATCGGGTCACGCTCGCCGCGCAGCAGCGAGGAGAGGGCAGACACGGCATCCGAGGTCGAGCCGCCGAACTGGGCGGCGAGGTCAGCGCCGAGGCCGACGAGCTTGTCAGTCTGGCCGGCGAGCTGGTCTTGGGCGACGCCCATGTTCTTGAGCTGGGCGCCGAGCACGGTGGAGAGTGAGGCGTACTCGCTCTTGGCCAGGCCGACCGAGTTGGCGGCCTTGGTCGCCCACGCTTCCATCTGAGTGCCACTCTGGCCAAACACGGCATACATACCGCCCATGGCCTGCTCCAGGTCGGAGGCGCTGCGGACGGCCTTGGTGCCGATCGCGGCGACGGCGACGCCGGCAGCGACGCCGATGGCGGCGGCGACCTTGCCGAACTTCGAGAGGCCGGTCTCACTGTCACCGAGCGCGCGCTGGAGGCTCTTGGCGTTTCCGGTGATGCTGACGACGACGGTGTTACCGGCCATCTCGGGCGTCCTTCCTGGGTGGGGCTGTTAGCGGGGTCGCCGGTTACGCCGGCTGGCTTCCTGGGCGATGGCGTCGCGCTCGCCCAGGGTGAGCTGGTCGTACTCCGTCGGCGCGATGCCGAGGAGCACGAAGCTCGCCTTTACTCGATCGCGCTCTCGTCGGAGGGCTCGCCTTTTCCCTCGTCGGTGTCCTGCCCGGGCTCGGGCTCGTTCAGGCCGATCACCTCGTTCGCCTGGTCGAGGGTCAGGCCCATGGCCTGGTTGAAGGTGAAGCCCGGCTCGCCGCTGCGGCGCTTGACGACCATGGCGAGAGCGGCGAGGGCCTTGCCCTTGGGCGAGGTCGCGTCGGCGATGGTCGAGATGGACTGATTGGAGAGATCCTCGATCGTGGCCACCTCGCCGAGGGTGAGGGAGTCGAAGTCGAACGTTGCCATGGGGTCTCGTTTCTGCTGGGGGCTACTTGAGCCCGTTGTTGTGGAGGATCGTGGTGATGCCGGCGGAGAGTTCGCTCACGATGCGGCCCTGGGAGCGCTTGAGCGCGTCGGTGAGGAACGGCTGGGGGCGGGTGCCTCGGTGCGGGTCGCCGTAGTGGACAACGCCGGCGTGGGCTCCCCGGTTGCGGTACCCCGCGCGGACAACGGCTTTGGTCTTGCCCTTGCCCGCGCGGAGTGTGCTGGCGAGCGACCCCGACTTGGCGGGAACGCGCGCGTTGGCGATGACGATGTTGCCCAGGCGGTGCATTAGCTCCGACATCTCGCTGAGGTCGGAGCCGGCGGCGCGCAACCGCCGGCTGACCTCGGCGACGCCCTCCACCAGGACGGTGCCGCCCTGGTGGAAGCCGCTGCCCGCCTGGGTGGTCATTACGGGGTGCCCGAGTCCATGACGGGCTCGCCCTCGATCTCGAACTCGTAGTCGAACTGGAACGCGGACGAGCGCGAGGTCGAGGCTTCGCCGCCGATGGTCGGCTTCGCGCCGATGGTCAGCGTGCCGACGAAGTGCGGCTCCTCGGCGGTCGCGATGGCGTTGCCGTGCGGGGCGACCGTGTACGGAATGTCCGTCTCGCCGGTGTTCTCCCACACGTACCGCCAGAATGAGGTCGAGGCGGTGGACTGGATCGCAGCGCCGCGCAGGAAGTACTGGCGCGCTCCGCCGGAGGCCGCGTCCTCGAACGTCACAACGTCGGAGTCGGCCTCCTCGTTCTCGATCGACCACGAGATGATGTCGGCGGACTGGTCAGCCCCCGGGGTGCCGAGGGTGAGGACGGGCTTCTTGTTGCCTTTGATGCGGGGTGAACCCATTTCAGACTCCTTGTGTGAAGGTCACGTCGGTCGTGACGGTGATGGCGGTGACGAGGCCCTGGGCGTTGTTGAAGCTCTGGGTGTAGGGCTGGCTGATCTGCTCGACCTGCCAGCCGGCGGCCTCCAGACGGGCCTGAGCGCCCTCGATCAGCTCGTCCAGGGCGGGCGTCTCGGAGGCGTTGTCGCCTTGCTGGGTGCAGAGCACGACCTCGAAGCGAACGGTTCGCTCTCCGAAGGTCTGGCCCTGCTCGATGTAGGGGGAGCCGGCCATGACGAATGCGCCAGGCAGCGCCATCCGGCCGGGTATGTGGGTGTAGGTGTTCAGGTCGAGGCCGGCGAGGGAATCGACCAGATCCTCGCGGAGGACGAGCAGGTCGCCGCTCATGCGAGCCCCAGCGGGAGGTACGGCTGGAGGATCGGGTAGGCGGCGACCATCGGATCGCGGGCGACGCGGATGGCTGAGCCGTCGGGGGCCGAGAACTGGCTGATGCCGTTCGGGGCGCTCCGCCGGTTGTACAGCTCCGAGCCGACTTCGATCTGCGCGCGCTCCAGGATCGGGGTCGGCACGGTGGCCGTTCCGACCCGGGCCGAGACCAGGGCCTCCGCCTCGTCCAGGCACGTCTCGATGAACTTCTCGTCGGACGACGACACTGAGTGTGCGTCGGCCTTCACGTAGTCGGTGAGGCGAGTGATGAGGTCGGCGGAGGCCATGGCCTTACGCTCCGAACTTGATCGGGACGACGAACTGGGGAACCTCGGGGGCGACTGCGCCGTAGCGGTAGACGCTGAAGTCCTTGGAGAGGTTGATGATGTTCTCGTCCTGGAGGCTGACGAGCGAGCTGTCGTACTGGCGGATCGCCTCGCCGTTCACGAACGAGGCCTGATCGCCGGTCTGGCCGGGGTCGGCCGCGACCTTCAGCCCGGCGAGGCTGCCCGTCAGGCCGACGAGGTTGAGCGTGCCGATCGACTTGCTCTCGTCGGTGACCTTGAGGGCCTTGTCGCCGGCGATTGTGAGGGCGTCGAGGCGCTTGAACACGTTGGGCGAGACGAGCATCGCGTCGATGCCGGCGTTCTCGGCGTCGTACTTGATCGCGGCGTCGATGATGGCGGCCGTCCACTGCGCGGCGGTCGAGGCGGCGAGCGTTGCGCCGAGCAGGACGACGCCGGCGTCGCCGGCGATGGCGCGTCGGGCGGTGACCAGGGCGTTGAACGCGGCGCGGAGGACGAGCTTCTTTCTGGCGCCGGCGGCGAGGGCAAGCGCCTGGAGGGAGCGGTTCAGCACTGGCAGGGTGCTGCGCTCGATCTGCTGGCGGGTGAGCTGGGTGTAGCCGCCGTAGGTCTTGACCGGGGCGGTCTTCGTCTCCAGCGTGACCTTGCCGAACTTGAGGTCGTCGCCCTCGTTGGCCTGCTCCTCAACAGTCGTGGTGTTGGCGAGGAGCTGGGCGTACTCGATGTTGTTGCCCTGGGCGGGCAGGGTGCCGGTGGCGAACGCGCTTGCGAGAACGCCACTGGAGGCGTCGAAGATGCGGGTGAGGTCGCCGACCCAGGCATCTTTGACCGGTGCGTCGGCGCTCGTGCCGCCGGCGTAGGCGCGCGTCTGCGCCTCGTCGAAGAGGTGTTCCTGCGAGGCGTTGTACGAGCGGATCGCGTCCTCGTCGCCGGCCACGAGGGCCTTGAGGAATGCGCCGGCCGAGCGGGTGTCGCCGGCAGGCGCGGCGACCGTGGGCGTGGTCGGGATGAGGGCGAAGCGGCGCTCCAGGTCTGCGAGCGCTTCGCTGCTCTCGATGGCGAGAGCGCGAACGTCGAGGGCGTCGTCGGTAGCGGTTCCGGACATGCTGGTCTCCTTGCGGGGTTGGGTGATGGTGGTGGTGAGGGAGTGGCGAACGTCGGTGACGGTCGCGCCGTCGTAGGCGGGGAAGGGAACGAGGCTCACTTCGTCCACCTTTGAGCGCTTGTGCGTGATGTGGGGCACGTCGCCCGACTCATCGACTTCGTACTGGTCGAAGCGGAATCCGATCGAGTGCCGGGTGAGTACGCCGTCGCGGGCGAGGGTGAGGGCGTCGTCGCCGGCGCGGGTGCTGGAGACCAGGGCCGTGATCTCCCACCCTTCCTCCGTGTCGCGGTGGGAGATGATGCGGCCGATGGGCTCGCGGTGGCCGTAAAAGTAGAGGGCGTCGTCGGAGTCCTGGATCGCGCCGCGCTCGAACTCCTCGGTGAACCATCCGCCGATGTCGGCGCGCTGGCCCCAGGGGACGGCGATGCCGGTGATCTCGCGGCGCTCGGTGTCGGTGGAGCGAATCGCCAGCTCGCGGGTGGAGTGCTTGGCGAGCAGGGTGTCGATGTCAGTCATTGGGGATCTCCTTGGGCGTCGTGGTCTCGGGCAGCGGCGGCAGGTTCTCGATCGCGCGCACTTCGGGGATGGTGAGGAAGCCGGCCTCGATGCCGGTCTTGTGTGCGCCGTAGCGGGTGGTGGTGTCGGCGCGGAGCAGCGCCTCGATGTTGAACTTGGCGACGGTGCCGCGCGGCAGCAGGTCGGAGAGGGCATCCTCGATCTCGACCAGGTACGCCATGAGCGCGAACCGGACGTAGCCCAGCCAGTCCTGTTCGACGTTCGCGTAGGTCTGCGCGGAGCCCTCGACGGATGCCAGCATGAGCGAGGCCGGCACGCCGAACAGGCGAGCGATCTGGGTGACGGTGAACTTCTGCGACTCGAGGAATTGGGCGTCGGCCGGCGAGAGATAGATCGGCTGGTAGCTGAGGCCGGCACCGAGGACGGCGACGCCCTTCTTGGCTCCCTGCGACTCGTTCCACGTCGCTTTCGCCTGGGCGGCCGTGTCGGACTGGAGGTGCTGATCGGACTTCAGCACGCCGTTGGGGATGCCGGAGTCCTGGAACCAGTTCTGCGAGTAGTCGCGGAGATCGAGGGCTCCGCGCAGCTCGACCTGTGCGGCCTGGATCGGGCCGAGGCCCTTGAGGGAGCCGGGAACGCGCAGCAGGCTGAGGTGCTGCACCTCGTCAATGTTCAGATCGCGACCCCGGTAGCTGTAGCCGGCGAGCTCGCCGTTCGCGTCGCCCATGGGCACCACGTCGAGCGGGTTGAGGCACTGGACGTTGCGCACGACGCCGGGAGCCTCGAACGACTTGAGCCAGTAGGCGTTGCCCTGGCTGGCGAGGGAGACGACGCACTGTTCGACGAACGACGAGCGGGTGAGCCGAACGTCGGGGCGGCGCACCAGGGACGGGGCGATGGGGAGTGCTTTGCCGTCTCGCTCGCGGAGTGCGACTATCGAGAGCTGCTTGCTGGCGACGGCGTGAATCTGGATAGCCCGGTAGGCCATCGACACTCCGAGCGCTTCGCCGGCGCTGACCGACCGGGTGCTGCCGGAGCCGGCACGCGGCGGGATGACTAGCGCGGTGCTCGGGTCAGATGCCAGCGTTTCCTCCGATCGCGTGTGCGTCGGCTCGGCGGGAACCGGGCCGAGCAGCCAATCCGCGATGCGCCCCATGTGCCTGCCCTCCGTGTCTGTGATCGAACGGAGAGCAGGCTAAGGATTCCAAAAGCTAGAACACTTGCAGCGTGTCGTCGCTGCGCGTCTCTGCGGCCAACACGCCGATGGCGGTGGAGAGCACGCCGTCGATCTCGATGGACGAGTCGCCACGGCTGATGCGGAACTGCTCGCCGATGTTCTTCCGCACGGTGCGCGGCACCTGGAGCGTGAGCAGCGGGTCGCCGGCGTGCCAGAGCTTGCCGGTGCTGAGCTTGGCGTAGAGCAGCGCGGAGGCGTTGATCACGTCGCCCTGGTTGGCGATCCAGACGGGCAGGCCGCGCTTCTTGAGTTCGAGGCCGAGGTCTTTGAGCGCGTACCCGTCCATGGCGAACACGACGGGCGAGAATCGGTTGAGCTCGACGGCGACGGCGACGAGCTGTTCCAGGTTCGGGTTGGTGATCGACGCGACGAGTTCGGAATGGGTGTCGGGGCCGGCCTTGACGGTGGCCGTGATGGCGGCAAAGCCCCAGTCGGGCGTGCGATCGAAGGTGAAGATCGGCCGGCCGCTCGGGAAGGCCTGGCCGGAGGGCCGGCGCTGCTTGCTCCAGAGGTCGAGGGTGATGAAGGCGTTGGAGGAGGCGGTGAAGCGGTTGAGGCGGTAGCGGATCGCGTCCGGCTCGGGCAGGCCGCGCACGTCGCTGATGGCGGTCTCCAGGTCGAGCCGGCCGCACGCGAGCCCGGGGGATGCCGCGCAGAGGTAGGCCCCTAGCGTCTCGTCGTCCTCGGGGATGCGGGCCTCGGGGGCCTCCCAGATGAAGAATCCGAATCGCGCGCCGGGATCCTCGGCGTTCTTGTAGAGCTGGAGCAGCAGCTCGCTGGAGTCGTCGCCGGCGGTCGTGAGGCCGATGACGACTCCGGAGCGGCGGGCGGCGGAGCCGTTCACCATGTCCGACCACAGCTCGGGCTTGGTGATGTGCAGCTCGTCCACCAGGCCAACGGTGAGGTCGAGGCCCTGGACGGCGGCAGACTTCGAGGGCTTGATCTCGTAGCGGCCGCCGTCGAGCGACTGGATACCACGTGTGTCGGTCAGGCGGGCGAAGCGGGCGGCGAGGGACTTGTTGCCACGGATGACGGACAGTAGGCGGGCGTAGATGATTCGGGCTTGCTCGGCCGATGATGCGATGCCGATGACGAGCGCGCCGGCTTCTCTCACGAGCCCGTAGAGGCCGAGGATCGCGCCGAGCACGCTCTTGCCGTTCTGCCGGCTGACCGAGACGAGCACCTGGCGATAGCGCAGCTCGCCTGCGCGCTTGTGCCCGGCCGGGTAGGTCTCCAGCATCGCGCGGATCAGCCAGCGCTGCCATTCGTCCAGCTCAAGCGCCGAGCCGTCCGGGAGCCTCCACACGACATCGACCAGGCGCAGCAGCCAGTCGCCGTGCGTGGTGAAGTCCTCGGCGAGCGGCAGCGAGTACCGCGTCGGCATCCACGGCGGGGAGGATGCCGGGGCCTCCAGCAGCAGCGTCACGAGCTGCGGGCCTCGTCGATGATGTCCTCGACGCCATCGGAGGCCGGCGGGGCGGATGGTGCTTGCGAGCGGAGGTCTCGGAACGCGACGCCGAACTGGGCGACCATGGCGGCCGTCACGCGCTGGTCGAGCTGGCGGGCGAGGGCGCGCAGGGTCACCAAGGCGGGGCCGTGCTCGGGGCCGAGCCAGCGGCTTACCGCGATGAACGCCTCGATCGAGCCGAGGAAGGTGAGTTCGCCGGATTCTTCGGCTTTCTGGCGCAAATCGGCGTCAATCTGAGCGTCTACGGTGGCCTCGATGGGGCGTTGCTCGGCGTTCGCTGTCATGGCTTTTCCTTGGTCGAAATGTTTGAACTTGCGCGTGAAAATGAGGGCTGGGGGCGGGGTGATCTGGGGTGCCCACAGAAAACCGGGGGCACCGACACGACGGCGGCCGGCGGATCAGACACGGCTCAGCCAATTGCGGTTGAACCAGGTGATCCGGCTGCCTAGTCGCGCGCCTTTGGACGAGTTGCAGGGCTTGCACGCGGCGACCAGGTTGGCTAGCTCGTCCTTGCCACCGAGCTTCTTCGGGATCACGTGGTCGGCCTCGGTCGCCTCGCCTCCGCAGTACGCGCAGATGTAGCGGTCACGCTCCAGCACCTTGAGGCGCAGGGCGTTCCAGGCAGCGCCCCGGCTTGACCCTTCAGCCACGAGGAGCCTTCCGTTCCTGGTATCGGCGGGCGTCGTAGTGCGGCCGGCATACGCCCCGGGTCACGGCGTTGCCCTTGCATCCGACCTCGCTGCACATGGGCAGGGCTGCGAGGCGCTCGATGAGGCGGTGTGCTTGGGCTTCCTCATCGGCGGTGGTCTTCGAGAGGAAGACCCAGGAGCCGTGGCAGACCGAGCAGGCGACGACGTGCGAGCACGCGGACGAATCGACAATGACCAGGGGCTCGCTCATCGGCTGCTCCGTTCGATGAGGTGTTCGACGAGGACGACGATGCCGTAGATCGCCCAGGCGACGGCACCGGCAGCGAACAGCACTTCGGGTGCCAGATCATCGAACCTCATGCGACGCGCTCCATGGCCTTGACGCCGGCTTCGAGCCAGGCGAGGGCGGCCTCCAGCGTCCACTCGCCCGAGTTCAGCAGCTCGGCCACTTCGAGAGTCTGGATGCTGGCCATCGCCAGGAGCGCGCGATCGGTGGACGACACCGACATGAACGCCGTGGAGAGCTGGCGCATGTCCTCGGCGAGGTTGACGAGATCGGTGTGGGCGGCGACGGTGGCCGTCTCGGGTCGCATCATGCGAGCACTCCTGTCATTGCGAACAACACGAGGGCGAGCGCCCACGCGACGGGGGCAGACGCGCACGACGCGGCCACCCAGACACTCAGAGGCCATGTTTGAGGCCGGGTTGGGTGGATCGTGCGGCGCGCTCGGTGACGTACTGGCAGGCCGTGGCGGGCGATCAGCCATGCGGTGAGCGGATCGCGGCTCATGCGAGTTCGCCAGCGAGAGGGTTGATGATGGTTCCGGTCTCGGGATTGATCCACTCACCGAGCGCAGTGTCGAAGACAGGGATGGGGCCAGCCTCGAAGAGCGGCGGGCGTTCGCCGCAGTGCTGGCAACGCATCGAGTTGGCGTCGTAGTCGTGCAACTGGTGGCCGCGCCGGTTGGGGCACCACGGCACGGCGGGTGCGGCTTCTGTAGCGGAGCGCAGCGACGATGCGAGGTCGAAGACCTCCTCGGAGGGCGTGCCGCTCTGCGGCTCAATCTTGCCTTGAACACGAGCCGACGACGGCGAGTTATCCACAGGCGCTTCTGTAGTTACGTCTGCATGACTATCTCTAGAAGTGTTCTTAAGTTTGTTTTCTATAGTCATGGGATTTTCCGCCGACGGATTTCCCGGCGACGGATAAACCAGCGCCGGGTTTTCCCCCGCTGGTGTGATCAGGGCTTTTGTCTTCGCAGCCGGTAGAAGCTCCTCGAAGCCTTCGAGCGTCGTTCCGGGGTTGTCCACAGGGGCGTGCGGGTCGGTCAGCCGCCAGTTGATGCCGGCGAACTGACCCCGGCTGCGGGTGCGGTATCGCTTCAGATAGCCGGTGCGCTCTAGCTCTGTGACCTGCGAGTGGATCGCATCGCGACCGTTCTTCGAGGCACGTGTGAGGGCATCTATCGTGATCACGAAACCCGGCTCGTGGCTGGCGAGCTGCACGAGCAGACCGCGAGCTGCGTTCCCAATCCGCGCGTCACGCGCCCAGGAGTTGGGGATGATCGAGAACCCGCCATCGAACCAAAGCTTGTCGCGCAGCAAGCGCCCACTGTTGTCGCTCACGAGCGCCCGCATGTCGAGATGTTGTGCATGATCCACAGAGTTCTTCACATTGTGAATAACTCTGTGCATTGAATGCGGCGTGTCGAGATATTGGGCACGAATGGTGCTACTTTGTGTGCATGACGATCATGGACAATCCCACGTGGACATTAGTCGACAGGCTGCGCAAGTCTCGTCTGCTCGCTGGCATGGAGCAGGCAGATCTCGCCGAGCTGATCGGCGTTTCTCGCAACTCCGTCAGCAACTACGAGAACGGCAAGACCGAGCTGAGCGCGACGACATTCGTGCGCTGGGCTGCTGCCACCGGCGTATCGCTCGAATGGCTGGCGGAGGGAATGCGCATTAACGCAAAAACGGCCTCAGCTGAAGCTGAGACCGTTTCTGGTGATGTGCGCCCGAAGGGATTCGAACCCCTAACCTTCTGATCCGTAGTCAGATGCTCTATCCGTTGAGCTACGGGCGCATGTTGACCTTCTGTGCGGGCCAGGCCCGCCGAAGCAACTTAGCTACTATAACCCAGGCCTCGCGGTCTCGCCAATTCGAGCAGGTTCAGCTGGCGTGTCACGGCCACCTGGCGGTACGAGGTCTCGATCAATTCGGCGAGGAACTGCCAGTCGACGGCTGGCCCGTCGAAGTCGATCCCGAGCCAGCGGGCGCCGTCGTAGTATGGCGCGTGGAAGAAGCGGGCGTCCTGCTCCAGGGCGGGATGTTCCTCGGGATCCGTCTTGATGACGATCGAGTATGGCCGCGTCATCGATGAGCCGGTGTGCACGAAGATCGGCTTTCGCGCTCGGAAGGTCGGCCTCCCCCAGGCCTCGACCTCGACCGCCTCCGGTAAGTCGAGGCACAGCTCGCGCACCCGCTGCACCAGCGGGTCGCCGGGTTCAAAGAGCTTGGGGTGCTCCATCCCGACAGGTTAGGTGATTGGCGTGGCCACGTGAACCCCTAGCCAACGCCGAGCCGCGATGCTTGACTCTCGGCATGAGTACCCCGACCTCTTTTGACTACACGGGCCTGCGAGCGTTGTTCATCAATTGCACTCTCAAACGCTCGCCGGAGATCAGCAACACCCAGGGCATCATCGACCTGAGCGCCGCGCTGATGCGCAAACAGGGCGTGCACGTCGACGTGCTGCGGGCGATCGACCACGACATCGCGACAGGCGTCTACCCGGACATGACCGAGCACGGGTGGCAGACGGATGCCTGGCCGGAGCTGTTCGAGACTGTGCGCGCCGCCGACATCCTGGTGATCGCCGGGCCGATCTGGCTGGGCGACAACAGCTCCGTCACCAAACGAATCGTCGAGCGCCTCTACGCGATGTCCGGCCTGTTCAACGAGGCCGGGCAGTATGTCTACTACGGCAAGGTCGGCGGTGCGATCATCACGGGCAATGAGGACGGTGTCAAACACTGCGCCTCGAACCTGCTGTACAGCATGCAACACATCGGCTACACGATTCCGCCGGCTGCCGATGCCGGCGGGATCGGCGCGATCGGGCCAGGCCCGAGCTACCTCGACCCCGGTTCCGGCGGCCCGGAGAGCGACTTCACCAATCGGAACACGACGTTCATGAGCTGGAACCTGATGCACCTGGCCGCCATGCTCCGCGCACACGACGGCATCCCCGCATTCGGCAACCTGCGCCAGGCGTGGGACAAGGGCGAGCGGTTCGACTTCCAGGCCAACCCGGAGTACCGGTAGCAGCGCGGCGAGCGGGAGCCGAAACGACGGATGCCGGGGCGACGAGCGTCGCCCCGGCATCCGGGTTGGAACGGGGAGTTGCGTTACTTGGCCGAGCAGTTCGCTGCGGCCTCGACGGCTGCATCCTGAACGCCGGTGACGACGGCAACGAGGGCGGGGTCGGCCTCGGCCTCTTCTGCGGGCGCCTCGGTCGCGACGGGGACGGTGGCGACGTAGGCGCCTGCCTCACCGAGTGCGGCGGAGAAGTCGCCGAACGCCTTGTCGGCGTCCTCGTTCTCGACGGTGCCGACGAGTGCGTTGACGCGGTCGGTCAGCTGGCCGAAGTACTCGGTCACGCTGGCGGGGTCGGCGGTGATGTCGCCGGCGAGGGTGTTGAGCGCACCGTTGGTGACGTTGCGCACCTCCGTGCAGGCCTCGACGGTGGTCGCGGGTGCTGCGGCGTCGGTGCTGGCCTCCGCGGCGCAACCGGTGAAAGCGAGAGCGGCACCCAGGGCGAGTGCGGCGGTGGTGACCATGCGGGTCGACTTCATGACTGTGATTCTCCTTGAGTGCGTGCAAGCGTGGTTGAGCGCGTTGTGCCGTGGTGTGGCTGAGCGGATGTGCCGTGCTGTGGCTCGCTTTAACGCGCACGGGCGCCCCGGTAAGGGCGCCCTCGTCGCTTGCGTATTCAGTCTACAGAGCGCGTCTCAGTCGGCGAGCGCCGGGATCACGACCTGCTCGAACAGCTGCTGCGTCGCGCGGTCGTACGCGGCCTCCGGGAAGTAGTGGTTCGCGTAGCCGAGGCCGTGCCTCTTGCGCTCCTGCAGCCGCTCGATCACCTGCTCCGGCGTGCCGACCGCGACGGAGCCCGAGCGGTAGTTCTCGTGGACGTAGGCGGCGGCGACATCCGCCCCGACGTGCCTGGCCATGCGCGCCTCGACGGCGTTGATGCGGTCGGCGACCTCCGCCTCGGTATCGGCGACGATCGTGTTGAAGTTGGAGGAGCGGGTGATGCTGTCGAAGTCGCGGCCGATCGTCTCGCAGTGCCCGCGCAGCACGGCGCTCTTGTGGTCGAACTCCGCGAGCGTTCCGGTGAAGTTCGTGTAGTCGGCGTACTGGGCCGCGATCTTCAACGTGACCTTCTCGCCGCCGCCGGCGACCCAGATCGGGATGCCGCCCCGCTGCGGTGGCGTTGGCTGCACGATCGCGCCGCTCACCCGGTAGTACTCGCCGTCGAGCGTGGCCTCGCCGGTCGTCCACGCCTGCTTCATGATGTCGACGCCCTCGCGGAGGCGGCCGAGGCGTTCGCCGATGCCGGGGAAGCCGTAGCCGTACGCGCGCCATTCGTGCTCGTACCAGCCGCCGCCGATGCCCATCTCGGTGCGCCCGCCGCTGATCATGTCAACGGTCGCCGCGACCTTGGCGAGGTAGACGGGGTTGCGATAGCTCATGCATGTACACATCTGGCCGATGCGCACACGCTCGGTCACGGCGGCGAATGCGCTCATCAGCGTCCACGCCTCGTGGGTGGCCTGATCGGTCGGCGCCGGCACGGTGTGGAAGTGGTCGTAGACCCAGATGGACTCCCACGGGCCGGCATCCGCCGACTGGGCCAGTGCCCGCATGGTGTCCCAGTGCTCACTGGGATCGATGTCAACGAGGTCGTGGCGCCAACCCTGGGGAATGAAAGTACCGAATCGCATGCTCGGCAGTCTAGGGGCAGGAATAAGCCCGGCGCCGCGAGCGCTGCACTCGGAGTGAAACGCATCGGATTCCTCTCCTTCGGGCACTATCAGGCCATTCCCGGCTCGCGCACGCGCAACGCAAGCGACGTGCTGCTGCAATCCATCGAGCTGGCCGTGGCCGCCGAGGAGATCGGCATCGACGGCGCCTACTTCCGGGTGCACCACTTCGCCAAGCAGCTGGCGTCGCCGTTCCCGCTGCTCTCGGCGATCGGCGCCCGCACCTCGCGGATTGAGATCGGCACGGGTGTCATCGACATGCGCTACGAGAACGCGCTCTACATGGCCGAGGAGGCGGCCGCGGCCGACCTGATCAGCGGCGGCAGGCTGCAGCTCGGCGTCAGCCGCGGGTCACCCGAGCCGGCTATGAACGGCGCCCGCACCTTCGGCTACGTTCCGCCGGAGGGCGTGACGGATGCCGACCTCGCCCGCGCCAAGACCGAGCTGTTCCGGGCGGCCATCGCAGGTGCCGGCGTCGCCGAGCCGAACCCGCAGATGACCGGCAGCTACGAGCCGCTCGCGATCGAGCCGCAGTCGCCCGGCCTCGCCGACCGCATCTGGTGGGGCGCAGGCAGCCGCGCCACCGGGCAGTGGGCGGCCGAGCAGGGCATGAACCTGATGAGCTCCACGCTGCTCACCGAGGACACCGGCGTTCCGTTCGACCAGCTGCAGGCCGAGCAGATCGCGATGTACCGGGCGGCCTGGGCCGAGCAAGGCTGGGAGCGCACGCCGCGCGTCTCGATCAGCCGCAGCGTCATCCCGATCACGACCGACGAGGACCGCGCATACTTCGGCGCCCGCTCGAGCGAGAGCCAGGACCAGGTCGGCTACATCGACGGCGGCATCGCCCGCTTCGGCAAGAGCTACACGGGCGAGCCGGACCAGATTGCGGCCGAGCTCGCCGCGGATGCCGCGGTGCAGGCCGCCGACACCGTGCTGCTCACCGTGCCGAATCAGCTCGGCGTCGAGTACAACGCGCGTCTGCTGCAGACGATCGCCGACCACGTCGCACCCGCGATCGGCTGGACCCCGAACCGCGGCTAGCCGGCATCCGTTCGCCCATCAGCCCGACCGCAAGGACATAGTGCGTTTGCGAGGACGTTTCGGCCTGATCCGTCCTTGCAAGCGCACTTTCTCCTGGTGCGGCGCGAGTGGCCGGGGCGGCATCCGTTGCACATCGCCCCGTGCCTGTGGCACCGTCAGCATGTGACGGATACACGCAGGAGCCAGGCCGCCC
Source organism: Microterricola gilva (assembly GCF_004217495.1). Taxonomy (NCBI): domain Bacteria; kingdom Bacillati; phylum Actinomycetota; class Actinomycetes; order Micrococcales; family Microbacteriaceae; genus Microterricola; species Microterricola gilva. The sequence continues at coordinate 3,320,480 of NZ_SHLC01000001.1, forward strand.
GTGAACGACGCGTCGGCGCCGAGTGGCTGCGCGCGCAGCCCTCGCTCACCGGAACCCCGCCCGTCCTTGATCTCACCTCTCTCCCCGACAACCCCATCGAGATGTTCGACGATTGGCTGAGGTCAGCCGTGCACGCGGGAGCACCCGAGCCGCACGCCGCCTCACTGGCGACGCTCGATGCGGATGGCGTCCCCGATGCCCGCACACTGATCATCAAAGAGGTGAGCGACGAGGGGTGGGCCTTCGCTGGGCCACGATCGTCCCGGAAGGGGGCGCAGCTGGCCGCGCATCCGGTGGCGGCGTTGAACTTCTGGTGGCAGCCCGTTGTGCGGGCCGTGCGGGTGCGAGGCCTCGTTCGGGAGGCGACGCCCGCGGCCAGCGCTGCGGATCTCGCGGCGCGATCGGCGGCGGCGCGGGAGGACGTCGCCCCCGGAGAGTGGGTGCTGTGGCGGATTGAACCGACGCGCGTCGAGTTCTGGCAGGGCTCGCCCGATCGGCGGCACATCCGGATCGAGTACCTGAGAGACGGTGGCAGCTGGGCTCGCACGCACGCGATTGTGGGACCGCGCGCAGGCTGAGCCGGAGCCTCGCGCGCTCCCATCGCGTAGTTTGATCGTGATGCGCGCACGCCATCATCCGCGCCACCCCCTCAGGAGGACGACAATGCACGCGGTGCTTGAGTACAGCTACGGCGACGACTACCTGGAGATTCGAGAGCTGTACAGGGCAGCGCACCTCGCCGAGGCATGGGCCGCCGTCGAACGCGGCGAGTTGCTTCTCGGCGGCGCGGTGGGCACCGGCCCATACTCGGGGTTGCTCATCTTCCAGGGTGATGACGCGGTGGAAATCGCACGGACATTCGCCGAGTCGGATCCCTATGTGCTCAGCGGCGTTGTGACGTCGTGGAACGCCCGCCCGTGGACGACGGTCGTCGGCCGCGATGCCGCGACTCCCGTCCGCCCCGCATAGGCGCCGCTGAGCCACCGCTGAGTCGCAGCACGGGCTGACGTTCGGCCGTTCGCGCTTTCGACCGACATCCGTTAAATTGTGCACAATTGAATTGTGTGCGACCATAAAGTCATGGCCGTGACCGATGAGATGGTGTGTTTCTCCCTCTACGCCGCTACCCGCGCGACGACCCAGGCGTACCGCTCGCTGCTCGAACCGTGGGGTCTCACGTATCCGCAGTACCTCGTGCTCGTGACGCTGTGGCTCGAGGGCGACCAGACGGTGTCCTCGCTCGGCGAGCACCTGCAGCTGGACTCGGGCACGCTGTCTCCGCTGCTCAAACGGATGGAGCAGGGCGGGCTGGTGCGCCGCGTGCGCCAGTCCCCCGACGAGCGCGTCGTCACGGTGACCGTCGACGAACGGGGCCGCGAGCTCCGCGCCGAGCTCGCCCACATCCCCGCACGGATCGCCGCAGGCACCGGTCTGCCGAATGAACTCTCCGCGGCTGCACTCATCGACACGCTGCAGCGCCTCACCGCGACGATGCACGCCGTGAGCGCGCACCCGGACACGCGGCGCTGAGCCGCACACGAACTGAACCACACACGAAAGGCACAGATGAACGTCCTCTACACCGCCGAAGCCCTGTCAACGGGCGCCGGACGCGACGGGAAGGTCACCACGAGCGACAGCTCCTTCCAGCTCGACCTCGCCATCCCCAAGGAGATGGGCGGCTCGGGTGCAGGCACCAACCCCGAGCAGCTTTTCGCGGCCGGCTACGCCGCCTGCTTCCACTCTGCACTGCAGGCCGTCGCCCGCAGCCAGAAGGTGACCATCGCGGACTCGGCGGTCGGCAGCCGCGTGCAGATCAGCCCCAACAATGAGGGCGGCTACCAGCTCGGCGTGCTGCTCGAGGTCACCCTTCCCGGAATCGACGCCGCGCAGGCGCAGGCGCTGACGGATGCCGCCCACCAGGTGTGCCCGTACTCCAACGCCACCCGGGGCAACATCGACGTCACCATCACGGTCTCGGAGGACTGAACAATGAACGAGGACACCATGAGCACCGACGCCACGAGCACCGCCACGATGCGAGCACTCGTCCACCACACCTTCGGTGAGCCCGATGCCGTGCTGGCGGTCGAGGAACGTCCGCTCCCCCAGCCCGGCCCCGGCCAGGTCCGGGTGCGCACCCTCCTCTCGCCCATCCACAACCACGACCTGTGGACCGTGCGCGGCACCTACGGCTTCAAGCCGGAGCTGCCGGCACAGTCCGGAACCGAGGCCGTCGGCATCGTCGATGCCCTCGGCGAGGGCGTCGAGCAGCTCGCGGTCGGCCAGCGCGTCACGACGGGCGGCACCTTCGGCGTGTGGGCCGAGTACTTCGTGGCCAACGCCGCCGGGCTCATCCCCGTGCCGGATGCACTGCCGGACGAGATCGCCGCGCAGCTCGTCTCCATGCCGTTCAGCGCGCTCAGCCTGCTGCACTCGCTCGACCTCCACGAGGGCGACTGGCTCATCCAGAACGCGGCGAACGGCGCCGTGGGCCGTCTCGTCGCCCAGCTGGGCGCCGCCCGTGGCATCAACGTCGTCGGCCTGGTCCGTCGAGCAGAGGGCGTCGAGGAGCTCCGCGCCCAGGGCATCGAGCGGGTCATCGCCACCGACAGCCCCGACTGGCGTGAACAGCTCACCGCGCTCACCGGTGGCGCCCCGCTCCGGGTCGGCATCGACTCCGTCGGCGGGCGTGCGGCCGGCGATGTGCTCTCAGCCCTGGCCGTCAACGGCACCCTCGTCGTCTTCGGAGCCATGGCCTCCCCGACACTCGAGCTCGCCTCCGGCGACGTCATCTTCAAGCAGGCAACGGTCAAGGGCTTCTGGGGCAGCGTCGTCAGCCGCGAGATGCCGGCCGAGCTCCGGGGCCAGCTCTTCCAGGAGCTGATCACGCGCGTGCTCGACGGCTCGATGACCCTCCCCGTCGCGGCGAGCTACGCGTTCGGCGACATCGCGGCCGCCGTTGCGGCGAGCGCCGAGCCCGGCCGCGTCGGCAAGGTGCTGCTGAAGCCGTAGCCCGCGGCATCCGCTTTTCAGGAGATAGCGCGCTTGCAAGGATGATTCCGGCCGAATCGTCCTTGTGAGGGCGCTATCTCCTTATTGCCGTGCGGCTGCGCTCATCCCACGGCGAGGTCGACGTCGCGCGAGACCGGCGCCCCGCGGTAGTCGCGGTGGCGGGCCCAGCTCAACGTGACCACGACGAGCACGACGCCCGGACGCACCGGCTCGACGTGCGGGAACGCCGCCGCGTACGCGGTTGCGCAGCGCTCCAGCTGCGGGCCGTCGGCGATCACGGCCGTGCCCTCACACTGCAGGGTGGTGCCGTCCGCACCCCCGATGACCACGGCCACCCGCCCGTCGCGCACGATGTTCGCGACCTTGCGGGAGTCGGAACGGGCGTTGAAGACCAGCTCGCCCCCGTCCGTCGCCGTGAGATCGAGGTAGGCGGCCTGCGGAGCGCCGTGAGCCGCCGTCGTGGCCACCACGCCGCTACCGATGCCGCGTACATACGCGATCATGTCGGAGAGTTCCATGGCTACATCGTAGGGATGCCGGCCGCAGCCGCCGCACGCGCCCCGAGCAGCCGACTGACCAGGTCGAGCAGCACCAGCGCGAGCGCGGCGAGGGCGAGTGTGGCCCAGGCGGCGAGCGACCCACTGAGGAAGCAGGCCAGCGCCGGCAGCACGAGGCCGGGAACCAGCAGCTGCAGGATGCGCCCGAGCGGGCGGCCGAGGCGCACGCCGACGAGCGCGTTGGCGAGGTAGAAGCCGCCGATGCCGACGGCGAGGAGAACACGCACCGGCAGCTCGAGTGCCTCGTTGCCCCGCTCGACCGCGCTTCCGATGGCCGCGGCGATGAGGGTGAGCGCGGTGACGAGGAGGAACGGCAGGTACATGGTGACGTCACGCATCACCGAGAAGGAGTGGCTGCGCTGGGCGCGCAGCAGGCCAACCTCGGCGGTCGGCGCACCCCAGCGGAAGAAGGCGCGGGCGAGGAAGGCGCAGAGCACGAGCCCGAACAGCGCCGCCGCTCCCCCGCCGACGCTCGGGTGCTCGGCCAGAGCGGTGACACTCAGGTAGACGGCCTCACCGATCACGATCACGACGAACAGTCCGACGCGTTCGAGGAGGTGGGAGATCGACGCCTGCTCGTAGATCTCGAACGCGAAACCGCCGCGGCGCAGCGCGAGCAGGAACACCTCGGCCGCCACCGCCACGCCCCAGAGCAGGTAGCGGTACGGCTCCGGCACGAGAATCGAGCCGAGCCAGAGCATTGCGGTGCCGAGGTTGTAGGCGAGCGGACGCCAGAGCGGCACCCTGACGGCTCCGAGCGCCCGTGGGATCAGCCACATCACGAGCAGCACGAGACGGATCCAGGCCGCCCCGACGGCGTAGAGCCACGCCATTTCGGAGATGCCCCCCGCGATCGCGATGGCCATCATCGCCGGCCCCGGCATGGCGACGACGACGAGCACGGGGATGGCCGGATGCCGCCTGCCGAAGAGGTTGTTGGTGATCATGAGGTTCACCCACGCCCACCACAGCGGGAAGAACAGCAGCACGAACAGCAGCACCGTGTCGGGGCTCGGGTCCACCTCGATCAGGTGGGCGGAGAGGGCGATGACGACGACGAAGACGAGATCGAAGAACAGCTCGTACCAGTCGGCCGTGCGCCGGGGCGCTTCTTCCCGCTGTTCCTGTGTCGCGGAGAGCTCGGACACGGCAACCTCCTTGCACCGGGCAACGATGCCACGGCGAATCTCAGTATGCGCGGCATCCGTTCGCAAGGAAACAGTGCGATCGCAAGGACTCCTCGGCAGATCCCGTCCTTGCAACGTCGCGAAGTCCTTGTATGGCGCTCCTCGCGGAACGCAAAAACCCCCGCCGAAGCGGGGGTTTTTCACAAGTGCGGAACCGGTGGGATTTGAACCCACGGTACCCTGTAAAGGGTACTCCACCTTAGCAGGGTGGTGCACTAGGCCGAACTATGCGACGGTTCCGTGGTGCTCACCGAGGCGAACACACGACGACAATCATAACCGCTTTTTGCGAGTGGTTTTGACCATCGGTGAATCCAGCTTAGCCGCCGGACGGTCTACTGGTCGTCAAGAGTGCGGCCATCGGAGCAGGTGTACTGGCCGGCGCTCTGGCCCTTCACGTCGCTTGGCAGCACGGCGGTGGTCGGCGCGGCCGGGTCGGCTGGAGCATCGACGGTCGCATTCGGGTCGACCGGAGCATTCGGGTCGGGGATAGACCCGCCCGTCTCGCCAGCGAGCTGAATGGGCTGGTCGCTGATCAGCGCTGCCATAAGAGCGTCCGCTGCTTCGACATTGGGCACGACGCCGCCCTCGGCACCACCGGTCGGGTACTGCACGAAGTTGATCTGGTCGAGCGGGATGTCCTTCAGCGCCATCGCGATGGCCACCATGTTGTCGATGTTCTGCAGCTGCTCAGAGAGCACGACGTTGGTGAGCGCCGCCTTGGCCAGCGAATAGAGCTTGGCCGGGTCGCTGAGCGTGTCCGCGCTCTTGACCGTCCGCATCAGCGAGGAGAGGAAGACCTGCTGATTACTGATGCGAGTGAGGTCACTCCCGTCGCCGACACCGTGGCGAGTACGCAGGAACTGCAGCGCATCAACGCCCATGAGTGTGTGCTCACCCGGGTCGAGGAACACTCCCGTGTACTCGTCTTCGATGCGTGCGCCGACGCAGACGGGAACTCCGCCCACGGCGTTGGACATTGCGATGACGCCGCTGAACTGAACCTCGGCTGCAAATCGGATGTCGAGTCCGGTGAGCTCGGAAACGGTGAGCACGGTGCATGGCAATCCGCCGTACATCAGCGTCGTGTTGAGCTTCTGGTAGCTCATCGAGTCGAATGGCGACTCCGGATCCTCCGGGTCGGGGCAAGACGGGATGGAAACGAACATGTCGCGCGGGAAGCTGACCACCGTCGCGCTGGAGTGGTCGGCGGAGATGTGGAGCAGCATCGTGACGTCGTTCAGATCGCCGGTGTCGTCTTCGTCACCGAAAGCCGGGTCTTGACCCTTGCGGCTGTCGCTACCGACAAGGAGCAGGTTGACCCCACCCTCCCAAGCGCCGATCTTCGGGATCGAGACGGGGCTCTCGTCGTCTCCGACGAGAGCAATACTGGGTTTCACGCTGCGGGCCAGGTCGTAGGCGGCGATCGCTGCGACTGAAGCGCCGCTGACCATCACGACGGCGAGCGTCGCGGCGAGGACCTTGGCAATGGTGGCGAAGGGGTTCGACTTCTTCAGCCGACCGTGCCTGGCGATCGTCGGCGTCTTCATTGCCCGACGAGAGCGGGGGCGCAAATCTTCGCTCACTGACATCCCTTCATTGGTTTTCGAGGCGCAAGGCCTTCGAAACACGTAGTGCGGAGGGCGTGGGATTCGAACCCACGAATGCTTTCACATCACCAGTTTTCAAGACTGGCTCCATCGGCCGCTCGGACAGCCCTCCCGGTCATTCCCTCAACACCGTCGCTGGCGAGCCACGGCGAAAAAGAATCGAACAACGCCCGATTCTAGCCGATAGCAGGATTTCCAGAATGACAGTCGATTCTGCGAGCCCGCTGGAGAATGCTGTCAGTTGCCTGAAACGAAGGCGTCGAGCACGGTGGCGAGGCCGTCATCCTCGATGGCGCCGGTGGTTTCGCCCGCGGCATCCTTCACCTCATCCGGCGCCTGCCCCATGGCGATGGCGCGGCCTTCGGCGCCCGCCCATTCGAACATGTCGATGTCGTTGCGCCCGTCGCCGGCCACCAGGATACGGGAACGCGGGATGTCGAGCGCCGCTCGCACCCGCTCGAGCGCGGTGGCCTTGTTCACACCCTCGGGAGCGATGTCGAGCCACGCGGTCCAGCCGACGGAGTACGTCACCTGGTGCAGGCCCATGCGCTCGACGATCGTGAGGAAGTCCTGCAGATCGTGGTCGGGCGAGAGCACGACGACACGGGTGGCCGGGGCGGCACTCAGCTCCTCGAAGCGCACCTGGCGGGCGTTGTCGAGGTTCCAGTCGAGCATGCCGTCGGTGTACAGCCGGCGCCCGGTGGCGTCCTCGACCATGAACCGCCCCTCAGGCAGGTGGCCCCGGATGCGGTCGAGCACCGGTGCCGGGTCAAACGTCTCCACGTGCGCACGACGGTAGCCGCGCGGCTCGCTCGGGTCGCGCTGCATGATGAGCGCACCGTTCGCGCAGACGACGTACTCGGGGGTGAGGCCGATCTTCTCAAGCACCTGCCAGCTGCTCTCCCAGCTGCGCCCGGTGGCGAGGGTGACCTCGTGGCCGGCCGCCTGGGCTGCCGCGACGGCGGAGCGCACGGCCTCCGTCAGCGTCTCGTCTTCGTGAAGGATTGTTCCGTCGACGTCGAGGGCGACGAGCCAGCGCTCTGAGGTCATTTCGTCAGCGGCTCGATCAGTTCGATGCCGCCGAGGTAGGGCCGGAGCGCCTCAGGAACGCGCACGGAGCCGTCGGCCTGCTGGTGCGTCTCGAGTAGCGCGACGATCCAGCGGGTGGTGGCCAGCGTGCCATTGAGCGTCGCGACCGGGCTCGTCTTGCCCGACTCGGTGCGGTAGCGGATGTCGAGGCGGCGCGCCTGGAACGTGGTGCAGTTGCTCGTGCTGGTGAGCTCGCGGAAGGCACCCTGCGTGGGAACCCACGCTTCGATGTCGAACTTGCGAGCGGCGCTCGAGCCGAGGTCACCGGCTGCGACGTCGATCACGCGGTAGCTGAGGCCCAGCGACTGCAGCATGTCCTCCTGCATCGCAACGAGGCGGTCGTGCTCGGCCTCGGCGTTCTCCGGCAGCACGTAGGCGAACATCTCGAGCTTGTTGAACTGGTGCACACGAATGATGCCGCGGGTGTCCTTGCCGCCCGAGCCGGCCTCGCGGCGGTAGCAGGTCGACCAGCCGGCGTAGCGCAGCGGCTCCCCGCTGAGGTCGAGGATCTCGTCGGCGTGGTAGCCGGCGAGGGCGACCTCGCTCGTGCCCGTGAGGTAAAGGTCATCGGCCGGGAGGTAGTAGATCTCGTCGGCGTGCTTGCCGAGGAAGCCGGTGCCGTCCATGATCTCGGGGCGCACGAGCGTTGGCGTGATGAGCGGCGTGAAACCGGCGGCGAGCGCGCGGTCGAGGGCCATGTTCATGATGGCGAGCTCGAGCCGGGCGCCGATGCCTTTCAGGAAGTAGAAGCGTGCACCGCTCACCTTGGCACCGCGAGCCATGTCGATGGCGCCGAGCATCTCGCCGAGTTCGAGGTGGTCTCGGGGCTCGAAGTCGAAGGCAGGCGTGCCGCCGACCTCGCGCAGGGTGATGAAGTTCTCCTCGCCGCCCGCGGGCACGCCGTCGACGATGGGGTTGCCGATGGCCCGGACGAGCTCGGTGAAGCGGGCGTCTGCGTCGACGGATGCCGCGCTGGCGACCTTCACCTGCGCCGAGAGTTCCTGCACCTCGGCGAGCAGGGCCTTCTTCTCCTCCGGAGCGGCCTTGCCGACCTTCTTGCTGAACGCGTTCTGCTCTGAGCGCAGCTGCTCGAAATGCGCAATCGCGGCACGGCGCTCGGCGTCGGCGGCCAGCGCTTCGTCGACGAGTTCGACGGAATCACCGCGCGCCTCTTGCGATGCCTTGATGAGCTCGGGGTTTTCGCGGAGGAGTACGGGATCAATCACCCGGCCAGTCTAACAATCCCGCTCGTCCACTCTCTCCGATCCCCGATGCCGTAGCGTGGACGGCGTGCCACCCACGACTGAAGCGAACCCGGCCGCAGGCGCCGAAGTGAAGCACCGCCGCGCGGCGATCGTGTTCAACCCGAGCAAGGGCGACGTCCCCACACTGAAGCAGGCTGTGCGCGCCGCCGAGAAGAAGCACGGCTGGGCGGCATCCCTCTGGATCGAGACCGCGGTGGACGACCCGGGCAAGGGCATGGCCGCCGACGCCATCGCCCAGAACGTGGCGCTCGTGATCGCCGCCGGTGGCGACGGCACCGTGCGCTCGGTGTCGGCAACGCTGCGCAACAGCGGAGTGCCGCTCGGCATCGTTCCGGCCGGAACCGGCAACCTGCTCGCCCGCAACCTCGAGCTGCCCGTCAACGACGTGCCCCTGGCACTCGACATCGCCTTCGCCGGCGCCGATCGGCCGATCGACGCACTCCTCGTCGACGTGACGCGACCGCACGGCGACACCGAGCAGCACCTCTCGCTCGTGATGTCGGGGGTCGGCATCGACGCCGCGATGATCTCGAACACCGACCCGGCCCTGAAGAAGCGCGTCGGCTGGCTCGCCTACGTCGACGCCGGGCTGCGGATCCTGCCGGCCTCCAAGCCGTTCCACCTGCACTACCGGATGGAGGGCAGGCACTCCCACCGGGTGCGGGTCGCGACCGTGCTCGTCGCCAACCTCGGAAAGCTCCCTGGCAACATCGAGTTGATTCCGGATGCCGAACTCGACGACGGCCTGCTGGACGTCGCCGTGCTGCAGCCGAAGAACGCCTGGGGCTGGCTGATGATCTGGCGCCGGATCAGCTGGGAGAACCGGGTGCTGCGTAAGACGGCGGTCGGCCGACAGCTTCTCGACCTCACCGGCGGCGACAAGCGCAGCGAGATGGTCTACCTGCGTGGCACCGGCATCGAGCTGCGCGTCGAAGAGGGCGCACAGGAGCTCGAGATCGACGGCGACGAGTTCGGTGTCGCGACGGCCGTGACGTTCACGACGGATGCCGCATCGCTCATCGTGCGCGTGCCGGACGCGTCGTAGCGGCGCGGCCGGTTGCTTGAGCAGCCCGAACCCGACAAGCGGGTTTCGACAGGCTCAACCAGCGGAAGCTCAACCAGCGGAGGCTCAACCAGCGGGTTTCGACAGGCTCAACCAGCGGTGTGGTTGGGGTCGAGCAGCCCGCGCAGCCACTGCCGCGCCTCGATGAAGATCGCGTCGTCGTAGCGCGAGGTGAACTCGATCGTCTGCTTGTCGGCCCGCGGGTAGGAGCCGAGGAAGATCACGTTCGGGCTGAAACGGCGGAGTCCGAGCAGCGCGTCGGCCATGCGCTCGTCGGCGATGTGCCCGTCGGCGTCGATGATGAAGCGGTAGCGGCCGAGCGAGTCGCCGATCGGCCGCGACTGGATGAGGCTGAGGTTCACGCCCCGGGTGGAGAACTGCTCGAGCATGCCGAGCAGTGAGCCGGAGACGTCGTCGGGCAGCTCGACGATCAGGCTGGTCTTGTCTGCCCCGGTCGGCGCCGGGATGGCGCGGCTGCGGCTCACCAGCACGAAGCGGGTGACCGCGTTGCCGTTGTCACCGATGTCTTCGGCGAGCACCTCGAGCGGGTAGTGCTCGGTGATGCCGGGCGGGGCGATGGCTGCATCCGCGTGGCTGTCGTTCAGCAGCGCAGCGGCCGCTGCGACGTTGCTGGATGCCGGGATGTGCCCGTGGCCAGGCAGCGTCTCGTTCAGCCACGTGCCGCACTGCGCGTACGCGACGGGGTGCGCGTTGACGGTGCGCACATCGGCGAGCGTCGTGCCGGGGCGGGCGACAAGCACGAAGTTCACGGGGACGAGGTACTCGCCGATGATGCGGAGGCCCGGCACGTTCGCGAGGGCGTCCTGGGTCGCGGAGACGCCGCCGTCGACGGAGTTCTCCATGGCGATCATCGCGGCGGTGCTGCGACCGGAGACGACGTCGGCGAGAGCCTCTGCCACATTGTTCACGGCGTGCCACGTCTTGCCCGCGGCATCCGGAACCTGCTTGAGCGCCGCCTCGGTAAAGGTGCCTGCCGGGCCCAGGTAGCTGTAGCTGGATTCGGCGGGCGTCGGGCTCTGATCGGACATGGCTCACAGCCTAATGGGGCGGCCACCGCGATCGGGCATGGCAGGCACTGGTGCGCGGTGCCAGACTGGGGGCATGACTGATCGCGCAGGAACCCCGGCCCAGGCATCCGACCTCATCGACGTTCAGGCGCTCGTGCGCGCCTACTACGAGCTGAAACCGGATGCCGCGATCACAGAGCAGCGGGTGGCGTTCGGCACCAGCGGCCACCGGGGCAACGCGCTGAAGACGAGCTTCAACGACGACCACATCGCCGCGACGACGCAGGCGATCGTCGAGTACCGCGCGCAGCAGGGCATCACCGGACCGTTGTTCATCGGCGCGGACACGCACGCGCTGAGCGCACCGGCCATGACGACCGCCCTCGAGGTGCTCGTCGGCAACCAGGTGCGCGTGCTCGTGGACGAGTTCGATGACTTCGTGCCGACGCCGGCGCTCTCGCACGCGATCCTGCGCTGGAACAACGACCCTGTGACGCGGGCGGAGGGCGAGGCCGACGGCATCGTCGTCACCCCGAGCCACAACCCGCCGAGCGACGGCGGATTCAAGTACAACCCGCCGCACGGCGGACCGGCCGACTCGGACGCGACCGGCTGGATCGCGAACCGGGCCAACGAGCTCATCGCCGGCGAGCTGCTCGAGGTCAAGCGTGCGGAGCCGAGCGCCGTCGAGACCTACGACTTCCGCAGCCGCTACGTCGAGGACCTCGAGAACATCATCGACATCGCGGCCATCCGGGCCAGCGGCATCCACATCGGCGCCGACCCGCTCGGCGGGGCGTCGGTGGGCTACTGGGCCGCGATCCGCGACCACTACGCGCTCAACCTCACCGTCGTGAACCCGCTCGTCGACCCGCAGTGGGGCTTCATGACGCTGGACTGGGACGGCAAGATCCGCATGGATCCGTCGAGCCCGTCCGCGATGGCATCCGTGTTGGCGCACCGCGACGACTTCGACATCCTCACCGGCAACGACGCCGACGCCGACCGGCACGGCATCGTCACACCAGACGGCGGCCTGATGAACCCGAACCACTTCCTCGCCGTTGCCATCGACTACCTCTACACGCACCGCACCGGCTGGCGGGCGGATGCCGCGATCGGCAAGACCCTCGTCTCCTCCAGCATGATCGACCGGGTCGCCTCCGCCCTCGGCCGCCGCCTCTGGGAGGTGCCGGTCGGCTTCAAGTGGTTCGTGCCCGGCCTCGTCGACGGCTCCGTCGGCTTCGGCGGCGAGGAGAGCGCCGGCGCCTCGTTCCTCCGCTTCGACGGCACCGTCTGGACCACCGACAAAGACGGCATCCTGCTCTGCGTGCTCGCCGCCGAGATCCGCGCCGTCACCGGCAAGAGCCCGTCCGAGCTGTACGCGGAGCTCGTCGCGCAGTACGGCGACCCCGTCTACGAGCGGTTGGATGCCGCGGCGACCCCCGCGCAGAAGGCGGCGCTCGGCAAGCTCGACGGCGACGCGATCACGGCGACGGAGCTCGCCGGCGAGCCGATCCTGGCGAAGCTGTCCAGGGCACCGGGCAACGACGCGGCGGTCGGCGGGGTCAAGGTCGTCACCGAGAACGCCTGGTTCGCGGCCCGCCCGAGCGGCACGGAAGACGTCTACAAGATCTACGCGGAGTCGTTCCTCGGCGAGGACCACCTGCGTCAGGTGCAGGGCGAGGCACGCCTGATCGTCGACGCCGCGCTCGGGTAAGGGTTTCGACAGGCTCAACCAGCGCGACGCGAAGCGTCGCGAAAGGCGGCAGCCCTGAGACAGGCAATCTCGGGAACCACATCCGGTGCTGGTCCGGGCGCTCCGTCCCGCCATGTGGAGATCGAGCGGTTACTCGGGGATGCTCCAGTAGTAGGCGGTTCCGCCCGGGTGGTCCACGGTGATGGCGTCGTCGACCGAGCGGTAGTCGCTGTCGTCGGTGTGCCCGGCGAAGTAGATCGTGACATCGTCGCCAGCGGTGTCGATCCGTGTGACGACACCGGTGTGGTCCCGGTCGCCCGAGTTGTCCCAGTCGAACTGCACGACGTCGCCGAGCTTCACCTGATCGCGCTGCTCGTCGCTGAGCGCGGTAGCCCGGCCGGACTCGTCGAGGTAGTCACGGAAGGCCGTCGAGCTCACCCACGGCGAGCTGTAATCGAAGTCGGTGCCCGTGCCCTCCGTCCACCAGTCCTCGTCCATCTGCCAGCCCCGCTCGAGGAGCGACTGGCTGGTGAAGTTGACGCAGTCGTTGCCGTCGAGCATGCCGTAGTCGTCGAGGTTGTAGTCGCTCCAGTACGCGAGCACGTAGTCGAGCTGCGCCTGCACGGCCGGGTCATCGCTCTGCTGCACGGAGCTCTGTCCGGCGGCTGCGCCCTGAGAGGCGCCGGATGCCGGTCCGCTCTGCTGCGTCATCCGCACGATTTCGGGTGCAAGCGCAAAACCGGCAACCGCGACAGCGGCGACCGCGAGCACGAGGGCGATGGGGATCCAGCGGGGACGAGACACAGGTGACAACTTTCAGTGACGAACACTCAAGTTCAGCACGAAGGAGCTGTGAAAATCATGCTCGCGCGCCACAAGAGGACTCCACTAACGAATTCCCCAAAATGATGTACAGTGTCCACAAATTTTAGTCACCGGGCGGCCAATTTCCGAACAATTCCCTGATGGCACCCGAAAAGGGGCGCGAGCGATAAGGGCGATTCTCAGTAGGCTCAGCGCCATGACCCTAACCCGACTTCGTCGCGCCCTAGCGCTGACGCTCTCTCTCACGCTTGCCGCCGGCCTCGCGCTCGTGGCCGCCCCGGCGGCGCTGGCCGCGCCATCGAACGATGCGACGCTCAGCAGCATCACGGTGTCGACTGGAACCATCACGACACCGTTCAGCTCCGACCCCAACATTCCAATGGCCATCACGCTCCCTAACGCGGTGTCGCATCTGGCGTTCACGCCGACGGCGAGCGACCCGGGGGCAACGATCCTTGCCTTCAACGCGTGGGACGCCAAGTACGTACTCGCCAGTGGGATACAGAGCAAGCCAGGCTTCGTTGCTGCGGGAGCGACCGTCACCATGACGGCGGAGGTCACGGCCGCCGACGGCGTCACGACGGCGCAGTACAGACTGCTTGTGACCCGGGAGGCCACCCCCGCGCCCGTCTACAACCTCGACCTCGACGGCCTGACCGTCTCGGAGGGCACCCTCTCCCCCGCGTTCTCCAGCGCGACGACGGGCTACACCGTCGACGTGCCGTACACGACCACGAGCATCACCGTGACGCCAGGCGCGAGCGCAGGCAACACAGTCGTCGTCACGAACAGCGGCAACGAGGTCGGCGAGACGATTCGCCTCGGCGTCGGGACCAACCTGGCGTTGGTGACCGTCACCGCGCCGGACAGCACCTCACGCCAGTACACCGTGCACATCACGCGCGGCCCGGCCCCCACCGCCGATGTCGACCTGGCCGACATCGAGCTGTCCATCGGCACCCTGAGCCCAGCCTTCGACCCGGCGACGCTGCAGTACTCGGCGACCGTGCCGTACGCCACCCGGTCGATGCAGATCACACTCACCGCGTCGACCCCCGGCCACACCATCACCATCAACAACGCGGTCATCACCGACGGCGCACCCGCGACGGTTTCACTGGGCTTCGGCCCGTCTGGCAATAGCTTTGGCATCTCCATCACCGCCGCGAACGGCGCGAGCAAGAACTACGTCGTCGTGATCACCCGCGCCCAGCCATCGAGCAACGCCGACCTGACGGGGCTCTCGCTCTCGAACGCCACCATCTCCCCCGCGTTCTCCAACGGCGAGGTCACCTACACGGCGACGGTTCCGTACCTGACGACCTCGACCACGGTCACCGGCGTTGTGGCGGATGCCACGGCCATCCTCCGCATCAACGGCCACGACACGGCATCCGGCACCGCCTCCGCCCCGATCGCCCTGGCCGTTGGCGCAAACACCATCACCGTGTCGGCAACCGCCGAAGACGGCGTGACGGAAACGACGCGCACCGTGAACGTGACCCGTGCTGCACCAGACCTGGATCTGAGCGCTCTCACGGTGACCGGTGGTGACCTGTCGCCGGCGTTCGACGCCGCCACGACCGCGTACACCCTCGCGCTGCCATTCGACGTCGCATCCGTCGACGTCGCCGCCTCGGCCGCGAACCCGGACTGGACGCTCGCGATCCAGGGCACCGAGACTGCAGGCGCATCGCTCGCCGTCCCCGTTGGGGCCAGCACGATCTCGGTCACGGTGACGGCCCTGTACGGCGAGACCCGCGAGTACACCATCGCCGTCACACGGCAGGCTCCCTCCGCGAACGCCGATCTGGCAGGCATCACGCTCTCGGACGGCACCCTCAGCCCCGCATTCGCCGCGGGAACGACCGAGTACACCGCGACCGTCGGTTACCTCACCGAGCAGATCACGGTTAACGCCGCGGCGGCGGAGGCGACAACGAGTCTGACGGTCAACGGCACGCCGGTGGCATCCGCCATCGTGCCGCCGTCGGTGCCGCTCGCGGTCGGCGAGAACACGATCACGATCGTGGCGACGGCGCAGGACGGCGTGACCGTGAAAACCACGACGGTCGTCGTCACCCGTGAAGCGGCACCGTCCCCCAGCGTCACCTTCGCCCTCGGGTTCGTCGCGGGTGACTCGGCGGCAGACGCGCCGCTCAGCGTGGGCGGCACGAACCTGCGTCCGGGGAGCACCGCCACGATCACGATGCACTCGACGCCCGTCGTGCTGGCAACCGGAACGGTGAAGGCCGACGGGACGATCACGCTGACCGCTCGGATCCCGGCGAACGCGGAGAGCGGCGCCCACCGACTCGTGTTCGACGGCACCGCCATGGACGGCACCGCACTGAGCACGACCGCATGGTTCACCGTGCTGCGGGACGGCACGATCGGCGCCGTCTCGACCACGGATCCCGTGGAGTACGTCGAGCCGAAGCCCACTCCGACCACCGACGGCGGAACCGCCTCAGGCGGAACGACGGCGCTCGCATCGACCGGAGCCGACGCCGGCCTCGGGGCTATGGCCGCGGCAGGCCTCGGCATCCTCGGCGCCCTGATGCTCCTGCTCGCCGGGCTGCGCCGCCGCCGGGCCGCCTAGGCGCCGCGCGCTCACGCCGACGATGGCGCCCCACCCTTCCCGGGTGGGGCGCCATCGTGCGTTGTGCGCTGTGCTGTGCGTCTGCGAGCGGCGCTGGGCTAGCTGAGGCCCCAGTAGGAGACGGAGCCGCCGCCCGCGATCGCCACGTCGACGTCCCAGTAGTCGGAGTCCTTGCTGTGCCCAGCGACGTAGACCTTGACGCCGGATTCGGTTTTGTCGATGCGTGTGATGGTGGCCGTGTGGTCGCGATCACCGGAGTTGTCCCAGTCGAACTGTGCGATGTCGCCGACCTTGAGAGAGGCCCGCTGGTCGTCGCCGATGGCAACGCCGCGCTCGGGGTGCGCGGCCATGTAGTCGCGGAACGCCGTCGAACTGACCCAGGCTGCCGAGCCACCGCCGGCCTCGCTGTAGCCCCACTCCGCGTCCATCTGCCAGCCGCGGGCGATGAGCCCCTGACTGGTGAAGTTGGCGCAGTCATTGCCGTAGATCGCCATGTATGCGGGGTTGTAGTCGGCCCAGTGCTGCAGCAGGTAGTCGGTCTGAGCGGTGACGCGGGGGTCAGGCAGGTACTCGAAGCTCAGCATCGCCGGGGCGGCCTGGCTGGCGGATGCCGAAGCGGCGGCATCCGCGGCAGCAGCGGCCTTGGCAGCCTCCGCGGCGGCGGCGGCAGCCGGTGTCAGGACGAGGGCCCGCAGCATCTCGCTGCCGCGCTCGGGCGCCGGCGGCGCGAGCACGCCGTGCAGGCCGGGCACGGCGGCGTCGCCGGAGGCGGCGTTCGCGGTGGCGCCGGCAGCGGCAGCTTCGCTTGCACTGTCGGCCGCGGCAGCGCCACCGTCGGCCGGCAGGGCCGCGGTGCCGGCGGCGCTCGCGCTCGTCTCGGCCGCCGGCAGTTCGGTGGCGACGGAGACCGCCGCACCGGTCACGTCGAAGAGCTCGACGGGCACGGTTCCCGTGCTGAGGTCGGCGGCGACCGGCACCTGGTAACTGAGGGTGGTCGGGGTCGCCTCGACGACGGCGGCCGGCACTCCGCCGACCTGCACCGCGCTCACCTGCGTGAGCTCCTCGCCGGTGAGGGTCACGACGGTTCCACCGGTGACGGGGCCGGAGGCGACGGCGGGTTCGGCGAGCGCGACGGCCTGCTTCACCGCCGCCGGAGCCGACGTGATGGTGGCGGCGGAACGACTGGACGAGGCTGCCGAGTCGAGCGCGGCGGCATCCGCGGAGTTCGCGGAATCGGCGCCGATCGGCTGGGCTCCGATGGTCAGTACGAGGAAGGAGCAGACGGCGATCGCAATGCCGGCCGCGCCGCCCGCGACAGCGGAGCGCTGGCCGGAGAAGGTGTGGGGTGAGGGTAAGCGGTGACGCATAAATCGTTTCTGATCAGCCAAAGTGGACTATCGACCAGAACAAGCCCAGATGTCAGAGCACTGGGGAAAGGCTGCGCAAACCATGAGAAAAGCACAGTTTTGACCCCCGAAGGGGGGAGTAGATCGATCTGTCTGAGGGGTCAGCGCGCCCGCTGAGCCCGCACTCCCAGCACGACCAGCGGCACCAGGACGAGCAGGGCGAGGGCATTCAGCGCCGGGAATCCGCCCCAGGCCAGGATGACGCCGGCCACCGCCGCCGACGCCGCGGCCGCGAGGTTCATCGCGGCATCCGTCGCGCCCTGCAACGGCACGCGCACCGCGGGCTCGACGGATTCGGTGAGCTGCGCTGAGCCACCGATCATCCCTGCCGACCAGCCGAGGCCGAGCAGGCCAAGCGCGATCGGGACGGCGATCATGTTGTCGGATGGCACCGTGATGCCGATGACGGCGGCGGCCGTGAAGATCACGACCGCGAGTGCGATCACCCGGCCGGAGCCCCAGCGGTCGGCGAGCCACCCCATCAGCGGGCTGGCGCCGTACATGCCGAGGATGTGGATGCTGATCACGAGCGCCTGCAGGCTGAGCGAGAGGCCGTGCTCGTGCATGGTGACCGGTGTCATCACCATCACGCCAACCATCACCGTATGTGAGCAGATGATCGCGACGACGCCGACAGTCGCACGGGGAGAGCGCAGTGCGATGCGGAGCGCCTCGACGGTGCGCACGCGCGTGGCGACCCCGGCGTCACCGGCGTCATCGGCCGCGAGACGGCCGGCCGGTGGGGTGCGCAGCAGTGCGGCGGCCAGCAGGGCGGATGCCGCGAAGGCCAGCGCCGAGAACACGAATGGCCCGGCGAGGGGCTCGAAGCCCAGAGAAGAACCCAGTTCGGCACCCAGCGTGGAGAGGTTCGGGCCGGCGACGGAGCCGAGGGTCGTGGCCCAGAGCACGAGCGACATGGACCGGGCCTCGTAGCCGGGAGACGCGACCTCGGTGGCGGCGAAGCGCGCCTGCAGCCCGGCTGCGCTGGCGGCGCCGAAGGCGCCGAGGCCGAGGAACAACAGCGGCAGCACGCCGGTGATCGCCGCCATCAGCACAAGCCCCGCGCCGAGGAAGGCCAAGGCGTAGCCGCTGGCCAGCGCCCAGTGGCGGCCGACCGAGACGGCGAGTCTGGCCATCGGGATGGCGACCAGCCCCGCGCCCAGAACGCTCGAGGTCTGAGCGAGCCCGGCGAGAGTGACGGTTCCGGTGAGCTCGCGGGCGAGGATGCCGCCGACCGCGATGCCGGAGGCCACTCCGACACCGGCGAGCAGCTGGTTCACGATCAGGATCGTGAGCGGCATCCAGCTGTGGTGCCGGCTGAGCCGCCTCGCGCCCGCGGTCACCAGGGGCGCGACGTCGGCGCGCCCGCCCTGCCCAGCACCCGTGTCAGCAGCCATCACGTTCCTCGTCGATCGCGCGGAGCCCGCGTGCGCCCGCGCGATCCAGTCTGCTGCATCGCGCGCGCCGACCCAAGCGGTCCTGGCGTCGCCGGGGAGGACGACTACGGGTAGGCGGGAGCGGCCGGGAGGCCGAAGAACTCCTCAAGCGTCGTGATGCCCGTGTTGTGCATCTCGGTGGCGAGATCGACGCCGATGTAGCGGAAGTGCCACGGCTCGAAGTCGTAGCCGGTGATCGCGGTCTTGTCGGCCGGGTAGCGCAGCAGGTAGCCGAAGCGCCAGGCGTTGTCGCGCAGCCAGGCGCCCTCTGCGGTGTCGGTGAAACAGGTGCGGAGCGAGCAGTTGCCCGACGCCGCACCGATGTCCATGGTGAGGCCGGTCTGGTGCTCGCTGTAGCCGGGGCGCGCGGTGAGGTTGTCGTCGCCGGCGTAGAGGTCGACCTGGGTGGAGTAGCTGCGGTAGGCACTGTTGGAGGCCAGCGACAGACCGGCCTCGGCGGATGCCGCCTGGAACAGTGCGACAACGGCGTCGGACGCCTCCGCGCGCATCAGCGGCGTCCACGTGTGAGCAACGGGGACCTCGACGAGGTCGGCCGGCGCGTAGTCGGCCGGATTCAGCGGGCGCAGCTTGTTGACGACGAGCCAGATGCTGTTCGGGTCGTCGATCGAGCGTGCGGACTTGTCGAAGCTCGGCACGACCGTCGGTTCGGCCGGCACCTCCGGCGTCGGGCGAGTCTCCTCCGGGGTCGGTGTCGCGCTGGGGCTCGTGGTGACGGATGCCGTCGGCTTCGCCTCGTCGGTTCCGGCCGAGCTGGCCGCTCCGATCGCGATCGCTGCGATGACGACGACCACGATTCCCGCGGCGGCTGCGATGGTTCGCCGCTGCCGCACACGGCGCGACGGCCGGGCAGATCGGCGGGGAGTTGACACGTTCACAGCGTAACGCGTCGTGCTGAGAGCTCGCGTCGAGCCGACGGAGGGCGGGGCGGGAGGCGGGAGCGAGGCGGGAGGCGTGGAGCCCGGGCGATTCCGCGAGCGATCCCGCAGTCGAATCCACGAGCGATCACACACTCGTGAGAGCGCTCTCTTGACAACCGCCCGATCGTGTCCCTATCATCGGTACACGCTCATGAGAGCGCTCTCACGCCATCGCGAGAGAGCGCTCTCTGCGCGTCCTGGCACTGCAGAATCCCACCCACGCACACAAAGGAGTGACCGTGAAACTCTCACGACGCACAACAATCGCCGCGGCCGTCGCCGGCGCGGCATCCATCGCCCTACTCGCAAGCGGCTGCTCGGCCGGGGCCGGCGGATCCACCGAATCCGGTGACGAGAAGGTCGAACTGACCATCACGACCTTCGGAACGTTCGGCTACGACGAGCTCTACAAGCAGTACGAGTCCGAGAACCCGAACGTGACCATCACGGCCACGAACATCGACACCGGCGGAAACGCCCGCACGGACACCTTCACCAAGATCGCCGCCGGTTCCGGCCTCTCCGACATCGTCGCCCTCGAGGAGGGCTGGCTCGGCTCCGTGATGGAGGTCTCCGACCAGTTCGTCGACCTGCGTGACTACGGCGTCGACGACCGCAAGGCCGACTGGGTGGACTGGAAGTTCGCCCAGAGCACCGACGCCGACGGCCGCGTGATCGGCTACGGCACCGACGTCGGACCCGTCGGCCTCTGCTACAACGGAAAGCTGTTCGAGGCTGCTGGCCTGCCGAGCGACCGCACCGAGGTTGCAACGCTGTTCGGCGGCGCCGACGCCACCTGGGACAAGTACTTCGAGGTCGGCAACCAGTACAAGGCCGCGACCGGCAAGGCCTGGTACGACCAGTCCGGCTTCGTCTGGAACTCGATGGTCAACCAGCTGCCAGAGGGCTACTACACGGCCGACGGCGAGCTGAACGTCGAGGGCAACACCGCGCTCCAGGAGCGCTGGGGCCAGCTTGCAGGCGCCGCAGCTGACGGCCTCTCGGCCGCGCAGGCACAGTGGGACTGGAACGGCGGCAAGTCGTTCACCGACGGCACCTTCGCCACCTTCGTCTGCCCCGGCTGGATGCTCGGTGTCGTGCAGGGCAACACCGAGGCCGGAGGCGGCGACGCCACAACCGGCTGGGACTTCGCCGACGTCTTCCCCGGCGGCGCGGTCAACTGGGGCGGCGCGTTCCTGGCCGTCCCCGAGACGTCCGAGCACAAGGAGGAGGCGGCCAAGCTCGCATCCTGGCTGACCGAGGCCGAGCAGCAGCTCGGACAGTTCGCCGCAGCCGGTACGTTCCCGAGCACCGTCGCGGCCCAGGAGGAACTGGCCGCAAGCGGTGAGCAGAACGCCTTCTTCAACGACGCTCCGGTCGGCGCCATCCTCGCCGGTCGCTCTGAGGGTGTCGTCGCCCAGTTCAAGGGACCGGACGACTCCGTCATCCAGGAGAACGTCTTCGGCCCGGTCACGCAGAAGCTCGACAGCGGCGAAGCCGACGCGCAGAGCGGCTGGGACGAGGCGATCAGCTTGCTGAACGAGCTCGTCGAGTAGTCGGCGACACCAGCGCACCACAACCGGGGTCCCCGATGAGCACCTTCTCGGGGACCCCTCCCATTACCAGCACTCCCGCACCGGAATCGGACACACGATGACCTCAACACTCCATCGGCCACCAGCCGATCTCGACAGCCACGAGGCGGAACAACCGCCGGCGCGGAAGAGTCTGCGCCAGCGCTTCAGCCGGCTCGACAACCACGCATCTCCCTACCTCTACATCTCGCCGTTCTTCCTGCTGTTCGGGCTCGTCGGTCTCTTCCCGCTGCTCTACACGCTCGTCGTCTCGCTGCACGACTGGGACCTGCTGCAGGGCCAGGGCGACTTCGTCGGCCTCGCGAACTTCGGCGAGGTGCTCACCGACCGCTTCTTCTGGAACTCGATCTTCAACACGGTGAGCATCTTCCTGCTCTCCGCGATCCCGCAGATCTTTATCGCCCTCGTCCTGGCAGCCATCCTCGACCAGAACCTCCGCGCCAAGACGTTCTGGCGCATGAGCGTGCTGCTGCCCTACGTCGTCACCCCCGTCGCTGTCGCCCTCATCTTTTCGAGCATCTTCAACGAACAGTCCGGCCTCGCGAACAACCTGCTTGGCCTCGTCGGCATCGACCCGATCGCGTGGAAGCATGACGTCTTCGCCAGCCACTTCGCCATCGCCACGATGGTCAACTGGCGCTGGACCGGCTACAACGCCCTCATCCTGCTCGCGGCCATGCAGGCCGTGCCGCGCGACATCTACGAGTCGGCCGCGATCGACGGTGCCGGCGCCGTGCGCCGCTTCTTCTCACTGACGATCCCCAGCATCCGCCCCACCCTCGTCTTCGTCGTGATCACCGCGACGATCGGTGGCCTGCAGATCTTCACGGAGCCGAAGCTCTTCGACGCGTCATCCGCCGGCGGCATCGGCGGCGCCGACCGCCAGTTCCAGACCACCGTGCTCTACCTCTGGGAGATGGCCTTCTTCCGCCAGAACCTCGGCGAGGCATCGGCCATCGCCTGGCTGCTGTTCCTGCTCATCGTGATCATCGGCCTGCTCAACTTCCTGCTCTCGCGGCGCATCGCCAGCGGCGAGCAGAAGGTCGCCGACCGGCGCACCCGCAAGGCGCTGCAACGACAGACGGCGGATGCCGCATCCGCCCGCGCCACCGGCACTGCAACGCACGGCGACGACCACCAAGGAGACCGCGCATGAGCGCCACCCTGCAGCGGGCAACGCCCGAGGCGAGCCCCCGCCCGTACCAGCCCCGCCGCCGCAAGCTGCGCTTCGGCGCCGGCGCGGGCAACCGCCCCGGCTTCCTCCTCTACGGCCTGCTCGGCGCATTCGTGCTCGCCACCGCCTACCCGCTCTGGTGGTCGTTCGTCGTCGGCAGCGGAACCAACGCGACCCGCGGCGAGACGCTGCCGATGCTGCCTGGCGGCAACTTCCTCAGCAACGCGGCGATCGTGCTGGACGCGATCCCCTTCTGGAAGGCACTCGGCAACAGCCTGATCGTCTCGTGCGTCATCACCCTCTCGGTCGTGACCTTCTCGACGCTCGCCGGCTACGCCTTCGCCAAGCTCCGCTTCCGCGGCCGCGACGGCCTCATGGTGTTCGTCATCGCCACCATGGCGATCCCCACCCAGCTCGGCATCATCCCGTTGTTCATGGTGATGCGCCAGCTCGGCTGGACGGGCGAGCTCGGCGCCGTGATCGTGCCGATGCTTGTCACGGCCTTCGGTGTCTTCTTCATGCGGCAGTACCTCGTCGACGTCATCCCGGACGAGCTGATCGAGGCCGCCAGGGTCGACGGCGCCGGCCAGTTCCGCACCTTCCTCACCGTCGCCGTTCCCGCGGCCAGACCGGCCATGGCGATCCTCGGCCTGTTCACCTTCATGATGGCCTGGACCGACTACCTGTGGCCGCTGATCGTGCTGAACCCGGGCAACCCGACGCTGCAGACGGCGCTCGGCCAGCTGCAGTCCGGCTACTACATCGACTACTCGATCGTGCTGACCGGCGCGGTCATGGCGACCATCCCGCTGCTCATCCTCTTCGTGGTGGCCGGCAAACAACTCATCTCAGGAATCATGCAAGGAGCGGTGAAGGGCTGATGACGAATCACTTTCCCCCGACATTCATCTGGGGCTCGGCGACCGCCGCTGCCCAAATCGAGGGTGCGGCGCACCTGGGCGGCAAGGAGGACTCCATCTGGGATGCCTTCTCGCGCATTCCCGGTGCCGTCGCCAACGGCGAGACGCCGGAGCTCGCAGTTGACCACTACCACCGCGTGCCGGAAGACGTTGCGATCATGCAGCGCCTCGGCCTCGACTCCTATCGTTTCTCCACGAGCTGGGCGCGCGTCGTGCCTGGCGGGCGGGCCGTGAACCAGCAGGGGCTCGACTTCTACTCGCGGCTCGTCGACGAGCTGCAGGATGCCGGCATCCTGCCGTGGCTCACCCTCTACCACTGGGATCTGCCGCAGGCCATCGAGGAACAGGGCGGCTGGGCCGCGCGCGACACGGCCTCCCGCTTCGCCGACTACGCCGAGGCCGTCTACGGCGCGCTCGGCGACCGGGTCATGCACTGGACGACCTTCAACGAGCCGTTCTGCTCGTCGATCCTCGGCTACGGTGCGGGCGTGCACGCGCCGGGGCGGCAGGACCCGGCGGCAACGGTCGCGGCCATCCACCACCAGCACCTCGCCCACGGTCTCGCCGTGAACCGCCTGCGCGAGCTCTCGGCGACACGTGCAGAGCCGCTGCAGATCGGCATCACGCTGAACCTCAGCAACGCGATTCCGCTCGATCCAACCGACCCCGTCGATCTCGACGCGGCCCGCCGCTTCGACCTGCTGCAGAACCGCATCTTCCTCGAACCGATCGTCACGGGCAGCTACCCGGACGATGCCTTCAGCGATCTGGAGCAGTTCGGCATCCGCGACGTCGTCAAGCAGGGTGACCTCGAGGTGATCGCCACTCCGATCGACTTCCTCGGCGTGAACCACTACCACGACGACCAGGTCAGCGGGCACCCGGACTCCACGGGCAGCGACGGCCACTCCGGCGCGACCGACCGCGCCATCAGCTCGCCGTGGATCGGCTCCGAGCACATCACCTTCCCGAGCCGCGGCCTGCCGCGCACGGCGATGGACTGGGAGGTGAACCCCGCCGGGCTCACCACGCTGCTGCTCCGGCTCGGCCGCGAGTACCCCGGCATCCCGCCGCTCTACGTCACCGAGAACGGTGCGGCATACGACGACGTCGTTGCGGATGACGGTGCCGTGCACGATCGGGAGCGCACCGCCTTCGTGCAGGCCCACGTCGACGCCATCGCCGACGCGATCGCCGGCGGTGCCGATGTGCGCGGCTACTTCGTCTGGTCGCTGCTCGACAACTTCGAGTGGTCGTGGGGCTACGACAAGCGTTTCGGCATCGTGCGGGTGGACTACGACAGCCAGGAGCGCACGATCAAGGACAGCGGACTCGCCTACAGCGAGATCATCAGGAGGGCGAAGGCGGATGCCGCCGATCGCGTTGCCGGATCGCTCGCCGGATCCGCTTCTGCTCCTACCGAACGCGTCGGCTGAGGCGCACTAGGGTGGATTCCACAGACCACCGCGGGAGGCAGTGATGGGCGCACAGCTCGGTGACAAGCCGGCTCAGACACCCACGCCGACGCTGGAGATGGTGGCGGCGCTCTCCGGCGTGTCGCGCGCGACCGTCTCCCGCGTCGTCAACGGCTCGCTCACGGTCACGCCCGACATCGTCGAGGCCGTGAACCGGGCGATCGCCGAGCTCAACTACGTGCCGAACCGCGCAGCCCGCATGCTGGCGAGCCGGCGCACGCAGGCGATCGCGCTGATCGTGCCTGAGTCCTCTGCGAAGGTCTTCGCCGACCCCTTCTTCGCCCAGCTGGTGCAGGGGGTCGCGCTGCACCTGGCCGACACCGAGTACACGCTCACGATGCTGATCGAGTCGGAGACGAACTCGGAGAAGACCAGGCGCTACCTGCTCGGCGGCAACGTGGACGGTGCCCTCGTCGTCTCGCACCACACCGGCGACCACTCCTACGCGCGGCTGAGCGGCAGCCTGCCGATCGTCTACGGTGGGCGGCCACTGCTGCCGGACGACGGCGAGACGCTCTACATCGACGTCGACAACTCCGGCGGCGCCATGGCGGCGACGGAGCACCTGATCGGGCTCGGTCGCACCCGGATCGCCACCATCGCCGGCCCCGTCGACATGCCGCCGGGCGTCGACCGCCTGCTCGGCTGGCGGCGGGCGATGGAGGAGCGCGGGCTCGACGACTCGCTCGTCGAGCAGGGCGACTTCACGCTGGCATCCGGGGCCGAGGCCATGCGCAGGCTGCTGGAGCGCGATCCGCGAATCGACGCCGTCTTCGCGGCGAACGACCAGATGGCGGCCGGTGCTTACCAGGCCATCGCCGAGGCCGGTCGACGCGTTCCGGATGACGTGGCCGTCGTCGGCTTCGACGACAACTACTTCGCCGAGACGGCGACCCCGCAGCTCACGACGGTGCACCAGCCGTCGGTCGAGATGGGCGCGGCCATGGCGGCGCTGCTCGTGCAGGTGATCGAGGGCAAGCCGTACGAGCCGCACTCGGTGCTGCAGACGACGCTCGTGCGCCGCGCCTCCGCCTAGCCGGCATCCGCCCGTGAACTCCCCCGTCATCGGCCCCGCGACGCCAGAGGACATCGCCGGCATCCTGGAGGTGCAGGAGGCGAACCAGGAGGAGTCGGGCGGTACGCTCTCCGCACGCTTCTCGGCCGAGTGGTTCGCCGACGCGATCGCGAGTGGGTGGGTCATCGTCGCGCGGGACGATGACCGCATCGCCGGCTACGTCGCGTTCACCCCGCGCGAGGCACAGGCCCACATCCCGATCATCCAGACCATGCTCCGCTCAGGCACGAATCCGGGCGCCTACCTCCATGGCCCGATCTGTGTGGCGGAGGACTACCGCGGGCGGGGCCTGGCGAGCGGGCTGTTCGCGGCAGAGCGCGAGCACATGGATCACGCGGCGGTCAGCACGTTCATCCGGGAAGACAACCGGGCATCTCGAGCGGCGCATCTGCGGATGGGGATGACGCAGGCGACGAGCTTCGAGCACGACGGCGTCCGTTACGTCGTGCTGGAGGCGGCGGAGTAGCCGGCTACTCGAAGGTGACGGTCTCCAGGGCGGCGAAGCGGCCCCGCATCGTGTCGATCGCGGCCTGATTCTGATCGATCAGCACGAAGTTGCGGCCGAGCTCGGCCGCGACGGCTCCGGTGGTCCCGCTGCCGGCGAAGAAGTCCAGCACGGTGTCGCCCTCGCGCGACGAGGCCTGGATGATGCGCCGCAGGATGCCGGCCGGCTTCTGTGTCGGGTAGCCGGTCTTCTCCTTGCCGGTCGGTGAGACGATCGTGTGCCACCAGACGTCGGTGGGCAGCTTGCCCCGCTCGGCCTTTTCCGGGGTGACCAGGCCGGGCGCCATGTACGGCTCCCGATCGACCGTGGCCGAGTCGAAGTAGTAGGCAGCCGGGTTCTTCACGTAGACGAGGATCGTGTCGTGCTTGGTCGGCCAGCGGCTCTTCGACTTGGCGCCGTAGTCGTAGGCCCAGATGATCTCGTTGAGGAAGCACTCCCGGCCGAACAGGGCGTCGAGCAGCACCTTCGCGTAGTGCGCCTCACGGTAGTCCAGGTGCAGGTAGAGCGTGCCGTCATCCGCGAGCAGGCGCCAGGCCTCGAGCAGCCGCGGTTCCAGGAACTGCCAGTAGTCCTCGAAGCGGTCGTCGTAGCGCATGAGATCGCCGCGGATGCGCTCGTAGAACTGCCCCTTGAATCCGCTCACGGCACCGGCGGCGTGGGCGCCGTCGGCATCCGGTTTGCTGCGCACGCTCGTGCTGGTCGCCCTGCTCTGCGAGCGCCCCGTGTTGAACGGCGGGTCCAGGTAGATCAGCGTGAACGACTCATCCGCGAACTCGGAGAGCACCGCGAGGTTGTCTGCGTGGATCACCCGGCCGCTCGGCGGCGCGCTCGGCTCCGTGACCTCGGGGTCGGGAGCGGCAGATTCGGGCATCCGCCCAGTCTAGGCACCCTCATGCCGCACTCAGTTTTCTCGGCCGGCTCCTTGCTACTCTGACGGCGCCGCAGTCCTGCGTCGAACCCCCATTTGAGGAGTCCCCCGTGAACTGTCCCATCGACAACGCCCAGCTCGTGATGAGTGAGCGCTCCGGCATCGAGATCGACTACTGCCCGCAGTGCCGTGGCGTGTGGCTCGACCGTGGCGAGCTCGACAAGATCATCGAGCGCTCCTTCGGCGCGGCACCGGCCCAGCAGGCTCCGGCCCAGGCGCCGGCGCAGCCCGTTCAGCACGGCTACCAGCAGCAGCCCGGATACCAGCACCAGCCACAGCAGGGCTTCAACCCGCGCGAGCTGTTCGGAGGCGGTCAGAGCACCGACCAGTACGGCCGCAAGCGCAAGAAGGACAACTGGCTCAGCGAGCTCTTCGACTGAGCCGCGGGCGTCTCCGCCCGAAACTCACGCCCGCAGTTGCGCGCCAGTTACCGCGCTATGCGCCAGTAGTTTCTACGGCGTAGCGCGGTAACTGGCGCGCGGGCCGCAGCCGTCAGGCCGACTCGCGCCGGATGACGCTGGCCGGGCCGGGAAGCTCCGACCCCGGGTCGAGCCCGAGCACGGTGCGTGCCGCGCGGCGCCCGAACGCCGCGGTGTCGATGCGCACCGTGGTCAGCGCCGGGCTGAAGAGCTCGCCGGCGGCGGAATCATCGAAGCCGATCACGGCGAGGGCGCGCGGCACGGCGATGCCCAGACGTTGCGCGGCGGAGAGCACGCGCAGCGCACTCTCGTCGTCGGTGCCTGCGACCGCCGTGATCGCGGGATTCCGCGCTGTGAACTCTGCGAGCGCCGCGCGGTCGCCCTCCGCCGTTCCCGGCAGCACGAAGCTCTGCACGGCCGGCAGGCCGGCATTCATGGCCGTGCGCTCTGCGTAGCCGCGCCGGAGCCCGGCCAGGTGCGCGATGCGCTCGTTCGCGGTCACCGCCATGCCGATCCGCTCGTGGCCCCGCTCGATCAGGTAGCCGATCTGCACGGCCGTGTGGGCGGCGAGCCCATTCACCCAGCCGCCGTCCGCGCCCTCGGCGGCGGCGCCGAAGTAGTAGCTGTCGAGATCGAGCACCGCCCGCGGGGCGATCGCCGTGGCAAGTTGCTCGCTGTCGCCAGGCCGCTCTCCGTAGCGCACGAGCAGGGTGAAGCCGAGGCGCTCGAGCTCCTCGTCGAGGCCATCGATGAAGCCGGCGAGGCTCGTGCCGCCGTGCGGCAGGCGCGCGGCCTTCAGCACGACGATGCGGGAGCTGCCCTCGCGCAGTGCCCTGGCGACACCGTGCGGCAGGTAGCCGAGCTCGGCGGCCGCGCGGCGAACGCGCTCGCGGGTCGCCGGCGCGATCGTCTGGTCCGGTGTGTCGTTCAACACGAAACTCACCGTGGCCGGCGAGACCCCGCTCGCCCTGGCGACGTCTTTCATCGTTGCGCGCGCAGCTGCCACCCGCCGACCTCCTCTCGCAATCCTGTGAGGCGACCGAGCGTCATGCCCGCCGCCTTTCCCTCAACACTAGACTGGACTAATTCGATTTAGCAGCGCAGCGGTCGCCGCGGCATCCGCTGGCACGAGAAAGGACACGGTTCGATGAGAGCTGTCATGGTCACCGGCCCCGGAACGACGGATGTCGTCGAGATCGATCGGCCCGTCGCGGGCCCGACGGACGTGCTGGTCCGCATCCGCGCCTGCGGCATCTGTGGCTCCGACCACATGTACACGCTGTACGGCGGGATCCCGCCGCGCCAGGGCGCGACCCCGCTCGGCCACGAGCCGGCCGGTGAGGTTGAGGCCGTCGGTGCCGAGGTGCGGGGCGTCGAGGTCGGCGACCACGTCGTGATCAACCCGATGGCGGCCTCCGACGGCATCATTGGCTCCGGCGGAGCCCAGGGCGCGTTCTCCTCACACATCGTTCTGCTCGACGCCGTCGCCGGCGTGCACTTCCGCGTCATCCCGAAGGAGATCCCCTTCGAGGTCGCGGCCCTCAACGAGCCGATGGCCGTCGCGCGGCACGCCGTGAACCGCTCGGGCGCGACCGTCGGCGAGCGCGCCGTCGTGTTCGGCGCAGGCCCCATCGGGCTCGGTGTACTGCTCAGCCTCAAGGCCAAGGGCGTCGAGCACGTCGTCGTGATCGATGTGCTGCCCGGGCGCCTGGCCAAGGCGCTCGAGGTCGGCGCGGATGCCGTGATCAACTCGCTCGACGAGGATGTCGCCTCCCGCCTGATCGAGCTGCACGGCGAGGCGCCCGCCGCGGTCGGTCAGCGCGGACCCCGCCCGGCCACCGACGTCTACATCGACGCGGCCGGAGTCGCCGCGGTGCCGACGACCGTGTTCGGGATCGTCAAGCAGGGCGCGCGCCTCGTCATCCCGGCCGTGCACAAGAAGCCGGTCGAGGTCGACTTCGGCGCGCTGCTCACGAGCGAGATCTCCATCATCATGTCGATGGGATACCCGAGCGAGATCTTCGAGGTGACCGACGACATCATCGCCAACTGGCGGAAGTACCAGCTGATCATCAGCGACCGCTTCCCGGCGGAGCAGACGCTGGAGGCGCTCGAGCTGGCGGCGACGCCCGGCGCGGCCGACAAGGTGATGGTCACGTTCGACTGATCGCCTCGTCGAGTTGCGCGCCAGTTACCGCGTTTTGCGCCAGTAGTTTCTACGGCGTAGCGCGGTAACTGGCGCACTGGGCGTGTGGTCCGGCGCCGCGAAGCGTGTCGCGCGGTGCCGACGCGGGCGCAACGCGGGCGCAGGCGCGTGGCCCGCCGCGGCATCCGTCAGGGAACGCGGTTGAGCCAGGCCTCCGTGCCGAACTTGGTCTCGACGAGCTCCTCCGCTGCCGCGTACTCGGCATCCGTCAGCTCGCCGGGGGTCGCGCCATAGAGCCCGGCGAAGGTCTCCTTCATGCGCTCGATGATCTCCTCGCGGGCGAGCCCGGTCTGGCTGCGCAGCGGGTCGACGCGCTTGGCGGCGCTCGCGATGCCCTTGTCGCTGAGCTTCTCGCGGCCGATGCGCAGCACCTGCGTCATCACGTCGCCGTCCATGTCGTAGCTCATCGTCACGTGGTGGAGCACGCCGCCGTTGCCGAGGCGCTTCTGCGCGGCGCCGCCGATCTTGCCCTTCGGGCTGGTGATGTCGTTGAGCGGTTGGTAGCTCGCCTCGATGCCGAGCGACTGCAGCGCCTGCAGCACCCACGCGTCGAGGAAGGCGTAGGAGTCGGCGAAGCTCATGCCGCCGACGAGGGATGCCGGCACGTAGAGCGAGTAGGTGATGATGGCGCCCTTCTCCATCATCATGGCCCCGCCGCCGGAGATGCGGCGGACAACGTCGTAGCCGTGCGCTGCCGCGCCCTCCGGGTCGACCTCGTTCTTCAGCGACTGGAAGCTGCCGATGACGACGGCCGACTCGTCCCACTCCCAGATGCGCAGCAGCGGGCCGCGCACGCCGTCGCCGACCTCGGTGGCGAGCACCTCGTCCAGCGCCAGGTGCATCGCAGGCGAGACCGCCTTGCTGTGCACGATCTGCCAGTCGTAGTCGCTCCAGCTGGTCGCGGCGGACAGGGCGCGGCGAATGGCGACGGCCACCCCCTCCGCCGAGAAGCCGAGCAGCACGGCATCCGCGGGCAGCGCCTGCTTCACCGCGGCGGCGTAGCTGGCCGCATCGGCGTTGGCCGACATGCCCTCGATACCGGCATTGACCGCGTCGAGCGCCTCGTCGGGCTCGAGGAAGAAGTCGCCGGCGAGCCGGAATCCCCTGATCGCACCCTCGACGACCTCGAAGTCGACGACGACAAGCTTGCCGCCAGGAACCTTGTATTCACCATGCACGCGTTCAGCCTACGACTGCGCGACGCGATGCGTCGCGAAAGGCTTGCCGCGACAGCGGCAAGCAAGGCGGCAGCCCCAGCCAAGGAAATCTCAGGAACCGCAACCGGTGCGGGTGCGGGTGCCGGTGCGGGTGTGCGTACGTCAGTCGCGCGCCGGCATCCGCTCGTCCAGCCACCCGATCGTGTCGGCCATCACCTCGGCGCGGTTGATCTCGTTGAAGACCTCGTGCCGTGCGCCCGGGTAGACGATCAGCGTCACGTCGGTGAGCCCGGAGCGCGTGCGGTAGGACTCGACGAGCTTGAGTGCGCTCTTCTCCGCTCCGAGGGAATCGTCGTCGCCGACCTGCACCAGCAGCGGCAGATCCGGCAGGTGGCGGGCGGGGCGGCCGAGCAGGCGCAGCGCGTCGATCGGCCCGAACAGCTTCATCAGCGGTGTGGTCGTGGTGAGCGGGTCGGCGAGGAAGGCACTGTGCACGGCGGGGTCGCGGCTCAGCCACTCGACCCCGGTCGTGCCGAGATGGGTGTGCCTGCGGTTGAGGTCGCCGCTCTCCATGGAGCCGAACATCCGGTACGCGGTGCCGGTGAGGATGACGGCGTCGAAGTCGTTGGGGTGCTTATTCACGAGGATCTGCGACATCAGCGAGCCCCAGGAGTGCCCGAGCAGGACGAGCGGCAGGCCGGGGTGCTCCGCCCGCGCCTCGGCCGTGATGATGCCGGTGAACTGATGCAGCGCGTCGAGCGTGGCGCGCAGCCCGCCTGGGCCGAGCTTGCCCATGCGGTCGAGGTCACCGCCGTGCTGCTCGAACCCGGTGCGGCCGTGGCCGCGGTGGTCATCGGCGTACACCGAGTAGCCGGCCGTGTTCAGCGCGCCGACCAGCTCGAGGTAGCGCAGCGCGTGCTCGCCGACGCCGTGCGCGAGCTGGACCACGGCGCGCGGATTCGGCACCGGCCAGGAGTAGTAGTGGATGTGCACGCCGTGCGCATCGGTGTAGGTGCGGCTCGGAATCTCGATGTCGCTGCTCGGCTGGCCCATGCGGCCATTCTGGCAGCTCGACGCGCAGCGTCGAGAGAGGCGGCAGCCAGATCCAAGGAAATCTTTGGACAGTTCTCGGTTCCTGCCGGGTTTCGACCCTTCGACAAGCTCAGGTCAGGCCAAGCTCAACCACCCGAGGCCCCCTCCCGGGCAGGCCTGACCGGGGTCCGCGGCAGCTTGAATTTACTTAGCAAGGCTAATGAGCTATGCTAATGAATCGTGGCCAAGACTATTGCCGAGCAGAGCTCAGACGTACGCATGGCCACCCTTCGACTCGCGCGCAGGCTGCGGGCCGAGAAAGCCGATGACGACCTCAGCGACGGACAGTTCTCTGTGCTCGCCGCGCTCTACGTGCACGGGCACCACACGCTCGGTGCCCTCGCCGAGCGCGAGCACATCTCGTCGCCGTCGATGAATCGCACCGTCAACTGCCTCGAGGGCCTGGGCTACCTGGTCCGCGAGGCCGACGCGGAGGACCGCCGCAAGGTCAACATCAGCCTCACCGAGGCCGGCCACACCGTGGTCACAGAAACAGTCAAGAAGCGCGACCGCTGGCTCACCCGCCAGATGCGGGAGCTCAGCAGCGAAGAGCGGGCCACCCTGGCATCCGCCGCCGAAATTCTCAGGAGATTAGCCACCCAGTGAGTGCCATGTTCCGCTCCCTCTCGAATTACAACTACCGCGTCTGGTTCATCGGCGCGCTGGTCTCCAACGTGGGTGCGTGGATGCAGGCGACGACACAGAACTGGGTCGTGCTCACCCAGCTGACCGACAACGACGCCGTGGCCGTCGGCATCACGATGGCACTGCAGTTCGGGCCGCAGCTCGTGCTCGTGCCGATCACCGGCCTCATCGCCGACCGCTTCGACCGGCGCACGATCCTCTTCTTCACGCAGTCGTCGCTGATGCTGCTCGGCACCGCGCTCGGCCTGCTGCTGCTGCTCGGCCACGCCGAGCTCTGGCACCTCTACCTCTTCGCGCTGCTGCTCGGCATCGTCAACGCCATCGATGGCCCCGCCCGCCAGACCTTCGTCTCCGACCTGGTCAGCGAACACAACATGGCTAACGCCGTCGCCCTCAACTCGGCCTCGTTCAACGCCGCCCGCCTCATCGGTCCGGCCGTCGCCGGCCTGCTGATCGTGCTCATCGGCTCCGGCTGGGTGTTCATCGTCAACGCCTTCACCTTCATCGGCGTGCTGATCGCCCTCGCCATGCTCAACTCGAGCAGGCTGCGCCGGATGCCGCGGGCTCCCCGCTCCCGCGGGCAGTTCGTCGAGGGCTTCCGCTACGTGTCGAAGCGGCCAGACCTCATCGTCGTCTTCATCATCGTGTTCCTTGTCGGCGCCTTCGCCATGAACTTCCCGATCGTGTCCTCGACCATGGCCGTCGAATTCGGTCGAGGCGCCGGCGAGTACGGCCTGCTCTCCTCGATCCTCGCGATCGGCTCTCTCTCCGGCGCACTGCTCGCCGCGCGGCGCGAGCGGGCCCGGTTCGGCGTGATCATCATCGCCGTCGGCGGCCTGGGCGTCGCCTCGTTGATCTCCGCGCTGATGCCGTCGTTCTGGACCTTCGCCGCCTCCGTGATCTTCATCGGCTTCGCCGCCGTCACCATGCTCACCACGGCGAACGGCTTCGTGCAGACCACGACGGAGCCGGCCGTGCGCGGCCGCGTGATGGCGCTCTACATGGCGATCCTGATGGGCGGAACCCCCGTCGGCGCCCCGATCGTCGGCTGGGTCGCGAACGCGATGGGCCCGCGCTGGGCGCTCGGCGTCGCCGCGGTCGCCGGCCTCGTCGGCTTCGCGATCGGAGTCGGCTGGCTCGTCATTGCCCATGAGCTGCGCCTGCAGCCGCACCCGCAGGCCCGTTGGCGCCTCGTGCTGACGCACAGCGGCCGCCCGCTCAGCGCCTTGATCGAGGCAGAGTCGCTCGACGGCCGGATCGACGGCGTGCGGATGCCGGTGCCGACAACGACCACGCCGATCGCCGTGGTCAGCGAGAACCGCGTGACGCCCGAGGAGTTCTCGGAGCAGGTCGCGCTCACCTCGCCGATCCCGCTGCCGAAGTACCAGCGCGAGCGCGCAGAGGCCGAGGCCGCGGAAGGCGCCGGCCGCCGCTAAGGAAACGTCAAGAACCGCCACCACTGCCTGACGGTTTGGACGGCTCTACCGGCTGGCTGCGCCTGAAGTGGCGCGGAGCAACAGCGATACGCTCGAAGCATGAGCTCAGCGGCATCCGTCACCCCCGAGTCCCAGCCACCACTCGTCGTCAGCCTGCCCGGCAACGCCCTGCGGGCAGCGCTCGGGCCGGTGCCGGACGGCGTCGAGCTGATTGACTGGGACATGAAGGGCCCGGCGCCGCTCCCCCACATCGACATCGTCGTGCAGCCGTACATGGGCGCGACGCCCCTGCTCGCGAACCTCGCGGGCACGAGCACACGGCTCGTGCAGAGCCAGTCGATCGGCTACGACGGGGTGGCCGATGTGCTGCCCGGCGGGCACGTCTTCGCGAATGCGGCGTCCGTGCACGAGACATCGACAGCCGAGCTCACGCTCGCCCTCATCCTGGCCTCGCAGCGCGGGATCCCCGACTTCGTCCGCGCCGCCGGCGAGGGTCGCTGGGCGCCGGCCCGGCACGCCAGCCTCGCCGACCGCACCGTGCTCATCATCGGCTACGGCGGCGTCGGCCAGGCGATCGAGGCCAGGCTCCTCCCGTTCGAGGTGAACGTCGTGCGCGTCGCATCCAGCGCCCGCCAGGGCGAGACCGGCCCGATCCACGGCATCGCTGAACTGCCGGAGCTGCTTCCGCAGGCCGACATCGTCGTGGTCGGCGTCCCGCTCAGCGAGAGCACCCACCACCTCGTCGACGACGCCTTCCTGGCGGCGATGCCGGACGGCGCGCTGCTGGTGAACATCGCGCGCGGTCCGGTCGCCGACACGGCCGCGCTGCTCGCGCACGCCGGCAGGGGCCGGCTGCGGCTGGCCCTCGACGTGACGGACCCGGAGCCGCTGCCGGCCGGGCATCCGCTGTTCACGCTGCCGAACGTGCTGATCTCGCCCCACGTCGGCGGGGCGTCGACGGCGATGATGCCGCGCATGGCTCGCCTCTTGGCCGATCAGATCGAGCGGATGCTGCAGGGCGACGCCCCACGCAACGTGGTCGTCCGCAGCTAGCTCAGCCCCGCTCGCCGGGCGCTAGCCGACGGTGGAGGCGCGCACGACGAGCTCCGGCTGGAACACGATCTGTTCGCGCACGAAATCCGCCCCGCCGGCCGCCTCACGCAGCAAGAGGTCGACGGCTGTTGACCCGATGAGCGTGCTCGGCTGCCGGATCGAGCTGAGCGGAACGACGGTGGCTGCGGCGAAATCGATG
Source organism: Microterricola gilva (assembly GCF_004217495.1). NCBI lineage: Bacteria > Bacillati > Actinomycetota > Actinomycetes > Micrococcales > Microbacteriaceae > Microterricola > Microterricola gilva. The sequence goes on from NZ_SHLC01000001.1 coordinate 3,356,079, forward strand.
TCGTCGTAGCCGATCAGCGCCACGTCCTGCGGCACGCGCACCTCACCGAGCATTGTCAGCGCCTGCAGGATGCCGACCGCGAGCAGGTCGTTGACCGCGAAGACTGCCTCGGGCCTGGCGAATGCTGCGCGGTCGCGCAGCGCCTCGCCGACGGAGCGCCCGTGCAGCACGGTGAGGCCCTCGGAGTCGATCACCTCGAGGCTCGCTCCGTACACCTCGTCCACGGCATTCTGCGCACCGCGCAGGCGGTCGGCGACCTGACGGATGCCGAGGTGCCCGCCAACGAAGGCGATGCGACGACGGCCGAGGTCGAGCAGGTGGCGCACGGCCAGATAGCCGCCGGCGACGTCATCGACGGACACGGAGGAGAACTCCCGTTCGCCGTCCTGGCGGTCGACGAGAACCGTCGGAGTGCCGCGATCGCGCAGCGCACGCAGGCGGCTCAGGTCTTCGCTCAGCGGCGAGATGAGCACGCCGTGCACGCGCTGCTCCTGGAAGAGGTCGATGTATGCCGCCTCGCGCTCCGGCTTCTCGTCGCTGTTGCCGAGCAACACAGAGAGCGAGCCATCCGCCGCGCGGTCTTCTGCGCCGCGCGCGACATCCGTGAAGAAGGGGTTGCGGACGTCGAGCACGATCAGGCCGATGCTGTGGCTCTGGCCGGCGCGCAGCTGCCTGGCTGCCTCATTGCGCACGAAGCCGAGCGACTCGATCGCCTCTTGCACACGGGCGACGGTGTCCGGCGCCACCTTGTCGGGGCGGTTCATCACATTGGACACGGTGCCGACTGAGACGCCTGCGAGCGCAGCGACATCCCTCACACTCACGGACACGGCTTCCCTCTCCCCCTGGGCACCCGCCCAGCCAACGCCACCGGACGACGGCAGCTCTGAGACTACGCAATAAAACGTATCAATTCGACCCCGTTTCGATTTGACAGTGCCCGATCCTGGGCATAGATTGCTCACGTTCGAAAAGATTAAAACGATTCAATAGCTCCTCACTGTGGAGGTTAGGTCCGTCAATGTCGATAACTCCCAGCACCGTCGGGCCAGCCGCGCTCGAGCTTCGAAACGTTGCAAAGTCCTTCGGCGCCGTCGTTGCTCTGAAGTCAGCCAGCCTGACCGTGCAGATGAATTCGATCCACGCGCTCGTCGGCGAGAACGGCGCGGGCAAATCGACACTCGTCAAGATCGTCGCCGGCCTCTACCAGCGAGACAGCGGCGACTTCCTGCTCCGCGGCGAAGAGGTGGACTTCTCGTCCACCGCCGAATCGAAGGCGGCCGGCATCGCCGTCATCTACCAGGAGCCGACGCTGTTCCCCGATCTCTCGGTCACCGAGAACATCTTCATGGGGCGCCAGCCGACCAACCGCTTCGGCAAGATCGACCGCAAGCGGATGCGCAGAGAGGTTCAGGGGCTCTTCGCCCGCCTCGACGTGCGCATCAACCCCGATCGTCCGGCAGAGGGATTGTCGATCGCCGATCAGCAGATCATCGAGATCGCCAAGGCCATCTCGCTTGACGCCCGCGTGCTCATCATGGACGAGCCGACGGCCGCGCTCAGCGGTGTCGAGGTCGAACGCCTCTTCGCAGTGGCCAGGAGCCTCCGCGACGAAGGCCGCGCGCTCGTCTTCATCTCCCACCGCTTCGACGAGGTCTTCGCGCTCTGCGACACGATCACCGTCATGCGCGACGGCGAGTACATCTCCACCGACAGCATCGAGTCGACCACCGTTCCCGAGATCGTGCGCCGCATGGTCGGCCGCGATGTCGCCGATCTCTTCCCGAAGCAGCCAGCAGAGATCGGCGAGCCGGTACTCGAGGTCGTCGGCCTGAACTCCGCCGGCATCTTCCACGACGTCAACTTCACCGTGCGCGCAGGAGAAATCGTCGGCCTCGCCGGCCTCGTCGGCGCCGGGCGCAGCGAGATCGCACGCGCCATCTTCGGCGTCGACAACTACGACGCCGGCACCGTGCGCATCGCAGGCACGACCGTTCCCCGGCGCAATCCGGCTGCGGCCATGAGCCTCGGCCTCGCCCTGGTGCCTGAGGACCGCCGCAAGCAGGGCCTCGTGATCGACGCCACCGTCAGTCGCAGCACGACCATGGCCATCCAGAAGCAGCTGACGAAGTTCGGGCTGCTCACTTCCCGCGCCGAGAACGCCGCCGCCCGCATCTGGGCCAGCCGTCTCGAGGTCAAGACCAACGCGCTCGACACCGTGGTCGGCACCCTGAGCGGCGGCAACCAGCAGAAGGTCGTGCTGGCGAAGTGGCTCGCCACGAACCCCCGCGTCCTGATCATCGACGAGCCGACGCGCGGCATCGACGTCGGAACCAAGTCCGAGGTCCACCGCTTGCTCTCGGAGCTCGCCGGGAAGGGTCTCGCCATCTTGATGATCTCCTCAGAGCTTCCAGAGGTGCTCGGCATGGCCGACCGCGTGCTCGTCATGCGCGAGGGCCGCCTCACCGCCGAGCTGAGCAGGGCAGAAGCCACCTCAGAAACTGTTATGTACGCCGCGACGCACGCATCGGAGCACCACTCGTGACCATGACGCTGACCCCACCCTCAGCCCAGACGCCCGCCCCCAGCCGCAGTGGATTCACGCTCGGCCTGTACTCCTTCCTGCGCGCACGAGAGACGAGCATCCTGCTCGCGCTGATCCTCGTCATCCTCGTCACGACGATCAAGAACCCCAACTTCCTGTTCAGCCCCGACGGGTGGCGCGATCTGCTGCTGACGCCGGCGATCCTGATCTTGGTGGCCATCGGCCAGGCGATCGTGATCATCACCCGCAGCGTCGACCTCTCGGTCGGCTCGGTCCTCGGCCTCACCGCATACCTGACCGGCCGTCTCTTCATCGACATCCCCGGCATCCCGATCATCGCCGTGTTCGTCGCCGGCATCGTGCTCGGCGGGCTGCTCGGACTCATCAATGGCGCACTGGTGGCCTTTGCGAAGGTGCCGGCGCTGGTGATCACGCTCGGAACGCTCTACGCCTACCGCGGCATCAATGTGCTCTGGGCCGGCAGTGACCGGATCAACGCATCGGACATGCCCAAGGACTTCCTCGCCCTGGGCACCAGCTCGCTGCTCTCGATCCCGGTGCTGACCATCATCGCCGTGATCGTGCTCGTCGCGGCCGGCTGGTACATGCGAAACACCCGCGGTGGACGCGAGTTCTACGCGATCGGTTCCGAGCCGGCCGCGGCCGAACTGTACGGCCTGCGTGTCACCAAGCGCATCCTCATCGCCTTCGTCGCCTGTGGCGCTCTGGCCGGCCTGGCCGGCGTGCTCTACGCAGCCCGCTACGGCACCGTCAACTCGCAGGCAGGCAGTGGCTTCGAGCTGGATGCCGTCGGCGCGGCGGTGATCGGCGGCGTGGCGATCTTCGGCGGCAGCGGCACGGTCTGGGGCGCCGCCCTGGGTGCTGCACTCCTGCTCACGATCAACCGCGCGCTCCCGATCCTCGGCGTTCCCGATTTCTGGCAGCGTGCCGTCGTCGGCGTGCTCATCATCGGCGCCATCGTTCTCGACCGGGTGCTCTCGCTCCGTCAGACCCGCAAGCTCCTGGAAGAGAGGGACGACTCGAATGTCTAGCACCGCAACCATTCCGGCCCAGACGACCGCTCCCCGCGTCTACCGCGACTACGGCCGGCCCGCGTGGCGCCGCATCCTCTTCACCCGCGAAAGCGCCGTCATCGGACTGCTGATCCTGGTGATCATCGGAGCCACGTTCGGTGTGCGCAACTTCGGCAGCCCGATCACGATGACCTACCTGTTGCTCGATGTCGCGCCGATCCTGCTCATCGCGCTGCCGATGACGCTGGTCATCATCACGGGCGAGATCGACCTCTCGGTTGCGAGCATGGTCGGGCTGAGCAGCGTGCTCGTCGGCATCCTGCACCAGGGCGGTCTGCCCATCCCCGCCGCAGCGGCCGTTGCGATCATCGCCGGCGCGGTTGGCGGGGCACTGAACGGCTTCCTCGTGACCGCCGTCGGTCTGCCATCGCTGGCCGTGACGATCGGAACGCTCGCGCTGTACCGCGGACTCGCCGTCGGCCTGCTCGGCACAACGGCCGTCACCGATTTCGACGAGTTCTGGACGAGCCTCGCCAAGTCGAAGATCGGCGAGACCGGCATCCCGTCGATCATGATCCCGTTCGTGCTTCTCGCGATCGTCTTCGCCGTTCTGCTGCACTTCACACCGTTCGGCCGGGGCATCTTCGCGATCGGCCTGAGCCCGGATGCCGCGACGTTCTCCGGCGTCAACGTCAACCGCACGAAGATGATCCTCTTCATCCTGACCGGCACGCTCTCGGCCTTCGCCGGCATCTACTACACGCTGCGATTCGGCAGCGCCCGCGGCGACAACGCGACGGGGCTCGAGCTCCAGGTCATCGCCGCGGTGCTCCTCGGCGGGGTGTCGATCTTCGGCGGCCGCGGTGCGCTGCACGGAGTCATCGCCGGCGTTCTCCTGATCGGCGTGCTCGCCAGCGCGCTGCGCCTGGCCAACGTCACGTCCGACGTCATCAACATCATCACCGGGGTGCTGCTCGTGCTCTCGGTGGTGTCAGCAAGCTTCCTGGCCTGGCTTCAGAAGAAGAGGCAGGGCCCGGGAAGGCTCAAACGAGGTCGGACCCCCGCAGCCAAGGCCTAAGTCCACCTTGTCGTCGATGCAATCACACATCGGCTTCACCCCATAGATAGGAAGAACAACGATGTTGATCCACAACCGTTTCTCGGGCAAGACCCGTGTCGGCGCCATCGCAGCACTCGCCGTGAGCGTTGCGCTTCTGGCCTCCGGCTGCTCGGCCAACACTGACGGCGGCACGACCGCTGGCGGCGATGCCGGCAGCGCGAACCTGGCGGTCACCTTCCTGCCGAAGAATCTCGGCAACCCGTACTTCGACACCTCAGACAAGGGTGGCGAAACCGCCGTCAATGAGTTCGGCGGTACATTCGCGCAGGTCGGGCCGGCAGAGGCCAGCCCCGATGCCCAGGTCAGCTACATCAACACACTTACCCAGCAGGGTGTCGGCGCGATCGTGGTTTCGGCCAACGACCCGAAGGCCATCGGCGACGCACTGAACGAGGCTCGTGACGCCGGCATCAAGGTCGTCACCTACGACTCCGACACCGAGGCACAGTTCCGCGATGTCTTCATCAACCAGGCCGACTCCGCCGGCATTGCCAAGGTGCAGGTCGACATGATCGCAGAGCAGATCGGTGACGCCGGCGAGATCGCCATCCTCTCCGCCAGCGCCAACGCGACGAACCAGAACGCCTGGATCGAGCTCATGAAGGCCGATCTGGCCGAGAACCACCCGGACATCACGCTCGTCGAGACCGTCTACGGCGATGACGATGACCAGACCTCGTTCGACAAGACCGCGGCCCTGCTGCAGACCCACCCGAACCTCAAGGGCATCGTCTCTCCCACCACCGTCGGAATCGCTGCAGCCGCTCGCTACCTGCAGACCTCTGACTTCAAGGGCAAGGTTGCTCTCACCGGTCTCGGAACGCCGAACCAGCTGCGCGACTACATCGACGACGGCACGATGACGGCGTTCGCCCTGTGGAACCCGGCCGACCTCGGCTACCTGGCCGCGTTCGCGGCGAAGGCGCTCATCGTCGGTGACATCACCGGTGCAGAGGGTGACACCTTCGAGGCCGGCAAGCTCGGTTCGTACACGGTTGGCGCCGACAGTGTCGTGCTGCTCGGCGACCCCTACGTGTTCAACAAGGACAACATCGCGGACTTCGACTTCTAAGTCCCGCTGTGATCACCGTCCGGCCGGCGAGGTGGGTCGCCGGCCGGACTCTCGGTCCTCCACCCACCGAAGCCTCCATGAACACCACTCAAAGGACTAGCCACATGCAGCGTGTCTGCTTCCAGCTGCAGGTCAAGCATGACCGCATCGATGCCTACACGGAGCGCCACGCGGCCGTGTGGCCCGAGATGCTCGAGGCACTCGAGCGCTGCGGCTGGCACAACTACTCGATCTTCCTGCGCCCAGACGGGCTGCTGATCGGCTACTTCGAAACCCCCTCCCTGACCGACGCCCTCGCCGGCATGGCCGACACCGCGGTCAATGCGCGCTGGCAGGCGTCGATGGCCGAGTACTTCGAAGACCTCGACGGTGCGGCACCCGACGAGGGCTTCCTCGTTCTCGATGAGGTCTTCAACCTGGAGGAGCAGCTGACCGCGACTCGCGCCGGCCTTGACTCTTCCCCCACAAATTGAAACGATTCATAGATTCACTCGCCGAGTTGTTTCAGATTCGTTCCCCCCAAACTTTCACCCGCAGCACACACACTCGTCGGCATCGTCGACACGTCTAGAGAAGTGACAAGGCCCATGACCACCACCTTCGATTCCATCGCCGGCCAGCTCGACGGCCAGGCCATTGAGCTCCCATCGTGGGCGTTCGGCAACTCAGGCACCCGTTTCAAGGTCTTCTCGACCCCCGGTACGCCGCGCACCATCCAGGAGAAGCTGACGGATGCCGCGCAGGTGCACAGGCTGACCGGCCTCGCACCGAAGGTGGCCTTGCACATCCCGTGGGACAAGGTCGACGACTACAGCGCCCTGCGTGAGTTCGCGGCCGGTGTCGGCGTCGAGCTCGGCACAGTCAACTCCAACACCTTCCAGGACGACGACTACAAGTTCGGCAGCCTCACCCACACGGATGCAGTCGTGCGCCAGAAGGCCATCGACCACCACTTCGAGTGCATCGATGTGATGAACGCCACCGGCTCGAGCGATCTGAAGATCTGGCTCGCCGACGGCACCAACTACCCGGGCCAGGGAGACATCCGCGGCCGCCAGGACCGGCTCGCCGAGTCGCTGCAGGCCATCTATGACCGGCTCGGCGACGAGCAGCGCCTTGTGCTCGAGTACAAGTTCTTCGAGCCGGCGTTCTATCACACCGATGTTCCCGACTGGGGCACCAGCTACGCCCACGTCACCGCGCTCGGCGAGAAGGCCTTCGTCTGCCTCGACACCGGCCACCACGCCCCTGGCACCAACATCGAGTTCATCGTCGCCCAGCTGCTGCGCCTCGGCAAGCTCGGCTCATTCGACTTCAACTCGCGCTTCTACGCCGACGACGACCTGATCGTCGGCGCGGCCGACCCGTTCCAGTTGTTCCGCATCATGTACGAGGTCGTGCGCGGCGGCGGCTACGGCCCCGCGACCGAGAGCGGCACCTCGCCGGTCGCGTTCATGCTCGACCAGTGCCACAACGTCGAGGACAAGATCCCCGGTCAGATCCGCTCCGTGCTGAACGTGCAGGAGATGACGGCCCGTGCGCTGCTCGTCGATCGCATCGCGCTGGATGCCGCGCAGGCCACCGGTGACGTGCTCGGCGCCAACGCCATCCTGATGGACGCCTTCTACACCGATGTGCGCGGCCCGCTCGCGGCCTGGCGCGAGTCGCGTGGCCTGCCTGCCGACCCGATGGCGGCGTACGCGGCGTCCGGCTACCAGGCCCAGATCGCGGCGGAGCGCGTCGGCGGCACCCAGTCGAGCTGGGGCGCGTAGCCCGCGGCATCGACCAAACACCGCCACATTTCCGCCCTCAGCAACGAAAGCAGCGACACCATGACGAATCAGGCAGCAGCAGACCTCATCGCCCGCAGCAACCGCCTCGGCGCCGACCCCAAGAACACCAACTACGCCGGCGGCAACACGAGCGCCAAGGGCCTGGAGACCGACCCGGTCACGGGCGAGCCGGTCGAGTTGATGTGGGTCAAGGGCTCGGGCGGAGACCTCGGAACGCTGAGCGAAGCCGGTTTGGCCGTGCTGCGCGTCGACCGCCTGCGCGCTCTCGTCGATGTCTACCCCGGCCTCGACCGCGAAGACGAGATGGTCGCCGCCTTCGACTTCACGCTGCACGGCAAGGGCGGCGCCACCCCCTCGATCGACACCGCCATGCACGGCCTCGTCGACGCCGCCCACGTTGACCACCTTCACCCGGACTCCGGCATCGCCATCGCGACGGCGGCCGACGGCGAGGCGCTGACCGCCACGATCTTCGGCGACACGGTCGTCTGGGTACCGTGGCGTCGCCCCGGCTTCCAACTCGGCCTCGACATCGCCGCCATCAAGGCCAAGAACCCGGCCGCCATCGGTTGCATCCTCGGCGGCCACGGCATCACAGCGTGGGGCGACACGAGCGAGGCGGCAGAGGCGAACTCGCTGTGGATCATCGACACCGCGGCCGCCTACATCGCTGAGCACTCAACAGCGGAGCCGTTCGGCCCAGCGCTCGAGGGCTTCGGCGCCCTGCCCGATGCGGAACGGCGTGCCAAGGCGGCAGCGCTCGCGCCCGTCATCCGCGGCCTGGCCTCGACAGACAAGCCGATGGTCGGTCACTTCACCGACAGCGCCGAGGTTCTCGACTTCCTCGCCTCCAGCGAGCACCCCCGCCTGACGGCGCTCGGCACCAGCTGCCCCGACCACTTCCTGCGCACCAAGGTCAAGCCGATGGTGCTCGACCTGCCGGCGGATGCCGGCATCGACGAGTCGATCGCACGACTCCAGGAGCTGCACACCGCCTACCGCGCCGACTACCAGGCCTACTACGACCGCAACGCCGACGCGGCGAGTCCCGCCATTCGCGGCGCAGACCCGCTCATCGTGCTCGTGCCCGGTGTCGGCATGTTCAGCTACGGAGCCAACAAGCAAACGGCGCGCGTCGCCGGTGAGTTCTACGTGAACGCCATCAACGTGATGCGCGGCGCGGAAGGCCTCTCCAGCTACGCGCCGATCGATGAGGCCGAGAAGTTCCGCATCGAATACTGGGCCCTCGAGGAGGCCAAGCTCCAGCGGATGCCGAAGCCGAAGCCCCTCGCCAGCCGCATCGCGCTCGTCACCGGCGCGGCATCCGGAATCGGCAAGGCCATCGCCGTGCGCCTGGCCGCCGAGGGCGCCTGTGTCGTCATCGCCGACCTCGATCTGGTCAAGGCGCAGGCCGCCGCGGCCGAACTCGGCGGAACCGACGTCGCCATCGGTGTTGCGGCCGACGTCTCCAACGAGGCTGCGGTGCAGGCCGCGATCGACGAGGCCGTTCTCGCCTTCGGCGGCCTCGACCTCGTCGTCAACAACGCCGGGCTCTCGCTCTCCAAGGCGCTGCTCGACACCACGGAGGCGGATTGGGACCTCCAGCACAATGTGATGGCCAAGGGCTCCTTCCTGGTGTCGAAGAACGCCGCGCGCGTGCTCATCGCCCAGAAGCTCGGCGGCGACATCATCTACATCTCCTCGAAGAACTCCGTCTTCGCCGGCCCGAACAACGTCGCATACTCGGCGACAAAGGCCGACCAGGCCCACCAGGTGCGCCTGCTGGCCGCCGAACTCGGCGAGCACGGCATCAAGGTCAACGGCATCAACCCGGACGGCGTCGTGCGCGGTTCCGGCATCTTCGCCTCCGGCTGGGGCGCCAACCGCGCGGCAACCTACGGCATCGAAGAGGAGGACCTGGGCAAGTTCTACGCCCAGCGCACCATCCTGAAGCGCGAGGTCGTGCCGGAGAACGTGGCGAACGCCGTGTTCGTGCTCTGCTCCTCCGACCTCTCGCACACCACCGGCCTGCACATCCCGGTCGACGCCGGCGTCGCCGCCGCCTTCCTGCGATGAGCGCCGGCACGGTCGCGGCCGTCGACCTCGGGGCGACGAGCGGCCGCGTCATCGTGGCGAAGGTCGGGCAGAACGCGATCGAGATGCGCACCGTCACGCGCTTTGCCAACACGCCGGTGCAGACGATCGACGGCCTGCACTGGAACGTGCTCGGGCTCTACCGCAGCGCGCTGGCCGGCCTCGGCACCGCGCTGCGGGAGGAGCCGGAACTCAGCAGCATCGGCATCGACTCCTGGGCCGTCGACTACGCCCTGCTCCGGGGCGAGCGGATGCTGGGAACACCGTTCCACTACCGCGACGAGCGCACGCAGCGCGGCGTCGAGGCCGCACACGCCCTCGTTCCCCTGGCCGAGCTCTACGCCAGGAACGGGCTGCAGTTCCTGCCGTTCAACAGCCTGTACCAGCTCACCACCGACCGTCTCGACGGCGTGCTTGAGCTGGCGGACGGCGCGCTGCTCATCCCCGATCTGTTCGCGTACTGGCTCACCGGGCGCCGCGTCGCCGAGCGGAGCAACGCCTCAACGACGGGGCTGCTCTCGGTCACGAACGGCCAGTGGGATACCGAGCTGCTTGCCCGGCTGAAGCTGCCGGCATCCGTGCTGCCCCGGCTCGTCGACGCCGGTGCGCGCATCGGATCCATCCTGCCGGCCGTTGCCGCCGAGCTCGGTGCCAGCCGCCCGATCGACGTGATCGCGGTCGGCTCGCACGACACCGCCTCTGCCGTGCTCGCCGTGCCGATGCGGGCCGAGCGCGCCGCGTACATCTCGTGTGGGACCTGGGGGCTCGTCGGCCTTGAGCTGGAGCATCCGGTGCTGAGCGACGCGGCCAGAGAGTCCAACTTCACCAATGAGGGTGGCGTCGACGGCACCGTCCGCTTCCTGCACAACGTGATGGGCCTCTGGCTGCTGAGCGAGTCGGTGCGCAGCTGGGAGAAGGCCGACGGCACCGCGATCGACCTCGTCGAGCTGCTTGCAGCAGCGGCGGCCGTGACGGCGGCCGTCGCCGTGTTCGATGCGAACGACCCTCGCTTCCTGGCGACCGGCGACATGCCGCGGCGCATCGCCGAGTACTGCACCGAACACGGTCTGACGGCCCCAGCCAGCAGAGCCGAGGTCGTGCGCAGCATCATCGAGAGCCTCGCCGAGGCGTTCGCGGATGCCGTGCGAACCGCAGCCCACCTGGCCGACCGAACCGTCGATGCTGTGCACATCGTGGGCGGCGGCTCGCAGAATGAACTGCTCTGCCAGCTGACAGCCGACCACCTCGGGCTGCCGGTGCTCGCAGGGCCGGTCGAGGCAACAGCGCTCGGCAACGTGCTGGTGCAGGCGCGGGCGCAGGGCTTCATCGACGGCGACCTCGCGGAGTTGCGCGCGCTCGTCGCTCGCAGCTTTGCGCCCCGCCGCTACGAGCCGCGCGACCGCTGAGCGCGGCGGAGCTCGTGACGCCGATCGTGGCGTGCTGTTGCGGCGTTGCGCGCCAGTTACCGCGTTGTGCGGTAGAAACAACTACGGCATAACGCGGGAAGTACCGCGCAGGGTCGGCGCGGCACCAGAGCGGCGCCGACGCACGGCCGATCAGCACATCCCGTCGCCAGGAGGGCACCATGAGCAGCTACGACCACGCCATCGACTGGGTGCGCCGCGAGACGGAATCCGCGCACCTGCCTGCCGCGGTGCTCGGCATCGCGACGGCCGAGGGCGTGCAGGAACTCGTGGCCTTCGGCGCGAGCGGTGAGCGCGCGGCATCCGTCGGCGACCACTTCCCGCTGTTCTCCGTCACCAAGCCGATCGTCGCGATGACCGCCCTGCGTGCCGTCGAGCGTGGCCGCCTCGCGCTCACCGACCCGCTGACCGCGGCGATCCCCGAGTTCGGCGCGAAGCGGGCTGACACCGTCGAGCTGCGCCACATGCTCAGCCACAGCTCCGGCATCGGCGACCCGCCCTTCGACTCGGCGACCGGGCGCCGCGCCGACCTGCTAGCGGACGGCTCGGAGTTCGCCGCGGGCGCCGCCGTGCGCTACTCCACCCTGGCCTTCGAGGGCATCGCGGCGATGATCGAACACGCGAACGGTTCGCCATGGGAGCAGGCCGTCGCCGAGCTGGTCGCGGATGCCGGCGCCGACGGATTCACCTTCGACGTCGACTGCGAGCCGCACCCGATCTTCGGCGCGGCCGACGTCGGCCTCGACTACGACGCCGTGCACCCGCATCACCCGGGTGCGGGCGCCTTCGCCCGCGCCGAAGACCTGCTGGCGATCGGACGCGCGCTGCTCGTCAACGACGGCTCGCTGCTGCATCCGGCAACCGTGGCGGCACTGCAGAGCTCCCAGACCGATGGCCTGCCGGTGTTCTCCCCCGCCCCCGGCCGCCCGGGCGAGACGTGGGGCCTCGGCTTCAGGCTCCGACAGAACAGCCCCGGCCTGCTGGCCGGTGACGGTTACGGGCACAGCGGTTGGGGCGGCGCCGAGTTCTGGGTGTACCCGGAGCAGGGCGCCTGCTTCACGCTGCTGACCAACGTGATGGAGCCAGCGCGCTTCGGGGTGAACATCGACCGCCTGCACAACGCGGTCGTCGCCGGCACCCGCTGAGCGCCCGCTGACGGCCCGTCTTTTCTGCGCGGGCCCGGTGAATTCACCGGGCCCGCGCACAGAAAGCGGGCCGCGAGATCGGCTCCGCCGGTTAGAGGGCCTGGATGGCCTGGATGCCCCAGCTGAGTTCCCACGCCTCGCCTGGCGCGAGCCAGCGCAGGCCCTCGCCGCTGCGGAGCGCGTTCGGCGGCGCGGTCATCGGCTCGATCGCGATCGCGGTGGTGTAGCCGGCATCCGTTGGGAAGTCGGGCGTGACGTAGATCTGGACGTAGCCGAAGTCGGGGTCGGCCCAGAGCCGCGCCCCGCGGCCGTCCGGCGCGATCAGCTCGGCGTGCAGCCGGCCATCGCTGCGCTCCAGCTCGGTGAAGCAGGCGTGTGACACGATCTCGGCGACGCGGCGCCCGGCGCGCAGGCTCTCGGCCGCGCCGCGCACCGACCGTCGTTCGCCGGGGAAGTGCCGTTCATCCAGCGGCAGGATCGCGTTGGCCGGCAGGCTGAACCGCAGCTCGTCGACCGGCCAGTCGCCGACCCGCAGGTACGGGTGCACGCCGAGCGCGACCGGGGCAGGCGCATCGCCGCTGTTTCGGATGCGGTGCGTCGCCGTGATCCCGTTCTGGCTCAGCTCGTAGCGCAGCTCCGTCTGCAGCTCGAAGGGGTAGCCGGCGTGCCCGGCGACAGGCGCGGCCAGCTCGAGCCAGGACTCCCCGCGCTCGAGCAGAGTGTAGTCGTGGTCGGCCAACAGCCCGTGGATCGCGTTGCCCGCTGCCTGCTCGGTGACGTCCAGCTCGAGCCGCCGCCCGTCGTGAACCCAGCTGGCGCCATCGACCCGGTTCGGCCAGGGCACGAGCACGGTCCCGGCCGACAGCGGCGGCGTCGGGTCGAGGGTCGAGCAGATGAGCTCGACCCCGTCGACCCGGAGCGCACGCAGGCTGGCGCCCCTGGCGGAGACGACCGCGCGCACGCGCGCGCCGCCGTCTCCGTCATGGCCACCGGCCGTCAGTTCGAACACGGGTCAGGCGTCGACCGCGGTGACGTGGAACAGCACAGAGGTGTCAGGGTCGAGCGACGGCGCCTCGATGCCGACCGTGCCGAGGACGCATCCGGGCAGCGTGACACCGCTGAGCAACCACGGCGGAACCACGGCGCCCTCCGGCAGCGGGGTGCCGGGGAACACGGGGTTCACCCTGTAGCTGCGCTCGGCGTCGAGCCCTGGCAGCGTCACGCGGCCGGGCGGCCAGTTCGCCGGACGCTCTGTGACGCTGAAGGCATAGAGCGCCTCCGCGCCGTCCCTGGCGACGACGCCCTGCAGCCGGGTCGCGGCGTTCGGCAGATCGGCGTGCACGACGCGGCCGCTGTGCAGCAGGCCGCGGTGCTCGCGGTGGAACGCGATCCAGCTGCCGACCGTCGCCAGCGTGGCCTCGTCCTCCTCGAGCAGATTCAACTCAACACCGAGGTGACCCCAGAGCGCCTTCTCCGCGCGGTAGTCGAGCGGGTGGATGCGGTGGGTGGTGTGCGATTCCGCCGCGCCGATGTGGGTGCCCTGGTACTCGGGCGGGACCATCAGCCCGGTCCAGCGCTGGATCTCGAGCCGCTCGTGCGGGTCGTTGCAGTCGCTCGGCCAGACGCGGTCGGTGTGTGCGAGCACGCCGAGGTCGATGCGGCCGCCGCCGCTGGCGCAGGACTCGATCTCGAGGCCGGGGAAGGCCTCCTTGAGCTCGGCCATGAGGCGGTACGCCTGCAGCGTCTGCACGCGCGCCCCCGGCCGCCCGCTCGGCGAGTGGCCGGCATCCAGCAGGTAGCGGTTGTGATCCCACTTGATGTACGCGATGTCGAGCGCGCTGACCAGGGCGAACATGCCGTCGCGCACGTGCTCGTACGCGCCCTCGTGCCCGAGGTCGAGCACGTGCTGGTAACGCGAGGGGATGCCGGCGCCATGCCCGGCGTCGAAGATCCACTCCGGGTGGGTGCGGGCGAGCTCGGAGTCGAGGTTGATCATCTCCGGCTCGAACCACAGCCCGAACTCCATGCCCAGCTCGCGCACGCGCCGCGCGAGCGGCTCCAGGCCAGTGGGCCAGACTGCGGGGTCGACAGTCCAGTCGCCGAGCGAGGTTCTGTCGCTGCGGCGGCCGAGGAACCACCCGTCATCGACGACGAAGCGCTCGACACCGAGCGCGGCGCCCTTCTCGGCCAGCGCGCTCAGGGTGTCGAGGTCGTGGTTGAAGTAGACGGCCTCCCAGGTGTTCAGGATGATGGGGCGCGGGCGTGACGGGTGCTGTGGCCAGGCCCGGATCGTCTCGTGGAATCGGCCGGCCAGCTCGTCGAGGCCGTTGCCCCATGAGCCGTAGAGCCACGGGCTCGTGTAGCGCTCGCCGGCGGCGAGTGTGACCTCGCCCGGGAGGATGATCTCGCCGGCGGAGAGGTGCTGCACCCCGCTCGGCATGCGCTCGGCGGCGAGCACCTGGTTGCCACTCCAGCCCAGGTGCACGGCCCACACGGCGCCACTCTGGAATCCGAAGCCTGCTTCGCCTGCGGCGAGCAGCATGGTGTGCTCGAGGCCGGGCTTGCCGCCGCGGGATTCCCGCAGCCAGGCGCCGATGTGGAACGGGCGCCGCTGCGGCACCTTCTCGAGCGACCAGCGGCCGGTGAAGTCGAGCACCTCCGTCGCGGTGACCGGAACGGGGAACGCCAGCTCGAGGCCGTCGACCCGGTAGCTCTCGCCCCGCTCGTTGACGAGAGTTGCCCGCTGGCGCGCGAGGCCGCTGGCCAACACCTCGATCTCGATCGAGAGGCTGAGACCGTACTCGGCGTCCACCGCGTCGGAGCGCAGCACCTGGCCGCCGTCACGGGTGTCGACGCTGGTCGTCGCCGCGCCGAACTTCGGCGCCCACCGGGTGCCGTCGCTGCTGCCGCTGAGACCGGGGCGGCCCAGCCAGCCCTCGGCCAGCTGCGGGAGCACGGGAACGGGCTGCGGGTAGCTCACGGCGCTATCTCCGATGGCAGGCAGCGCTGACAGCACGATCGCCGCGAGGGCGGCGTCATCGAGCTCGCCGAGATCGGCACCCCAATGCACGATGCGCGGGAGCCTGCCGGCATCCACCAACGCGATGATGCTGGTTCCGCCAGCGCGGAGCTGTACAACCGAGCCGTCTACTGCCGTCATTGCCATCCTTGTGCGTCCTCTACTCTGAGCATCCGCTCATCCTATGGTCCACGCGAGCTCAGCGGACATAACATTTCTCACGACGGGCATGGACGAAACCGCTGCCCGGTGCGGCCGCTTCGTGCCTACAGATCCTCGATGCGCGTGAAGAGTAGGAGCTCGGGCAGCGAGGTGGCGAAGTAGTCGATGCGGCCGTCTTCGCGCACGGGCTGGGGAACATCGATGAGCATGCGCACCTCGCCGAGCGAGACGGGCGGATCGCCGAGCGGCAGGCCGAGCGCCGCGCGGGCACCGTCCCAGGCGGCGAGCGCCTGGCCCTCTCCGCCCTCCCACGGCTGGAATGGCCTGGATTCGAGCAACTCAACGGCCTCTGCCGGCCGGCCGAGCTCCGTCAGCAGCTTCGCGTACTCCACGGCGAGGTCATCACGGGAGGTGGCGGCGAACGGGATGCGGGCGAGGCGGTCCTCGGCGGGAACGCCGATGCGCTTCAGCAGCTGGTCCGACTCGAACCAGAGCCGGGCGTCGGTCGGGCGCAATGCCAGGGCGCGCTCGTAGTAGTCGCGCGCCGTCTCGGCGTCACCGAGCAGGTTGTAGCGGGCGACGCCCGCGTTGCGCAGCACGGTTGCATCGGTGCTGCCGAGTTCCAGGGCCCGCTCCCACAGCGCCAAGGCCGGCTCGTGGCGACGCTGGTGGTAGAGGAACATGCCGAGCAGCGACAACGCCTGCAGGTCGTGCGGGTCGCTGGCGATGGCCTCGCGCAGCACGTCGTGTTGATCGAGCGTGCTGGGGAAGGTGCGGGCGGCAGACACCGAGCTCGCCTCGGCGCGCGCGGCGGCCGCGGCATCCCTTCGACCCAGTCGGTCGAGAACCGAGGCCTTCGCGTAGAGCGCGATGGGCACCGCGTTGCCTGCGGCCGAGCTGGGCAGTTCGGTGGCCAAGGTGAACGCGGCCACGGCGCCGTCGAGCTCGCCGAAACCGGCCAGGTCGAAGCCGATGTCGAGCTGCGTCGCCGCATCCCGGGTCGTCTGCGCTTCGTCGAGCGTCGCGTCGAGGGTCCTGGCCAGCTGGTCCAGCGGGTCGAGCGCGCGGGTCTCCGCCAGCAGCGCGTCGGCCGCAGCCGTGTCACCAGTGCGGCGCAGCAGCACCGTCAACAGGGCGCGCGAGCGCAGATCGTCCGCGTCGAGGCGCACCGCCGCGCCGGCGTGCTGCAGCGCGCGGGCGTCGTTTCCGACGACGGCATCCAGGCGGGCCATCTCGAACTCCGAGCTCTGGCGCCACTTCCGATCCCACGCAGCCTTGGCGAAGGCGCTGTAGGCCTCATCCGGCCGGCCGAGGCGGCGCAGGATGCTGCCGAGCCGGTAGGAGAGCTCACCGGATTCCGGGTTGAGGTTGCGCGAGCGGGCACGCTCAAGGCCGCGCTGCGCGTACTCGAGCGCGGTCGCATAGTCGGCGCTCTTGTACGCGTGGGTGGCCATGGCGAGGTTGCTGCGGATGTCGCCGGGGTCACGCCGCAGCGCCTCGCGCCAGTAGCTGAGTGCTGAGCGGGTGGGGTGGCGGTACTGGTCGAGGTGCACGCCCGTGTAGTACAGCTCGTCGATCGAGTCGATCTCCGCCGGCATCGGCGGCTCGGTCGCCAGATCCGGTTCCGGCTGCTGCACGTGCGGCCGCGGGGTCCAGCTGAGCACGCCGACGACGTCGAGGGTGAGCTCCGTGGCATCCACCGCGCCGGGCAGGGCCTGCTCGATGGTGAACGGCGTCTCGGGCGCGAGGTCGACGGTCCATGCCTCGACCAGCTCGGCGCCCCGGCGCAGTTCGATGCGCTGGCCGGAGCGGATGCCAGTGCTCGCGACTCCGAGCTTCACCCGGGTCTCCTGCTCGGAGCTCGCGGTGATCGAGAGGTGCACGGCGGCCTCGAGGTTGGCCTGGTGCACGACGCCGATGCGCTGGATCGGGTACCAGTACTGCGAGAAGGCCTTCGTCTCGCCCGGGGCGATGAAGGTGAAGTCGGGCTGGTTGTCGGTGAACACACCGGCCATCAGCTCGATGTACGGGCCGTCATCCTCGGTCAGGTGTGCATCCCAGGTGCGGCCGAACTCCGAGTTGCCCCACGTCCACTGCTTCTTGCCCGGCGCGATGTGGCGGTCGGCCCAGTGCACGAACCCCGCGTCGACGTCGTGGTCGTAGCCGCCGAAGAAGTCGTCCTGCGTTCCGGTGACCATGTAGCTGGTCGGCACGGGGATGTTCTTGTAGAAGTCGAGCCGGTCCCCGCCGGTGGCCGCGTGCTCGGTGTAGTCGAAGCCGTAGTACGGGCGGTCGGCGGCCGGGAACGCGGTCACCGCGCGGCGGGCGTGGTCGGCCACCCACTGCACATCGGTCGGGAAGAAGGACTGGTAGTTGTCGTGCACCCTGGCGGCGACGTTGGCCCACCAGAGGAAGGTCTCGGTCTCGCTCGTGCGGTTGTGCAGGCGGGCGACGAGCTCGATCAGCGCGCTGTCCTGGCGGATGCGGATGCCGTGCATGCCCTTCATGCGGGAGAAGGGGTCATGGTCGGAGCACCAGACGGTGACGGAGCCGTCGTCGCCGTGCTCGATCTCGACGTCGACGGGCAGGTAGGTCGCCGGGCGGTGGTGCTGCGGCCAGTTGAACTCGACGCCGCCGCTGATCCACGGGCCTGCGAGGCCGACGAGCGCCGGCTTGATCACGTTGTTGCGGTAGAAGAAGTCGTAGTCAGCGCTCTTGTCGTAGCCGATGTGGATGCGCCCGCCGAGCTCGGGCAGGATCACCAGGCGGAGCCAGCGGTTCTCCAGGTGCACGGCGTCCCACGAGCGCATCGCCGGCTCGGTCTCGATCTTGTCGGTGAACGGGATCGGGTAGACCCGCCCGCTCGAGCCTTGGTAGACGCGGTGCTCGAAGAACATCGGGTAGCGGTCGGGCTCCGCGGTGTCGTAGCTGAGGATGTCAAGGTTCTCGCGCCACGCGATGGCTGCTCCGGTCGCCAGCTCACCGGCGAGGGCCGCGGGGGCGTCGGGCAGGTGGATGCGGGGAGGAGTCGTCGGGCTGTTCACCTGCCCAACGCTATGCAGCTCCCCGCCGCCGCTGAAGTGAGGATTCGCCGCAAAACATGGACAAAACACCGAGAGCCGCGCCGAGGTGAGAGAGTGGAACCATGGCACGACCCGATGGATTCCCCCGGCAGCGCATCGCGATCGTTCCTCGCCCGCTCGTGGCGGAGGCCGACGCGCGCCCGATCACCCGCCGCCTGCAGGTGACGGATGCCGGCTGGTTCCCCCATGCGCGCGGGCACGAGCGTTCGCGCCCAGGCGGCGCCGCGGAATCCGTGATCATGCTCTGCGTCGCCGGCTCTGGCTGGGTGGAGCTGGACGGCGCACGGCACACCGTGCAGGCCCCGGCGCTGGTCGCCCTTCCGGCCGGCCGCGCTCATCGTTACGGCGCGAGCGACGACAAGCCATGGACGATCTGGTGGTTGCACGTGCGGGGCAGCGACGCCGATGAGCTCGTCGCCGCCTGCGTCGACTCCGAACGGTCGCCGGTCGCCGTGCTCCGCGAGGTCGACCGCACGACCCAGCTGGCCGAACACATCGTGGCGATCCTCGAGAAGGACCCGTCCCCGCCGCGGCTGGTGCGCGCCGCCGGGCTCGCGTGGAATCTCCTGACGACGCTGGTCTCCGACCTCGCGGTCGCTGACAGCAACGACCCGCTGCAGCGCGCGATGAACTACCTGGCGCACAGGCTCGACCGCCCCGTGAGCGTTCCGGAGCTCGCCCGCGAGGCCCGCGTCTCGCCCTCCCACCTCGGCGCCCTCTTCCGTGCGGCAACCGGCGGCGGACCCCTCGCCCACCACATCACGCTGCGGATGGCGCGAGCCAGGCAGCTCCTCGACGGCACAGATCTCTCGGTGTCCGAGGTGGCGCGAGAGACCGGCTACTCAGACCCCCTGTACTTCTCGCGGCAGTTCCGCCAGGCCCACGGCGAGAGTCCGAGCGCCTACCGCGAGCTGCGCAAGGGCTGACAGCGCCCGCGGGCGGGCCCCGACCCATCCCACGGTCGCGGCGCGGGCCCTCCCGGCGGCAGAATAGAGGTGGTGCCGCCCGGGCACGCCGAATCCTCGGCCCCCGTGGACGGCGAGCGCCGCCGAGGGGCATCACATGAACTCATCCGCCGAGACCCGGGTCGGGGTCTACATCGACTTCGACAACATCGTGATCTCCCGCTACAACCAGCTGCACACCCGCGGGCAGTTCCAGAAGGACCACGCGCGCGACGTCGTTCCCGGCAACGGCGGGACGTCCCCCGAGGTCGCCAACCGCCTCGACGAGGCCACGGTCGACCTCGGCGCCATCCTCGACTTCGCCTCCTCCTTCGGCACGATCGGCGTGAGCCGTGCATACGCCGACTGGTCGGTCCCCATCAACGCGAGCTACCGCCGCCAGCTGATCGACCGTGCCGTCGACTTGGTGCAGCTGTTCCCGGTTGTCGCATCGATGAAGAACGGTGCAGACATCCGTCTCGCCGTCGACGTCGTCGAAGACCTGTTCCGCCTCTCCGACCTCACCCACGTCGTGATCGTCGCCGGCGACTCCGACTACATCGCGCTGGCCCAGCGCGCCAAGCTGCTCGGCCGCTACGTCGTCGGAATCGGCGTGGCCGGCGGCACGAGCAAGGCACTCGCCGCCGCCTGCGACGAGTTCGCCGACTACGACGCGCTGCCGGGAACCGTGCGGAGCGCCGCGCAGGCGCGGCCGAAGCGCAAGACCGATGCCGATGCTGCCGCAGCCACCTCGACCGGTGCGGATGCCGCGGCGCCCGGCGACGACTCGGCCCAGGCCAAGCGCGGCAGCAAGCCGAAGTCGGCACGCCAGGCGAAGGCAGCGCACGAGGCGGCCGGCGATCTGCTCACCCGGGCACTCGAACTCGGCGCGGCCAAGTACGACGAGGACTGGCAGGCCAGCGGCAACGTGAAGAACCAGATGCTGCGCATGGACCCGACGTTCCAGGAGCGCGCCCTCGGCTTCTCGTCCTTCACCGACTTCGTCAAGTCGATGGAGCCGCGGGTCGAGATCGACGAGACGCACCCCTCGCGCCGCATCCGACTCCGCCCGCTCGGCACGCAGCTGACGTTCTCGGCGCTGCCGGAGGCCTGAGCGTCGCCACAAGCATCGGTCGCCGTTCCTGACATTGCCTTGGTAAAGGCTGCCGCCTTTCGCGACGCTTCGCGTCGCGCTGGTTGAGCCTGTCGAAACCCTGATTTCGACAGGCTCAATCAGCGGATGGGCGGCTCAACCAGCGGACGGGAGGTCAGGCGGAGGCCTCCGTCAGCAGCGCGAGCTCGGCCGCGCTCAGCTGCAGCGACGCCGAGGCGATGAGGTCTGGCAACTGCTCGGCCGTGCGCGCGCTGGCGATCGGTGCCACGACGGTCGGCTGCTGCCGGAGCCACGCGAGGGCGACGCTGGCCACGGATGCCGCGTGCACCGCCGCGACCGCGTCCAGCGCCGCGAGCACCCCGCGGCCGCGCTCATCGAGGTACGCGCGCGCCGCTCCGGCGCGCGGGCTCTCGGGAGTCGCCGCCGAATCCACTGCGGGGGCCGCGGCATCCGGCGCATCACGGTACTTGCCGCTCAGGAAGCCCTTGGCGAGCGCGAAGTAGGGGAACACCGCGAGGCCCTCGCGCTCCGCCCGCTCGCGCAGGCCATGCTCGAAGTCGCGCTCAACGAGGTTGTAGTGCGGTTGCAGGGCGACGGCCCGGTGCAGCCCGTTCTCGGCTGTCACGCGGAACCACTCGTCGATGCGCTCCGGCGAGTAGTTGGAGAGCGCGATGTAGCGCACCTTGCCGGCGTCGACCAGTTCGGAGAGGGCACCGACGGTGTCGGCGAGCGGAACGCTCTCGTCGTCGAAGTGCGCGTAGTAGAGGTCGATGTGGTCGGTGCCGAGGCGGGCGAGGGAGGCATCCGCAGCGGCCCGGATGTTGTCGGGGGCGAGCCCGCTGAACGACGGGTGCGTGCTCACCTTGCTGGCGATCACGAGGTCGTCGCGGTTGCCCCGCGACGCCGCCCAGCGGCCGATGACGCTCTCGCTCTCGCCTCCGCTGTGGCCCGGCGCCCAGTGCGAGTAGCCGTCGGCGGTGTCGATGAAGTTGCCGCCGCCCGCGACGAAGGCATCGAGCACCTCGAAGGAGGCGGTCTCGTCGGCCGTCCAGCCGAAGACGTTGCCGCCGAGCGCGAGCGGGAAGATCGAGAGATCGGAATCACCGATGGGCACCCGGGTGGCTGTGTCGGTCTGGATGGCGGGAACGGTCATGTGCTGTCTCCTCTGCTCGCGGCGGGCGGATGCCCCGTACTTTCCAACGAGCATGGCTCACGGCTATTCCGCGTGCGGCCAGGATGTCGCCGCATGACGGGATCGACCGTGTTACTCTGTGGTCAGACCACAGTGGTCCGACCACATGCGCGTGCCAGCAGCGCCGCACCCGCCGACTCACCGCAGAGGACACCATGCCCGTAGAGCCACGCGCCTGGGAGCTCGTGCTGCGCCACATCGAGCGGGAGCTCCTCGACGGCGGCCTGCAACCTGGCGACCACCTGCCGCCGGAGCGCGCCCTCGCGGCCGATCTCGGCGTCGGCCGCTCCAGTGTGCGCGAGGCCGTGCGCGTGCTCGAGGGCTTCGGGCTCATCCGCACCCAGACAGGCAGCGGTCCGAGCGCCGGCGCGATCATCGTCGCGACACCGCAGGGCGGCATGTCGGCGCTGATGCGCCTGCAGGTCGCGGCCCAGGGCTTTCCCGTCGCCGACATCGTCAAGACCCGTCTGCTGCTCGAGACCCAGATCGCCTCCGGGCTCGCGGAGTCCTCCCCCGCACCCTCGCTCGCCGCCGCCACCACACTGCTCGCCGCGATGGACGCCGACGGACTGACCCCGGCCGAGTTCCTCGCCCTCGACGCCCAGTTCCACGTGGCACTGGCCGAGGCCTCAGGCAATCAGGTCGTGACCGCCATGATGGCCGGGCTGCGCGACGCGGTCGAGAGCTATGCGCTGGCCGGCCTGTCGGCCATCGCCGACCCGCAACGCATGCTCGACCGCCTGCGCGCGGAGCACCACGGCATCGTCGAGGCCATCGACGGCCGGGATGCCGCGGCCGCCGGCATCCGCATTCACGCGCACATCGCCGGCTACTACGCCGAGACCCACAGCCACGCAACCCACGAGGAGACACCGACATGGTGAAACGCCAGTTCCCCAACCCCATCGAGCTCGCCGAACTGATGAAGTTCAAGAAGCCGACGCTGAATGCCACCGACCGCCGTCTCGAGAAGGCGCTCACGATCGCTGATCTGCGCACGATCGCCCAGCGCCGCACGCCGAAGGCGCCGTTCGACTACACCGAGGGCTCGGCCGAGGGCGAGATCTCGCTGAAGCGCGCCCGTCAGGCGTTCGAGGACGTCGAGTTCCACCCGGCGATCCTGCGCAACGTGCCCGTCGTCGACACCACGACAACGGTGCTCGGCGGGCCGAGCAGCATGCCGTTCGGCATCGCGCCGACCGGCTTCACCCGCATGATGCAGACCGAGGGCGAGACGGCTGGCGCCGGCGCGGCCGGTGCCGCCGGCATCCCGTTCACCCTCTCGACGCTCGGCACCACCTCGATCGAGGACGTCAAGGCGGCCAACCCCACCGGCCGCAACTGGTTCCAGCTCTACGTGATGAAGGACCGCGAGGTCTCGTACAACCTCGTCCGTCGCGCGGCGGAGGCCGGCTTCGACACCCTGTTCTTCACGGTCGACACCCCCGTCGCCGGTGCACGCCACCGCGACAAGCGCAACGGCTTCTCGATTCCGCCGCAGCTGACGCCCGGCACCGTCATCAACGCACTCCCCCGGCCGGCCTGGTGGATCAACTTCCTCACCACCCCCAAACTCGAGTTCGCTTCGCTCTCCTCGACCGGCGGCACCGTCGGCGAGCTGCTGAACGACGCCATGGACCCGACGATCTCCTTCGACGACCTCGCGATCATCCGCTCGATGTGGCCGGGCAAGCTCGTGGTCAAGGGCGTGCAGACCGTCGAGGACGCGAAGCTCCTCGCCGACCTCGGCGTCGACGGCGTCGTGCTCTCCAACCACGGCGGCCGCCAGCTCGACCGCGCCCCGATTCCCTTCCACCTGCTGCCGTCCGTCGCCCGCGAGGTGGGCAAGGACATGGAGGTGCAGATCGACACCGGCATCATGAACGGTGCCGACATCGTGGCCTCGATCGCCCTCGGCGCCGACTTCACCCTCATCGGCCGCGCGTACCTCTACGGCCTCATGGCCGGCGGACGCCGCGGTGTCGACAAGACGATCTCGATCCTGCGGACCGAGATCGAGCGCACCATGAAGCTGCTCGAGGTCTCCACGCTGGCCGAGCTCGGCCCGCAGCACGTGACGCAGCTGACCCGCCTGGCGCCGATCCCCCGTGCCGTTGCGGATGCCGCGGCCGCCACCGCCGAGGCGAAGCCGCGCACGGTGCGCACACCGAAGGCAGCTCCCGCGGCGAAGGCCGTTGCCGCACCGAAGGCGGCCGCGAAGGCCGCTCCGGCGGCGAAGGGTGCGGCCGCGAAGGCGGCTCCGGCGAAGGCTCCGGCCGCGAGGGCCACCCCGGCCAAGAAGGCGCCGGCGAAGACTGCTGCAGCGAAGACCGCGGCGACGGCGACGAGGTCCCCCGCGACGCGCAAGCCGGCGGCATCCGCCCCGAAGGAGTAACACCCCCGGAGGAGAACAGGCGATCGGGAGGATGGAATCACGGATTCCGTCCTCCCGATCGCGTCTAGCCCTTCGCACGGTCGACTGCCATGATCGATCCGTGCATTCATTCCCCCCACCCTCGGAACCCCCGGTGGGCGCGTCGGCCCCTCCCGGCTGGTACCCGGATCCCACGGCATCCGACCTACATCGTTGGTGGGACGGCTCCGCGTGGTCAGACACCGATTTCAAGCTTGCGAAGCCGGTCGTCCCGCTGACGGTGAAGTCTCTGATTGCGATCAGCCCGTTCGGCCGCATCGGGTCGGTCGGCAATGTGATCTTCAGCTCACTGATGCTGTTCGGCTTTGTGACGAACCTCGCACCCGCCCCGAGCCTCTTCGAGACGGCGGGCCTCGCCATCGGAATCCTGCTTGTCCTCGCCTTCACGACGATCGCGGTCCTCATCCGTGTCTTCACGGTGCCAGAGCGGATCCTCGCGTGGTGGGAGCGCCTCAATAACCCACCGTCGTAAGCGCGCCGGCAATGCAGGCAAACTGCACGGCTGTGGACCGCCCCTGCCTGTGTTCAGTGCGTCCACTGCGGCTTTGCCTGTTCTCACGACAGCGTGGCCCGCGGGCTGGCCACGCGATTCACGGGGTTGCGGCGCGGCTCAGAGCCAGGCGGGGGTGGAGCTGCCGAGGGGCACGACCGGGCCCTGCGAACGGCCAGGGAGCTCGATGATCGCGCGGGCGCGGCGCAGCTCGCCGTAGGCGCTCGGCACGGTCTCCAGCTCGGCCGCGAGCGCGTCGCTGTGCTCGGCACCCGGCAGCGGCTCCTCGGCCTGCTCGGACACGCCGAGCCCGATCAGCGCCTGCGCCGTCGCCGCGAGTGAGGCCCGCATGGTGGCCGCGCTCCCCTCGGCGAGCGCCGCGCAGATTCCACCGGCGAGCATGTATCCGGTGGCGTGATCGAGTGCCTGCGCGCGAAGCACCCCGGGTTTCTCTGCGCTGCCCTCGACCACCGCGATGCCGGATGCCGCCTGCACCAACGAGTCGAATCCACGACGTTCCGCCCATGCGCTGCCCTGCGGATAGGCGCTGAGCGCGGCGACAACGAGGTGCGGATGCCGGGCGCGCAGACTCTGTTCGTCGAGTCCGAAGCGGTCGAGGCTGCCCGGCCGGTAGCCGAGCACGACGACGTCGGCACCGGCGAGCAGCGCCTCCAGCGTTCCGCGCTCCTCACCCAGGTCGAGTGTGATCGAGCGCTTTCCCGCCCCCGTGTCGATGTGCTGCATGGCGATCTCCGCCGGCTCAACGGGGTCGACCCTGAGCACATCTGCACCGAGCAATGCCAGCGCGCGCGTGCACGTCGGTCCGGCGATCACCCGGGAGAGGTCGAGCACGCGCGGCACGCGATCCGCCTCACGACTGGACCAGCCACCGGACCGATCCCACTCCAGCAGCGGAGCCGGCGCGATCAGCCCCGCGAACTCCTCCGGCCGGCGCACGCGCACGCAGAGGGCATCGGCCGCGACGGCGCGAGCCTCGGCCTCCGCCGCGCTCATCCCGGCCAGCGCCGCCGCGAACTCCTTGCGACCCGCGGTGTCGGGCAGCTCGAATGCGAGACGCAGCCGGAGTGCATGGTGCGGGTAGTTCGCGTGCGTGCGCACCCAGCCGTCGGAGGTGGGGAAAAAGCCGCTGAGTGGCGCCCAGGCGGCGGCCGGCTCCCCGTCGATGCTGAGGTAGTTGTAACTGCTGAAGTTGACCCCGACACGGCGCGGGCTCACCGAGACGTCGGGCAGTCCGAGCAACCGGGCGGCCTGGCCCGCAACGAAGGCAACGCTGTCGGTGGCCAGTTCCCCGGCGCGGAGTCGCGCCGTCAGCCCCGTCTGGCCCGGCTCGATGCCCACCCGGTCCCGGTCGGCTCCGACGGCGGCTTCCAGACGCTCCAGCACGCTTCCCATGCGGCGAGCATACGCCCGCGCCCAGCCGCCGGCCCGTCCCGGGCTGCGCTGCGGGAGGCGGAAAGCACGAAGGGAGGCCAGAATCCGAGATTCTGGCCTCCCTTCGGCGCTATCGCCTCCCGACAGCTGGGCCAGCAGGCCCGGGAGGCACGTCTGGCTAGCGCCCGGCGTTGGCCGCGTCGAGCAACTGGCCGATGCCGTCGACGTCGAAGCCCAGGCTGGCGAAGGTCTTCAGACGGCTGATCGGGAGCGAGCCGATCATCTTGAAGATCTCCTCGCCGCCGGCCACGGCGTTGTCGCCACCGAAGCTGGCGGCGAGCGCCTGCATAACCATCGGGCCGGCCACGGGGTCGGCCATGACCTCACCGAGCGAGGTGTCTGGGCCGAGCGGCAGCAGCACGGCGTCGCCCGCAACGGTGACCGTGCCCGATTCGCGGATGTCGCGGCTCGACGCACCGACGGAAACCGTGTACTCGCCGCTCTCGAGGATCCACTCGTCGATGCGGGTGTCCCAGTACGTGAGGTCCTCGCGACGCGCCGTGATGCTCGCGGTGCGGCTCTCCCCGGCCGCGAGTTCCACCGAGGCGAAGCCCTTGAGCTCCTGCGGTGCGCGCTGCACGCCGGAGGCGGCGAGCCCCGTGTAGAGCTGGACGACCTCACGGCCGTCGCGGCCGCCCGTGTTAGTCACGGTGACCGTTGCGGTGATGCCGGCCTCGTCCGCCGTGAGCTCGAGGCCCGAGTAGGCGAACGTCGTGTACGAGAGGCCGTGGCCGAAGGGGTACTGCACCGCAAGCTTGCGGGCGTCGTACCAGCGGTAGCCGACGAACAGGCCCTCGCCGTAGCGCACGTGGCCGTGCTCGCCCGGGAACTCGAGGAAGGCTGGGCTGTCTTCGATGCGCATCGGGAAGGTCTCGGAGAGACGGGCGGAGGGGTTGACGACGCCGTAGAGCACGTCGGCGGTTGCGCCACCGCCGGCCTGACCGAGCAGCCAGCCCTCGAGGATCGCCGGAACGCGGGCCTCGAAGTCACCGAGGCGCACGACGCCGCCGTTGGAGAGCACGACGACGGTGCGCGGGTTGACGGCGAGCACGGCGTCAAGCAGCTCGAGCTGCACGGCGGGGAGTTCGATGTGCTCGCGGTCGAAGCCCTCCGACTCCTCTGCGGCGGGGATGCCGAGGAACACCACGGCGACGTCGGCGGCAGCGGCGGCCGCGACGGCCTCGTCACGGAGCGCTGCGGCATCCGAGTTGTCACCATCGAGGGTGAAGCCGGCGGCGAAGCTCGACTGCTCCGCGAGCGCGCCGATCTCCTCGAGCGCGGTGTCGAGCTTGGTCGGGTTGATCATCGAGCTGCCTGCACCCTGGTAGCGGGGCGTGCGGGCGAACTCGCCGATGATCGCGACGGATGCCGACGGCGCCAGCGGCAGCAGTTCGGACTCGTTCTTCAACAGCACGATGCTGCGGGCGGCGGCCTCGCGGGCGAGGGCGTGGTGGGCGTCGACGTCGTAGCCGGCGTTGGCGTCTGCACCGGCCTGGGCCTTGAGTGCGAGTTCGACGGTGCGAAGAGCCGCCAGGTCGAGCACGGCCTCGTCGAGCTCGCCCGCACGCACGGCGGCGACGAGCTCGGCGTCGGTGCGGCCGTCGCTGGACGGCATCTCGAGGTCGAGACCGGCTGCGACGCCCGTGACGCGGTCGTTGACGGCGCCCCAGTCGGAGACGACGACGCCGGTGAAGCCCCACTCGTCACGCAGCACGGTGTTCAACAGCCACGGGTTCTCTGAGGTGTACACGCCGTTGAGCTTGTTGTACGAGCACATGACCGTCCAGGGCTGCTCGTCCTCGACGACGCGCTGGAAGCCGCGCAGGTAGATCTCGCGGAGCGGCCGCGGGTCGACGTCGGAGCTCGAGCGCATGCGGTCGTTCTCCTGGTTGTTGGCCGCGAAGTGCTTGAGGGAGGTGCCGACGCCCTGGCTTTGCAGGCCGCGCACGAGGGCGGAGCCGAGGATGCCGGAGACGATGGGGTCCTCGGAGAGGTACTCGAAGTTGCGCCCACAGAGCGGGGAGCGCTTGATGTTGATGCCGGGTCCGAGGAGCACTCCGACGCCCTCGGTCTTGGCCTCCTCGCCGAGTGCGACGCCGACGCGCTCGAGGAGTTCGGTGTCGAAGCTCGCGCCGAGGCCAACGGCGGGCGGGAAGCACGTGGCAGGGATGCTGTCGGCGAGGCCGAGGTGGTCGGCGCTCTCCCGCTGCAGGCGAACGCCGTGCGGGCCGTCGGTCAGCACGATGCTCGGAACTCCGGCTCGTTCAACCGCCTTGGTGGTCCAGAAGTTGGCGCCGCTGGTGAGCGAGGCCTTTTCTTCCAGAGTGAGTGATGCCACAATTTCCGCGGCTGATTTCTCGGTCATTCCGTGCTCCTCTTCGGTGAGATTGTGAAAACCATACATGACTCGGTTTTCATTTCCAAGGAAGTTCCGTAGCATTCAGCTATGGCACAGCGAGGCTCGTACGCAAAAGGGGTCGCCAAGCGCGAGGAAATTCTGACCGAGGCGCTCCAGGTGATCGCGCAGAACGGCTACAGCCGCGCCTCCGTGCGCGAATTGGCCGAGGCCGTCGGCCTGAGCCAGGCCGGCCTGCTGCACTACTTCAGCTCGAAAGAAGAGCTCTTCACCGCCGTTCTGCAGAAGCGCGACGAGGTGGATGCCGCCGTCTACCTCGACGGGAGCAGCGAGCTCGAGGCCCTCTCCGGGCTGGCCGCCGTGATGCGCCACAACACCGAGGTTCCCGGCCTCGCCCAGCTCTACTCGCGGCTCTCGGCCGAGGCGACCGATCCAGCCCACCCCGCCCACGATTTCTTCGTGCAGCGCACGGCGCAGTTCCGACTGCTCTTCGCCGAGAACGTGCGGTCCCGCCAGCAGCAGGGCACCCTGCCGGCCCACCTCGACCCCGAGAAAGTGGCGACGATCATGATCGCCCTCGCCGACGGCCTGCAGACGCAGTGGACGCTCGACCCCAGCATCGACATGGCCGAGCACATCGACTACCTCGCCAGCCTCCTGAGCATCGGCGGTTCGGGCACCCAGACGGCGGAATGATGTCGCCGTCCCGGGACGGCTCGCGGGTGAGCAGCGACATCCGCCGCCACAACCTCAGCCTCCTCACCAGGCAACTGGCGAGCAACGGTCCGCAGTCGCGCACCAGACTTGCCGAGACCACCGGCCTGACCAAGGGCGCCATCACCGCGCTCACGGCCGCGCTGGTCGAGGTCGGCGTGCTGCGCGAGGGGGATGAAGGCGCTTCGCCCGCGCGGGCCGGCACGGGCCGCAAGCGCACCCTGTTGCGCCTGGCGGCCGACGACATGGCCATCCTGGTGCTCCAGCTGGACGCCGACGTGGCGACCGCGCTGCTCACCACCCTGGCGGGCGACGAACTGCTGCGCACTGAACGCCATCACGGCCGGCCGATGGGTCAGCCAGGCCCGATCATCGACGTGCTGGCCGACACGCTGCGCGGGGCGCTCGACGAGGCCGCCCGCATCGGCCGCCGCGTGCTCGACTCCGTCGTCGTGGTGTTCGCACCGGTCAGCGGCGACCCGGCCATCGTGGTGGCCGACACCGACCTCGACTGGGGCCCCATCGATCTGCTCGGCGAGCTGCGGGCCCGCGAGCCCCGCCTCGCTCCGGACGCCCGCCTCTGCCCGGACGCGGCGCTGGCCGCGCAGGCCGAGCATTCGCTGCTGCCCGGAATCGACGAGATGCTCTACATCAAGAGCAACTCCGGAATCGGCGGGGCCGCGATCGCAGGCGGCCGACTCGTCGTCGGGTCCAGGAGCATGGCAGGGGCATTCGGCCACATCGCCATCGTCCCGAACGGCGAGCCGTGCCTGTGCGGACAGCACGGCTGCCTGGTCACCGTCGCGGGCCCAGACGTCGTGCTGCGGGATGCGGGCCTCGACGGGCTTCGGCAGAGCGCCGGCCTGACGGTTGCGCTCGGGGAGCTCGTGCGGCGGCTTCGGGCCGGCGACGAGCAGGCCGTCGCGGCCTGGGAGCCGGCATCCGAATGGCTGGCCCGCACGCTGAGCGTCCTCACGCTGAGCTTCGACCCGGCCGCCATCGTGCTCGGTGGCTACTGGGCCGAGCTCACCGATCTCGTCGAGCCGCGCCTCCGCCGACTGGTCCCGCCCATCGCCGTCGCCGCCGGCTGGACGCCTCCGGCCATTCTGGCCGGCACGCTCGGCGCCGACGCGGCTCTCAACGGCGCCGTGTGGAACGCGCGCGACCGACTGCTCTTCGACCCGATGCAGCTGTCGGCCCGCCGCGACTAGCGCGACGGGCCGACAGCTGCTGCCGTGGGTCCCTGCCGTCAGCTCGCTTCGACCGACTTCCGGGCGCCGCCGAACAGCGGCTTGCCGTAGTCCTTCTGGAGCAGCGTCGAGAAGGCCCACCACAGCAGCAGCGTCGCCGAGGCACCGCCGACGACGCCGATGATGGCATCGGAGAACCAGTGCGCGTTGATGAAGGTGCGCTGCCAGATCATGCCGAGCACGAGCACGGTGCCGACGATCCACCAGCCGAAGCGCTTCGAGGCCGGCAGGATCGCGGCGACGGCGACGAGCAGGATGCCGGCGCTGACCGCGTGACCGGATGGCAGCGAGCCGTGGTCCACCTGGAACAGGGGGCCGAACAGGCCGGCCGCGATGTCGTCGGCCGGGCGCGGCCGGTCGACGAGATTCTTGGTGAGCTGTGAGACACCGAAGTTGCCGACGAGCTCGGCGGTGAGGAAGAACACGGCCGAGCGCCAGCGGCGGATGATGAAGAGCCAGGCCGGGATCAGGATCAGGGTCAGCACGGCACCGGGGATCTGACCGAAGTGCTGGAAGAACATCGGGAACGGCCCCTCGGCCTGCTCGACGCTCGACGCACCGATCAGCCGGCGCCAGGCGTCGTCGATGTCCTGCGTGAACGGGCTGGTGGGGTTCGCCGCGACGCTGGCCGCGAAGATCAGGAACACGGCGAGACCCGCCAGTCCGATCCAGAGGAGAACCCGAGGCCGCGTGGCCTTTTTCGTTTGCACTTCCGACACCGTTGTCATGTCCGCCCTTTCAAGACGCCCGTCATTGCGATGGGGGAAACCATACATGACTCGGTTTTCGAATCGGAAGTGCGCCCGCGCCAAAGTTCAACGCTTGAACTATTGGCCCCTTGGCCTCATACTGATTACCAAACGTCGTTTGGTTTTGAACGCGTTGCCCCCTTTTGCAGCACCCTTTCTCAACGAAGAGGAGAATCGTGTCCACTCAAACCCCCGGCTCCGACGTCGATAGCGACGGCCGCACCGAACTCTCGTCGACCGCGCTCCGCAGCCCGCTTGCCACCAAGCCGCTGCTGCCGTCCATCGCCGTCACCTCGGTGTTCCTGTTCGCCACCTACGCGGCGCTCACCGGCATCCTGCTGCCCGCCCAGGTGGCGCTACTGGACGAAGACAACAAGATCGCGAATCTCGCCATCGTCAGCACGGTGTCGTTCATCTTCACCCTCTTCGCCCAGCCGATCGTCGGTGCATTCAGCGACCGCACCCGCTCGCGCCTCGGCCGCCGCGCACCGTGGATGCTGATCGGCGCCGCCGTCGCGATGATCTTCCTGCTCGGTCTCGGCGGCATGCAGAATGTGCTCTGGATCACGGTGTTCTGGGTGATCATCCAGGTCTCGCTGAACGCGCTTCAGGGCCCGATGTCGGCGATCGTTCCCGACCGCTTCCCGCGCTCCCGCCGCGGCATGGCCTCGGCCATGGTCGGCGTCGGCACGATGATCGGCGCCGCGCTCGGCACGGTCGCCGCCGCTCAGTTCATCCACAACATCGGCGTCGGCTACGCCGTGTTCGGCGCGGGTGTGCTCATCGTCACGATCCTCTTCGTCATCATCAACCGCGACAGCTCGAGCGTCGGCGGCGTGGTCGAGCCCTGGAGCTGGAAGGCCTTCTTCGCCGGCTTCTGGATCAGCCCGAAGAAGAGCCCGGACTTCGCCTGGGCCTTCGCCGCACGCTTCTTCTTCATCCTCGGCTACTTCGTGATCGCCGCATACAACCTCTACATCCTGACCGACTACATCAAGATGCCACTCGACGAGGCAGCAGCGAGCGCCGGCCTGCTCGCGATGGCCGGCGTCGTGCCTACGCTCATCTCGATCGTGCTCGCCGGCTGGTGGAGCGACAAGATCGGCCGCCGCAAGGTGTTCATCTACGCCGCGACCATCATCATGGTCATCGGTCTCGCCATGCCGCTGCTGATGCCGAACTTCACCGGAATGCTGCTCATGGGCATCATCAACGGTTTCGGCTTCGGCCTCTACATGGCGTGCGACACGGCGCTCATGACCGAGGTGCTGCCTGGCGACGGTGTCGCCGCCGGCAAGGACCTCGGCATTCTGAACGTCGCCACGAACATCCCGCAGGCGATGAGCCCCGCTGTGGCCGGCATCATCATCTCGGCGCTGGGCGGATACCCCGCACTGTTCGTCTTCGGCATGGTCGCCGTGATCATCGCCGCCTTCGTCCTCGTCCCCATCAAGAGCGTTCGCTAGGAGAACAGCTGTGACCATCGCCACCCCTCCCATCGTCCAGACCAGCGCGGGAGCCGTACGCGGCTTCTGGCGTGAAGCCCCGGATGCCGCAGGCTCCCCCTCAGCGGCATTCCTCGGCATCCCGTTCGCCGAGCCGCCGATCGGCGAGCACCGCTTCGCGGCTCCGGTCCCGCACGGGGCATGGGAGGGGGTGCGCGATGCCGTCGAGTTCGGTGCCACCCCGCACCGCGAGGTCATCGGCGAGATGACCATGATCCCCGAGCCCGCCTTTCCCGGTGAGTCGACTCTCAACGTCAACGTCTTCACGCCGACGCCAGGCGAGGCCTCGGCCCTGCCCGTGCTCGTCTACATCCACGGCGGCGGCTACGTGTCCGGCTCGCCGTCGAGCCCCTGGTACGACGGCGCCCCGTTCAACCGCGACGGCGTCGTGCTGGTCTCGGTCTCCTACCGCCTCGGCTTCCACGGCTTCGGCTTCATCGAGGACGCCCCGCTCAACCGCGGCGTGCTCGACTGGATGCTCGCCCTCGAGTGGGTGCAGCAGAACATCGCCGAATTCGGTGGCGACCCGGCCCGCGTGACGATCGTCGGGCAGTCGGCCGGCGGTGGGGCAGTGCTCACCCTGCTCGGCATCCCGAGCGCGCAGCACCTCTTCCAGAGTGTGTACTCGATCTCCGGCGTGCCGACCGCGACGACACTCGATGCGGCGGAGGCCGCGGGGCGCCGGCTCGCCGAGCTCGGCGGCGTCGCACCGACACGGGCCGGACTCGGCACCCTGACGGAGCAGCGCGTGCTCGAACTGCAGGCTCAGATCTCCTCGGTGAGCATGGGCGGCGGTGACGAGGAGGCAGACCCCATCGCCGGCCTGGTCGCCCTTGCCGGTGACGGCCTCGTGCTCGGCCCCGTCGTCGACGGCGAGCTGATCCCGCTGCCGAGCCGCGAGGCATACGCCGCCGGCATCGGCTCTGACAAGGCCGTGATCCTCGGTGCAACCGACCAGGAGTTCAACATGGTGCTCGCCGGCGCCCAGGATGCGCTGGCCGCAGTGCCTGCCGCCGCGCTGCTCGGTCGACTGCAGAGCTCAGAGGAGATCGTCGCGGGCTACCTCGCCGCGCACGAGGGCCTCGGCACAGCCGACCTCGTCGGGCAGTACCTCACGGACTTCATGTTCCGCGCGCCCTCCGTCGCCATCGCCGAGGCACGCGCCTCCTTCGCCGAGGGCAGCGACGCGGCGGCCGGCACCTGGATCTACCGCTTCGCGTGGTCGTCCCCGACCATCGGATCCGCCTGCCACTGCCTCGACGTGCCGTTCTTCTTCGACCAGCTCGGCGCCGAACGGGTCGTGAACATCGCCGGAGCCGAGCCGTCCCAGAAGCTCGCCGACGAGGTGCACGGCGGGGCGCTGGCCCTGATCACCGCCGGCGCGGCCGACTGGCCGGCGTGGAACAACGTCGACCGCGAGGCCCGCGTCTACGACGTGCCGGAGTCGTCGGTGCAGGCCGACGCCTTCGCCGATGTGCGCATGCTGCTCCCGCAGCCGGCACCGGCGCTCTAGCCACACCGACACCAGAACCGCAGGAGGAGAGCATCGCCGGGCCGATCAGTGCTCTGCGGTGGCTCTCCTCCCGCATTTCCGGCACACTTCACTGAACGAGCTAAGGACTTCACCATGAGCCTCCCCATCGAACTCGACACGAGCGTCGCCCCCGAGGTGCGCACGACGGCCGGCGTGGTGCGTGGGCGCTGGCGCCCGACATCCGGCGCGGCATCCGCCGCCTTCCTCGGCATTCCCTTCGCCGAGGCGCCGGTCGGCGCGCTGCGCTTCGCCGCCCCGATTCCGCACGCACCGTGGGAGGGCGTCCGTGACGCCCTCGAGTTCGGCGCGACCCCGCAGCGCGAGACGCTGTCAGAGATCACGCTGATTCCGGAGCCCTCGATCCCCGGTGCGTCGACGTTGAACGTCAACGTGTTCACGCCGACTCCGGGTGGCGACGCCGCCCTGCCGGTGCTCGTGTACATCCACGGCGGCGGTTTCACCGCAGGCTCCCCCGCGAGCCCCTGGTACGACGGGGCGTCGTTCAACCGCGACGGCGTCGTCACGGTGTCGATCTCGTACCGACTCGGCTTCGACGGCTTCGGCCTGATCGACGGCGCACCGGACAACCGCGGCGTGCTGGACTGGCTGCTCGCCCTGGAGTGGGTGCAGCAGAACATCGGCGCGTTCGGCGGCGATGCGTCCCGCGTGACGATCGTCGGGCAGTCGGCCGGCGGCGGTGCCGTGCTCACTCTGCTCGGCATGAAGAGCGCCCAGCACCTCTTCCACGGCGTCTATTGCATCTCGGGCGCCGTCGGCGATGTCAGCCGCGAGCGCGCGACAACCCTCTCGCTCCGTCTGGCCGAGCTTGCCGGCGTCGAGCCGACGCGGGCCGGATTCGCCACACTCAGCGAGGAGCGCATCCTCGAGCTCCAGCAGAAGGCACAGGAGCCGGCCGACGGCCCGCTCTCCCCGATGGACGGCATCAAGGCCATCGCGACGGAGGGCATCGCCCTCGCCCCCATGGTTGACGGCGTCGTGATCACCCAGCCGACGATGGACTCGATCCGCCAGGGTGTCGGCGCAGACAAGCCGCTCGTGCTCGGCGCGACCGACGACGAGTTCTCGATGGCCCTCGACGAGGCCAAGGGCAAGCTGCGCTTCGTGCCGAAGGGCCTGCTGCTCGGCAAGGCCGGGCTGAGTAAGCCCGTGCGCAAGGCCTACCTCGCCGCGAACCCTGATGTCGCGAAGCGTGGCACAGCCGCGACCTTCGGCCGCTACCTGACCGACATCCTGTTCCGCAGCTTCATCCTGCGTCTCGTGGCCGCGCGTGAGGCCGGCGCCGCTCAGGCCGAGCTCGGCCGCACCTGGGTGTACCGCTTCTCGTGGGAGTCGCCCACCTACCACTACGCCATGCACTGCATCGACGTGCCGTTCTTCTTCGACTGCCTCGGCAGCGAGAAGATCGCCGCCATCGCCGGGGACAACCCGCCGCAAATCCTGGCCGATGAGGTGCACGCCGAGGCGGTCGCATTCGTGACCACCGGTGACCCGGGTTGGCCGGCATACAGCGGACCGACCGGATTCACGCGGGTCTTCGATGTGCCGTCATCCGTGATCCCCGACGGCTACGCGAACGTGCGTCCGCTGCTCGGCTGATCCCTCAAGAACCTCGGCTGAGCGGCGCCCTACACGTCCGCTCAGCCGAGCCACCACAATCTCACACGCAGCCGTGACCGCGCAAAGGTGAACGTACCCCCAGCCAGGGGCATGCCAAGCTGGAGGCATGTTCGTCAAGATCTGTGGGCTCAGTGAGCCCGTCACCCTGGCCGCCGCCCTCGAGGCCGGTGCGGATGCCGTCGGCTTCGTGTTCGCGGCCGGCAGCCCGCGCACGGTCGACGCGGCCACGGTGCGCGAGCTCGTGCAAGCGGTTCCCGCCTCCGTGCACACGGTCGGCGTCTTCCGCGGGCAGCCATTCGACGAGGTCGTCGAGACGGCGCGTGCCGCCGGCGTCAGCACCGTGCAGCTGCACGGCGGTGAGCCGGTGAGTGAACTCGATCGACTCCGCGAGGAGGGCTTCGACACCATCCGGGCCCTCTCCCTCGACGAGTACCTGAGCGCCCTCGCGACCGACCCGAGCGGCCTCCGTCGGCATCGCCTGCTCATCGACGCGCCGACCCCCGGCGCCGGCGAACCCTTCGACACCGGCGCGCTCCTCGCCGATCCACCGCATGGCCAGTGGCTCCTCGCCGGCGGCCTGCACCCTGGCAACGTTGGGCGGCTGATCGCCGAGGCCGGTCCAGGCGGTGTCGACGTCTCGAGCGGTGTCGAGAGCAGCCGCGGCGTCAAGGACGCCGCGCTGATCACCGCCTTCCTCGCGGCTGCCCGCGCCGCCTGACGGCCGGCGCCGCGTAGGCCGCACCGCGACGGCCCACTTAACGTGCAGCGGCCCGGTGAATTCACCGGGCCGCTGCACTTTTAGCGGGCCGCGCCCGCCACGCGAATGGGTCAGCGCACGCCGGCCATCAGCTTCAGCACCGGCTTCGTGAACAGTGCGAGGATCCCGCCGAGCACGATCGCGATGCCACCGAGGATGCCGAAGTAGGCGACCTCGTTCTCGCTCGAGTACAGCCCGGCCAGCTGGCCGGAGATGGCCGTCCCGAGCGCGACGGAGAGGAAGAACAGCGCAACCATCTGGGTCGTGAACGCCTGCGGGGCGAGCTTGGTCGCCACCGAGAGGCCGACGGGCGAGAGCAGCAGCTCGGCGATGGTGAACACGAGCAGGATGCCGATGATCGCCAGCAGCGGCGTGCTGTTGGCCGCACCGCCGGCGAACGGCAGGAACAGCAGGAAGCCGACACCCATGATCGCGGTGCCGAGCGCGAACTTGACCGGAGTCGACGGTTGGCGGGTGCCGAGCTTGGTCCAGATGGCGGCGAAGACGCCGGAGAGCACGATGATGAAGATCGGGTTGATCGACTGCACCCAGGAGATCGGCATCACCCAGCCGAAGAGGTCGCGGTTGAGCTGCTTGTCTGAGTAGATCGTGAGCACGGTGAACTGCTGCTGGTACAGCGACCAGAAGGCGACGCTCGCGATGAACAGCGGGATGAAGCCGAAGACACGCGAGCGCTCCGTGGCCGAGACCTTCTTGCTGGAGAGGATGACCGTGAAGTAGGCGATCGCCGCCACCACCGTGAGCATGATCACGATCAGGGCCAGATTCTCGGCCCGGATGACGCCGAGCAGCACGAGGGCGAGCACGAGCAGCACCGCGGCGACCGCGACGCCGATGACGAGCGGTCGGCGCTCACGGGGCAGCGGGTTCGGCACATCGTGTGCACTGGCAGGCAGACGCTTGCGACCGAACGCGTACTGGGTCAGGCCAATGGCCATGCCGACGGCCGCGAGGGCGAAACCCCAGTGGAAGCCCAGCGTGCTCTGCAGCAGGCCCGTGAGGATCGGGCCGAGGAACGCGCCGAGGTTGATGCCGAGGTAGAAGATCGAGAACCCGGCGTCGCGCCGCGGGTCACCGGGCGAGTAGAGCGTGCCGACTACGCTCGTGGCGTTCGCCTTGAGCCCGCCTGACCCGATCGCAACCATGATGAGGCCGACGATCACCCCGCTGAAGCCGGGCAGCAGAGCGAGGGCGAGGTGGCCGCACATGATCACGATCGCGCTGACGAAGAGCACGCGCTCCGAGCCGAGGACGCGGTCGGCCAGCCAGGCACCGAGGATGGTCGAGAGGTAGACGGCGCCGCCGTAGGCGCCGACGATGCCGGCGGCGGTGGCCTGCGGCATCCCGAGCCCGCCGTCGCTGACGGCGAAGTACAGGTAGATCAGCAGGATGCCCTGCATGCCGTAGAAGCTGAACCGCTCCCACATCTCCACGCCGAACACCGTCGCCAGAGGGCGGGGTTGGCCGAAGAAGCTGTGATCTGCGGCCGCCGCGGCCGCAGCCTCCGAGGTCGATGCGGGTGTTGCGATGCCCTCAGGCTCGGTACTCATGTCTTAAGTGTGACACCCGAGGGCTGGCGCGGCACTATCTGGGCGTGATCGCGCCGCGTTGATCTGCGTTCTGCGCCACGTTCCGCGCTGCGCGCCACGTGATGTGGCGCACAGTGCTGCACGTGGCGCAGAGCGCGCTCCCGGCACGCAGTTGGGAGCGCGCGGACGATGTCTAGCCGGCGAGCTCCGTCAGCACGGCGCGCAGCTGCTCGACGGCCCAGTCCAGATCGGCGGCCTCGACCACGATCGGCGGGGCGAGGCGGATGGTGGATCCGTGCGTGTCCTTGGCGAGCACGCCGCGCTCCATCAGCGCCTCGCAGACGGCACGGCCGCTGGCCAGCTCCGGGTCGATGTCGATGCCGGCCCAGAGCCCTGCGCCGCGCACCGCGACGACACCGTGTCCGATGAGCGCGGCGAGGTCGGCACGCAGCCGCTCGCCGAGGACGCGGGCGCGCTCCTGCATCTCGCCGGTCGCGAGCATGCGGACCACGGCGAGGCCGATGGCCGCGGCCAAGGGGTTGCCGCCGAAGGTCGAGCCGTGCTGGCCCGGCTGGATCACGCCGAGGATGTCGCTGTTGCCGACGACCGCAGAGACGGGAACGATGCCGCCGCCGAGCGCCTTGCCGAGCAGGTACAGATCGGGGACGACGCCGACCAGGCCGCAGGCGAAGGTCGCACCGGTTCGGCCGAGGCCGGACTGGATCTCGTCGGCGATGAACAGCACGTTGTGGCGACTGGTGATCTCGCGCACGGCCGGCAGGAAGTCGGCGGGAGGCACGACGATGCCGGACTCGCCCTGAATCGGTTCAATCAGCACGGCGACGGTGTTCTCGTCGATCGCCGCCTCGATCGCCGCGGCGTCGCCGTACGGCACGGAGCGGAAGCCGGGCGTGAACGGACCGAAGTCGGCGCGGGCGTCCTCGTCATCGCTGAAGCTGATGATCGTGGTGGTTCGGCCGTGGAAGTTGCCGGCCATCACGATGATGTTGGCGGCATCCGGCGCGACGCCCTTGACCCGGTAGCCCCAGGCGCGGGCCACCTTGATGCCGGACTCGACGGCCTCTGCGCCCGTGTTCATCGGCAGGACCATGTCCTTGCCCGCGAGCGTCGCGAGCTCGGTGACGAACGGACCGAGCTGGTCGTTGTGGAACGCACGGCTGGTGAGCGTGATGCGTCCGAGCTGGGCGCGGGCGGCGTCGAGCAGCACGGGGTTGGAGTGGCCGAAGTTGACGGCCGAGTATGCGGCGAGGCAGTCGAGGTAGCGACGGCCGTCGACGTCGGTGACCCATGCACCGTCACCGGATGCCACCACGACGGGCAGCGGGTGGTAGTTGTGTGCGGCGTGCTCTTCTTCAAGCACGATGGCCGCGAACTGACGCGGGGTCGTTGAGGTGGTTGAGAGGGTCATCGGCGCAGCTCCAGGGTGCAGCACTTGACGCCGCCGCCGCCGAGCAGGAGCTCGGAGAGGTCGACGCCAATGGGGTTGTAGCCGTGCTCGATCAGCTGGCGCTCGAAGTCCTTGGCGCGGCTGGCGATCACGACGTTGAGGCCGTCACTGTACGAGTTGAGGCCGAGGATGGCGGCATCCGTCTCGTTGACGATGATGGCGTCGGGGTACCGCTCCTGCAGAATCGCGAGGCTCGGTGCGTCGAAGGCGCTCGGCAGGTAGGCGATGTGCTCCTGGCCCGGCGTGCTGTCGAGCACGGCGAGCGCGGTGTCGAGGTGGTAGAAGCTCGGGTTGATCAGGGTGAGGGTGATGACCTCACGGTTGTAGACGCGGCCGAGCTCCTGGTGCGAGCGGGAGTCGCTGCGGAAGCCGGTTCCGGCCAGGATCGTGTCGCCGACGAGCAGGAAGTCGCCCTCGCCCTCGTTGATCTCCTCCGGCACGGCGACGGTGAAGCCGTTGTCGCCGAACCACTTCATGTACGCGGGGCCCTCCGGCTGGCGCTCGGGGTGGGTGAAGCTGGCACCGTATGCGATGCCGTCGATCACCATTCCGCCGTTGGCCGCGTAGACCATGTCCGGCAGCCCCTCGATGGGGTCGATCAGCTTCACGTCGAAGCCGAGGCTGATGTAGACGTCGTAGAGCGTCTGCCACTGCCGCACGGCGAGGCTGGTGTCGGTCGGCAGCGCCGGATCCATCCACGGGTTGATGCGGTAGACGACGGTGAAGTGCTCCGGCTTGCACATCAGCACGGAGCGGGCGATGGCCTTGCGCTGCCTGGCCTCCGCCTTCGTGGCCGGCTGGCCGGCCGGCTGGCCGGTCTGGATTTCTGGGGTGGTTGTACTGGGCACGAGAGCCTCCTTGGTCAACGATGGAGTGGTCCCACGGCTCACCAAACGGCCGCCGCGAGGTCACACTGTCTTGCAGATGGCGGACCAGGTCGCTCGTTGAGCCTGAGGCGGTCGGTCATTGACCACTTCAGACGCCACCCTCAGTTTCACACGGCGTGAAGCTGCGATACTCGCCGACCCGCGCTGAAATTCGGCGTTCTCACCGGGGCTAACGCAAGGAAACGGCGTAGACTCGGAACATGGACAATCTGGATCGCGGCATTCTCGACCTCCTCCGCCAGAACGCCCGCGCGGGCTATGGCGACATCGGCTCGGTCGTCGGCCTCTCGGCGTCCGCCGTGAAGCGCCGCGTCGACCGGCTGGTCGCCGACGGCACGATTCGCGGCTTCACCATCCAGGTCGATCCGGCCGTCGATGGCATGAGCACCGAGGCGTACGTCGAGCTGTTCTGCCGGGGCACCGTCGCCCCCGACGAGCTGCGCCGCATCCTCTCGGCCGTGCCGGAGGTGGTGGATGCCGGCACCGTCACGGGCAGCGCCGACGCCATCGTGCACCTGCGCTCCCGCGACATCCCGAGCCTCGAGGACGCACTCGAGCGCCTGCGCATCGCCCCCAACGTCGACCACACCCGCAGCGCGATCGTGCTCTCACGCCTCGTGCAGCGCGGCAGCGACTGAGCTGATTTCGACAAGCTCACTCGACGGGGTGGTTGGTTGAGCCTGCCGAAACGTGACAACGGGGTTCAGCTCACACGCGGGCCGCAACCGGCTTCTGGCGCACAGGGCCAAGCGCGCTGACCAGCACAACGGCGACGATCACACCCGCGCACAGCACGGCGGCCAGGACGACGATCTGAAAGCGGCCGGCCTCCAGCGGCGACGCCCCGCCGAAGATGGCACCGACGAAGGCGCCGGGCAGGGTGACGAGACCCGTGGTCTTGGTCTGGTCGATGGAGGGCACGAGCGCGAAATGCGAGGCCTGGCGCGCGAGATCCCGTGTGGCCCGGCGCGGGGTCGCACCGAGGGCGAGCCAGCCCTCCACCTCGTCCCAGTGGTCGATCACGGCCTCCGTGAAACGGCGCCCGGTCAGGGTCGCGATCGCCATGGCGTTGCCGATCACGATGCCACCGACGGCCAACACGTAGCGTGGCGAGAACTCGATCGCGCCGCTGCCGAACACGATGAGGAGGCTGACGCCGACGCCGAGGCCCATCGCCAGCCCGACCTCGGCGAATCGGACGGGCGAGAAACCGAGCCGGCGAGTGCTTGTCGCGGCGGCCGCGACAAACATGACGACGAGCCCGATCGCCACCAACAGCGGATTGCCGATGATGCCGGCCAGCACGAGGCTGACCGCGGCGAGCTGAGCCGCCCCGCGGAGCACTGCGAGCACGGGCGCCAACGGCGCCTGCATACGGAATCTCCAGCCGAGCACGCCGGCGATCGCCATCAGCAGCGCGACGCCGACGATGGTGGGGACCAGCTCAGGCAACCACGGCACGGATCGAGCGTAGCGGCGCGACGCGCACGCTGGCGAGGGCGGCGCGGCTTCGTGCCAACGCCCGGATGCCACCCCGCTACGCTGTCGGCAGGATCGACACGCGCGATCGCCGACATGGAGGCACAATGCACCTGGCACTCAGCATCGACAAGGCGTCGACGACGCCGCCATTCGAGCAGCTGCGGATGCAGTTGCTCGCCGCCGTGCAAGACGGCCGCCTGCCAGCTGGCACCCGCCTGCCGACGGTGCGCGGCCTCGCCACCGAGCTCGGCCTCGCGGTGAACACGGTGGCCGGCAGCTAT
Organism: Microterricola gilva; assembly: GCF_004217495.1. NCBI lineage: Bacteria > Bacillati > Actinomycetota > Actinomycetes > Micrococcales > Microbacteriaceae > Microterricola > Microterricola gilva. The sequence continues at coordinate 3,398,367 of NZ_SHLC01000001.1, forward strand.
CGGGCGCTCGAGAAGGACGGCGTCATCGAGACGCGCGGACGCGCAGGCAGCTTCGTCGCGGAGACGGGCGACCCCACCGCGACGCAGCTGCAGCTGGCCGCGCACGCCTTCGCGGAGCGGGCCGGCCAGCTCGGCGTCGCACCGGATGCCGCGATCAAAGCCGTACGCGCCGCGCTCGCGCACAGCTGACCCGAACGCAGAGAGAAAAACAGGAGCAGAGCTCCGCCGGGGCCGTATGGCGCTCCGCGGTGCTCTGCTCCTGTTTTTGACGTTGGCTGGGGGTGGCCCGCCTGTTAGATCACGCCCTCTGAGAGGGTGCTCGGGTTGCCGAAGCGGTGAGCCGTGATCGAGATCGCCTGCTCGCGCAGGAACGGCAGCACCTCGATGCGGCCGGCCTGGGTGACCTCGTGATCGTAGATCGCGACGTCCGGGCTGCCGCCGAGCGCGGTGGACAGCGCGGCGGACGCTCCGCCACCGATCGCGTCGACGATGCGCACGCGGGAGGTGGTGATGCCGCCTGATGCCGCACGCTGAAGCCACGCGGCATCCGACTCGGTCTTCACGACGATGTCGCGCGACTCCAGCTGCGCCTGCACCGCGGCGGGCAGCGCGAGGGCGCTGGACACCTCGAAGCGGGAGCGGGAGAGCACGCCGGCCGCGATCACGCGCAGGGCGTGGCCGAGGCTGGCCGCCTCAGACACCCGCACCGTGACGGGCAGGTGGCGGTAGCGGAACACGTTGCGCTCGAGGCCGAGCGCCGAGACGTCCTTCGCGGTGCCGAACTCCTCGGCCCAGGCGATGGCGTCGCTGAGCGCGCTGCGCCGCAGCACGTCGAACTCCTCGTAGCCGAGCGAGGACTGCGACGCCTCGATGAGGGCGCTGACCCGGTCGTCGAGGCCGCGCAGGTGCAGCGTCTGGCTGTGCGCGCCCGGGTTGTTCACCCAGCCGCCGAGTCCGATCAGGTAGTTCGGTCCGCCTGCCTTGGTGCCAGCACCGACCGAGGACCGCTTCCAGCCACCGAAGGGCTGGCGCTGCACGATCGCACCGGTCGTGCCGCGGTTGACGTAGAGGTTTCCCGCCTCGACGGTGTCGAGCCAGAGCGCGAGCTCCTCGGCGTCGAGCGAGTGCAGGCCGGCGGTCAGACCGTAGTCGACCGCGTTCTGGAAGCGGATCGCCTCCTCGAGGTTGCGGGCGTGCATCACACCGAGCACCGGGCCGAAGAATTCGGTGAGGTGGAAGTAGGAGCCAGGCGCGACACCGGTGCGGATACCGGGCGACCACAGCTTGCCGGTGGCGTCGAGCTGCTTCGGCTCCACCAGCCAGCTCTCGCCTGCGCCGAGCTCGGTGAGCGCGTGCAGCAGCTTGCCGGAGGCCGGCTCGACGATCGGACCCATCTGCGTCTCCGGGTTGGCCGGGTAGCCGACCTTCAGCGAGCTCGCGGCATCCACCAGCTGGCTCTCGAAGCGCTTGGAGTGGGCGACGGAGCCGACGACGATCACGAGGCTCGCGGCCGAGCACTTCTGGCCGGCGTGACCGAACGCGCTCTTGATGACATCGGATGCCGCCAGGTCGAGGTCCGCGCTCGGCGTGACGATCACAGCGTTCTTGCCGCTCGTCTCGGCCAGCAGCGGCAGGTCGGGGCGGAAGGAGCGGAACAGCTGGGCCGTCTCGTAGCCACCGGTCAGGATCACGCGGTCGACGGAGGGGTGCGAAACGAGCTGGCGGCCGAGCTCGTGCCTGGCCTCGCCGGCGAAGTCGACGAGGGCGAGCAGCTCGCGCGGGACGCCGGCCTGCCAGAGGGCCTCGACCATGATCGCGCCGGAGCGGCGGGCCAGCTTGGCCGGCTTGATGATGACGCCTGAGCCGGCGGCGAGCGCCGAGAGCACGGAGCCTGCCGGGATGGCGACGGGGAAGTTCCACGGCGGGGTGACGACAGTGAGCGTTGACGGCACGAAGCGCGCACCCTGCACGGCATCGAGGTCCTTCGCGCGCTCTGCGTAGTAGTGGGCGAAGTCGATCGCCTCGCTGATCTCGGGGTCGGCTTCTGCGATGGTCTTGCCGGTCTCGGCGGCCATCACCTCGATCAGTCGGCCGCGGTTGGCGGCGAGGGCGATGCCGGCGCGGTGCAGCACCTCGGCGCGCTCCGCGCCGCTGCGACGGCCCCACTCGACGCCGGTGTGGGCGACGGTGTCGATCACGCGCTCGAGCACGGCGGCGTCGCTGATCGAGGCGGCCTCGATCACGTCGACGCCGATCTGCGACTCGGCGACGCGGCCGAGGATCGCGCGACCCCACGCCCGGTTGGCCGGCAGGGCCGGGTCAGTGTCCGGCTCATTGCGGAAACCAGAAGTCTCCGAGGCTTCGGCGGCCGTGTCGACCGCGGCGCTGACGACCGCATCGGCCGTCTGAGTCGGCTGGGCGGATGCCGCGGCCTCCGGCTCGTACTCCTCGAGCGCCTCGGCCATCTCCCCGCGGCTGAGCCCGAGCACCATGGCGGTCAGGTTCGGGTCGGAGGCCTCCTCGGTCACCGGGGCGGGCGGGCGCAGCGCGTCGATCACGTCGATGAGCACCGGAGCGCGCTCCGTCGAGCGGTTCTGCGTGCGGTTCGGCCCTGGCACGACGGTGTCGAGCTCGGCGAGCGATGCGCTGAAGCGGCGGGTCTCGCGCTGCAACAGGGCGGCCGAGCTGTTCAGCTCGAACACCGCCGACATGAAGTTCTCCTGGCTGGCGTTCTCTTCGAGACGGCGGATCAGGTAGGCGATGGCGACGTCGAACTCGGCCGGGTTCACGACCGGCGTGTAGAGCAGCAGCTCGCCGACGTCCTTCTTCACGGCCTCGGCCTGACCGGTTGCCATGCCGAGGAGCATCTCGAACTCGATGTTGGACTGCACACCGCGCTGGCCGGCGAGCAGCCAGGCGAATGCGACGTCGAACAGGTTGTGCCCGGCCACACCGAGGCGGACGGCATCCGTGTTCTCGTAGGTGAGCGCCCAGTTCAGCACGCGCTTGTAGTTGGTGTCGCTGTCCTGCTTCGTCGAGTAGGTGGCGAGCGGCCAGTCGTGTACGGCGGCGTCGACGTGCTCCATCGCGAGGTTGGCGCCCTTGACGAGGCGCACCTTGATCGGGGCGCCGCCACGGGCCCGGCGGGCCTTCGACCACTCGGTGAGGCCCTGCAGCGCGTCGAGCGCGTCGGGCAGGTAGGCCTGCAGCACGATGCCGGCCTCGAGGTTCAGCAGCTGCGGCTGGTCGAGGATCCGCTCGAAGACCGCGATCGTCAGGTCGAGGTCGCGGTACTCCTCCATGTCGAGGTTGATGAACTTGGTGCGCCCGTTGACCGGTGCCGAGTTCGCGGCCAGCTCGTAGAGCGGGGTGAGGCGCTCGACGGTGCGCTCGACGGCCTCGTCGAACGACCACATCGAGAGCTGGCTCGAGACGGCGCTGACCTTGATCGAGACGTAGTCGACGTCGGGGCGGGCGAGCAGCGCGCGGGTGCCCTCGAGGCGGCGGTCGGCCTCCTTCTGGCCGAGCACGGCCTCGCCGAGCAGGTTGAGGTTGAGGCGGTTGCCGCCGGAACGCAGCTGCTCGATCACGGGGCCGAGCTTCTCCGGCGAGGCGTCGACGACGAGGTGGCCGACCATCTCGCGCAGCACACGGCGCGCGACGGGGATGACGACCCACGGGATGACGGGGCCGAGCACGCCGCCCAGGCCGATGGCGCCGCGCATGTACCAGGGCAGGAAGCGCGGCGTCTTCGCCGCGACGGCCTGCAGGTTGTGTCCGGCGACCATGAGGTCTTCCGGCCGCATGACACCGTCGACGAAGCCGACGGTGAAGTCGAGCCCGTTGGGGTCTTTCAGCACACCGGCGAGGCGCTCGGCGGCGGGATCGGCCGGGGCGTTGGCGCTGTCGGCCAGCCACTTCTTCACGAGGGCGATGGTCGCCGTCTCGAGTTCGCGGGCGTCGGGGCCCTCAGCCTGGAGTTCGGAGCTGGAGAGGTGCGGCATGGTCACGAGACTAGTTCTTTCGACGGGATGAAACACGGGGGCGCGGCGGTGCGCTTGCTGCAGATCTGCTGCGTGTTTCTCCAGTGTGAGGCCGCGCAACACTTCGGTAAAGCGAATGTTTATGACGAATATCAGTTAGTAGAATCGATGGATTGCCAGGCCCGATCACAGGGAGAATCCGATGCTTGACGTGCGCCGACTGCGCCTGCTCCGTGAGGTGAAACTGCGCGGGACGCTCGCCGCCGTTGCCGACGCCCTCGCGTACAGCCCGTCCTCCGTGTCGCAGCAGTTGACACTGCTCGAGAAGGAGGTGGGCGTCCCCCTCCTCGAGAAGTCCGGACGCCGGGTGCTGCTGACCCCGCAGGCCGAGCTGCTCGTTGCACGGGCCGCCGAGGTGCTCGACACCCTCGAACGGGCAGAGGGCGAGCTCGCGGCATCCCTCACCACCGTGAGCGGAACCGTGCGCCTGGCCGTGTTCCAGTCGGCGGCGCACGCCGTCATCCCGCAGGCGCTCACGATCCTCGCCGCCGACTACCCGGAGCTGCGGGTGGAGATGACGGAGCGCGAGCCGGATGCCGGCCTGTTCGAGGTGTCCGCCCGCGACTTCGACCTCGTCATCGCCGAGCAGTACCCCGACCACACGCGTGAGCACCGCCCCGACCTCGACCGCGTGCACCTCGTCACCGACGTCATCCGCCTCGCTACCGCGCGACGCGTAGCGTCGCGAAATGCGGCAGCCCCCAATCAGGGAGCCTCGGGGGCCGCGACCGATGCTCAAGCAATCCGGACTCTCGCCGAGGCCGCCGCACTGCCGTGGGTGATGGAACCGGAGGGCACGGCGGCCCGTGCCTGGGCCACGCAGCTCTGCCGCGCGGCAGGCTTCGAGCCCGATGTGCGCTTCGAGACGGCCGACCTCATGGCGCACATCCGCCTGATCCGCTCCGGCAACGCCGTCGGGCTGTTGCCCGACCTCGTCTGGGCCGGCGAGAACCCGACGGTGCGGCTGCTCGAGCTGCCCGGCACCCCGCACCGTGACGTCTTCACCTCGGCGCGGCGCTCCAGCGCCGAGCGCCCGGGCGTCTCGGCCGTGCGCGAGGCCCTCGCGCGGGCCGTCGCGGAGCTCTCCCCCGCCTGAGCCAGCGGCATCCACCTCGCGCCAGCGCCGAACTCGCAGAAGCCAGCGCCGAACTCGTAGAAAGGGTCCGCTTCGAGGCGCGAAGCGGACCGTTTCTTCGAGCTCGGCGCGGATGCCGGAGCGCGGATGCCGGAGCGCGGCGCTAGATGGGCAGGGTCGTTGTGCCGTTGCGCTTCTTGTCGACCGTCTTCTTCAGGAAGATCATCGGCAGGAAGAAAGTGGCGCAGGCGGTGACCAGCCACACCAGGACGGGCGCGACGATCCACGCGCGCCAGCCCTCGATCTCGAGTCCGCCTGGGAACAGCGACGCGACGAAGAGCGCGACGAAGGTGGAGACGAGGCCGATGCCGCCGAGGAAGGCCGGCGCGTTGCGCGCGGCGATCTTGAACAGGAACGGGCTGACCACGCTCTGGATGATCGCGAACACCAGCACCGCCACGGTCGCGCCGCTCCAGCTGAGGGTGACCTCCGGCACCAGCCACATCGCCACGAGCAGGCCGATGGCGGCGGACGCGATGAAGATGGCGGTGCGAATCAGGAAGCGGATCATGTGCTCATCGTAGGGCCGGAGCCGCGGCATCCGGGGTACACGGGCGCGCCGAGTCGCACCGCCAGCGGCGAGGGGCTCCTAGAAGCGCCAGATCAGCGGCACGTAGAAGGTGGCGACGGCGAGGAAGAGCAGAAGCAGCGGCAGGCCGAGCTTCCAGTAGTCGGTGAAGCGGTAGCCACCGGGGCCCATCACCATCATGTTCGCCGGGGTGGCGATGGGCGTGAGGAAGGAGGCGGCGCCGGCCACCGTGAGGCCCATGAGGAACGGCAGCACCGAGACGCCCATCGTCGCGGCCACCGAGACGGCGACCGGGATGACGATGAGCACCGTGGCCGTGTTGCTGATGAGTTGACCGAGCACAACGGTGATGAGGCAGAGTGCGAAGAGGGCCAGCTGCGGCCCGGAATCGCCGACGACGCCGAGCAGGCCGTCGGCGATGAGGTCGGCCGCGCCGGTCTGCATGAACGCCGTCGAGAGCGGGATCATCCCGGCCACGAGCACGACCGTCGTCCACGAGATGCTGCGGTAGGCCTGCGGCACCGACACCGTGCGGGTGAGCACCATGGCCAGCGCCGCCACGATACCGGCGATCGCTGCCGGCACCAGCCCGGTCGCCAGCAGCACGACCATGCCGGTCAGGATGCCGATCGCCCAGCCGGCGCGGGGGCCGAGCGGCACCGTGCGGCGCAGCAGATCGGGCGAGTCGACCACCAGCACATCGGGGTCTGCCGTGTGCTCGTCCAGGGCGGCCCAGCTGCCCTCGAGCAGCAGCGTGTCGCCGGCGGCCAGGGCCGCATCCTTGCCCTCGAGGTTCTCGCCCTTCCGCTGCACCGCGAGGATCACCAGGTCGCCGCTCGGCGTGCACATGCCGGGGAACACCGTGAGGCCGATGAGGGTCGAGCGCGGCGGGATGACAACCTCCGCGACACCGCCGCTGGCGTCGATCAGCTCGGCCGGCGGGGTGGTCAGCGCATACTGACTGCGCAGCACCCTGGCGTGGTCGCTCAGGTCGCGCGGCATCAGGCTCGCCGTGCGCTCCGGCACCAGCTTGTTGCCGAAGGCCATGGTGATCAACAGGGTGCCGATGACGAGGGGCACACCGGCCAGGCCGAACTCGAAGAAGCCGAATGCGCCCTCGCCGGCGTCGACGGCGGCCTCGGAGACGATGATGTTCACCGGCGTCCCGGTGAGGGCGAGCATCGACCCCGCGTGGGCGGCGAAGGCGAGCGGCAGCAGCATCCGCGATGGGGCGAGGCCGGCGCGGACAGCGACGACCACGACGACGGGCAGCAGCGCCGCCACGGCGCCGTTCACGCTGATCAGCGCGGTGAGCACGGCAACGAGCAGCATCACGAGGACGAGCAGCTTGCGCGGGTTCTTGCCCGCTGCACCGATCACCTTTTGGCCGGCCCAGGTCGTGACGCCCGTGGCATCCAGGCCCTCGCTCACGACGAAGAGTGATGCGATGAACAGAACGGTCGGGTCGCCGAAACCGGCGAGGGACTGCTGCAGTGTGAGCACGCCCGTCGCCCACAGCGCGACGGCGACAGCAAGCGCGATGGCGCCGACCGGAATGCGGTTCGACATGAACAGGGCGACAGACACCAACAGGATGATGAGCGTTATCGCGATGGGGTCCACAGCATGACACTAACGCTGTGCCTAACGTTTCGATGCCATTTCTCGCAGCGGCCCCACGCGGCGCGCTACCGTGGAGCCCATCGGGCCCCGAGCGGGCCGACACGAGCCACGAACGGATGGTCACGATGAAGAGATTTCCCCTCGGAACACTGTTGGGCTCGCCGCGACGACACCGCGTCGCAGCGGCCATCGCGATCGCAGCGGCGACCGGTCTGGCACTGAGCGGATGCCAGGTCTACGGCGTCGGTGCGCCGGCCGAGCCGGACCCCGTCGGCTTCTGGGGCACAGCGGACACCGCTGGACTCCCCTTCCTCGCTTTCACCGAAGACGGCAAGGTGGCCGGCTCGGATGGCTGCAATCAGCTCACCGGCGCGTGGGAGGTTGAGGGGTCGACGATCGACTTCATCGACGTTGCCTCGACACTCATGGCTTGCGAGGGCGTCGACACCTGGCTGTCAGCACTCGACTCGGCGACGATCTCCGGCGAGACGATGACGATCATGGACAACGCCGACAAGGAGATCGGCACGCTGAAGTTCGTCGAGTAGTCAGGCGCAGAGCAACGGCGGCGGCTCGCGGCATCCGCCGCGGATAGGCTCGGCTCATGACTGAAGCTACTCACGACGTTGTGATTGTCGGCGGCGGGCACAACGGCCTCGTCGCCGCCGCCTATCTGGCCAAGGCAGGCAAGAGCGTGCTCCTGCTGGAGCGGGACGACCACCTCGGCGGCGCCGCCGTCTCTGCCGAGGCGTTCAGCGGCGTCGACGCCCGGCTCTCGCGCTACTCCTATCTGGTGAGCCTGTTGCCAGCCCGCATCATCGAGGAGCTCGGACTCGACATCCGGCTGGCGCAGCGCCGGTACAGCTCGTACACCCCGGATCCCGCCGACACCACGACGGGCCTGCTCGTCGACAACTCGAACCGCCGCTCCACCCGCGCCTCCTTCGCCCGTGTCGGCGCCGACGGTGACTTCGCCGCGTGGAACGACTTCTACGCCGACACCGCCCGCGTCGCCGCCGCGCTCTTCCCAAGTGTCTGCGAGCCGCTGCCGACGCGCAGCGAGGCCCGCCGGCTGCTCGGCGACGACGCCCTCTGGACCAGCTTCTTCGAGCAGCCGCTCGGCCAGGTCATCACCGAGCGCTTCGACAGCGACCTCGTGCGCGGCGTCGTCGCCACCGACGGCCTGATCGGAACCTTCACCTCCGTCGACGATCCGTCGCTCGACGCGAACCGCTGCTTCCTCTACCACGTGATCGGCAACGAGACCGGGGACTGGCACGTGCCGATCGGGGGCATGGGCGCCGTCTCCGGCGAGATCGAGCGCGCGGCGCGGCTCGCAGGCGCACGCATCGTGACCGGAGCGGAGGTCACGAGCATCGGTGCGGACGGCGAGGTGCGCTACCGGCGCGGCCGCCACGAGCGCCGTGTTGTCGGCGGCACCGTTCTCGCCAACGTCGCGCCGTTCGTGCTCGACCGCCTGCTCGCGGCCGGTGGTGCGGCGAGCGCCGGCATCGGCATTGCCGACGCCGACACCGGCGCGGATGCCGTCGCCGCCCGCCCGGAGGGCGCGCAGGTCAAGGTCAACCTCATGCTCAGCCGGCTGCCGAAGCTGCGCGACGCTACGGTGACCCCTGAGGCGGCCTTTGGCGGGACCTTCCACATCAACGAGCGCTACAGCCAGCTCGAGGGAGCGTACGACGAGGCCTCCCGCGGCGTGATCCCCGAGGTGCTGCCCTGCGAGATCTACTGCCACACGCTGGCCGACCCGTCGATCCTCGGGCCGGAGCTGGCGGCATCCGGGGCGCACACCCTCACCGTCTTCGCGCTGCACGCGCCCGACCGCTGGCTGACCGAGGCCAACAACGATGCGACACGGGAACGGCTCCAGGCCGCCGTGCTCGCCTCGCTCAACTCGGTGCTCGCCGAGCCGATCGAGGACGTGGTGATGCGGGATGCCGACGGCGAACTGTGCATCGAGACGAAGACGACGCTCGACCTCGAGCACGCGCTGAACATGCCGGGCGGCAACATCTTCCACGGGCCGTTGTCGTGGCCGTTCCTCGAGGACGACGCCCCGCGGGAGACCGCGGCGGAGCGCTGGGGTGTCGCGACGGCGCACCCGCGCGTGCTGATCTGCGGCTCGGGTGCCGTGCGCGGCGGTGCCGTCAGCGGCCTCGGAGGGCACAACGCGGCCATGGCGGTGCTGGAGGAGTCGGAATAGCGCGACGCGAAGCGTCGCGAAAGGCGGCAGCCCTCAGCCAGGCAAACTCGGGAACCGCAGGCGATGCTCGCGGGGTTGTCACGAACCTAACCGGCGCGGCTGGCTCGACTCCGAAAAACGCAGGAGCACAGCAGCGCGGGCCGGTCATTCAGCCCGGCGAGGCTCTGCTCCTGCGTTATTGGCGGGCTACTGCACCTTGGTGAAGCGCTGCGCGAACTCCGTGAGCAGGCGCGCACCGTAGCCGGTCGCACCCTGCGAACGCCAGGAGTCGTCGGCATCCGACTGCATCGTTCCGGCGATGTCGAGGTGTGCCCACGGCAGGCCGTCGACGAACTCGTTGAGGAACAGCGCGGCGGTCGTCGCTCCGGCGAAGCGCCCACCGATGTTGCCGAGGTCGGCGACGTCGGAGTCGAGCTGCTTGCGGTACTTCTTCTCCAGCGGCAGCTGCCAGGCCGGCTCGTCGACGACGGATGCGGCGGCGCGCAGCTGGTCGACGATGGCCTGGTTGTTGCCGAGCACGGCGGCCGTCGACTGGCCGAGCGCCATCAATGCGGCCCCGGTGAGGGTGGCGATGTCGACGATCGCGTCCGGCTTCTCCTCCACGGCGAGCGCGAGGGCGTCCATCATGACGAGGCGGCCCTCTGCGTCGGTGTTCTTCACCTCGACCGTTCTACCGTTCCGCGCGGTGAGCACGTCTCCGAGCTTGGTCGCGGTGCCGGACGGCATGTTATCCGTGCACATCAGGAAGCCGGTCACGGCCGTGCCGAGGCCGAGATCGCGGAACGCGGTGAAGGCGCCGAGCACGGCGGCCGCCCCGCCCATGTCCATCTTCATCAGCAGGTGCATGGGGTCGGAGGGCTTGAGGCTGATTCCGCCGGAGTCGTACATGATGCCCTTGCCGACGAGCGCGAGGTGTCCGGCCCCGACAGGCGCGCTTTCCGAGCCGGCAGACGGCATGTAGCGGAGCTTGACCATGCGCGGCTCCTCGGCGCTGCCGGCGTTGACGCCGAGCAGCCCGCCGCAGCCGAGCTCGATCAGGGCCTGCTTGTCGAACACCTCGACGGCGAAGCCGTGCTCGCGCCCCAGTTCGACGGCGAGCTCGGCGATGTCCGTGGCGGTGAGGTGGCCGGGCGGGGTGTTGCAGAGGTCGCGGGTGATGTTGCCGGCGCGGGCGCCGATCTGGGCACGGCGGACGGCGTCATCCGCCCCGGCAATCCCTGCGGTGCCGAGCAGTTCGAGCGCGGCCAGCGCGGTGCCCTTGGGCTTCGCCTTGAGCGCGTTGTACCGGTAGCGGGCCAGCAGCACGCCCTCGGTCACAGCCTCGACGCCTGCGGCGTCCAGTCCGGGGAGGCCGGAGAGGTCCAGGCCGATGCGGGCGTGCGCGGATGCGGCGCGGGCGAAGGCCGCGGCGGCATCACGGAGGGCGGCGCGTGCGGCATCCGCACTCGCGGACTCATCCGGCGCACCGAGCCCGACCGCGATGACGAGGCCGCCGGATGCCGTGAGCACCGTCTGCGTCTGGCCGGCCTTCGCCTCGAAGCCCAGCTTCGCCAGCGCGGCGCGGTCGAGGCCGAGCGCGGCGGGCACATCGCCGTCGGCGCCGACGACGTGGCCGGTCGCATCGAGCTCGGCGGAGAAGGTGTCGACGAGGCTCACCGCGGTCGGTGCGGCCTGCGACGGCAGGGCGCTGAAGTCGTTCGGAATGAGCTTGTGGTCACGGACTGACATGGTTCCCCTTCACTCGAGCGCGAGCGCCAGGTGCCGGGGTGCGCTCGGGCTGCTCGGGTCGGGTCTTCTCGTGATGGTAGCGCAGAACGCCTCAGTACAGCTGGGCCGACTGCAGCCTCAGCCGGCGGATCGTGGCACCGCCGATTTTGCTTGCCACCGGCCGGCACTTCGGGGGTAGCCTGAAGAAAAGAATGACCCGCACGGGCATTGTCGGCCCACGCGGATCTTGGCGCTGAACCCTGCGGAGGTCGTCATGTCACCCCAACCCACCGGACGATTCGCTCACCGCCCCGACGGGCTGTACCTGTTGCTCGACCGGCTGTTCGCCGCGCCGATCGAGAACGTGTGGTTCAGCCTGACGAATCCGCATCAGATGGAGAACTGGATAGGCACCTACACGGGTCAGCCGACGACAGGCGGGGTCAAGTTCCGGATGACGAGCGAACCCGACGCCGAGTGGGAGTACGTGACGATTCTCGAGTGCGCGCCGCCGCACCGCTTCCTGGTGGAGTCGCGAGAGGGCATCGAGAAGATGCGGGTGTTCTGCCACCTCACCGAGGCGGGAGGCATGACCACGCTGACACTGGGTCAGCGGCTGCACGAGTCGAAGGATGCCGCCACGATGGGCCCGGGCTGGGACTACTACCTCGATCGGCTCATCGCGTCCCGCGCCGGCCATGCGCTGCCGGAATGGGAACACTACTACCCGGCCCACTCCGGCTACTACAAGGAGCTGGAGATCCCCGCGAAGAGTGCATGAGCCACCGCGCCGCCTCGCGTTGCACCTGAGCGCCCCGCGCGAAGCGGGTGTTGCGCGGCGCGTGCGCGCGGCATCCGGAGAGGCACCCGCAATACTGAGGACAGCCAGTCGGCTGCCACGAGGCGGCCGGTGACCAGGAAGGGCGTCCATGCCTCGCGGATCTCTCGTTCATCGCGCACACAACGAACAGGGTCGTGCAGCCGCGCGGAACGCGGTGGAGGGCAAGGCGCCGTCGGCGCACTCGGCCCACCTCGGCGCAGGCAGCGTGCCTCGTTCGCTGCGTCAGCGCGAGAAGCCGAGCATGTTCCACACCCGCCCGCTGGTGTGGGGCTTCACCGTGACGATCGGTGTGCTCATCGCCCTGGTTCTCGCGCTCACGCTGTACAACCTCGGATCCGTGCTGATCTCGGTGTTCGCGGCGCTCTTCATCAGCCTCGGGCTCGACCCGCTGATCCGCTGGTTCCAGAAGCTCGGCATGCCGCGGGCGTGGGCGCTCGTCACGGTGATCGCGCTCATCGTCGCGATGCTGGCCACGATCCTGCTGATCATCATCCCGCTGATCATCGAGCAGGTGCAGCAGATCGTGACCACGGTGCCGCAGCAGGTCGCCGCGCTCGAGAAGAGCGGCTGGTTCACCCAGCTCGATGAGAACACCGGCGGCCTCGTCGGCACGGTCGTCGACTGGGTCCAGAAGACGATCGCCGACCCCAAGTTCTGGGCGACCGTCGGCGGCGGGGCACTCCAGGTCGGATTCGCGGTGACGAACGCGCTGAGTTCCGGCTTCTTCGTCGCGATCCTCACCATCTGGTTCGTCGCGACGCTCGACACGATGAAGACGGCCGCCTACTCGCTCGTCGCCGCATCCAAGCGTGAGGTCTTCTCCGGCTACGCCAACCGCATCATGGACTCGGTCGGCCGCTACCTCAGCGGAATGGTCATCCTCGCCTTCATCAACTCGGTGTTCAGCGTCATCCTGCTCAGCCTGGTCGGCGTGCACTACGCCTTCATCATCGGCGTCGCGGTCTTCTTCATCACGCTCATCCCCCTGGTCGGAACCGTGATCACCACGGCGTTCATGACCGTGATCGCGCTCTTCGTCTCGCCGACGGCCGCGCTCATCACGCTGCTCTCCATGCTCGTCTACATGCAGGTCGAGGCGTACATCCTCACGCCGCGGGTGATGAGCAAGGCCGTGCAGGTGCCGGGCTCGATCGTGTTGATCTCGGCCCTGGCCGGTGGCACGCTCGCCGGACTCGGCGGTGCCCTCGTCGCGATCCCCGTCTCGGCCGGGATCATCCTGCTCATCCGCGAGGTGCTGATCCCGGCCAAGCAACGGCAGTAGCGGTCTACCCCCGCGCGCTCTCCCCCAGCCAGGGGAAAGACCATGGACCGATTGCTTGATCTGGTCAGGCGCTCGTCACACCGCTAGACGTCCAGCATCGTCTCGGTGACGCGAAGGCCAACCAGAGCGCCGATGTGACTGAACGGGACAGAGTAGAAGTTCCTCGCCCAGACCAGATGGGCGCTCCTGTTCACCTTGCGCGTGCATGCCCGTGCTGATCTCGAACGGCGCAGAAGGCAGCGGCGTCACTTTCTGGCGAAACTGCGTGGAAGTTCGCCGTCGTCACCCCGTAGCAAGATCCGAATACCCAAACGGGCGGCGCTATACTATAGTGATCCGAGACCTGCCGCCCGAACCGAGGCGTTCGCAGAAATTGAGCACTATCCCCCGGGAAAGTTGAGCAAGGGAGCTCCATGATCACGCAAGACGTCGCGGCGCCCTCGTCAGTACAGCTGACAGGCAATGCCACCAAAACCGAGCGTAAGAACCTTCGCGCGCTCAGCTGGGGCCACGCCCTCGAATGGTACGACTGGGCGATCTTCGGTCTGCTCTCTTCGTACCTTGGGGCCCACTTCTTCCCCGCAGACAACGAACTCGCATCGACACTGAATGCGCTCGCCGTCTTCGCCGTTGGATTCATTGCTCGCCCCATTGGCGGCATCGTCTTCGGATCCATCGCCGACCGTCTTGGCCGCCGCAAGATCATGATCTTCGCCATCGCAGCCGTGTCCTTCGGCAGCTTCGTCATCGGCGTCCTGCCGGGGTACGAGACCATCGGTGCTGCCGCGCCGATCATCGTCGTCGCCATGCGTTTGCTGCAGGGCCTGTCTGCCGGCGTCGAGGCGCCTCTCGGCACCGCCTACGCACTCGAACTGGTTCCGAACCGCCCCGGTTATGTCTCGGGCTTCTTCGGATTCTTCAACAACCTCGGAAACCTGCTCGCACCGCTGTCGATCTTGTTCCTCACACAACTGCTCACGGGTGACAACCTCGCAGAGTGGGGCTGGCGCATTCCGTTCATCATCGGCGGACTGTTCGGTCTCATCGTGCTGTGGCTGCGCAGCACGCTGCCTGAGACGCTCGACATCGACGGCGCACGCGAAGCAAAGGCTGAGAAGAAGCAGCTCCCCTCGGTATGGGGCGACGTACGCAAGTACTGGCTGAGCGTTCTGGCCACCGTCTTCATCGTCGGTGCCATCCAGGCCTACAACTACACGTGGATCGCTGGCCTGCCCAACCTCGCGCGCGCTGCTTTCCAGGAAGACCCAGCCGCTGTTTTCGCCATCACCACCGGCTTCGGAATCTTCATGACTCTTGGCGCACTGTTCCTCAGCAAGGTTCTTGACCGTTTCGCGATGTCAAAGGTCTTCGTCGTCGCTCGCGTCCTGGCAATTCCGACGATCTTCCTGTCATTGCTCTACACACAGCCCGGCATCGAAACCTTCGCAGGGGTCATGTTCGGTGGCGCGATCGTGTTGCTTCTCAACATGACGATCTTCGTCACGGTCTCCAACTCGCTGCTGCCCCAACACATCCGCGGCACGGGTCTCGGCCTCGGCTACGGCTTCGGCGTTGCGCTCTTCGGTGGCACCGCTTCGTACCTGCTGCTGTGGCTGCAGGGCGAGGGCATGTTCTGGATGTTCCCGGTATACATCGCCGCCCTGTGCGCAATCAGCGTGGTTCTGTACCTCGTAGCCAAGAAGCGCAACGGCATCTTCGTCGGTAAGTAGTCCGACTCTCTGCGCGATACCGGCAACGTCGGCAACGGTGCCGGTATCGCAGAGGTTCCCCACTGACACAGGCACCATAGAAAGAACGGAACCATGGAACGCTTCATCATTGACACTGACCCCGGCATCGACGACGCCGGCGCACTGTTCTGGGCACTCGCAACGGACAAGTTCCACGTCGAGGCGCTCACCACCGTCTTCGGGAACGTAAACGTTCAGAAGGCAACCGCCAACGCACGGAAGATCACACACCTGTCGGGTCGCCCTGACTTGCCGATTTGGGTTGGCGCTCCCCGCCCTCTCGTCGGGGAGCCGAACTTCGCCGAGCACATTCACCGCCCAAGCGGCGTTGGGTACTGGGAGTACCCCGATCCGGCTCCCGGCACTGATGGCCCAACCGAGGCCGTGCAGAAGATGATCGACCTCGTCATGTCAAACCCGGGCGAGATCAGCATCATGGCGCTCGCACCGCTCACGAACGTCGCTCTCGCGATCTCGTTGGAGCCGAAGTTTGCTGAGAACGTCCGTCGCATCATCTACATGGGTGGAGCAGCTCTCACGTGGGGCAACGCCTCTCCTGTTGCCAGCGCGAACATCTTCAACGATCCTGAAGCTGCCGAAATCGTCGTGCAATCTGGTGCGAAGCTGACACAGGTCGGTCTTGACGTGTGCCGCAAGTTCTCGGTCACCCCTGACCGGGTAGAGAAGCTGTGGGCATCAGGTTCACCCATGGGCCGCGCCCTGTGCGAAATGATCGGCTACCCCGACCGCCACCAGGACACCACTGAGATGCCAGAGTGGAAGTCAGAAGGCATGCACCTGAACGATGTTCCATGCATTGCCTACGCCATCAACCCGGACTGGTTCCAGGTGCGTCATCTGCGCGTCGATGTTGAACTGGACGGCAAGCACACCCGCGGACAGACAGTCGTGCAGATGATCGACCGTTGGGGCGGTGTCCCCAACGTTGATGTGTTGCTGGACATTGACGCGGCAGCCGTGGCAGACGCGCTCGTCGAGTCCGTCACCGCTTTCGGAACCAGGAACTAGTGCGACGGACTGCTGCCCGCTCTGAGCGCGGCCAGCAGTGAAAGCCTTCGGCCGTGGGTATTGGACACGGTCGAAGGCTTCGTCTTTGTCCCGTGTATTCGGAAAGGTACGACTATGACTCAAGATCTCCTCCCCACAGACACGGAACTCGTCGAGGCCGCCGCGGCCCTCCTGTCTCGCGTGCACGATCCAGGCGCCGTTCGGGTTGCCGCCGCTGCACGCGGCATCTCGGGAGCCGTGTATCTCGGCGTGAGTCTCGCCACCCCGCGCGTCAAAGTGTGTGCTGAAAGCAGCGCGGTCGCCAACGCGAAAATCGGCGGCGACGAAGCCATCACCACGATCGTTTCTGTCGGGCTCGGGGTTGACGATGTTCCGCACGTCATCAACCCGTGCGGGGTGTGCCGTGAACTGATCCCGAAGTTTGGTCAGGATCTGCGTGTCCTCATCGACACGGGGGACGGTGTCGTCGCCGCAGTGACCCCCGTCGAACTCCTGCCTATGCCGTGGATCCGCGCTCGCTCCTACGACGACTAAAGAGGCACAACTAGCGGGTTTCGCCGCCTGCTCGTCTCGCGCGGTTGATTCGGTCGCTGGCGCTCCCCCGAGCCAACCGGAGTGATCAGGCGGCGGGGGCGAGGCGGGCGGGGTCGAGGCTGACCTGGCGCAGCAGCTGGGCGTTCAGCGCCACCACGATCGTCGAGAGCGACATCAACACGGCGCCGGCCGCCGGCGAGAGCACGAAGCCGACCCCGGCCAGCACGCCGGCGGCCAGCGGCACCGAGACGATGTTGTAGCCGGCCGCCCAGACCAGGTTCTGGATCATCTTGCGGTAGCTCGCATGTGAGAGCTCGATGATCGAGAGCACCGCACGGGGGTCGTTGGCGGCCAGCACAACACCGGCGGACTCGACGGCCACGTCGGTTCCGGCCCCGATCGCGATGCCGACATCCGCGCGGGCGAGCGCCGGGGCGTCGTTCACGCCGTCGCCGACCATGGCGACCGTGAGCCCGCGCTTCTGCAGCGCCGCCACGTGGGCGTCCTTGTCGCCGGGCAGCACCTCGGCGAACACCTCGTCGATACCGAGGTCGGCGCCGACGGCATCCGCCACCTGTTGGGCGTCCCCGGTGATCATGGCCACGCGGATGCCGCGGCGGTGCAGCGCCGCGATGGCATCCTGTGACTCGGCGCGCACCGCATCCTGCAGGGCAAAAGCGCCGAGCACGGCCTGGCCGTCGGCACTCCCGGCGGCGCGCACGAGGTAAAGCACGGAGGCACCGCGGGCCTTCCACGCATCGACCGACCCCCGGATGGCATCGGGGGCGGCGATGGAGTCGGCCTCGAGCAGGCGCGGGCCACCGACGGCGTAGTCGTCACCGTCGACGCGGGCACGCACGCCCACGCCGGTGTAGGAACGGAACTCGGTGACCTGCCCGAAGCGCGCACCGACCGGGGTACCGGCTGCGTCCGCCACGACAGTTGCGTGGTGCGCATCGGCGAGCGCGGCCGCGACGATCGCGCGGGCGACCGGGTGCTCGCTGGACTGCTCAGTCGCCGCCGCCAGGCGCAGCACCTCGCTACGCGTCTGCCCGTCGGCCACGGCGACGTCGCTCACGGCGTGCTCGCCTCGGGTGAGCGTTCCTGTCTTGTCGAAGAGCACGACGTCGATGTGGCGCATGCGCTCGAGGGCGAGGCGGTCCTTCACGAGCACGCCGGCCCTGGCCGCACGCTCGGTCGAGATCGCGATCACCAGCGGGATCGCGAGCCCGAGGGCGTGCGGGCAGGCGATGACGAGCACCGTGACGGTGCGGGTGATGGCGTCATCCGGGCTGCCGAGGAGCATCCAGACGATGAAGGTCACGAGGCCGGCAGCGGCGGCGAAGTAGAACAGCAGCGCCGCCGCACGGTCGGCGAGGGCCTGCGCGCGCGAACCGGAGGCCTGGGCCTCGGCGACGAGCCGCTGGATGCCGGCGAGCGCCGTGGCGTCGCCGACGGCGGTCACCCGCACCCGGATCGCGCTGTCGGTGGCGACGGTCCCGGCCACGACGGTGTCGCCGAGGCTGCGCGGCACGGCCGCGGACTCCCCCGTGATCATCGACTCGTCGACCTCGGCCGCCCCGTCAACGATCACACCGTCGGCCGGCACGCGCGCACCGGAGCGCACGAGCACGACATCGCCTGCGGCGAGTTCGCCGATCGGCACCTCGCTGATCGCGTTGCCGGTGATAGCTCCTTCGATCCGTTCGGCGGTGTCGGGCAGCAGGGCCGCGAGGGCGTCGAGGGCACCGGATGCCGCACCGAGCGCCCGCATCTCGATCCAGTGCCCGAGCAGCATGATCACGATGAGCAGCGCGAGCTCCCACCAGAAGTCGAGCTCGAGGCCGAGACCGAGGCTCGTGGCCCAGGAGGCGATGAAGGCGACGCTGATCGCCATCGCGATCAGCGTCATCATGCCTGGCTGCCTGGAGCGCAGCTCGCGCACGGCGCCCTGCAGGAACGGCATGCCGCCGTAGAAGAAGATCACCGTGCCGAGGACCGGCGGGATCCAGGTGGATCCGGGGAACTCGGGCAGGTGGTAGCCGAGCAGGTGCGCCACCATCGGGCTGAAGAAGACGACCGGAATGGAGAGCGCAAGGCTCCACCAGAATTTGTCACGGAACATCGCGACGCTGTGCCCGGCGTGGCTGCTCCCACTATGCCCGGCATGGCTGTGCACGGCGTGGTCGTCGTCCGACCCGTGGCCGGCGTGACCGGCGTGGTTCACGTTCCCGGTCTGATGCCCGGCGTGCACATCAGGGTCCGCGTGATCGAGGTGGCCGGCGTGCCCACTGTGATCGGCGTGCCCACCCCTGTCGTGACCGCTCGACGCCTGGCCGGCGTGCCCGTCGTGGCCGCCAGCCGCGGTGCGCTGATTCTCGTTGTGCATGCTGCAATGCCTTCCGTCAGTCACCCCAACCCTATACCCCAGTGGGGTATTCCCGTCCAGCCCTCGTGTGCATTGCCGCCCGGCCACAGCACCCGAGGGCGCCAGCGGCGACGCCACTCTTCGCGCCGCCATCCGCTCGCCCGGCCCGTCTTGACAGTCGTAAAGAATCGAATATTATTTGAAGTGTCGCCGAATGAGGTCGCGGATCGCGTCTCGTTCACACCTCATTTCGCGGCGCCCGATGCAGCTCGCAGAGGGCACTGGCACAACGTCAAAGCAGATGTTCGCAGTCAACGCGTGCTGATGCTCCGACCACTTTTGTAAGGAGAAATCACATGAGCAACCCCTACCTCCAGCGCTTCACCGGCGTCTTCGCCGACAAGGCCCCCGTGATCGGCATGGTCCACATGTATGCGCTTCCCGGAGCCCCTGGCTACTCCGGAGACCTGAACGACGTCATCGACCGCGCTGTCGCAGACGCGACGTCACTCGCAGAGGGTGGCGTCGACGCACTGCTCGTCGAGAACTTCCACGACTACCCCTTCTACCCGGTCACCATCGAGCCGGAGACCGTCGCCGCCGCGGCCGTCGTCGCCCGCGAGGTCGCCCGCCACACCGACCTCCCGCTCGGCATCAACATCCTCCGCAACTCCTGGAAGGCATCACTCGGCATCGCAGCAGCGGTGGACGCCCAGTTCATCCGGCTCAACATCCTCACGGATGCCTCGGTGACCGACCAGGGCATCATCAACAGCGAGGCGCACCTCGTGGCCCGCTACAAGAAGAGCATCGGCGGCGAGCACATCCTCACCCTCGCCGACCTGCTCACCAAGCACGCCCGCCCGATCGTCGAGCGCCCGGTCGGCGTCATCGCCGCCGACATGCTGCACCGCGGCGGCGCGGACGCCATCATCCTCGCCGGTGACGACACGAGCATGCCGCCGAGCCTTGACCGCCTGCGCCAGGTCAAGGACGCCATCCCGGACGCCCCGGTCATCCTCGGCTCGGGCATGACCGCGCAGCACGCCGCCACCTACGCCGAGGTCGCCGACGGCGCCGTGTTCGGCTACGGCTCCAAGCCCGACCGCAACATGGACCTGCCGGCCAGCACCGAGCTGGCCCGCGAGTTCGTGGGACTGTGGCGCGGTGGCAAGGAGAAGAAGGCCGCGTAGCAACCGAACGACCGTTGGGCCCGCGCCATCCGACGCGGGCCCAACGGCATGTCCGCATCCATCGTCCCGCTCCGCCACATGCCCCGCGCACGCCCCCCGACCGGCGTCAAGCTGCGATACTTTTACCGCCCATGTGTTGTGAGGAGTTCGAGTGACCGAGGACCACGTCCCGCCGTCGAGGCGACGTTCCACCCGCGTGCCCCTCGCCGACCGGGCCTACGAGGAGCTCCTCCTCCAAGTCATCAGGGGCCGGCGCCCACCCGGGGACTGGCTGAACATCCATGCGCTCTCGCGCGAGCTCAACCTGTCCGCAACGCCCATCCGAGAGGCTCTCGCCCGCCTGGAACCGACTGGCTTCGTTCGGCGGAATCCGTTGCGCGGCTACGAGGTCGCACCTCTGCTCTCGCCGACAGAGATCCAGCAGTTGATGGATGCGCGACTCCTGTTCGAGCCGGCGTTCGCCGCGGAGGCCGCAACCAGCTCGACCCCCGCCTTCCTGCAGCAGCTCGTCGACACCATCGAGTCGATGGAGCACGCGGGCGATGTCACGAACGCGGAGTCGCTCAAGGAGAGCTGGCTCGCCGACGAGTCGTTCCATACCCTGCTGAGCGCCAACACCGGCAACCCATTCATCCACAGGGCATTCACGGCACTGGGCAGCCAGCTCCAGCGGTTCCGCTTCAGCGGACGGGCAGGCAGAACGCACGCGCTGGAGGCGGCGAAGGAGCACAGGGAGATCCTCGAGGCCATCCGCCGCGGCGACGGGGTCGCTGCCGCCGAGCTCATGCGATCCCACATCGAGTCGGCGCGGCAGCGCACTCTCGCCGACGAGCGCGCGGTGCACGAGGCCGCGGAGGCCGCAGCCAGCTCGACCCCACGGCGCTCGGCCCGCTAGCCGGCACCCAGCTCGCACCGGCCGCTCCTCGCCGTCCGCCGGCCAGCTCGCAGACAGCACAACGCCGCGTTGCCGACCGCACCGCAGAGCGGTGGGCCGGCAACGCGGCGTTTGTTCGGGCTACGACGGGCTACTTGCCGGCGAAGACACCGTTCCGGCGCTTCGCGACCAGGTAGAGCACGAGGCTGATGGCGCACAGGGTGGCCACGTAGACCGGGAAGAGAGCCCCGAGATCGATGCTCCGCAGGTAGACGAACAGGTACGACGCTGTGCCACCGAACAGGGCGACGCCGATGCCGTAGCCGAGCCCAACGGCTGTGCCTCGGAACTGCTGCGGGATCATCAGGTTCGCGACCGTGCTGAAGATGGTGAGGTTGAGCAGCAGGACGAGCGAGCCACCCAGCATCACCGCGGCAAGCTGGCCGACGCCATCGCCGGTGTAGAGGAGTACGAGGAAGATCGTCGGGATCGCGAGGATGCGTCCGACCACGAAGGCCCGCGACAGGTTCCACTTGTCGAGGAAACGGCTGAGGACCAGTGCTCCAACGGTGAGGATGCCGCCGAGAGTCGTCGACACGGCGAAGACGCCGGTCGGGTCCTCGTTGTATGTGCCGGTCGCCATCGAGGGCAGGCCGGACAGCCAGGTGTAGTTGTAGGCCTGGACCGCGCCGACGATGAACACCACGGCGAGGACGCTGAGCCAGTACTTGCGAACGCCGCGCCAGACCTCAGCAGACTTCCCGCTGGCGGGGGCCGTCGAGCCGTCGGTCACCGGCGGAAGCGTCTCGGGCAGGGTGCGACGCAGCCAGAGCACGATGAAGCCGAGCAGACCGCCGAGGATGAACGGCACGCGCCATCCCCATTCGGCCATTCCCTCCGGGCCGATCAGCATGGTCGTCACGAGCGCCGTGAGCGGAGCGAGCATGTTGCCCAGGTTGTTGAACGTCGCCATGAAGCCGGCAACGTACCCGGGGCGCTCCGGAACGAGCTCCACGCCGTACGCCGCGCCGAGCGATCCCTCAATACCGGTTGAGAAGCCCTGCAGGATGCGGCAGAGCAGAACAATCACACCGGCCCAGATGCCGAGCGTCTCGTGCGTCGGGGTGATTCCGATGACGAGGCTCGCGGCCGCGGTGATGCCGACGGCGCCGACCATGACGGGCCGCCGGCCCAGACGGTCGGCAACGAGGCCGAGGAAGACGCCACCGATCGGCCGCACGACGAAGCCGACGGCAAACACGGCCAGCGAGTTCAAGGTCGCCGCAACAACGCTCTCCGCCGGGAAGAACGCCTGGCCGAGGTAGACGGACAGGAGCCCGAACATCGCCCAGTCGTACCACTCCAGTGCGTGACCGGCACTCAGTGCGAACAGCTGCCTGGCCTGGCGCCGCTTCAGCGCCTGGGGGGATTCAGTGCCCTCACGGAGCACGGGGTCTTGAACTTTAGACATGGGAGGGGGGAGCTCCTTTGCTCGGGGGTCAAGCGGAATCATTGCGGGGGAAACTTCTGACTATAGTATAGCGAGAATTTGGGGGCGGGGGTGAGAAATCGTCACCCCAGTGCGCGGCGGCGTCAGCGCCACGGCAGCGGGCGCCGCAGCGTCTCGTCGATCATCTCCAGGACCCCGTTGAAGTCCATGTCGAAGATCACGCGGTGCTGAGGCCGGGTCTCTCCCTTCTCCGGGTGCACGCCGGCCAGGAACCGCTCGCCCGTCTCGGGGTCCTCGAAGGTCGCCAGTGGCCGCTGGACGGCACCCGCGACGAGGTCGGGGCGCAGCAGCGTGGCCACCGCGAGGCTGTCGTTGATCCCCATGACGCGCGCGTCGTCGGGCTGGGGATAGGAGCGGGAGTAGAAACCGGCGTAGTCGTGGCTGATCTTCGTGATCAGCTCGGCCGGCGCGTAGCCGGTGGACGCGGCGATGTCGAGGAAGAAGTTCTCCGGCACGAGCGCCTGACGCGTGACGTACGGACCACACCAGGTCACGTTGCCCGGGCGGCTCGCGACCTCCTGCGCGGCGTCGATGTCGAAGGAGACGTTGGGGTCGCGGGAGACGCGGAAGCGGCGGTCGGCCCACGGCTCGGTGTCGTTGTAGAGCGCCGGCCCGAGGGTGCCGACGATCGTCACGCTCTTCAGGCGCTCGAGCAGCAGCGGATCCGTCTGGAGCGCCGTGGCCAGGTTGGTCTGCGGGCCCAGCGCGAGGTAGTCGATCTCGCCCTCGTGCTCGTTGACGAGGTCGAGCAGGACCTGGATGCCGTTCGGCTCGGTGGGCACCGAGACGGCCGGGCGCAGGCCGGTGTTGCCGAAGCCGTCGTCGCCGTGCACGCCGGAGGACAACTTGAGCTCCTGCTTCAGCGGCACATCGCAGCCCCGGTAGACCGGCACGTCCTGGCGCCCGCAGGTGTCGAGCACGTAGCGCGCGTTGTCGGCCGCGCGGTCGCCGTGGCAGTTGCCGAAGACGCTCAGCACGGCCAGGATCTCGACGTCCGGGTCGGCCGCCAGGAGCATCAGCGCCAGCGCGTCATCCACACCGGTGTCGGTGTCCACTACAACTTTTCTCTTCATGACATTCCTTAGTTCTCTGTTCGCGCGTCGTGCTGTCGCGCGGATTCACTCTCTGTCGGCCGCCGCGGTGAAGCGTGACGGCCAGGGTGTGCTCAGGGGGCGCTCAGCCCGACCGCCGCGAACGCCTCGCTCGCGCGGGTGCTCGTCAGGTAGGACGCGAATGCGCCTGCCGCCTCGGGGGCGCCCGCCCGCACGCCGATTGCGAACCGCGCGTAGGACTGCAGCTCGTGCGGGATCGGCTCGACGATGTGGGGGCCGGCGACCGAGCGCAGCTCGCTGACCTGCTGGATGGCGACATCCGCGCGCCCGTCGACGACGGCCTCCGCCGTGAGTCCAGCGGTGAATCGGACGGCTCGCACGTCGAGGCGCTCCAGCAGCTCGCGCTGACGCATCACCTCGGCGAAGTGCAGCCCGCTCGCACCGGAGAGCGAGTACGCGACCGCCCTGGCGCCGAGCAGATAGTCGAGGAACGCCTGCGCCGAGTCGTCAGCGGGGGCTGGCGCCTCCGGCATCCGCGCGAATCCGACCGCCGAGACCGCGATCTCGGCAACGGCGTCACCGTCGAGGATGCCCTGATCGGCGAGGCCGCGCACCGAGCCGGCGACGCCGAGGACCATGTCGGGACGCTCGCCGGCGCCGATGCGTTCCAGCAGCACCGAGGTCGGCTCGAAGGTCACCTCGACCCTGCTGCCGCTCGCGGCCTCGAATTCGGGGATGAGCGATTCGACGAGCGGTTGCTGCACGACGAGTCCGCTGTAGAGGGTGATCATGCGGGATGGGTCCTTTCGGGGGCGGTGCGCGACGTCAGCGCGGCCAGTCGCTCCGCGGTGAGCGGAGCGGTGGGGTGCCCCGTGGTGATGAAGTACACCTGGGCGGTGTGCTCGAGCTCTTCGAGCGCGTCGAGCGCGGAATCGAGGTCGACACCGGCCACGACGGGGCCGTGGTTGCGCAGCAGAAGCGCGTGTCCGGCGCGGGCGGCCTCCTCGACGGCGGCCGTGGCGGCCGGGTCCCCCGGCGCGAAGTACGGCAGCAGCCGGAGCTCGCCGACCCGCATCCCGTAGTACGCCGTCAGAGGCGGGAGCGGACGCTCCGGGTCCAGCCCGTCCAGGCACGACAGCGCGGCCGAGTAGAGCGAGTGGGTGTGCACGACGGCGTTCAGGTCTGGGCGCACACGCAGCATCGCGACGTGGAGGAACGCTTCCTTCGTCGGCTTCGGCCCGCCCAGGTGGTGCCCGGCGGCATCCAGGACAGACAGCTCGCCCGCCTCGACCTCACCAAGGTTCACCCCGGTCGGCGTGACCAGAATGCGCTCACCATCGCGGATCGCCAGATTGCCGGTGCGGCCGTGGGTGAGCCCCCGTCGATGGATCGACCGCGCGACGCGCTCGATCTGCGCCGCAGCGTCCTCGCCGCTCATCGCGCCTCCCCGCTCCGTGCCACGTCGACGAACAGATCGGGGTCGCCGAAGTTCCCTGACTTCAGGACGAGGTGCAGGTCACGGTCGGTGTCGTGGATCCACGGGGCACCGAGCGCCGCCTCCTCGCCGACGACGGCGGTCCGCGTTCCGAGCGCCTTGACGACCTCGCCAGAGGTCTCGCCACCGGCGATCAGCATCCGGTGCAGGCCGCGGTCGGCCAGCTGCGTCGCGATGAGGCCGGCGGTCTGCTCGTACAGCGCACCGAGGTCGCGGCTGGCGTCCCGCTCCTCGGCTGGACTGGAGGAGTAGATCAGCGCCGAGGCATCGGCCGGCTGCGCGTCCCACCACGCCAGTGCGCTCTCGGCCAGCTCGGACGCCGACTCCCCCGGCTCGGCGACGAGCTGGAAGGCCTCGCCACCGCTGGCACGGAAGCGTGCGATCTGCTCGAGGGTGCGGCGCGAGCAGCTGCCGGCGAGGATCGCCGTCCGACCGCTCGGTGGGCCGGCGACGACGCGGTCGGATGCCGGGCGGCGCAGCGCGATCGCACCGATGAGCCCGGCGGATCCGGCGACGAGCACGTCGCCGTCCACGGCCTCTGCGATGACGGCGAGGTCGGCTTCGATGACCGCATCGACGACGAGATGGGCGATGCCGGATGCCGCGGCGGCGGCGATACCGGCACGGACCGACTCTGCGCCATCGCGGACGGTCTCGAGCGGGAGCAGGTCGACGGTCCCGGTCACCTGCGGGGCGAGCAGCCTCGGCACCGATGAATCACGCATGGGGGTGACCGGGTGCTCGCGCATGTGGGTCTCGTGCAGCAGGGCGTCGCCGACGAACAGGTGGCCGCGGTAGACCGTTCGGCCGTGCAGCGGTGCCGCGGGGGTCGTCACGACGATGCCGGCGCCGAGCTCGGCCGCGAGCGCCTCGGTCACGGGGCCGATGTTGCCCTCCGCCGTCGAATCGAAGGTCGAGCAGTACTTCAGGTAGAAGCGATCGGCGCCGAGGCGCTGGAGTGCCGCGAGCGCGGCGAGGCTCTGGGCGACGGCATCCTGCACCGCGATCGATCTGGTCTTCAGCCCGATCACGATGGCGTCGGCGTCGCCTGCTCCCTCGCCGATGTCGGCGGTCAGGGAGAGCAGCGTCCGCAGCCCGGAGCGACTGAGGGCCGCTGCGACGTCGGTCGCGCCGGTGACGTCATCGGCGATGACCCCGATCATCGACCGCGCCCGTCGATGTCGGCCGCCAAGCGGGCGGCGGCGGCACGCGGGCCGTCGAGCGTCGGAACGGCGAAGCTCTCGGCGAGAACGGCCGCGGCGGGCGCCAGCGAGAACTGGGCGAGCACGATCAGCTCGTAGTCGGCTGCGACGGTCGCCACGGCATCCGCGAGCACCTCGGCGAGGCTGTCGGCGGGGAGCGGCTTCGCTGCGGCCGGAACGACGAGCGACCGGATCTCCGTCGTGACGCCGGCCGACTCGAAGGCGGCGGCGAGACGCGCTGAGCTGTCCGCGGCGGCTGACTCCAGCGAGGCGACGAGCAGCACGCGCGCCGGGCGGTGCGCAACGGCCTCGGCGAAGAGGGGCCCGTCGGCCGACAGCACGGCGACACCGTCGGCCGTGACGTCGCGAACGTCGGCGCGCGCGCCGTACTGCGAGCAGGTCAGCAGCACGCCGTCGGCTCCTCCGGCGATCGCCAGCTCGATGAGCTGGTCCATCCGCGCGGCCAGCGGCGCGCTGATGCCGCCCTCGAGCTGGGCGTCGGCGAGCAGGCGGTCATCGAGCAGGTTCCAGACGGTCCCGGTCGGGAACGCCTCGCTCATCGCGGCGGCCGCCGGGCCGATTGCCAGCGGCGTTGCGCTGATGAGTGCGATGCGTGCGTCGCTCATGCGCTGATCCTCTCTGTCCATGTCAGGCCATCGTGGGTGTCGGCGACGGGTCCGTACTCGCAGCCGATCCAGCCCGCGTAGTCACTGGCGGCGATCCGGGCGAGCACGCGCTCGTAAGCGATCTCCCCCGTTCCAGGTTCGCCCCGTCCGGGGTTGTCGGCGATCTGAACGTGCCCGACGAGCGGGGCGAGGCGCTCAAAGCGCTCGATCACATTCCCGCGATCGACCTGGGCGTGGTAGACGTCGAAGAGCACGCCGACCGTGTCGGGATCGACGGCTTCGGCGACCGCGGCCGCCGTCTCCATCGACTCCAGGCCGTAGCGCGGCTGATCCCGCTTGTTGATCGCCTCGAGCACGATGCGGATGCCGGCACTGCGCGCCTGCTCCGCCGCCCAGCCGATGTTCGCAACGTAGCCGGCGAAGGCGCGCTCTGGATCGGCGTCGGCCGGTCGCAGTCCGGCCATCACGTGGATCACGGGCGTGCCGAGGACCGTCGCGTACTCCAGCGCGGAGAGCACTCCGGCGCGGAACTCGTCGCGCGCTCCCGGAACGAAGCCAGCACCCATGACCGTCGTCGAGCCCGCGGGCCCCGCCGGCGTGTTGATCAGCACCTGCTCGAGGCCTGCTTGGTCGAGCATCCGGCGGATCGCGTCGGCCGACAGCTCGTATGGTGAGGCGAACTCCACGCCGGTGAACCCCGAGGCGGCGGCCGCGTCGAAGCGCTGCTCGAACGGCACCTCCGTGTACATCCACTTGAGGTTCGCCGCGAGCCGGACGGATCCGGAGCTCGTCTCGACGATCACGCGAGCACCGCCTCGTAGCCGGGATTCACGACGAACTGGGGGCCGGCGACTCCGGTGAGCACATCGATGACGTTGGCTGCGGCCATCAGGCCGGACGTGCCACGTGCCTCGCGGGTCGCTCCGGCGACGTGCGTGGTCGCGAGGATTCCCGGCGTGTGCAGCAGCGGGCTGTCCTGGGGCAACGGCTCGGTGGCGAACACGTCAAGCGCCGCGCCGCCGATCACGCCGTTGCGGACGGCGTCGACCAGCGCGTCCTCGTCGACGATCCCACCGCGCGCGGTGTTGATCAGGATCGAGTCGGACTTCATGGTGCGCAGGCGGTCGGCGTTGATGAGATTGCGCGTCGAGTCGTCGAGGAAGAGGTGCAGCGTGACGACGTCAGCCTGCGCCAGAACCTCGTCGAGCTCCGCGCGTCGGATGCCGTTGGCCGCGGCGAAGTCCTCGTCGAAGTACGGGTCGTAGGCCACGATCTCCATGCCGAATCCGGCGGCGATGCCTGCGACGGCCTTGCCGATGGAACCGAGACCGAGGATGCCGAGGGTCGCCCCGCGCAGCTCCCGACCGGTCAGCTGCTGCCAGCTGCCGTTCGCCAGGTTCTGGATGTTCTCCGGCACACGACGAGCGGTGGCCAGCATCAGCGCGAAGACGTGCTCGGCGACGGCCTGTCGGTTGGCTCCGGCGGTGATGCAGACCGGGATGTTGCGAGCCGTCGCCGTGGCGACGTCGACGCTGTCGTAGCCGACGCCGGTGCGCACGACGATCTCGAGGCGCTCGGCCGCGCTCAGGTCTGCGGCGGTCAGCGGCATGGTGCCCGCGATGATCGCACGCGACCCGGCCAGCAGCTCGGCGCGCTCGGCGGCGGGCAGGGTGGCGAGGTCAGGCACGTGACGCGTGGTCAGCCCGGCGGCGCGCAGCATCCGGTCGGCCTCGTCGCCGGCGTGCAGGAAGGCGGTGGTGATCAGGACATCGGTGAAATCGGCGGCAGTGCTCACCAGATCCCTCCCTCGTAGCTAGAAGCGGTGAACGCTCCGCCGTGGAATTCCGGCGTAGCGGCGGCGAAGTCGACGCCTTCGGTGTGGTTGGCGGCGTCATCCTTGGGGACGAAGCCGATTGCGGCCCAGCCGGCATCGGCGTTCCACCAGCGATCGGTGTTCGCCGAGCAGCCGTAGACGACCTGGCAGCCGACCGGGCCGCTCTCGATCGCGCAGCGCGTCAGCTCGACGCCGTCCGGCCAGCTCAGCCAGAGCCCGAGCTGTCGTCGGTCTTCGGGGGCGGGGCGGAATGTGCCGATGCGCAGGAGCACCGATTCGATGCCCCACTTGTCGTGGTAGAGGCTCGCGAGCGCCTCACCGAATGCCTTGGACACGCCGTAGTAGGTGTCCGGCCGCAGCGGCGCGGTCTCGTCAAGCACCTCGCTGGCCGGGTGGAACCCGACGACGTGGTTCGAGCTCGCGTAGACGACCCGGCGTACCCCGGCCCGTCGTGCAGCCTCGTAGACGTTGTACGTGCCGTCGATGTTGGAGGTGCGGATCTCGTCGTACGGCGCCTCATCGGCGACTCCGCCGAGGTGCACGATGACGTCGACGCCCGCTGCCGCCTCGGTGAGCCGATCAAGGTCGGCGAGGTCGCCGATGACGATCTCCTCGTTGGCGTGCAGCGGCCGGTCGCTCTCGCTCCGCGCGTAGAGCACGACGCGGTCGTAGCGCCCAGCGAGGCCCTCGCGGATCACGCCGCCCATTCGTCCGGTGCCACCGGTGTAGAGCACTGTTGTCATCTTGGTCCTTTCGTCGCAGCGGCCTCAGCCGATGCTGCGGTCTTGCTCGCCACCGGTCGCGTCGGCGAAGTAGCCGATTACCGCGTGTTGCGGTCGCACACGCTGCACCTCGCAGTCGACGACGGTGAGCCCGA
Source organism: Microterricola gilva (assembly GCF_004217495.1). Taxonomy (NCBI): domain Bacteria; kingdom Bacillati; phylum Actinomycetota; class Actinomycetes; order Micrococcales; family Microbacteriaceae; genus Microterricola; species Microterricola gilva. Next base: position 3,428,093 of record NZ_SHLC01000001.1, read on the forward strand.
CGTCGTGGCCGGGGAGGAGCACTCCAGAGGTGTCCGTGAGAAGTGAGCGCAGGCGGTCGATCGTCGCAACGCTCTGCTCGTCGTCCATGCTCGAGTCGGCGCGCAGCGTCGCGAGCTCGTGGATGTTCTTGACGGAGTCGCCGGCGAAGATCATGCCCTGCGCGGTGCGCTCCGTGAAGAATGCGAGGTGGTGGGGGGTGTGCCCTGGGCTCGCGATCGCGTGGATCCCTGGCAGAATCTCCTGGCCTGCCGACATCCGCTCGACCCCGTTCGTGCGCCGGAGCAGCTCCTGCACGTGCAGGTCGGGGATGAACTTCGTCCCGGCCGGCTGATCGGCGGCCCAGGCAAGCTCCTTCTCCCCCACCCAGGTCGTCGCATTTGCGAACATCGTGAAGTTCGCCACGTGGTCCCAGTGCATGTGGGTGAGCAGGACGTCGGTGACATCATCCGGGGTCAGTCCCAGCTTGGCCAGGCCCTCGTGAATCAGAGGGATGTACGCGGGCTGGCCCGCGTCGACGAGAACCCGCCGCTCGCCATCGTCGAGGAGCCACATGCTGCTCCACCCGAATGCACCGTGCGATGACGATTTGCCGGGGAATCCCTCTACAAGTGGGTGGGCGGTGTACGCGTTCATGACGGCCTCACCGTCGTCGATACGCTCCTGTGCATCATCGCCTCCAAACTCTCAACGGCTATACTATAGCCGTACCCACAGACTACAGCACCCTCTGGAACGAGTCGAACTCGGCGCTGCCACTCACAGGAGCAGCTCAGAAACCGGCGTGCCTCGTGGGCTTCCCATGACCCGCACGACCGATCACTGCCGAGGTGGAACGTGAGTATCGATCTGAATGTCCGCGAGCGGCAGGCTCCCATCGAGGCAGGGCGGGCGGGCCGGTTCCGCCTGGCGCTGCCACCCGAGATCGCCGCGACCCTGCTTGCCGTGTCGACCGTCGCACTGGGGGCGTTGCTCGGCCTGCCGACCTACGGGATCTTCCTCGGCTGGGCCGCGGCGGGCCTGGCCGGAACGGGCAGGCCAGCCAGGCTGCCGGTGCTCGCACGCTGCCTCGCGGTCGGAGCGGTGTTCGGGGCCGGGACTCTCGCGGCGACATCCGCCCTCGAGTCGGTGCTCGGCCCAGACGTGCCGCAGTGGGTGTGCGCGGCCGTGGTGCTCGCCGTCGCGAACCCGTTGATGATCATGGTCGGGCGGGCGCCAGCGCTGAGTTCCGTGCCGGGGATGTTCATCGGGTTCTCGACACTCTTCGCCGTGTTCTTCAGCAACACGGCAGCGGTCTCCGGCAACATCGTCGCCGCCCTGCTCGTCACGGTGTCGATGAATCTGACCGGTCTCGCCTTCTACCTGATCTACAACCGCCTGACCGGCCGGCCGCGCGCCGAACGCGCGTGAATCGCGCCGGAGCGGCCATGCCGACAACACTTTCTGGGCAGCCGAACCCGCTCGGAACGAACTCGACATTCCGCGCCGCCACCGCCCGCAACCGCGTCGAGGTTGAGGCTAAGCTGTGAGGATGATCGAGCAGCCAGGGACCAAGCGGCCGATTGCCGATCAAATGTACGACGTTCTGCTGCAGCAGTTCATGTCGGGCGATCGCGGCGCGGGCCAGAGCCTGAACATCGGTGCGCTCTCCCGCGAACTCGATGTGAGCCAGACGCCTCTGCGCGAAGCCCTGGCCAGGCTCGAGCACACCGGTCTGGTCGAGCGTGAGGCGCTGCGCGGATACCGGGTCGCCCCGATGATGACGCGGCTCGAGGTGCAGCAGCTGATGGAGGCTCGCCTCGTGCTGGAGCCGACGCTGGCCGAGCAGGCCGCGCTGCGCAAGACCGACGAGTTCATCGGCGCGCTGCGCGAGACGGTCGACGAGTTCCACCAGTCCGCGGCCCTTGCCGATGTCGCGGCGGAGGGATTCAACCAGTACTGGCGCTCGGACGACCGCTTCCACATGCTGATCGCCGCGCAGGCCGGCAACCCGTTCCTGGCGATGGCCTACACCGCGCTCGGCGGGCAGATCCAGCGCTTCCGCCTCTTCTCCAAACTGGGACGCACCGGCGCGAAGTTCGCGGCACCCGAACACAGCTCGATCCTCGACGCGATCGCGTCCGGCGACGGGCCCGCTGCCGCGGCTGCCATGCGTGAGCACGTGATCGGCGCGACCGAGCGGCTGCTCGAGGCCTGACGCACCGCGTCTGGCCGCAGCCCCGCTAGTCGCGACCGAGCGACCTGGCACGGTTGCGCAGCAGGGCACGCTCCCGCTCGTTGCCGGTGAGCGCCGCCGCGCGCTCGAACTCGGCCCTGGCCTCCTCGGTGCGTCCGAGCTTCTGCAGCAGATCCGCGCGCACGCTCGGCAGCAGGTGGTAGCTCGCCAGCCGGCCCTCGGCGACGAGGGCGTCAACGAGGACGAGCGCAACGGCCGGCCCGCGCGCCATGGAGAGCGCGACGGCCCGGTTCAGCTCGACCACCGGCGACGGCACACGCCTGGCCAGCTGATCGTAGAGCTCGGCGATGCGCGCCCAGTCGGTGGCATCCGCGGTCACCGCCCGTCCGTGGCAGGCGGCGATCGCGGCCTGCAGTTGGTAGGAGCCGGCCGCGCCGCCTCGCGCCTGCTGGCAACGCTCTGCCCTGGCCAGGGCCGCGAGACCGCGCCGGATCAGCAGCTGATTCCAGCGGCTGCGATCCTGCTCGAGCAGCAAGATCGGCTCCCCCGTCGCGGTGGTGCGCGCGCCGAGCCGTGATGACTGGATCTCCATCAGCGCGACGAGCCCGTGCACCTCCGGCTCGCGCGGCAGCAGCTCGGCGAGCACGCGGCCGAGCCGCAGCGCCTCGCGGCAGAGCTCCGGCCGCATCCAGTCGTCGCCGGAGCTCGCGGCGTAGCCCTCGTTGAACACGAGGTAGATCACGGCAAGCACCGAGTCGAGCCTGGCCGGGAACTCGGCGCGCTCCGGCACCTCGAACGGCACGCCGGCCGCCGCGAGCGACTTCTTGGCCCGCACGATGCGTTGCTGCATCGTCGCCGTCGGCACGACGAAGGCACGCGCGATCTGCTCGGCGCTGAGCCCGCCGAGCAGGCGCAGCGTCAGCGCGACCCGGGCGTCCTGGCTGAGCACGGGGTGGCAGGCGACGAAGATCAGCCTCAGCAGCTCGTCGTCGATCGGCTGCAGCACGGCCAGATCCGGCCGCGTCTGCACGGCGAGCGGAGCCCCGGCCATCGCCGTGGATGCGGCGGCCGATGGCGCGGGGCCGGATGCCGCCGCGGCGACCTCGGCCGCGGCATCCGCGGTGCGCAGCTCCTCGGCGAGCGCGGCGGCACGCTGGCCGAACGCCGCCTGCCGCCGCCACTGGTCGACGGCACGGCGTTTGGCGACCGTGGTGAGCCACGCGCCTGGGTTGCGCGGGACCCCGGACTCCGGCCACTGTTCGAGCGCGGCAACGAGGGCGTCCTGCGCGAGCTCCTCCGCCATGCCGACGTCACCGGTGACGCGGGCGAGCGCGGCGATGAGTCGACCGGATTCGATCCGCCACACGGCCTCGACGGCGCGACGCGCGGCGCCCACTGCTTCGCTCGCAGCGGGCTCCGCCATCACCGCCCGGTCGGTCACGCGGTGCGCGACGCGCCGGTCTCCTCGCGCCAGACCTTCTCCTTCTGCACGTACTCGTTACTCTGGTCGAACTCCTCGAGCGCGAACACCTGGCGGACCTCGACCTGGCCTTCTGGGATCGGAATCCGCTTGGCCCACTCGATCGCCTCCTCCTTGGACGCGACATCGATGAGCCAGTAGCCGGCGAGGAGTTCCTTCGACTCGGTGAACGGGCCGTCGACGACGGTGCGATCTTCCCCGTCGTACGTCAGTCGCACACCCTCGGAGGTGGGGTGCAGGCCCTCGCCGGCCAGCATCACGCCGGCCTTGATGAGCTCCTCGTTGTAGCGGCCCATCGCGTTGAGCATCTCTTCCTCAGGACCGTTGGTCACGGAGTTGCTCTCGTCGGACTGCAGCAGCATCATGAACTTCATGATCGTTCCCTTTCACTTGGTGGGAGGCGGAACCGCCTCATACCCAGGCGTCGAACGAGCGGGGCCCAGATCGACACGGCATCCGAAATTTCTCAGAAATAGTTTCTGACGGCCTCCACCCTAGATTTCCGGATGCCGCAGCAACAGCCCCACCCCTGGCATCAGTCCCGGATCACTCGCGCGCCGGCGGCTGGCTCTCCCGGCCCGCGATAACTGCAGGGGCGCGGCATATTCACCGGGCCGGTGCACTTTTCGCGGGCCCCGGCGCGGGAGCGCAGACCTGCGGCGTGGAATTGCGCCGCCTCGTCGGCGTCCGTCGCGGCTATGCTCTGGCCATGACCCTGCGCTATCAGCGCCCCGCACTGCCGAGCGCCGTCTTCCTCGACGCCGGCGGTCGGCCGATCCCGTATGGCTCCCGCTGGGGAGTGGACGGCCCGCCCGAGAATAGTTACGGCGTCTCCGTGCATCCGGAGCGTTTCGCGGGGTTACACACGGTGGCGCACTCACTTATCGCGCACCTCGACCGGGAGTATGACGTCGAGGTGCGGCATGAGTCGGCTGCCGGTGCCGCGACCGAATTGCTGCACGCGCAGCGCGGCGTCCTAGAAATCGTACGCGTGATCCCCCGTGATCCCGAGGGAGCCCCGTTGCTGATTGCTCTAACCGCCTATCCCGGTGTGATCCTCAACGCTGGGATACTGCACGAGTTCCCGTTTCCTTTCTGCGGCTGCGAAGCATGCGATGAGTCGGTCGAGGGGACCGCGTCAGAACTTGAGGAGCTCGTGCTCGCGGTGGCCGCTGGTGGATTCACCGAGCGATACCCGGTCGGACCGCGACGCGAGCTGCACCTCCGGCTCGTCACAGTCGATCCCGCCGGCGCGATAGCCGGCTCGCGCATCGGCGGCGACACGCCGACTGGGATCAGCGCAGAGCGCCTCGCGCACGGTGCCGCCGTGCTCAACGAACTCCCCCGCGGCTGGCAGCCATGGCCGCTCCGCAAACGCGCACCGGCGTGACGACCGCGCCACCCGAGACGTCTGCGGGCCCGCGATAACTGCAGGGGCCCGGTATATTCAACGGGCCGGTGCACTTTTCGCGGGCCGCGAGCGGACCGAGGACGCGGCGCGCGGAGCGGACGCAGTCACGAGGCGAGCAGGTGCGTGCAGGCGCGAGCGGGCCTAGCTCCAGACGGAGGGCGCCTCTGCCCGGGTGGGCGGCAGTGCGACATCCGTGGCCCAGCTGAGCAGCCAGTCCGGCACCTCGATGCCCTCAGGCACCTCGCCGACGGCCTCGAGCAGTTCGTCCATGGGAACAGTGCCGCCGCTCTTCTTCAAGAAGCGCCCACGAATGAAGGCCTGCGCGTAGATCTCGGGGTTGCCGTCGGCGTCCGGGCGCACAGCACGATGCTCGACATACACGGCCTTCTCGTCGAAGCCGAGAATGCGCGACTCAACCGTGAAACGCTGCCACAGCTCGAGCGACTTGCGAAAGCTGATGGTCTCCGACACCACAACCGTGTACCACCCGCGCTCCTTGAAGATCGCCCAGACGCCGTTGCGCACGAGCATGTCGAAGCGGGCGACGTCCATGATCGAGAGGTAGACGCCGTTGTTCATGTGGTTCAGGATGTCCTGATCGGTCGGCAACACCACGAAGTTCGTGCTGGCGACGTCGTAGTGCCCGAGCCGGGGCTTCCGGCGCGAGAAGACCAGCAAGTGCAGCATCGTGCGGAAGAACATGTGCATCCCGCAACGCTAGCGCCGGGGTGCGGATGCCGCCGCATCCGTTGTGCGAATCCTCAAACGCCGCACGGTGCCGCCCACCCACGACGGCTGAAGGAGCGCTAGCGACTGAAGCCCTGAGCCCTGCGCACGACTGAATTCAGTGTGCGAGGGCTTCGTCGTTCCTCCTCAGTCGACGGGAACTCAGGCGGGGAGCTCCCGCTGGTCGACGCCGTTGTACACGGACAGCGGACGGATCAGCGCGTTCGAGGCGAGCTGCTCCATCACGTGCGCCGTCCAGCCGACCACGCGGGCTGCGACGAAGATCGGCGTGAACGTCTCGGTGTCGAATCCCATCAGGTGGTAGGTGGGGCCTGCCGGATAGTCGAGGTTCGGCTTGATGTTCTTGCGCTCCCCCATCGCCGTTTCCAGTGCGTCATAGAGCTCGAGCATGTCCGGCCGGTCGTAGTGCTCCACCATCGACTCGAGCGCGGTGCGCATGGTCGGCACGCGGGAGTCGCCGTTCTTGTAGACCCGGTGCCCGAAGCCCATGATCTTCGCCTTGCGGGCGAGCGCCTCATCCAGCCAGGCCGCGGCCCTGTCGGCCGAGCCGATCTCGTCGAAGGTGTGCATGACGGCCTCGTTGGCCCCGCCGTGCAGCGGGCCCTTGAGTGCGCCGATCGCGCCGGTGACGGCCGAGTAGACGTCGGAGAGCGTCGAGGCGATGACCCGCGCCGTGAAGGTGGACGCGTTGAAGGAGTGCTCGGCGTAGAGCACGAGCGAGGTGCGGAAGGCGTCGACGACGACCGGCTCCGACTCCTCGCCGAAGGTCATCCAGAGGAAGTTCTCGGAGTAGTCGAGGTCGTCACGCGGTTCGACGAGCCCGAGGCCGTGGCGGCGGCGCTGGTCATAGGCGACGATCGCCGGCAGCTGGGCGAACAGGTGCTTCGACTTACGGAGGTTCTGCTCCTGCGCGTTGTCTTCGGCATCCGGATCGTTGGCGCCGATGATGCTCACGGCTGTGCGGCAGACGTCCATGGGGTGGGTGCTCAGCGGCAGGTCGTCGATCGCCCTGAGCACATTCGGCGCGATCGCCCGCGATGCGCGCTCCAGGGCCGTGAACTCGTCGAGCTGCTCGCGGGTGGGCAGCTCGCCGTACCAGAGCAGCCAGGCGACCTCCTCGTAGCTGCACAGCGCTGCCAGCTCCTGCACCGGGTACCCGCGGTACAGCAGCGAATTCGTCTCTGGGTTCACCTTGGAGATCGCGGTGTAGTCAACCGGCACCCCGGCGAGGCCTTTGTAGATTTCGGGCTTGGCGTCAGTCATCGTCGTCTGCTTCCTGTGCGCTTGTGGTTCGGATGCCGCGGGCTAACGCTGCACGGTGAAGTTGAACACTCCGGAATCGAAGTGGTTGTAGCCCTCGTAGTCGATGAGCTCGTAGAGGTCTGCCCGGTGCTGCATCTCGCCGAGCAGCGGCTCGAGCGTGCCGGATTCGGTGAGCGTGTCGAGCCCGCGGGCCGTCGCGCCCATCGCCAGGCGCAGCATCGACACCGGCCAGATCACCATGTTCATGCCGATGTCGGCGAGCTGCTGCGTGGTGAACAGCTGGCTCTTGCCGAACTCGGTCATGTTGGCCAGCAGCGGAACGTCGACGGCCGCGCGCATCGCCTCGAACTCCTCGAGCGAGCGCATCGCCTCGGGGAAGATCGCGTCGGCGCCGGCATCGACGAGCCTCTTGGCCCGGTCGAGTGCCGCGTTCAACCCGTCGACGGCGGCGATGTCCGTGCGCGCCATCACGAGGAAGTTGGGGTCGCGGCGGGCGTCGACGGCCGCCCGGATGCGCTTCAGCGCAGTCGACTCGTCGACGACCTGCTTGCCGTCGATGTGGCCGCAGCGCTTCGGGTTGATCTGGTCCTCGATGTGCATGCCGGCGAGACCGGCATCCTCAATCTCCTGCACGGTGCGCGCCACGTTCATCGGCTCGCCGAAGCCGGTGTCGGCGTCGACGATTGCGGGCAGCTCGGTCATGCGGGCGATCTGCTTGGCTCGGCCGGCGACCTCGCTGAGCGTTGTCAGGCCGATGTCGGGCAGGCCGAGATCGGCGCTGAGCACGGCGCCAGAGATGTAGACGCCGTCAAAGCCTTTGCGCTCGATCAGCCGCGCCGAGAGCGGGTTGAACGCACCGGGGAAGCGCAGCAGCTCGCCGCCGGCGAGGCCGGCACGGAAGGCGATGCGCTTCTCGGCCGGGGTGGCCTGGGCGTACAACATCAGAAGATTCCCTCTGGGTTCTGCACGGATGCCAGCACACCCGGCGCCGCGTGGATCGTGAGCCCACCGAGCTCTTCGGCCGTGAGCTCCGGCAGGCGCTCGGCGAGGGCGATGAAGCGCTCGATCTCGGCCTCGTCGAGCACGGGCTCTGCCAGCATCCGGAACTTCGCAATGTAGTCGGCACGGGCGAACGGACGCGCGCCGAGCGGGTGGGCGTCGGCGACGGCGATCTCCTCGGAGATGACGCTGCCGTCCTTCATCGTGATGACGACGCGGCCGCCGAAGGCCTTCTCGGCGACATCGAGCGAGTGGTAGCGCCGCGTCCACTCCGGGTCCTCGACCGTCGTGACCTTGTTCCACAGCTCGACGGTGTCCGGCCGCTGGGCGCGCTCCGGCTTGTAGGAGTCGACGTGGTGCCAGCTGCCGTCCTGCAGGGCAACCGTGAAGATGTACGGCACCGAGTGGTCGAGCGTCTCGCGGCTGGCCGTCGGGTCGTACTTCTGTGGGTCGTTCGCGCCGGAACCGATCACGTAGTGCGTGTGGTGCGAGGTGTGCAGCACCACGCTCTCGATGCCGTCGACGTCGTCGAAGATCAGCGGGTACTCGTTGTGCAGGCGGCGGGCGAGGTCGATGATCGCCTGCGCCTGGTACTCGGCCGAGTGCTCCTTGGTGTAGCTGTCGAGGATGGCGCGTTTGGCTTCGCCCGGCTCGGGCAGTGACACCTCGTATGCGGCATCCGGCCCGTCGAGCAGCCAGGCGATCACGCCGTCCTCCCCCTCGTAGATCGGGGTCGGGCTGGTCTCGCCGCGCATGGCCCGGTCGACTGCCTCGACGGCCATCTTGCCCGCGAAGGCGGGGGCGTGCGCCTTCCAGGACGAGATCTCGCCCTTCCGCGACTGCCGCGTCGCCGTCGTGGTGTGCAGCGCCTGCCCGATGGCCTGGAAGATCGTGTCGGCGTCGAGGCCGAGCAGCGTTCCGATGCCGGCTGCGGCGCTCGGGCCGAGGTGGGCCACGTGGTCGATCTTGTGCTTGTGCAGGCTGATCGCCTTCGCGAGGTCGACCTGGATCTCGTAGCCGGTGGCGATGGCGCGCACGACGTCGCGCCCGGTCAGCCCCCGCTTCTCGGCGAGGTGCTGCGCGACAGCGATGATCGGCGGGATGTTGTCGGCCGGGTGCGAGTACTCGGCAGCCAGGAAGGTGTCGTGGTAGTCGAGCTCGCGCACGGCGACCCCGTTGGCCCATGCCGCCCACTCCGGGCTGGTGCGGCGGGCCTGGTCGAGCCCGAACACCGTCGCACCGACGCCGTGAACCGAGACGGGGTGCGAGGTGGCCTGCGAGCGCGCGGAGACGACGGGGGCCCTGGTGAGGGATGCCGCGGCGACGGCCGCGTTGTCGATGACGCGGTTGATCACCATCTCGGTGACCTCGTCGCTCACCTCCACCGGGTCGGCGGCGAGAACGGCCAGTTTGTAGGCGAGCTGGTCCTCGCGGGCGAGGTTCTCGTCACTGCGGTGCACTCGGAGGTGATGCTGCTGCACGGGGTTCCTTTCGTCGTGCTGCGGGCTCAGGCGATGCCTGCGCTGCTCGTTGCTTCACTCTCCGCGCTGGAGAGTGCATTGGTCAAGCTTTTGTGCAGGTGCACATGGGTGGCGTGGCTGGCCAGCGAGGCATCGCCGGCGACGATGGCCTCGACGATGAGCAGGTGCTCGGCCGCCGCCTGCCGCAGCCGCTCGTGATCGTGGCTCGCGAGCCGGCGGATTCTGCTCGAGTGCAGGCGCACATTCTGCAGGGCGGCGACGAGGTATTCGTTGTCGACGGCGTCGTCGATGGCGAGGTCGATGTCGTCGACGATGCTGAAATATTCGCGCAGGCCCGTCTCGCCCTGCTCGAGGAGTTCCGGCGCCTGGGCGAGGCGATCGCGCAGCCGGCGGAACGGCACGTCGTCACGGCGACGGGCAGCGAGCATGGCGGCCTGGCCCTCGAGCGCCTGGCGCAGCTCGTAGAGTCCGACGATGTTCTCGCCAGAGATCTCGCTCACCACGAGGCCACGTCCGGAGAGGGAGGTGACGAGGCGGTCGGCGGTCAGCCGCGCGAGGGCCTCGCGCAGCGGCGTGCGGGAGACACCGAGACGATTGGCCTGCTCGACCTCCGCGAGCACGGTGCCCGGGCGGAGGACGCCGTCGAGGATCTCGCCGCGCAGGGTGTCGTACGCCTTTTCACCTGCCCGCATGCTTCCCCCTCGCCGCAGCGGCGCACGTCCGACGGCGCCTGCTTCACAGCGACAAATCGTCGCCATGTATACAGACTATGCCGCATCGGACGATTTGCGCCACTTTGACCGCGACATTCGGGCCGAATGTATACAGTTGGGGGCAATTGGGGGGCGGGCTACTCGGCGTGCTGCTGCGCCGCCCATGCGGCAACTCTGGCCGAACTCTCCGCTTCGGAGAGGTCTTCAACGCGGGTCATCACGCTCCAGCGCACTCCGAACGGGTCGACGACTGACGCGAAGCGGTCGCCGGAGACGAAGGTCATCGGCTGCTCCCGCACCGTCGCCCCGGCCGCCGCGGCGGCCCGTGCGACGTCATCGACATTCGACACGTAGACCGCCAAGGAGTACGTGACGGCCCCACCCGGCTCCGGCGCCACGAGCCCGTAGCTCTCGAGGGCGTCGCTCATCGTGATGCCGCCGGAGCCGAAATCCAGCTCGGCGTGTGCAATGAGATCGGAGCCGCCCGGAAACCGGGTGATGTCGATGATGCGGGCACCAAGCACATCGCGATAGAACTCGAGTGCTGCCGCCGCCGGGGTGACCACGATGTGCGGGGTGATCGAGGTCTTGCCGTGCGGGAGGCCGGCGGTGGTGTGCAGGCCCGTCACGGGCTCCGTGAGTTCCGTGTTCGTGGCCGTGTTCGTGCTGTCTGTGTTCGTGCTGTCTAGGCTCGTGCTGTCTGTCGTCATGCGTTCAGGCTAGAAACGACTGTCGGCGTTGTCTTGTACTTTTGCGACAACGCGTACATGGGGTGAGGAGGGCACATGCCGCAGTCGCACGGCCATCTGAACCCCGCCGCGCCCGAGGCGCCGCGCGAGGTCGTGTTCGACCGCTTCGAGTTGGGCTCCGGCCTGGCCGAGCTGGTGCGGCACGTCTGGGTCGTGCGGTGGGACATTCCACCCGGCGAGGTGCGTCCGCAACGCGTGCTCAGCTATCCGGCGTTCAACGCTGTGCTCGAACCGGGTCACGCCCGGCTCTTCGGCCCGGACCCTCGCCTCGACGTGCACGAACTGCGTGGGGCCTCGTGGGCGGTCGGCGTGCTGTTCCGGCCGGCCGCGGCATCCGTGCTCACGCAGACTCCCCCACGCGAACTGCTCGGCCGCGGCGAGGCCCTGCCTGGTGCGCCGCTCGGCGCAGTGAGCGAAGCAATGGCTTCGGATGCCGCGCGGCAACGCCTGGTCGAGCTGCTCGGCCGCTGGCTCAGCCCACTGGCACGCGGGCTGGATCAGCGGGCCATTGCCGTGAACGCGGTCTGCGAACTCGCCGAGACGGACGCGAGCATCACCCGGGTCGACGAGCTCGCCGCTCGCGTCGGACTGTCGGCACGCACGCTGGAACGGCTGGTGAGAGCACATGTCGGGGTGAGCCCCAAATGGCTCATCGACTGCCGACGCCTGCAGCAGGCCGCGGCGCGGCTGCGGGGCGATGCTGGCGATCTCTCGGAGCTGGCCGCCGAGCTGGGTTACGCCGACTACGCCCACTTCTCCCGCGCGCACAAGAAGGTCCTCGGCGAGACTCCCGAGCAGACGCGGCGCGTCAGTTGAGGCCGTCGCGCTCGGATCGATAGCCTCGGGAAAGGCCACCACGACCTCACAGAAATGGAACACATGCCTGAGATTGCCTCGATGTCCCCCTGGAAGCGCTTCTGGGAACGAGGTGGCTGGTGGAAGGCCGTCATCCTCGCCGCCGCGTATTACGCGCTGTACCAGCTGGGCGGGCTCCTCTTTCTGCCGCTGGCAGAGCAGGCCGAGCCCGGCAGCGCGGCGTACATCCTCGCCACGGTCGCCCTCCCGATTTTCCTCGGCTGCGTGATCCTGATGGCCTTCGGACTCTCGTTGGGGTGGCTCCGCGAGCTGTTTGGCCGCCAGCCCATCCGGGGCAGCTGGTGGATGTGGATCGCCGTGGCCGTGGTGCTCCTGTTCAACATCCTGCGCTTTGCAACGATCGACTACGCCGAAGCCGGATTCGACGTTGTCGCGGCATGGCTCTTCGCCAGCCTGTTCATCGGATTCGCCGAGGAGGTGCTCACCCGCGGCTATGTCGTGAACCTCATGCGCAAGGCCGGGCACTCGGAGATCGCCGTGGCAACCGTGTCAGCCGCCGTCTTCGCCGGTCTGCACGCAGGCAACCTGCTCACCGGCCAGTCGCTCTTCGCGACTCTCATGCAGTTGGGCTACACCTTCGCATTCGGCATCTGCATGTACCTCGCGCTGCGCGTGACGGGCAACATCATCTGGCCGATCTTGCTGCACGCCACGACCGACCCCAGCATCTTCCTGCAGACCACCTACCCGGCGTCTGGATCCCTGACGGCGATCGCGGGCCTGGCAACATCGCGGTGGTCGCGACCGGCCTCGTGCTGCTCATCTTCATCCGTGGCCGCGTCGCCGCCCGCGAGGGCGACCCCGCGCTGGTCGCGCAGGCGCCGCTCGCGTAACCGCGACCGCTCACTCGCAGCGGGGCCCCGCCTTTTCGGCAGGGCCCCGCTCGCTGTTTAAGGACGCCCGCTGATTGAGCTTGTCGAAATCAGCCCGCACCTGGTTTCGACAAGCTCAACCGGCGGAGCGCTCAACCACCGGGAGCTCAACCAGCGGAGCGCTCAACCAGCGGAGCGCTCAACCACCGGGGAGCTCACCCGACTGGCTCAGTCCCAGAGCGGCTCCGGCGCGCGGTGCGCCAGCGCACGGTCGGCGATGCCGGCCGGCAGCTCGGCGAGGGTCTGCGGGTTCCAGCGCGGTCGACGGTCCTTGTCGATCACCTGCGCGCGGATTCCCTCGGCGAGGTCGGGTTGCTCGATCATCCACGCACACACGCCGTACTCCTGCTCGAGCACGGCGCGGAGGCCCGGCGCCGTCGCGGCCGCCCGCACCGAGGCGAGTGTCACCGTGAGACCGAGTGGCGAGAGCGCCTCCAGCTCTTCGGCCGCGGTGTGCGCCTCCGCCTCCGGCCTGGCGCGCAGCCGCTCGATGATCCCCGCGACGGTGTCGGCCGAGTAGCAGGCGTCGATCCAGGCGCGGCGCGCGGTGAGCGGCGCCGCGGCATCCTCTGCCCGCTCCGGCGTCTCGTCGAAGAGCATCACGATCTCGGCCGGCGAGCCGGGGTCTGCCCGTTCGGCGAGCGCCTGCAGCAGGTGCGGCAGCGTCGCACTCTCGACGTAGAAGTCGGCGAAGCCGGCGTCGATCGCGTCGGCCGCATCCATGCTGGCCGAGTTGAGGGCGAGGTAGGTTCCGAGCTCGCCGGGCGCCCGGGCGAGCAACCACGTGCCGCCGACGTCCGGACAGAAGCCGATGCGGGTCTCCGGCATGGCCAGCTGCGAGCGCTCGGTGACGACGCGGATGCCGGCATGCCCGGCCAGGCCGATGCCGCCGCCCATCGTGACGCCGTCCATGATCGCGACGAAGGGCTTCGGGTACTCGGCGATGAGGGCGTTGAGGCGGTACTCCGCGCGGAAGAAGCCGCGGGAGAGATCGTGCGTGCCCGCGATGGTGTGTGCGTAGAGTTCGCGGATGTCGCCTCCGGCACAGAGCCCCCGCTCGCCTGCACCGTCGAGCAGCACCACCGAGACCTCGCTGTCGTGCTGCCAGGCGAGGAGCGTCTCGCTCAGCACCGCAATCATCGCCGCGTTCAAGGCGTTGAGGGCGCGCGGTCGGTTGAGCGTGAGCCGTCCGACCCCGTCGGCAACGCTGACAAGTACCTGCGGTTCTTCGCTCATGCCATCACGTTATCGCCCGCCATCCGCGCGCCACCCACCGCCGGCCAGTCGGGATCGCAGTTTGACGTCTCTCCGTGCGCGGGAAGGCGTCAAACTGCGATCCCGCTGGCCGCGTCCGCGCGGCCCGGAGTAGCATTCCCAGATGGTTCCCTGGCCCAACCTCCTCGGTTTCGCGCTCGCCTCGATCGCGCTCATCGCTCTGCCCGGACCGAGCGTGCTGTTCGTGATCGGCCGCACCCTCACGCTCGGCCGCACGGGTGGGCTGCTCAGTGTGCTCGGCAACTCGCTCGGCGCCCTGCCCGCCCTGCTGCTGGTCTCGCTCGGCGTCGGCACGATCGTGGCCCAGTCCGCGACGCTGTTCACGGTGATCAAGTTCGCCGGCGCCGGCTACCTCGTCTACCTGGGCATCCAGGCGATCCGGCACCGCAAGGATGCCGGGGCACCCGCGACGGCCGAGAGCACCCCGGCCGGCAACACGCCGGCGGAGGTTCCGTCGCCCACGCGCTTCGCCAGGCTGACGCGCTCCGTCCGGCATCCGACCACCCGCATCCTCGGTGAGGCGTTCCTCGTCGGCCTGACCAACCCCAAGACGATCGTGTTCTTCGTGGCGGTGCTGCCGCAGTTCGTCGACTACAGCGCCGGGGCGATCCCGCTGCAACTGGCCGAGCTCGGCCTCGTCTTCATCGTGCTCGCCCTGATCGGCGACAGCCTGTGGGCGTTCACGGCCGGTGCAGCACGCAGCTGGTTCGCCAAGTCCCCCACGCGCATCGAGCACCTGGCCGGGGCAGGCGGCGCGATGATGATCGGTCTCGGCGGCGTTCTCGCCTTCGCCGGCTCCAAGAGCTGAGCCACGGCCCGGGCCACGACGAAGGCGGGGCGAGGGAGTGCACAGCTCCCCCGCCCCGCCGGTTTCGCTCCTCGCTCAGCGCTTGACGCGTCGACCCTCCGCCGTCGCGATCAGATCGGTGACGGCATGTGGGGCATCGTCGGTGTCGCTGTCGATGGTGCCGGCCAGGCGGTCCGTCCAGATCTTCAGCACGTTCGCCGGGGTGGGCTTGCTCAGCAGGCTCGCGACGATGTACGCGATCAGGCCGGCTGCGAGTCCGAAGTAGATGGGCTCGTTCGCCAGCACGTCCCCGACCACGACCATGGTGCCGAGGGTGACGACCGTGCCGACGCCCATCGACCACAGCGCACCGGCGCCCGTGGCCCGCTTCCAGAGGAAGCCACCGAGGATCGGCACCAGCAGGCCGCCGACGAGGATGTCGTAGGCGACGGTGAGTGCCGCGACGACGTCGTTGAGCAGCGTCGCCACGACGATCACGACGAGGCCGAGCACCACGACGTAGAGCCGGTTCGAGCGCATGTCGTGCTCGGGGTTCGCGCTCGTGATGGGCTGGGCCGGGCGGCCGAGGAGGCGGCGGACGAGCGGCATCACGTCGGCACGGGCGACGGTCGCGGTGGCGATGAGCGCACCGGAGGCCGTGGACATCATGGCGGCGACGGCAGCGGCCAGCACGATGCCGCTGACGCCGACCGGCAGGATCTGCGTGGCGATGGCCGCGTAGACGTCGTCGGAGGACTCCATGTTCGGCATGAAGGATGCCGCGGCCGTGCCGATCAGCGCACCGGCGACGCCGTAGAGCAGGCAGTAGACGCCTGCGGCGGTTCCGCCCCACTTGGCGACCTTGGGTGAGCGCGCCGTGAACACGCGCTGCCAGATGTCCTGGCCGATGAGCATGCCGAAGGTGTAGATCACGAAGAAGGTCACGATTGTGTCGACACCGATCGCGCCGAGGTCGAACACCGAGGAGCCGAGACGCTCGACGATGCCCTCGTAGCCGCCGGCGTGGATCCAGGCGAATGGGAGCAGTAGGAAGAAGACACCGATGGTCTTCAGCACGAACTGCACCATGTCGGTGAGCGTGATCGACCACATGCCGCCGATCGAGGAGTAGAGCAGCACGATGCCGCCGCCGATGATCACCGAGACGGTGCGGTTGGCGTCGAAGAGCACGTTGAAGATCGTCGCGTAGGCGATGGTCGAGGTCACCGACAGCATCAGCGTGTACGCCATCATCACGATGCCGCTGGAGGAGGTGGCATCCATGCCGTACCGCAGCTTGAGCATCTGGGCGACCGTGTACACCTTGAGCTTCTGGATGCGGCTGCCGAAGACGAGGCTGAGCACCAGGAGCCCGACGGCGATCGCCACGACCAGCCACATGCCGGAGATGCCGTACTTGTAGCCGAGGCCGACACCGCCGACCGTCGACGCACCGCCGAGCACGACGGCGGCCATGGTGCCCGTGTAGAGCATCGGCCCGAGCCGGCGCCCGGCGACGAGGAAGTCGCTGGAGTTCTTGGTGCGGCGTTTGCCCCACCAGCCGAAGGCCAGCATGGCGGCGAGGTAGATGACGATGATTGCAATATCCATCATTGGATCCTTTGCGTGACTGAGGTGGTGCAGGTGGAGATCCAGCCCGTGGTGGGCTAGCTCAGGTGGGTCGGTGCGAACATGCGCAGCACCGTTTTCAGGACCACGACCGTCGGTCCCTGTGTGGCGAAGCTCTCCCCCAAGACCTCGCCGAGTGTGTCGAGTGTCGCCTCGCGCGCCGGCACGTCGAAGGCGGCAGCGAGCGCGACGAAGTCCGGCCTGGACAGCTCCGTCGCCGTCGCCTGACCGAATGCGTCCGTCATGTATTCGCGCAGGATGCCGTAGCCGCCGTCGTCGATGATGAGCCAGGTGACCGCGGAGTTGTGCTGCCTGGCTGTCGCCAGCTCGGCGATCGAGTACATGGCCCCGCCGTCGCCGGAGACGGCCAGGGTGCGCCGCCCGGTCCCGATCGCGGCGGCCAGGGCGGCGGGAAAGCCGAAGCCCAGCCCGCCGGCGCCCTGCGCCGAGTGGAATGCGCCATCGAGCGGGTTCCACGCCGACCAGGCCCAGTATCCGGCGATCGTCATGTCCCAGAAGGTCTGGGCGTCGGCGGGAACGGCCGAACGGATGTCGGCGAGCACGCCGAGCTCGCGCTCGAGCCCCTGGCCGGCGAGCCGCTGCTCGACCGCAAGTCGGAGCTCGGCAGCGATGACCGCGCCGCGCGAGCGCTCGGCGTCGAATGCCCGCTCCGGCAGGCGCTCGGCGATCGCCGCGAGCGCGAGCGCCGCGTCGGAGTGCAGCGCGAGCGCCTCGTGGTTCGACTCGAGCACGCGGGCTTCCGCATCGACCTGGATGAGCGTGCCGCGCGGCGCGAAGGTGAAGTAGTTGCTGGTGACCTCGCCCATCGAGGTGCCGACGGCGAGGAGCACGTCCGCGTTCTCGAGCAGCTCGGTGGTGAAGCGATCCTCGATCCAGCTGGCGGCGGAGAGCGGGTGCTCGAACGCGATTGCGCCCTTTCCGCCGACGGTGCTGACAACGGGTGCATCGAGCAGCTCGGCGAGGCGCAGCAGGGCCTCCGCACCGCCGGCCGAGCGGCGGACGCCACCCCCGGCGAGGATCACCGGGCGCTCGGCGGACCGCAGCAGTGCCGCGGCGGCATCCGCCAGCTCCGCGCGGGGCGGGACGGCGGGAATCGGGGCGCTCACCGTGCGCACGGGGGGAACGTGGGTGACCTCGAGCAGGACGTCCTGCGGGACCTCGACCCAGGTGGGTCCGGCCGGCGCCGTCTGCGCCAGGGCCCAGGCCGCGGCGATCGCGGAGGGAATCTGGCTCGCCTCGCGCACCAGGGCCGTGCTCTTGGTGACGTTGCTGGCGCTGGCCCGCTGGTCATCGAGCTGGTGCAGCATGCCCTTGCGGGCACCGCCGAGGCCGGAACGGGGAATCTGGCTCGAGATCACGAGCAGGGGCACCCCGGTCGCGTAGGCCTCCTGCAGCGCGGCGAGCGCCGTGAGGGCGCCAGGCCCCGTCGAGAGGAAGAGAACGCCGACCTCGCCCGTCGCCCTGGCGTAGCCGTCCGCGCCGAAGCCGGAGTTGTTCTCGACCCGGGAACTGACGAAGTGCAGCTCGCTGCGACTGAGTGCGTCGAAGAGGCCGAGGGCGTGCTGGCCGGGAATTCCGAAGACGGTGCTGGTGCCGAGGGCCGTGAGCGTCTCCACGACGACGTCGCCGCCGTTGCGCCGGTGGCCGCCCCGCGCTGCGCTATCGGACACGGTCGGCACCGACCCCGGCGGCAGGCCCCTGGGCTGAAGCCTCGTCGGCCGTGCGGAGCGCGAGCAGCGACACGAGGTCATAGGCGACGTGGGCGGCGGCGACGCCGGTGATCTCGGCGTGGTCGTAGGCGGGGGCCACCTCGACGACGTCGGCGCCGATGATGTTGAGCCCGACGAAGCCGCGGAGGATCTCGAGCAGTTCGCGGCTCGTGATGCCGCCGGCCTCCGGGGTGCCTGTGCCTGGCGCGTGGGCGGGGTCGAGCACGTCGATGTCGATGGAGATGTAGAGCGGGCGGTCACCGATCCGGTCGCGCAGCTTGGCGGCGACCTCGTCGACGCCCTGCCGGTAGACGTCGGCGGAGGTCACGATGCCGAATCCGAAGCGGCGGTCCTCCTCGAGGTCGCGCTTGCCGTAGAGCGGCCCGCGCGTTCCGACGTGGCTGAGCGCCTCCGTGTCGATGATGCCCTCTTCGAAGGCCCGTCGGAACGGCGTCCCGTGGGTGTACTCCGCACCGAAGTAGGTGTCCCAGGTGTCGAGGTGCGCGTCGAAGTGCAGCAGGGCGACTGGGCCGTGGCGCTCGGCCGCCGCACGGAGCAGCGGGAGTGCGATCGTGTGGTCGCCGCCGAGTGTCACCAGACGGGTGCCGTTCGCGGTGAGATCGGTGGCCGCCTGCTGAATCGTGTCAATCGCCTCGCCGATGTTGAAGGGGTTGACCGCGATGTCGCCAGCATCCGCCACCTGTGCGATGTCGAACGGCGAGACGTCGAGAGCCGGGTTGTATGGCCGGAGCAGGCGGGAGGCGTCCCGGATGTGGTTCGGGCCGAAGCGGGCGCCCGGCCTGTAGGAGACACCGCTGTCGAACGGCACGCCGGCCACGACGATGTCGGCGTGCTCGACCTGGTCGAGTCGTGGCAGGCGGGCGAAGCCGTCCCGCCCGGCGAAACGCGGCGTGCGGGCGGAATCGATGGGGCCGATAGGCGGAGTCATGTGTGCAACTTCCTCGTTGGAGCTCGTCGCCCTGCTGCTGTTCACGTCGTCGCGGGGTTGTGCGCGTGTTGTTCAGTGGGCATCGAATGTTGCCTGTAAAGCTACTTCCGTGGTGAGCTTTCGTCAACCCCGATCCGCAAGAAAGTGGGCGCGACGACGCGATCGGCCGCACGTGAGCGCGCGGAGAAGCCCGGATTCTCGCGGGGTGGGTGGGGTTAGGCGGAGGCCCAGGGGGCTGGAGCGAGCACCCAGATCAGCGTGGCGCTCTCCGGCCCGGCAACGCTCCAGCTGTGCGGCTCGTGGCCGTTGAAGGTGAGGGAATCCCCCGCCTCGAGCACCCACTCGGCGTCGGAGAAGCGCACCGTGAGCGAGCCGTCGAGCACGTGCACCGTCTCGATATCGGCGTTCACGGAGTAGAGCTGATCTCCGCCGTGGCCGCCGGGGGCGACGACGGAGCGGATCATCTGGATGCGCGCCTCGTTGCGCGGCGTCAGCAGACGCTCGTCGCTGTCGATTCCGCCGAGGTTGATGCGCGGGCCCGTTCCTGCGCGCACCAGCTGCACATCGGCCTCTTCGAAGAGGGACCCGACCGAGATCGAGAGCACAGCGCACAGCGTGATCAGTGACGCGACGCTCGGTGAGGTGATGTCGCGCTCGACGCGGGAGAGGAATCCCTTGGTGAGGCCCGTGATGCGCGCGACCTCGTCGATCGTGAGCTGTTGCGCCTGGCGCGCGGCGCGCAGGCGTGAGCCGATCGCGACGGGGCGATTGCTGGGTTCGATCGGCATGGCACGCATGGTGCGTGTCACGTTACCGGATGTCGCGCGTCAGTCGGCGGTGGCGGTGCCCGTGATCGTGCCGCGGGCCAGGGTGTGGAAGTGCAGGTTGAAGCCGAGCACGGCCGGGGTCGAGCCGGGGTCGAGGTCGAGGCGGGCGACGTCGAGCGCGTGCACCGCGAAGATGTAGCGGTGAACGCCCGTGCTCGGTGGTGGGCCGGCGCCGATGAACGAGGTGAGGCGGATCTCGTTCGGCAGGGTGAGCGCCCCGGCCGGCAGCAGCGCGCCGCCCGGCGCCCCGGCGTTCTCCGGCAACGAGGTCACGCTCGCCGGAAGGTTGCAGACCGCCCAGTGCCAGTAGCCGGACCCGGTCGGGGCATCGGGGTCGAAGCAGGTCACGGCGTAGCTCAGCGTCCCGGCCGGCGCGCCGGACCAACTGAGCTGGGGCGAGGTGTCGCTGCCTCCACGGCCGGTGGCCCACTGGGCTCGCGCGAACGGCTCGCCATCGCGCACGCTCTCGCTGCGCACGGTGAGCGGTGCGAAATTCTTCAGCGTCGCCAGCTCTGCATACGGGTCGTAATTGAACATCATCGTCCTCTCGCTCCTGCCTCCAGCCTAGTGACGGCGGCGGTGAGACCAGCGTCCGTTCAGCCGGGCGCCCGTAAACTTGGCCGGTGGCCACAGCCAAAATCCTCCTCTACTACGCATTCACGCCGCTCGCCGACCCCGAGGCGATTCGCCTCTGGCAGCGCGACCTCGCCGAGTCGCTCGGCCTGCGCGGGCGCATCCTGCTCTCGGAGCACGGCATCAACGGCACCCTCGGCGGCGACCTCGCCGCGATGAAGCGCTACGTGCGCAAGACGAAGCAGTACGCACCCTTCAAGGGCATCGACTTCAAGTGGAGTGATGGCACCGGGCTCGACGAGAGCGGTGCCAGCCTCGACTTCCCCCGACTCAGCGTCAAGGTGCGCGACGAGATCGTCTCCTTCGGTGCTCCAGGCGAGTTGAGCGTCGACGGCGATGGCGTCGTCGGCGGCGGAACCAAGCTGGCGCCGCGCGAACTGAACGCGCTCGTCGCCGAGCGCGCGGCATCCGGAACCGAGGTCGTCTTCTTTGATGGCCGCAACGCCTTCGAGGCCGAGATCGGGCGCTTCAAGAACGCGATCGTTCCGGATGTCGCTACCACGCGCGACTTCGTGAGCGAGCTCGACAGCGGCAAGTACGACCACCTCAAGGGCACGCCGATCGTCACCTACTGCACCGGCGGCATCCGCTGCGAGGTGCTCTCCGGCCTGATGAAGAGCCGCGGATTCGACGAGGTCTACCAGCTCGATGGCGGCATCGTGCGCTACGGCGAGGCCTTCGGCGACGACGGCCTCTGGGACGGCTCGCTCTACGTCTTCGACAAGCGCGGCTCGATCGACTTCAGCGACCACACGGCCGTCATCGGCGGCTGTGTGCGCTGCGGCGATGCCACCAAGCGCATGCAGAACTGCACCGACCTCTCGTGCCGCGAACAGCTCGTCGTGTGCGAGAGCTGCGCGAGCGCCGCGCCGACGTTCTGCGGCGAGCACGCGGTCGTCGTCTAGGCGCCCGGCCTGCCTCTGTCGCTGGCTCAGCCTCTCGAAACCTCGCCGCGCCTGATTTCGACAGGCTCAATCAACGGGAACGGGGTCACTCAGCGGGGGCGGGCTCCGTCACCGGGGGCTGCGCCTGCTCCGTGCGGCGGGCGTACGACCTAGCCGCCCGGCTGGAGAGCGCGAGCAGAATGAGGATGTCGAGCGCGAGGCTGAGCAGCGTCGTGCGCAGAGAGATGTCGAGCCCGGAACGCCACCAGTCGATGAACGGCACCAGGATGCTGATCGTCGCCAGCGACATGGCGGTGATGCGCGCCCAGTTCACCCCCCGCCAGACGAGCCAGGCGAGCACGAGGTAGAAGGCGAGCCAGACGCCGTAGCCGAGCGCGCCCACGCGCACGACGCCCTCGGCGACGAGCTGTTCGTCCGGCGTCAGCGTCTCGCCGTCGAGCAGCTCGTTCTGCACGAAACCGGGCACGTCGGCCAGGGCGAAGGCGATGAGAGTGAACCCGGAGAGCACCCTGGCGATCATCAGGATCGCGCCGACGGCGATGGGGGCCGGCCGCTTCACGAGATGCCCCGCACTTCCACGGTCGCCGGCGGCTCGGCACCTGGCGCCGGCTCTGACTCGCCTGCACCGGCGTCCACAACACCGCGGAGATCGATCACCGGCATGTCGCCGTCCGTTTGAATCGAATCACCGCCGCCGTTGCGGGAGTGATAGCCGGTCGAGAAGTCACGGATGACGAGCAGGCGCGCGGCCGACTCCGCACCGCGCACGGTGGCGATGATGTGGTCGCGTTCGACGTCGGTGTTCTCGTCGATCTTGTGCGTGATCTGCAGCGTGAACAGCGAGAAGCCGACGGCGCGGTCGAAGGTCCCGGCTGCGAGCCACTCCACCCGGTGCCCGCCCGGAAGCATCCAGCCATCCGGGCAGCGCCAGAAGCGCACGTGATGGCGCTTGGCCGGATTGCCAGCCACCTCCTGCTGGTAGGCGAAGTCCTGCTGACGCTCGAACAGGAACAGCGGGCTGACCGGCGCCTCGTCGTAACTGCGCCGAGAGAGCGTCGACCGGACGATGCGCCAGCTCGACGCCAGCGTCAGGTCGTCGGCGCGGGTCCACCCGGCCGCTTCCATGGTCTGCTCCAGCTGCTCTGTACTGCCGAGGAGTGCGAGGTTGACGGGATCCCCGAGGAGCCCGTCGCTCGTGCGGGTGCGTCCGATGAAGTAGTTGGGAACGTAGAGCTGCGTGAGGATGCGGTGCAGGCGCGGCAGCACGAGGTAGGCGAGCAGCAGCCAGAATGCGAGCAGGAACAGCAGCCCGGCCCAGCCCCATTCCAGGCTCTCGGTGGCGAGCAGCACGGCCAGCCACACCGCGGCGAGGCCGGCGAAGACGAAGAAGAAGTTGTCGAGCGCCGCGCTGAACGAACGGCGCCCGGCGCGCCGTGGCGACTGGCGTTTCTCGGTGTTCAGAGCCGCGGGTGCTGGCATGACGTCATCGTATCCGCTCCGCGGGCCGCGCTGCCCGAGCCACCCGCGCCAGACGGTCACGTCCGATTCCAGCGAACGCGCCCACATGGTGCCTCACTACTGTGATGCACATGACGAACACGACCTCACCGACCACGGATGCCACGCCCTCCGCCCGCGCCGACGAACTCCTGCGCCTGCACGAAGCCCCAGAGCTGCTGCAGCTCGTGAACGTGTGGGACGTCGTCAGCGCCAGGGCCGTCGCCGCACTGCCGGAGACGCGTGCCCTGGCCACCGCGAGCCACTCCATCGCCGCAAGCTTCGGCTACCCCGACGGTGAGGCGATCCCCCGCGACCTCATGCTCGACATGGTCGGCCGCATCACGGCCGCAACCGAGCTGCCCGTGACCGCCGACCTCGAGGCCGGCTACGGCGATGCGGGAGACACCATGCGCCGTGCGATCGCCGTCGGCGTCGTCGGTGCGAACATCGAGGACGAGCTGAAGCCGCTGCGCGAGGCGACCGCCGTCATGGCCGCCGTCGTCGCGGCCGGAGAGGCCGAGGGCGTTCCCGTCGTGCTGAATGCGCGCACCGACGCCTTCCTGCGCGGAGGTGACCGGGCGATCGACGTCATCGTCGCCGATGCGATCGAACGCGGCCGCGCCTACCTCGACGCCGGAGCCGCCTGCGTCTTCGTTCCGGGCAACTTCGGGGAGGACGTCGTCGTGCAACTAGTCGAGGCCTTCGGCGAGCGCCGGCTCAGCGTGATCGGGCTCCCCCAGCTGCCCTCCCCCGCCCGTCTGGCCGAGCTCGGCGTCGCGCGCGTCTCGTACGGACCGTATGTGCAACGCGTCGCACTGACCGCCCTGCAGGATGTGGCATCCGCCCTCTATGCGGGCGGCGTGATCCCGACGGCGACCCGCGCCCTCAACTGACGCCGAGCGACCGCACCGGCATCGTGTATCACTGAATGGCGGTGCCCGCAGGCTCGCTAGAATCGGGAGGCTCCGTGCCGGATCACGGGCTCCGACAGCACGGCGACAAGAGCAGACGAGGGAATCGATGACCGCACACACCGTCCAGGCGGTCGACATCGTCGCCGCCCTCTCGCTCGATGAGAAGGTCCAGCTGCTCTCCGGGACGAGCATGTGGCTGACCGCCGGCGTCGGCGAGGTACCACCGGTGCTGCTCGCGAACGGTCCGAACGGTGTCGCCAAGCAGGCGGCGGACGGCGACCACGTCGGCGGCGGCGAGATGCTGCCGGCGACGTGCTTCCCCTCGTCATCCGTTCTCGCCAGCAGCTGGGACGTTCCACTGCTCGAAGAGGTCGGCGCCGCGCTCGGCCGGGAGGCCCGCGCCAAGGACGTCGGTGTGCTGCTCGGACCCGGCCTCAACATCAAGCGCCACCCGGGAGGCGGCCGCGTCTTCGAGTACTTCTCCGAGGACCCGCACCTGGCCGGCACGGTCGCCGCTGCGCTCGTGCGCGGTGTGCAGTCGGAGGGCGTCGGCTCTTCGATCAAGCACTTCGCCGCCAACAACCAAGAGACGTACCGGATGCGGCTCGACTCGGTCATCGATGAGCGCACCCTGCGCGAGATCTACCTGCACGGCTTCGAGATCGCCGTGCGCGAGTCGGCGCCGTGGACGGTCATGTCCTCGTACAACCTGCTCAACGGTGAGCACACCGGCGAATCCCGCCGCCTGATCACCGAGATCCTCCGCGACGAGTGGGGCTTCGACGGCCTGGTGATGAGCGACTGGTTCGCTGTCGCCGACCGCCCGACCGCCGTGCGCGCCGGCCTCGACCTCGAGATGCCCGGCAACGGCGGCGCCTGGGCCCAGCGGGTCAAGAAGGCCATCGCCGACGGCAGCCTCAGCATGGCCGACGTCGACCGTGCGGCCGAGCGCGTCGCCGCCCTTGCCCTGCGGGCCCGCGCCGAGGCCGCCGGCCGCCCGAGCGCGGTCGACCTCGACGCCCATCACGAGCTCGCCCGCCGTGCCGCGGCCGCCGGCGCCGTGCTGCTCACCAACGACGGCATCCTGCCGCTGCGCGCAGAGGGCAGCATCGCCATCATCGGGCCGGCAGCAGAGACGCCGCGCTTCCAGGGCGTCGGCAGCTCCCTCGTCAACGCGCGCAAGGTCGAAAACATGCTCGACACCCTGCGGACGCGACTCGGCGACGACGCCACGCTCGGCTTCGCCCCCGGCTATGAGCTGGGCGACGGTTCTGCCTCGCCCGCGCAGCTGCAGGATGCCGCAGAGCTCGCCGCGGCATCAGACACCGTCATCCTCATGCTCGCCATCCCGGCCGGCAAGGAGGCAGAGGGCATCGACCGCGAGAACATCGTCTTCCCCGACGGCATGAACGAGCTCGTGCGCCGGGTGACCGCCGCGAACGCCCGCACCGTGATCGTGCTTGTCAACGGCGCCCCGCTCGAGTTGCCGTGGGCCGACGACGCAGCCGCCCTGTTTGAGAGCTACCTCGGCGGCGAGGCCGGCGGCCCGGCGATCGTCGACGTGCTCTTCGGCGATGCGGAGCCGGGCGGCAGGCTCGGCGAGAGCTTCCCGGTCGCGGCGGCCGATCTGCCGGCCAGCGCGAACTTCCCGACCACGCTCACCCAGGTGCAGTACCGCGAGAACCTCTACGTCGGCTACCGCTTCCACGACAGCTTCGGCGTGGCCCCGCGCTTCGCCTTCGGGCACGGTCTCGGCTACACCACGTTCGAGTTCGGGCCACTCACGGTCAGCGGAACCGCCCCGGAGCTCACGGTGACACTCGAGCTGAAGAACACGGGTCCGCGCGCCGGTTCCGAGGTCGTGCAGCTCTACGTGCACGCCAATGATTCGGCCGTGCACCGGCCGGAACAGGAGCTCAAGGCATTCACGAAGGTGCACCTCGCCGCCGGCGAGACGCAGACCGTGCGCCTCACGCTCGACGCGCGCTCCTTCGCCGTGTACGACGTCGCGGCCGCCGACTGGGCCAGCGAGCCCGGCAGCTACGAGCTCCGCGTCGGCGCCTCCTCGCGTGACATCCGCGTCGCCGAGACCGTCGTGGTGGAGACGGGATCCCGCCCGGCGCCCGTCGCCCGTCCCGCCGCCGCCGTCGCGAGCGAGGCCGAGTTCGGCCGCCTGCTCGGCCGCCCGGTTCCGCAGGCCCGCGGGCTGCTGCCGTACACGACCGACTCGGCCATCAACGACCTGACCAGCACCTGGTTGGGGCGGCGCCTGCACGGAGCGCTCCTCGGCGTGATCTCGAAGCAGCTGCCTGACACCGCCGACAGCGATGCGAAGGCGATGATGGAGGCCGTGGTCGGCGGGATGCCGCTGCGCGCCCTCGTCGCGAACTCGGGCGGCAAGGTCTCCTTCGACACGATCGACCGCATCATCGCGGTGCTCAACGCGCTGTCGCCGGCCGCTGGACGTGCCAGGCGTGCCGCCGCCCGCTCGCGCGGTTAGGCTCGTTTCTCGTGCTCAGAACAATGCTCAGCGGCAAGATCCACCGTGCGACCGTCACCCACGCCGACCTCGACTACGTCGGCTCGATCACGATCGATCGCGATCTGCTCGACGCGGCCGGCATCCTGCCAGGTGAGCAGGTGGCCGTCGTCGACGTCACGAATGGCGCACGGCTGGAGACCTACACGATCTCGGGCGAGCGCGGCAGCGGCGTCGTCGGCATCAATGGCGCTGCCGCCCACCTCGTGCACCCCGGCGACATCGTGATCGTCATCGCATACGGCCAGATGCCGAGCGACGAGGCGCTCGTCTTCGAGCCGCGTGTCGTGCACGTCGATGCCGCGAACCGGACCATCGCGGTGGGCTCGGATGCCGCGGAATCTCTCGTGGCCGGGCTGCAGCGCCCGCCGCACGCGTAGCCGGGTCTCCGCCGCGCGGCCGGTGCGTTATCCCCCGCGCGAGGGATGCCGAGGCTCTGGCGCACTCAATAGGCTGAGGGCGTGGCGGGGGTTCCCCCGTCCAGTGGCGGGCTACCCGCCGAGCATCGGTGGCGGTTTCGTAGGCTTCCTTGATACGGGCTGCCGCCTTTCGCAACGCTTCGCGTTGCGTGCAGCAGTTGAGAGGATTCCATGCCCATCGGAGTGCCCATCGAGTTCGCCGGGGTGACCAAGCGCTTCGGCGCGGTCAACGCCGTCAACGACCTCTCGTTCACCGTCGAGCCCGGCCGGGTCACCGGCTTCCTTGGACCAAACGGTGCAGGCAAGACGACGAGCCTGCGCATGCTGCTCGGCCTCGTGAAGCCGACCAGCGGAACGGCCACCTTCGGTGGCGTGCCGTACCGCAAGCTGCCGAGCCCGCTGACGACCGTCGGTGCGGCGCTCGAGGCCGCGAGCTTCCACCCCGGTCGCACGGCGCGCAATCACCTCGGTGTCTACGCGAAGGCGGCAGGACTCGACACGGCGCGCGTGGACATCGTGCTCGAGAAGGTCGGCCTGGCCGAATACGGCAACCGCCGCGTCGGCGGCTACTCGCTCGGCATGCGGCAGCGCCTCGGCCTCGCCGGCACCCTGCTCGGCGACCCGGGCGTGCTGGTGCTCGACGAGCCGATCAACGGCCTCGACCCCGAGGGCATCAAGTGGATCCGCACGTTCCTGCGGGAACTCGCGGCAGAGGGCCGCACCGTGCTGGTGAGCTCGCACCTGCTCAGCGAGGTGCAGCAGAGCGTGGACGAGGTCGTGATCATCGCCCGCGGGCAACTCGTCCACCGTGGACCGCTCTCCAGTCTCGACAACGAGAAGGCCCCGCACGTCGTCGCCGACTCGCCGAACCGCGAGGCCCTCGCGTCCGCCCTCGGAGCCGCCGGCCTCGAGTACACGATCGGGCGCGGCGGGCTGCTCGTCGCGGCATCCGACCCCGCCCAGGTCGGCAGCATCGCCTTCGCCGCCGGCGTCGAGATCAGCGCGCTGCACCGACAGAAGGCCGGCCTGGAGGATTCCTTCCTCGCGCTTGTCTCCAACGAGGCGGAAGGGGACGCACGATGACATTCCTGAATGCACTCTCCGCCGAGTTCGCGAAGCTCTTCACCACCCGCCTGTGGTGGATCCTGGCGCTCACCCTGTTCCTCTACGTCGGCGCCATGGCCGGCGGGCTCGGCGCACTGTTCGGCTGGGCGGCATCCAACGCGGATGCCAGCGCATCGGCCGGGGTCTCCCCCCTGCCGGAAGGCCTCAACCTGCACGCCGTGATCTACAGCATGGCGACCACGATCGGCTACGTCTTCCCCGTGCTGCTCGGCGCCTTCGCGGTGACCGGTGAGTTCCGACACCAGACACTCACGCCGACGTTCCTGGCGACGCCCCGCCGCGGCATCGTGCTCTCGGCCAAGGTGCTGTCGATGCTGATCGTCGGTGCCGGGCTCGGTGTCGTCGCGTGGCTTGCGACGGTTGGGCTCGGTGCCGCGGCGCTCGGAGCCTTCGATCTTGAGACCGGGCTCGGTGCGGAGGACAGCTGGACGATGATCGCCCGCGGCGTGCTCGCCATGGCGCTCTGGGCCGCCGTCGGCGTCGGCCTCGGCACGCTGGTTCCCAGCCAGGTCGCCGCGCTCATCATCGTGATCGCGTTCACCCAGTTCGTCGAACCGACGCTGCGTCTCGCCGCCTCATTCAACGAGGTCACGGCGAGCATCGCCCGTTTCCTGCCCGGCGCGGCCAGCGATGCCCTCGTCGGCGCGAGCTTCTACTCGATCGCCACGCCGGGTGGCGGAAGCGAGGCGCTGCTGTGGTGGCAGGGCGGGATCATCCTGCTCGCCATCGCAATTGCCGCGACCGTCGGCGGCTACTTCACGAGCTGGCGCCGCGACGTCACGTGATCCGGATGCTCGTGCCCCGGCCGGATAGGCCCGCCCTGATTAGGCTGGGGGCATGAGCAGCCAATTCCGGGCGATTGTTGTCGATGAGGTTTCCGGGGAGAACGGCGAGGCGGCCGCGCGACGGCGTGGCGTGCTGCGCACCCTCGACGATGACTTCTTCAGCGCGGCCGGCGATGACGACCGCCCGCTGCCGAGCACGGCGACGGGCGTCAGCATCGACGTCAGCTACTCCAGCATCAACTACAAGGACGGCCTCGCGGTCGCCGGGCGGCCTGGCGTCGTGCGACGCCTGCCCCTCATCGCCGGCATCGACGTCGTCGGAACCGTGACGGCCAGCGGCGACCCCCGCTGGGCGCCTGGCGACAGCGTCGTGCTGAACGGGGCCGGGCTCGGTGAGAGCCGGCACGGCGGGCTCAGTGAGCGCACCGTCGTCGACGGCGCTTCGCTGCTGCGCCTGCCGAGCGCGATCAGCCCGCGCAGGGCCGCCGCCCTCGGCACGGCGGGCTTCACGGCCATGCTCGCGGTCATGGCCCTGGAGCGGCAGGGCATCGGCCCGCGCTCCGGTGAGATCCTGGTGACGGGCGCGGCCGGCGGCGTCGGATCGGTTGCGGTGATGCTGCTCTCCCGAGCCGGCTACAGCGTGACGGCGGCATCCGGCAGGGCGGCGACGGAGGGCGACTACCTGCGCGCACTCGGGGCGGCGACCGTGATCGACCGCGCCGAGCTCCTCCAGCCGGGCAAGCCGCTGCAGAGCACGCGGTGGGCCGGAGCCATCGATTCGCTCGGCGGAACGAGCCTGGCCACGGTGCTCGCCCAGATCAGCTACGGCGGCTCCGTTGCAAGCTGCGGCCTCGCCGCCGGTGCCGAGCTGCCGTCGACGGTGCTGCCATTCATCCTGCGCGGCGTCAACCTGCTCGGCGTGAACTCCGTCGACGCACCCATCGCGCTCCGCGAGGCGGCATGGCTGCGCTTGGCCGGCGAGGCGCAGCTCGCGCGCCTCGACGAGCTCAGCACCGAGATCGGACTCTCCGCGGTGCCGGAGACCGCGGAGGCGATCCTGGCCGGAACGGTGCGCGGTCGCACGATCGTGAACGTGCGCGCCTGAGGCCGGCCCCATGACGGCGCAGCTCACCCGCACGGAGGCGATCGCCCGCCGCATGCACAGCCATGCGCTGTGGAATCCCATCGCCGAGAGCCCGGGTGGCATCGTGGCGCACTTCACGGCCATGCAGGCGCAGGAGTACGGCTACGCACTCTGGGCGACGGCCCAGCGCATGACGAACCGGCCGGATGCCGCGAGCCTCGCCGCCGCCGTGGACGCCGGCGACATCCTGCGCACCCACGTACTGCGACCGACCTGGCACTTCGTTGCCCCTGCCGAGGCACGCTGGCTGCTGGAGCTGACCGCGCCGCGCGTGCAGCGCATCAACGCGCCGTACCTCCGGCGGAACGGCCTCGACTCTGCGACGCTGAACCGAGCCCTCGCGCTCATCGAGACCGAGCTCGCCGGGGGGCGACACCGCAGTCGCGCGCAGCTCCAGGAACATCTCGCGCGGTCGGGGCTCGCGTTCGGCGGCATGGCAATGGGCCTCGTGATGATGGAGGCGGAACTGACGCGGCGGGTGAT
Organism: Microterricola gilva; assembly: GCF_004217495.1. Taxonomy (NCBI): domain Bacteria; kingdom Bacillati; phylum Actinomycetota; class Actinomycetes; order Micrococcales; family Microbacteriaceae; genus Microterricola; species Microterricola gilva. Next base: position 3,458,502 of record NZ_SHLC01000001.1, read on the forward strand.
CAGCGGCACGACGCTCGGCACAGCGCGGAGCTACGCGCTCTTCGACGAGCGCGTGCCGACGGCCGACACCGCATTCGACCGCGAACGGGCGCTCTCAACGCTGGTGGCTCGCTTCATCGCCACGCGGGGGCCGGTCACGCTCAAAGACTTTGCCGTGTGGAGCGGGCTCACGCTGCGTGACGCCAAGGATGGGCTCGCCGTTGCCAACGACAGGGAACCCGATCGGTTCACCGCGGTTGGGGTCGAGGACTTCGCGTGCTGGTGGGCGGAGCCAGGCACCGTCGCCACGGCGCCGGCAGTCCCGCGGGTGGATCTGGTGCAGGGCTATGACGAGTATGTGATGTCGTATTTCCCGAGCAAGACGCTCATGCAGCCACCGGAATATAAGCCGACCGCGGAGTTCGGTCGGCTGCTGCACACGGTGCTGATCGACGGGGTGATGGCCGGCCAGTGGAAGCACGTGCTCCGTGCCCGCGACGTGACGGTGCAGATCGCGACGCTGCGTGTATTCACCGCCGCCGAGCGCGAGGCAACAGAGCAGGCCGCGCATCGCTACGGCCGCTTCCTCGGCGTGCCCGCAGCCGTCGAGTGGTTGGGCGCCACTCCGAAGTAACCCCGTGGTGTGGTTACGCCGACTCGGCCGCGCGAGCGCGGGTGGCGCGCGGCTTCGTGGCCACGGCTGCAGCGGCGGCGTCTCCGACGGCAGCCTCCGCGCTGGCGTCCGCGAGCTTGGCAGCGACGACCGGCTTGGCCTTGGGCTTGGGCTTGGCCTTGGGCTTCGCGCCGACCGTGGTCACCGTCGACTTCGCGCCTCCTGCGACCGCGGCGTCGACCTCGGCAGCGGCCGCACCACCGACGTTGAGCGTGTCGACGAGATCGACCGCGTGATTCGTGCTCACGATGAGACGGGCATATTCCTCATCGGCAATATCAATGATCACTGCCTGGCGCTTGTTCTTGATGATCAGGAAATCCTTGCCGCCGTGGAACTTCCAGGTGCCGATGGCAAGCACGAGCGGAATGAGCGCGCCCGGTGCACGGATGCCGCGGATCCAGATCCACGGGTCATCGGTGATCGTGACGGAGCGGATGGCCGCACGTGGAACGGAGATCTCTTCGCGGCGCAGCGCCAACGCCTTTTCGGCTGCAGTGAGTTGGATCTCAAGCCGGTCGGGGTGTACGCGCAGGGAGGCCATACACCCAGTCTGCCAAGAGCCGCAGACATTCGCCCTATCAGAAACCTCACAATGCGGTGACGATGCTCTGTCGGGTGCCTCTCAGCCGAAGGAACTGCCAGCACCGGTGGCCGTTCCCTAGGCTTCCCTGGACCGGGCTACCGCGGGAACTCCCAGCACCGGTGGCCGTTCCCGAGGCTTCCTTGGATCGGGCTGCCGCCTTTCGTGACGCTGCGCGTCACGCTGTCGAATCCGTCAGTCGACGAGAACGGGCTGCGCGGCGGCGGCGGCGCGAGCGGCATCCGGCAGCGCGTCGAGGATGCGCGTGATCGCGCGCTCGTCGTGCGCCGCGGTGACGAACCACGCCTCGAATACCGAAGGAGGTAGCGAGACACCGTTGCCCAGCATCGACTGGAAGAAGGCCGGGTACCGATAGGACTCCTGCGTCAGCACCTCGTCATAGTTGCGGGCACCATGTGAGAGGTGCTCGCCGAAGACGAAGCTGAACAGGTTGCCCGCCCGCTGCACGTGGTGCGCGACGCCCTCGGCGGCCAGCGCGGCCGAGACCGACTCTGAAATGAGCAGTGCGCTCGCATTCAGCTGCGCGTAGACGGCGTCGTCGGCGAGGCGCAGCGTCTCGAGGCCGGCGGCCACGGCGACCGGGTTCCCCGAGAGCGTGCCGGCCTGGTAGACCGGTCCGAGCGGGGCGAGGTAGTCCATGACCTCGGCGCGGCCACCGAGCGCGGCGACGGGCAGCCCGCCGCCGATGACCTTGCCGAAGGTGAAGAGGTCGGGTGCGTAGCTCTCGGTGAACGGGTTCTCGAGGCCCCAGTAGCCCGCGCTGCCGACCCGGAATCCGGTGAGTACCTCGTCCATGATGAGGAGGGAGCCGTTGGCGTGCACGATCTCGGCGAGGGCGGCGTTGAACCCGGGGTCGGGGGCGACGACACCCATGTTCGCGGCGGCGGCCTCGGTGATCACGGCGGCGATGTTGGGCCCGTGCGTCGCAAACGCCGCGCGGACCGCCTCGAGGTCGTTGTACGGCAGCACGAGGGTCTGCGCGGCCGTGGCCGCCGTGACGCCGGCCGATCCAGGCAGTGCGAGGGTGGCCAGTCCGGAACCCGCGGCGGCCAGAAGTCCGTCGGAGTGTCCGTGGTAGTGTCCGGCGAACTTCACGAGGAGCTCACGGCCGGTGTAGCCGCGCGCCAACCGGATCGCCGTCATCGTGGCCTCGGTGCCGGTGGAGACGAGACGCACCTTCTGCACGGGGGCGACACGCTGCTCGATGAGTTCGGCCAGCTCGGTCTCCGCCGGGGTGCTGGCTCCGAAGGAGAGGCCGCGGGCGGCGGCATCCTGAACGACCTTGACCACCTGGGGGTGCGCGTGGCCGAGGATCGCAGGGCCCCAGCTCGCGACGAGGTCGACGTATTCGCGCCCGGCCGAGTCGGTGACGTATGCACCCGACGCCTCGACGAGGAAGAGCGGCGTGCCACCGACGGAGCGGAATGCCCGGACCGGGGAGTTCACCCCTCCGGGGATCGCGGCCTGCGCGCGCTCGAAAAGACTCTCATTGCTGCTCATGCGACATCTCCAGTGTTCAGCCATCCGGCCAGTTCGGTTGCCCAGTAGGTGAGCACAACGTCGGCGCCGGCACGGTGGATGCCGAGCACCGATTCGTGCACGGCACGCTTGCGGTCGATCCACCCGTGCATCGCGGCGGCCTCGATCATCGCGTACTCGCCGGACACTTGATATGCCCAAACGGGAATATCACTGGCGGCGGCGACGTCGGCGAGCACGTCGAGGTAGCTGCCTGCCGGCTTCACCATGACGATGTCCGCGCCCTCCTCGATGTCGAGCATCGCCTCGCGTAACCCCTCACGGCGGTTACTGGGGTTGAGCTGGTAGCTGCGGCGATCGCCGTCGAGGGTCGACTCCACGGCGTCGCGGAACGGGCCGTAGAACGCCGAGGCGTACTTGGCCGAGTAGGCGAGGACGGCGGTGTCGACGAAACCCGCTCCGTCGAGGGCCTCGCGCACCGCGGCGACCTGGCCGTCCATCATCCCGGAGAGGCCGAGCAGTTCGGAGCCGGATGCCGCCTGCACGAGCGCCATCTCGCGATAGCGTTCGAGCGTCGCGTCGTTGTCGATGCGGCCGCGCACGTCGAGAACACCGCAGTGCCCGTGGTCGGTGAACTCATCCAGGCAGAGGTCCGTCTGCACGACGAGGGCGTCGCCGACCTCATCGGCGACGACGCGTGTCGCGAGGTTCAGGATGCCCTGCGGATCTGTCGCTCCCGTACCCGTCGCGTCGCGGTGCTCTGGCACGCCGAACAGCATGACGCCGCCGACGCCGGCGGCCGCGGCATCCGCAACGGCGCCCTTCACGCTCTCCAGCGTGTGCTGCACCACTCCGGGCATCGAGGAGATGGGGACGGGACCGCCGCCCTCGCGGACGAAGATCGGGAGCACGAGCTGGCCGGGGTGAAGCCGGGTCTCGGAGGCGATGCGCCTGATCGCGGGGGTGGTGCGCAGGCGGCGTGGACGAATACGGGGAGTAACAGTCACCCAATCAGCCTACGTGCATCCGGGCCCGTCGGGTTCAGGAGCCAGGTGCCGTCAGGCTCAGGAGCCCAGCGCCGTCAGGATCAGCAGCAGCGTGGCGAGGAAGCCGACGAGGTAGTTGACCCACAGGAAATGGCGCCAGCCGCCGTTGGCGCTACCGGAATCGGCGTCGCTGACCGAACGATACGGCCACGCGAGAGCGATGTACGGGACGACGAGGACTGCCGCGAGCGCGCCGGGCCACCCGATGAAGCAGAGCACGAGCCCAGCAGCGGCCCAACAGGCCATCGCGAGGCGAACCGTCGCGGCGGCCCCGAATGCCGTCGCGACGGAACCGATCCCACCCTCCCGGTCGGGCACGACGTCCTGCACGGCGCCGAAGGCGTGGCTCGCGACCCCCCAGAGGAAGAATGCACAGAGGATTGCGAGGATCTCGGGGCTGATCGCGGCTCCGGCCAACACGAGGCCGTACACCGCAGGCGAGACGAAGTGGGTACTCGAGGTGAGCGAATCGAGCACGGGGATCTCTTTGAAGCGCAGTCCGGGAACGGAGTAGGCGGCCACGGCGAACAGACTCACCGCCAGCACGAGCCAGGATGCCGGCGAGCCCAGGGCGCAGAGCACCACGATGAAGGGCGCGCAGAGCGCCCCGGCGACAACGAGCGTCGTGCGGTGCATGGCGGTGTCGAGCAGCGCCCCCTCGACCCCGCCCTTGCGGGGGTTCGCGACGTCGGACGCGTAGTCGAAGACGTCGTTGATGCCGTACATGGCGAGGTTGTACGGGATCAGGAAGAAGACCGAGCCGACGACGAGTGCCGCATTGACCTCGCCCGTGCTGAGGTAGTAGGCGGCGGCGAACGGGAACGCCGTGTTGATCCAGCTCAGCGGCCGCGAGGCGGTCACCAGCTGGCGCAGCACGCCACGTCGAACCGCCGCGTCACTGCGCATGATCGGCCCCAACCGTGCGTTGGTAGCGTGGCCGCGGCGCGGCGAGCAGCCAGAGCGCAGGCAGCAGGATCACGGCGGCGATCGGGTAGGCGAAGTCCTCGATCGGCGCCAGGCCGATGAACCAGCCGAGCAGGTGCTCCGCGGTGTACTCCATCAGCCCTGCGGCGATCATGAGGCTGTCGAAGACCGCCGTCAGCACGACGAGCACCGCAGCCGTGAGCGCGGCGGCGGCCACGGCGGACCCGAGCCGGGCGGGCCGCCTGATGAGCAGTGCGGATGCCGCAACCCCGACCGCGATCGTGAGGGCAACGGCGCTGAGCACGAGGTAACTCATCGCGCCCCCTTCCCGACGCGCGCCGTATCGTCGACACGCACCCGACGGTCGAGCAGGAGCCTGGCCCCGTTGAACACAACCATCGTCAGGTAGCAGAGGAAGACGAGGAAGAGGAGTTCCTCGAGCGGGAACTCGGGGCCGAGCATGATGCCGGTCGAGATCTCATTCTGTCCACGCAGGAAGATCCCGAGCGCGATGCCGGCGATGTCCCAGAGCACGAAGAAGGCAACGCCGAGGCCGAGCACCAGGGACGCCCGCCGCGCATCCCGCCAGAAGAACAGGCCGAATCGGCGGTCGAGCAGCGCCATGCACGCGATCGTGCCGGCCAGGATGAGCAGGTAGAGCGCCGTCACAGCGGTGCCTTCAGTGGTGACCCGCTGCGTTCACCGCGCAGCTTCTTGACGACGAGTTCGGCGCTGATCAGGCACATCGGCAGGCCGATCCCCGGGATCGTGCTGCCGCCGGCGTAGAGGAGCCCATCGATGCGCGATGACGCGTTCCTGCCCCGGAAGAACGCGCTCTGCCGCAGCGTGTGTGCCGGTCCGAGCGCTCCGCCCCGCCAGGCGTTGAGATCGGTGGCGAAGTCGGCTGGGCCGACGGTGCGGCGCAGCACAATCCGTTGCGCCAGATCGGGGATGCCAGCCCACGACGCGATCTGTTGGATTGCGGCATCCGCTGCCCGCTCCACCTGTGCCGCCCCACCCCGGCCGAGGCCACCGGCTCCGATGCCCGGATCGGCCGGCACGGGAACGAGCACGAAGAGGTTCTCGTGGTCGACGGGTGCTGCCGAGCCATCGGTGGCGCTCGGGCGGCAGACGTAGATGGATGCCGGTTCGGGGATGAAGCTCGGCGTGCCGTAGATCGCCGAGAAGTTGTCTGCCCAGTTCTCGGTGAAGAACAGGTTGTGGTGGCTGAGCTCTGGCAGTGATCCGCGCACGCCCAGCATCACGAGAACGGCGCCAGGGCCCGGATTGCGCTCGTCCCACCACTCTTCCGGGTAGCTCCGCAGTCCCTCCGGAACGAGTTGCGTCTCCGTGAAGTGCAAATCGGCGGCCGAGACGACGACGTCGCTCTCGACGGAGTGCACGGCACCGGATGCGTCGGTGTAGCTGACCCCCGTTGCCCGGTGTGCGACGCCGCGGGCGCGGCCGAACCGCCTCGGCCGAGCGGCGGTCGTGATCTCGGTCACCCGCGCCCCCGTCCGCACCTCGACACCCTCGGCGACGGCGAGCGCGGCGATGCGCTCGATCACGGTGCTGAAACCGCCGAGCGGATAGTAGACCCCGTCGGCCAGGTCGAGATGGCTCATCAGGTGGTACAGGCTCGGCACCTCGAACGGCGATGAGCCCAGGAAGACGGCCGGGTAGCCGAGCACCTGCTGCAGTCGCGGGTCGCTCACGTGCGTCTCGATGAGGTCGCTGAGGGAGCGCGTTCCGAGTCGCGCGATGGCTGGACCACGGCGCAGGACGTCGACGCCGATCAAGCTGCGCGGGTCGTCGAAGGTGTTGTAGAGGAAACGCCCGATGGCGAGCTCGTAGGCGTCGGATGCCGAGGCGACGTACCGCCGGAGCGCCTCGCCGGCGCCCGCCTCGATCGAATCGAACAGGGCGACATTGCCCTCGAAGTCGGCCACGACGTCGATCGGGCTCTCGCTCCCCTCCGCGAAGACGCGGTAGCCGGGGTCGAGGCGCTGCAGCTCGAGCTGCTCAGCCGAGGAGGTGCCGAGCAGGCGGAAGAAGTGATCGAACACCTCAGGCATGAGGTACCACGACGGCCCGGTGTCGAAGCGGTATCCGTCCGCCTCCCAGGTCCCCGCCCGCCCGCCGAGCTGGTCGCTCGCCTCGAGCAGTGTGACCGCGTAGCCCTCCCGCCCGAGCAAAGCCGCCGTCGCGAGCCCGGCGATGCCTCCCCCGATGACCGTCGCAGACGCCCTCCCCGCCTGGTTGTTCCCGCGACGGCCGCCGATCGGCACCCTCGCCTGCACGTTCAGTGTGTGGCTCATCCCGGCACCACCAGCGCCGCCGCGAGGATGCGCAGTTTTCGCGCCGTCGGCACCCGCACCCGCTGCTCGGCGAGCATGGCGGCCGGGGTGGCGTCGATGCGCGCGGTGAGCTCTCCGAACAGGGCGGCCGCCGCACGAATCGCGCGGCGGCATCCGTTCGGCAGGCGTGGGATCACGGCGTTGGCCGTGTCGAGGTCAGAACGGATGTCGGCCACGATCGCCGCCTTCTGCTCCTCCGTGATGGCGCGCGGTTCGACGCCGGGGAAGTAGCGCCGCCCCAGCGAGTCGTAGTCGGCCGCGATGTCGCGCAGGAAGTTGATCTTCTGGAACGCGGCACCCAGCTTCCTGGCGCCGTGCTCGAGCCGCCGTCGCTCGTTGTCGTTGACGTACTCGTCGAGGAGGAAGACCCGCAGGCACATCAGGCCGATGACCTCAGCCGAACCGTAGATGTACTCCCGCAGCTGCTCGGCGGTGAACGGAGCCGGGTCGAGATCGCGGCGCATCGACGCGAAGAACGGGATGAGCAGCTCGGGGCCGATGGCCGTACGGCGGGCGCTACGGGCGAAGGCGTGGATGATGAGATCGCTGCTGTAGCCGGTGTGCATCGCCCGCAGCGTCTCCGCCTCCATCGCGTCCAGACACTCGGCCTGCTGCGCTGTGCTCAGCCCGGCGGCCGCAGCCGCCCCATCGACGATCTCGTCGGCCACGCGCACGAGCGCGTAGATGTTCTCGACCTCGGGCCGGATGGCCGGGGAGAGCAGCCGGCTCGCCAGCCCGAATGAGCTCGAGTACTCGCGGATCACGACGGCGGCGCCCCGGTGCGCAGCACGCCCGTAGAGTGCCAGATCGGCGCCGGCCGCCGCACCCAGCGTTCCGCGCTCGAGCGGCCGACTCATGCGACACGCTCCGTCGCCTGGTGGCTGAGTCGGGCCAGCTCGGTGCGCAATGCGTCCGGCAGCGGCGCGGCGTCGAGCACGGCGAGACTCTCCGCGACCGCGTGCGCGATGAGGCCCTCGACATAGTCGACGGCCCCGCACTCGACGAGAAGCGAGCGCAGCCTGGCGACGTCACCGGTCGACGCGTCTCCGCCGAGCAGCCCGCGCAGCTCCGCCCTGCTCTGTGTCTCGCGTGCGTACGCGATCATCGCCGTCACCTTGCCCTCCCGGATGTCGCCGATCGTGCTCTTGCCGGTGACGGCTTCGTCGCCGAAGACGCCCAGAAGGTCATCCCTGAGCTGGAATGCCCGACCGACGAGGCTGCCGAAGCGGGCGAGCACCGCCTCGGTCTGCGCCGGGGCGGAGGCAAGGATTGCGCCGGCACGCAACGGGGCTGAGAAGGAGTACGGCGCCGTCTTCCACGTCGTCATGTCCAGCACCGCGTGCAGGCCGGGTGTCGCGGTGCCGGCACTGAGCGCGACGTCGGCGAGTTCGCCGGCCGCCGATGCGAACACGGCCTCGTCGAGCAGCTCGAGCAGCGCGATGCGGATGGGCTCGGGAACCGCAACGCGCGCGACGAACCCCTGCGCATCGTGGATGAGCAGGTCGCCGGCCAGGATCGCGGATGCCTGAGCCCACCGTTCGGCGTCTGCGCCGCCGATTCCGGCGGCGAGCGCTTGGTCGACCCGCTCGCCCAGGATGTTGCGGCGCCCCCGTCGAACCAGGTCGCGGTCGATGACGTCGTCGTGCACGAGGAATCCCGTGTGCAGCAGCTCAAAGGCGACCGCGACCTCGACCGCCGCGTCGCCGAACCCGCCGCCCAGCTGTTCGTGCACGCCGAGCACGAGGGCAGGGCGGAGCAGCTTGCCGCCCGTCGCCGAGCGCGCGATCCCCGACCACAGCCCCTCGTAGTCGGCACCGAAGGCCGCAGCGGCCCCGATGCGGCGCGCCCAGTGCCCGGCAAGCCTGGACTCGATTGCTGCGGCATCCTGCTCCGAGATGAAGCGCGTGAGAACCGCGGTCATGTCGCCACCTCCACTGTGAGACGCCCCGGCACGGCGAGACGCTCCAACTGGAGCACCAGCCAGGGGCTGAACGCCCAGGGCGTGAGCGCGACCGCCCGCGCCAGGTCTTCCGGTCGAACCCATGCGGTCTCGAGCACCTCGGCCGGGTCCGGGCGGAGCACCTCGTCCGTCACGGCGCGATAGACGGGACAGATCTCGTTCTCGACGATGCCGGCGGGGTCGACGGCACGGTAGCGGAAGTCCGGCAGTTCGAGCACAAGCGCGTTGTCCACAGGGTCGAGGTGCAGGCCGAGCTCTCTCGCGGCATGCCTGACGACGGCGTCGGTGATGAGCTCGCCCGGTGCCGGGTGCCCGCAGAAGGAGTTCGTCCACACGCCAGGCCAGCTCCGCTTCCCCAGCGCACGCCGCGTCACGAGGAGCTCGCCTGCACTGTTGGACAGGTGGCAGGAGAAGGCGAGGTGGAGTGGCGTGCGCTCACCGTGCACCCGCTCCTTGTCGGCGCTCCCACTGGCGACGCCGTCCTCGGTGAGCAGAACGACCCTGTCGCCAGATACGTGAAATCCAGACACTCTGCACTCCCTGCGAATTACCTAGCCAAGTTAGCTTCTAACTAAGCATGACACACTTCCGCCAGTACACTAAGGCCATGACGAAAGCGCAGCCGAGCTCGTGGGACCCCTCCGCGTCGATGCTCGACCCGCGCATCATCGATCCGGCAGGCAACTATGTGCACCACAGCGATCGTGCGCCGGAGGAGCTCGACCAGATCGTGGCCGTGCTGCGTGCGATCAAGGCCTGGCGGGAGTCAGAGGAACGCATCAGCCTGGAGTCGCGCAGCTACATGCGGCTGAACGAAACCGACATGAAAGCTCTGCGCTTCATCATCGCCGCGAAGAACTCGGGCGTCCTCGTCACGGCCGGAATGCTCGCCGACCACCTGCACATTTCGACGGCGTCGATCACCAAGATGCTCGATCGCCTCGAGAAGGCGAAGCACATCACGCGGTCCAAGCACCCGAGCGATCGCCGGGCGGTGGTCATCGGGGTCACGGATGAGACGCACGCCGATGCGCGTGCCACGATCGGGCGCAGGCACGCGAGACGCTTCGATGTCGCGGCCGAGCTGAGCCCGGACGAGCGGGACGTCGTCATCCGTTTTCTGAACAACCTTGCCGCACTCGAGAACGAGGTCGCGGAAGAGCTCGTCAACAAGGAAGCTCGAGCGGACTAGCTCGAGCGGCGCGCGCTGCTCAGCCGGCGCTGCGTGCCTGAGCGGCGCGCACGAGCACCTCGATGAGGGATTCGGCCGTGCGCTCGTCAGCGATCGCGTCAACGCGCAGCCCGATCGCGCGAGCGTCCTTGGCGGTCTGCGGTCCGATGCAGACGACGAGGGTGCCGTCCGGGATGGGACCGAGCTGCTTCTGCACCTGCTCCGCGACGCTGCCGGAGGTCACGAGGACGGCCTGGACGCGCCCCTCCGCGACGTCGGCGACGACCGTCTCCTCAACCGGGACACCGACCGTACGATAGGCGACGACCGCCTCGACGTGGTGGCCGATGCGGGCGAGCCCGACGCTCAGCAGCGGCTTGGCGATCGCGGAGCGGAGAGCGAGAACGCGCAGGGGGATGGCGCCGTCGGTTGCTGCGGTCCACTCCTCGAGTAGACCTCTGGCGGAGTTGTCCTCCGCCGGCACGAGAGCGACCGGGTAGCCGGCCGCGGTGAGCGCTGCCGCTGTCGTCTCGCCGACGGCCGCGATCTTCGTCGCGGCAGGCACAACGGCCTGGTGCGATGAGAGCACATCGACGGTGGTCGCGCTCGTGACCGTCACCCAGTCGAAGCCACCTGCCGCCAGCTTGGCGAGAGCGGCCTCCAACGCGGCCGCGTCATCGGTCGGGGCGAAGTTGATCATCGGTGCGACCTTGGGAGAGGCACCCTGAGAACGCAGGCTGGCTGCCACCCTGTCACCCCATGGGCCGCCGCGGGGCACGAGGACGCGCCACCCGGTCAGTGGCTTCTGTGCCTTGTCCGGGGTCTGGGCCTTGTCCGGATGCTGGGCTTTGTCGGCCTTGCCCTCGTTCTCGAAGGCTGCAGAGCTCGTGGTCACGGCGTTCCCTTCACGGCGGCAAGTTCCGCGGCGCCGTTGCCGAGAAGTTCAGCGACGACGCGCTCGGCGACATCGCGGGCGGCCTCGGCCAGGTGGGCGGCCGAGTGGCTCTCCGGGGATGCAGCGTGCGAACTCGTGATCGAGCGCATGCCGTCCAGGCTATATACCGTCGCGGTCAGGAAGAACAGCTCGTTGTCGATACTGGCCGTCGCCCCGACCGGTGCTGAGCAACCGGCCTCGAGGCCGGCCAGCACGAGGCGCTCTGCGAGCGTAGTCGCGGCGGTCGCGCCGTGGTTCACCGCCTCCAGAGCAGTGGAGAGTCCCCGGTCGAGTGCTCCGGCGCGGACCTCGATGGCCAGTGAGCCCTGACCGGGCGCGGTTGGCCACTCGTAGAGGTCGAGGTACTCGGTCACGTGCTCCAGCTTGCCGAGGCGGCCGAGGCCGGCGGCGGCGAGCAGGACCGCGTCGAGGCGCTGCGGGTCGTCGGCGGCGAAGTCGTCGCTGACCCGCGCGAGCCGCGAGTCGATGTTGCCGCGGATGTCGACAATGTCGAGGTCGGGGCGCCGGGCACGTAGCTGTGCGATGCGGCGGGGCGAGCCGGTTCCGACGCGCGCGCCCTCCGGCAGCGTCTCGAGCGTGTGGCCGTCGCGGGCGCAGAGAGTGTCGCGGGCGTCGGCTCGCTTGGGCGTCGCGGCCAGGCGGAGGCCGGCGTAGTCGCCGGTCGGCAGGTCCTTGAGCGAGTGCACGATCAGATCGCACTCATCGGCGAGCAGCGATTCGCGCAGCGCGGAGGCGAACACCCCTGTGCCGCCGATGCTGGCGAGCGACTCGCGCGAGGTGTCACCGTGGGTTGTCACCGGCACGATCTCGATCTCGGCCTTCGCGGCGCTGCCGATGCGCGTGGCGATGGCCGTCGTCTGGGCCATCGCGAGTGCGCTGCCGCGGGTTCCGACCCGGATCACGGCGTTCATGCCGCACCCCCGTTGCCGGCATCCGCCGCGCCGACGCGCTCGTGGTCTGCCCACGGACCCAACTCGGTCAGGTGCGGGCGCTCGTCGACGGGGACGTCATTCACGCGCTCGAGCACGAGGTCGACCAGTCCGGAGACGAAGGCGGGGTGCACGCCCGGAGTCGGAACGCGCACGGCGATCAAGCTGTGGCCCTCCGCGGTTGCGACGGCCTCGTTGTCGAGGTCCCACATGACCTCCATGTGGTCGCTGACGAAACCGAACGGCACGATCACGACGGCCTTGACGAGGCCGGCAACGGCAAGCTCGTCGATGGCGTCGTTGATGTCCGGCTCGAGCCAGGGGGTGCGGGGGTCGCCGGAGCGCGACTGGTAGACGAGCGACCATGCGGCCGCTGGAGCGGTCTCGCCGTGGATGTACGAGGCGACGGCCAGGTGCTGGGCGACGTAGGCACCGCCGGGGCCGAACGACGGTCCGGATGCCTCTGCCGCCGTGTTCGGGATCGAATGGGTCACGTAGAGCACGTGGATGGCCTCGTCGGCGATGCCCTGGGCACGCAGCTGGTGCACGGCGGAGGAGACGCCCTCGACGAAGGGCGTGACGAAGCCGGGGTGGTCGAAGAACTCACGGACGCGGTCGATCGACATCTGCTCGCCGAGGCCGGTGTCTGCCAGCGCCTTCTCGAAGTCTTCGCGGTACTGGCCGACGCCCGAGTACGAGGTGTACGCGCTCGTGACCAGTCCGAGCAGCCGGTCGTCTCCCGCCGCATGCGCCTCGCGCACGGTGTCGGCGAAGAACGGGGCGGAGTTGCGGTTGCCCCAGTAGACGGGCAGCTCGATGCCGCGCGCGGCGAGCTCGGCCTCGAGAGCCGCCTTCAGCGCCCGGTTCTGGGCGTTGATCGGGCTCACACCGCCGAAGTGGCGGTAGTGGTGGGCGACCTCTTCGAGGCGCTCGTCTGGGATCCCGCGCCCGGCAGTCACATTGCGCAGGAACGGGATGACCTCGTCCTGCCCCTCCGGGCCGCCGAAGCTGGAAAGCAGGATGGCGTCGTACTGGGCCACTACTGCAGCACCTCCACAAGTTCAGCGGTTTCGATCCGGCGCCCGGTGTAGAAGGGCACCTCTTCACGCACGTGCATGCGCGCATCGGTCGCGCGCAGTTCGCGCATCATGTCGACCAGATCGGTGAGCTCGTCACTCTCGATCGGCAGCAGCCACTCGTAGTCGCCGAGGGCGAATGCGGCAACCGTGTTGGCGATCGCGCCCGTGAACGCTGCACCCTTGCGGCCGTGGTCGGCGAGCATCTGGCTGCGCTCGGCCTCGGGCAGCAGGTACCACTCGTAGCTGCGCACGAAGGGGTAGATGGTCATCCAGCCCTTGGGCTCGAGCCCGCGCAGGAAGCCGGGAACGTGGCTCTTGTTGAACTCGGCATCGCGGTGGACGCCCATGGCGTTCCACGTGGGCAACAGGCTCTTGAGCATGCGTGCGCGACGCATCTCGCGCAGCGCCCACTGCAGGCCCTCGGCATCCGGACCGTGCAGCCAGAGCATGACGTCGGCGTCGGCACGGAGGCCGGACACGTCGTAGATGCCGCGGAGGGTCACGCCCTGCGCCTGGACCAGCGCGATGGTGTCATCGAGTTCGTGCACGAAGTGCGGAACATCGTGGCCGTCGAAATCATCGGGGTTGTTCGGATCGCGGCGCAAGACGGCGAACAGAGTGTAACCCTGCGGCGATCCCTCGGGTTCGAGCATGTCGGATGGGACCTGACGATCAGTCGGGGCAGTCATGCCCCTAGTCTGCTCCGCTTTGCGCCGCGGGGCAAAAGCAGTGTTAGTTCCGGACCGCGCGAATGATGGCCCAGACGCCGAGGCCGACGGCGGTCGCCGCCGCCAGAGCGACGGCACCGAGGGCGAGCGGGTTCTCTGCCGCCATGCGGCGCACGCGGGCGCCCGTGCGGTCGGCTGCGAGCCCGATCTGCTTGGGAACGTTGAGCTTGTCTTCGATGGCGTCGAGGGTTGCGGCGAGCTCTGCGCGTGCGCGCGCGGCGTCGGCCTGCAACTCGGCCCGACTGCGGCGCGGCGCTTGCTGCTGCGCGGCGGCCGTGCTCGAGGCGGTCGCGCTGCTCTCAGGCGTGGCGGTCATACGATCCCTCTCCCTTGAAGACGTCCATGTCACGGCGCAGATCGACGTCGAACTCGCTCTTGGCCAGGCCGGCCTGGATACGGCCGCGACCGATGAAGATCAGCAGAATGGCGAGCAGGAAGAGGATCCCGGCCACGATCAGCGCGGCCAGCCAGGCCGGAACGATGAGCGCGAACGCGAGCACGGCACAGGCGACGAGCACTGCGAGTCCGAAGAAGGCGAACCCGGCGGCAACGGCCATGAGCGCAACGCCGAGGCCGATGCGCTGACCCTTCTCGCTGAGTTCGGCCTTGAACTGCTCGATCTCGGCGCGGACCAGGTCGACGAGCAACCCGGGAAGGTCGCCGATCAGCTCAAAGAGGGACCGCCTGTTCGCCGCCTTCAGTGGGTTTCCGTCATGTTCGCTCATCACGCACGCACCTTTCCTGGCGATCGGATGCGATCAGCCCTCGGCCTTCGGAGTGGTCTTGGCCGACTTCGCAGCCGTCGGCTTCGAAGCCGTCGGCTTCGTGGCGGTCGGCTTCGCTGTGGCCGGCTTCGCGGCGGTCGACGTCGCGCTCGCCTGGGCTGGAGTGGCGCCCTGGGTCGCGGTGTCTGACGCCGTATCGGCCGCCGCCTTGCCCTGCTTGGTCGCCGCATTCACGAGCTTCTTCGCGTTGTCGAAGAAGGCGTCGGAGACGGTGCCGACCCTGGCGAGGGCGAAACCCTTGACCTGGTCGACGCCCTGCTGCACGAGCGGCGTGTTCCACACGCTCTGCGCGGCATCCTTGATCTGTTCGTATCGCTTGCGGCCGGCGCGCGTGCCGAGCACGTAGCCCACCGCCGCACCGGAAACGAAGAGAAGCTTGCCCTTCATGACACCCCGATCTGTTTCGCTGCTCTGCACAGCGTCGCCTTGCCTAGAGTAGCCCCGTTCCGGGCATCCCGAACCGGCGAAGTCGAAATATTCCATTTTCGAGATGCATCGGGGCGCGGCCTGCACTCCGCGCCGGTTCCCGCGCTGCGCGCCACGTGTTGTGGCGCACAGCGCAGAAGTTGGCGCAGTGAACGGCGCAGAGAACGGCGCAGTGAATGGCGCGGGGAACGGCGCGGCCCGCGGCGCGGCGCGGCTAGAGGTGCACGAAGTGGCGGCGGATGCCGGAGGCGGCGGCCGTGGCATCCGGAATCACTGAGGCAAGCCCCGTGCCGCCCAGCCAGGATCCCGTCGCGGCGAGCGTCGTCTCCTCCTCGAGCCGCGCGCGCAGGGCCGTGACCCGTTCCCGCTGGCCGATGGCGGCGTGCGAGAGTGCGTCGCGCCACGGCGTGCGCGCCGAATCGACGAGCTGGGACGCGGCGAGCGGAACGCCGAGGATGGCGCTCGCGTCGCGCAGGGCGAGGGCGGTGAGCTCGGCGTCGTCGAGCGCCGCGCTCGGGCTCTCCTGCCCGAGACGGCCGTACGACAGGCGCACGACGTGACGCCCCGGCCCAGCTGCCTCGGCCAGCCACGCCCACTTCGCGGTGGAGTGGGTGAGCGCCTTCGCGGTGGTGCCTGGTGTGTCGGCGGCCACGAGCACGCCGGTACCGCGCGGAGCGCCATCGAGCTCCGGGGCGTCGAGCACGAGCGTGACGATCTCCACCGCGGAGCCGGAGGCCCATGCGGAATCGCTCGCCTCGCTCCACTCTGGCCGCGCCGCGGCCAGAAGACCGAGCGAGACGGTCGCGGGCGCGGCCAGGATGACGGTGCGGGCGGTGACCACGCGCTCGACCCGCTCGGTCACCGGTGTTTCGGTCGCCAGCGCGTCGGGCTCCGGCGCGTCGGACTCGGGCGCGGGCCGCTCGGTCGCGGTCAGCGCCCACGTGCCGTCGGCGTTCTCACGCAGGCCCGTCACACGGGAGCCGAGGCGCAGCTCGGCGTCGAAGTGGGCGGCCTCGGCAAGCAGCGCGTCGACGAGGCGGTGCATGCCACCGCGGATGCCGCGCACGCCCGCTCCCGGCTTGGCGTCGCTCTTCAGCAGGGCAACCGCCCCGGAGAGCGACCCGGCGCGGGTGAGCGCGGCGTTCAGCCCCGGTGCGACGACATCGACCTCGAGGTCGTGCGCGTCGGCCGAGTAGACACCGGATGAGATGGGCGAGACGAGTCGGTCGAGCACGGCCTTGCCCATGCGCTGTTCGACGAGCTTGCCGAAGTTCTTCTCCGTGCCGATCGTGAGCACGGGGCGCAGGCGGTCGGAGTATGCGCGGATGGAGTTCTTCCAGCCGATCGCGGCGCGCACGTCATCGGCGAGGGGCGACGAGGGGATGCCGAGCAGCGAGAGCTTCGGCATCGGCACCGTGATGGCGTCCGTCCCGGTCAGCGGCGGCAGGCGCAGCCAGGCTCCTGCAGGGTTCGGATCGACGATCTCGCCGCCGAGCCCGAGCTCACCGAGCAGCTCTGCCACGGAGTCGTTGCGGGTCGCGAAGCCCTCTGCACCGGTGTCGAGGCTCAGGCCGGCGAGCTCGGTGCGGCCGACGCAGCCGCCCGCGGCATCCGCGGCCTCGAGGATCAGCACCGAGAGTCCGAGCCTGGCGCAGGCGCGCGCGGCGACCAGACCGGCAACGCCGGCCCCGACGACGGCGACGTCAACGGTTGGCGCCGGGTTCTGCTCGGCGCTCATCGGCCGTGCACCAGTTCGACGACGCGGCTGAGCACGGTGGGGTCCGTCTCCGGCGGCACCCCGTGGCCGAGATTGAGCACGTGGGCCGGTGCGCTCTCGCCGCGACGCAGCACATCGCGCACGTGGGCCTCGAGCACCGGCCACGGCGCGCCGAGCAGCGCGGGGTCGACGTTGCCCTGCACCGGCACGTCGCCGCCGAGGCGACGGATGCCCTCGTCGATGGCCAGGCGGTAGTCGACGCCGACCACGTCGGCTCCGACGCGGTGCATGGCCGCGAGCAGCTCGCTCGTTCCGACGCCGAAGTGCACGATCGGAACGCGGTTCCAGACCCGCTCGGGATCGGCCGCCCCGTCGGTGCCGCGCTCGTAGTAGCCGAGGTCGCTGACGAAGCTCAGAGCGTGGGCGGATGCCGGGGCGACATGCTCCTCGTAGTCCTCAAGCGACAGCGCGCCGGCCCAGGAGTCGAAGAGTTGCGCGGCGCTGGCGCCGGCCAGGATCTGCGCGCGCAGGAAGCGCCCTGTCACCTCGGCGGTCCAGCGCATCAGCGCGGCCCAGGCCTCTGGCTCGGAGTGCATCAGGGCGCGGGCGGCGAGGTGGTCCTTCGACGGCCCGCCCTCGACGAGGTAGGCCGCGAGCGTGAACGGCGCTCCGGCGAAACCGATCAAGGGGGTTACAGATGCGGGCTCGCCGTCGACGCGGTGCGACGGCGCGATGTCGGCGAGTGCCGCGACGGTGCGCGCGACGGCCTCGGAGATCGGAGCCAGCGAAGCATCGAGAACGTCGGGGTCGAGGGCGGTGAGCTCGGCCACGTCGGCCGCGGTGCGCACGGCCTTGCCCATCACGGGCCCGCGGCCGGCCACGATCTCGACCTCGACGCCGACGAGCTTGAGCGGAACGACGATGTCGCTGAAGAAGATTCCGGCATCCACCCCGTGCCTGCGCACGGGCTGCAGCGTGATCTCACTGGCCAGGGCAGGGTCGAGGCAGGCGTCGAGCATCTTCGTGCCGACGCGCAGTTCGCGGTACTCGGGCAGCGAGCGCCCGGCCTGGCGCATGAACCAGACCGGCGTCACCTCTGGCCGGTCGCCGCGGTAGGCGCGGATCAGGCGCGAGCGGCTGGTGAGGCCGGTGGCGAGGGGGTGCTGAGGCGGCAGAGTCTGGCGAGCGTCGTGGTTCACGTGGCCATTGTCTCGCACCCGGCTGCGCGCCGTCTCGGAGCCGCCGCCGGAGGCCGGTGGGCGCGGCATCCGCGGCCGCAGGATGCGGCATCCGCCCGGGCGCCAACAGCACGACGGGAGGCCTTCGGCGCGACCGGCGGCCGCTGCCGTGAAACGTGGCCTCCCCCGCCCACTTTCACCTCCCGTCACGTCGTGCCATCTGCGGTCAGGCTGCTGCCAGCAAGCGGCTTCGACGAGCTGTAGAATTCTCAGGTGCTCATCTGCCTCTCTGCGAGTCACAAGAACTCTCACTTCGATCTGCTCGAACAGCTCTCTGTCGACGCGGCGGCCATGGGCGAGCGCATCGTGAGCGAACACCGCGCGCTTCCCGGGGCTCCGGCCCTGCAGGGCGCCGTCGTCGTTGCCACCTGCAACCGCTTCGAGACCTACCTCGATCTCGACGCCCCCTTCGGCCAGTCACCCCTGCCCACCGTGTTCGCCGCGATCGACGCGGTCAGCGCCAGCACCGGGGTGAGCAGCGAGGTGCTGCGCGACAGCCTGCAGCTCGTGCACGGCAACGGCGTGGCCGAGCACCTCTTCGCCGTCTCGGCCGGCCTCGAATCCGTCGTCGTCGGCGAGGGCGAGATCGCCGGCCAGGTTCGCCGCTCTCTGGAGCAGGCACGCACAGCCGGAACGACGAGCCCCGAGCTGGAGCGCCTCTTCCAGCGCGCATCGCAGACCTCGCGCGGCGTCAAGAACCGCACCGGCATCGGCTCGGCCGGCCGCTCCCTCGTCCGACTCTCGCTCGAACTCGCCGAGAGCCGTGTCAGCGACTGGGCCGAGACGAGCGTTCTGCTCGTCGGCACCGGGCGCTACGCCGGTGCGTCGCTGGCCGCGCTGCGCGACCGCGGAGCCGAGAACGTGCGGGTCTACTCGCCGTCCGGCCGGGCGGAGCGCTTCGCAACCAACCACGGCATCCTGCCCGTCGCGCACGCCGATTTCGCGGGCGTCGCGGCATCCGTCGACCTCATCGTGACCTGCACGACCGCCGAGACCCACGTCGTCGACGCCGCCCTGCTCAGCGCCGGCCGCGAGGCAGCGGCAACGCCGAGCGCCCGCCAGTTGCTGATCGACCTCGGCCTGCCGCGCAACATCGACCCCGATGTGGCCGAGCTGACCGGCGTCGAACTGCTCGACCTCGAGACGATCAGCATCCACGCGCCGCTCGAGGAGCTGAACGCCACGCAGGAGGCCCGCGCCATCGTCGGCAAGGCCGCCCGCACCTTCACGAAGGTCGCGGAGGAGCAGTCACTCGCCCCCGCCGTCGTCGCGCTCCGCAGCCACGTCTTCGACCTCCTCGACGCCGAGATCGCCCGCGCGCAGAGCAAGGGCGATCCGGACGGACGCATCGAGCAGTCGCTGCGCCACCTCGCCGGGGTGCTGCTGCACACGCCCATGGTGCGCTCCCGCGAGCTCGCCCGCGACGGCGAGCAGCAGGCTTGGCTCGACGGCCTTGACGCCCTCTTCGGCCTGAAGATCGAGACCCCGGATGCCGCACGCGCCGGTTCCGACATCCCGAGCATCACGGGCACCGCGGCCGGTTGCCCGGTCGGCGGCGACCGCCTGCGCGCGGCCAACGACTAGCACGATCGGACGGCGATGAGCTCGGCACCGGACACCACCCCTGACCTCGCAGCGCCGGCGCCCGGTCTGCCCGATTCCGCGGAGGCCCCGACTCCCCCTCCGGGCTACTTCCACGGCTTCCCCTTCGACAGCGGCCCGCTCGCGATCGCGCCCATCCAGACCGAACGGCTCATCCTGCGCCCGCTCACGGTCGACGATGTCGCCGACGTGTGGGAGTACCAGCGGCTCGACGAGGTGCTGCGCTACATCCCCTGGCCGCGCCGCACCGCCGAGGAGGGCGCGGCCCACACCCGGCGCCGCGCCGAGTTGCGCACGCTCGACGGCACCGCGGACAGCGCCATCTTCCTGGCCTGCGAGCTGGCCGCGGACGACGAGCGGGTGGCAGGAAGCGCCGGCCGCGTGATCGGCGACGTCATGCTGCGCCTCAGCAGCGTCGAGACGGCCGAGCTCGAGATCGGCTGGGTGTTCCACCCCGACTTCGCCGGCAGGGGCTACGCAACCGAGGCGGCGGAGGCCACGCTGCGCCTCGCCTTCGACGGCATCGGCGCCCACCGCGTCATCGCCAACCTCGACCCGCGCAACGAGGCATCCGCCCGGCTGTGCGTGCGGCTCGGCCTGCTGCACGAGGCGACCCTGCGCGAGTCGTACTGGGACAAGGGCGAGTGGAGTGACACCGGCATCTACGGGATGATCGCGCACGAGTGGCGCGCCCGCGAAGACACCCCGGCGCCGCACACACCCTGAGAGCCGCCGGATCACCGCTGCTCGCCGTAGCGCGGGGTTGCGCGGGGTTGCGCGGGGCCGCGCGCCAAAAACCGCGTTACGCGGTAGTTGTTTCTACGGCATAACGCGGCTTCTGGCGCTCAGGGCAACAATGCCCACCAACGCAACAACCCCGAGATCGCGTCGCGTTCCCGGGGTTGCCTTGGTTAAGGCTGCCGCCTTTCGCCTGGCGGCGAATTGATCCACTGGATCAATTCGCCGTTAGGCGCCCTTCAGGCGCTCGGCGAGGTATGTGTACAGCGTCGCGAGCGGCACGCGCTCCTGCTGCATGGTGTCGCGGTCACGCACGGTCACGGCCTGGTCGTCGAGCGAGTCGAAGTCGACCGTGATGCAGAACGGGGTGCCGATCTCGTCCTGGCGGCGGTAGCGGCGGCCGATGGCGCCGGCGTCGTCGAAGTCGATGTTCCAGCTCTGGCGCAGCTCGGCGGCGAGGTCACGCGCCATCGGCGAGAGACGCTCGTTGCGCGACAGCGGCAGGATGGCGGCCTTGATCGGTGCCAGGCGCGGGTCGAGCTTGAGCACGGTCCGGGTGTCGACGCCGCCCTTCGCGTTCGGCACCTCCTCCTCGTGGTACGCGTCAACGAGGAACGCCATCAGCGAGCGGGTGAGGCCGGCGGCCGGCTCGATGACGTAGGGCGTCCAGCGCTCATTCTTCGTCTGGTCGAAGAAGGAGAGGTCCTTGCCCGACTTCTCGGAGTGGGTCTTCAGGTCGAAGTCGGTGCGGTTCGCGATGCCCTCGAGCTCGCCGAACTCGCTGCCGGTGAAGCCGAAGCGGTACTCGATGTCGACGGTGCGCTTGGAGTAGTGCGAGAGCTTCTCCTTCGGGTGCTCGAAGAAGCGCAGGTTCTCCGGGCTGATGCCGAGACCGGTGTACCAGCTCATGCGCTGTTCCATCCAGTACTCCTGCCACGTCTCGTCGGTTCCGGGCTCGACGAAGAATTCCATCTCCATCTGCTCGAACTCACGGGTGCGGAAGATGAAGTTTCCTGGTGTGATCTCGTTGCGGAAGCTCTTGCCGATCTGGCCGATGCCGAACGGGGGCTTGAGGCGAGAGGCCTGCAGCACGTTGGCGAAGTTCACGAAGATGCCCTGCGCCGTCTCCGGGCGGAGGTAGTGCATTCCCGACTCGTCGTCGACCGGGCCGAGGAAGGTCTTCAGCAGGCCGGAGAACGCGCGCGGCTCCGTCCAGGTGTGGCGGTTGCCGCAGTTGGGGCAGGCGATGTCGTCGAGGCCGTTCTCGGGCGCGCGGCCCTTCTTCTCCTCGTACTCCTCTTCCAGGTGGTCGGCGCGGAAGCGCTTGTGGCAGCTCTGGCACTCGACCAGCGGGTCGCTGAAGACCTCGACGTGTCCGGATGCCTCCCACACCTGCTTGGGCAGGATCACGCTGGAGTCGAGGCCGACGACGTCGTCGCGGCTCTGCACCATGAAGCGCCACCACTGGCGCTTGATGTTCTCCTTGAGCTCGGTGCCGAGCGGCCCGTAGTCCCAGGCCGAGCGCGAACCCCCGTAGATCTCACCGGCCTGGAAAACGAATCCGCGGTGGCGGGCGAGGGCGATGACGGCGTCGAGACGGCTGGGTGCGGCCATGGTGGCTCCAATGGGGCGTGATCAGGGCGGAAGGGCCCGGCGAACAGTCTTCCTAGTTTACGGTGGGGGCGCCGCACCCCGCACCACGCCGGGGACGCAAAGCCGGGTTCCCGGCCCCACGGTCGTAGGATCGAGCCACACCGCGATGGCGGAGCCGGGGGGCATGTGTTGGACAGGCGGGGATTTCTGACGATCGGTGCGGCCGGAGCCGCACTGCTGCTGGCTTCGTGCGCCGCGGAGCCCGAGGTGCCGACATCCGCGCCTCACCCGCCGCGGCCCGCGCCGCGCCCCGTGCCAGCGCACCCGCCTGCCCCAGAGCCCGTCGTCACGCCACCGCCAGCGGCCCCGCAACTTGCGCGGGTTCCCGTCGGCGGCGGAACGCTGACCGAGCTGCCGGGTGACGGCCAGCTGCTTGCCTGGACAGCGGATGACGGCAGCAGCGCCGCCGTGATCGCGGCCTACGCCGCCTTCGCCGCCCAGAGCGGAACACGACTCACGCTCTTCGTCACCGGCTGCTATGACGCGTGGGACGCCAATGCCGAGGCGCTGCGCCCGCTCGTCGCGTCCGGGCAGATCCAACTCGCCAATCACACGTGGTCGCACGCCGATCTCACCTCCCTGCCCGATGACGAGGTGCTCTCGGAGCTCCAGCGCACGCACGACTTCATCCACGAGACGTGGGGCGTCGACGCCAGACCCTTCTTCCGGCCGCCATTCGGATACCACGACGAGCGCGTCGACGATCTTGCGGCGAGCATCGGCTACACGGTTCCGACCCTCTGGTACGGCACACTCTCCGACTCCGGGCTGATCACCGAACAGCAGGTGGTCGACTTCGCCACGCAGTGGTTCCTGCCACAGCACATCGTGATCGGCCACCTCAATTTCGACCCGGTCACGAAGGTCTTCCCGCAGCTGCTGGCGATCCTGCAGGAGCGCGGACTGCAGACCGTCACCCTGAACGACGTCTTCAGCAGCGAGCAGCACCCCTGAGCTGCGGTTGAATGGAGCGGTGACCCCGACACCCAACCACACACTCCCCGACATCGCCGTGGCCGCCGTCGCGCTGATCCGCGATCGCCGCGTGCTCATGGTCACGGCCCGCGGGCGCGACGTGCTGTTCATGCCGGGCGGCAAGATCGATGCCGGCGAGTCCATCGCGGATGCCGCGGTGCGCGAGGCCCGCGAGGAGATGTCGATCGACCTCAGGCCGGGCGACCTCCACGAGCTCTTCACCGTGGCGGTGCAGGCACACGGCGAGCCCGTCGGCCGGCTCGTGCGCATGCACGTCTTCGGGGTGGATGCCGCCGTCGCGGCATCCGTCACCCCCTCGCCGTCGGCCGAGGTGAGCGAGCTGCACTGGGTCGAGGCTGCGGATGTCCACCGCTGCCCGCCGGCCGGTGCGGAGGTCTTGCAGCGGCTCGCGGCGGCCGAGCTGATCGACTAGCGCCCGCCAGCCTCGGCGCCCGCGCGGGGACCGGTTGAAGCCACGGCGCCCGCACGCCGTGCGACGCGGTTTCCGCCCGGCCCGTGCGCTGGCCGGTGCCGGCGTGGTAGAACCGGAGGCGTGACGGATTCAGACGACTACGCCCCGACCGGCCGCACGACCAGCGTGGACGAGGCCGGCAGGGCCGCCGTCGCCGGTGCGCCAGCGCGGCACTGGGCATCCGCGCTCACGGGCACGACGGCCGCCCGCGTCTGGCACGGTGTCGTCGCGGCGATGACGCTCACGGGCGTCAGCATGGAGATCTACACGATCCTCGTCGACACGATCCCTGACGTCGGCCAGACCGTCGTGCTGCTCGGACTGCTCTTCAGCTACTTCACGATCCTCTCCAACGTGCTCGTCGGCGTGACCTGCCTCATGCTCGTGATCGACCCCCACCGCGACGGGCCGATCTTCCGGATCGCCCGGCTCGACGCCGTGCTCTGCATGGCGATCACGGGCATCGTCTACAACACCGTGCTGGCCGGGTTGCAGGAGCTCTCCAAGGCCGGAGAGGTCTCGAACTTCTTCATGCACCAGGCCGGCCCGCTCCTCGCCGTGCTCGGCTGGTTCGTCGTCGGCCCGCGGCCGCGCGTCGACCGCTCGACGATCTGGTGGTCGATGGCCGCGCCGCTCGCCTGGATCGCCTACACCTTCGTGGCAGGGGCGGTGTCCGGTCACTACCCGTACCCGTTCATGCGGGCCACGGAGATCGGCTACCCGGCGGCACTGCTCAACACGGGCGTGGTCGTCGTCATCTTCCTGGTCGGTGCCGCCCTGCTCGGCTGGATCGACCGCAAACTGCCGGCAGCGCCGACGGGCTGAGGCGGGCGGGGCGACTGGCCCGCATCGGCGAAAGCCCTCGAGGTTTCCTGATTTGGGGGCTGCCGCCTTTCGCGACGCTTCGCGTCGCGCTGCCTCAGTGCACGTACTCCAACAGGTCGAGTCCGACCTGGCGCATGCCGTCGAGCACCTCGAGCCTGGCCGCGAGGGCGGTGTCGGCGAAGCTCATCGAGACCGTGTAGCTGACGCCGGCGCGCGGGCCGCGCAGCACGCCGACCTCGCTGCGCACCCCTGGTTCCGTTCCGGTCAGGTTCACGAGCAGTAGGCCGTGATCGGGCTCGCGGTGCGCGAGCGGAACGAGGCCGAAGGCGCTGGCGACCATGGAGAGGTCGGCGTTGAGCGAGAGCCAGCCGAGCACGCGCTGCGAGACGGCTGGCGACACCACCTCGCCGCGGGCCATGGCGGTGAAGAGCCAGCAGAGTTCCTGCGCCGAGCCGACCGAAAGCTGCGGGGCGTCGTCCGGGCCGCGCTGATCGCGCACGACGTCGAGCAGCGCCGTCTTCGAGAGCCCGAGCGACTCTGCACGTCTGCGCACGGCCTCGAGCCCGACGACCCGCAGCAAGACGTTGCTGGCCAGGTTGTCGTTGCTCGCTCCGACGAGCGCGGCCAGATCTGCCACGGGCAGCGACGGCGCCTGCAGGTGCTGCCAGATGCCGGCAGCGCCCGCGGCATCGCCGGCGCCCCGATCGAGGATCACGAGCTCACCGAGACCGTCGTCCGCGCGGTCGGGGTCGCTCAGTTGGGCAGCGACCTCGATGAGGAGCAGCACCTTGCCGATGTCGGCGGCCGGCATCGCGACGTGGTCATCGACAGAGAACAGCACGCGCCCCGTTGCGAGGTCGCTGGCGCGCGCCGAGACCTGCACGCCGTCGAGGGCGAGCTGGCCGAGCGCAGCGAAACCGCGCCCGAAGTTCTCGTTCGTCTCGCCGCCCTGGTGCCTGCCCCGCTCGAGTGCCGCCTGCCGCACACGGCGTTCCGACTGCTGAGCGGGGGTTGTCACACGGGTTCCTTCGAGGCTGGATGCGGATCGCGCGGCTCACCCCTCCGCGCAGAGTGCCCCCAGCGGGAGAGATCTGCTGCGGGTCAGGATGAGTGTAACCCCGGCAGCTGACAGCCGACGACGGCCAGCGACCACGCTCACCAGATCGTGACGCGCTCCTCCGGGGCGAGCCAGGCGGCATCCGTCTCGTTCACGTCGAACGCGCTGTAGAACTCGTCGATGTTGCGCACGATCTGGTTGCAGCGGAACTCGTTCGGTGAGTGCGGGTCGATTGCGAGCAGGCGAATGACCTCCTCGTCGCGGCCCTTCATCTGCCAGGCCTGCGCCCAGCTGAGGAAGAAGCGCTGCGCACCCGTCAGCCCGTCGAGCACGGGCGGCTCCTGCCCGTCGAGCGAGATCAGGTAGGCCTTCCACGCGATGGCGAGCCCGCCGAGGTCTCCGATGTTCTCGCCGATGGTGAGGGCGCCGTTCACGTGGTGGTCAGGCACCTGGGCGGGAGCGAGGGCGTCGTACTGTGCGATCAGGGATGCCGTGCGCTCCTCGAACGCGGCACGGTCGGCCTCCGTCCACCAGTCGGTGAGGCGGCCGTCGCCGTCGTACTTGGATCCCTGGTCGTCGAAGCCGTGGCCGATCTCGTGGCCGATGACGGCGCCGATCGCGCCGTAGTTGGCCGCGGCATCCCGTGCCTCATCGAAGAACGGCGGCTGCAGGATCGCCGCGGGGAACACGATCTCGTTGAACCCGGGGTTGTAGTAGGCGTTGATCGTCTGCGGCGTCATGAACCACTCGTCGCGGTCGATCGGCTTGCCGATCTTGCCGAGCTCGCGGTTGAACTCGAACTCGCTCGTCGCCCGCACGTTGCCGATCAGGTCGGTTGCGTCGATGCTGAGCGCCGAGTAGTCGCGCCACTTCGCCGGGTAGCCGATCTTGGGGGTGAACTTGTCGAGCTTGTCGAGGGCGCGCTCGCGCGTCTCGGCGCTCATCCACTCCAGGGTGGTGATCGACTGGCGGTAGGCCTCGACGAGGTTCGCGACGAGCACGTCCATCGCGGCCTTCGCGGTCTCCGGGAAGTGCTTCTCGACGTAGATGTGGCCGACGGCCTCGCCGAGCGCGCCCTCCACCAACGAGACGCCGCGCTTCCAGCGGTCGCGCATCTCCGGCGTTCCGGTGAGCGTGCGGCCGTAGAAGTCGAAGTTCGCCTCGACGATGTCGCTCGTGAGGTACGCGGCGCTGCCGCGCACGACCTGCCAGCTCAGCCAGTCGCGCCATGCATCGAGCTGGTCGGGCACGAGCAGAGCGCCGATGCCGCTGGTGAAGCTCGGCTGACGCAGCACGAGCTCGTTGAAGACACCGGTCGGTGCGCCCATGGCGTCGCGCCACACGGCCAGGTCGGCCGGGACGAGGCTGGCGGCATCCGCCCAGCTCATCAGGTTGTAGGTCTTCTCGCTGTCGCGCGATGCGACGTTGTCCCAGTGCACGGCGGCAATCGCGGTCTCCAGCGCGAACACGCGCTCGGCCCGCTCGGCCGGATCGCTGAGACCGGCGAGTCCGAACATGCGCGCGAGGTGGGCACGATAGGCCTCGCGCACGTCGGCGAACTTCTCCTCGCGGAAGTAGCTCTCGTCCGGCAGCCCGATTCCGCCCTGCTCGGCGAACACGAGGTAGCGCTCAGGGTTGCCAGGGTCGTTGTCGACGAAGAGCTGGTAGAAACCGCTCACGCCGGAGCGCTCGAGCTCACCGAGGGCGGCGAGGAACTCCGGGATCGATGCCACGGATGCCGCGGCGGCCAACTGGCCGGCGATGGGCGTGACGCCGAGGCTCTCGATGCGCTCCTCGTCGAGGAAGCTGGCGTAGAGGTCGCCGACCTTGCGCGCCTCGGTGTCCGGCTCCGCGTCCTGCGACTCCATGATGATGTCGCGCACGGCCTTCTCTGCCTCTTCGTGCAGCACGTAGAACGAGCCGTAGCGCGCCTTGTCGGCCGGGATCTCGGTGCGCGCGATCCACTTGCCGTTCACGTGGCGGAACAGATCGTCCTGCGGGCGCACCGCGGGGTCGAGTTCGTCGAGCACAATTCCAGAAGCAGTCGTCGCAGCGGTCATTGCCACAGCCTATTGGGAACGCATGACGCCGCAGCTGGGATTCCGCCGAGCGCGAAGTGCACTTTCGCCGAGTCGATGTGCACCGGCGACGGGGAACTGCTTCACTGATGGCTATGAAGACGCTGCTCAACATCATCTGGCTCGTGCTCAGCGGCTTCTGGCTGTTCCTCGGTTACCTCCTGGCCGGCATCATCTGCTGCATCCTGATCGTGACGATCCCGTGGGGCATCGCCTCCTTCCGCATCGGCCTCTACGCGCTCTGGCCGTTCGGCAAGACCGTCGTCAACAAGCCGACGTCCGGCGTCTGGTCGTTCCTCGGCAACGTCGTGTGGGTCATCGTCGCCGGAATCTGGCTGGCCATCGGCCACATCCTCTCCGGCATCGCGCTCTGCATCACGATCATCGGCATCCCGTTCGGCATCGCCAACTTCAAGATGGTCCCCGTGTCGCTCGCGCCGCTCGGCAAGGAGATCGTCGACATCTGAGTCGGCGGCAGACCCAGTGGATGCCGCGGGTGGGCATGGGTGCCAGGCCCGGCCCCGGTTGGGGGCGAACCCCGACGACTCGGGCATCCGGGCCACATAACGTTTTCTCTCGGTGCGGCTGACAATCGATTCGCATCGACTCGGTTCAGGCAACGTGTGCCTCTTCTCCCGCCTCCTGCGACGGGACCAGGCCCCCCTCCGGTCGCACCCCCCCTCCGAGAAGAAAGCAACCATGTCCATCGCAGAATCCCCCGTATTCACCACGCTCGTCCCGCTGCACCCCGCCGCGTACAGCGAGCTGGCCGCCCGCATCGACGGCGTCGTCTCCACACCGAGCGACGTCGACTGGAACACCGTGCGACTCGCCTGGAACCTGAGCGCAGACCAGCGCCCGGACGCCGTCATCGCACCACGTCACGCCGAGGACGTCCGCACCACGCTGTACTTCGCCGACGAGCACCAGCTGCGCGTCGTCGCGCAGGGCACCGGTCACCTGGCCAGCCCGCTCGGTGACCTGGCCGGCAGCATCCTGCTGCGCACCAGCGCCCTCACCGGGATCACGATCGACCCAGACGCACTCACCGTGCGGGTCGGCGCCGGTGTGCTCTGGGGCGACGTCACAACCGCCCTCGCCGAGCACGGCCTCATGGCCCTGGCGGGATCCTCTCCCGATGTCGGCGTCGTCGGCTACCTGCTCGGCGGCGGCGTGAGCTGGTTCGCCCGCAGCATGGGCCTGGCGACCTCGCACGTGACCGCCATCGAAGCGGTCTCCGGCGACGGGCGGATGCTGCGCGCCACCGCTGACGAGGAGAGCGAGCTGTTCTTCGCGCTCCGCGGGGGTGGTGGCAACTACGGCATCGTCACGGCCGTCACGTTCCGCGTGTTCGCCGTGCGCGACGTCTACGCCGGCATGATGCTGTTCCCGATGGAGCGGGCCGACGAGCTGCTCAGCGCCTGGGAGTCGTGGACGCGCGAGCTCGACGAGAGCGCGATGACCTGCTTCCGGCTGATGCGGGTCCCCGACCTGCCCGACGTGCCGGAGTTCCTGCGCGGGCAGAAGCTCGTCATCATCGACGGCGCCGTCGCCATCGAGCAGGCCACCGGCATGCCAGTCGACGAGGCGGAGCGCACGGCGGATGCCGTGGCCCTGCTCGCCCCGCTGCGCGCGCTCGGCCCGTTCCTGGACACCTTCGGCGTTATGCCGGTCAGCCGGCTCGGCGAACTGCACATGGATCCTCCCGGCCCGGTGCCGGCGACCGGCGACGGCGTGAATCTCGACGAGCTGCCACATGCCGCGATCGACGTGCTCCTCCGGCTGGCCGGGCCGGACGCCGAGACCCCGCTGATGCTCGTCGACATCCGCCACATCGGCGGCCAGCTCGCCGTGGCCATGCCGGGCGGCGGTGCCGTCAACCGGCTGCACGGGCGCTTCCTGCTGTTCGCGGGCGGCATGAGCCCCGACCCCGAGTCCGTCGACGCCCTGCACGCCGCGGTGGCGACGGTGCTCGAGGCCCTGTCCCCGTGGCGTGCCGCCGCCGACTACCTCAACTTCCGCGAGGTGCGCACTCCGGCCGATCGGCTCTACCCGGTCGACACCCTGGCCAGGCTGCGCGCCGCGAAGCGCCGCTACGACCCGGCAGGGCTAATCCGCTCGGCACACCCGCTGCACTAGCGCCGAGCCGGGCCGGGTCGCGGCCGCGGCCCGGTATCGCGCTCCGCATCACGATCATCGGCATCCCGTTCGGCATCGCCAACTTCACGATGGTGCCCGTGTCGCTCGCTCCGCTCGGCACGGAGATCGTCGACATCTGAGTCGGCGGCGCTCCCGGGCGCGAGTTCAGGGCTGGCCCCGACGACTGTGCCGTCTGGTCGCCATAGCGTTGCTTCTCGTTGCGTTGGCACATCGCCACGCAACGCATCGGTTGTGGGCTCCCCTGCCCGCCTCACGCGTATCTGCGACGAGGGCCGCCAGCATTCCGGTCGCGCCGCATCCCGAGAAGAAAGTCGCCATGACCATCGCAGAATCTTCCCCAGCCGCCGCGCCTGCCCCGCTTGCCCCGCAGGCCTTCGCCGCCCTCGCGGCACGCATCGACGGCACCGTCACCACCCCGATCGACGCCGGGTGGGACACCGCCAGGCAGGCCTGGAACCTCAGCGCGGACCAGCACCCCGACGCCGTCGTCGCGCCGAGCAGCGCGGCCGATGTGCGCGCGACGCTGCTCTTCGCCAACGAGCACGGGATCCGGGCCGTCGCCCAGACCACCGGGCACCTCGCCGGACCACTCGGCGATCTGACCGGCAGCATCCTGGTGCGCACGAGCGCCCTCTCCAGCATCGAGGTCGATCCAACGGCGCTCACCGTCCGCGTCGGCTCCGGCGTGCTCTGGGGCGACGTCACCGCGGCCCTCGCCGAGCACGGCCTGATGGCCCTGGCCGGATCGGCCCCGGATGTCGGCGTCGCCGGCTACCTGCTCGGCGGCGGCGTCAGCTGGTTCGGTCGGAGCCTCGGCCTGGCCACCTCGCACGTCACGACGATCGAGGTCGTCTCCGGAGCTGGGCGCATGCTGCGCGCGTCGGCCACGGAGGAGAGTGAGCTGTTCTACGCGCTCCGCGGTGGTGGAGGCAACTACGGCGTCGTGACCGCGATCACCTTCCGCGTCTTCGCCGTGCGCGATGTCTACGCCGGCATGCTGATGTTCCCGCTTGAGAGCGCAGACGAGGTGTTCAGCGCCTGGGAGCTGTGGACCCGCGATCTCGACGAGAGCGCAACGAGCTGCTTCCGACTGCTGCGCGTGCCTCCGCTGCCCGAACTGCCGGAGTTCCTGCGCGGCCAGAGTTTCGCCGTCATCGACGGCGCGATCGCGATCGATCAGGGCGCCGGCTCGGAGGCCGAGCGCTCGGCCGACGCCGCAGCGCTGCTCGCCCCGCTGCGCGCACTCGGCGCCGCCATCGACACCTTCGGAGTGATGCCCGCGAGCCGCCTCGGCGAGATCCACATGGACCCTCCCGGCCCCGTGCCGGCCGTCGGCGACGGCATCAACCTCGAGGAGCTGCCCCGTGCCGCCATCGATGCGGTGCTCACGCTTGCCGGCCCGGACGCCGCGTCTCCGCTGTTGGCCGTCGACATCCGTCACGTCGGCGGGCAGCTCGCGATTCCGGCCCCCGACGGCGGCGCGGTCAACTCGATGCCGGGGCGATACCTGCTCTACGCCGTCGGCATGACGCCGACACCGGAGGCGGCCGCCGTCGTACTGGCGGCGGCACAGGCGGTGCTCGAGGCGGTCGCGCCGTGGCGGAGCGCCACCGACTACATCAACTTCCGCGAGGTGCGCACCGCGCCGGAACAGCTGTACCGCACCGACACCCTGGCCCGCCTGCGCGCGGCGAAGCTCAGCTACGACCCGAACGACACGATCCGCTCGGCACACCCGCTCGGCTGAGCCCAGAGCTTTCTCGGCCGCACCCGAAGCGGCGGAGGAAGGTTGATGGGGAGGAGGGAATCGCAGATTCCCTCCTCCCCATCGCATGTTCTCCCACGGGTACTGTCTCCCGTCGGCACCATCTCCTCCCAAACGGATGCCGCCGCCCCGCCCACCCGGCTACCCGCCGAGGGCGAGGTCCCGCCGACGCACGAGCACCGCGGCGAGCGCCGACACCACGACCGCGAGCCCGAGCATGACCCAGGTGGCGCTCCAGTCGACGGTTGCCGCGGTCGCGGCCGTGACGATGGGCGTGTGTGAGAACGGGGACGCGTCGCGCACGGCATCCGGCAGCCCGAGCAGCCCACCGAACTGCCCGATCCCGATCGCGAGCAGCAGCACGACCCAGGCGAGCCAGATTGTGGTGCGCGGCAGCACCGCGAACACCAGCGCGACGATCGCGAGCAGGAGCAGTACCGCCGGCAGCTGGGCCAGCCCGGCGAGCGCGACGGAGGCCGCGCGATCACCGAGACCGGCGGAGCGGGTGAGCCCGATCACGGCTCCGAGCACGGCTGAGCCGAGCACGAGCACCGCCGTGAACACCCCGACCGCGAGGTAGCCGCCGAACCAGTGCAGCCGGGTTACGGGCGCGGCGAGCACGATCTCGGCGGTTCCGGCTGCCTCGTCCTGCCGCGCCCTGACCATCGCCTGCACGGTTCCGACGGCCGCGATGATGCCGACGAGGCTGAACATGGCCGCCGTGAACAGATCGATGAACGACCCCTCCGCGCCCGGCCCGGCCAGCGTCGAGAGGGTGTTGCCGAGCGTCTGCGTCACGTCGGCGGCACCCGTGTCTCCTGCCTGCACGAGCTTCAGCATCGTCTCGCCCAGCGCGCCGATGAGCAGGCCGAAGATGGCGCCGGCCACCATCCAGCCGATCACGGCGTTGCGCTGCATGCGCCAGCTCAGCCCGAGCGGTCCGCTGAGCGAGCGCGGGGCGTTCAGGCGGCCGGCCCGCTCGGGGATCACGCTCGAGTCGACGTCGCGGTGCGCCTGCATCCAGAGCGAGGCCACGACGAGCACGGCGCCGAGCGCCAGCCCGGGGGCGAGTGGCCAGAGTAGTTGCCCGGTCTGAGGGGAGAACGGCGCGACGGCCTGCCCCCACCCGATCGGACTCAGCCAGCTCGGCCACGCCGCGGTCATGCTCACGCCGTCGGCGTGCACGGTTCCCGTGGCATCCCCGAGCCCGCGCAGCACATAGGAGAGCGTCACGACCGCGGCGGCCAGCCCGTTCGCCCCGCGCGAGGTGCGCATGAGTTGCGCGGAGAAGAGCCCGACGCCGAGGAAGGCGACACCGGTGACGGCGAGCGCGGCACCGGCGAGCCAGCTCCCCTCCCGGTCGGCACCGCCGAGCAGGTAGCCGAGCGCCGACACGACGCCGATCACCACACAGAGCACCGTGCCCTCGATCACCGTCGCGACGAGCGGCGTGCTGCGCCCGGCCGGCGTCGCCCCGATGAGCTCTGCGCGACCGGACTCCTCCTCCGCTCGGCTGTGCCGCACGGCGAGGAACGTCGACATCAGCCCGATCAGCACCCCCAGGAAGGCGAACAGCAGGAAGTACTGGAACGCGTCGGCGGCCGGGCCCTGCGGGGTGCCGCGCAGCATCAGCACGGCCGGCGTCTGCTGGATCAGCTGCAGCACCTCGACGCGCTGCGCCTCCGTGCCATAGGTACTCTCGACCGCGGTGTTGCCGACGGAGGCGAGCAGGGCGAATCCGGCGATCCAGGCCAGGAGCTGCACGCGGTCGCGGCGGAAGCGCTGCCTGACGAGCGGGAGCAGCGTGCGCGGGGGCTGCGCGGCGGCCGGCGCGCGCACCGCCGTCGGCGCGAGCGTGGCGGTCATCGCCCTGCCTCCCCCCGCGATTCGCTCAGCGTGGCGTCGGCGCTCGGCGGCTGGGCGGGCGCCGCGGCATCCGCCTGCCCGCCGTAGTGGCGGAGGAACAGCTCCTCGAGCGATGGCGGGTTCACCGTGAGCCCGCTCACCCGCAGCGCGGCCAGCGCCGCGAGCACCGCCGGCATGTCGTCGCTGTCCACGGTGAAGCGCACACGGGCGGCGTCGCGCAGCAGCTCGTGGGTGCCGGGGATCGTGGCGAGCTGCGCGTTACTGAGGGCGCTGCCGCCCTGCCCCTCCGCCGCGAACGACACCTCGGTGCGGGTGAGGTGGCGGAGCTCGGCGAGGGTCCCGCTCTCGACGGTTCTGCCTGCGCGGATGATGCTCACCCGGTCGCAGAGGTGCTCGACCTCGCTGAGGATGTGGCTGCTCAGCAGCACGCTCGTCCCCTCGCCGACCCGCTGTCCGATCTGCTCGCGGAACACCGCCTCCATCAGGGGGTCGAGGCCGGATGTCGGCTCGTCGAAGATGTACAGCTCGGCCGGCGTGGCCAGGGCGGCGATGAGTGCGACCTTCTGCCTGTTGCCCTTGGAATAGGTGCGGGCCTTCTTGCTCGGATCGAACTGGAAGGCCTCGACGAGCGCCGCCCGCCTGCTCGCGTATGCGCGCTTGTCTGCATCGCCGCCGCGCAGCCGGGTGAGCAGGTCGATCGCCTCGCCACCGGAGAGGTTCGGCCAGAGGCTCACATCGCCGGGAACGTAGGCGATACGGGCGTGCAGCGCCGCGGCATCCGCCCATGGGTCCCTGCCGAAGACGGATGCCGAGCCGCCGCTCGCGCGCATCAGACCGAGCAGCACCCGGATGGTCGTTGACTTGCCTGCGCCGTTGGGGCCGAGGAAGCCGTGGACCTCGCCGCTGGCGACGCTGAGGTCGAGCCCGTCGAGCGCAACCACCCGGCCGAAGTGCTTCTGCAAGCCCCGTGTTTCAATCACCGTGCTCATAGTCGTGACGCTACGCCGATGCGGCGCCAGTTGTGGGATTTCTCACAGTTTCCTAACGCCGCGCGACGCGCAGCGTCGCGAAAGGCAGCAGCCCACACCAAGGAAGCGTCGAGAACCGCACCCGCACCCGCTCCCGGGCGTCGAGCGCTCAGCCACGTGCGCTGTCAGGGCTTCGGCGCGACGCGCAGCGTCGCGAAAGGCGGCAGCCCTCACCAAGGAAACATCGAGAACCGCACCCGCACCCGGGCGTCGAGCGCTCAGCCTCGTGCGCTGTCAGGGCTTCGGGGGCGGCCTCGTTCCTCGGCTGCTCCCTCAAGCCAGCGTGCGGAGGCGCGCGACAGGAACCACGCGGAAGGAACCACGCTGGCTTGAGCGAGCGCGCGGACGCACACAGGAGGAACCACGCTGGCTCGAGCGAGCGGCGCAGCGACGAAGGAGCAGCGACGAAGGAGCAGCGACGCACGCGAAGCCCTGAGCGACTCCGCGAATCGGGATGGCCGGGGGGGTCGGTTGGCGCCTGTGGGCGGGCCGTCAGCCCACGACTCCGCCCGTCACCCCGCCGGTCGCGCCCACACGCCATCGCTAGGCTTGAGCCATCAACGTCTTCCGCCGCCGCCCCATCGATCGCGAGATCCTGCGCCTCGCGGTACCCGCGCTCGGTGCGCTCATCGCGGAACCCCTGTTCCTGCTCGCCGACTCGGCGATGATCGGCCACCTCGGCGCGATTCCCCTCGCCGGCCTCGGCATCGCCAGCGCCGTGCTTCAGACCATCATCGGCCTGATGGTGTTCCTCGCCTACAGCACCACGCCCGCGGTCGCGCGCCGACTCGGCGCCGGCGACGAACGGGGCGCTGTGGCATCCGGAGTCGACGGCATCTGGCTGGCCACCGGCCTCGGCGTGCTCCTGGCCGTCGGCGGCTGGTTCTGCTCCCCCTGGCTCGCCGGGTTGTTCGGCGCGGAAGCCGCCGTCACAGAGCAGGCCGTGATCTACCTCGGCATCTCGATGTTCGGGCTGCCAGCGATGCTGCTCGTCTTCGCCGCGACCGGCCTGCTGCGCGGTCTGCAGGACACCCGCACCCCGCTGCTCGTTGCCGGAATCGGCTTCGCGGTGAACATCGCGCTCAACTACCTCTTCATCTACGTTCTCGGCCTCGGCATCGCCGGCTCCGCCATCGGAACCGTCCTCGCACAGTGGGGCATGGTCGCCGTGTACCTCGTCGTCGTGGCCGGGCACGCCCGCCGCGTCGGTGCCGGGCTGCTGCCCCACCACGCCGGGGTGCTCGGCGGGGCGACGTCCGGCGGTTGGCTGTTCCTGCGCACGGTGAGCCTCCGCGCCTCGATGCTGCTCGCCGTGTTCGTCGCCACCGGGCTGGGATCGGCCCCGCTCGCGGCGTTCCAGATCGCCATGACGCTGTTCGCCACGATCGCCTTCGCCCTCGACGCCCTCGCGATCGCCGCCCAGGCACTCGTCGGCAAGGGCCTCGGCGCCGGCGACGTCGCGAGCGTGCGCGCGGTGCTGGCCCGCTGCCTGCAGTGGGGCATCGGCGGTGGCGCGCTCATCGGCCTGCTCGTGATGAGCCTTGCCGGCGTGCTCGGCTGGGCGTTCACGAGTGACGCGGATGTCGCAGCGCTGCTGCCGCCTGCACTGCTCGTTCTCGGGCTCTCCGTCCCGCTCGGCGGGCTCGTCTTCGTGCTCGACGGTGTGCTGATCGGCGCCGGCGACGCCCGTTACCTCGCGCTCACCGGCATCCTGAACTTCGCCGCCTTCGTTCCGCTCGCCCTCGCGGTCGGCGCATGGGCCGCCCCGGACGCCGCCGGCCTCGCCTGGCTGATGGCGGCGTTCGCGCTCGGCTACCTGGGGGCCAGGGCGATCACCCTCGGGCTGCGCGCCCGGGGTGATCGCTGGATGGTGGTCGGAACGACGCGCGCCTGATCGCGGCCGCTAGAGCGTGATCAGCCCGCTCGTGTTGTCGCGGGCACGCTCGAAGCGGGTGGCCACGTTCTGCCAGTCGACGATGTTCCAGAATGCGCTGACGTAGCTCGCCCGCACGTTCTGGTAGTCGAGGTAGTACGCGTGCTCCCAGACGTCGAGCATGAGCAGCGGGATGAGGCCGGCAGGCAGATTCCCCTGCTGGTCGTAGAGCTGCACGATGATGGGCTGCGCGCCGAGGATGTCCCAGGCGAGGATCGCCCAGCCGGAGCCCTGCACGCCGAGGGCCGTCGCGGTGAAGTGCGCCTGGAACTTCTCGAAGGAGCCGAAGCCATCGTCGATGGCCGCGGCGAGTTCGCCGTCAGGCCGCTCGCTGCCGCCCGGCGTGAGGTTGGTCCAGAAGATGGAGTGGTTGACGTGCCCGCCGAGGTTGAAGGCGAGATCCTTCTGCAGCTTGTTCACGTTGCCGAGCTCGCCGGCGTCGCGCGCCTCGGCCAGCTGGGCGAGCGCCGTGTTGGCACCCGTGACGTAGGCCTGGTGGTGCTTGCCGTGGTGCAGCTCCATGATGCGGCCACTGATGGCGGGCTCGAGTGCCGCGTAGTCGTAGCCGAGCTCCGGCAGTGTGTAGAGAGACATTGCTTCCTTTCGATGGGTTGCTGGCTGAGCCATGGAGTGGCTCAGCGTGGTGGGTCAGCGTGGCGGGTCGGCGAGATGGACCAGCGAGATGGCCGGCCGGGCTCAGTTCAGGATGCTGTGCTGCTGTAGGCCGTGGAAGGCACGGTCGTGGTAGACCAGCGGGCTGCCATCGACGCCCTCGTCGATCTCGAGCACCTCGGCGATGACGAGCGTCGAACCACCGACCGCGACCGTCTCCGCGATCCGGCAGCGCAGCATCATCGCGGCATCCGGGAGCAGCGGCTCCCCCGTCGCCCTGGTCGTCCAGCCCTGCTCGCTGACGAAGCGCGGCGCACCGCTCCGGGCGAATGAACGCGCGATCTCGACGTTCTCGGAGCGCAGCAGGTGGACGACGCACGTCGCCGCTGCCAGCACGTGGCCGGCAGAGCCGGCCTTCGTCGTCACGGAGAAGACGAGAACCGGCGGTTCAGCCGAGACGGAGGAGACGCTCGAGGCGGTCAGACCGACCGGTCCGTCCGGGCCCTCCGCGGTGATCACCGCGACGCCGGCCGGGTGCCGACGGAACGCCGCCTTGAACTGATCAATCATCGCGGCGGCTGGATCCTCAGACATTGTTCTCCTGTTCGCGCGCCGAGCAGCGTTTCGCGCGGCGCCTCCGCAACGCTAACATCTCAAGTGAACTTGAGATCAAGGAGGCCCGCACCGTGACGGACACCCCCACGTCAGCCGACCTCCTGCCCATCGGGCAGATCGCACGGAGGGCCGGGGTTCCGGTGTCGACGGTGCGCTACTACGAGTCCATCGGGCTCCTGCCCGCGGTGCGTTCGGCCGGCAACACGCGCCAGTTCCCCCGGCACGTGCTGCGCCGCATCGCCTTCATTCAGGTGTCGGTGCGCTACGGGGTCACGCTCGGCGAGGTCGCCGAGCTCCTCGCGACCCTGCCGAGCGATCACCCGCCGACCCGGGCCGACTGGGCGCGCATCTCTGCCTCGTGGTCTGAGCATCTCGCGCGTCAGCAGGCGATCCTGGCGCGCATGCAGGAGGAGCTGACCGGCTGCATCGGATGCGGCTGCCTCTCGCAGACGCGCTGCGCCGTCGTGAACTCCCGCGACAGGCTCGGCGACGACGGCCCTGGACCCCGACGCGTGCTCGGGTTCTGAGCCTGGCGCGGTTTCAGCGTGCGGCGAGTGCCCGGGGCGCGGCGGTGGTGTTGCCCTGGTGGAAGACGCTGCTGAAGCAGCGGTCACGCGGGTGCTCGCCTGCCAGCATCTGCACGAGCGCCTCGCCGGCCGCGCGCCCCTTGGCCGCTGACGGCTGCACGAGCGTCGTCAGGTCGTAGGGCGCGAGGCCGTCGACCTGCACGCCGTCGAAGCCGAGCACGCTGACGTCGCCGGGAACGCTGAGGCCGAGTTCCTCCGCCGCCCTGATCACTCCGGCCGCGAGCAGATCGCTCTGCGCGATCACCGCGGTCGGCCGGGTCTCCGGATCGGCGAGGAGCATGAGCGCCGCCAGTCGCCCCGCCTCGACGTCGCTCGCCGTCGCAACCACTCCCCCGATTTCGGGGAAGACGGCGCGCGCGCCAGCGATGCGCTCGCTCGTCGTGGCGGAGGTGCTCGCGGCCTCCCGCTCCGGGCTGAGCGGCCCGTCGCGGCGGTCCGGGTCCAGCGGCAGGGTCACGAGAGCGACCCGGCTGTGGCCGAGCGCGCGCAGGTGCTCGGCACCGCGGCGCGTGGCATCCTCGTTGTCGATCGAGATCTCGATGATGTCGTCGCCCGCGTGCCCCTCGATGGCGACCATCGGGATGCCGCGCTGGCGCAGTTGCGCGACGGAGTGGGCGAGCCGCGGGCTGCAGCCGATCAGCGCGACGGCGTCGACGGGGGCGTTGCCGACGTTCACGGCGCCGTCGCCGGTATCGGTGAGCAGCAGCAGGCCGGCACCGATCGAGGCGATGCCGTCGGAGATGCCGTCGAGCATCTGGATCTTCACCGGGTCGAGGAAGGCGGCGCGCACCCGTTCCTCGAGCACGACGCCGACGATTCCGGAGCGGCCGCGGCGCAGCGATTGGGCGCGGGGGTCGGGCCCGGCGTAGTTGAGTTGGCGCGCCGACTCCAGCACTCGTTCGCGGGTGGCCTCGGAGACCGGGCCGGAGCCACTGAAGGCGAGGGAGGCGGTCGACGGCGAGACGCCGGCGTGGGCGGCGACGTCGGCGAGGGTCGGTCGGGGATGGGGTGCCGCGGCATCCGTCATCTCGTTGCTCCTCTCGGTGGTCGCCCGGCAAGACGCGCTTGACCGGCTTCCGCCCACCTCGGTAGTTTAGACGGATCGAATCGATTCGATACGATGTCTCCCAGGCGCGAACGACACCGCCTCCACCTCCAAGCATCGGGAACGCATGTCAGAGTCGACCTCACCATCCACCAGGACACCGTCGGCGGCCGTGCCTGCCAGCCCGCGACGCGGCCTCGTCGCCTGGCGCAACGCCGTGTTCACGATCTTCTTCCTCAGCGGGCTCAGCGTCGCCAGCTGGGTCGCCCGCATCCCCGCCGTGCGCGACGACCTGCAGATCTCGCTCGACACGGTCGGCCTCGTCATCCTCGGCATGTCGGTCGGCTCGATCATCGGCCTCACCTGTTCCGCGGCCATCCTGGCCCGCTTCGGTGCGCGCATCGGCATGATCTTCAGCCTCTGCCTCGTCGCAGGCGGCCTCGTCTTCATCGGCCTCGGCAGCAGCGTGTTCGGGGTGCTTCCGGTCATCGTCATCGGCATGGCGATCTTCGGATTCGGCAACGGCTCTGTCGACGTCATGATGAACGTCGAGGGCGCGGCCGCCGAGCGCGAGATCGGCAAGACGCTGATGCCGCTCATGCACGCCTTCTTCAGCTTCGGCACGATGGCCGGAGCGGCGCTGGGCGCAGGCGCATCGGCCATCCACCTGCCGGTCGCCGCCCACCTTGCCGCCATCGCGCTGCTCATCGTCGCCGCGGTGTTCGTTACGGTGCGCTTCATCCCGATTCGCGAGTCGGTCGGCGATGACCCGCACACGGCGGCGCCGCGCCAGCCGTGGGTCGCCCGCCTCCGCGAGAATCTCGCCGTCTTCGCCGACACCCGCCTGCTTCTGATCGGCGTCATCGTGCTCGGCACCTCGTTCGCGGAGGGTTCGGCGAACGACTGGATCGCCCTCGCGGTCGTCGACGGCCACGGCTTCGACAACACCACCGGCGCCATCGTCTTCGGCGTCTTCGTGACCGCGATGACCGTTGGCCGCGTCGCCGGAGGCCCGATCCTCGACCGCTTCAGCCGCGTGCCCGTTCTGCGGGCCTGCGCGGCGCTCGGCGTCGCCGGGCTCTCGCTGTTCATCTTCGGCGGCGGCAGCCTGCCCGTTGTCATCGTCGCCACCGTGCTCTGGGGCCTCGGCTGCGCGCTCGGCTTCCCCGTAGGCATGTCGGCGGCCGCGGATGACGAGAAGCACGCTGCGGCCAGGGTGAGCGCCGTCGCGATCATCGGCTACTGCGCCTTCCTGGCCGGCCCGCCGCTGCTCGGCTTCCTCGGCCAGCACTTCGGCATCCTGAACGCCCTGATCGTGCTGCTCGGCCTGCTCGTGCTCGCCGGGCTCTGCGCTCCGGCCGCCCGCGAGGCATCGCGCCGGGTTCCCGCCAACTAGCCACTCGTGTCCGTGCCGGGCCGGGCAGAGCCCGCGCGGCGCTCTGCGCCAGTTGCTGTGCTGTGCGCCGCAGCATGTGGCGCACAGCACTCACAGTGGCGCAGAGGGCGCGCCCGAGAGCACAGCACCCCAGCGTTTACACTCGTACGGTGCGCCTTGTCATTGCTACCTGTTCCGTCGACTACGCCGGCCGCCTCGCCGCCCATCTGCCGCTCGCGAAGCGCCTGCTGATGGTCAAGGCCGACGGCAGCCTGCTCGTGCACTCCGACGGCGGCAGCTACAAGCCGCTGAACTGGATGAGTCCGCCGTGCACGCTCTCGGCGAGCGAGCCGGACGAGGACCAGGCCGCGGCCGGCATCACCGAGCTCTGGACGGTCACGCACACCAAGACCGCCGACAAGCTCGTCGTCAGCATCTATGAGGTCGAGCACGACAGCGACCACCCGCTCGGCATCGACCCCGGCCTGCAGAAGGACGGCGTCGAGGCGCACCTGCAGAAGCTCCTGGCCGAGCAGATCGAGCTGCTCGGCGACGGCCACACCCTCGTGCGGCGCGAGTACATGACGGCGATCGGCCCGGTCGACATCCTGGCCAGGGATGCCGCGGGCGGCTCCGTCGCCGTCGAGCTCAAGCGCCGCGGCGACATCGACGGCGTCGAACAGCTGACCCGCTACCTCGAGCTGATGAACCGCGACCCGCACCTCGCCCCCGTGCAGGGCGTGTTCGCGGCGCAGGAGATCAAGCCACAGGCGCGCACCCTCGCCGAGGACCGCGGCATCCGCTGCCTCGTGCTCGACTACGACGCGATGCGCGGCCTCGACGACGGACACCACCGCCTGTTCTGAGCGCGCCCTCTGCGACACCCCGGCGCGAAACCCGAGCGAAAGCGGAGTTTCACAGCCGGGGAACCTAGTATGGCTCGGTGAGTACCCCGACTTTGACAACCGCGACCGCGCTGTGGTCCGCCATTCTCTTTGACCTTGACGGCAC
This sequence comes from Microterricola gilva, assembly GCF_004217495.1. Classification (NCBI taxonomy): domain Bacteria; kingdom Bacillati; phylum Actinomycetota; class Actinomycetes; order Micrococcales; family Microbacteriaceae; genus Microterricola; species Microterricola gilva. Next base: position 3,499,949 of record NZ_SHLC01000001.1, read on the forward strand.
GATCACCGACTCGGCCCCTGGCATCACGGCCTCCCTCGCGCGCACCTTCGAGATCCTCGGGCGGCCCGTTCCGAATGACGCGGAGCTGCTCGCCTACGTCGGCCCGCCCCTGCTCGACTCCTTCCGTGAGCGCGCCGGCATGAGCGAGGAGCAGGCCTGGGAGGCGATCAACACCTACCGCGCCGACTACAACGGCTCCGCCATCGACACCGCGGTGTACCCCGGTGTCGCCGGTCTGCTCGAGCGCATCCACGCCGCCGGCGTTCCGTTGGCCCTGGCCACGAGCAAGCCGGAGAGCGTCGCCACGCGCATCCTCGAGAACTTCGGCCTCGACCGCTACTTCGACGTGATCTGCGGCGCGACCGACGACGAGAGCCGCAGCGCCAAGGCCGACGTCGTCGCCGAGGCGGTCCGTCGCCTCACCGCGCAGGGTGTCGACGTCAGTCGCACCGTCATGGTCGGCGACCGCAGCTACGACACCGTCGGCGCCGCGGCGAACGGCATTCCGACGATCCTCGTCGAGTGGGGCTACGGCTCCCCCGCGGAGGCCGTCGACGCCATCGGCACCGTCTACTCGACCGACCAGCTCGCGAAGAAGCTGCTCGGCTGACCTCGCACCACCCCAACGACGGAGTTCCCGACGATGCGAACCCAGACGACCCACGAGCGTGAGCTCACCGCGCCCGTCGAGCTCTGCCTGCCGAACGGCCGGTTGAACCCGGCGGCGGTCGGCTGGGCGCGGCATCCCCTGGTCACCACCGACGGAATCGGCCGTGGCAGCTTCGGCTGGGGGCGCAACAAGCGCTGGGAGTACTGGGCGGTCACCACACCGACGCACATCGTCGGCATCACGGTGTCGAGCCTCGACTACGCGAGCCTGCACCAACTCTGGGTGAAGGATCGGCGAAGCGGCGAGGAGATCGATCTCGTGGCGATCAGCCCGCTGAGCGGTAGCGCGACCCTGCCTGGCACGCTCGGCACCGGGTCGGCCCGCACCCGCACGAAGGCTCTCAGCATCGACATCGACGAGCTCGGCGAGGCGGATGCCGGCTCGCCGGGCACCCGGCTGCGCGCCGTCTCACCCCGGGTGACCATCGACGTGCTCGCCGAGCGGCCTGCAGGCCACGAGGCCATGGGCGTCGTCGTGCCGTGGAGCGACAGACTGTTCCAGTACACGGTCAAGGACGTCGCCAGGCCGGCCGGCGGGACGATCACGATCGATGGCGTGAGCCACCGCTTGCCGCGCGCCCGGTCCTGGGCTGTGCTCGATCACGGCCGCGGCCGCTGGCCGTACTCGATGACGTGGAACTGGGGCGCGGCATCCGGCATCGTCGACGGTCGCACACTCGGGTTGCAGCTCGGCGGCAGGTGGACGGCGGGAACCGGCTCGACCGAGAACGCGCTCTCGGTCGACGGCCGCATCACCAAGTATGGCGACGAGCTGGACTGGGAGTACTCGCAGGGCGACTTCCTCGCGCCGTGGCGGATCCGGGGCGAGCACCTCGACCTCGTCTTCACACCGGAGTTCGACCGCTCAGCGCAGACGAACATGCTCGTGATCGGCTCGGAGACGCACCAGTGTTTCGGCACCTACTCCGGCACCGCGACCGACGAGGACGGCACAACGCTGCGGATCGACGGTCTCTTCGGCTGGGCAGAGCACGTGCACAACCGCTGGTGACCACCGTCGCCGGTTGGCACGACTGCCGGCAACCACGTCAGCTGCCGCTCGCGGTCTCCTGCCCGTGCCGCGCTCAGCCGCCGACGGTCGCCGCCGTCGCGATCAGCGCTGCGGCCTCGCCGGGGTTCACCCGGCTGAGCAGGAGAGCACTCGCGGTGATCGCGACGAACAGCCTGGCGCGTCGCTCGACCTCCTCAGCGGGGAGACCGGCATCGGCCGGGCCCAGCGCGCTTTCGAATGCCCGTTGGAGCGAAGCCCTGTAGCCGTCGACCACGGCGCGCTGCTGCTCGTCGTAGCCGGCGATTCCGCTCGCGCTGTTCAGCAGCAGGCAGCCGCGGCGAGGCGAGTCCGGCGGGGTCATGGTGATGAACGCCGAGAGCGTCGCCCAGTACTCGCGCAGCGCGGCCGCGGGGTCCTCCGCGTCACGGAGCCGGGCCAGGCGCGGGGCGATGACGGTGTCGAGGTAGTCGGCGACCGCCGCATCGTAGAGGCCGCGCTTGCTCTCGAAGGCGCGATAGAGGCTGGAGCGATTGAGCCCGGTCGCCTCCTCGAGGTCGGCCAGCGAGGCCGCCTCGAAGCCCTTGTCCCAGAAGACGTCGCGTGCGGCGGCGACGGCCGTCGCGGTGTCAAAAGCCTGCGTGCGCCCCATGCGCCCTCCCGTTTCCACGATCGGCACTTGCGCACCGATCGGTTCCATTCTATATTGAACCGATCGGTACACAATCACAACCCGACGCCAGGGCCCAGCCCAACGGCCGTCAGAAAGCAGCAGAGCAATGCTCGCCCTGAGCCTCGTCTTCCTCGGCATCGCGGCCGTCATCCACGTCTACATCTTCGTGCTCGAATCCCTGCGCTGGACGGCGCCGTCGACCCGCAGGACCTTCGGAACCAGTGCCGCGGATGCCGAGACGACCAAGCCCCTGGCCTTCAACCAGGGCTTCTACAACCTGTTCCTGGCGATCACCGTCGGCGTCGGCATCGCCCTGGCCGCCAACGGCGCGCTCGCGCCAGGAGCCGCGCTGCTGTTCGCGGGAGCCGGCTCGATGGTCGCCGCCGGGCTCGTGTTGCTGATCTCGGATCGGCGCAAGGCGCGTGCGGCCCTCGTGCAGTTGAGCGCCCCGGCCATCGGCCTGATCCTGTTGCTGATCACGCTGCTCGGCTGATGCCCTCCGCGGCCGCCTCTGACGTCAGGAGGCGATGCCCGGCGTCGTCGAGACCATGGCCATGATGACGTTCATCATCTGCATGAACCACACGATCACGAGCACGAGCGAGAGCACGCTCACCGCGAGCGTCGCCCACATCGGGGCGAAGCCCCGGCCGGCCTGGCGGTTGACGACCACGCAGCGTCCGATCACGTAGACCAGGTTGCTCAGGATCGCCCACGCCCAGTGGAAACGCCGCGAGTAGCCCTGCTGACCGAGCCAGCGCCAGTCGAGCACCGCGAGCACGATCATGCCGGCCGCGATCACCCAGCTGCCGACACTGAGCAGCAGGTAGCCGGGGTCGAGCATCATCATCGTGCTGGCAGCCGGGTCGGTCATCGAGGCGAGCATGTAGCCCTCGAAATCCCAGGCGAAGAGCGTGAGCACCGACAACAGCGGAAGCAGCGTGTACGCCCAGATGAGCCAGTTCGCCGTCGGAGTGCCATCCGGCACCCGACCCTGCGTCATCGTCATCCCGTAGGGCTGCGCCGCGTATGGCTGCCCGGCGTACTGCCGCGAGATCGGCTGCGCCGGGTACGGCTGGGCCGAGTAGGAGGGCGCGCTCGGCGCGTAGGACGGAGCAACGAACGGCTGGGCCGCGACCGGCTCAGCGGTGCCCGGCTGTGCGCCGACCGGCTGCGCGGCGGGAGCCATCTCCCCGTACTTCGGCACGGTCGGCAGCGGTCCAGCAAACACGGGGGCCGCGGGGGCCACCGGCTCCGGCACGGGAGCGGTGTGATCGCTCCACCGAGCACCATCCCACCAGCGCAACTGCGCGGCATCCTGCGGGTCGGCATACCAGCCGGCGCTCGGCAAGCCATTCGTGGTCATCGCACGTCTCCATCCTGCGTTGCGGTGCCGCGCACCATCTCGACCCAGCGGGCGAGGAACGCCGCACCGGCTTCGTCATGAATCAGGTCGCCGGCCGTGAGCACCGGGTACGGCTTCTCCGGCACACCGTCGGCCGGGCGCACATCGACATGGGCAACAGTATGCCCCTGCTCGTGCAGCCAATCCGCCATTGCGTAGTCGGTGCGCGAGTCGCCGACCGTGCGCCACTGCACGGGCAGGGCGCCGCCGGGCAGCAGCATCTCGATCGCGCGCATCGCCCCGAGGTCCTTGCCGAGTTGAATCGACTCAATGTCGGTCGAGATGATCGTCGAGTCCACCCGGTACCCGACGGTTCCATCGGATGCCGCCGCGTTCACGCCGTTGTGCTCGATGCCGAGGTCGTGCAGCCCCATCTCGGCGAAGGCGGCCGCGTCGAACTCCTTCTGCTGCTGCAGGTAGTCGGCGCTCTGAACGTGCTTGTGCTGCTCGACCGAGACCATCGCCCGCTTGGTCTGGTCGAAGAACATGAAGTCGGAGAACCGCTCGGAGACGAGCCGCTCGATCGCCTCGCCGTATGCACTCGGCACCGCGAGCTCCTCGGAGACCTCGATCTTGCCTGCACCGGCCGGCGTGATCGGGAACCAGACGGCCCCCTTCTCGCAGACGGCGAAGACGCGGGCGTGCGCGGGAAGTCCGGCTGCGACGAGCGGCGCGACGACCTCCTCTCGCAGGAATGCATCTGAGCGGCCCGTGTTGAAGACGATCGGGATGCCGGCATCCGCCAGCGTCACGAGGTCACGCGTCACAGAGTCGATCGCGATCGAACGCGTGATGGGGCTGGCGATCGGGCCGTCGACGTCGAGTAGCAGGCCGAGAAGCGGTACAGATTCACTCATACTCCGACGCTACCGGGCGCGGAGAGCCGGAGCGGACAGCTGCCGACCGCTCGGATACCGCTCAGAGCGCGGCGAATCGCCGGCGCACCCCGGCGAGTGCTCGCGCACGACCGGCCGCCCCGCGCTGGGTCGAGCGCCCGATGGAGATGTGCCTGAAGCGGCGGATGCCGATGAGTCGGAACGTGCCGCGACCGAGTATCGCGGTGGCCGGGCGGCCGAACCACCAGCGGTAGAGGGCGGCATCCGTCGTCATGACCGAGACCACGCTCACCGCGCGCAGCCGCGTCAGCCTGCCGCGCAGGGCGCCACCGATGGTGGGCTCGTCGAAGGCATAACCCTTGGAGAGCACCCGATCGAGGAATCCCTTGGTGCCGGCCGGCATCGCCATCCACCAGACGGGGAAGACGAAGACGAGGTGGTCAGCGGCGCTCAGCCGGTGCTGCAGCGCGGTGGCATCCGAGCGCATCTCGCCTCCGGTGCGCCAGGCCCGCAGCTCCGTGGCGCTCATCACCGGGTCGAAGCCCTCCGCCACGAGGTCGACGACGTCGACGCTGTGGCCCGCGTCGGCGAGCCCGGTGCGGACGGCCTCGAGCGCGGCCGCCGCGAGACTGCGCCGGTGCGGCACGTTCTCGTGCGCCTCGGCGCCGTAGGGGTGGTCGAAGACGACGAGAACATGCATGATGGCCTTTCATTCCGATGCGGGCGCGCCCCCGCGTCAGTTCTACACGCAACAGTTGCACGGGCAACCATATTCGTTAGAATGAGGCCATGGCAAACACACTCGGCAGGATCGGCGATCCGGCGGCAGAACTCGAGGCCGAGGATCGGGTGATCGCGCTCTGGCTGCAGGCTCGACACACCGCGGCCGCGATGGAATCGGCGCTCGACGCCGAGCTCCAACGGGAACTCGGTGTGCCACTGACCCGCTACGCCCTGCTCTGCACCATCGACGACCCGGACTGCGCATACAACCAGCAGGTGATCGCCACCCTGCTCGGCGTGAACAAGAGCAGCGTGAGTCGCCACGTCGACGCCGCGGCGCAGAGTGGGTTCCTGGTGGCAGAGGTGTCGGCTGGTTCGCGCCGCGACAAGAGCGTTCGCCTGACGGCATCCGGGCGCCGGCTCGTCGAGCGGGGGCGCGCCATCGTTGCCGGCCACGCACCGACACTCCCCCAACAGCGGCTCGACGAGGCCATCGCAACGCTCGCACTCTTCGCCGCACAGAGCGAGTCCGCGAGGCCGTGATGAAGCGTCTGCTGCGGCCGTTCTGGTGGTGGCTGGACTATGTCTACGCGGGCTGGCAGCAGTGGCGATCGCTGTTCCGGCATCGGACGCCGCGTCACTTCGGCGTCGGAGACCCCGAGCTGCCGGCCGTCGTGCTGCTGCCCGGCGTCTACGAGACCTGGCTCTTCCTCGAGCCGCTGGCCACGCGGCTGAACAGGCGCGGCTATCGCGTCTTCGCCATTCCCGAGCTGTCATTCAACCGGATGCCGGTGCTGCGCTCGGCCGAGGTGGTCGCCGCCGCGCTCAGGCAGCTCTCCGTCGAGCACGGCATCACGGAGTTCGTGCTGCTCGCGCACAGCAAGGGAGGCCTCATCGGCAAGAAGCTCATGGTGTCCGAACACCCGGGCCTGGTTGGCATGGTCGCGATCTCGACGCCGTTCAACGGCTCAAGCTACGCGCAGTTTCTGCCGACATCCACGCTGCGCGCCTTCTCGCCGAACGATGAGGTGCTCAAGGAACTTCTCACCCACCTGCACACCAACGAGAAGATCGTCTCGGTCTACGCCGAGTTCGACCCGCACATCCCAGGCAAGAGTGCGATCGAGGGCGGGCAGAACATCGAGCTGCCGATCAACGGCCACTTCCTCCTGCTCGGCAACAAGCTACTCGGCGACACCGTCGAGGCCGCCGTGGATGCCATCCACGGGACAGGCGCGTCGAACTCGTAGGAAGCCACGCTCTCGCGCCCGAACCACGACCGTTTCTGCGAGCTCGGTGCCGCACGGCCGGCCTGCGCTCACTCTGCTGCACACAAACAAGAAGGCCCCCGATTTCTCGGGGGCCTTCTTGTTTCTGAATTCCTTGGCAAGGAACTCAATTCGCGTGCGCGAGGGGGGACTTGAACCCCCACGCCCTTTCGAGCACTGGCACCTGAAGCCAGCGCGTCTGCCAATTCCGCCACTCGCGCGAACTTGACGAGATTAGCATCTTCGCGACGCGAGCACCATTTGAGCGATTCGGCGGGAGTGTCGGAGGGCCCGAAAAGGTGCGATCATCCAGCAGACCTGTCATCCTCAAGGGCGAGTTTCGACCGGTTCTCGCCCGTGAACATGCGGGTGAGAGCACAGAAGTGCGCATACAAAGGCGGGTTCCCAGCGGGCCCGACTAACATTTGATAGTCATCAGAACCGGAAAGCGGGAGAGCTAGTGGGCTTACTGGACAACTTCGAGAAGGGTCTCGAGCGTGCCGTCAACGGCGCTTTTGCGAAGACTTTTCGCTCGGGGCTGCAGCCGGTTGAGATCACCTCTGCCCTGCGCAGGGAACTCGACACCAAGGCTGCCGTCGTTTCGCGCGACCGCGTGCTCGTGCCCAACAAATTCGTCGTGCGCATGAACGCCGACGACTACAGCCGCATGCGCGCGCTCGGCCCCGCCCTCACCGACGAACTCGCCCAGCTCGTGCAGCAGCACGCGGCAAGCCAGGGCTTCCAGTTCGCCGGGGCACTCAGCATCGGGCTGCAGAGCGACCCGGGGCTCAGCCTCGGCATCGTGCAGGTCGACTCAAGCAACGTCAAGGGCGAAGTCGCCTGGGCCCCCGTCGTCGACGTCAACGGCAAGCGCTACCCGCTGCTGAAGGCGCGAACCGTGATCGGCCGCGGCAGCGATGCCGACATCACGGTCGAAGACACCGGCACCAGCCGACGCCACGTCGAGATCCTCTGGGACGGCAGGCGCGCCAAGGTGCGCGACCTTGGCTCCACGAACGGCTCGAAGCTCAACGGGGCCCCGGTCACTGAAGCCGTGCTCGAACCGGAGTCCGTCATCACCATCGGCCGCACCAACATCACCTTCCGGGTGCTCGCTCAGGCCGCGCCGAGCGCGCAGCAACCAGAGAGCTTCGGCGATGCGACGCAGCGCCATGACATGGATGGATTCTGGGGGCCCCGTGACCAGTGAGCTCACCTTGCTGGTGTTGCGGCTCGGCTTCCTGCTGCTGCTCTGGCTCTTCGTCTTCGCCATCGTCTACGCGCTGCGTTCCGATCTGTTCGGCCAGCGGGTGCGCAAGCTGCAGCCGACGTCGGATGCCGCGAGCCCCGTGGTTTCGCCAGCTGCAAACGGTGGCGGCTCAACTGGCGCTGGCAGTCCAGTCGGCGCCGCGTCCGGTGCGGCCGCCGCTCCCCTGTTCGCCGCCCATGCCCCGGTTTCGGCGGCCTCCGCGGCCGAGCCGAACGCCCTCGCCCCGAACTTCGGTCGCGAGACCGCAACGGCCGGCGCCGCGCAGCGTCTCGTCATCACCTCCGGAGCCAAGGCGGGAGCCGAGTTCCCGCTCGGTCGCGACGAGATCACGATCGGCCGGTCGAGCGACTCGGCCATCGTCATCCGGGACGACTACACCTCCACCCACCACGCGCGCCTCATGCTGTGGAACGACCAGTGGATGTTGCAGGACCTCGACTCGACCAACGGCACCTTCCTTGACGGCGTCCGCGTTGCCGTTCCCACGCCGATTCCGCTGAACACCCCGGTGAAGATCGGTTCGACGAGCTTCGAACTGCGACGGTAGGCGCATGGCGAGGGTCTCTGACAGCGCGGCGGTCTCACACGTCGGACGCATCCGTTCGAACAACCAGGACTCCGGCCTCGCCGGCAGCGGGCTGTTCGTCGTCGCCGACGGCATGGGCGGCCACGCGGGCGGAGACGTGGCATCCGCGATCGCGATCACGCGCATGGCCGAGGCTGATCAGGACTACTCGACCCCTCAGGAGGCCGAGTTCGCGCTGCAGGCGGCCCTCGTCGCCGCCAACGCCCTGCTGGCTGAGACGGTCTTCGAGCACACCGAACTGACCGGCATGGGCACGACGGTCAGCGCGCTGGCCGTGCTCGGCGACGAGGTGGCGATCGCCCACATCGGTGACTCCCGCATCTATCTCTACCGTGACGGCGACGTCTCGCAGATCACGATCGACCACACCTTCGTCCAGCGCCTCGTCGACAGCGGCCGCATCACGGAGGAGGAGGCGGCGGTGCACCCCCGTCGCAGCGTGCTCATGCGCGTGCTCGGCGACGTCGACTCTGCGCCGGAGATCGACACCTCCATCCTGGCCACGCGCCCCGGCGACCGGTGGCTGCTCTGCTCGGACGGCCTGAGCGGCGTCGTCTCGCTCGATCAGATCCGCGCCGAGTTCGCGATGGGCGGCCGTGCCCACGATCTCGCCCAGCGCCTGGTCAAGGACAGCCTGGATGCCGGAGCACCGGACAACGTCACCGTCGTCATCGTCGACATCGGTGAGACCGCGCCGCTCCGCACCGACCCGCTCATCGTCGGATCGGCCGCGTCGCCGCTCAGCTTCGCCGCCCCGGAACCGCCGCGAGTCCGCTCGATGCGCCTGCCGCCGTTCCGCCTGCACCCCGTGCGCGAGAGCCACTTCGAGCCGGACTCCCAGGATTACCTCGACGAACTCATCGAAGAGGACCGCCGCCGCGTCGCCCGCCGCCGGGCCGTCTGGCTCGCCTCCATCATCGCGCTGGTCGCCGCCATCGTGATCGCCTGCGTCGTCGCGTACCAGTGGACCCAGACCCGCTACTTCGTCGGCAGTGAGAGCGGCACCGTCGCCATCTACCGCGGCGTGCAACAGAACCTCGGCCCGATCGCCCTGAGCGAGGTCTACAAGAAGACCGACATCGCCATTGCCGATCTCAAGCCATATGACCAGAAGATCGTCGAAGCCACGATCAGCGCCGGTTCGCTGAGCGAGGCCAGAGAGATCGTCACCCGACTGGAGGCCAGTCGTGTCCCGGACTAACGCACGCACGGCGGATGCCGCCGGGCGCCAGACGCGCAGCTCCACCAACACGGGCAGCGTCCGTCGCATCCGCATTCCGCAGAAGCTCCGCAACCTCGAGCTCGTTCTGCTGATCTTCGCCTGCTCGATCAACGCCATCGCCATCGTGCTCGTGCAGCTCGGCGAACTCGGCACCCTCGACACGACGCTCGTCGTGCTCGGCGCCGGGCTCTCGCTGCTCGTCTTCGGCATGCACGTGGCGATGCGCTTCATCGCCCGCGACGCCGACCCGTTCATCCTGCCGATCGCCACCGTGCTCAACGGCCTCGGTATCGCCATGATCTACCGCGTCGACCTGCTGCTCGGCGACACGGGCTGGGACAGCGCGGCCGTGCGCCAGATCGTGTGGAGCGCGATGGCGATCATCGCCGCACTGGCGGTCATCATCGTCATCCGCAACCACCGCGTGCTCTTCCGCTACACCTACGTGGCCGGCTTCGTGGCCGTCATCCTGTTGCTGCTCCCACTCGTCCCCGGCCTCGGCCATGAGGTCAACGGTGCCCGCGTCTGGATCGGCATCGGCGACTTCGCCACCTTCCAGCCCGGTGAGATCGCCAAGATCGCGCTGGCCGTGTTCTTCGCCGGCTACCTGGTGCGCAATCGCGACAGCCTCTCGATGGTCGGCAGCAAGTTCCTCGGCATGCGGATGCCGCGCATGCGCGATCTCGGGCCGCTGATCGTGGTCTGGGCCCTCTCGATGTCTGTCATCGTCTTCCAGCGCGATCTCGGCACCGCCTTGCTCTACTTCGGTCTGTTCCTCGTCATGCTCTACGTCGCCACCGGGCGACTCAGCTGGGTGCTGCTCGGCCTCAGCCTGTTCTTCGGCGGCGCGCTCATCGCGAGCCAGACGCTCGACTACGTGAACGGGCGCTTCAACAACTGGCTCGACGCCTTCAACCCGGCCGTCTACGAGGCGGCGGGCGGCAGCTACCAGCTCGTGCAGGGCCTCTTCGGCCTCGCCAACGGCGGCCTGCTCGGCACCGGGCTCGGCCAGGGCCGCCCTGACCTCACCCCCGTCCCACAGAGCGACTACATCATCGCCAGCCTCGGTGAGGAGCTCGGCCTTGCCGGCATCTTCGCGATCCTCTCGCTCTACATGCTCTTCATCGCACGCGGATTCCGTATCGGGTTCGCCGGGCAGGACGACTTCGGCAAGCTCCTCGGCGTCGGCCTGGCCTTCGTCGTCGCCCTGCAGGTGTTCATCGTCATCGGCGGCGTCACCCGCGTCATCCCGCTCACCGGCCTGACAACCCCGTTCCTGGCCGCCGGCGGCTCATCGCTTGTTGCCAACTGGATCATCGCCGCGCTCCTGCTCAGACTCTCCGACTCGGTGCGCAATCAACCGCGTCTGGTGGTGAACGAATGAACCGCGAACTCAAGCGCGTGAGCATCGTCGTCTTCGCGATGTTCCTGGCCCTGTTCACCTCGACGACGATCATCCAAGTCGTCCAGGCCGACAATCTCCGCAACGACGCGCGCAACACCCGCACGCTCTACGACAGCTACGAGGTCGAGCGCGGCCCGATCCTCGCCGGCGGTGCGCCGATCGCCGAATCGGTGCCGAGCGACGACAACTACCTGTTCCAGCGGGTCTACAGCAACGGAGCGCTCTACGCACCCGTCACGGGCTTCTTCCCCGTCAACGGCGAGCCGACCGCGCTCGAGGGCAAGCTGAACAGCTACCTCAGCGGCACCGCGAACGCCCAGTTCCTCGACTCGCTCGAACGCCTTTTCACCGGCCAGGGCCGCAAGGGTGCATCCGTCTCGGTCACGATCGACCCCGTCGCGCAGCAGGCCGCGTGGGACGCACTCGGCGACTACACGGGATCCGTGGTCGTGACGCAGCCGAAGACCGGCCGCGTCATCGCGATGGTCTCCAAGCCGAGTTACGATCCCAACACGCTCGCCGTGCACGACAGTGAGATCGTCGACCAGAACTACGAGGCCCTGCTGGCCGACCCGGGCGACCCTCTCATCAACCGCGCCATCGGCGGCGACATGAACCCTCCCGGTTCCGTCTTCAAGCTCGTGGTCGTCGCGGCTGCGCTCGAATCCGGCCAGTACACGCCGGAGAGTGAGTTCCCCAACCCGCCGACGTTCCAGCTGCCTGGCACCGACACGATCATCCGCAACAGCGGCGGAGACGACTGTGGAGGCGGCGAGACCGTGACCATCGCGACGGCACTCCGTCTCAGCTGCAATGTGCCGATGGCCGAGCTCGGTCTCGCACTCGGCGATGACGCCATCCGCGAGCAGGCGGAGAAGTTCGGCTTCAACGACGAGTTCCAGATCCCCCTGGATGTCGAGGCCAGCGTCTACCCGCGCGTGCTCGACGATGCCCAGACCGCGATGACCGCGTACGGCCAGTACGAGGTGCGGGCGACTCCGCTGCAGATGGCGATGGTCTCCGCGGCGATCGCCAATGGTGGCATGGTCATGAACCCGAACATGGTCGAGGCGATCACGGCCCCGAACCTCAGCCCGCTCGAAACGTTCGAGCCGAGCGAGTATCAGCGCGCGATCAGCCAAGAAACCGCGGCGACGATGACCGAAATGATGGTCAACGGAGTCGAAAACGGCGCCGCGAGTAATGCAAGAATAGACGGGGTCAGTGTTGCCGGTAAGACGGGTACGGCAGAGAACGACGGAGATGCTCCGTACACACTCTGGTTTACCGGATTTGCCCCCGCAGACGACCCAGAATATGCAATCACCGTCCTCATTGAGGATGGCGGGGGAATGGGCCAAACGGGGTACGGCAATCTACTTGCCGCACCGGTCGCACAACAGGTACTAGAGGCGGTGCTGAATAAATGAGGCCAACAACAGGGCTCACCTTCGGGGGACGATACGAACTCCTTTCGCGAATTGCGATCGGCGGAATGGGCGAGGTGTGGCAAGCCACAGACCTCGTCATCGGTCGTCAGGTCGCCATCAAGATTTTGAAGGACGAGTACCTCGGTGACCCGGGCTTCCTGGAGCGCTTCCGCGCCGAGGCCCGCCACGCCGCGCTCGTCAACCACGAGGGCATCGCCAACGTCTTCGACTACGGCGAGGAGGAGGGCAGCGCCTACCTCGTGATGGAGCTTGTGCCAGGCGAGGCACTCTCCACGATTCTCGAGCGTGACCACGTGCTCTCCAGCGACAAGGTGCTCGACATCGTCGCCCAGACAGCGTCGGCACTCCACGCCGCGCACGCTGCCGGCCTCGTCCACCGCGACATCAAGCCGGGCAACCTGCTGATCACGCCGGACGGCCGCGTCAAGATCACCGACTTCGGCATCGCCCGCATCGCAGACCAGGTGCCGTTGACCGCCACCGGCCAGGTGATGGGAACCGTGCAGTACCTCTCGCCGGAGCAGGCATCCGGTCACCCGGCCTCGCCGACCACCGACATCTACTCGCTCGGCATCGTCGCCTACGAGGCCCTCGCCGGCCGGCGCCCGTTCACGGGCGAGTCCCAGGTCGCAATCGCGATGGCACAGATCAACGAAGCACCGCCAGAGCTGCCCGTCACGATCTCCGAGCCCGTGCGCAACCTGGTCTTCGCCTGCATCGCCAAGAACCCGGCAGACCGCCCGGCGTCTGCGGCGCACCTCGCCCGGGCCGCCACGGCGCTCCGCCGCGGCGATGTGCAGGCCGCTGCGGCCTCCGTACCGGCCGTCCTCGGCGGAGCGGGTGCAGATACCGCCGCGACGATGCTCTTCCCTGCCCAGGGCGCTCCCACCGTCGCGACGACGGTGCTGCCTGCCACCGAGGGCATCGCAGGCTCGATGACGCGCGCAGACACGGTCGCGGCAGAGAAGAAGAAGCGCAGCCCGTGGACGTGGCCGTTGATCGCTCTCATCGCCCTGCTCGCGATCGTGCTGATCGGTGCCGTGTTCGCCCTGACGAATCAGGGTTCCCCGTCGCCGGACAAGACCACCAAGCCGCCGGCCACCTCGAGCACCCCGACGCCCACGCCGACTCCGACCACACCGCCGGCTCCGACGACGGCCGCGATCGTCGAGGCCGACTTCATCGGCCTCACCGCCGATGAGGCGCGCGCCAAGCTCAGCGACCTCGGCATGACCGCCGATGTTCAGGAGGGCAACGCCGCGACCAACAGCAGCGATGCTGGCAAGGTGTACGCCGTCAACCCGACCGGCAAGAATGTCGCGCTCGGCACGACGATCACCGTCACCGTCTGGGCGGCTCCGGCGCAGTTGAGCGCCCCGAGTTCCGCTCCGTCACTGGCGGGCGGCAGCGAGCCGTTCGCACCCGGAAGCGACGTCAAGGTCACCTGGCCGGCACAGAGCTGCCCGGCCGGGCAGACCCTGAGCGGCTACAAGATCGCCGTCTCCGGCGAGGGTGCGGCCATCAGCGTCGAGGACACCAGCGCCAACGGTTCGCGCTCGGCGGTCATCACCGCCGGAAGCGCACCGTTCTCGGTCACCTTCCAGTACTTCTGCGGTGAGTTCGCCTCCCCCAGCTCGCCGGCGCTTGACGTCGACGTGCAGGAGCCACAACCGACCACCGGGCCCGATGCGGGAGGTCCTGCTGCCGGCCAGTAGCACCGGCCCGGATTTTCGCGGGTAACATTGTCCGCTGTGTGCCGAACCATGAGGGAGATTCGCTGTGTCTGAGGAAGGTCGCCTGATCGCTGGGCGCTACCAGGTTGGCGACCTCATCGGCCGCGGCGGCATGTCCGACGTGCACCGCGGAACGGATTCCCGCCTCGGGCGCACGGTGGCCATCAAGCTGCTTAAGCCGTCGCTCGCCAGCGACCCGGCGTTCCGCACGCGCTTCCGTCAGGAGGCGCAGGCCGCCGCGCGCATGGCCCACCCGACGATCGTGCGCGTGTTCGACGCCGGCGAGGAGACGATCACCGACGCGAACGGCCACGAGTCGCAGCTGCCGTTCATCGTGATGGAGTACGTCGACGGCACGCTGCTGAAGGATCTGATCAAGCAGGGGCCGCTCTCGTCGGCCGAGGCCGTTCGCATCCTCGACGGCGTCCTCACCGCGCTCGAGTACTCGCACCGTGCCGGTGTCGTTCACCGCGACATCAAGCCGGGCAACATCATGATCACCCGCAACGGCCAGGTGAAGGTGATGGACTTCGGCATCGCCAGGGCCATCTCCGATTCCTCGACGACGGTTGCTCAGACGACCGCGATCCTGGGCACCGCCTCCTACTTCTCTCCAGAGCAGGCCAAGGGCGAGATCGTTGATGCGCGCACCGATCTGTACTCGACCGGTGTCGTGCTGTTCGAGATGTTGACGTCTCGGCCGCCGTTCCGCGGCGACACGCCGGTGGCGATCGCCTACCAGCACGTGTCTGAGACCGCACCCAAGCCCAGCAGCTTCAACCCCCAGGTGTCGCCGGCGCTCGACGTCGTCGTGGCCAGGGCGATGACGAAGGACCGCGAGCAGCGCTACCAGAGCGCCGCCGAGTTCCGCGCGGACCTCGACCTGGCCGGCGCAGGTCAGGTTCCCATTCACCGGGCACCCGATTCCTCCGCGACCTCGCTCTTCAGCCAGGACCCGCACAGCATCTCCGGTTCCGAACTGGCGCTCAAGCAACTCTCCGAAGACACCAACATGGTGCGCACGCAGCGCCGCCCACCTGCGCTGTGGATCTGGGCCGGCGTGCTGAGCGTGATCGTGATCGTGATCACGGTCATGATCTGGGTGCTCAACCTGAACACGGAAACCGAGCTGCCACCGACCTCACGCGAGGTTCCCGTACTCACCGGGCTGAGTTTTGCCGAGGCCCAGGAAGCCCTGGCCGGGCTCGAACTGCAGTCCGTGGAGGCGCGGGAGGCCAGCTCGACGGTTCCCGTCGATCAGGTGATCCGCACCATGCCGGCCGCTGGAGGCATTGTCAGTCCAGAGACCATGATCACCGTGTACGTCTCGTCTGGCAAGGTTGTGATTCCCATTCCGGATGTCGCCAACCTCAGCATCGCGGATGCCGAGGCGAAGCTGGGCGAAGCCGGCTTCGTCCTCGGGCTCACGACGAAGCAGAATTCGCCGACGATTGCGGCCGACGTCGTACTCGAGACAGACCCGGCCGGCGGGGCATCCGCCCACGAGGGTGACACCGTGAATCTCACCGTGTCCAGCGGCCTCGTGACTCTGCCTGATCTCACGAGCCAGACACTCAGCGCGGCGACCTCGATCCTCGCCGGGCCCGATCTGCAACTCACAGCCGAACCCGTGCCCGACCCAGCCTGCGCGGCACAGCCGGGCGATCCGATCACGCACCAGTCGTTGGTCGGCGACGTGCCGCAGCGCTCAACGGTGCAGCTCAGCTACTGCTCGGGCGACTGACGCTGATCGTCGGCTGACGGAGGAACGAGCGAGGCCATGAGCGTTGGCCCGAAGTCGTCTCCTCGCGGGTGAGACTCAGCTCAGGCGTACCAGCGGGTTGAGCCCGACGGCCCGGTCCGCGGCGCCGGCCAGGCCGGCGCTCTCGAGCCAGTTGCCGAGCATACGGTAACCGCCCTCCGTGAGAACGGATTCCGGGTGGAACTGCACTCCATACAGCGGCGCCGTCGCGTGGCGGAGACCCATGATCACGCCGCCCTGCGTGCGTGAGGTCACGACGAGCTCCTCGGGAACCGTGGACTCGACGACGGCGAGCGAGTGGTACCTGGTGGCCGTGAACGGCTGCGGTACGCCTGCGTAGAAGTCGCTGTCGTCGTGGCTGACGAGTGAGGTCTTGCCGTGCATGAGCTCCTCGGCGTTCGTCACGGTCGCCCCGAATGCCTCGGCGATGGCCTGGTGCCCGAGGCAGACGCCGAGCAGCGGCTGTCCTGCGGCGAATGCGGCGCGCACCGTCGCGATCGAGACGCCGGCGTCGGCGGGCTTGCCGGGGCCTGGCGACACCAGCACGGCGTCGAACTCGGCGGCACGCGCAGCGGCATCCGCGGCGGAGTAGTCGTCGTTGCGCACGACGACGGTCTCTGCGCCGAGCTCCTGCAGATACCCGTTCAGGGTGTAGACAAAGCTGTCGTAGTTATCGATGACGAGTATGCGAGTCATGTTCCGACCGTTGCTTCCTGGTTGTTGATGAGCGTCTCCACCCACGGGAAGACCCAGGTGAAGAGGGAGTAGAGGACCGCGACCACGAGCAGCAGCACGAGAATGATGCGTACCCAGATCGGTCCGGGGAGAACCCGCCACAATGCACCGTACATCGGTCAGCCCTCCTGCGCCTGAGCGGCGACTTGTGCGGCAATCTCGGCCGGCGGCCCAGCGCTGAGAGGCTGCCAGCTCTCGAACACGCCGTAGGCGATGATGCGCTCGTCGGTGGAGAGCAGCGGATTGCAACTGGTCAATGTGATGAGCCGCTCAGCGGGCGCGACGCCCTCCTGGCGTGGAACGGGCGCGAGAACGTCACCAGCACTCGGCTGCACATACTCAAGATTGCGGAATCGGTATGTGTAGTAGCCGTCCGGCGTCTGCACGTAGATCCCGTCGCCGAGCTGGAGCTCGTTGATCAGGTGCATGCCCCCGCCCCACGCACTGCGGTGCGCCGCCAACGCCATGTTTCCGACCTCGCCGGGCATCTGGGTGTTCTCGTAGCGTCCGACGCCGAGATACATGCTGTTCAGGACATCAAAGGTCGTGCCCACCGCGATGTTGCGCGCATACTCCGGCCCATAGCGCGGAACATAGAGCACGCCGAGAATCTCGCCGTGTTCGGGAGGGGCGGCCACGGGTGGCTCACCGTAGTCGATCGGCGTCGCCGGGTCCGCCGGCTCCTGCGGGGTGACGGGTGCTTCGGCTTGCCCAATCCATTCCTGGCTCTGGGATGCCGCGGAACTCGTCTGTTGATTGGCCATCACGGCGTCGTTCCACCACAGCTGCCAGGCGAGGAAGAGCAGCACGAGCACGCCGGCGGTGATCAGTAACTCACCGAGGACACCAACGACGCTGACGCGTCGCCTGGCGCGACGCCGCCTCGTCGGGGTCGCAACGTGGGCCTCGGTCATGGCCCAATCCTATTCGAGCCATGCCCGGCGCCCCGCTGTGCTCAGCAACTCCGAGGTGATCAGGATAGAATCGCTCGCATGGCACGCACGAAATCATCGAAGCCCGCACCTGTGGTTGACAACCGTTCCGGTGAAGACGCCCCGAACGCGGTCTGGTTCAAGCCCGTGATGTTCGGCTTCATGCTGCTCGGGCTGGTGTGGATCATCGTCTTCTACGTCAGCCAGGGCGCCTGGCCCGTCGCCG
Organism: Microterricola gilva; assembly: GCF_004217495.1. NCBI lineage: Bacteria > Bacillati > Actinomycetota > Actinomycetes > Micrococcales > Microbacteriaceae > Microterricola > Microterricola gilva. The sequence continues at coordinate 3,517,854 of NZ_SHLC01000001.1, forward strand.
CGCTCGGTTCGTGGAACATCCTGGTTGGCTTCGGCATCGCCTTCATCGGCTTCCTCATGACGACCCGCTGGCGCTGACGCCACCCCCATCGACGATCTGGTCGCCGCCCCATGGGGCGGCGACCATTTTTGTGTCGGCTGGCGGTCGCGACCCCGAGCGGTGTAACCCCATTAGAAAGTTATCCACAGCCGTTTACCCGTGTGGAAAGTTACATCCGTGTAATTATCCCCAGTGTTAATAACCCTGTGGATAGATTCTGTGGAGAACTCTGTGGAGAGATTCGGGCCCGTCAGAACAGCGGGAAGAAGAAATAGCGCAGGCTGAGGAGCACCAGAACGAGCGAGAACGCCACGAGGAGGACGATCTGCAGCTTCTGCTGATCGCGCTTGCGCGTCTCGACGAAGATCAGTCCGACGACGGCACCACCGATGAGACCACCGAGGTGCGCCTGCCATGCGATGTTCATGCCGGGGATGAAGCCGATGACGAGGTTGATGCCGACCAGCACCAGCAGCTGCGTGGCATTGCCACCGAGCCGCCGCTGAATAACGAGGAACGCACCCATCAGAGCGAAGATGGCGCCGGAGGCCCCGACCACAGGGGTGAGGGGGTCACTCAGCAGCAGAACGCCGACCGATCCGGCGAATCCGCCGATCAGGTAGAGCGCGAGGAACCGCCAGCGCCCGAGCAGCTGTTCGAGCAACTGCCCGAAGATCCACAGCGTGTACATGTTGAGCAGCACGTGGAAGATGAAGCCGGTCGAGTGCACGAACATCGACGTGATCATGCGCCACGGCTCGAACGATCCCGGGTGCGAGTACACGCCGGCGTACCAGAGCGCGCCGGTCACCTGGCTGCCGATGACGGGCAGGACCTGCAGCACGAAGACGAGCAGGGTGATGCCGATGAGGCTGTATGTCACAACCGGTGCGCCGCGTCCCGTCATCCGGGTCAACAGCGCCGACTTGGTGCGGGGCGCCGATGCCCGCTGCTCACGCATGCACTCAGGGCAGATAACGCCAACTGCCCCGACTGTTTGACAGTCGGGGCAGATGGTACGGCCACAACGCTGACAGAGCACGAAGCTCTGACGCGAGGGGTGCCGGTAGCAGTAGTTTGCCGCCGAGTCCGGCACCGAGCTCATGCGAAGCCTAGAGCTGCTCGATGGTGATGCTCTCGATGACGACGTCGTCGAGGGGACGGTCACGGCCGTCGGTGGGAACCGAGCCGAGCTTGTCGACGATGGCGCGAGAGTCGGCGTCTTCGACGGCGCCGAAGATGGAGTGCTTGCCCTGGAGCCAGGTGGTCGGGGCAGTGGTGATGAAGAACTGCGAACCGTTGGTTCCGCGACCGCCCTGGATGCCCGCGTTGGCCATGGCCAGCATGTAGGGCTGGGTGAAGTCGAGGTCGGGGCTGATCTCATCGTCGAACTGGTAGCCGGGGCCGCCGATGCCCTGGCCGAGCGGGTCGCCGCCCTGGATCATGAATCCGGGGATGATGCGGTGGAAGACGACACCGTTGTAGAGCGGCGTGTTGCTCTTCTCGCCCGTGCTCGGGTGGGTCCATTCCTGCTCACCGGTGGCGAGTCCGACGAAGTTGCGGACGGTCTTCGGGGCATGGTTGCCGAACAGGTTCACCTTGATCGGGCCGTAGTTGGTGTTGAGCGTTGCGACAGCGGTGTGCTTGGACATAGCAACATTCTCTCACAGGCATCCTGGCCGTCCCGCGATGTTCGCGCGCAACGAACTGCAAACTCTCGCCCCGTTCACAGCCCATTCGGTGGCAAGATGGTAGCTGTTCGCCAGAGACACGATGGAGGGTCCGAATGAGCCTGTCACGAAAGCGTCGCAAAGAACTCGACCACCTGCGCAGTAGCGCCGAAGAATTGTGGGAGCACCAGCAGGCCGTCCTCGACCACGCCAACGGCGTCGCCCGCGAGGCCAGCCGTCAGCTCGGCCACCTCACCCGCGAAGAGGTCGCCCCTCGCGTGCGGGAGAGCTACGCGACCTACGTACGCCCGGGAGTGGACACCGCCCGCGAGTTCGCCAGGGGAACCGGTGCAACGATCGAGCGCGCCGTCGTGCCCGCACTCGGCAACGCCATCGGCGCTGTGATGAGCGTCGGCGACGTCGCCCGTGATGCCCGAGTGCGTGCCGCCTTCAACCGCGTCGCACAGCAGAAGGTCGTCGTGCCGGAGAAGAAGAGTTCCGGTATCGGCGGAACGATTGCCCTGACGGCGGCCGTGCTGGTCGCTGCGGGCGTCGCCTACGCGGTCTGGCAGACCTTCCGAGCGGATGACGAGCTCTGGGTCGCCGATGACGAGACCCCGTTCGACGGGCCGCGCGCCTAGTCGAACCCAGTCGATCGGCCGTCACCCCGCGGGGTGGCGGCTTTTCGTTTTCTTCACCCGCTGGTCTGCTGGTAGCGCAGCTCAGCGCTCATCGGGGATGCCGTTGGCCGGCATACGCTCATTCAGTGCCAGGGCAATGCGCACGAGCTCGACGGTCTTGAGGCTCTCGAGCTCGTCGAGTGGAACCCACCGCGCCTCGTCACTGGAACCGTCGAGCTCGTGGGTGATCTCCCCCGAGATGATGTGCGCCCGGTAGAGCACGCGAATGGCGTTGAGCGGGTGTGTGGCACCCGCGATGCGTGAGCGGGCGGATATGACGTGATTGTCGATGCCCAGGAGCACATCGAGGCCCGCGTGGTAGCCGGTTTCCTCGAAGATCTCCCGCACGGCGGTCTGCGCTGGGTTCTCGCCGCCCTCCAGGCCGCCTCCTGGAAGCGTCCATCCGCTTCGCCCGTGCTCATTCCAGTGTGCGAGCAGAATGCACCCGTCGCGAATGATCACCCCGTAGGCAGCAACCCTGATGTCCATGCCGCAACACTAGTGCCGCTGACGACTCGATCGACCGGTTAAACAGAAGAAGGCCGACTCTCGTCGGCCTTCTTTTCTGATCTGTGACTGTGGAGCCTGGGAGAATCGAACTCCCGACATCCTGCTTGCAAAGCAGGCGCTCTACCAACTGAGCTAAGGCCCCGCGGAGAAGATTCTGGGAATCTTCACCGTAGGAATGACCGGTGCAATTACTTGTTCCAGCCATTTCGTGGGGATACCAGGACTTGAACCTGGGACCTCTTCGTTATCAGCGAAGCGCTCTAACCGCCTGAGCTATATCCCCGAATGGGCAGATATGAGACTACCTGACCACTGCCCGAAAGGTGAAATCGGGCACGTATTCCCGCGCGCGTCTAATTGTTCGTGAAGCCGACGAGCACGCCGCCGGTGACCTTCACGCTGAGGTTGTAGAGCACGGCCATGATGGCGCCGAGCGCCGTCACGACGACGAGATCGAGCAGCGCGACGACGACGGTGAACCCCATCACCTGCGGCAGGGAGAGGATCTCGGAGAGGCTCTGAGCCCCGCCGGTGATGTCCTTGAAGAGCTTGTCGGCCTCATCGAAGATGCCGGTCGAGTCAAGCACCGTGTAGATCAGGAACGTGCCGACAATCGTGATGATCGCCAGGCAGATCGAGACCAGGAACGACAGCTTCACGGCCGACCAGAAGTCGACGTAGACCAGCTTCAGGCGCACCTGCTTGGTCGACGGACGTCGATTGGATTTCTTCGCCAGCTTGTCAGCGACACTACTCATTTACGGTTTCATCCTTCCCGGGTTCGCCCTCTGGCGCATCCGACTCCTCGTCGGCGTTCTCCAGATTGCGTTCGGTGTTTTTCGCGATGGCGATGATTCGATCGTCATCGGCAAATTTGGCGAATACAACGCCCATTGTGTCGCGCCCCTTGGCAGGGACTTCAGCGACGTCAGAGCGTACCACCTTGCCGCTGGCAAGAACCACAAGGACCTCGTCCTGCTCCTCGACGATGATCGCGCCGGCCAGATCGCCACGGTCCTCGCTCAGCTTGGCCACCTTGATGCCCAGACCGTTGCGGTTCTGCAGTCGGTACTGGTCGACGGACGTGCGCTTGGCGTATCCGCCCTCGGTCACGACGAAGACGTAGCCCTCGTCGCTGACGACCGATGCGTCCAGCAGCTCGTCGTCACCGCGGAAGTGCATTCCGCCGACGCCGGAGGTGCTGCGGCCCATCGGGCGCAGGGCCTCGTCACTGGCCTTGAAGCGGATCGACATTCCCTTGCGCGAGACGAGCAGCACGTCGTCGTCCTCGTTCAGCAGCATCGCCGAGACCAGGGCGTCGCCCTCGCGCAGCTTGATGGCGATGATGCCGCGGGACCGATTGGTGTCGTACTCGGAGAGCGCCGTCTTCTTGATCAGGCCGTCACGGGTGGCGAGCACCAGGTACGTCGCAACCGCGTAGTCGCGGATGTCGAGGATCTGTGTGATCTCCTCGTCCGGCTGCATCTCGAGCAGGTTCGCGACGTGCTGGCCCTTCGCGTCGCGGCCGGCCTCCTGGATCTCGTAGGCCTTGGCACGGTAGACGCGGCCGGCGTTGGTGAAGAACAGGAGCCAGTGGTGCGTCGTCGTGACGAAGAAGTGCTCGACGACGTCATCCGCGCGCAGCTGGGCGCCCTTGACACCCTTGCCGCCACGGTGCTGGCTGCGGTAGTTGTCGCTTCGGGTGCGCTTGACGTAGCCGCCGCGGGTGACGGTGACGACCATCTCCTCCTCGGGGATGAGGTCTTCGATGCTCATGTCGCCGTCGTAGCCGTACATGATCTCCGTGCGGCGGTCATCACCGAACTTCGCGGTGACCTCGGCCAGCTCGTCGATGATGATCTGGCGCTGGCGGGTCTCGGATGCGAGGATCGCGTGGAACTCGGCGATCGCCAGCTCGAGCTCGTTCAAGCGGTCGATGATCTTCTGGCGCTCGAGGGCGGCCAGTCGACGCAGCTGCATGGCGAGGATCGCGTCGGCCTGCAACTGGTCGACGCCGAGCAGGTCCATCAGGCCGAGGCGTGCCTTCTCGACATCCGGGGAGCGGCGGATGAGGGCGATGACCTCGTCGAGGGCGTCGAGCGCCTTCACGTAGCCGCGCTGGATGTGTGCCTCTGCTTCGGCTTTCTTCAGGCGGAACTGGGTGCGGCGGACGATGACCTCGACCTGGTGCATGACCCAGGCGTGGATGAAGCCGTCGATCGAGAGCGTGCGCGGGATGCCATCGACGATGGCGAGCATGTTCGCACCGAAGTTCTCCTGCAGCTGGGTGTGCTTGTAGAGGTTGTTCAGCACGACCTTGGCGACGGCGTCGCGCTTGAGCACGATGACGAGGCGCTGGCCGGTGCGACCGGAGGTCTCGTCGCGGATGTCGGCGATGCCGCTGATCTTGCCGTCCTTGACCAGGTCGGCGATCTTGATCGCGAGGTTGTCCGGGTTGACCTGGTACGGCAGCTCGGTCACGACCAGGCAGGTACGGTTCTGGATCTCTTCGACATTGACGACGGCGCGCATCGTGATGGAGCCGCGGCCGGTGCGCTGGGCGTCGTGGATCCCCTTGACGCCGAGGATCTGGGCGCCGGTCGGGAAGTCGGGCCCCTTGATGCGCTGCATGAGCGCCTCTTGCAGCTCTTCGCGCGTCGCGTCGGGGTTCTCGAGGTACCACTGGGCACCGGCTGCCACCTCGCGCAGGTTGTGCGGCGGGATGTTCGTGGCCATGCCGACCGCGATGCCGACCGAGCCGTTGACGAGCAGGTTCGGGAAGCGGGACGGCAGAACCGACGGCTCCTGGGTGCGGCCGTCGTAGTTGTCCTGGAAGTCGACGGTGTCCTCGTCGATGTCGCGGACCATCTCGAGGGCGAGCGGGGCCATCTTGGTCTCGGTGTATCGCGGGGCTGCGGCGCCGTCGTTGCCGGGTGAGCCGAAGTTGCCCTGGCCGAGGGCCAGCGGGTAGCGCAGGCTCCACGGCTGCACGAGGCGCACCAGCGCGTCGTAGATGGAGCTGTCACCGTGCGGGTGGAACTGGCCCATCACGTCGCCGACGACGCGCGAGCATTTGGAGAAGGCCTTGTCCGGGCGGTAGCCGCCGTCGAACATCGCATAGATAACGCGGCGGTGCACCGGCTTCAGACCGTCGCGTACATCGGGAAGCGCACGCCCGACGATGACGCTCATGGCGTAGTCGAGGTAGGACCGCTGCATTTCCAGCTGCAGATCGACCTGGTCGATCTTGCCGTGCGCCTTGAACGTGTCGGCGACCTGCTGCTCGTCGGCGCTCAGCTGTTCGCCACCGGTGATGTTGTCTTCGTCTGCCATTTGTCTTCTCGTCTACTTCTTACTCAAGTTCGTACGGGTGCTCTCAGAGGCTTCGCCGCAGCGCGTGCCGTGAGGGCTTCGGGAACCGGCCGGAAGGGCCGGTTCCCTCAAGCCTTGATCGACTCGCCGCTTCGCGGCTCGTGCGATCAAATATCCAGGAAGCGCACGTCTTTCGCGTTCTGCTGAATGAAGTTGCGGCGGCTCTCGACGTCTTCACCCATCAGGGTGGAGAAGATCTCGTCGGCCGCGGCCGCATCGTCAAGCGTGACCTGCAGCAGTGTGCGGGTCTCCGGGTTCATCGTGGTCTCCCAGAGTTCCTGGTAGTCCATCTCGCCGAGACCCTTGTAGCGCTGGATGCCGTTGTCCTTCGGGATGCGCTTGCCCGCAGCCGCTCCCTCGACCAGAAGCGCGTCACGCTCACGGTCGGAGTAGACGTACTCGTGAGCCGAGTTCGACCACTTAAGGCGGTACAGCGGCGGCTGCGCCAGGTAGACGTAACCGAGGTCGATCAGCGGCCGCATGTAGCGGAACAGCAGGGTCAGCAGCAGCGTCGTGATGTGCTGGCCGTCGACGTCGGCATCCGCCATCAAAACGATCTTGTGGTAGCGGACCTTCTCGGTGTTGAAGTCCTCGCCGATGCCGGCGCCGAACGCCGTGATCATGGCCTGGACCTCGTTGTTGCCGAGCGCGCGGTCGAGGCGAGCCTTCTCCACGTTCAGGATCTTGCCGCGCAGCGGCAGGATGGCCTGAGTCTCCGGGTTGCGGCCCTGCACGGCGCTACCGCCGGCCGAGTCGCCCTCGACGATGAACACCTCGGAGATCGAGGGGTCCTTCGACTGGCAGTCCTTGAGCTTGCCCGGCATTCCACCGGACTCGAGCAGGCCCTTGCGACGGGCACCCTCGCGAGCCTTGCGGGCGGCAAGGCGAGCCGTTGCCGCCTGCAGCGACTTCCGGATGATGTCCTTGGCCTGGTTCGGATTGCGGTCGAACCAGTCAGCGAGCTCGACACCGACGACGCGCTGCACGAATGCCTTCGCCTCGGTGTTGCCGAGCTTGGTCTTGGTCTGGCCCTCGAACTGCGGTTCGCCGAGCTTGATCGAGATGACAGCCGTGAGACCCTCGCGCACGTCGTCGCCGGAGAGGTTCTCGTCCTTTTCCTTGAGGATCCCCTTCTCGCGTGCGTACTTGTTCACGAGCGTGGTGAGCGCGGCACGGAAGCCCTCTTCGTGGGTTCCGCCCTCGTGCGTGTTGATGGTGTTTGCGTAGGTGTGAACGCTCTCGGTGTATGCCATCGTCCACTGCATCGCGACCTCGAGCGCGATCTTGCGCTCGGTGTCCTCCGACTCGAAGGAGATGATCTCGTCGTGGACGACCTCGGCCTTCTTGGCGGTGTTCAGGTACTCGACGTAGTCGCGGAGGCCCTGCTCGTAGAAGTAGGAGTTGTGACGCGGCTTGCCCTCGTCGTCACGGCTCGACTCACGCTCATCGGTGAGGTTGATGCGCAGTCCCTTGTTGAGGAACGTCATCTGCTGGAAGCGTGCGCGCAGCGTCTCGTAGTCGAATTCGATTGTCTCGAAGGTGTCGGCGCTCGGCCAGAAGGTGATCTGGGTTCCGGTCTCATCCGAGGCCTCGCCCTGGGCGAGCGGTGCGTCTGGCACGCCGTGCTTGTAGCTCTGACGCCACACGTGGCCCTGGCGCTTGACCTCGACCTCGAGGCGGCTGGAGAGGGCGTTGACCACGGAGGACCCGACGCCATGCAGACCGCCGGAGACGGCGTAACCGCCGCCGCCGAACTTTCCGCCTGCGTGCAGGACGGTGAGGACGACCTCGACCGTCGATTTGCCGAGAGCCTTGTTCAGGTCGACGGGGATGCCGCGGCCGTTATCAATCACGCGCACGGCACCGTCGGCGAGGATCGTCACGTCGATGACGTCGCAGTAGCCGGCGAGGGCCTCATCGACCGAGTTGTCGACGATTTCGTAGACCAGGTGGTGCAAGCCGCGGGGACCGGTCGAACCGATGTACATTCCCGGACGCTTGCGCACCGCCTCAAGTCCTTCGAGAACCTGGATGTCGTCTGCTCCGTATTCGGGCACTGCATCGCTCGTATTCGGTTCCGATGTCATATGAAATTAGGCTCCTGACCGTCGTTTAGGCGACTCCCCATGCTACCAAGAAGGGCACCATCCCCGGGGAGATTTCGCGATCTGACGGCCTTGATTTCGGCAGTTGACCGAATTTGTTTGCCTAGCCGTAGGTATCGCGTGGGCCACGCCCTGGAATCGATCTGGGGCCCTTTTTCCAGGAAGGGGCGTTCGGCCCCTGAAAGCGGATGGACACGACACCTGCTTCGGTGAACTCCGTGACGATGCGCGTCATGATCTCAACACGCATGAGTCGCAGCTGCGTCGCCCACGCCGTCGACTCGCATTGCACAGTGAGCACCCCGTCGTCGATCCCGAGCGGCGTCGAGTGCTTGGCGGTCTCGGCTCCGGCGATATCCGCCCAGGAGTTCAGGAGATCGGCCTGGGTGAGCGGCGCCCGCCAGCCCAGCTGTTTCGTGAGCAGTTCGAGGGAGTCACCGAGCCCTTTCGGGTCGCGGCCGATGCCGAATGCCTGGCTCTCCGTCGGGTCGAGACGTTTCTTGCGCTTGAGGCGTGCTCCGCGTGGGAATCCCCCGAAAACCTCTTTGAGGTGCAGGTAGACCCGGCTCGCCTCCGTCTCGTCCGGCAGGGCAGACCGGTGCTGGACCGTTGCTTTCGCCGCGTCGTCCTGGTCCGCGGGTTCCCCTGGGCTCCCCGGCACAATCGGCAGATCAGGCATCGACGACCTCCCCTGCACGGATGTGGATCGTATGGGCAGCGAGAGCCGCAGGCACGTCTTCGAGGACGGCAGCGGTGATGAGCACCTGCTCGTAACCGGTGACGGCGTCGGCCAGGCGGCTCCTGCGCTGCTGGTCAAGCTCGGCGAAGACGTCGTCGAGGATCAAGACGGGGTCGCCGGCTGCGGTCTCGCGGCGGAGGATCTCGGCAGCGGCCAGCTTGAGGGCGAGCGCGAACGACCACGACTCACCGTGGCTCGCGTAACCCTTGGCAGGGAGGGCATTCAACATGAAGATGAGGTCATCGCGGTGTGGCCCGACCAGCGTGATCGCGCGATCGAGCTCCTTGCCGCGCACCGCTGCGAGTGCAGAGCGGAAGCGCTCAGCCGTGCCGCCGCTCCCGCCGTTCAGGCCATCGCCGGCCCTGGGGTCATGCCCGTTGCTCTGGCCAGGCCCGCCCTGGACCTGCCGAAGGGGCGACATCACGGGGCCGAGCTCATCGTCACCGTCGATGTCCGCGCCGAGAATGCTCAATTGCGGGCGCAGATCGGGGCCGTGGTCATCGCCGGCGACGGCGTGGTAGGCGCGGCGCAGCGGGTCGAGGAGCGCGCGGATCAGCTCCAGGCGCTCATCGATGATCTCTGAGCCCAGTGCGACCAGGCGCTCATCCCAGATGTCGAGGGTCGACAGTGCGTCGCCGCGCACCCCGCGTGCCCTGGCCGATTTCAGCAGCGTGTTGCGCTGCTTCAGCACACGGTCGTAGTCGGTGAGCACACCGGACAGACGCGGGGAGCGCAGGATCAACAGCTGGTCGAGGAAGCGCCTCCTGCCAGACGGTTCGCCCCGCACAAGCGCGAGATCTTCCGGCGCGAACAGCACGCTGGAGAAGTAGCGCGGTAACTCACGCGGCTTGATCGCGGATCGGTTGATCTGTGCCCGATTCGCTCCGACCCGGTTGATCTGGACCTCAGCGAGAATCGACCGCTGCCCATGCTCGAGCCTGGCCCGGATGATCGCGGCGTCCTGGCCGGCGCGGATCATCGCATGATCGTTCGACACGCGATGCGAGCCGAGCGTGCTGAGATAGCCGAGCGCCTCGACGAGGTTCGTCTTGCCCTGCCCGTTCCGCCCGACGATGAGATTCGCACCGGGGCGCAACTCGACCTCGGCGACCGCATAATTGCGGAAGTCGCTGAGACTCAGATGCGAAACGAACACGGCCCCAACTTTATCGGGCTCCCTCTGACAGCCCGCCGGTCACTCTAGCCTTCGGCCTTCTTGACCTCGTGCCCGCCGAACTGGTTGCGCAGAGCGGCGACGGCCTTCATGGCGGGCGAATCGTCCTGTCTGGAGACGAAGCGGGCGAAGATCGACGCGCTGATCGTCGGGACGGGGACGGCGTTGGCGATGGCTTCCTCGACGGTCCACCTACCCTCGCCGGAGTCGTCGACGTAGCCTTCGATGTCGCTGAGATCGGCGTCCTCGTCCAGCGCGCGCACGAGCAGCTCGAGCAGCCAGGAACGCACGACGGTGCCGCGCTGCCAGGCCTTGAATGTTCCCGGCACGTCCTTGATCAGGTCGCTGCGTGCGTCGAGGAGTTCATAGCCCTCGGCGTAGGCCTGCATCAGGGCGTATTCGATGCCGTTGTGCACCATCTTGGCGTAGTGGCCGGCGCCGACCTCACCGACGTGCACGAAGCCTTCCTCACGCGGGCCGTCAGGGCGCAGTGCGTCGAAGACGGGCATGACGCGCTCGACCTGGGCGGCGCTGCCGCCGACCATCAGGCCGTAACCGTTCTCACGGCCCCAGACTCCACCGGACACGCCGGCGTCGATGTAGTCGATGCCCTTGGTTCCGAGCAGCTCGGCGTGCTTGAAGTCTTCGGTGAAGCGGGAGTTGCCTCCATCGATCACCAGATCCCCGGGCTCGAGCAGCTCGTTCAGCTCACCGATCACGGCATCCGTGATGGCGCCGGCCGGAACCATCACCCAGACGGTGCGGGGCGCGGGCAGCGCGGCGACCATCTCGGCGACGGTCGCGACATCCGTGACGTCGGGGTTGCGATCGAAGCCGGTGACCTCGATGCCCTGTGCGCGCAGGCGGCTGCGCATGTTGCCGCCCATTTTTCCGAGACCGATGAGACCGATGTGCATGGTGTTTCCTTGGCTTGAGGTGCAGCCACGACGGATGCCGTGGCTATCGTGCGAGTGGCGCGACGTTGCGTCAAGTTCGGGGTTGGAGGATGCGGCCTAGCGCAGCAGCAGGTTGGGCTGCAGCAGGTACTTGTAGCTGTCGGCGCTCGGCTCTTCCTTCGAGCTCTGGCTGGTGATCAGCACAGGGCCTGGCTTGTTCGGGTTCTCGGTGCGAGTGAACGAGATGCGCACGAACTCGGAGTGGACGGCGCCCAGGCCATCGAGCAGGAACTGGGGCTTGAGCGAGACGACGATCTCGTCGCCGGTGAGCACGGCGTCGATCGTCTCGGAGGCTTGCGCCTGCTCGGAACCGATGGCCTCGAGCGTGAGGCCGTCAGCCGAGAAGCTGTAGCGAAGGGCGGCTTCACGTTCCAGGACGAGGGCGACGCGACGCGTTGCCTCGATGAGTTCCGCCGTGTTCATCACGGCGTGGTTCGGCGTGGTCTCGGGGAACAAGCGGCGAACGGGCGGGAAGTTGCCCTTGATCAGCAGGCTGGTGACCGTCTTCTTGTTCGCCGTGAACGCGATGAGTTCCCGGTCGTCGTTGTTGGTGATGGCGACCGAGATCGTTCCGGCGTTGCCGAAGGTCTTGCCGACTTCCTGCAGCGTGCGAGCCGGCACCAGGGCGGTGATGGTCTCGCCACTGGCGTTGTTGCCGCCATCCCAGTTGATCTCGCGAACGGCGACGCGGTAGCGGTCGGTGGCGACGAGCCCCAGGCTGTTCTCGCTGACCTCGAGCTGGACGCCCGTGATCACCGGGGTGACATCGTCACGCGAAGCGGCGACGGCGACCTGAGCCACGGCGGCGGCGAACTCCTCGGCGGGCACGAGCCCGGACTCGGAGCTGATCTGCGGGATGCTCGGGTATTCCTCAACCGGCATGGACAGCAGCGTGAAGCTGGCCGATCCGCTGCTGACGATGATGCGGCTTTCCTCGGTGCTGAAGCGCACGGGCGCATTGGGAAGCCTGTTGGCGATCTCGGCGAGGAGACGGCCGGAGACGAGCACAGTGCCTGTCTCCTCGACATCGGCTGCGATCTCCGTTTGCGCCGAGACCTCGTAGTCGAACGACGACAGGATCAGCCCGGTCTCCGTGGCCTGGATGAGCACACCGCTCAGAATCGGCAGCGTTGTGCGCTGCGGGAGGAGCTTGACGGCGAAGGAAACCGCCTCGCTGAAGACATCCCGATTGGCCTGAAACTTCACGAAGGCGCTCCTGTTCGCTGCTTGTCGATTGCGCCAGACAGCGGGGCTGACTGGCTGGGCTCCATGCTAACCCCTGCCATTACGGCGTGGGTTTCTTGTCATTCGTTTCGGGTCGTGGGCGGCTCGGCCGTCCACAAGGTTGTCGCATGGGAGATCTCTTTAAGAATTCTTTAACGGTCTTAACCGCTGTGGAAACTGTGGATAACTATGTTAATTCGTTGTATACACAGAGAACTACGCGGCTGTCACTTGTTGAAGCTGTGTGAGCGTTAATGCCCTCATGCATGAGGTGTGGACCGCGGCGAAGGGCTGAAACCCACAAGAACACGGCATTCTTCAACAGCTTCATGCGAGTTGCTCATTAACTATCCACAAGTTATCCACAACATGTGAGTAGTGGAATATTCTGGCGGCCCGGGCGCGTCGAGCGCAAGCCCCTACTTGTAGCGGTGGTTCTGCTTGATGCGGTTGGTGAGCTCGGTGACCTGGTTGTAGATCGAGCGACGTTCCTTCATGAGCTCGCTGATCTTCTTGTTGGCGTACATCACCGTGGTGTGGTCGCGGTTGCCGAACAGCTGCCCGATCTTGGGGAGTGAGAGGTTGGTGAGCTCACGGCAGAGGTACATCGCGATCTGCCTGGCCGTGGCGACGGCCTGCGAGCGGCTCGAGCCGTAGAGGTCGTCAACGGTGAGCTTGAAGTAGTCAGCGGTGTTCGTGATGATGTCCGCCGGCGCGATCACATTGTCCTCATCGAGGGTGATCAGGTCCTTCAATACCGTCTGCACCAGATTCATGTCGACCGGCGTGCGGTTGAGGCTGGCGAAGGCGGTGACACGGATCAGCGTTCCCTCGAGCTCCCGGATGTTGGAGGACACCTTGGTTGCGATGAACTCGAGGATGTCGTCCGGGGCCTGCATCCGCTCTGACTGCGCCTTCTTGCGCAGAATGGCGATGCGGGTCTCGAGGTCGGGCACCTGCACATCGGTGATGAGGCCCCACTCGAAGCGGCTGCGCATGCGATCCTCGAAGCCGGTGAGCGCCTTGGGGGGCAGGTCGCTTGTGATGACCACCTGCTTGTTGTGGTCGTGCAGCGTGTTGAAGGTGTGGAAGAACGCTTCCTGGGTCTCGGCCTTGCCCTGCAAGAACTGGATGTCATCGATCAGGAGGATGTCGATGTTCCGGTATCGGGACTGGAAGACCGCTCCCCTGTTATTGGCGATCGAGTTGATGAAGTCGTTGGTGAACTCCTCCGAGCTCACGTAGCGAACGCGCACCCCGGGGTAGAGGCTCATGGCGTAGTGCCCGATGGCGTGCAGGAGGTGGGTCTTGCCCAACCCGGAATCGCCATAGATGAAGAGAGGGTTGTATGCCTTGGCCGGCGCCTCGGCAACGGCGACCGCCGCAGCGTGCGCGAATCGGTTCGACTGGCCGATGACGAAGTTGTCAAAGCTGTACTTCGGGTTCAACCGGGTGTCATTGGACTGTTCCGGTGAGCTGTGCTCGAAGACGGACTGTGGGGTCGCCGGGGTCTCGACGACATTGGGTGGTGTCATCGGGGCGACAGGCTGCTGAGCCGGCATCGTCTGAGGCGCCCCCAGGGACTCCGGGGACTCGAATGCCTGCTGTGTCGCTGCGTCGTTCTCCAGCTCGGGATTGACGACGACATAGAAGTTGGTGATCGCTGGCGTTCCGATGGCACTCATCGCCGCAAGCAGCGACGTCCGCATGCGCTGGTTCAGCATGCTCGCGGTGAAGTCGTTCGGAACCTCCAGATAGAAGGTGCCCGCCGCGATCCCCTTCGGCTCGACGAGGTTGAGGAAGCCGTACAGCATCGGGGTGATCGTGCTGTCCGATGTGAGTCCCGCGAGCACATCGCTCCAGGTGTTCTCGATCGGCTGTTCGACGTCGGCCATTGTTCTCCACACTGCTTGGTGTTTCTGCGATGCTCGTGCCTACCTCGGGGCCGCGGCAGTGGTGCTGCGTGCGGATGGCGGTGCCATGGATCCGAGAAAGATGAAAAGTACTCACAGAGTTATCCACCGCTGTGGGTAACTCAGACAAAACTAGCGGAACTATGGGTATCTTGCTGGGGATAACTTCGTGGTGAATGCTCAGATCCGACCCGGAGACCAGCAGAATATTGGGCGGGGCGCCCGCGTGTCGCTGCTGCGCAAGCTGTGAAGATCATGGAGAATCCGCAGCCGATCAGGCATCCGGTTTGACCGGAGCCTGCTCAGGCCGTAGTTTTAATAGGTTGACCCCAGCCTTCTGGCTGCCCAAATTTCTTTCCCGGCCACATCGAGGCTCGTGGAGATCCAAGACGTGGAGTACACACAATGAGCAAGAGAACGTTCCAGCCGAACAACCGTCGTCGCGCCAAGGTGCACGGTTTCCGCCTGCGCATGCGCACGCGTGCCGGCCGCGCGATCCTCGGCGCTCGTCGCCGCAAGGGTCGCGTCGAGCTTTCCGCTTAAGCACCCAGGCTCGATCTCAAGCCCAGTGCTTGCCAAGGCGAACCGCATCACGACGGGCGACGACTATAAAGGAGTCGTACGTCGGGGGCGGAGATTCGTCACGCCTCACTTCGTGACGTATGTGCGTTCTGATCCCGAAGCAGCTGCTTCGCGCGGTCAGGGCGCTCGTTTTGGCTTTATCGTCGCAAAGACGGTCGGCGGTGCAACGCAACGCAATCGCGTGCGCAGACGACTCAAGGCGGCCAGCTATCTGATGCTTGACCGGGTGCAACCGGGCGTCGACGTGGTCATCCGCGCGCTGCCCGATTGCTCCACAGCTTCGTGGGAAACCCTGCGGAGTGAGCTCGCGGAGTCTTTGACTCGTTCAGCGAACTCAAGCACATCTCGTCGCCGGGAGAGTTCCTCGTGAACAGACTTGTCGCAACTGCACTGCTTGTGCCGCGCAACATCGTCGTTCTACTCCTGCGCGTCTATCGCGCCGTGATCTCACCGCTCTATGGCGATGTGTGCCGTTATTACCCATCGTGCTCCCAGTACGCGCTCACCGCTGTGCAAGATCGCGGTGTCGTCGTCGGCGGGGCGCTGGCGGCCCGCCGTATCGTGCGGTGCCACCCCTGGGCCGAGGGCGGAATCGACGACGTTCCCCTCAAACGTGTGCGGCGCTATCGCGTGACGGCATCCGGCTTCGTCGTCGCAGGCCAAGGAAAGGGCTGACCCCAACAATGGACTTGATCTCGATCGTTCTGTGGCCACTGAAGTGGGCTGTTGAGCTACTCCTCGTCGGCTGGCACTGGCTGTTCAGCGCGATGGGCATGGACCCTGCCGCCGGCCTCACCTGGGTGCTGGCCATCGTCGGCCTCGTGGTGGTGGTGCGTGCCGCTCTGATCCCGATCTTCGTCAGGCAGATCAAGAACCAGCGCCGCATGCTGGAGGTTGCTCCGCAGCTGAAGAAGATCCAAGAGAAGTACAAGGGCAAGAAGGACCAGTTCTCGCGCGAGGCGATGTCGCGCGAGACGATGGAGCTCTACAAGAAGACCGGCACCAACCCGCTGAGCTCGTGCCTGCCGCTGCTGCTGCAGATGCCGATCTTCTTCGCACTGTTCTCGGTGCTCAATGACGCCCAGCACGGCAAGACCGGCGTCGGCCCGCTCAACGCCGAGCTGGCCAAGCAGTTCGGTGACGCCGAGCTCTTCGGCGTCGCGCCGCTGCACAGCTCCTTCGCCTCACAGTGGACGCTGATGCTCGAGGGTGAGCCGTTCAGCGCTTCCGTCATGATCATCGCCGCCGTCATGGTCGTGCTCATGACCGCCTCGCAGTTCATCACCCAGCTGCAGATCGTCTCGAAGAACATGTCGCCGGAGACCAAGGCGAGCCCGATGTTCAAGCAGCAGCGCATCATGCTCTACCTACTCCCCCTCGTTTTCGCCTTCTCCGGTGTCGCCTTCCCGCTCGGCGTCATGTTCTACTGGCTCACCTCGAACATCTGGACCATGGTTCAGCAGTTCGTCGTCATCCGGAACATGCCGACCCCCGGCAGCGAGGCGGCCAAGGCCCGCGAGGAGCGTCTGGCCCGCAAGGGCAAGCTCGTCGCCACCGACGGCACCGTGATCGTCGTCGACGAAGAGGCGGCCAAGAAGACCCAGCGGCAGCAGCCGATCAGCAAGAACCGGGCGAAGAAGCAAACCAAGCCCGGCGACCAGAAGTAGGACGCAGATGACCGACGTTCAGAACACCACCACCGTTGACGCCTCTGCTCTCGAGGCACCGGAGCAGGGCACCGCTGCCACCTTCGAGGCGGCAGCGGAAGGCACGGAGCGCACCGCAGCGCCCTCCCAGGCCCAGCTCGAGCAGGAGGGCGACATCGCCGCGGACTACATCGAGGAGTTCCTCGACATCTGCGACCTCGACGGCGACATCGACATCGACGCCCGCAACGGCCGTGCGTACCTCTCGGTGAACGCCGGCGCTGGGGCGAACATCTCTGTGCTCTCGAAGCCGGACACGGTCAACGCTCTGCAGGAGCTCACGCGCCTCGCCGTGCAGAGCAAGACGGGCGGATTCTCGCGTCTCATCCTCGACATCGGCGGCTCCCGCGACGCCCGCGAGGCCGAGTTGACCGCCCTCGTGACGCGCGCCATCGAGCGCATCGAGGGCGGAGCGGCGTCGGCGGCTCTGCCCGCCATGTCCTCCTACGAGCGCAAGCTCGTGCACGACATCGTCGGTGAGCGGGGTTACACCTCCGAGTCCAACGGCGAGGGTCGCGACCGCCACACCGTCATCACGCGCCGCGCATAGTTTCACGTGAAACCATGACTGACACCCTTGAGTCGGAACCACTCGTTGCCGCCGAAGTCTTCGGCGAGCAGCTGACGCAGGCGCGGGCATTCACCACAAACCTCGCGACGCACGGTGAGGAGCTCGGCCTGATCGGGCCGCTCGAGCTTCCCCGTCTGTGGACCAGACACATCCTGAACTGCGCGATTGTCGCGCCACTGCTGCGCCCTGGCCTCGTCGGCGACGTCGGCAGTGGTGCTGGCCTCCCCGGTCTCGTGCTCGCCATCGCCCGACCAGACGTGAATTTCGTCCTGATTGAGCCGATGGAGCGCCGCGTCGCGTGGTTGAACGACCAGGTGAAGGAACTCGGACTGGCCAATGTCGAGGTTCTGCGCGCTCGCGCCGAGGAGACCAAGCGCGAGGGCACGTTCGATCAGGTGACGGCCAGGGCCGTCAGCGCGCTGCGCACCCTGATCCCGCTCACCGCTCCCCTGCTCCGTTCCGGCGGTGAGCTCGTGCTGATGAAGGGCGCAGGCGCCCCTGGCGAGATCACGGCGGCCGAGAAGGCGATCCGCAAGTACAAATTGCGCGATGTCGAGGTTCTTGTGCTCGGCGAAGGCATTCTGAGCGAAGAAACCCGCGTCATCCGGGCTACAGTGGGTTAGTCGACTCCTCTCGTCGCCGGTTGCTGCGTACGACGCATGCTGTGCTCGTTCGTTCGGTTCCGGCACCGCGGTGTCGGCGCTCTCGTGAGACGACCGACACAGGGAATGGATTGCAGATGGCGAATGCCGCGAGCCGTGGATGGTTCCACAAGAAGGGGCGCGATGAGTCCGCCCCGCCCGCCGCAGATGCAGTCGACACCCTGAGATCGTCCGACGACCACTCCCCCGTCGTCTCCCTGGCCGCATTTGATGCGATTGTCGGCGCACGACTCGGCGCCGAGTCACCGGAGAATGGCTCCCACAGCACTGAAATTGACGCGAATGACCTCGTCGAGATCCACGCCGGCGTGACCGAGGCCGGCGCCACGACTGAATTGATTGACGACGAGAAAGAAGCAGTGTTTCACGTGAAACAATCCGCCGACGAAACTTCGGCTCCGACCGTATCGAGCGCAGAGGACGATCCAACCACCGGTGCCATCGACTGGGATGCCGCCACGCATGCGGCGCTGACGGAGGATGCGGCGGCCAGCACGCCGTCCCACGCTCCCCTGGCCGAGGAGGTCGCGACGCTGACGCGGCGACGCCAGGCGATCGCGGAGTTGAAGCTTCCGCTCCCCGAGAAGACACGCGTGCTCACGATCTCGAATCAGAAGGGCGGCGTCGGCAAGACGACGACGGCCGTCAATCTGGCCGCCGCGCTCGCACGTCTCGGCGCCAAGGTCTTGGTCATCGACCTCGACCCGCAGGGCAACGCCTCGACCGCGCTCGGTGTCGAGCATCGCGCCGATGTGCCGAGCATCTACAACGTGATCATCGAGGATCTCCCCCTCTCCGCGGTGGTTCAGAAGAGCCCAGAAGAGGGCGAGCTGTACTGCGTTCCAGCAAATATTCACCTGGCTGGAGCGGAAATCGAACTGGTTTCGCTCGTTGCCAGGGAGCAGCGCCTGCGTCGAGCCCTCGATCTCCACATCGCGGAGATGGACGAGCCGTACGACTACGTCTTCATCGACTGCCCGCCGTCGCTCGGCCTCCTCACCATCAACGCCTTTGTGGCTGCGAGCGAGGTTCTGATCCCCATCCAGTGCGAGTACTACGCACTCGAGGGGCTCAGCCAACTGCTGAAGAACATCGAGATGATCGAGAAGCATCTCAACCCCGTGCTCCGCGTCTCGACGATCCTCCTCACGATGTACGACTCGCGCACCAATCTGGCGAATCAGGTCGCTCAGGACGTTCGCGACCACTTTCCCCAGCAGGTGCTCGGCACGATCATTCCCCGCTCCGTGCGCGTCTCCGAGGCTCCGAGTTACGGTCAGAGCGTCATCAGCTACGACACCAATTCGACCGGGTCGCTCTCCTATCAGGAGGCGGCAGCCGAGATGGCGCGTCGAGGCGCACCCGTAGTCACCCCCCGTACAGGAAGCAGGTAGTCATGGCGAAGCGAACCGGACTCGGGCGCGGCATCGGCGCACTGATCCCCACGATCGACGAGACTCGTGGGCGGCCCGTCGACGTGTTCTTCCCGGACACGATCGGTGCGGCTCAGGCCCTGGCCGACGCCGACGGCCGTGACGAACTGCTCGTGGTGCCAGGCGCCCGTCTGGCGCATCTGAACCCGGCCGACATCGTTCCGAATGCCGTGCAGCCCCGCACAGTCTTCAACGAGCAGGATCTCGCCGAACTCGTGCACAGCGTGCGCGAGATCGGCGTGCTGCAGCCGATTGTCGTGCGTCCGCACCCTGAGCTGACCGGTAAGTACGAGCTCGTCATGGGTGAGCGCCGGCTCCGTGCCACCAAGGAGGTCGGGCTCGACACCATTCCTGCCGTCATCCGCGACACAGCAGACGACGACATGCTGCGGGACGCACTGCTCGAGAACCTCCACCGCTCCCAGTTGAACCCCCTGGAGGAAGCTTCCGCCTACCAGCAGCTCCTCAGCGACTTCGGCATCACACAGGAGGAGCTCGGCAATCGGCTCGGTCGCTCGCGCCCGCAGATCACCAACACGCTGCGCTTGCTCAAGCTCCCCTCCCCCGTTCAGCTGCGCGTTGCCGCCGGCGTGTTGTCGGCGGGCCACGCCCGCGCCATTCTCTCGGTCGTCGAGCCGGAGGCCATGCAGAGCCTCGCCGACAAGATCGTGAACGAGGATCTTTCCGTGCGTGCGGCCGAGGCTGCCGCGAGCAAGAGCCCGAAGCCCGCTCCCAAGGTGAAGCCTCACGCAGGAACACGCCAGGGTCACCTCAACGAGATCGCCGAGCGTCTGGGCGACCGGCTCAACACCCGCGTGAAGATGCGCCTCGGTGCACGCAAGGGTCAGATCACGATCGACTTCGCCACCGTGAGCGACCTCAACCGTATTCTCGGCGAGATCGGCGAGCCCGGCTTCACCAAGTAACGCGCCGAACGCACACTCTGCCCCATGTTTCACGTGAAACATGGGGCAGATCTGTTTGTGGCGCAGGGCCAGAGGGCTATCGCGCAGACACCTGCCGAGGCGCAGGGCACTCCGGTGTTTCACGTGAAACGCTCGACACGCCTCACCGGGCTCAACGGGGCCTGCTCCAGGTCCTCGCTACGCGCCCGGCAGGGAGGCGCTGGAAGGCGGAGCTCCTCCCCCACAAACCCCACTGGTCGAGTGAGGGCGACGGCCGCGTCGAGAGTGAATCCCACCTGATGAACGTCCTGCCGAGTATCATCGCGCGCTGATGCAGCCTGGTGAGAGGTCGACCTTCGACCCATGGCCCGATCCGCGTCGCAGCACCGACCCCATGAGGCACAGCTCACGGACGCCTCGCTACGCGCACCGACCATTGCCTCCGGGCGCCACTGCCCGTCGATTGAGCCTGTCGAAATCCTCACGACGGGTCCTGACACGCTCACTACCGGAGCGGTTCGCCGTTGACGGACTCGGCCCGAGGTGCGCTCTATGAAGAAGTCGAGACGGGTCCGGGTGATTCGAAACTCTCAACCGTCGCACCCCGCCTCCACCGCGCCCTCTCCCCCGCTTGTTGGGGCAGGGCCGACGTTTCACGTGAAACTCTCCGAGCACTCAGACGGCCACCCCACGTGGTGGGTCGATCCGTGGTTACGTTGCGAGGCCTGTCGACGGTTGGTTCGACAAGCTCAACCAACGGACACTGCCCCCGGCGTCGCAGCACGTCGGGCGCGTGTTGCGTGGCCTACGTCGCGGCTTGTGAGATGCCGGGACGGGTTTCGACAGGCGCGACCGGCCGCGGGAATCCCTGCCAGCGAACTCAAGCCGTCGCGCCGTTCGTTGAGTAAGGTCACCGACAAGGCTCTGGCTGGTTTCGACAAGCTCAACCGGCGACCACCACGCTCCCCCGCACGCAGAGGCGACATCGATGTTTCACGTGAAACACCCGCGCGCCCGGATGCGGATCCCCGATTGGCGGACGCGGTCCGTGGCCGTGTCGACTGAGAGTTTCGATACCCGTCCGACCGTTCGTCAGAATCAGCCTGCGAACACCGCCACCGGCATGGACGTCTGGCGCCCGTTGATGAGATCTGCAGCGACCAAAGCGAAAGGCATCGGCAGACGTCGCCCGTTGGTCTCGACGGGCTCATGGGGCGAAGCCTGCCGGTACAGCGGCTGCCCCCTCTCCCACACCGATTCGGCGAGGCCGAGGTTTCACGTGAAACGGGGGAAACACAGAAGGAGGGCACCGACCGGCGCCCTCCTTCCTCGGTGAGTGCTCTAGGAGCGCGCAGCGGCCGCCAGAGCCCCGTAGACGGCCCCAAGTTCCTGTCCAGAGGCCTCGATCGCCTGAGGCAGCAAAGAGGTCTCTGTGAGGCCTG
The DNA here is from genome assembly GCF_004217495.1 of Microterricola gilva. Classification (NCBI taxonomy): domain Bacteria; kingdom Bacillati; phylum Actinomycetota; class Actinomycetes; order Micrococcales; family Microbacteriaceae; genus Microterricola; species Microterricola gilva. The sequence goes on from NZ_SHLC01000001.1 coordinate 3,539,537, forward strand.
GGAGCACGTTCGCCTCGAGGAACCACGGGGTGCCATCGGCATCCAGGATGAAGTCGATCCTGGAGACGTGCCGGAGCCCGAGGAGCTCGTGCACGGCCACGGCGGTTTCGGCGACGTGAGCCGCGGCGGTCGCGCTGATGCGCGCGGGTGTGAAGAAGGTGGTCTCCCCCGCGTTGTATCGCGCATCGAAGCTGTAGACGCCACTGCTGGCCTGAATCTCGACGGCGGGAAGTGCCCGAGGCCCATCGCCCGTGTCAATCACGCCAACCGCGAGCTCGACACCCTGGATGCGCTTCTCGATGAGCGCGACGTCGGAGTATGTGTAGGCCTCGACGACCGCGCGGGGCAGCTCTGAGGCGTCGCCCACGATCGAGACGCCCTGTGCCGAGCCGCCAACCGACGGCTTCACAACGAGATCCGTTCCGAGTCGGTCGATCACACGGCTGAGCACATTTGCGGCGCCGAGATCACGGAAGGTCTCCTTCGCCAGGGTGATGGATTTGGGGGTGGCAATGCCGGCGCGAGCAACGAGCGTCTTCGCCGTTGGCTTCGACCAGGCCAGAGCCGCATCATCGCCGCGTGATCCGACGAAGGCAACACCGGCCGCCTCGAGCAGACTGAGCAGTGCTCCGTCCTCACCACTCGCTCCGTGCAGCGCGGGCCAGACGACATCCGGGTTGCGGGTGGTGATGGCGTCGAGCAGCGTCGCGTCGGGGTCGAGAACGGTGACGCGGTGCCCGGCTCCGCTCAGTGCGTCAGCCACGCGACGGCCGGATCGCAGTGAGACATCGCGCTCGTGCGAGATTCCGCCGGCGAGTACGACGATGTCGAGGGTTGCGGGTGCTCCGGCGGCTTCCGGTGAATCCTGCTGAGTCTCTGCGGCAATGTTTTCAGTCATAATCAGGACTTTCTTCGATTTCAGTTGTGCAGAAGGCGTTCTCTGGCCGGTGTCGGTTCAGAGTGGCTGGACACTAGGAAACATTCGGCGGCGGCGAGGTGAATTGGGCCGCTCCGGGGCTCATCCCGAGTTTGCCGGTCCCGGCGAAGGTCTCGAGCAGGTCGAGCTCGCCGCCGATGACCGTTGCCAGTCGCCGGATGCCGAGGCGAATCTGTTCCGGGGTCGGGTAGCAGAACGAGAGGCGGATGTTCTGGTGCCCGTTGCCATCACCGTAGAACGCGGTGCCCGGGGTGTAGGCGACGAGTTCTTTGACCGCGCGCGGGAGCATCGCCTTCGAGTCCAGGGGCTCGGGAAGGGTGACCCACACGTAGAAACCGCCGTTGGGGTTCGTCCACTCGAGCTGGGGCAGGTACTCCCCCAGTGCCGAGAGCATCGCCTCCTTGCGCTCCCGGTAGACCCCGCGGAAGGTGTTGATCTGTCCCTTCCAATCGGCTGTGGCCAGATACTCGGAGATCACCAGTTGGCTGAACGAGCTCGGCGACAGCACGGCCGCCTCGTTGGCGAGCACGAGCTTCTCCCGGATCGCGTGAGGGGCAAGCGCCCAGCCGGTACGGAATCCGGGTGCGAGCGTCTTCGAGAAGGTGCCGAGGTAGATGACGCCGTCCTCCTCGACCGAGCGCATCGCATCCGGTGCCGGCCTGTCGAAGTAGAGGAGGCCGTATGGGTTGTCTTCGAGCACGAGGATGTCGTGCTCCTTGGCGATGGCGAGGATCTCAAGGCGCCGTTCCCAGCTGAGCGTGACGCCTGCCGGGTTGTGGAAGCTCGGGATCGTGTACAGCAGCTTGATCGTGCGCCCGGCAGCCTTGAGGCGCGTGATGTGCTCGCGCAGGGCCTCGGGAATCATGCCGTGCTCATCCATCGGCACGTGGTCGACATCGGCCTGATACGAGCGGAAGATGACCATGGCCGTGACGTAGCTGGGCCCCTCGGAGATGACGACGTCGCCCGGGTCGAGGAAGAGTTTGCTGACCAGCTCGAGGGCGTGCTGCGAGCCGGTGGTGACCACGACGTCGTCGGCGTTCGCCTGAATGCCCTCGAGGGCCATGACCTCGAGAATCTGCTCACGAAGCGCGGGAACACCCTGACCAGAGCCATATTGCAGCGCGGTGGCGCCCTGCTTGATCATGACCTGATCCATGGCGTTGATCACGAGGTCCTGGGGCAGCGCCGAGACGAACGGCATGCCGCCGGCGAGGCTGACGACCTCGGGCCGTGAGGCCACGGCGAACAGCGCACGCACCTCGGAGGCGCGGAGGCCCGCGGCTCGGTCGGCGTAGTGGGAGTACCACGGGTCGAGGTTGTTGCCGGGCTGGTGCTGTTCAGTCACTGGTCATCCATTCTCGTGCTGTTCAATGCTAGTACGCGGAAAAAGACAGGATTCTCGGTGAGCGGCCTGCCTGCTGTGCTGTCAAGAAGCGCTGCCCGCCGAACCCGGGCCATTCCCCTGAAAAGCCCCACCATGCAGTGGGAGAGCGTAAGGAGGAATGGGTTCCGTGCCTGGGTGGGGCTTAAGCACAAAACCCCCGGCCGTGAGGCCGAGGGTTCAGTGAGGACCGGTCGGCTACGCGAGGTAGGCGGCCAGGTCGGCTTCGAGTGCAGGCTTGGGCTTGGCGCCGATGACGGTCTTGACGACCTCGCCGCCCTGGTACACCTTCATCGCCGGGATGCTGGTGATCTGGTACTTCATCGCCAGCTGCGGGTTCTCGTCGACGTTCACCTTGACGATGTCGAGCTTCTCCGAGTGCTCGGTCGCAATCTGGTCAAGGATCGGGCTGACGGCACGGCAGGGGCCACACCATTCGGCCCAGAAGTCGACCAGAACGGTCTTCTCGTTGTTGAGAACCTCGGCCTCAAAGGTGGCTTCGGTCACGGCACGTGCGGTCATTGCGTTCTCCTTCGGTGAATGCGGTCAGTTGGTCATGCGGATGCGGGTGGCGCCGGCATCCGGAGCTGTTCAGGCCTGCGCTGCAGCCGCGGCTGGGGCGGCCACCGCCGCGATGGCGAGGTCAGCCGGCAGCGACGCGAGGTAGTGCTCTGCGTCGAGTGCGGCGACACAGCCGGAGCCGGCCGCGGTGATCGCCTGGCGGTAGCTCGGGTCGATGACGTCGCCCGCGGCGAAGACGCCGCTCTGGGAGGTCTTGGACGAGCGGCCGGCCACGGCGATAGTGCCCTCTGGGGTGAGGTCGAGCTGGCCGTGGATCAGGTGGGTGCGCGGGTCGTTGCCGATCGCGATGAAGAGGCCGTCGAGGGCGAGCTCAGAGGCCTCACCGGTCACGGTGTCACGCAGGGCGACGCCGCTGAGGGCCGTGTCGCCCTGGATCGCGGTGACCTCGGAGTTCCAGATGAACTCGATCTTCGGGTCATTGAATGCCCGCTCCTGCATGATCTTGGAGGCGCGCAGGGAGTCCTTGCGGTGGATGATGTAGACCTTCGACGCGAAACGCGTGAGGAAGGTGGCCTCCTCCATCGCAGAGTCACCACCGCCGACGACGGCGATGGTCTTCTCGCGGAAGAAGAACCCATCGCAGGTCGCGCACCACGAGACGCCGTGGCCGGAGAGCTTCTCCTCGCCGTCGACGCCGAGCTTGCGGTAGGCGGAACCGGTGGCGAAGATCACCGAGAGGGCCTCGTGGGTCTCGCCGGAGCCGAGCGTGACAGTCTTGATGTCGCCGCTGAGGTCGAGGCTGGTGACGTCGTCGTAGACGACCTCGGTGCCGAAGCGCTCCGCCTGCTGCTGCATCTGCGTCATCAGTTCCGGGCCCTGGATGCCCTCGGGGAAGCCGGGGAAGTTCTCCACGTCCGTCGTGTTCATCAGTTCGCCACCGGCCTCGACGGAGCTGGCGATCAGCAGCGGCTGGAGGTTGGCACGCGCGGCGTAGATGGCAGCGGTGTAGCCGGAGGGGCCGGAGCCGATGATGATGACCTGACGCACGAATACTCCCTGAATGGTGATGCGGTGACGATGCCTGGTGATTCGGCCGCTTGCGGCCTGCCCAGTGTGAAACACAGTCTAGGTGAGGAGTATTCCGGAGCGCTGAGCGTATCGGATTGGATAACCACTCAGAGTGGTTACGATTCGGGGTGGCGCTAGCGGCGACGGATGCGGGCGAGCATCGGATCCAGCACGACCTTGAGTTCTGATGTGCGCAGAATGAGCAACGTGCCGAAGTACAGCACGAGCATGGCCGAACCGACCACGAGCATCGAGACAATCGCTCCTGGGACGCTGGCAACGGCGAATCCGCCGTCCTCGAATGCGCCGAACTGGGCCATGAGGAACACGCCGAGCGCCGTCGGAATCACTGCGGCAAGTACGTACGTTGACAGGCTCCGGACGATGCGCCGGCCGTCGATTCCGCCGAGCTTGCGGCGGAGCAAGAAGCCTGCCAGCACGGTCTGGGCTGCGCCGGCAACACTCACGACGAGGGCGATGCCGGCGGCGATCCACTCCGTCGGCAGGAAGGAGCAGCCGATCACGCCGATCGTCACCAGGATGACCTGGAACAGGGTGAAGTAGAACGGAGTGCGGGTGTCCCCCAGCGCGTAGAAGGTGCGCTGGAAGACGAAGAGCACACAGAACGCGACGAGCCCGACGATGTACGCGAGGATCACGTTGCCCAGCGCCTGAACCTGGGAGAACAGTTCGACAAAGAAGACCGAGAAGGGGTAGGCGCAGACGGCGATCACGGCCGTGGCCAGCACGATGATCAGCGAGGTTCCACGTACGGCCGACGAGGCGTCGGTGCGCACGGCCGCGATGTTCGCGGTCGACGCGTGTTCGCTCATGCGGGTGAAGTACGCCGTCGCGATCGACACAGTGATGATCGAGTGCGGGAGCATGAAGACCAGCCAGGCTGTGCTCATGACGGCGACCGAGGCGTCGCTGCCAGAGGCCTCGGACACGACCCGCGTTTCGATGATGCCGGCGAATGTCGTCAGGAGCAGCATGCCGAACGTCCAGCTGGCCATCTTTCCCGCTGCACCCAAGCCCACCCCTCGCCAGTGGAAGTCGGGGCGGTAGCTGAGGCCGATGCGCTTCCAGAAGTACAGCAGGGACGTTGCCTGAACGATCACGCCGAGCGTTGCACTGCCGGCAAGCACAACGATCATGGCAGTCGTGTAGTCGGTGGCCTTCAGGGTGCCGTTCGGGTCCGCCCCGAACAGAATCGAGAAGGCGACGAGTCCGGCGATTGCCACGACGTTGTTGAACACGGGCACCCAGGTGAACGGGCCGAATGACTTTCGTGCGTTGAGCACTTCGCCAAGCACCGTGTAGAGGCCGTAGAAGAAGATCTGCGGCAGGCACCAGTAGGCGAAAGCGATGGCGAGCGACATCTGCTCGGGTGGGAGATTGTTCCCGACGACGAGCCAGGTCAGAGCCGGCGCGCAGAGCGTCGCGGCGAGGGTCGTGATGCCAAGGATGACAAGGGCAACCGTGACCAGCTTGTTGATGTAACCGGTGCCGCCATCCTTGTGCAGGGACGAGCGCACGATTTGCGGCACCAGGACGGCACTCAGCACGCCCCCTGCGACGATCACGTAGATCTGATTGGGCAGCTGATTGGCAATGTTGAATGCGTCGGCGCCTTGGCCGAACTGCCCGATGATGCGCGCGAAGATAATGACCTTCACGAAGCCGAGAACGCGTGACACCATGGTGCCGGATGCCAGCAGCGCGCTGGCCCGCCCGATGCCGCTAGCCACGCGGTGACTCTGACTCGTCGACATCCGCTTGACCCTCTACTCCTGTAACCACCTCAGCAGGTGTCGTGGACTCGTCGTCACTCTCCGGGTTCTCGCCCGCGGCCCGCTCGCGCCGGCGACGGCGGATGTTGCGGAAGATGCCGAAGCCGAAGAACAGCAGAATCGCGGCGCCGAGCAGGGCGGCGCCGAGGCCCTCCCAGTCGGCCTGCACGTTGACCGGGATCGTCACGGGCGAACCCAGCTGCACACCGGCCGAGGTCGTCAGCGTGATCTGCACGTCGACGGCGCCGTTACCGACGTGGGCATTCACGGGTACGAGAACGGTGCTGCTGGATGCCGCGTCAATCGTGACGTCGACCGATTCATCGACGACGAGGCGACCGTTGGACGGCAGCAGATTGACGGTGAGCGTGACGGGCTGCGTGTACGAGTTCTGCACGGTCACCGGGAACTGGGCGCTGCCACCGACCACGAGCACGCTGGTGCTCTCGACAACGCTGACCGAGTCGAGGATCTCGCGGGTGCGGGCGAGGTCCTCGCCGACGGCCGCGCGCCACGCTTCGTCCTCTGGAATCCAGGCGACATCGAGCAGTGCGAGCAGGCTCGCCCGCTCCGGCCCGGTGATCGTCGCGGGGTCGGCGACGGCCGTGCTGAAACCGGTCAATGCGGTTTCACGTTCGAGCAGATTCGCCACGGCGGCGAGGCGCTCCGGGGACTCCCCCGTCTCGCCGACGGTCAGCTCGGGTGCCGAGGCATCACTGAGCGCGCGCAGGCCGACGGAGGAGACGAACGGCAGTTGCTCGAGCGCGCTGAGCGTCGCGTTCAAGTAGCTCGCAGTGCTCGGCCACTCGCGGGGCAGCGCGGCCAGCAGTGCGCGGGGCGTCGACTCGTCGGCGGCGACCGCGGCAGCGGCGGTTGCACGTGCCATGGCTGCCTGCCAGTCGCTCTCCCGTCTGGCGGTGATGGCGTCGCTGACGGCGGAGTTGAGCTCAGTGTCGGCGACGAGCAGCGCCATCTCGCCGGCCACGCCGGATGCCGAAGGCTGCGCGGAATCGGCCGGAGCGATGTTCGACCCGGAGACGATGGTCGTGCCGAAGCCGTTCGCCGTGAATGCCGGGAGAACGGGGGCGCTGACGAGCCCGGGCGCGGGCCATGCGATGCCGCTGAGTGAGTATGGCCACGCCAACAGCTCGTCGAGGGTGGGGACACCGGTGTCGGCGGTTGGCTCACCGCTCGGCTCCGTGCTCGGCTCGGCGCTGGGGGTGTCCTCCCCCTCGCGCGGGGTCGGAGTGGGGGTCGGGGCCGTCGCCGTGAAGTCCGCGGGATCGATCGCGTCGGCGAACGAGAGTGGCGCCAGGAACGGGTTGACCCCGAGTTGCGCCTGGGCGGTGATGTCGGCGTCGGAGTACGGCAGAGCGAATATCTCGTTCGTCGCGCCTGAGAGCCGTTCGAGCCAGTCCAGGGCGGACGTCGGCGCGCTGGAGCCGAGGACGCGGATCGACACGAGGATCTTCGGGTCGAGGGCGATGGCGACGTTGTGGCTGAGCGCGGCGTCGAGGCTGCGGGTGAGCATCCCGCCCGGACCGGTGTACACCGCCAGCATCTCACTGGGGATGAGGCCCAGGCTGCTGGCCGGCGTCGTGATCGGCATCGCGATGCCCAGAGGACTGCGGGGAGTCTCGCCCGTGACGAGCACGGTTGTGCTCCGCGCCGCCGAGACCACGGCGCCGTCGCTGATGAGCGACGCGACGAGTCCCTGCGCGCCCCATTCGGCGGTGTCGAGGCCGAGAGATGCGGCGGGCACCGTCACGGGCGTGACGGAGCTGGTGCCGCCCGCGAGGCTGGGGAGCTCGACGGTTGCGACGGTGTGCGCGTCGTCGGGCATGCCGGAGCTTTCGGCATCCGACTCAGCGAGGACCTCGTCGCTCGGGCGCAGCCAGCTGGCGAGCTCAGCGGAGTCGCTCAGCGTGTCATCGCTCATGCCGATGGTGACGGTGGGGCTCATCAGAGTCTGGTCGGTGCCGTTGTCGACGCTCACCGTGAGCGGCAGATCCTCGCCGGGGTGCACGACGGCTCCCTGCGCCGGGGCGATCGTGATCGTGACCGAGGTGGGCTCTGCCGCGGTTGCGGTCGGCGCCGTGATGGCCTGCGCTGGGGCTGCCGTTGTGGCGCTCGCGCCGATCATGGCCGGGGTGAGTGTTGCCGCGGCGATCAGCACTGCCAGCGCGCGGCGCGGAGGCCTCACACGCGCTCCGCGGGCGTTCAGCCGGGCGCGGACGGACCCAAAAAGCGCAGGCCGATGCGTGTGTAGTGACTCGGCCTCCATGCGGGAATTCTACGGTGCCGCGCTGAGTGAGTGCTGCACCCGCTCCGTGGCTCCCCCGTTCGGCGGTGCTGGGCACGCGCGCCAGAGTGCTGCATCGGGTTCGGTTGTCGAGGTTTCCTTGGTGGGGGCTGCCGCCTTTCGCGAAGCTGCGCTTCGCGCCTTTCGCGACGCTGCGCTTCGCGCTTCGCGCCTGCTCTCCCGCGACCGTTAATATGGAGACCATGCAGAGTGTCGCGGCGGCCCTTGCCCGGCTGGGCGATCTTGCAGCGACGCCAGCTGTCTCCCGGTTGGCCGGTGCGTTCGAGGCGGCGGGCTACGAGCTCGCCCTCGTCGGCGGCCCGGTGCGCGACGCCTTCCTCGACCGCGGCACGAACGACCTCGACTTCACGACGAATGCCTCGCCGGATCAGATCCTCACGATCGTCACGCCGATCACCGAGGCACAGTGGGACATCGGGCGCCAGTTCGGCACGATCGCCGCGAAGATCGCCGGTGAGACCGTTGAGATCACCACCTACCGCACGGATAGCTATGTCGACGGGACGCGCAAGCCGGAGGTGGTGTTCGGCACCTCGCTCGACGAGGATCTCGTCCGCCGTGACTTCACGGTCAACTCGATCGCCCTGCGGCTGCCGCAGATGGCCCTCGTCGACCCATCAGGCGGAATCGAGGACCTCCTTGACGGTCGGCTCCGCACGCCGTCGGCACCGGAGCAGTCCTTCGGCGACGACCCCCTCCGCATGATGCGGGCGGCCCGCTTCTCCTCCCAGCTCGGATTCGAGCTCGACGCAGCGGCGTTCACTGCCATGGCGGCCGGCGCCGAGAGCATCAGGCGCATCTCCATCGAGCGCGTCAACGACGAGCTGTCCAAGCTGCTGAAGACGGATGCCCCGCGCGCCGGTCTCCAGCTGCTCGTCGACTCGGGCATCGCCGCGATCGTCCTGCCGGAGCTCCCGGCCCTCCGGCTGGAGATCGATGAGCACCACCACCACAAGGATGTCTACGAGCACAGCCTGACGGTGCTCGAACAGGCCATCGGCTACGAGAAGTCGCGCGGCAAGCTGCAGAGCCCCGACCTGATTCTGCGCCTGGCCTCTCTTCTCCACGACATCGGCAAGCCGGCGACCCGGCGGCTCGAGCCCGGCGGCGTCGTGAGCTTCCACCACCACGACTACGTCGGCTCCAAGCTGGCGAAGAAGCGACTGCGTGAGCTGCGCTTCGACAACGACACGATCGCCGCCGTCGGACTCCTGATCGAGCTGCACCTACGCTTCTTCGGCTACACCGAGGGCGCGTGGACCGACTCGGCGGTGCGCCGCTATGTGCGTGACGCCGGCGACCAGCTCGAACGCCTGCACATCCTGACGCGCGCCGATGTGACGACGCGCAATCGGCGCAAGGCCGACAGGCTCGGATTCGCCTACGACGACATCGAGGCACGCATCGCGCAGCTGGCCGAAGAAGAGGAAATGAACGCGGTTCGGCCGGATCTGGACGGCGAGCAGATCATGAGCCTGCTCGGCATCCGCCCGGGGCGCGAGGTCGGCGAGGCGTACCGCTTCCTGCTCGAGCTGCGGCTGGACGAGGGGCCCCTCGGCGAGGCCGTCGCGACCGAGCGGCTGCTCGCCTGGTGGGCCGCCCGCGACTGATCGCGTGGCCGCCATGCGAACGGCGACCGCCCACTGGTAGCGTTCGACGCGGAGGTGTCGTGAATCTGCGCAGAAAATCCCTGATGACCGGGGCACTGGGCGCCCTCGTCGCCGCGTTGGCGCTGGGCAGTGGCGTGCTGCTCGCCGGCGCGATCGCCGGTTCAGGCAACACGATCGTGACCGTCCGAGTGTGGGACGACAAGGTGGCCGACGCCTACAAGGCGTCGTTCGCGGCCTTCCACGAGTCCAACCCGGACATCACGGTCGACGTCACGGTGATTCCGTGGACGCAGTACTGGACCCAGCTCGACGACGACGTCGCGGCCGGCCGGGCCGATGACATCTTTTGGGTGAACAACTCGTACCTCACCGACCTCGCCGACGACGGCAAGCTGATGGACATCGACGAGACACTCGGTGCCAGGGCGAAGAATGACTGGGACAGCTCCGTCGTGCGCGAATTCACCCGCGACGGCATCCTCTGGGGTGTCCCCCAGCTCTCGGATGCCGGCATCGCGCTCTATTACAACAAGGCCATGCTGGCCAAAGCCGGGATCGACCCGGCGACGCTGGAGACCGCGACCTGGAGCCTGGACCCAGCCCAGGACACCCTGTTGCCGATTCTCAAGGCGCTCACGCACGACAGCAGCGGGCGGTCGGCGAGTGATCCCGCATTCGACGCCTCCGCCGTGACGCAGTTCGGCTACAACGCCGCCAACGACCTCCAGGGGATCATCCTGCCGTCGATCGGATCCAACGGGGGGACATTCGACGCCGACGGGGTGTACACCTTCGGCGAGGAGCGAGCGGCGCAGGCCATCGGCTACCAGGTCGATCTGATCAATACCCACCGCGTCGCGCCGTCGGCGACCGCGAGCAACGCGGACCCCGACTTCTCCCGCGATCGGTTCGTCGAGGGTGGGATGGCGCTGTTCCAGTCCGGGCTCTACAACCTGCCGTATGTCTTCGAGGGCGCAGAGTTCGAGTGGGGCGTCGCCTCGATGCCGGCCGGCCCGGCCGGACGCGTCTCCGTGACGAACGGCATCGTCGCCGCAGGCAATGCGGAGACCGCCCATCCCGAAGCCACGGCCAGGGTGCTCAAGTGGCTCGGCTCGACGGAGGGCAACAGCTACGTCGGCTCGAGCGGCGCGGCGGTGCCGGGCGTCGTTGCGGCGCAGCAGGCCTACTTCGACTTCTGGGGCGGCAAAGACGTCGACGTCGCGAAGTTCTTCGAGGTGCTGGCCGACGACGCCCCGACCATCACGCCGCCGGAAACGGCGAACTTCGCCAAGGTCGAGGCGGCCTACCGGCCGTTCATGAACGAGGTGTTCGCCGGCACCCTGCCGGTCGCGGATGGCCTGCGCCAGGCGCAGGATGCCGCGAACGCGGCCACCGCGGCGAAGTAGCGGCAACGGGCCCCGGCCGAGTGGCGCTCCGGCGCGGCATCCGTTACCCTTGGAAGGTTGCTCACGTGCCGGGATCTCTGGCCTCCGTGTTCAACACATGCACAACCCTCCTGTTGCAGAACGTCTGCAGCCGTTTTAGTCCGAAGGAGGTGGGTTAGTCATGAACCAGTACGAACTGATGGTTATCCTCGATCCCGAGATCGATGAGCGCACCGTTGCTCCCAGCCTTGACAAGTTCCTCAACGTTGTTCGCAACGATGGTGGCACGATCGACAAGGTCGACATCTGGGGCCGTCGTCGTCTCGCCTACGAGATCAACAAGAAGACCGAAGGCATCTACGCCGTCGTCGACTTCACCGCAGAGCCCGCTACCACCACGGAGCTTGACCGCCAGCTGAAGCTCAGCGAAGCAGTCATGCGCACCAAGGTGCTGCGTGCAGAAGAGGGAATCGCTCAGGTTGCCGCTGCACAGAAGCTCGCCGAGGAGAAGGCCGCCCGCAAGGCTGCCGCTCCGGCCAAGGCTGCGAAGGACGCTTAGTCCCGATGGCCGGCGAGACCGTAATTACCGTGGTGGGCAACCTCACCTCAGACCCCGAGCTGCGTTACACGCAGAACGGACTGGCGGTTGCCAACTTCACCATTGCTTCCACTCCGCGCACCTTTGACCGCGCGAAGAACGAGTGGATCGATGGCGAGGCACTGTTCCTGCGCGCAAGCGTGTGGCGGGAATTCGCTGAGCACGTAGCAGGTTCGCTGACCAAGGGTTCCCGCGTTATCGCTTCCGGGCGTCTCAAGCAGCGTTCGTACGAGACGAAAGAGGGCGAGAAGCGCACCAGCTATGAGCTGGATGTCGACGAGATCGGCCCCTCGCTTCGTTACGCGACCGCGTCTGTCACGCGTGCCCAGTCTTCCGGTGCCCCCCGTGGTGCCGCCCCTCAGGGTGGCAACTTCGGCGGAGCAGTCGAAGAGCCGTGGGCTCCGAGCGCCCCTGCTGCCTCTGGCGGCCAGGACGTGTGGAACACCCCGGGCAGCTACGGCGACGAGACCCCCTTCTAGGCCCTTGGGCCGGCTTCCGGATGCCGCACTGCGCGGCCTCTGGGTGTAAATACTTCAAGACAAAGGAAAAACCATGGCTGGAAAGAGCAGCGGCGACCGCCGCAAGCCACTCCGCGGAGCCAAGGGTGGCAAGAACGCCGCTCCCGCGAAGTCCATCCGCGTTGGTGTCATCGATTACAAGGATGTCCCCACGCTGCGCAAGTTCATCTCGGAGCGCGGGAAGATCCGCGCCCGCCGCATCACAGGCGTTTCCGTGCAGGAGCAGCGTCTGATCGCCCGTGCCGTCAAGAATGCCCGCGAAATGGCCCTGCTGCCATACGCCGGCAGCGGACGCTGAGGAGCAAAGACATGAAACTGATTCTGACGCACGAGGTCACTGGCCTCGGCACCCCCGGTGATGTCATCGAGGTCAAGAACGGCTACGCCCGTAACTACCTGGTTCCGCAGGGCTTTGCCGTGCAGTGGAGCCGCGGTGGCGAGAAGCAGGTCGAGCAGATCAAGGCCGCTCGCGCGGCTCGTGAGCTCGCCACGCTCGAAGAGGCGCAGGCTCTCAAGGCCGCCCTCGAGGGCGCCAAGGTCAAGCTGGTCGTCAAGGCCGGCGCTGAAGGCCGTCTCTTCGGTTCGGTGAAGACCACCGACATCGCTGACGCTGTTGCTGCTGCCGGACTCGGCACCATCGACAAGCGCAAGATCGAGATCCCCAACGCCATCAAGGTCGTTGGAACTCACGAGGCCACGGTTCGTCTGCGCGACGAGCTCTCGGCTGCGATCACCCTCCAGGTGGTAGCCGCCAAGTAGGCGTAAAACTCAACGGTGCGGCGGCGGGCTTCGGCTCGCCGCCGTATCTCTTTAAGCGGCATCCGTCCAGCGCAATACCCCCATTCTGTGCACAGGCGACCACGATTGTGAGCCGAGATTTGGGCTGTGGAAAACTACTTTCTTCACACAGCTGTGTAAAGATTTAAGCCCTGATAAAAGCCAGTTTTCTCTCAAAAGAAAGTCCGTTGTCCACAGCTGTTCCCACAGGCTTTGCACAACACTGGCGGCGTTTCACTCAGATTGTGCACAGAGTTATCCACAGGCTGGGTTGAGTTGCCATGACGCTGTCCGTATCGTGGCTGCAGCGGCTCTCGTGAGCCTGTCGTAGCGGCTGCGTTGAACCGCTCTCCTGCGGCAAGCAGCAGTGTCAGAGGTACCCGCTATCACTGGATATGGGTTCAGCTGTTCCCGACCCACCCTTTCTTGACCGGCGCAGGCCGGTAGTCCAGTTGCCGAGGAGGCACCGCGTGTCGATCGCTCACCTGGGGCTCGCAGATTCTGCCGAGGCCCCGCGCTCCGAGTCCTATCGCACCGAGCGCACCCCTCCGCACGATCTGCTCGCCGAGCAGAGCGCGCTGGGCGGCATGCTCCTGTCCAAGGACGCCGTCGCCGACGTCGTCGAGACGCTCCGCGGCCCCGACTTCTACATCCCCAAGCACGAGCTCATCTTCGACGCGATCCTCGCGCTCTACTCGCACGGCGAGCCGACCGACGTCATCGCCGTCACCGACGAGCTCACCAAGCAGGGCGAGCTGGCCCGCGCCGGTGGCGCAGACTACCTGCACACCCTGACCAGCCTCGTGCCCACCGCGGCCAACGCCGGCTACTACGGCTCGATCGTCGCCGAGCGGGCGCTGCTCCGCCGCCTCGTCGAGGCCGGCACGCGCATCGTGCAGATGGGCTACGCCGGCGAGGGCGAGGTGCTCGACCTCGTCAACAACGCCCAGGCCGAGATCTACTCCGTGACGGGCAGCACCGAGACCGAGGACTACGTTCCGCTCACCGAGGCCGTCACGGCCGCGATGGACGAGATCGAGGCGGCGTCCCACACCGACGGTTCGATGACCGGCGTTCCGACCGGCTTCGCCGATCTCGACGACCTCACCAACGGCTTCCACCCCGGCCAGATGATCATCGTCGCCGCCCGACCGGCGCTCGGAAAGTCGACGCTCGCACTGGACTTCGCGCGCTCAGCCGCCATCGGCAACAACATGCCGGCCATCTTCTTCTCGCTCGAGATGGGGCGATCGGAGATCGCCATGCGCCTGCTCTCCGCCGAGGCTTCCGTCCCCCTGCAGAACATGCGCAAGGGAACCGTCGACGCCCGCGACTGGACCACGATCGCCCAGGTGCGCGGCCGCATCAACGATGCGCCTCTGTACATCGACGACTCCCCCAACATGACGCTCGTCGAGATCCGCGCGAAGTGCCGCCGACTCAAGCAGCGCGTCGGCCTGAAGATGGTCGTCATCGACTACCTGCAGCTGATGACCTCGGGCAAGCGCGTCGAGAGCCGCCAGCAGGAGGTCTCGGAGTTCTCGCGTGCACTGAAGCTCATGGCGAAGGAGCTGCAGGTTCCGGTCATCGCCCTCTCGCAGCTGAACCGTGGTTCCGAGCAGCGTGCAGACAAGATGCCGGCCATCAGCGACCTCCGTGAGTCTGGCTCGATTGAGCAGGACGCCGACATGGTGATCCTCCTGCACCGTGAGAGCGCCTACGAGAAGGACAGCCCGCGCGCCGGCGAGGCTGACCTCATCGTCGCCAAACACCGTAACGGCCCGACCCGGACCGTCACCGTGGCCTTCCACGGCCACTTCTCGCGCTTCGCGGACCTCGCCCCGAGCTAGGCCGTGAACGCGTAACGCAGAGCGTCGCTTTGCAACCTAAAGTGTCGCTTCGTGACGGTTGCGACAACTAGCCACTTGGAGGCCACTGTGGATCACTCTCATCCAAACGATATTTTCATCGACGCCGGCGGACTTCAGGTCGAGCAGGCGACTCTTGTCATTGACGGTGACAGTACGCTAAACGGTGCACACAATGGATCAGTGTGTGTACACAACGGGACGCTTACCATCGTTCAAGGCGCAACCCACAACGGGTCGCTGGCCGTACAGCCAGGCGCACAGGTTGCAATCCACGGCGCGCAGAATGGGTCGCTGACAATCGGTGCTGACGCGACGGGCGAGGTGCGTGGGGCGCAAAACGGGAGCGTGCACGTCGACGCCGGCGGGGTACTTCGTGTGGCGGTCGGTGGCCGCCTCGCCGGATCTCTGTCAGTCGCCGGTCTAATCGAGAACGCCGGAGTACGAGGCGGCACCGTCACCAAATATGGCGGTACGGTGATTGACCTCCCTGGTTCGACGGTCAAGGAGCCACAGGTCGGCGCGAATGGAGCGAAGATCTTTCATTGGTAGTTCACCGCGGCGCGTTGCCATCAAACTTCCCTAAAACACGACACGCCCATCGCCCTAGCGCGGAAGAAGTACGTTGCTTTTGCGCAGGCTCATCAGTGGCGTTGGCTAGGGCGAGAAACTCAGGCATTGCGGAACGCAGTTGGTTGGCTGTGTTCGCCGCAATTCGACCCACGAGATCGTCCAGCACGGCTCTTCGTGCTTCGTCGTCAGATTCTGCATACCGCTTTTGTAGGCCTTGGGAAACCAGGCTGATCGAAATGAGAAAAATGGCAGAAAGGACAAGGTAGGTCCCATATAGCCAGAACGACATCTGGAGCTCAGCGCGAGCCGCGAAGCCCAGTGCGAATGCAATCGTGATTCCAGTCGCGACTTGCCAACGTAGAACCATCACAATTCGTGGCAGACGGTGTCGCACATCTGGCTTCACCGGCCATATCAGGGCGGCAGTGTAGAAAACTGAGAGCACGGTCCCTCCGACGAGAAAGGGGTGGGCCTCATGGAAACCGGTTTGACCCCACATGGCCAAGGAACCAAAGGTCAACACGGTGAGGGTGCTCCAACCGACAGCGACGCCACGAAAGACCAACGCCCATAAATGAAGCCGGCGTATTGCGTTCTCGGTTGTTGATGGCATTGTTCGATTCTCACGAGTGTCAGTGAATCCAAAGGCTTCAAAGTCAGCGAGTCAGAGGCATGTGATGAAACTGTTGTCACAGTCTCGGCCCGATGATCAGACGCTAGCGAGAGCACGACTCCCGAAAAGCACTCGATGAGTGGGGCTTCTCGAGAAACTTGCCGCGGCACTCGCGCCTTTCCGAACAGTATCGGATTGCTCGGCGGTGACATCGCGGCCGCTAGCCATTCCGGTTTCGATTGACAGGAACCGAGGCCATGGTCGTCCACGTGGCCGAATGGCGAGGCACGGTCGAGTGCTCCTCTCGAACATCCAAAGACTCCAACGGCTGCCTGAGCGAGATCCACCTCCGCGAGGTCGTCGAGCAAGTGCCACCAAATGCCCTCAGGGGTCTCGAGAACTGGCTTCTGTGGCGTTGTCCGAGTGGGTGAGAGACGCGCTTCCTCGCTAGTTCCTCTGGCTGGACGCAGAACACCCCCACGATCCCCGTAATTGCACTGGCCTGTTCGGGGCGACACTTTGCGCACGAAACCCCGACGACACTTTGCGTTACGAATCCAATGATTCACTGGGCCAGCGGCGACAGGTTACGCGTGCGTTCACATAGGCCGTGAACGCGTAACGCAGAGCGTCGTTGTGCAACTCAGCGTCTCGCCTCGTGTTCGGAGCGGCACGTTGAGTTGCAATCCTTGCAGTGCCGCCCGACGCCTCCTCACCGCGGGCGAGCCGGTACGGCGGTCCACTGTGTTGAGCGGCGCGCCCTCGATAGGCTCGTGGACGTGACCGAAATCGATCCACGACTCGACCGCACGACCCGGCGCAAATCATCGGCCGGTGGGTGGATCATCTTGGTCGTCGCTGGACTCGTCCCGGCGTTCTACCTCACGATGCTTCTTGCACTGAACATCGACGAGTACCAGAGCTATCGCGCCGCGATCGCGGAGTACGGCGATACTGCCGCGTCGAACGCGGACGAGGCCGCGCTCGGAATCCAGCTCTGTTCGCTCCTGCTCGCCATCTTGTGGCTGTTCGTCACAGGTATCGCGGCGGCGATGGCGGCCGCTACTCGCCTACCGGTTATCCGTACAACGGTGTTCATCGGAGGAGGGCTCGCGTTGTTCGTGGGCTTGATGCTATTCCTCGGCCTAACGTTTGGGACAGTCTGACGCGACTACTCGGAGGTCGAGTCCTCACAGCGGAGCATCGAGCAAGCGCCACCAAATGCCCCAAGGGTCTCGAGAACTGGTCTCTGTCGTGTTGCCCGAGTGGGCGAGGTTACGTGCTCGTTCACAGGCAGGTCGGTTGAGCGTCTACGTCGCTAACCCAAGGCGGCTCGGCGCGTGGTGTGCCGGGTGGGCACCGCGGACCAGGGATCCTCTGGCCACGGATGCTTCGGGTAGCGACCACGCATCTGCGCGCGCACCTGCGCGTACGGACCGGCCCAGAACGATGCGAGGTCGTCGGTCACGGCAAGCGGATGCCCGGCCGGAGACAGCAGGTGGAACAACACCGGTACGCGCCCTCCGACGAGACGCGGAGTCTCCGCCCAGCCGAAGCACTCCTGCAGCTTCACGGCGACAACGGGGCGGGCGGCGGAATCGTCGATGGGCGGGTAGTCGAGGCGAACCCGTGACCCGCTGGGTACCTCGAGCCGTTCAGGAGCCAGAGCGTCCATCTCGACCGCTTCCGGCCACGGCAACACACGGCGGAGCGCCGCGGCAAGATCGAGGCGCGC
Organism: Microterricola gilva; assembly: GCF_004217495.1. NCBI lineage: Bacteria > Bacillati > Actinomycetota > Actinomycetes > Micrococcales > Microbacteriaceae > Microterricola > Microterricola gilva. The sequence continues at coordinate 3,557,241 of NZ_SHLC01000001.1, forward strand.
GACCGGCGTGCCGCTTGCGAGCTCTGAGAGCTCGGGGCCGAGCCAGGAATCGAGGGTGCTGAGGAGCGCGGCATCCGAGACATCCGGCCAGGGGGACCCGATCTCGCGATGCAGCAGGGCGAGTCGACGCCGCAGACCATGTGCGGTGTCTGACCAGCCGAACAGCCCGAGTCCCTGCTCCTCGATGGCGCGCCGGACCGCATCCCGACCGCCGTCGTCGGCCTGGACGCGCACGGGGACGGAAGAGCGGATGATCGCTCCGAGCCGCCGTTCGCGCCGGGCGACGACGCGCCCATCCACGAACTGCGCCTCGACCCGGTCGGTGATCAGGTGGGCCGCCGCCTGTTCAGCCTCGCCCTCGGAGAGAACGGCCGCAGAACGAATGGTCGCCCCGGTTCCCGCGGCCGCCCGCCCCTGAGCCCTGGTGACATCCGCCACCGCCAGCCAATCGGAACTCGCCAGCGGACCGGTGATCCCGGCGCGGGTGCCGGAGGCGAGGAGGAACGTTGCGCCGTGCGGTGAGTGATCGACGCGGCGGGCGATCCAGTCGGGGAACGCGAGTGCGATGACGAGACCCGTCTGATCGGCACCTCCTGCCGCTCCGTTCGGCCCGGTGAAGCGCTCGAGTCGTCGCACCTCCTGCTCCCATCTGCGGGAGTCCGGGCTTCGCCCGGTGCGCAGAGCGGAGAGCGTGCTCGCGGCGTCCCCGTCCGCAACGCGCAGCTCGCTGCTCAGCAGTGCGATGACCTCGGCGGCCGTGCGTCCTCCCACCACGCCGCTGCCGAGGAGAAGTGCACGGGCGAGGCGCGGATCCGTCGGGATGTGGGCGAGCGCTCGCCCCTCCGTGGTGGCCCGGCCATCGGCATCAATAGCGCCGAGCCCGCGCAGCACGGCGACGGCGTCACCCAGGCTGCCGGCGGGAAGCGGATCCACCAGCCGAAGACCCACGCCGCCCGGCGCACCCCAGCAGGCGAGGAGCAGTGCAGCGTCGGTGAGGTCTGCCGCCGCGATCTCGGGGGCAGGTTGCGCCGGCGCCGCCGCGAAGGTCCGTTCGTCGACGCATCGGACGACGACGCCCGGTCCCTGCCGCGTGGCGCGCCCGGAGCGCTGGACGGCAGAGGCCTTGGGCGTCGGGCCGGTGACGAGACCGCTCATGCCGCGCGCCGCGTCGCGCTGAGGAGCACGAGACAGGCAGGTGTCGACGACGAGGCGCACGCCTGGGACGGTCAGGGAGGATTCGGCAAGTGAGGTCGTGACGATGATCCGTGCGGGAGAGCCCGGGCTCCGACCGCTGATCACGGCATCCTGTTCTGCAGCGGGGATGAGGCCGTGCAGTTCGCGGACATCGAACTCTGTCGCGAGGCCACGGATGCGTCTGGCGATGTCGGACACCTCACGTGCGCCCGGAGCAAAGACGAGAGCATCGGCTGCCGGATCGGCGCGCACCAGGGTGCGGTGCGCGGCAACGGCGGTGCTCGCGACGTGGTCAAGGAAGGCCCAGGCCACCCCGCGCTCGTCCAGCCGGGGCGTTGGGCATGGAGCCCAGCGCACCTCGAGCGGATGTGCCGGTGCGCTCTGCGTCACGATCGGCGCCGGAGACGCCTCCGTGCCGAGGATCGTGGCAAACCGCTCGGCGTCGAGAGTCGCAGACATCGCGACGAGGACGAGGTCCTCGCGCAGCTCGCGGACCTCGCCAAGCAGTCCGATCAACAGGTCCGTCTCCAGGGCTCGCTCGTGCACCTCGTCGATGATGACCGCGCCGACGCCGTCGAGACCGGGGTCATCGAGCAGGCGGCGCAGCAGCACGCCGGCGGTGACGAACTCGATCCGGGTGGAGGCGCCGACGTGGCGTTCGCCACGAACGGTGAATCCCACGCGGGAGCCGATGGGCGAGCCGTCCAACTGGGCGAGCCGTCGGGCGGCGGCGCGGGCGGCGACCCGCCGCGGCTGAGTGACGATCACCCGCCCCGGGACACGATCGGCGACGATCGGCGGGACAAGCGTTGTCTTTCCCGTGCCAGGTGGCGCGCTGACGACGACGGCGTTGCTCCGGTCGAGGGCGGCGCCCAGATCGGTGACCGCGGCCGCGAACGCGAGCCCGCGACCGAGCCTCGACGGGTCGAACGGCGCAGTGGTCACTCCCCCAGTCTCTCGCGTTCGGAGACGGCGCGCTGCTGGCGAGGTTTACATGGCGGGGGCATTGCGATCGCCGGCGAGACCGCTACTGTCGGAGCAGGCGGGCCATCGGGGTGCCTTACTCCGTGATTGATCCCGCGACTCACGGCAGGAGCACTCAGCGATGTCATTCCAGGCATACCTCGACAACATCGAGACCAAGACCGGCCTCACCCCGCGCCAGTTCATCGATCTCGCTCACGAGCGCGGCTTCGATGCGAGCACGAAGGCCACGCCGATCGTGGCCTGGCTGAAGGAAGACTATGGACTCGGTCAGGGGCACGCGATGGCGCTCGTCCACGTGATCACCAAGGGCGATCAGATCTCGAGCAAGCACGTCGGCACAGACGGCACGCACCGCGACGAGACCGACCGGCTCTGGCTCGACGGTCAGGCAAGCAAGCCGAGCGAGTAGCCAGGCGGCGACTGCGCGCTCGGCGATGCCTGCCGCGACAGCGCGCTCGGCGATGCCTGCCGCGACAGCGCGCTCGGCGATGCCTGCCGCGACAGCGCTCAGGTCGATGTACGACGTCGGCGGATCGATGAGGCAACCCGTCCATCCGGTTAGCAGCGATTGCCTCTGCCGATGCTCCGTGCAATCGTGAACTATGCCAATTGAACGGATCCGCCCAGATGGCCTCGTGCACAGCCCGGCCTTCAGCCACGTCGCGGTCGTGCCGGCCGGTGCGACCACGATCTACGTCGGTGGCCAGAACGCCGTCGACGCCGACGGCGCACTCGTCGGTGGGGATGACGTCGCCGCGCAGTCCATTCGTGCGCTCGCAAACGTCAAGACGGCCCTGGCCGCGGCCGGCGCCACCGTCGACGATGTCGTGCAGTGGACGGTGCTCTTCGTCGACGGGGTCGATATCGCCGCAGCCTACGGAGCAATCGCGTCCGATCTCGCCACCGAGGAGCCGGGGCTGGTGACCGGGGCTCGCGTGTCCGGTCTCGCCGTCCCCGGCGCGCTCGTCGAGATCGCGGCGATCGCCGCGCGGATTGACTGACGGCCGATCCCGCCGAGACCGCACCGGAGTCCTCCCTGCGCCGGATGCCATGATTGATCTTTCATCGACCGGAGGGCACCCGTGATCACGCGCCACGATGTTCAGGCCGCCGAGCGCCGCACCCGCGGTTTCGTGCGGCGCACGCCGACGTTCCACGCCACAGAGACACTCTCGTTCAAGCTCGAGTTCCTGCAGCACACCGGGACCTTCAAGGCCCGCGGGGCGTTCAACCGCCAGCTCGCGGCCCGGGAACACGGCGAGCTGGATGCCGGGATCGGCATCGTTGTGGCATCCGGAGGCAATGCAGGCATCGCGAACGCCTACGCGGCGCGAGAGTTGGGCGTTCCGGCAACGGTGTTCGTTCCCGAGACCGCGCCGGCCGTGAAGGTGGCACTGCTGCACAGCCTCGGCGCGACGGTCGTGCAGACCGGTCGGGAGTACGTTGAGGCCTTCGAGGCGGCGACCGCCTTTGCCGCGGAGCGCGGCGCGCTGTTCTGTCACGCCTACGATCAGCCGGAGATCGCCGCCGGCGCAGGGGTGCTGGCCGAGGAGCTGCTCGCCGACGACCCGAGCATTGAAACGATTCTTGTGGCCGTCGGAGGTGGCGGGCTGCTCGCCGGCGTGCTCGCCGCGGTCGCCGGCCGGGCACACGTCGTGGCCGTCGAACCGGAGCGGGCGCCAACGCTGCATGCCGCGCTGGCGGCTGGCACCCCGGTCAACGTCGAGGTAGGCGGCGTTGCCGCGGATTCGCTCGGCGCCCGGCGTGTCGGGGAGATCGGATTCGCGGCGGCCAGCGCGGCGGGGGGAACGGGTCTCAGCAGTGTTCTCGTGAGCGATCCGGACATCGTGGCGGCCCGCACCGCGCTGTGGAGTGACTACCGCATCCCCAGCGAGTACGGAGCGGCCGCCGCGGCGGCCGCCCTGGCATCCGGGGCCTACCGCCCACGCTCGGGCGAGCGCATCGCCGTGATCGTCTGCGGAGCGAACACCGACCCCGGATCCCTCGTCGGCGGTTAGCGTCTAGCGTCGGTGACCCGCTTGCGCGCAGTCCCTGCGCGCTCGCAATCGCACAGCTCTCGTTCACTTCTCGCGCGCATTTCAGTGGATTTTCGCGCCTCAGACGCGTGATTCCGCAGTTTCTGAGGTGTTCTCACAACGAGATGCATTGCGGAGCTCGGATCGCGCAGAAAGCCGTGTCAGGGCCTGATGAGAGGCTGTTTTCAACGAGGAAACCCCGCTCGATCAGCGAAGGTGGTGACGCGATGAATGAGGCACTGAAAGCACTCAATGACACCGTCGCCGAGCTGACGAGCGTCTGGGAGAGTGCCACGTGCACTCCCGCCGCCCACCTCGCGGCCGAGCACATGGGCCGACGGGTGGAGGCGGAGCTGGAGAGCATGCCGGATGACGGCCTCCTCGCCGCCGTCGAGAGGCTGCAGTGCGTGGCGCGCGCAGTCGACACGCTCCGGGTGCGGGCCGCGGCCGAATTCGGTCGCCGCTCTCGTCCCGAGCTCGGGCCGGACCGGCTCAGTGCGAAGCAGGGCGCCACCTCGACACCGGGCCTGCTGGCAGATGTGATGCGGGTGCCGATCGGTGAGGCGGCGAAACTGCAACGTCTGGGCGAACGCACCGCCACCGGCCTCAGCTTCACCGGCGCCGTCATCCAAGCCCCGTTCCCCGCCGTGGCGGCCGCACTGGCCGAACACCGCATCGGCACCGATGCGGCGGCCCTCATCGTGCGCATGCTCGAAGCGGTTGCACCCCGCGCAGACCACGAACACCTGCGGGTTGCTGAAGACTCCCTTGTCGCTGCCTCCGAGACGCTGACCGTAGCCGACATCGCCGCGCTGTGCCGGCTCTGGCGCGATCGCCTCGACCAAGACGGCGTGCGACCCCGCGAAGAGGAGCTGCGCCACCAACGGGCACTGACGAAGCGCATCACCGCGGACGGCATGATCGAATTGCACGCCAGCTGCGACCCGGAAAGCGGCGGTGTGCTCCTCACCGCGATCGACGCCATCGTCAGCGCCCAACTGCACGCGAACCGGGACAACCTCGACCCCGCACTCGTCGACGGTCGCGACATCGCCGCCATGCGGCTGGACGCCCTCGTTGACATTGCCCGGCACGGACTCGGGTGCGAGAGCGCCCTGCCCGCCTTGAGCAGCGCGACCCTGATGGTCACCATGACCCTGGCCGAACTCAGCAGCGGCATCGGCGCCGCCCGCATCGACGGCGTGGCCGAGTGCATCTCCGCCTCCAGCGCGCGACGGCTGGCCGCCAGTGCCGACCTCATCCCCGCCGTGCTCGGCGGCGAGGGCGAGGTGCTGGACTTGGGACTCACCCGGCGCCACTTCAACCGCGCCCAACGCCGAGCGCTCGCCCTCCGCGACGGTGGCTGCGCCTGGCCCGGCTGCCCACACCCGCCCAGCTTCACCCAGGCCCACCACATCCGCTGGTGGAAACGGGACACAGGGCCAACCGACCTGGGCAACGGGATCCTGCTCTGCAGCGGCCACCACCACCGAATACACCATGACGGCTGGCAGATCGAGATCAGACACAATGTGCCCTGGTTCATCCCGCCACCCAACGTAGACCCGGCACGAACTCCCCGCCGCGGAGGACGCATCCAGATCGAACCACTCGCGGCATAGCCAGGCAGTTCTCTACGCCGGTCGTTCATCGAAGGGGCCGGTGAAGGAGCTCGCGGATTCCTTCCGCAGGGCATACCCCGTTCTTCGAAGTGAACAGGGGATATCAGCCGAAGGACGTTAAGAGACCGCGGCCCCGAGCGCGTTCGCGCCGGCATCGGCATCGGTGCGCCATTTCGTGCCCCAGCGCACGAGCGGGTGTAGCACCGCGATGAGTTCGCGGCCGGCCGGGCTCAGGCGATAGCGCACCTGCACCGGCGTCGTCGGCGTCACCTCGCGGAGCATCAGCCCCTCCTGCTCGAGTTCCTTGAGTCGCACCGAGAGCATGCGGTCGGAAATGCCGTCAACGAGGGCGCGGTACTCGGAGAAGCGCTCGGCGCCACGGGCGCCGGCGAGCAGGATCGAGGCCGTCCACTTGCGCCCGGCGATCTCGGCGGCCATCTGGAAGCGGCGGCACTCGGCGTCGTCGATGTGCTCGCCGTAGAGGGAGGTCAGCTCGGTATCCACTTACTAATGATAAGTGACTTACCGGCCCTTCGCCAAAAGCGCGCCCGGTGCCCACGATAGGAGAACGAGAGCACGACTCCCAGACCCGCTCGCATCCGAGCCGGCGTCCTGATCTCAGTGAATGCACCCGCAATGGAAGGAGCACCGATGGAACTCGGCGTCTACAGCTTCGGCAGCCTCGCTCGCGACCCGCAGAGCGGCGAGCTTGTGAGCACGGCCCAGTCCACCCGCAATCTGCTCGAAGCGATTCGCGTGGCCGATGAGGTGGGCCTCGACTACTTCGGCATCGGTGAGCACCACACCCGCGAGATGCCGGCATCGGCAGCGGCCACGATTCTGGCGGCCGCCGCAACCGTCACCGAGAACATCACCCTGGCCAGTGCCGTCACCGTGCTCAGCACCGATGACCCGGTGCGCGTCTTCCAGCAGTTCGCGACCGTCGATGCACTGAGCAACGGCCGCGCGGAGATCACGGCGGGCCGTGGATCGTCGACCGAGTCGTTCCCGCTGTTCGGCTACAGCCTGAACGACTACGACACGCTGTACGCCGAGAAGCTCGAGCTGCTGCTCGCGATCAACGCCAGCGAGCGCGTCACCTGGAACGGCACGACCCGAGCAGCGCTGCACGACGCCGTCGTGGTTCCGCGACCGGATGCCGGCAGCCTGCCGATCTGGCTCGGCACGGGCGGCAACCCCTCCTCCTCTGTGCGCGCCGGCCTGCTCGGCCTGCCGATCGCCTACGGCATCATCGGCGGCGTCCCTGCCCGCTTCGCGCCGCTCACCGAGCTCTACCGCAACACGGCCAGGGCGAACGGGATGGCCGAGGCCGACATCAATGTGTCGGTCGGGAGCCCCGGCTACATCGGCGAGACCGGTGCCGCCGCCCGCGACGACTTCTGGCCGCACTGGCACAACACAATGGGCGTCATCGGATCGCAGCGAGGCTTCGCGGCGCCGTCGCGCCTCTCCTACGACCGCGACACGGCGGCCGGCGGCGCGCTCTTCGTCGGATCGCCCGAGGAGATCGCCGAGCGCATCGTGAGCCTGCACGGCAGCCTCGGCCACATGCGACACTTCCTCCAGATGGACTTCGGCGACATGCCGCAGCAGCAGCTGTTGCGCTCGATCGAGCTGCTCGGCACCACGGTCAAGCCCCTCGTCGACGCGGCGCTCCGCGCATGACGACGATCGGGATAATCGGCGCGGGCAAGGTCGGAACCGCCGTCGCCCAGCTCGCGCTCGCGGCCGGCGACGAGGTGCTCATCGCCGGCTCGCCGAACGCCCTGTTCCTCGAGCAGATCCTCGCGATGACGGCGCCGGGAGCCCGGGTCGCCAGCCTGGACGAACTCGCGGCCACCGCCGAGCTCACCGTGCTCGCCGTGCCGTTCGGCAAGATCGACACCGTTGACCTGGAACGATTCACCGGGGCGGTCGTCGTGGACGCAGCCAACCACTGGGAGCCCGTCGACGGAACGCCGAAGATCCTGATCGGGGCCGGGGCGCTCAGCACGAGCGAGGTCGTGCAGCGCCGGCATCCCGGTGTGCGCCTGGTCAAGTCGCTGAATCACCTCGGCTACCACGACATGGATACCGACGCCGCGCCGGTCGGCGCGCCCAGACGCCGTGCTGTCGCCGTGGCCGGCGATGACGCGGAGGCGAGCGGCCGCGTCGCGGCGTTCCTCGACCGCATCGGCTTCGACCCCGTGCACATCGGCACCCTGGCCGCCGGCGGTGTGCTGCAGCCGGGCGAGGAGCTCTTCGGGCGCTTCGTGCAGCGCGCGGAACTGCTCGCCGCCGCTGGGCTCGAGGGACTCGCCGCGTAGGCGCGGCCGGCGCACCGGCTCCCACGTGCGCACGCTCGGAGATTCTCGCCGAATCGCCCCGACATGCCTCCCGAGCGGAACTTGTCGGGAGAATCTCCGAGCCGCAGTTCCGCGTTCGCCGGGTGGACGTGGCGTACACTCCGGGTAACGAGCTGCAGCACCGGTGCTGGAGCGTGCGGCATCCGCCCCACGCCGGCGTCGACTGCACCCGTGAGACGGGAGTCGGCGGTGAGAGTCGGAGTGTCGCGCGAGCGCCGAGACGGGGAGCGGCGCGTCGCCGCCACACCCGACTCGGTGCGCCAACTGATCGGCCTCGGCCTCGAGGTGCTCATCGAGAGCGGAGCAGGAACGGCGGCCGGGCACAGCGACCAGGCATACGCGGATGCCGGAGCCGAGCTCGTCGCCGAACTCGAGCTTGACGCGCTGGACGTTTACGCACACGTGCGGCCGCTCAGCCCCGAGACCGCCGCCCGCCTGCGCCGCGGAGCAGTGACCGTCGGGCTCGCCTCGCCGGCGAGCGAGCTGCCAACCGTGCGCGCCCTCGCCGCGGCCGGCGTCACGGCCTTCGCGCTCGAGCTGGTCCCACGCATTTCCCGGGCGCAGTCGATGGACGCGCTCACCTCACAGGCGCTCATCGCCGGCTACCGGTCCGTGCTCGAGGCGGCGATGCGGCTGCCGCGATTCTTCCCTCTCTACATGACGGCGGCCGGCACGATTCCGCCTGCGAGCGTTCTCGTGCTCGGCGCGGGGGTGGCCGGCCTGCAGGCGATCGGCACCGCGAAGCGCCTCGGTGCCCGCGTGTCGGCCAATGACGTGCGTCCGGCATCGGCCGACGAGGTCGCCTCGATGGGCGCCACCTTCATCTCGCTCGACCTCGAGGCCGCAGAGGCGAGCGGCGGCTACGCCAAGGAGCTCGGCGACGATCGGGCGGCCATGCAACGCGCCCTGCTCGCGCCGCACGTTGCGGCATCCGATGTGCTCATCACCACGGCGGCGATCCCCGGTCGCCCGGCGCCGCTGCTCGTGACCAGCCAGATGGTGGCGGCGATGCGCCCCGGCTCCGTGGTCATCGACCTGGCCGCGGAGAGCGGCGGCAACGTCGAGGGCACGGTGGCAGGCAGCGACGTGCTCGTGCCGACGGCCGATGGGGCGGGGACGGTGACACTCGTCGGGCTGAAGGATGCCGCATCCGCCATGGCCTCCGATGCCTCACGGCTCTACGCCAAGAACGTCGCCAATCTGCTCGAGCTGATGACCGCCGACGGCGTCGTCGCCCCGGACTTCGCCGACGAGGTCGTCGCCGGCGCCTGCCTCACCGACGACGGGGTGGTGCGTCACGCGCCGACCGCCGCGGCAATCGAAGCGGAAGGAGCGGCCTGATGGACGGCATGGCCCTGTTGACGATCACGGTGTTGTCGGTGTTCGTCGGATTCGAGGTCGTCTCGAAGGTGTCGAGCACCCTGCACACGCCGCTCATGTCGGGGGCGAACGCGATCCACGGCATCATCCTGGTCGGGGCGATCATCGTCGCCGGCCAGGCGGACGACGCGTGGATTCTCGCGGTCGCCCTGCTCGCCGTCGTGCTCGCCACCGCCAACCTCGTCGGCGGCTTCGTCGTGACAGACCGGATGCTCGAGATGTTCCGCGGGCGCAAGGCGCCGGCGACGGCACCCGGTCAGAATCCGACGAGCGGGAAGGAGGGCGGCCGATGACGCTGCTCGACCCCACCTGGACAGCCCTGCTCTACCTGATCGCCGCCGTCTGCTTCATCCTCGCGCTGCGTGGGCTCGCCTCCCCGCGCAGCGCCCGCCGTGGCAACCTCATCGGTGCGGCCGGCGCGCTCATCGCGGTCATCACGGTGTTCCTCTCGACCCAGCTCGACAACATCCCCTGGATCCTCGCCGCCATGGCCATCGGGTCCCTCATCGCCGCCCCGGTCTCGCGCCGAGTCAAGATGACCCAGATGCCCCAGCTCGTCGCCGCCTTCAACGGTGTCGGCGGTGGGGCGGCCGCTCTCGTCGCGCTGCTCGAATTGCCGCACAACGAGGACCCCTGGGTGCGTCTGGCGATCGTCTTCACGCTCGTGGTCGGTGCGGTCTCCTTCGCGGGCTCCGCGATCACCTTCGCCAAGCTGCAGGAGTTGATGACGACGCGCCCCGTGCTCTTCCCGGGCCTGCCCGTGCTCATGGGCCTCGTGCTGGTGCTCGCCGTCGTCGGCTCGTGGGTGACCATCGCGACGGGGTCGATCGGCATCGCCGTGGCGCTGCTCGGCGTCGGGCTCGTCGCCGGTGTGCTGCTCGTCCTGCCGGTCGGCGGTGCCGATGTTCCCATCGTGATCTCGCTGTTGAATGCTTTCACCGGCCTCGCCGTCGCGGCATCCGGCCTCGTTCTCGGCAACGTGCTGCTCGTCGTGGCCGGCACGCTCGTCGGTGCCAGCGGAACGATCCTGACCAGGGCGATGGCTGCCGCGATGGGGCGCGGGGTGGCCGGCATCCTGTTCGGTGCGTTCCGCGGCGGTTCGACGGCCGGGTCGACGACGCAGAGCGAGCGGCCCGTGCGATCCTCCAGCGCCGAGGACGTCGCCGTGCTGCTCGGCTACGCGCAGCGGGTCATCGTCGTTCCCGGCTACGGGCTCGCCGTCGCCCAGGGCCAGCACACCCTCGTCGAGCTCGTCACGGCGCTCGAGGCGCGCGGCATCGAGGTCGTCTACGCCATCCACCCGGTCGCCGGCCGGATGCCCGGCCACATGAACGTGCTGCTCGCCGAGGCGAACGTGCCATACGAGTCGCTCAAGGAGATGGCCGATGTGAACCCCGAGTTCAAGTTGACGGATGTCGCGCTCGTCGTCGGCGCGAACGACGTCGTCAACCCGGCCGCCAAGACCTCGCCCGGCTCACCGATCTACGGCATGCCCATCCTCGCGGTCGAAGACGCGAGGCAGGTCGTGTTCCTGAAACGCTCGATGCGGCCCGGCTTCGCCGGCATCGAGAACGAGTTGCTCTACGAACCGCAGACGACTCTGCTCTTCGGTGACGCCAAGGACTCGCTCGGCAAGATCCTGGCCGCGGTGAAGGCGCTGTGATGCGCCGCCGCGCGCGTCGAAGTCGGATGGTCGGGGGCATTGTATGGCGACGTAGACTGGAGGCATCCCCCCAGCAATGAAAGAGGTCGCAGCGTGACTCAGACTCGGGTTGCCGCAGCGCATACCTCGACCGAATGGTTCGTGCCACTCGGCCGGGCGATCCTGCTGGCCGTACCGGCCATCGCGATCACCTTCTCCGAGGACCATGGCCCGCGTTTCGGCCTCATCGTCTTCGGCATCTGGGCGCTCGTCAGCGGCCTCGTCGTCGGCGCGCTGAGCCTGCGCCTGCTCGGCGACCGTCTCAGCCGTCGCCTCTTCGCCACGAACGGCGTCATCAGCGCCGCGGCCGGCCTCGTCGCGCTCGGCCTCGTCGGGGCGCTCGGACCCGATGACGGGCTCGGCACCTTCCTCTTCATCGTCACCGTCTGGGCCGCCTGCACCGGCGTGCTCGAGTTCTACGCCGGCTGGCGTACCCGCACGACCCAGGCGGCATCACGCGACTGGCGCATGGCAGGCGGCCTGACCGTCATCCTCGCCCTCGTCCTCATGATCCTGCCCCCGCACGCCGTCGTCTCCGTCGGCCTGCTCGGCGCCTACTTCGCAATCCTCGCCGTGTTCCTCGGCATCGCCGCCTTCTCACTCAAGTGGGACTCGGCCGCCGTTGCCCGCGCGGACGACGCGCCGGCATCCGCAACGCCGACCACTCCTGCACCCACCACTTCACCTGAATCGGATGCCTCGTGACCTCGAAGCCAGACCCCAAGAAGCCCCTCGAGCCGCTGGGCGCCGCCTACCAGCCGAGCAGGCGCGAGATCCTGCGCCCGGCCGAACTCGTCGGCGGAGCCGGCATCGGTGCGGTGTTCGTGGGCCTCGTCGTCCTGCTGACGACCCAGCAGCTCGTGCTCACGCTCGTCTCGACCGGCATCACGTTCATCGTCGTGCTGATGGTGCTCGCGCTCTTCGCCATGGGTTCCAAGCAGGACGCAGAGGAGACCGCCGACATCGAGCAGCAGGATGACGCTGCCGTCAAGAAGCAGGCCACGGCCGAACCGGAGTCGCCGGACGCGCCTGACACCACGCACTAAGCGCTCGCGCTGCTCCCGCTCGGGAGGAGATAGCGAGAGGGGGAGGACGGAATCACTGATTCCGTCCTCCCCCTCTGCTTAAGTCCTCCGGACGCCGAGCGCTCTAGGCGCGGGGCAGGCGGTCCACGAGCTCGTCGGCGAGGCCGGTGTAGCCGGCCGGGGTGAGCTCAAGCAGGCGCTGCTTGGCTGCGTCACCGATGTCGAGTGCGCCGACGAATGCGACGAGCTCGGCCTGGCCGATGCGCTTGCCGCGGGTCAGGTCCTTGAGCAGCGCGTACGGGTCCTCGATGTTCGAGCGACCGGCAGCCACCTCGGCGCGGATGACGGTTTGAATCGCTTCACCGAGGATCTCCCAGTTCGCGTCGAGGTCGGCCAACAGCACCTCGCGTGCAAGGTCGATCTCGCCGAGTCCGCGCTGGATGTTGTCGAGGGCGAGCATCGAGTGGCCGAAGCCGACGCCGATGTTGCGCTGCGCACTGGAGTCGGTGAGGTCGCGCTGCAGGCGGCTCGTGACGAGGGTCGCGGCGAGCGAGTCGAGCAGGGCGCTGGAGAGCTCGAGGTTGGCCTCGGCGTTCTCGAAACGGATCGGGTTGATCTTGTGCGGCATCGTCGATGAACCGGTTGCACCGGCCTGCGGGATCTGACGGAAGTAGCCCATCGAGATGTAGGTCCAGATGTCGGTGGCGAGGTTGTGCAGCACGCGGTTCGCGTGCGAGACACGGTTGTAGAGCTCGGCCTGCCAGTCGTGCGACTCGATCTGGGTGGTCAGCGGGTTCCACGTGAGCCCGAGGCCCTCGACGAACTCCTGCGAGATCGTTGGCCAGGCGGCATCCGGTGCCGCGACAACGTGCGCGGCGAAGGTGCCGGTGGCACCGGAGAACTTGCCGAGGTACTCGCTCGCGGAGACCTGAGCCTCGATGCGGCCGAGGCGGTAGACGAAGACGGCGAGCTCCTTGCCCATGGTCGACGGCGTGGCCGGCTGACCGTGGGTGTGGCAGAGCATCGCGGCGTCGCGGTGTGCCTCGGCGAGCTCGGCGAGCTTGGCGATGACGCCACGGAACTTGGGCAGCCACACGGTTTGCACGGCGTCGCGCACGGTGAGGGCGTAGCTCAGGTTGTTGATGTCCTCGCTGGTGCAGGCGAAGTGCGTGAGCTCGGCGATGGAGTCGAGACCGAGTGCGGCCAGGCGGCGGCGGACGAGGTACTCGACGGCCTTCACATCGTGGCGGGTCACGGCCTCGAGGGCGGCGAGCTCGTCGATCTCGGCCTGGCCGAAGTCGGTGACGAGGGCGCGGAGCGCGACCTTCTTCTCGTCGGAGAGCGGCGCGGAACCGAACATGGAGTGGTCGGTCAGGTAGATCAGCCACTCCACCTCGACCTGCACGCGCGCCCGGTTGAGCCCGGCCTCGGAGAGGAACTCTCCCAACTCGGTGACGGCGGCCTGGTAACGGCCGTCGAGCGGGCTGAGCGGCTGAGGGGGCAGGGGACTCATCGGACTCCTTGTCGGATTGCGGGGGCGATTTGCCGGAATAGTGCCTGCGAAGACCTCTCAATCATCGCAAGAACTGCGTCAAACATCGCATCGTCCGAATAGTAGGGGTCCGGAATATCGCGCAGATGCGCCTGTTCCGCGTCGAAACTGAGCATCATGCGCACCTTGTCGCGCTCGATCTCGTCGGTGGCCCACGCCCGCAGTATGCGCTCGTGGCTGCGGTCGAAGGCGACAATCAGGTCGAAGTCGCCGAACGAATCCGTCTCGAACTGGCGGGCCCTGTGCATGCTGCCGTCGTAGCCGCGCCTGGCGAGCGCATCGATCGTGCGCTGGTCGGCCCGCTCGCCCACGTGCCAGTCGCCGGTGCCAGAGGACGTCGTGACGATGTACCCGGCGAGACCGGCGCGCGCGACCTGCTCGCGCAGCACAACTTCGGCCATCGGTGAGCGGCAGATGTTGCCGGTGCACACGAAACTGATGCGGAAGGGCTGCGCGTCATCGCTCGGCGAATCAGCGCGCGTCATGCAGTCCATTCTGGGGCACAAATGGGCCGCGCGCAGTTCGAATTTGTGTTCGCATCCGGACGCAGCGCGCAGGGCGTGAATCGAGCTCGTCGCCGCCCGCGCGAGCCGCAGCCGCGCGGCCGGCCCACTTGCGCACAGCGAGGCCGGAGCGGCGGGTTCTCCACGGCTCCCTGACCGACATCTGCGCCCCCGCCGAACGCGCCGAGACTGGACGGATGAACGTGATCAGACCGGCAGGGGACGACGGGCCGGAGGCGGCATCACCGCTCGTGCTCGGCTGGCGGGTGGAGGCGGCCGACGGCCTCTGCGCGAGCACAGAGGCGCGCCTGGACGGCATTCGCGCGCTGCTCGCCGACATCGCCCCCGACGTCGCCGGCTGGCTCCCGGAGGCACCGGCGAGCTGGCGCTCGCGCGCATCCGCCGCGTACGCCGCGCGTCTGCAGACGCTGCACGCGCGTCTGGATGCCGCGCTCGGCGCGCTGCACGAGGCCGAGGCGGCCGCCTGGCGGGAGCTGGTCGCCGCACAGGAGGAGCGGGAGCGCCTCCGCTGGCTGCTGCAGAGCGCCGGGATCGGGCGAACCGGGCCGGCACCGTGACGGACACGCTGACGCTCGCCGGCGACGGCTCGACCACGGTCGCGACCGAGGAACTGCTCGTCGACGCGGCTCGCCTCGGGGCGACACAGGCCAAGGTCGAGGAGGTGCTCACGCGCATCCGACAGCTGCTGGCGCTGGATGCCGGCTGCCGGGCGGAGCCCGGCTCGGTCGAGTCGCTCGGCGAGGCGCTGCACCAGCTGCAAGCGTTCGGAGACGAGGTCGCTCGGGCGCGGGCCGGTCTGGTGCTGGCGGCGGAGTCGTACGGCCTCGCGGAACGCACCGTCACGGCGCTCTGGGGCGCCGGGGCGCACCTCGCTGCCTGGGCCGCCGGGCGGGCGCTTCCGTTCCTCGTCGTGCCAGCAGCCCTCTCGATGGTGCCGCTCGCGCTGCTCGGGCTGCTCGTGAGCGGCGCGCTCGGGGTCGCTCCCGCCCGGCTGCCCGCCCTGCTCGCCGCGTGGATCCACGCGAATCCGGGGTTGCTGAACAGCCCGGCCTTCGTGCGGCTGGTGCGCGGAACCGTCACCTCCGGCGACGAGTTCGCGGCCGGACTGCTGCGAGTCCCGGCCGCCGTGGCGCTGCCTGCCGGTCGTTCCGTCGGCGCGGAACAGGGGGCGGCGGCGATCGCCGCGCTGGCCGTGCTCGCCGCGGCCGCTGGGAACACGGCACTCCGCGAGACACCGCAACGGGTGCACAGTGCGGCGGAGCCCCGCCCCGTTCGCCCACCGCGCGGGGTCGGCGAGCTGGCGGCGCGAGTGCCGTCATCCGCGCCCGGATCGCCGCAGATCAGGCTCGAACGCTACGGCGGCGCTGCCGGGCCGCGCTGGGTGGTGTACCTGGCCGGCACGGCCGATTTCGGCCCGACTCCGACACGGGAGCCGTTCGACCTCACCGCGAATGTGCTGGCCACCGCCGACGGGCAAGCCGCGAGCGAGCGGGCCGTGCGGGACGCGCTGACCGCGGCCGGGGCCGATCCCCACGATCCCCTGCTCGTGGTCGGCCACTCCCAGGGCGGCCTCGTCGCCGGCCGCCTCGCCGAGGCGGGCGACCTCACCGTCACGGCCTACGTGAATCTCGGCGGCCCGCTCGGCGCCGTCAGTGCCGACGGCGTGCCCGGTCTCTCGATCGAGCACAGCGAGGACATCGTGCCGGCGCTCGGAGGTGCGGCGGCAGCCCCGGCCGAGCTCCTCACGGTGAACCGGCCGGTGCTCGACGGGGCGGATGCCACAGCACCACTGTTCGCGGCGCACGAGCTCGAGCGATACCGGGAGACGGCCCGGCTGATCGACGGCTCGGAGGAGGCCAGGCTGGTGGAGTTTGAGCGCATCGTGCGCGACTTCGCCGGCTCGGCCCCCGGAACGGAGACCCTCTGGCGGTCCGAGCGACTCCCCCGGCCAGGCGGCTAGCCGCGCCGCCGGCGACCGCTAGCGGACGTCGGTGCCCGGCTTGCGCATCAGCGGCCGCAGGATCAGGTTGAGCAGACCGGAGAGGATGCTGAGCACGAGGGCACCGAGCACGCCCCACCAGAAGTCCTCCACGACGAGACCGAAGCCGAAGAGCGAGGTGATCCAGGCGGCGAGCATGAGCAGGAGCGCGTTCACGACGAGCGAGAGCAGCCCGAGCGTCAGGATGTACAGCGGGAAGGCGACGACCCGCACGACGGTGCCGATGAAGGTGTTGACGAGGCCGAAGACCAGGGCGACCAGCAGGTAGGTGAGCACGGTGGCGAGCTGCGTGTCGTCGTACGGGAGCACGCTCACGCCAGCCACGATCAGCGTGGTGAGCCAGAGTGCGACGGCGTTGACGATCAGACGGAGGAGGAAGGTACCCATGGCACCACTATTCCACCTCCCCGTTCGCCGGAGCGGAGATATCTCGTACTCATGCCTCTCGCGGCATACCCGGCCAATAGACTCGGCAGGGTGACTGAGACGACCCCCAGCGCCACCGATCCGCGCGCAGCGCTTCGCCTGCGCCCCGAGATTGCGGCCCTTCCCGCCTACAGGCAGGGAAAGGCGGCCGCGGCCGATGCCTTCAAACTCTCGAGCAACGAGAACCCGTTCGACCCGCTTCCCGGCGTCGTCGATGCCGTCGCGGCCGCGACGCAGTTCAATCGCTATCCGGATGCCACGGCTCTGGCGCTCCGCACCGAGCTCGCCGCCAGGCACGGCGTCAGCCCGGATGAGGTGCACATCGGTTCCGGCTCGGTCGCGCTGCTCGCCCAGCTGGTGCTCGCGACATCCGGTCCAGGGACCGAGGTCGTCTACTCGTGGCGCTCCTTCGAGGCGTACCCCAGCCTCGTCACCGTGTCCGGTGCCGCCAGCGTGCGGGTGCCGAACACGCCGGAGCACGGCCACGACCTCCCAGCCATCGCGGCCGCGATCGGCGACGCCACGAGCCTCGTGATCATCTGCAGCCCGAACAACCCAACCGGAACCGTCGTCGGTGCCGACGAGTTCGAGGCCTTCATGGCCACGGTGCCCTCCGAGGTCATCGTCGTGCTCGACGAGGCCTACGCCGAGTTCGTCTCCGCCGGATCCGCCGCGGAGCCCGCCGCCGTCAACGGGCTCCCCCGCGGTGCCGCCCCGCTCACCGCGCGCCACCCGAACCTCGTCATCCTGCGCACCTTCTCCAAGGCCTACGGCCTCGCCGGCCTGCGTGTCGGCTTCGCGATCGGTGCCGAGGCGATCCTCGATGCCGCCCGCTCCACGGCGATCCCGCTCTCCGTCACCGCTCAGGGCGAGACCGCGGCCCTGGCCTCGCTCGCAGCCGAGAAGCAGCTGCTCGAGCGGGTGCGCACGATCGCCGCGCGGCGTGATGCACTCCACGATGCGCTCACCGCTCAGGGCTGGGCGCTCCCCCGTTCCTTCGCGAACTTCCTCTGGCTGCCGCTCGGCGACGACACCGCCGCAGTGGCCGAGCGGCTGAACGCCGCCGGTCTCGTGGTGCGCGCCTTCGCCCCCGAGGGCATCCGCATCTCCATCGGCGAAGAGGAATCGGTGCCGCGGCTCCTCTCTGCGTTGCAGCAGATTATCGACGAACTCGCACCGGGCCACCCGGTCAGGCGGCTAGCGTAGGACGGTGGCAGAACCAATGAGCAGCATGTCAGACCAGCAGAGCGTGCCCCGCGTGCAGATGCTCACCGCCGACGGTGAATTCGCGCCGAACGAGGCAGCCGCCGAGTTCCTGCCCTATTTCGAGCGCCTCGGCGACAGCGATTTCCGGCAGTTCTACCGCGACATGGTGATCGTGCGCCGATTCGATCGGGATGCCGCCAATCTGCAGCGGCAGGGCCAGCTCGCCCTGTGGGTGCCGAGCCACGGCCAGGAGGCCGCCCAGGTCGGCTCCGGTCGCGCGGCCCGCGCGCAGGACCACATCTTCCCGAGCTACCGCGAGCACGTCGTCGGCATGATCCGCGGACTCGACCCCGTCAACATCCTCCGCGTGCTCAAGGGCGTGACGATGGGCGGCTGGGATCCGGCCGAGAACGGCAACTTCCACCTGTACAGCTTCGTGCTGGCGTCGCAGAGCCTGCACGCAACCGGCTACGCGATGGGCATGCAGTTCGACGGCACGACCGCGACGGGCAATCCGGAGACCGATGAGGCCGTCATGGTCTACTACGGCGACGGTGCATCCTCGCAGGGCGACGTCAACGAGGCGCTCGTGTTCGCCTCGAGCTACCAGACCCCGCAGGTCTTCTTCCTGCAGAACAACGGCTGGGCCATCTCGGTGCCGGTCGAACGGCAGTCGCGCGTTCCGCTGGCCCTCCGCGGCCCCGGATTCGGCATGCCGGGCACCCAGATCGACGGCAACGACGTCTTCGCCAGCTACGCCGTCACCGCCAAGCACCTCGACGACGCCCGTGCCGGCCACGGTCCGGCCCTCATCGAGGCCATCACGTACCGCGTCGGCGCGCACACCACCGCCGACGATCCGACCAAGTACCGCCGCGACGCCGAGACGGCCGACTGGCTCCCGCGTGACCCGATCACGCGGCTGCGCACCTTCCTCGAGGCCCGCGGCACCGAGCAGTCCTTCTTCGATGACACGGATGCCGAGGCGGCCGATTTCGCCAACGATGCGCGTCGGCGCGCCCTCGAGATCGAGGCGCCGGGCGACGAGGTGATCTTCGACAACGTCTACGCGGAGCCGCATCCGCTGGTCACAGAGCAGAAAGCGTGGCTCGAATCCTTCGAGGCCTCGTTTGAGGACGGTTCGGCATGAGCACAACGACAATGACCCAGACGGCAGCCGCCGAGAGCACCGCCACCCTGCCGCTCGGCAAGGCCATCACCGCCGGCCTCCGGGCCGCGATGACGGCGAACGA
Organism: Microterricola gilva; assembly: GCF_004217495.1. Taxonomy (NCBI): domain Bacteria; kingdom Bacillati; phylum Actinomycetota; class Actinomycetes; order Micrococcales; family Microbacteriaceae; genus Microterricola; species Microterricola gilva. Next base: position 3,576,513 of record NZ_SHLC01000001.1, read on the forward strand.
CAAGGTGCTGATGATGGGCGAGGACATCGGCCCGCTCGGCGGTGTCTTCCGGGTGACGGAGGGCCTGCACGCCGAATTCGGTGACAAGCGGGTGCTCGACACCCCGCTGGCCGAATCCGGCATCATCGGAACCGCGATCGGCCTGGCCATGCGCGGCTACCGCCCGGTCTGCGAGATCCAGTTCGACGGCTTCATCTTCCCCGGCTTCGACCAGATCACCACGCAGCTCGCGCGCATGCGCAACCGGCACGAGGGCCGACTCAGCATGCCCGTCGTCATCCGCGTGCCGTACGGCGGACACATCGGCTCGATCGAGCACCACCAGGAGAGCCCGGAGGCGTACTTCGCGCACACACCCGGTCTCCGCGTGGTGAGCCCGTCGAACCCGAACGACGCCTACTGGATGATCCAGCAGGCCATCGCATCCGAGGACCCGGTGCTGTTCTTCGAACCGAAGAGCCGCTACTGGCCCAAGGGTGTCGTGGAGCTCGGCGCCGCGCCGGAGCAGGTGCTGCCGCTGCACGCAAGCCGTGTCGTGCGCCAGGGCACGGACGTCACCGTGGTCGGCCACGGCGCCATGGTCAGTGTGCTGCTCGAAGCCGCGGAGCTCGCGGCCGAGGAGGGCACCAGCATCGAGGTGATCGACCTGCGATCGATCTCGCCGATCGACTACGGGCCCATCCTCGAGTCCGTCGCCAAGACGACCCGCCTCGTCGTCGCGCAGGAGGCCTCCGGCTTCGTCAGCGTGGGATCGGAGATCGCTGCGACGGTCATGGAGCGGGCGTTCTACCTGCTCGAGGCCCCCGTGCTGCGCGTCTCCGGGTTCGACATGCCGTTCCCGCCCGCCGCCGTCGAGACGCACTTCCTGCCGAGCGCCGACCGGGTGCTCGAGGCCGTCGACCGCGCGCTGGCGTACTAGCGGCGAGCTCCCGGCATTCTCCTCGGCATTCTCTTCTCGGCTCCGGCCGAATACCCTTTGTTCATCTGCACGGAAGGCACCCCATGAGTGAACACACCTTCAACCTCCCCGACGTCGGCGAAGGTCTCACCGAGGCCGAGATCGTGCAGTGGAAGGTCGCCGTCGGCGACACCGTTGCCGTCAACGACGTGCTCGTCGAGATCGAGACGGCCAAGTCGCTGGTCGAGCTGCCCTCGCCGTTCGCGGGCGTCGTCGGCGCCATCCTCGTCGACGAGGGAACCACCGTCGACGTCGGCACGGCCATCATCACCGTCGGCTCGGGTGCTGCCGCCGTTCCGGCCGCGCAGCCCAGCGATGCCGCTGCCGCGGTTGCGGCGGATGCCGCGGCCACCGTCTCCGTCGAGGCCGACGACAAGCCGGGCGCCGTGCTCGTCGGTCACGGCAGCTCGGCCACCGGCGGCAGCCGTCGCCGTCGGGCCCGCTCGCACGCGGCCGCCCACGAGACCCTGGCGACTCCGCACGTGCACGCCGCCGCGCCCGTCGTGGCGGCCCCGGTCGCCGAGAGCGCGCCTGCCGGCGCCGTGGCTGCCGGCTCGACCGCCGCCCGTGTGCCGGCGCCCGCGGCATCCGCCGGCCCGGTGATCGCCAAGCCGCCCGTGCGCAAGCTCGCCAAGGACCTCAGCGTCGACCTGGCCGATGTGACACCGACCGGCCCGATCGGCGACGTCACGCGCGACGACGTGATCCGTGCGGCGTCGCAGGTGAGCGTCTTCCGCAACATCGAGACGCCGGAGTGGCCGGAAGACCGCGAAGACCGCATCCCGGTCAAGGGCGTGCGGAAGGCGATCGCGAACGCGATGGTGTCGAGCGCGTTCTCCGCCCCGCACGTGAGCCTCTTCGTCGACGTCGACGCCACCCGCACCATGGAGTTCGTCAAGCGCCTGAAGAGCTCGACCGACTTCGCGGGCGTCAAGGTGTCGCCGCTGCTGATCATGGCGAAGGCCATGATCTGGGCCGTGCGCCGCAACCCGACGGTGAACGCGGCGTGGACCGACGAGGAGATCGTCGTCAAGCACTACGTGAACCTCGGCATCGCCGCGGCCACCCCACGCGGGCTGATCGTGCCGAACGTCAAGGAATCGCAGTCGATGAGCCTGCTGCAGCTGGCCGGCGCGCTCGAGCAGCTCACCATCACGGCGCGCGACGGCAAGACCAGCCCGGCCGAGATGTCCGGAGGCACGATCACGATCACGAACATCGGCGTCTTCGGCATGGATACAGGCACCCCGATCCTGAACCCGGGCGAGGTGGCGATCGTGGCGCTCGGCACCATCAAGCAGAAGCCGTGGGTCGTCGACGGCGAGGTGCGGGCCCGCTACGTCACGACGATCGGCGCGAGCTTCGACCACCGTGTCGTCGACGGCGACGTCGCGAGCCGATTCCTGGCCGATGTGGCCTCGATCATCGAGGAACCGGCGCTGCTGCTCGACTGACGCAACGCTCAGGTGGTTTCGACAAGCTCAACCAGCGGGTATCCGCTGACTGAGCTTGTCGAAACCCTGCGACTCTGGGGGCGCAATGTCGAGAGAATCCTCCGGAAAGCAGCGCCCTCAGGTAACAAACGGATAACGGTGCCCTCGCGGCGCGTGGCCAGCAACGGCGGCGATCCGCCTCGGAGAATCGGAGTTATCCACAGGCCAATCGCACTTCTCGATTAGTCCTCTCCTGGCTGGCTTGATAGCGTCGTTGAGGCCGAAGTTGGCCACAATCCAGTCCGCGGTCGGCGCGGTTCCTGCCTGGGCAGGAGCGCAGCCGGGCGTATGGTCGGATGATGCCGGTGGCGGCCCCGAGGCCCCGCCAGCGAGCAGCGCGATTCGCCGCAGACATCCAGTCTGCCGCTTGAGACCGCGCGCTCCGCATGCGTCTCCGACCCGGCCGCAAGAAGCGAAAGCACACGCCTGAACAGCGGTATTTGGCGTGCGCCCGGAGTGCAACACGTGTCAGACAGAATTGGCCATCCGACCCCCCAGCAGGTCCTCCCATCGGTTCCGGTGCAGATCCCGGCCCCCGCAGTCGGCGTCGCCGTCCGAGCAGAGGGTCTCTACAAGGCCTTCGGGCGGAAGCCGCTCGACACCGTGCAGCGGCTCCGCGCCGGGGCCGACCGTTCCGCCCTGCCGGCCGAGCAGACAGCCGCCGTGATCGACGCCTCCTTCGAGGTGAAGCGGGGAGAGATCTTCGTGGTGATGGGGCTATCCGGTTCGGGCAAGTCCACGCTCATCCGCATGCTGAACGGCCTGCTCGAGCCCACAAGCGGCACCGTCGAGGTGGCCGGAACCGTGATCACCGGCCTGCCGCCGAAGAAGCTCAGGGAGGTGCGTCGAGAGAACGTCTCGATGGTCTTCCAGCATTTCGCGCTGCTGCCGCACCGGAGCGTGATCGACAACGTCGCGTACGGGCTGGAGGTGCAGGGTGTTCCGCTCGAGGAACGTCGGGCCCGTGCGAACACCATCATCGGCATCGTCGGCCTGGACGGGTGGCAGGACAAGCTCCCGGGCCAGCTCTCCGGCGGCATGCAGCAGCGCGTCGGCCTTGCCCGTGCGCTGGCGGCCGACACCGACATCCTGCTCATGGACGAGGCCTTCTCAGCGCTCGATCCGCTGATCCGCCGCGAGATGCAGGAGCAGCTCGTCGAGCTGCAGGCGGAGCTCGGCAAGACGATCATCTTCATCACCCACGACCTCAACGAGGCGATGTTCCTCGGCGACCGCATCGCCGTGATGCGTGACGGCAGGATCGTGCAGATCGGCACGCCGGAGGAGATCCTCACCGACCCGGCCAACGACTACGTCGCCCAGTTCGTGCAGGACGTCGACCGCGCCCGCGTGCTCACCGCCGCCAGCGTGATGGAGCCGGCCCGGGCCATCGTCTCGCTCTCCGCCGGCCCCCGCGCGGCGCTCCGCACCATGCGCGATCTGCAGACCTCCGCGGCCTACGTCGTCGGAAACGGGCGCATTCTGCTCGGCGTCGTGCGCGACCGCGACGTGATCAGGCAGGTCAAGAATCGCGAGACCGACCTCTCTCTCGTCGTGCGCCACGACCTCTCCGCAGTGAATGCCGACAGCAACCTCAGCGAACTCGTCGAGGCCTCAGTCGAGAGCGCGCTGCCGCTCGCGGTGATCGACGAGCGCACGCGGCTGCTCGGCGTCATCCCGCGCGTCACCCTGCTGGCCGCACTCGGCAATGTGCCGGCCAACACCAGCGAGATCCCGGTGATGATCGACCCGCCAGCCACGATTCCCGTCGACGTCGTCACCGAGACGCTGCTCGCGACGGGCGGCCCGCTCGAGACGGCGGATGCCGAGCTTGAGGGGAGCGTGCGATGAACGCGTCCGTGCTGCATGCCGCCCCGCCGACCGGCCCGGTGATCCCGCTCGGCCAGTGGGTCGAGTCGTTCATCGAGTTTCTGACGAGTAGCCTCGGCTGGTTCTTCGACGGGCTCCGCGCGGCATTCGGCGGGCTCTACGAGCTCGTTGACCTGCTGCTCTCCTCGCCGCCGTTCTGGGTGATCGTCGCCGTGATCGCGCTGCTCGGGCTCGTGCTGCGCGGCTGGCTCTTCGCGGTCGGCTCCGCGCTCGGGCTGTTGTTGATAGTGCTGCTCGGCCAGTGGGGCAACGCCATGGATACCCTCGCCCTCGTGCTGGTGGCCAGCGCCATCGCCATCCTGGTGAGCGTGCCACTCGGCATCCTCGCGGCTCGGTCGAGCGTGGCATCCGCCATCATCAGGCCGATCCTCGACTTCATGCAGACGATGCCGGCCTTCGTCTACCTGATCCCTGCCCTGATCCTGTTCCGCGTCGGCATCGTGCCCGGCATTGTCGCCACGATCGTGTTCGCGATGGCCCCTGGCGTGCGCATGACCGAACTCGGCATCCGCGGGGTCGACAAGGAGGTCGTCGAGGCGGCCAACGCCTTCGGCTCCTCCCCCGGCCGCATCCTGCGCCAGATCCAGCTGCCGCTCGCGATGCCGACGATCCTCGCCGGCGTCAACCAGGTGATCATGCTCTCGCTCTCGATGGTCGTGATCGCCGGAATGGTCGGTGCAGGTGGCCTCGGCGGTGAGGTCGTGAAGAGCCTCGGGCGCATCGACGTCGCGCTCGGCTTCGAGGCCGGCCTCTCCGTCGTGATCCTCGCGATCATCCTCGACCGGATGACGGCGGCCATCGGCTCGCCGCGTCGGCCCATCCTGCGCCGTCGCCAGGATGCGGCAGAACCGGCGCTCGAGCGCGCCGCGGAGCCCGTCCCCGCCTGAGCCAAGCAGACCCAGCACCACCTCCCTCCCGTACCAATCCCCGTCTGCGTCATCCGTGGCCAGGCGGAACGAAAGGAACACCCATGAAAAAGCGCTCCGCGCTCGCACTGACCGCCGTCGGTGCCGCAACCCTGCTCGCCTTCACCGGCTGTGCCGCCCCGGAATCCGAGGTGCTCGACAACGGCGACAAGCAAGACCTGACGATTGCCGTGTTCAACGGCTGGGACGAGGGCGTCGCCGCCTCAGAGCTCTGGAAGGCGATCCTCGACGAGAAGGGCTACAACGTCACCCTCGAGTACGCCGATGTCGCCCCGGTCTACTCGGGCCTGACCACTGACGACTACGACGTGGTGCTCGACACCTGGCTGCCCATCACGCACGCCAGCTACATCGAGAAGTACGGCGACGACCTCGTCGACCTCGGCGCCTGGAACACCGAGGCCGCGCTCACCATCGCCGTGAACGCGGACGCCCCGATCGACTCGCTCGACGAGCTCGCCGCCAACGCCGGACTGTTCGGCAACCGCCTGGTCGGCATCGAACCGGGAGCCGGGCTCACCGAGGTCACGACGGACGCGGTCATCCCTGGCTACAAGCTCGAGGGCATGGACTACCTCACGAGCTCGACCCCGGCCATGCTCAGCGAGCTCAAGGCGGCGACGGATGCCGGCGAGAACATCGCCGTGACGCTGTGGCAGCCGCACTGGGCCTACGACGCCTTCCCCGTGAAGGACCTCAAGGACCCGAAGGGTCTGCTCGGCGAGGCGGAGGGCGTGCACTCCTTCGGCGGCAAGAGCTTCGAGAGCAACTTCCCGACGCTCTCCGGTTGGCTGAAGGACTTCACCCTGGACTCGAAGCAGCTCGCCTCGCTGGAGAACGCGATGTTCAACTCCAACGGCTCGAGCAGCGACTACGCGCCGGCGGTCGAGCAATGGATCGCCGAGAACCAGGACTACGTGGACTCGCTGACCCCGTAACGAGAGCGCTCAGACGCGACGATGGCCCGCACGGAACCGTGCGGGCCATCGTCGTACCGGAAGCACGCAGCGTCGCGGACACTCGCGCGGCTTCGTGGAAACTCACGCTGGCTCGAGGGAGCGACCGAGGAACGAGGCCGCCCCCGAAGCCGAGTGCGCGGCATGAGCGCCGGGCGTCAGGCCGGCTCTGAGGCGCTGAGAGCGATCTCGAACAGCACGGTCTCGCCGTCGCGGGACACCTCGCTCATGCCGGCCTTCAGCAGGACCCGCTGGGCCGAGACGTTGTCCGGGGTGGTGTCGGCGCGGGCGAGCTTGGCGCCGTTCTGGGCCGCGATGGCGAGGGCGCCGAGCACAGCCTCGGTCGCGAACCCCTGGCCGCGCACACCGGGAACGAGTCCGAAACCGAACTCGACAACGCCGTCGGCGGAAGGCGCGCCGAAGAAGCCGATGCCTCCGATGGCCGCACCGTCATCGATGCGGCGCACGATGTACGGACCGAAGGGGGCCGGGTCGCCCTGCTCCTCGACGATGCTGAGGAACATGCGCACGACGTCCAACTCGTCGGCGAAGGGGTAGCCGCCCTCCCAGCGATACTCGTCGCCCGGCGTCCCTGCCAGCACGCGCTCCGCCTCCTCGACACTGAAGGGGTGCAGCACGAGACGTTCGGTGAGAGTATCCACGCCCCCCACTCTGCCATGCCGCACCGGCAGCGATGTCCCCACTCTGAGGGCCAAAGCGCCGCCCGCCAATTGGTTTTGACAATCATTATCAATAAGGCGTAGCGTTGCAGGCATGAACAGTCGACGCCGTGTGCCGAAGCCCCTCGCGATCACGGCCGGTGTCGTCGCCGCAACCCTGGGTCTGGCCGGGTGCGCCAGCGCCTCCGGCGCGGAGCAGGCGGGCGCGGGCGACCAACTGAGCATCGTGGCCGCGACGAGCGTCTACGGGCAGATCGCCGGCGAGATCGCCGGGGACGCGGCATCCGTGACGAGCATCATCGACAGCTCGGTGAACGACCCGCACTCCTACGAGGCCTCGGCCCGTGACCGGCTCGCTGTCAGCCGCGCCGACGTGGTGATCATGAACGGCGGCGGCTACGACGCCTTCATGGGGCCACTGCTCGCGGATGCCGAGAGCCAGGAGCGCACCGTGCTCGACGTCTCCGAGATCTCCGGCCTGCTGCCGGCCGACGAGCACGACCACGCGGACGATGAGCACGCGGACGAGCATTCCGATGAGCACGCCGCGGAGTCCGACGGCCACGACCACATCGAGGGCTTCAACGAGCACCTCTGGTATGACTTCGACACCATGCGCCACCTGGCGGAGGCCATCGAGGCCGAGCTCACCGAGCGCTCCCCCGGGCACGCGGCGGAGTTCTCGGCCAACGCCGCCGCCTTCGACGCCGAGCTCGGCGCGCTCGAAGCCCGCACGGGCGCCATCGCCGATGCCTTCGCCGAGACCCCCGTCGCGATCACCGAGCCGGTTCCGCTCTACCTGCTCGAGGCCGCCGGCCTGCACAACGAGACTCCGGCCGCCTTCAGCGAGGCGATCGAGGAGGGCGACGACGTCGCCCCGCGCGCGCTGCAGGAGATGCTCGCGATCATCGAGACGCCGGTCGCGCTCCTGGCCTACAACGCCCAGACGGCGAGCCCGCAGACCGAGCTCGTGCGCGAGGCCGCGCTCGCGGCATCCGTGCCCGTCGTCGACTTCGCCGAGACGCTGCCGGACGGCAGCAGCTACATTTCATGGATGGACGACAACGTCAGTGCCCTCGAAGCGGCACTCGCCGCATGAGCCCGACCCTGCAGCCCCCGGTACTCAGCCTCGAGTCCGCCGCGCTCGGCTTCGGCGCGCGCACCCTCTGGGACGGCCTCAGTCTCGACATCGCGCCCGGCGAGTTCGTGGCCGTGCTCGGCCCGAACGGCTCGGGGAAGACGAGCATGCTGAAGACCGTGCTCGGCCAGCAGAAGCTCGATTCTGGCAGCATCAGCTTCGCCGGCGGGCCCGTGCAGCGCGGCGATCGGCGCATCGGCTACATCCCGCAACAGAAGCTGATCGGGCCGGGCACTCCCCTGCGCGGGCGCGACCTCGTGACCCTGGGCGTCAACGGGCACCGCTTCGGCCTGCCATTCACTCGCCGGTCCGAACGTGAGCGCGTCGACGCCCTGATCGAGGACGTCGGCGCCACCGGGTACGCCGACTCCCCCGTCGGCAACCTCAGCGGCGGCGAGCAGCAGCGACTCCGCGTCGGGCAGGCGCTCGCCGGCGACCCGCTGCTGCTGCTCTGCGACGAGCCGCTGCTCAGCCTGGACCTGCAGCACCAGCGCGGCGTCAGCGAGCTGATCGACCGCCGCCGCGAGCGCGACACCGCCGTGCTCTTCGTCACGCACGACGTGAACCCGATTCTCGGCATGGTCGACCGCATCCTCTACCTCGCCGGGGGCCGCTTCCGCATCGGCAGCCCGGACGAGGTGCTGCAATCCGACGTGCTCAGCGAGCTCTACGGCACCCCGGTCGAGTGCATCCGCAGCGGCGGGCGCGTGATCGTCGTCGGTGTTCCGGATGCCGAGACCCACCACCACGCAGCGAGCGAGCTGCCGGCATGAACGCCATCGATCCCGGCGACATCCTCGGGCAGATGTTCGACTTCAGCGACTACGGGGCGCTGCTCGCCCTCGTCTCCAACTCCATCATCGCCGCGGCGGTGCTCGGCATCGTCGGGGGCCTCGTCGGCGTCTTCGTGATGCAGCGCGACATGGCCTTCGCCGTGCACGGCATCAGCGAGCTGAGCTTCGCCGGCGCCGCAGCAGCCCTGCTGTTCGGCGTGAACGTCGTGGTCGGCTCGGTGTTCGGTGCGCTGATCGCCGCGCTCGTGATCGGTGTGCTCGGCGCCAAGGCGCGGGACCGCAACTCGATCGTCGGCGTGCTGATGCCGTTCGGCCTCGGTCTCGGCATCCTGTTCCTTGCGCTCTACCCGGGCCGCAGCGCGAACAAGTTCAGCCTGCTCACCGGCCAGATCGTCTCGGTCGACGACCCGCAGCTCGGCTGGTTGATCGGGATGAGCCTCGTCGTTCTGATCGGCATGCTGCTGATCTGGCGCCCGCTCAGCTTCGACAGCCTCGACGCCGACGTGGCCGCCGCCCGCGGCGTTCCCACCCGCTTCCTCTCTTTCGCCTTCATGCTCCTGCTCGGCCTGATCGTGGCGGTCTCCGTGCAGATCATCGGTGCCCTCCTCGTGCTCGCCCTGCTCGTGACGCCGGCGGCAGCCGCGATGCGGGTGAGCGCGTCGCCGCTGCTCGTGCCGGTGCTCAGCGTGCTGTTCGGGCTCGTCTCGGCGGTCGGCGGCATCCTGCTCGCCATCGGCGGCTCGCTGCCGATCAGCCCGTACATCACGACGATCTCCTTCGCGATCTACGTGGTGTGCCGGGTGATCGCCTGGCGCCGGACCCGTCGGCGCACCACGCTGCCTGCGCTCGCGGTCGGCGTGTGAAACGCTGCGTGTGAAGCCCGGCGTGCAGAGCGCTCTGGGCCGTTCCGCCCGGCTGTGACACTGCCGCTCCCGATCGTCGGGCCCTCTCCCTCGTTGCCACCCAGTCGGGGGGTGCATCGGCTACGGTGGGGAGGTCGCGAAAGGAGCCGGCAGTGCAGCAGGGATCGACAGTCCCCCAGCTCGGAAGCGTGCTGGGCGGGCGCTACCGGGTCGACGCCCTCATCGGTGTCGGCGGCATGGCCTCGGTCTATCGGGCGTTCGACACCGAGCTGGGTCGCGAGGTCGCGCTCAAATTGTTCCGCCCGGATGCCGCGGATGCCGGCGAGTTCGCGCGCCAGCGCGGGGAGATCGAGCTGCTCGCCCGGCTCAACCATCCGGCGCTCGTCACGCTCTTCGATGCAGGCGTCGCGCAGCTCGCGGGAGCGGGCAGGGCCTACTTCGCGATGGAGCTCGTCGACGGCCCCGAACTGCGGGCCGCGTTCGAAGAGCGGACGCTGACCCCCGGCCAGCTCGCGCACCTCGCGTGTGACATTGCCGAGGCACTGCACTACATCCACGACCGGGGCATCGTGCATCGGGACATCAAACCGGCGAATGTGCTCGTCGCTCCCCCGCGACTGCCCGGCCTGCCTCCAAGCGGGAAGCTGACCGACTTCGGAATCGCACGGCTCATCGACAGCGCGCGGCTCACCTCCACGGGCACGCTGGTTGGCACGGCAAGCTACCTGAGCCCGGAGCAGGCGCTCGGCGAGACCGTTGCGGCTCCGAGCGACATCTACGCGCTCGGTCTGGTGCTCCTCGAGGGGATCAGCGGCGAACGCGCGTTCCCCGGCGGCGCCATCGAGTCGGCGTTGGCGCGTACCACGCGTGATCCCGAGATTCCGGCAGCCGTACCCGCGGAGTGGGCGCGGTTGCTCGGCGCGATGACCGGCCGCGCCCCCGGGGAGCGGCCCACCGCGGCCGAGGTCGCGACCACGCTGCGCTCGCTCGAGTCGCACCCGGATCCGAGCGCTACCACCGTCTTCGCATCCGCAGCAAACCCCGCGCCGGCCTCCGATGCAGCGCCGACGGAACTCTTGAGCGGGTCCACCAGCGTGATGCCGACGACCGAGGCCACCGGTGCCGTGGATGCGCCGCGGCACTCCTCCCGACGGCGGCTGCTCGTCGCATCCGGAGCCCTAATCCTGCTCAGCGCCCTGGTCGTGGCTGTCGTCGTGCTCGTGATGCGTCCCGCGATCACCGAGCCCAGCACGCCGAGCGCCCCTGCACTCGAGTATCCGGCGGTGCCCGGTCCGCTCGGTGAGCACCTGGGCGAGCTCCAGGATGCGGTGACGCCGTGACCGCGCCGACGCCCTGGGCCCGCACTCGCCGCCTGCTCGGCGTTGCGCTGTTCGGTGCCATGACGCTCCTGCCCCTCGCGGCGTGCACGTCGTCGTCGCCAGAGCTCGACGCTCCCGCGGCCACGCAATTGCAGTCGGCGGTTCTGCTCGTGACCGAGTCGTCGGCGGCCGGCGACTTCGCCGCGGCCTTGCAGCAGCTCGATGCGGTCGAGGCCGCGCTCCTCGACGCCTCCGTTGATGAGCAGTTGAGCGCCGCGCGCGCCGCTCGTATTCATGCGGCGATCATGCTGGTCCGGGCCGACCTCGAAGCGGCCATGGAGGGCGACGAGGCGACCCCGGCACCCGATGAGACGACTCCGACGCCCGATGAGACTTCGTCGCCCAGCCCGACTGCATCGACCGAGCCGACTTTCGACCCGAATTGCAACAGGGGTCAGGAGAAGAAGGGCGCGTGCAGCCGCGACGAGCCAGGCGAGGACTAGCGCCTTCGGTCCGGTGTGTGCCGTGCGGCAGCTCGCTAGGATTCGTGCAGCGCCGCTCGGCGCCGACGCACACAACGGAAGGTGGGCATGTGACCCTCGAGAGCTTGCACCAGTCCGGCGAGTGGACGACACCGCCCGTTGCGGCAGTGCTGGGCGACGGCGTGCTGCGCGTCACCGCGGCCCCCGAGAGCGACGCGTGGCGCCACACCGCCTACGGTTTCGTGCACGACACAGAGCACGCGCTGCTGGAGCCGTTCGGGGCGGAGGGCTCCGTCGAGGTGAGCTTCCGGCTCGACTACACCGAACAGTTCGACCAGGCTGGCGTGTTCATCGCGGCATCCGAGACCGAGTGGATCAAGGCGGGAGTCGAGATCTCCGACGGTGCGCCGCAGCTGGGCGCCGTCGTCACCCACGGCTTCTCCGACTGGTCTGTCGGGCCGGTGCCCGAGTGGGCAGGCCGCCTCATCACGGTGCGCGCCAGCCGGGCCGGCGACGGCATCGCGATCAGGGCCAAAGTCGATGACGAGCCGTTCCGGCTGGTGCGCCTCGCGTACTTCTCCCCCGATGCCGAACTCAGGGTCGGCCTGTTCTGCTGCGCGCCCATGCATGGCGATCTGACGGTCGAGTTCAGCCGCTACGAGCGCGGCGAGAAGGACGCCGCCCTGCACGACTGACCGCCGGCAGCCTCTGCGGGAGCGGGGCGGGGTACGCTGGATGTGAGAACGAGGTGATCAGGCCATGGTGGTGAAGCGCGAGGTCGTCAAGCGCAATACGTGGCAGCGTGAGGCTGTGCGCGAGGCGCTCGAGCTGACCGACGGTTTCATCAGCGCACAGGCGCTGCATGCCACGCTGCACGCGACCGGCTCCCCCATCGGCCTCGCCACCGTCTACCGTGCGCTCGCCGACCTGGCCGGCGAGGGCGACGCCGACAGCCTGCAGTCGCCGGAGGGTGAGAGCATCTATCGCGCGTGCAGCACAACGGGCCACCACCACCACCTGATCTGCCGCAACTGCGGGCTCACCGTCGAGATCGCGGCGGATGCCGTCGAGACCTGGGCGCAGTCGATGGCCGCTGAGCACGGTTTCACTCAGGCGGCCCATGTCGTCGACGTATTCGGCCTCTGCCCGAACTGCAGCGCGGCGGCATCCGCCCGCCCCTGACGGGCGGCACGCACGGTCTGCCTGCTCGGTTTGCGCGACACGCCCGAGCCACGTAGACTTTCCCCTTGGCCGGGTGAACCTAACACCCGGTTTCGCACGAACACTCCCCCACGACTTCACTGTGAGTGGGATGACGCGTGCCGACAAGGGATCTTGGGAAGGGCAATCGCCCTTCGGTATTGGAGGAAACCATGGCAGCAACCTGCCAGGTGACCGGAGCTGTTCCCGGCTTCGGACACAACATTTCGCACTCGCACCGTCGTACGAAGCGCCGCTTCGACCCGAACGTGCAGAAGAAGACCTACTACGTGCCGTCGCTTCGCCGCAACGTCACGCTGCAGCTGTCGGCCAAGGGCATCAAGGTCATTGACGCTCGCGGCATTGAGTCCGTCGTCAAGGACATCCTTGCTCGTGGGGAGAAGATCTAGTGGCAAAGCAGCAGGACGTTCGTCCGATCATCAAGCTTCGTTCGACCGCAGGCACGGGTTACACCTACGTCACGCGCAAGAACCGTCGCAACAACCCCGACCGCCTCGTGCTGAAGAAGTACGACCCTGTAGTGCGCAAGCACGTCGACTTCCGTGAGGAGCGCTAAAAATGGCTAAGAAGAGCAAGATTGCCCGCAACGAGCAGCGCAAGGTGATCGTTGAGCGTTACGCCGCTAAGCGCCTTGAGCTGAAGAAGGCCCTCGTCGACCCGAACGGAACCGACGAGTCCCGTGAGGCCGCACGCGTCGGCCTCCAGAAGCTTCCCCGCAACGCATCGCCGATCCGTGTTCGCTCGCGCGACGCGATCGACGGCCGCCCCCGTGGTGTGCTCACCAAGTTCGGTGTCAGCCGTGTTCGCTTCCGCGACATGGCTCACCGCGGCGAGCTGCCCGGTATCACCAAGTCCAGCTGGTAAGTAGCCATCAGGCTGACCGCTGGCTGGTAACAGCCTCGCTTGGATCATGCTCGTGTGATCAAGCACCGAGAGGGCGTCGACTTCGGTCGGCGCCCTCGTCGTTTTTCTCGGCGAATCCGCAGAAAATGGCCCGTGGATGCCGCAAAACACCGTTTTTGCTCCGCCACGGGCGAACACGCCGTGAAAATGTGGCGGTTTGCCCCCGAAATCCGCGTGAATCCGGGGATCTCTGTTACATTCGAGGCGGTCAACCGACCACGGGGAGCGACTCAGCCGAGCCGCACACCCCCAGATTCGATTAGCTGTTTATGACAGATAACGGTCCGAGGAGGACACTCAATGGCTGACAAGTCGCTTAACAAGACCGAGCTCGTTGCGAAGATCGCCGCTTCGACCAACCAGAGCCAGGCAACTGTTGACGCCGTTCTCGGCGGCCTGTTCGACGAGCTCGCCTCGGCCGTCAGCGCCGGCGTCAAGGTTTCGATCCCGGGCTGGCTCGCAGTCGAGCGCACCCACCGTGCAGCTCGCACCGGCCGCAACCCGCAGACCGGCGCCACCATCGAGATCGCCGCTGGCTACTCCGTCAAGGTCAGCGCCGGCAGCAAGCTGAAGGCTGCAGCCAAGGCGTAAGTCTCGACTACACGCGTTCGCAGGGGCTCCGCCGATTCGGCGGGGCCCCTGCGGCGTGATACGCCGGCATCATGCACGGCGCCAGCCCTCTCCCACAGCCTCGGCGACGTGGCGCGACCCCGCGAGCACCTCGCGATGCCCCTCGCGCGGGAAACGGCGCCGACAGCCCAGGTAGCCGGGCGGTCGCCCAGTGCGCAACGCGTAGGCTGGAGTAGTGCTTCGCCTGACCCGTGTCCTCGGCCCAGCCGCGCTTCTGTTGTTCGCCATCGCGGCGCTCGTGGCCGGCCTCACCTTCGGCGGCGGCGCCGCCCCACAGCTCCTGCAGGATCCGGGCGCCGTGGTGCGCTGGGGCCTCCCGGTCAGCAAGCTCTTCGTCAACCTCGGTGCGGCCGCCATGATCGGCGCACTCATCCTCAGCTGCTTCGCGCTGAGCCCCAAACAGCCGGAGTTCAACGCCGCGCTCGACGTGGCGGCGGCCGGCGCAGCCGTGTTCACCGTTGCGGCCGCGTTCACGGGATTCTTCACCTATCTCTCGGTCACGGGCGCAACCCTCTCGCTTGACGCCCAGTTCGGGGCATCGCTCAGCCAGTTCCTCACGCAGATCGAGCTCGGCCAGGCGTGGCTCATCACGACGCTCGTCGGTGCGGCCGTCACCGTGCTCTGCTTCGCCGTGCGCAACCACACCCTGCTCGTGTTCGTCACCGTACTCGCCGTCGCAGCGCTGATCCCCATGGCCCAGCAGGGCCACGCGGCCGGAACCGCCGGGCACAACGCCGCCGTCACGAGCCTCGGCCTGCACATCGCCGCCGCCGCCGCGTGGCTCGGCGGTCTCATCACGGTCGTGCTGTTGCGCGACAAGCTCGACCGCCGCCTGACCACGGTGCTCGCCCGTTACTCGACGGTGGCGCTGATCGCGTTCCTCGTGCTCACGATCTCGGGTGTTGCCACCTCGATCCTGCAGCTCGGCAGCTTCGAGAACCTGCTCAGCGACTACGGCGTCATCCTGCTGGCGAAGGTTGCGGCGCTCATCGTGCTCGGCTTCTTCGGCGTCATCCAGCGCACCTTCTTCATCGAGCGGATGCAGCGGGCCGGCGCCGCGGCATCCGCCACGGCAGCCAACGGGGTCCGCTGGTTCTGGGGCTTTGTCGTCGCCGAGCTCGCGTTCATGGGCATCGCCTCCGGGCTCGCCGTCGCGCTGGCGCGAACCCCGAAGCCGGTGACACCGGGCGCGGAGCTCACCACGACGCGCACCCCGGCCGAGCTGCTCAGCGGCGAGATGCTGCCGCCTGAACTCACCTTCTCGCGCTACTTCACCGAGTGGAACATCGACCTCATCTGGTTGCTGGCCTGCGCATTCGGCATCTTCTTCTACCTCGCGGGTGTCTGGCGGCTCACCAAGCGCGGTGACTCGTGGCCGATCTACCGCACGGTGCTCTGGATCGCGGGCATGATCGCCCTGTTCTACGTCAGCAGCGGGGGAGTGGCCGTCTACGGCAAGTTCCTCTTCAGCACGCACATGCTCGCCCACATGGCGCTCACCATGGCGATCCCGGTGCTGCTGGTGCCCGGAGCGCCCGTGACCCTCGCGATGCGCGCCATCCGCCCACGCAAGGACGGCAGCCGCGGCCCGCGCGAGTGGATCCTGCTCGCCGTGCATTCCCGTTTCGCCTCGATCATCGCCAACCCGATCGTCGCGGCCGTGCTCTTCGCCGGCTCGCTCTGGGTGTTCTACTTCAGCCCGCTGTTCAGCTGGGCGACGACCGACCACATCGGCCACCAGTGGATGACGGTGCACTTCCTCATCACCGGCTACCTCTTCGTGCAATCACTGATCGGCATCGACCCCGTCCCGTACCGCCTGCCGTACCCGTTCCGCCTGCTCCTGCTGCTCGGCACGATGGCGTTCCACGCCTTCTTCGGCCTGGCGATCATGACCGGGACCGGCCTGCTGCTGGCCGATTGGTACGGGGCCACCGGCCGCTCCTGGGGGCTCGATGCGCTCGCTGACCAGCAGATGGGCGGCGGCATCGCCTGGAGCGTCGGCGAGATTCCGACGCTGGCGCTGGCGATCACGGTGGCGATCCAGTGGAGCCGTTCCGACGCGAAAGAGACGAAGCGCAGCGACCGCAACGCCGACCGCACGCACGAGGCCGAGCTCAACGCGTACAACGAGAACCTCGCCCGCATCGCGGAACGCGACAACGCCGGCCGCTAGCCCCGGCCGGTCCCGCCCAGCCCCGCGAAATGGCGCAATCGGCCCCTTCGTGCGCCCTCAAGGGGCCGATTGCGCCACCTCGCGGCGCCTGCGTCGGAGCCTGGGTGGGGCACGGGCGGGCGGATGCCGGGGCTCACGCAGGGGGAATCCACCCGCGGGCGACGAGGGCACGGCGCACCGACTCGAGTGCGCTCTGCTGTCTGGCCGCCCGATGGGAACGGTTGAAGTGGATGATGCGCCAGCCGGCCTCGATCACGCGGTCGTCGCGGTCGACATCGTTGAAGTATTGCTGCTCGATTTCGCGATGATGCGCCCCGTCGTACTCGACGAGCACCTTGTAGCGGGGGTAGACCAGATCGCCGCGCGCAATGGGAAGCCCGTAGCTGTCGTACACCGTGATGTTGACCTCGGGTTCGGGCAGGCCACTACGGATGATCGCGAGGCGAAGCTCCGTCTCTTTGGGTGAGTCGGTTCCAGCACGAATCAGCGGCAGCGCCTCGGAGAGCGCGCGTGCGCCGCGTGCGCCGGCGTAACGCTCGGCGGCGTTCCGCAGCTCGCCGAGCGTCGCCAACGGGCGCTGGCGCCTCAGGATGCCGTCGCCCACGACGACGAGTTCGTCGACGGTGAGGTGGGCACCCATCTGGCACCAGGTATCGACGGCGGAGATCACGCGGAGGCCGTCCAGCATCTGCAGGGTCCCCGGAGCCTGCGCATGCTCGATCGAGAGCTGGTAGCCGCGCACCCCCGCGCCCCGCGGCGCCCTGTGCGGGGCGATGGCGCTCACATGCAGGCGCTGGTCATCGCGCAGTCGCTCGGGGACCGGGAGGCCGAAGAGGCGCACGGCGGTGAGGTGGCTGAAACCGCGGTGCGTCGGCATCCGCGTGGCGTAGGCCGTGCACAGCGTACGAACCGGATCGACCCGCGCAGGCTCGGAATCGGAGTCGGAGCGCGCGGAACGCACGCCGTGGAACGGGGATTCGAGGTCACTGCTGCGCAGGCGTTTGGCGCTCACACCCCGCACGGCGGCCTCACCCACGGCGAACGCCGTACCCAGCGCCTGGGGAAGTGGTTCGCGTCGATGCACTCCGTCAGCATGGCGCCTCGGCGCCATTCCCCGCAGAAGTTATCCACAACAGCCTCCGTGCGCGGCCGCTACCCGTCAGCGAGATGGCGCAATCTGCCCCTTCGCGCGCCCTCATGGGGCCGATCGCGCCATCTCGAGGCGCGGGGCGCAGGGCGCAGGGCGAGCGGCTAGTGCAGGATGATTTGGGGCTGACCGCTGGGGGAGAGGGTCACCGTGAGGGCCATGCTGAACGGCTCGTCCTGGTCGAGCGTGCTGACCTCGCCGTCGAAGAGTGACTGCACCTCGACCTGCACGTGCGCGACGGCCGGTGTCTGCGGCATCGCGAAGTTGCTGTCGGTCGCCGTGAGGGTGACGACGGGGTACTCGGTGATGGTCCAGACCGGCTCGCTTGTGACCCGGTCGTCGATGGTCACGCCGAACGGGCAGCCGGTCGGCATCAGAACCGTCTGGCTCGCGCACGTGTTGTCGAGCCAGCCGTTGAGGTCCTGCTGCACGTCATGCACGAACTCGTCCGTCGGCTGCACGTCGACGGTCGCCTCCGTGACGCCGCTCTGGGTGACCGGCACCGTCACAGGGGCGGCGGCCAGCAGTCTGGAGTCCTTGCTGAGCTCGTAGCTCGACGGGGAAAATGCCAGATAGGATGCCGAATTCGAGAACGTCGGCTCGGCGTCGGCCTCGTGGTGTGCGCGCGTGTCGAGGGTGAGTCCGTTCACCGTGAACTCCGCGTCGTGCAGCACGTTGACCGAGAGCACGGCGAGGGGGCTGCTGGCGAAGCGCCACTCGTCGAAGACGCCGAAATTCGTGCCTGTGCGCTCAACCTCGAACACGCTCTGCGCTTTCGTGCCGTCGAGCGTGTACTCGACGGTCACCTTCTGCACGCCGTCCTCGCCTCTGTCGACATCGGTCACCCTGGCGTCCTTGGGAGCGCGCATGACCGAGTCGCGCAGGAGCGTGTGGGGGAGTTTCGTGGGAAGCCCGGCCGCGGCCAGCTCCGTTGGCTTCGGCTCAACGCCTGGGAAGCTCAGCGCGGCCTCGGCGTCGGAACGGGAGAGGGCGCTCAGGTACTGCTTCACGAAGCCGGACGCGCTGTAGAGGTCGCGGTTGAGTGCGCCGATCCCGGCCGCCATGGCGAGGATCAACAGCAGGGCGAGGCCACCCCAGATCGCTGCGACGCGGAGGAGCGTCGACGGGGTCGCAGGCGGCTTCGGCTCCGGGGGAGCCCACATCACCGTTGCGCCGGTGTCGGTATCGATCGTGACCCCTGGCGGCAGCGGTGCGTCCAGTGCGGAGTGGGCGCCGTGGTGGCCGATGCCGAGCTCGCGGTCCGGAATCACGTTCACTGGAACGGTGATGCCGAAGGGGCTGGTGGCCGGCAGGGTCGTCGGAACGACAGGCGGCTCCTGCCCAGTCTCGTCCCCCGGCCCCGTACTCACCCGCCCAGTCTATTCAGGCCCCGCCTGAGCAGAGTCTGTGCCACGGCGCCGTGCGCAACTCGGCGAAATCTCGTGGCGAGCGGATACAGTTGAAAGCTGCATCCGCCCACCAACCCCTGCCAGAAAGGCGCGTCGTGTCGCTTGCGTTGTCGCCGGAACAGGCCGCCGTCTTTGAGGCGATCGAGGGCACGAAAGACCATGTCTTCGTCACCGGCCGCGCGGGTACGGGTAAGTCCACGCTGCTGAACCACCTCAACTGGAACACCGAGAAGCAGATCGCGATCGCCGCCCCGACCGGGGTCGCGGCCCTCAATGTCGGCGGGCAGACAATCCACTCGCTGTTCCGGCTGCCGATCGGCATCATCGCCGACCACGACATCGACCAAAACGATCAGACGAAGAAACTGCTCAACAGCATCGACACGCTCGTGATCGACGAGGTCAGCATGGTCAGCGCCGACCTGATGGATGCCATCGACCGCAGCCTCCGCCAGGCCAGGGTCAAGCCGTTCACCCCCTTCGGTGGCGTGCAGCTCGTGCTCTTCGGTGACCCGTACCAGCTGGCTCCCGTTCCCGGAGACCCGGAGGAACGCGCCTACTACGCCGATCACTACCGCTCCATGTGGTTCTTCGACGCGAAGGTCTGGCAGGAGGCCGGACTGCGCATCTTCGAGCTCACCGAGATCCACCGCCAGAACGACAGTGCGTTCAAGGGCATGCTGAATGCGGTGCGGCACGGCCGCGTCACGGCCGAGATCGCCGGTGCGCTCAACGGCATGGGCGCCCGCCGGCCGTTGCCGGAAGAGGGCGCCATCACCCTGGCCACCCGCAACGACGCCGTCAACCGCATCAATGCGAGCGCGCTGGCGCGGCTGCCCGGTGCCGCGCGCACGGCAGAGGCCGAGATCATGGGCGACTTCGGCGGCCGTGCCTACCCGGCCGACGCCAAGCTCGAGCTCAAGATCGGTGCGCAGGTGATGTTCCTCCGCAATGACAGCGCGATCGACGGCGGCCCGCGCTGGGTGAACGGCACGATCGGCACCGTGACGGAACTCAGCGACACCGTCGTCGTCGACATCGGCGGCGAGGAGCACGAGGTCGAGCCGGCGAGCTGGGAGAAGTTCAAATACAGCTACAACCCGCTCACCAAGAAGCTCGTCAAAGACGTGGTGGCCGAGTTCTCGCAGTTCCCGCTCCGCCTCGCCTGGGCCGTGACGATCCACAAATCGCAGGGCGCCAGCTACGAGCGGGCGATCGTCGACCTCGGCAGCCGGGTCTTCAGCCCGGGGCAGACGTACGTCGCGCTCAGCCGACTGACCAGCCTGGAGGGGCTCTACCTCACGCGCCCGCTCCGCCCCAGCGACATCATCGTCGACGAGAATGTGCGCCGATTCATGTCTGAGGCCGAGCGCGAACGGCCCGTCACCGCACGCTGAGTCCAGGCACTCCGCGCGCCGACCGCACCCCGTGCCGTAACGGTGCGATCTCGTTCTCGGCATGCTCTCAGGACGGGCGGTAGAATCCCCTCATACGGGGGATGTTTTTGCGCAACGAGGGGGCTCGATTGAACGCACAGAGTAAACGGGGCAGGCGGAGGCGGCTGTTCGCGGCCGGCGCCATGGTGCTGCTGACGGTGGGATTGGCGGCGTGTTCGGCGGATGTCGGAGCCGTCGTGCCCGAGCTGCCGAAACAACACGATGGGCCGCTGCCGCAGGCGATGACCGAGCAGCTCGACGCGGCGCTCGCCCAGGCGATCGCCTGGTCTGCGTCATCCGGGGCCATTGCCGGGGTGTGGGCCCCGTGGGGCGGCGAGTGGACCAGCGCCCAGGGCGTGAGCACCGTGGGAGGCTCGACCCCGCTCAGCAGGGACATGCACTTCCGCAGCGCTGCCGGTGACCGGCCAATGGTCTGCACGGTGATGCTCGAGTTGGCGGATGCCGGCACGCTCTCGGTGAGCGACCCGGTCGCGAAGTACCTGCCGGACCAGCCGGGGCTGGAGGGCATCACCCTCGGCCAGCTCTGCCAGGGCACGGCGGGCCTCGCCGACTACCGGGCGCAGTTCCAGGCGCAGTTTGTGAACAATCCGACGCGGGAATGGTCGGGCATCGAGCTGATCTCCGGCGGACTCGCCGCGGCCAGGACGGAGCCTGGCACCACCTGGCAGGATTCCGCGACGGCGATCGGCGTGCTCGGCCTGGCGCTGACGGCGGCGAGCGGCCAGAGCTGGTCTGAGCTGTACGACGACTACATCTTCACTCCGCTCGGCCTGAGCGAGACCAGTGTGCCAGTCGGCGACGATCTCACCATCGCGTCGCCGGCGCCCCACGGCTATGCAGCAGCGGTGAACGCGGATGGTTCCCGGGACTGCGCCGTGATGCACGATGAGACGAAGCTCTCACCCTCGCTCTCCGGCGTGACCGGCGGCGTCGTCTCGACTCTCGACGAGCTCAAGCACTGGTCGCAGGTGCTGGCGGAGGGGAGCCTGCTGAGCAAGCGATCGGCCGACGCCCAGCTGGCCACGATCTCGCTCGGCGGCGATTCCCCGACGTGGAAGGGTTACGGCCTCGGGGTGCAGACGCTCGGACCCCTTGTCGGTCATGACGGTGAGATCTCCGGGTTCCTGACCGCGGCGTACACCGATCCGCAGACCGGCTTCACCGTCGTGGTGATGCTCAACAACTCGACGGCAGGCAAGGGCTTCGCCCAGCAGCTGGCCATGCAGTTGGCCTCGATCGCCTCGAAGGCCCCGGCGGCCGGTGGGGCGAGCGCTCCGGTGCTCGAGCTGCCGTGGTCGGCGGAGCAGGCGACCGCCGCGCTGCAGGCCGCTGCGGTGTGCCAGCCGGCCCCGGCGGGCTAGCCACCGCAGGCATCCGTTCGGCGCGCGTCTCGCCAGGATCCGTTGAGAGCGGTCAAATGGCCGCTTTGTAACGATTCAAGTGACCATTTGGCCGCTCTCAATGGACTGGGCGGGCGAAGGACGGGGCCGGCGGGGACGCAAAGGGCGGCGCTCCCACGAGTGGGAACGCCGCCCTCGGCATG
This sequence comes from Microterricola gilva, assembly GCF_004217495.1. Classification (NCBI taxonomy): domain Bacteria; kingdom Bacillati; phylum Actinomycetota; class Actinomycetes; order Micrococcales; family Microbacteriaceae; genus Microterricola; species Microterricola gilva. The sequence continues at coordinate 3,598,498 of NZ_SHLC01000001.1, forward strand.
CCTGCTGGGCTACTTGGCGCGGCCGGCCTTGAACTTGGCGCTGACCCGGGTGAGGATCTGGCTGGCCAGCTCGGGGTCGATCCCGTGTTCAGCGGCAAAGGCGTCGAGGGTTGCACGGTTCGGTGCGGGCACGGCGCCTGTGGCCTGCACCTGCTGGGCCGCGGCGGTCTCGGCTGCGGCGATGGCCTGTGCCACCACCGGGTCGACGGGGCCGGATGCCGCGGCGGCGCGCTCGACCGGCGGCGCAACGGGTGCCACGGCCGGCGCAGCCGGGGCAACGGGAGAGGCAACGGGAGCGGCAACGGGAGCCGCAGCCGCAGGTGCCGCGACGACCTTCGGCGCCGCGACCAGCTCCGGCGCCGATGCGGCGCCGGCCGATGCGGCCTTCTTGCCCGCGCCGGAGCGCGAACCCGCTGAGCCAGAGTCTGTTCCGGCGCCCGCCCGGTCACGCCCGGCGACGGCGCCGCCGACAGCGCCGCCGGCCGCCCCGCCGACGACCGAGTTCAGCAGCTCGCGCACGCCGACGCCCATCGTGGACTTGAGCACGGAGTCGACCTCGCTGAAGCCGCTGGCCACATTCTTGGAGAGCTGCGATGCGCCGTCGGTCGAGATGACAGTGAGCTGATCGATGTTGCCCATCGGGGCGGCGATCTCGTGCGCGATCAGGGGCAGGGACTCGATCATGCGCAGCTGGATGAGGGCGTCGGACTGTTCGGCGACGGCCTGCGCCGACAGGCGCGTGGCCTCGGCCTCCGCCTTGCCTCTGGCGAGGATCGAGCCGGCCTCGGCCTCACCCTCGACCCGCACGGCCTCAGCGGCGGCGACACGGGAGTCGCGCGAGGAGTTGGCGGCGGCGACCGCGGCGGCGGCCTGTGCCTCTGCGGTCACGCGGATGCGGTAGCTCTCGGCATCCGCCACCGCGTTGACCTCGGACTCGAGCTCGGCCTTCTTCAGCTGGGCGCGCTTCTGTGCGGTGAGCTCCTGCTGCTCGATGATGTTCTGCTGCGCGGTGGCTTCGGCCAGCGGGCGGGCGGCCTCGGACTCGGCCGCGGCGCGGTCGGTGTCGAGCTTCAGCGCTGCGCGACGCAGGGCGAGCGTGGCCTCGGCCTCGGCAACGGCCTGCTCGGCGGCGATGGCGGCCTGGCGGGCCTCACGGGTCGATGCGGCCTCGGCCACCTCGGCCGCCGCGCGCACCTTGGCCTGCTCGGCGCGACCGATGTCGTTGATGTAGTTGTTGTCGTCGGTGATGCCCTTGATCTCGAAGGAGTCGACGTCGAGGCCCTGGTTCGCGAGCGATTCGCGGGCGGTCGAGAGCACCGTCGCACCGAGTTCGTCGCGACGCTGGATGATCGTCATCACGTCGGTGGCGCCGATCGATGCGCGCAGCGAACCGGAGAGCACCTCCTGTGCGAAGGAGTCGATGTTCTTGTCCTGGCCGAGGAAGCGCTGGGCGGCGGCCAGAATCGAGGCGTGCTCCTCGCCGACCTTGACGATGGCGACGGCGTCGACGGTGATCGTGACACCGTTGCGGTCCTGAGCGAGGGCCGTGACCTCGATCGCGCGGGAGCGCAGCTCGAGCTTGTGCACCTTCTGGAAGAACGGCGTGATGAATACGCCCTGGCCGACGACGATGCGCTGGCCGGATGTCTCGCGCGCCTGCCCGTCGACGACGGTGCGCTTCGAGCGCTTGCCCGTGATGATCAGGGCCTCGTCCGGCCCTGCGTTCTTGTAGAGCGTCTTGCTGTAGATCAGGGCGATGATCAAGACGATGACGACGGCGCCGATGATTGCGGGAATCGGGCCGAACCAGAAGTCGAACACAAGGGTCCTTTCGATGGGAGAGGGCCGCAGGGCGACGGTTGAGCATGCGCCCCCCAGCACGTTCCATCGAATCCTTGCAGCAATTGCCGCCGGGCGCGACCCGCGCGCGCCCGTCAGGCTGTCTGCTGTGCTTCGCTCTCCTGCGTCATCGAGAACAATGCAGCCAGACCCGGTTGTCCGCCGGTGCGGTGGGCTCTCCGTTGCCGTTCGGCCCCCGTCCCGTCCGCGAGCATGCGCTGCAGCTGCCGTTCGACCTCGTCGCGGTCGCCGCTCTCATCGAGGGCGTCTCCGATGAACGTCACGAGCCCGGCCACCGCCGCGCGCGCCGGCACGACGTCGCCGGAGAGAGCGTCGAACACCCCGTTCGACGTGCCGTCACGGGCGGAAAGCCAGAGCGCGGCATCGATCAACTCGCCGGGGTGGTCGGGAACGCTCACCGGTGGGCGCGCCGTGACCGTCGCCACGAGGGCCCGTGCGAGCGCGGCAAGCAGCACAGTGTCCTGCGCGCGCAACTGCGCGTCGAACACTCGGATCTCGATGGTCGGGTACCTCTCCGACAGGCGCGCCCCCCATGCGATCGTGGGCAGGTCCAGAATTGCCCCGCTCTTCACCAGGCGCTGTGTCCTGCTCGCGTAATCATCGGCATCACGGAAAAGCGGCGGGACGCCTGCGACACCCCAGCGCCGCAGCACCAGGCCCCGCCAGCTGCCGAAGCCGGTGTCTGCGCCCATCCAGAACGGCGAGTTCGCGCCGAGGGCGAGCAGCACAGGCAGCCACGGGCGCAACCCGTTGAGCGCGCGGATGCCGGCATCCCGATCGGCCACCTCGACGTGTACGTGAACCGCATTGATCTGGTGTTCGTTCACCATCGCGCGGATGTCGGACCGCACGCGCGCGTAGCGGGCGTCCGGTGTGAGCGGCGGATCGATACCGGTGTCGAATGGCATGCCGGTGCCAGCGGCAACCGCGTCGAATCGAGCGGAGAGCGAGCCGAGGGCCGAGCGAAACGCGCCGAGGTGGCTCAGTGCCTCGTCCAGCCGGGTGCAGATGGGGGAGGAGTACTCAATCTGGGAGGCGAGGAACTCGTGATGAACGAAGTCGCCGAGAACCGCATCCTGCGCGAGCAGTTCACGCAGACCCTCGGCGCGGGCGACCGGCGACAGTCGCCACGGGTCGAGCAGCATGAACTCTTCCTCGATGCCGAACCGGACCATGGCGGCCCCCTCTCAAAGCGAAGCTTTGCGCCGCGGTCTCGTCGCCGGCGATGTGTCCCTGTCAGTGTCTCCCCGAGGCGACCTGCCGTCAATGGCTGCGCAACATTGAGATGAGCTCGCTCTTTCGCCTCCCTGAGTAGTGGTGCAGGCCGAGTTCTTTCGCCCGCTTCCGCAATGCGGAAACCGTCCAATCCTCGTAGTCCCCGGACTGGCCGCCGCGGCGGCCGATGGTCGCCCGCCCCTCTGCGGCCGCCGCGTTCGAGATGCGGGCGGCCTTCTCCTTCGATGCGCCGTCGCGACGGAGCTCCTCGTAGAGCTCAGGGTCTTTCAGTCTCGGGTTTCCCGGCATTGCTAGACGTTGTTGCGCCCGCTCAGCGAACGGATCAGCCACGCGATGATCGCGATCACCGCCAGGATGATCCCGACCCAGAGCAGGAAGTTCAGCGATTGGACCAGACCTCCCGTGATCGCGAGAATGACAGCGACAACGATGACGATGATCAGCAAGATGTTCATGGGGTGCCTCCGTGTTCGCAGTGCAGTAGGCATGCGCGGCTCACGACGTGGCCGCGCGCTGAGCCTCAACGGTGTCAGGCACCGGCCGGCGCGGCAAGGGGCTTGACAGGGGCGCGCGATAGCCGCGGCGCCCCTGTTGCTTTGACATCCGACGTGGCAGTGTGGACAGTGATGAGGAGGCGCCATGGCAGCCGAACACATTGCAATCGAACACTGGTGGCCGCAGCTGATCGCGGCAAGCAAACACCGGATCCAACGGGACCTGGACGCGCCATTGGCCGATGAGATCGTCCGTCAGATCGAGGCGATCGTCGGCCGCGACATCGACGGTGAAGGCTGGGTGTTGACCGAGTGGGAGAAGGACTTCATCCGGACGCAGGGCGAGCCGGTCGACTGACTCGAACGCCCAGCGCAGACCGAACGTTCTCGACCGACAACGGCCCCGAACGTCAGCGACAGCTCTGACGCGCCGATCAGTCGTCGAGCGTGTCGCGGAGCTTGGGTGCGAGCGCGATGTCGTGCGCTACCCGTGCTGCCTCGACGCTTGAGATGTCGAGACCGCTCTCGGCGAAGCGCGCGATCAGGGTCGCACTGATCATCGCCTCCGCCCGCCCGCTGAACTCTGTGCTCGTGCGAGCGATGATGTCGGCGACCTTCTGCGCCTCGGTCATCTGATGGTCCTCCGTGAGTGGCTGGTCGCGTTGTGCGGCCGTGCCGGCCCCGCTGGATTCAGGCATCGTCAACTCCTCGTGCAGTGTCGTCCCTGCCTGTCAACGCTAGGCGAGAGACGGTGCAGCCGAAAGGGGGTACGTCGAAGCCGCCGACCTCGGACGGGGAGCAGGCGAGAGTTTCGTAGCTTTCTTCACAGATCTGCCTGTGGATAAGAATGTGTGAACACGTGTGCAAACGCCGGAAACAGGGGCGCTCAGCATGTGCACTTGGCTGTGGATAACCACTTTGAACAGGCTGTGAATGGATGTCGCATCCTCACGGGGTTCGGGGGTGCTGCGCCGGTGCACGTGCGGGTGAGTGTCGAATGACATTTCGAAGCGGCATCCATCTTCGCGCTCACGCCGCAGTGACGATGCGTCATGGACGCTGCTGCAGTGCGTAGGTGGCAAGCACCGTGCGGCCGGCCGCGTGCGCGCGCGGCAGCATGTCGACGATCGCGATCTGACTGAGCGTGAGCTCCTCGCCGGCGTTCACCCTGGCGAGGCCTTTGATGGTGACATGCGGGCGAAAACCGTCCCCCGTGAATGCCGGTTCCTCCGGCGTGGTCGCGAACGGGCGCACCGCGTCGATGAGCGTCCGGTGCAGCTCCGTCAGCGCGGGGTGCTCGCGCACCAGCGTGACGGGGATGTCATGGCGGCGACCGAACAACTCGTCGTGGTCGGCCACGACGCGGAGTGCTCCATGCTCGGCACAGGCGGTGGCCACGGCATCCGCGATCGCGGCGGGTTCTGCACTACTGAGGAACGGCGGCAACACGGTGATGTGCAGAGGCCAGTCCCGCACCGCGAAGCTGTCGCCGACGCCCAGGGGGATGAGTGGCAAGACGATGACGAGGCGCGACATGCGCCGAGTCTAGGCCCGCTTCGCGCTCGTGCCCGTCCGCAGCATCCGATGGGTGAGCTGAAGACGCCAGCGGCCATGCGAGCAGCGTTGCCGAAGGAAGCCGAGTCGATCGGCCAGCACCAGTGATCGCACATTGCGCTCGTCGATGACCGCGGATGCCGTCGTCGCCCGCAGCTCGGTGAACGCGAACGCCAACAGGGCACCCGCCGCCTCGGCGGCGTAGCCGTGGCCGGAGTAGGCGCTGCCGAGCAGCCAGCCGGCCTCCACCTCGCGCTGCTCCTGCGCGACAACGCGGAGGTGCATCGAGACGTCGCCGATCAGTGTGCCGTCGCGTTCCACCGCCAGTGCGAGGAAGTCATCGCGCCGGGCGAGAACCGTGCTCACGGTGCGCCGGCGGAGATGCGTCAACGACTGCTCCCGCGTGCGCTCCGGCCAGGGCAGGAAGCGGAGCACCTCTGGGTCCGACTGGATCGCGTACCACGCGTCGGCATCGGCCATGGTGTGCGGGCGCAGCGTGAGCCGGCTCGTCCGAATCGTCGGAGCGAACACCGCCCGCTCCAGTGTGCGGTCGGCCGCCAGCTCAGCCCTGGCCGCGGCGTACCCGCCGGCTGCTCGCGCGGAGTCGATCGCGGTGCCGCGCGTGGACGCAGTCCGGGCTGCGGTGAGTGACATGCCGCACACGGTAACGCCCCGAGGTGTGGCGCGATCATGCGTTTATTTGAAGCTGCTATGAATCGGGCAGTCGCCCTTCGGGATGGGTATGGGCGTGCGGATAATGAACCGTGGACGAAGCTGACAGCTCTTCCCGCCCGACGACGGCCACGGCTCGTCGCCGCGCGGTTCTGGCGCGCCTGCCGCGCCTGTATCGGCCGGACGGCAGCGCGATCCGCGTGCTCCTCGTCGACGATGAACCAGGGCTCACCAGCCTCGTCAGCCTCGCCCTCAGCTACGAGGGCTGGATCGTCGACATCGCGCAGAACGGCAGCGAGGCGCTGGCGCATTACCGGGCAAGCACGCCGGATGTCGTTGTGCTCGACATCATGCTTCCAGACACCGACGGCCTCGAGGTGCTCCGCCGCATCCGTGAGATCGGCAACGGCACACCGACGCTGTTCCTCACGGCCAGGGACTCCATCGACGACCGCATCGTCGGCCTCACGGCCGGCGGCGACGACTACATGACGAAGCCGTTCAGCCTGGAGGAGTTGGTCGCCCGCCTGCGCGGCCTGCTGCGCCGCGCATCGGAGACGATCTCCGACGACGACTCCCTGCTGGTCGTCGGCGGCCTCACCCTCGATGAGCGCAGTTACGAGGTCAAGCGCGACGGAGCGGCGATTGTGCTCACCACGACGGAGTTCGAGCTGCTCCGCTACTTCATGCGCAACCCGCGGCGCGCCCTCACCCGCGCACAGATCCTGGACAACGTCTGGAACTACGACTTCGCGGGCCGCGCCAGCATCGTCGACCTCTACGTGTCGTACCTGCGCAAGAAGCTCGACTCCGGGCGCCCCGCCATGCTGCACACCGTCCGCGGTGTCGGCTACCTGTTACGGCCGGGCGAATGAGCGGGCGCGGGCGCGGCGCGGGATGGTCGCTTCGGGCGCAGCTCGTCGCGGGCACAGCCGCCATCCTCGGCGTCGCGCTGCTGGCCGTGATCATCGTCGGTGGGATGTCCCTGAACTCCACGGTCACGGCCGTCGTCGACGGGCAACTCACGGCATCGTTCTCGGCCTTCGAGCACTCCGTCGACAAGTACCGGAGCAAGAGCCCCAGGAATCCTGAACTGGTGACTGCGCAGGCGCAGGCCAAGGGCTTCGTCAAGCCGCTCACCGAGTTCTCCGGGCAGGCAACCGGCACCGTGATCGCGATCGTGCAGAACGGCGACGTCATCGACGCCGCGAAATTCTCAGATGGCGACAGCGCAACGCTGTCCGGCGCCGCAGAGCAGGCGGTGGCGGATGTCGCGGCGGAGGGTGCTGGAACAAGCGAGCGCGACCTCGGCGAGCTCGGCCGCTATCGGATCGATGTGCAGCCGAAGGAGGAGGGCGAGTACCTCGTCACGGCGATACCGCTCACCATCACCGACGCGGCCGAGGCGCGACAGACGAGCGTGAACCTGGTCGTCGCGCTGCTCGCGCTCGCCGTCGCCGTCATCAGCGCGGCCATCCTGGCCAAGCTCCTGTTCCGATCGATGGAGCGCGTTGTCGATGTCGCGGAGACGGTGATCCAGACGCCGCTCGACTCCGGCGACAGCGGCATCGCGGTGCGCGTGGACAGCGCGGACGCCGACCCCCGCACCGACATCGGCAAGCTCGGCGAGGCGATGAACCGGCTGCTCGAACACGTGGATTCCGCGCTGGCCGCGCGCTCAGCGGCCGACCGGCGCATGCGACAGTTCGTGACCGACGCCAGCCACGAGCTCCGCACGCCACTCGCCGTCATCCAGGGCTACGCCGAACTCACCCGGCAGGAGAGCGAGGTGTTGCCGGAGACCACGGAGTACGCGCTGGCGCGCATCGAGTCAGAGGCGAAGCGGATGGGCTCGCTCGTGAGCGAGCTGTTGCTGCTCGCCCGCCTCGACGAGGGGCACGATCTGCAGCTCGAGGAGATCGACCTCGCCGAGCTGGTCGACACGGCCGTCGCCGACGCGCGGGCGAGCAACCCGGACCACGACTGGCGGAGCGAGGTGCCCGACGAGCCCGTCCTGGTGCGCGGCGACCGCGAACGGTTGCACCAACTCGTCGTCAACCTGCTCTCGAACGCCGCGCTGCACACGCCGCGGGGAACGACGGTCGCGGCGCGGATCAGCGCCGACGGCGCGCGCGGCGACCGTGTGACGCTGACCGTCTCCGACACCGGCCCCGGCATCGACGACGCCCTGGTGCCCGTGCTGTTCGAGCGCTTCGTGCGCGCCGACGCGGCCAGGAACCGTGAGTCCGGGGGAACCGGGTTGGGCCTGGCGATCGCGCATGCCATCGTCGAGGCGCACGGGGGGACGATCTCCGTGACGTCGAGCAGGGCCGGCGCGGTGTTCTCGGTGCTCCTGCCCGGCACGCCTTTGCCGAGCTAGACGGCGACGGCGCACCAGGCGGGTGCCGGCGACTCGACTACTTGCCTGCGGAGTTCTTCCCGGCGGAGACGCCGATGGCGAAGGCCAGCACCGCGGCGACCGCAACGACGACGCCAGGGCGGTCACGCAGCTGCCTGCGGAGGAAACCGGCCGGGTCGTCGAACACCTCGTTGCCGCGCGCGTCCGCGAAGGTCTTCTTCACCTGCTTGACGGCATCGCCCGTCGCACTCGAGACGGCGTCGGCGACCTTCTCCGCCTTGTCCGAAGCGTCATCGACGACGTCCGAGATCTTGTCGGACGCCTTGTCGGCGAAATCTTTGGCCTTGTCGGAGGCCGTGTCGGCGAGGTGTGCGGCCTTGTCGGTGAACTCATCGCTTGGCGAACTCATGGTTGCTCCTTGTGCGCTCCCCGCCCGCGCCGGGCGGCGGGGCATCTCATTACGCTAACCCCGTTCGCCGGATAACGGGAGGGCTTGCGCTCGAAGCGCACAGACGGAAACGGGCGGCTTGAGTCAGCCGCGCGGAACGAGATCCAGCTCGTGAAACGACTCAACCTCCGGAACCCAGCGCGTCTGCACGAAGGCGACGTGTGCGGGGTGGGCGTTGTACGCCGCGACGGGTTAAGTCGACGCTACCCCGTCACCGTGTCTGCGAGTCGTGCCCCCGCCGCGCGCAACCAGCGTTCCGGCTCGGCCAGCGCGGCCGCAGACGAGCCGGCCAGTTCGCTCAGCGAGACGGCGGCGGCGAAGTCGGTGCTCTGCACCTCGATCGCGCCGGCCACGAGCATGGCGCTGGCGCCGGATCCCGCGGCGAGCCCCGCGACGTGGGCGGGCACCTTGCCTGCCGCGGACTGGCTGTCGAAGCGCCCCTCGCCGGTGATCACCACGGCGGCCGTGGCGACGGCATCCGCGAGTCCCATCGCTGCGCCGATTGCCGCGGCCCCGGGCGTGAGCCGGGCTCCCCAGTGCAGCAGGCCGAAGCCGGTGCCTCCTGCGGCCCCGGCGCCGGGGGTGTCTGCCTCTCCCGGCAGCAGGCGCGCGAGGCGGCGCAGGCCGGACTCGATGCCGTCCACCTGGTCGGGGTTCGCGCCCTTCTGCGGGCCGAACACCGCCGCGGCGCCGCTCGGGCCGAGCAGCGGATTGCCCACATCGGAGAGGATCTGCGCTCCGCCGTCCGGCACCGAGCGCATGCCGTCAAGGCGCACGCGCGCGAGCTGGCCCAGGCCGCGGTTGCCGAGCCGGATGGGGCGACCGGCGGCATCGAGGAACTGCGCGCCGAGTGCGGCAAGCGCCCCGACCCCGCCGTCGCTCGACGCGCTGCCGCCGATGGCCAGCAGCAGGCGGTGCACGCCGTGGTCGAGCGCGGCGGCGATGGCCTGCCCGAAGCCGAGCGTGTGCGCGTCGAGCGGCAGCAGCGGGTCGAGCAGGGTGATGCCGCTCGTGTTGGCGAGCTCGACCACAGCCGTTTCGCCCTCCCCGGCCGCGCCGGGCAGCAGAAGCCACGAGGCGTCGACCGACCGGTTGTCCGGGCCCTGAACGGTGATGGGCATGCGGACGCTGCCGGCGACCGCCGTCTCGAAGGCGTCGAGCGTGCCCTCCCCGCCGTCGGCCATCGGAAACAGCAGCAGCTCGTCGTCCGGGCGTACAGAGCGCCATCCGTCCGCGAGGGCGCGTGCCGCGTCGCGCGCGCTCGCCGTTCCCTTGAAGGAGTCGGGCGCGAAGACGACACGCAACGGTGCACCGTGCTGGGCTGCGCTCGCCGGTGTCGCGCTCACGACTGAGGCGGTGTGAGCGGTCGCACCGTGAGCATCTGATGCGCATGCCCGATCGGCCCGCTGAGATCGTGCAGCACCGAGCTGGTGATGCCCTGCCCGCTCGGGCCGAACACGACCGTCGTGTCGAGGCCGACCCAGCGGCCCGCGGGCTGGCGGTGCAGGTGGATCGTCAGGTCGACGTTCGGGTACATCCACTCGGAGGGCGGCTGCCTGGTGGCGATGCCATTGGCGAGGTCGACGAGGGTGACGTAGCCGGCGAGCGGGCTCACCGCTTCGCCGGCGACCAGCTCGACGTCCGTGGTGATCCAGGCCGTCGTTCGGCCGGTCTGCGGGGTGCCGACCGGCCGGATGTCGACGGAGTCGACGACCCCGCCCGCCGGCCAGACCGAGCTCAGCGGCCAGCTGTCGAGGTTGTCCGGGGCGGGCAGCGGGGCGTCGCCGCCGCCGGCGACGGCGCTCGTGTCCAGCGTGGCGAGCAGCCAGGCGCGGGCACGGATGACGGGGCGCCCGCCGATCGAGAGCGTCGCCTCGAGCAGCTCGATGGTGCGGCCGGGGCGGAGCACGGCGACGGCGACCTCGCAGACGTCATTGGCGAGCCGGCCGAGAATATCGAAGCTGATCCGGGACAGAGCCAGGCCGGCATCCGCGTGACCCGCGCGATGCCGGTCGATGGCGTGCACGATCAGGCCGCCGAGTGGGCTGAAATGCAGCTCGTCCGGATCCCAGGCGCCGCCGCTGTGCGCCGTCGGCCGATAGCGGTGCTCGTCGATCCGCTCGAAAAAGCTGCCGGACTCCGACTCGATCGTGCCCACGTGGTTCTCCCGCCATGCATTGTGGGAAAGTGCGCCGGCACCGCTGCCGGCTCCCCTGAGCAGCATAGTTCGGGGCGGATCGCCCTACTCGTAGATGTGCTCGAGGACCCAGCCGTCTCCCGCCCGGCGGACGTCGAAAACACGATTGACACCGTTCAGATCCGCCGCCTGGAAGCGCCAGCCGACTCGCAGCACGGGAGCGTGGGTGATCATCGGCGGCAGCGGGTCCACCTCGCGCAGGAGCTCGGTCGGGCGATCGGTGACCCGCCACCGCTGCCCGCGCCAGACCATGCGAGCTGGCACGCCGGCTTCGAGCCAGAGCGTCACGGTGTCGGCGGCGGTGAGCATGATCGGGCCTCTCTCCACGATGTGAAATTCGAACGAATGTTCGACGGTTAACGAGCATACGCCGCCGGGGCGGAGAGTCAAGACCATCGCGCGGCGTCGCGATCAGTCGCGCCTAGCGTCGCGCGTTGCCCCCGTTGCGGAGCGCCAGGAACTGGTGCACGAAGGCGATGGCCATCCCGCCCTCGCCGACACCGGCCGCCACGCGCTTGACCGAACCCGATCGCACGTCTCCGGCCGCGAAGATGCCCGGCTCCGTGGTTTCGAGCGCGAACGGGTCGCGGTCCTGCTGCCAGCCACCGGCCTCCCTGGCTTGGGTCCCTGTGAGCACGTAGCCGTTCGCGTCCCGCGCGAGCGTCGTAGGCAGCCATGCCGTCACGGCATCGGCGCCGATCATCACGAAGAGCACACCGGCCGGGTGGTGCGTCACCGTGCCGGTCTCCTTGTCGAGGACCTCGATGGACTCGAGGTGCTCCCCGCCGTGCACGGCGACGACCTCGGAGCGCGGCACGACGGTGATGCCGGGGTTCGAGGCGATCTGCTCGATGAGGTACTGCGACATGCTCGCCCCGAGCGATTCTCCCCGCACGACCATGGTCACCGAGCGAGAGTGGCGCGAGAAGAAGACGGCAGCCTGGCCGGCCGAGTTCCCCGCTCCGATGATGAAGACGTCAGCGCCATGGGCGAGACCGGAGTCGCTGCGTGCGGCTCCGTAGTAGACGCCGTTGCCGACGAAGCGGTCGATCGCTTCGACCCGGAGCTGACGCCACTCCACTCCGGAGGCCAGGATCACCGCGGAGGCGGCGAGTGCGGTTCCGCCGTCGAGGGTGAGCGTGCCGGCATCCGCATCGATCGCCTCGACGGCCCGCGTCACGACGATCTCCGCGCCGAGGCGGCGCGCCTGGCGCAGCGCCTTGCCGGCCAGTTCATCGCCGGAGACGCCGAAGGGGAAGCCGGTGTAGTTCTCGATGCGTGTCGACGTGCCCGCCTGGCCGCCTGGGGCGAATCGTTCGACGACGAGCGTGCGCAGGCCTTCGGCCGCGCCGTTGACCGCCGCGGTCAGGCCGGTAGGCCCGCCGCCGATGATCACGAGGTCGTAGTCGCCCCGCTCTGGCTCCAGCTGCAGCCCGCCTGCGCCGGCGACCTCGCGAACGCTCGGCGCGATGAGGCGGGTGCCGTCGGCGAGCTCGACAACGGGCAGCTGATCGCCGAGTGGAACAGGGGGAGCGGCCTGCGCGGAGCCGCCGGTGTCGACGGCCGCGAAGGGGATGCGGTTGCGGTGCAGGAAGGTGCAGATCTCGTGCATCTGCTGGTCCTGTTGGCGACCGAACACGGTCATGTCCGGGCGTCGGGTCTCGGCGGCGAGTTCTTTGAGACCCTCGACATTCCGCATGGCCGCGGCTCCGACGCTTGCAGCCACCTGCGGGGCCATCGCGGCGAGGGCGAAGAAGGTCTCCACGTCCAGCCGGAGGATCCGCGAGGCCACGAGGGCGCCGAAGCTGGCCGGCAGCTTCGTGCTCAGCATCATCGGCACCTCGCCGTAGAGCTGGCCCGGATGCCGTTTGGCGATCCTCCGCTCGACCCCGTTGATCTCCTTCGTCAGCTCGAGCAGCCCGCTGACGACAACGAAGAGGGCGCGTTCGTCGCCCTCGTGGGCGGCGAACTCTCCCGGGAGCAGGCGGATGTCCTCGACCGCGTCTGCCACGAAGCGGAGCTCGGTGGCGCCGAGATCGGAGAACAACGGGATGGCGACCAGCTCATCGGCTGCGATCATTGGGATCTCCTCGTCGCTGAGTGACATCGTGTTGCGCAGGCCAGCGTAGCGCCGCGGGCGCGTGACGGCCATGGGCTCGGAGCGGACACAGGGCCCGTGCCGAGTGGCCGACGATCGTTACTCCGCCGCCGGGCTGACGCTGAGGGTGGTGGCGCTCAGCTGGTGGGGGAGTCGACGGCATCCGCCGCCCAGCTGCGCAGCAGATCGAGGGCATCGGCCGAGGGCGTACCGGGCTCGGCGAGGTAGGTGACGAGGCGCAGGCCGTGCGCCGACGGCACCTCGAGCGTCTCGTAGCCGACGGTGATGTCGCCGACGACGGGGTGGTGTATGCGTTTGCTGCCCGCGGTGTGCGTGCGCACCGTGTGCCCGCCCCACCAGGTGCGGAACTCGGGGCTGCGGGTGGCGAGTTCGCCGACCAGGGTCATGAGCGCCCTGTCGCTGGGGTCGTGGCCGGCGAGCAGTCGCAGGCTCGACACGGTTCCGCGCGCGCTGTCCTCCCAGTCGGGGTAGAAGCTGCGCGACCGCTCGTCGAGGAAGAGGTAGCGGGCGTGGTTGAGCGGCGCGGCGTCCGCGGGAAAGAGATCCGGGAACAGTGCGCGGCCGAGCGCATTCGACGCGACGGGGGTGGAGACCCTGTTCATGGCGATCGCGGGCACATCGCGCATCGTGTCGAGCAGCTGCGCGAGGCGCGGCGACACCTTCGGCTCCGGCTTGGCCCTGAGCTCACGCCGTGGCCCGGTTGCGGCCCTGGACAGGTCGAAGAGGTGCGCGCTCTCCGCCTCGGTCAGCTGCAGCGCCCGCACCAGGGCGAACAGCACGCTGTCGGAGACGCCGCCGAGATCGCCGCGTTCCATCCGCGTGTAGTAGGCGGTGCTGACCCCGGCGAGCTGGGCGACTTCCTCGCGGCGGAGCCCAGGCACGCGGCGTTCCCCGCCGAAAGAGGTCAGCCCGGCCTGCTCGGGGCTGAGGCGAGCCCGCAGTGCAGTGAGGAACTGCCGGGTGTCGCTGCGGGTGTCCATATGGCGACGTTAGCCGAGCGGGTGCCGGCCGTGGGAGTCACTGGCGTTCGCCCCCACGTGGCGCGGCGGCATCCGCTTGGGGGTGAATGCCAGTGACTCTCAGCTGCACGTGCTCTCCGCCTAGCGTGGAGACATGACCCAGACGAACGCGACCCAGACGACTTTCACGCTGAACAATGCAGTCACGATTCCCGCCATCGGCCTCGGGGTGTTCCAGGCCTCTCCCGACGAGACCGCCGGCGCGGTTCAGGAGGCGCTTCGCGTCGGCTACCGCCACATCGACACGGCCGCCGCCTACGGCAACGAAGCCGCAGTCGGGGCGGGCCTGCGTGCCTCGGGCGTCCCTCGCGACGAGGTGTTCATCGAGACGAAGGTCTGGATCAGTGACTACGGCTACGACACCACCCTGCACGCCTTCGAGAAGAGTGCGGCGAAGCTCGGTGTCGATTCCATCGACCTGCTCCTGTTGCACCAGCCGCTGCCGAGCGAGTTCACGCTCACGCTCGATGCCTACCGGGCGCTCGAGACGCTGCTCGCCGACGGAGCGGTGCGCGCGATCGGCGTCAGCAACTTCATGCCGGATCACCTCGAGCGGCTGCTCGCCGAGACGAGCATCGTCCCCGCGGTCAATCAGATCGAGGTGCACCCCTACTTCCAGCAGCGGGAACTCCAGGCGCTGCACGCCCGGCACGGAATTCTCACCCAGGCCTGGTCGCCCATCGGCGGCATCACCTCGTACCGCGGCGGCGAGAAGAGCACCTTCGACGACGCGACGCTGCTCGCCATCGCCGGGGAGCACGATAAGACCGTGGCGCAGGTGATGCTGCGCTGGCACCTGCAGCAGGGCCGCTCCGCGATTCCGAAGTCGGTCAGGGCCGCCCGCATCGCCGAGAACATCGATGTCTTCGACTTCGAGCTCACGCCGCAGCAGCTGGCCGCCATTGATGCCCTCGACACCGGTACGCGCGGCGGGCCAGACCCCGACAGCATCACCCTGGCCGCGTACGGCAGGCCCGTTCCCGAAGCCTGAGCGTCGTCGGCGCCCGCCCGCTCGGAAGCACGCCTCGACCGAGCGAGTGGGTGCGTGCGCCTCAGCGCACGGACTTGATGAATTGGTTGACGATGGCGCCGATGATCCCGACGATCGCACCGCCGATGAACAGGGCGGGGTAGTTGTTGAGTCCTCCGCCGATCGCGAGGAAGAGCGGGGCGGTCACGGGGACCAGGGTCTGCGGGAGCACGTTGGCGAGGTGCAGCACGCCCATGTCCTTGCCGACATCCGAACGCGACGGGAGCACCTCAGCGATGAGCGCCTGGTCCACAGCGAGATAGACACCCAGAGCCAGCCCGGCGATGCCGGCGGCGATCGCGAAGACCGCGAAGCTCGGCGCGACGGCCGCGAGGATGTGCGCAAGCGCGAGGATGATCGCCGAGACGAGAACGAACACCTTTCGGCGCGCGAGGCGGTCAGAGAGGAAGCCGACCGTGATGCTCATCACCGTCGTCGTGACCGCGGTGATGATGCTCAGCTGCAGGATCGCCGGCCCGACCGTGGCCTCGGTGAACCCGAAGCGGTCCATCAGGAAGTACAGCTGGTAGCTGGAGAGCGTCATGTTGCCGAACATCACGAGGAAGCGCGAGACCCACGCGAGCGCGAAATCGGGTGCCTTGCGCGGGCTCGTCCAGAACGCCTTGATGAACAGGAGCAGGCTGAACGGCGCGACGTCCTCCTTGGCCTGCGTGCGATCGCGCAGCACGAGAAGGAAGATCACGATGGTGATCGCGAAGACGATGCCGGGGATCAGGATGGCCATGGTCACGTCGGGGAGGAAGGCCTGGGCGAGGGCTGCTCCGCCGACGGCGGCGAAGGTGTGGGTGAGTCCGAGCAGGCCGGACACCCGGCCGAGTTGCTTCTGCGGGACCTGGTCTGGCACGACAGGGTTGAGGCCGGAGAGCAGGATGTTGAACGTCAGCTGCGTGAGTGCCCAGGCGACGACAATGGTGGGAATGGAATCGGCGAAGGCGAGGAAGACGAGGCTGAGCAACCCGGTGAGCATGCCGCCCAGGATCCAGGGCTTGCGCATGCCCCAGCGGCTGGTCGTTCGGTCGCTGAGCGCGCCGAAGATGTTCTGAGCGACGAGTGCGACGAAGGCTCCGACGCCGAGCACCAGTGAGAGGCTGACGGCCTTGTTCTCCGGGTCGATCTGGTTGATCTTGAGGGCCAGCGTGATCGACGTGGCCGGCATCAGAGCGAGCCAGGTGCCGAACATGGCGAAGAAGATCGATGTCTGGAATCCGCGCGATACCGGCTTCAGTGGGCGACCGAGTGCGTCGGTGTCGGTCGATACGGCGCTGTCGCGGAGGGATTCGGCGGTGGGGGAGGCAGTTGGTTCCACGGCTTTGTGGCCTTTCTCGGTGAGGGTGTCGCAAGTATACATACCTACCGAGTGTTCGGGAGATATAGATCCGGAGAGGCGGACTACGATCAGAGCGTGAGTATCGAAGAGAACAAACGAGTTGACGGTCAGGTGCGGGCAACACGGACGCCTCGTGCCAAGCGGAGAGAGCAGATCGTCGAGACCGCCGTCGAGGTGTTCGGGCGCCAGGGCTACCGGCAGGGCTCGCTGAAGGATGTCGCGGACGCGGTCGGGCTGACGGCGCAGGGCCTGCTGCATCACTTCCCGACCAAGGAGGCCCTCCTGATGGCCACTCTGGACCATCGGGGGATGGCGCATCTCGACGCGATGAATCGCGCGAAGCCCGGCGCTGGCTTCACCGCGGTCGGTCGGTACATCCTTCAGGAGAATCTCGAGCACCCCGGATTCATGCGGCTCTACATCACCCTGTCCGCCGAGGCGACCGACCCGGAGCATCCGGCGCACGAGTACTTCGTTGCCCGATACGAGCGCAGTCGGGAGCTCTTCATGGATGCCTTCCGGGATGGCGTCCAGGCCGGCGAGATCGACTCGTCGATTGACGCCGACCTCGCGGCGAGTCAGCTGGTCGCGATGATGGACGGGCTCCAGTTGCAGAAGCTTCTCCGGCCGGAACTCGACGTGTTGAAGACTTACGACGATGCGGTTCACCGCCTCCTCGGAGTGCGCGTGGGGAGCTGAATCCGCTCGGGGTGAATGCCACGATCCGTCTGCTATAACTAATGAACACTCGGTAGTTATAGCGAAAGGCGCAGGACGTGGGAACAGGAACATCGCCGAACATTCTCTGGATCGTCAGTGAGGACTGCCCACCGTGGCTCGGCGCCTACGGCGACGCCCTCGCCGCGACGCCGAACCTCGATGCCCTTGCGGAACGGGGCACGCTGTTCGAGCGCGCATACAGCGCGGCACCCGTGTGCTCGCCCGCTCGATTCGGGATGCTGACCGGTGTCGCGCCGGAGAGCCACTCGCCGGCCGACCGGATGCGTTCCGCGGCCGAGCGCCCGAGCTGGATGCGCACCTATCCGGAGCTCCTGCGGGAGCACGGGTACTACTGCACGAACAACGCGAAGACGGACTACAACCTCGACGTCGACGCCCACTCGTTGTGGGATGACAGCTCCACCGCCGCGCACTGGCGCAACCGCCCAGACGGCAGCCCGTTCCTGGCGGTGTTCAACTTCGATGCCACCCACGAATCCGCGCTCTTCGGTGCAGAGTCGGCGCTCTCGCAGGCGATCTCCCAGTTCGCCCCGCAGATGGTCTCGACGTTTGAGCCGGCGGTTCCCCTCGACGAGGTGCGCCTCCCGGCCTATCTGCCGGACACCGAGGAGATCCGGGCCGACTTCGCCCGTTACTACGCGGCCATCGTGCAGATGGACGCCTTTGTCGGCAGGCTGATCGACGAGCTCCGCGACGACGGGCTCGAAGGCGACACCGTCATCCTCTACACCTCCGACCACGGCGGAGTCACGCCGCGGAGCAAGCGCTACTGCTACGAGGAGGGGCTCCACGTGCCGCTCATCGTCGCGGCGCCGCCTCGCTTCGCGGGGGAGTTCCCGCCGGGAGCGCGCACAGGGTCGCCGGTGACGACGCTCTCCATCGTGCCGACGGTCTACGCCCTGGCCGACATCGACTGCCCTGCACACGTTCAGCAGCCGCCGCTCGGCGACTTCGTGGCGGACGACGAGAGCTATGCCTTCGGTGGCCGCAACCGCATGGACGAGCGGTTCGACCTCGTGCGCACCGTGCGCAGCAAGCGCTACCGCTACCTGCGCAACTACACGCCGCACCGCCCCGTCATCCAGCACCAGGCCTTCGCGTGGAACGCGGCCGGGTATCAATCCTGGGAGCGCGAGCACGACGCGGGGAGGCTCAACCCCGCGCAGGGGCAGTGGTGGCAGCCGAAGCCGGCCGTCGAGCTCTACGACCTCGATGCGGATCCGGACGAGGTCAACAATCTCGCCGGCCGGGTCGAGCTTGCGGATGTCGAGGCCGAGCTGCGCCGGCGGCTGCGGGAGCGCACGCTCGAGGTCAATGACAACGGCTTCCTCGCCGATGACTCGGCGCAGCTCGGCTACGACAACAGCCGCGTGCCGGGTGCCTACCCGCTCGCCGAGGTCCTGGACCTCGCGGATGCCGGACTCGAACGCGACGTCAGGCACACCGCGCGCTTCGTCGCGGCGCTCGAGAGCCCGGACCCGACCATCCGGCGCTGGGGTGCGATCGGGCTGCTGGGCCTGGCCCCCGCCATCGCCGGCGCCGAGGACGCTCTGCGCCGGGCCGCGGAGGACGCCGTCGCGTCCGTGAGCATCCCCGCCGCCGAGGCGCTGGCGCGCACCGGCAACGACCCGGCCGCCTACGAGGTCATCGCCCGATGGGCCGGCGACGGCGAGGACGTCGGAGTGCGGCTCGAGGCCGTCAACGCCCTCAGCTATCTGGACCCGGAACTCGTCCGGCACCACCGCGAGGTCGTCGACGCCGCCGCGGAGCACCCGTCCGAGTACCTGAGGAGCGCGGGGCGCTACCTCGCGCTCACGCTCGACGGCAGCTACACGCCGAGCTCGCCGGTCTACTCGCTCGGCGGAGACATCCTGGCGCTCATGCGCACCGCTCAGATCGCCGGCTGACCATTGCCCATCCCACCCACTCGCTCTCACAAAGGATTCACGATGCCACTGACCTCCCCGTTCCTGACCGAGCTGCTCCAGCGCCTGACGCTGGAACAGAAGGTGCGGCTGCTCACCGGAGCCTCCACCTGGTCACTGCACGACGAACCGGCCATCGGCCTCAGGGCGATCGTCGTCTCTGACGGTCCGACGGGGGTGCGGGGTTCGTCATTCGACGACCGCGATCCGTCGGCGAGTCTGCCGTCGGCGACATCCGTTGCAGCTAGCTGGGATCGTGACCTCGTGCGCCGGCTGGGCCGCCTGATCGCCTCGGAAGCGCGCAGCAAGGGCGTCGATGTCGTGCTCGGGCCGACGGTCAACCTGCACCGCTCGCCACGCGGCGGTCGCCACTTCGAGGCCTTCAGCGAGGACCCGTTCCTCACCGGCGAAATGGGTGCAGCCTACGTCGCCAGCGTGCAGGCGCACGGCGTCGCGACCACGCCCAAGCACTACGTCGCGAACGACAGCGAGACCGAGCGCATGACCGTCGACGTGCGTGCAGCAGAGCGCACACTCCGCGAGCTCTACCTTGCCCCGTTCGAGCGAATGGTGGACGAGGGGACTTGGTTGGTGATGTCGGCGTACAACTCCGTGGATGGCGTCACGATGACCGAGAACGAGCTGCTTCGCGAGCCGCTCAAGACGGAGTGGGGCTTTGACGGCGTCGTCATCTCCGACTGGACGGCGGTGCGCGACACCGTGCCGTCGGCCAACTCGGGGCAGGACCTCGCCATGCCAGGACCTGACGGCGCGTGGGGCCAGGCGTTGGTCGACGCGGTCAAGGATGGCCGTGTCTCCGAGGCGGCCGTCGACGACAAGGTGCTGCGCCTCCTCCTGCTCGCCTCCCGGGTCGGAGCGCTCGAAGACGGTCCGGCCGAGGTTGCTGTCGAACCCTGGGTCGATGCGGATGTCGTCGCCCTGCTCCGTGAGGCCGCGGCCGACGGAATGGTCCTCGCCCGCAACGACGGCACCCTGCCCTGTGCGCCGCGGGCGGGGCTGACGATCGCTGCGATCGGCCAACATGCCGTTCGACCGCGCAACCAGGGCGGCGGCTCGGCCACGGTCTTCCCCTCCCACGTCGTATCGCCCCTCGACGGCCTGCGGGCCGCCTACGGTGATGACGCCGTCCGGTTCGCCGCCGGGCTGCCCCCGCAGGACGAGCTGCGACCGTTCCCGCGCACGGCGTTGTTTGAGGAGCGGAGCGGAGACGGCGGCGTCCACGTCCGCTTCCTCGATGCCGACGGTGCGGAGTTCGCCACCGAGGACTTTCCCAGTGGCCGCCTCACCTGGATCAACGACAGCAACGTCGGGACGGCAGCGACCGTTGAGATCAGCGCCCGATTCGTGGCCGCACGCGACGGCGAGCATGAGCTCGGATTCGCCGGCCTCGGCCTGTTCCGATTCGACCTGGACGGCGCGACTGTCTTCTCCGGTCCCGTGCTCCCCGAGGCGGAAGACTTCGTCGCGGCGCTGCTGAACCCGCCGCATCGGGTGTTCACGCTCGAGCTGCGGGAAGGCCAGTCGGTCGAGCTGCTGCTCAGCTACACCCCCCAGTTCGACGTCGGCATGTCGTTCGCGCACATCCTGCTCGGAGAGAAGGACCTCTTCGGCGACCCCCAGGAGGAGCTCGAACGCGCCGTCGAGCTTGCCGCCACGAGCGACGTCGCGGTGGTCGTGGTCGGCACGACGGAGGCACTGGAATCCGAGGGCTTCGACCGCCCGAGCCTCGCTCTGCCCGCGGGGCAGGACGAACTCGTGCGCCGGGTGAGTGCGGTGAACAAGCGCACCGTCGTCGTCGTGAACTCCGGTGCCCCGGTGGCGATGCCCTGGATCGACGAGGTGGCCGCCGTCATCCTCGCCTGGTTCCCCGGGCAGGAGTTCGGCAGCGCGCTGGCCGACGTGCTCTCCGGCGAGCGGGAACCGGGTGGCCGGATGCCGACGAGCTGGGCGGCGCGCGACGAGGACGTTCCCGTTTGGAACGTCGAACCCGTTGACGGTCAACTGGCCTACGCGGAGGGTGTGAACGTCGGCTACCGCGCGTGGCTGCGGCAGCAGCGCCAGGGCGGGGCCGCGCCGGCGCTGCCGTTCGGGTCCGGGCTCGGCTACACCAGCTGGGAGCTCGGCGCACTCGAGGTGGTCGGCGCCGGGGAAGCCGTCGTGGCCGAGATCGACGTCACGAACACCGGTGCGCGCGCCGGAAAGCACATCGTCCAGGCCTACCTGTCCGGGCCTGGCGGCTCGGCGATCGACCGACCGATCGCCTGGCTCGCCGGCTTTGCCGTCGTTCGCGCGGATGCCGGTGAAACCGTGACCGCACGCATCCCCATTCCGGTGCGAGCGTTCCAGCACTGGGACGCGGACCGGCGGCAGTGGGCGAGCGAGGGTGGCACCTTCACCCTGCGGCTTGCGAGCTCGGTCGTCGACCCCGGGCGGTCAACCGGCGTCGAGATGAACGCGTCCTGACTCGACTTGGCTGAAAAGGCCGGGGCAGCCCTCCGTACTGGCGGGCGGGGCTGCCTCGGCCGGCGCGGGCGGTTGCGTCGGTACAGTCAGCGCTGTACTGTCGCACCATGCAGTCCACCAGCACTCGCCTCGACGCCATGAACCGGCTGGGCCGCGCCATGGCCGACCCGACGCGCTCGCGCATCCTCCTGGCCCTGCTCGACGGGCCGGGCTATCCGGCCGCGCTGGCCGACGCTCTGGCCCTCACCCGGCAGAACGTGTCGAACCACCTGACGTGCCTGCGCGACTGCGGGATCGTGACGGCCGAGCCCGAGGGGCGCCAGACGCGCTACGAGATCTCGGATCCACACATCACGCGCTCCCTCGGCGCGCTCGTCGACGTCGTTCTCGCCGTCGACGAATCGGCCCCGTGCCAGGACGCGGGCTGCCCGATTCCGGGGTGCTGCGAGGCGTCCGGATGACGGCGTCGAACCGCGCAACGCCCGCGCCGGAGCGCACGGCGCTGCTGCGCCGCCGCATCCGCTGGATCGTCGGCATCACCATCGGGTACAACCTCGTCGAAGCCGGCGTCTCGATCCTCGCGGGCGCCGCGGCATCCTCGGTCGCGCTCATCGGCTTCGGACTGGACTCGCTGGTCGAAGTGCTCTCGGCCGCCGCCGTCGCCTGGCAGTTCTCCCGGGCGGACCCGGAGAAGTACGAGAAGGGCACGCTGCGCGTCATCGCGTTCGCCTTCTTCGCGCTCGCCGCCTATGTCAGCGTCAGCGCCGTGCTCACGCTGTCCGGGGCGGTGGAGCCGCAGCACAGCCCGCTCGGCATCGTGATCACGGCGATCAGCGTCGTCGTCATGCCCGTTCTCTCCTGGATCGAGCGGAGAACCGGCCGCGAGCTCGGCTCCGCGACGGCGGTCGCCGACTCCAAGCAGACGCTGCTCTGCACCTACCTCTCGGCCGCCGTGCTGCTCGGGCTGCTCCTCAACTCCACGCTCGGGTGGGGGTGGGCCGACCCGATTGCCGCGCTGGTGATCGCCGGATTCGCCGTGCGCGAAGGCATCGAGGCGTGGAGGGGTGACACCTGCGCGACCCCGGTCGGGATGCTCCTGGAGGAGGACGCCGGCCACGAGGCACCCTAGCGAGCGCTCGCAATACGCAGAAGAGGTGGCGCGAGCCGTGCTTCCCGCCTGCGCGGAGAGCACGATTCACGCCACCTCTGGGGTGCCGGGCGACTGGCCCCTGGCTTAGAAGTGCGTGCCGCCGTCGATCCGCACCTCGGTGCCGGTGACGAAGGCGCCGTCGTCGCTTGCGAGCATCGCAACGACGCCGGCGACCGCCTCGGGGCCGGCGAAGCCCTGCTTGATGGCGGGGGCGAGCTTCATGAACAGGCTGAAGTCGGCGTCATCCGGCAGGCCGGGACCCTGGCTCTGCTTGCTCTCGCCGCTGCCGTCGGTCATGCCGGAGGAGATCGAGCCGGGCTGCACGGAGTTGAAGCGGATGCCCTGCTTGGCGTACTCGGATGCCAGGGCGTGCGTCATCGACTGCACGCCACCCTTGCTGGCCGCGTAGGCCGCCATGTACGGGTGGGCGAAGGTGGCAGACGTCGAGCTGAAGTTCACGACCGCCGCTCCGTTGCCCTCGAGCAGGGCGGGGATCGACTCGCGGATCATGAGGAAGGTGCCGACGAGGTTCACGGTGATCACCTGCTGGAACTGATCGAGCGTGGTCGCGTGCGTGTGCGACGAGCGCAGGATGCCAGCGGCGTTCACGAGCACGTCGAGCCCGCCGAGCGCCTCGACGGCCGTGGCGACAGCGCTGCGCACGGATGCCTCGTCGGCGATGTTCACCACGACGGTCGTGAGGCGGTCGGCGGCGTCGCCGGCCTTGGCCACGGTGTCGGCGAGACCGGCCTCGCTGACGTCGGCGGCGACGACGGTGCCGCCCTCGGCGAGCATGCGGAGGACGGTGGCCTGGCCGATGCCCGAGCCTCCGCCGGTGACGATGGCGCGGCGTCCGGTGTAACGGTTCATGTCGTGCAACCTTTCAATCAGGATGGGATCGATATACACGTTACGCCGAAGTGGCATGACGTGCCAGTATCGCAGGATATGCACAGCTGTCACGGGGGCGTACGCTCCTCATATGGAATCCAGAGCGCCGAGCCTCACCGAACGCCGCAAGGCGGCGACCCAGCTCGAGATCGCGCGCACCGCCGCGCGCCTCTTCGCCGACCGCGGCGCCGCTGCCGTGACCGCCGAGGAGATCGCCAAGCAGGCCGGTGTCGCCGTGCGCACCTTCTACCGCTACTTCAGCACCAAGGAGGACGCCGTCGCCCCGCTGCTCACGGTCGGAGCCGGTGACTGGCGCGCACTCCTGGCGGCGGCGGAGCCCCAGGAGGAACTGCTCGACGCGCTCGAGCGCACGATCGTGGAAGTACTGACGCCGCGGAGCGACGCCGACCTCGAGAGCCTCCGCTGGACGCTCGGTTTGCTCCGCGCCTCGGCTGACGACCCCGCACTGCAGTACGTGTGGTTCCGGGTCAACGGTGAATCCGAGGCGCAGCTGCGTGACATCGTTGCGACCCTCGCCGGGCCGGATGCCGAGCCCTTTGCCGTGCGCCTGGTTGCATCGGCAGCCACGGATGCCCTCCGTGTCGCACTCGAGGCGTGCGCCGCAGCCGAGGATCCGATGTCCGACCCCGGGGCGCCGGCCGCGCTCGCTTCACGTGCGCTGCGCGAGCTCACCAGTGGGGTGGAGCTGTACCCGGTGGGCGACTGAACCGATTCAGGGGCTGGCCCGAAGAGGGGCTCCGTCGAAGGGCCCGCCCGGCGGCATGACGAAACCGCCCGCACCCAGAGAGGGCAGCGGGCGGTATCCGTCGTGCGGTCGACGTCAGGGCGTCAGCTGATCTTGCGTCGGTAGATCCGGATCGCGAAGGCGTAGGCGACGACGAGGATGCCGACGAGCCAGGCGAGGGCGATCCAGATCTCGCTGCCGACCGGCTGGCCGGCGAACAGGGCCCTGATCGTGTTCACGATCGACGTCACGGGCTGGTTCTCGGCGAACCAGGCGACCGGTGCCGGCATCGTGTCGGTTGGCACAAACGCCGAGCTGATGAACGGCAGGAAGATCAGCGGGTAGCTGAACGCGCTCGCGCCGTCGACCGTCTTCGCCGAGAGTCCGGCGATCACGGCCAGCCAGGTCAGGGCGAGGGTGAACAGGATCAGGATGCCGGCGACCGCGAGCCAGACCCAGACGGAGGCGCCGGTGCGGAAGCCCATGAGCACCGCGACACCGATGACGATCGCAACCGAGACCAGATTGGAGACGAGGGAGGTGAGCACGTGCGCCCAGAGCACGCTCGAGCGCGCGACCGGCATCGACTGGAAGCGCTCGAAGATGCCGCCCTGCATGTCGAGGAACAGCCGGTACGCGGTGTACGCGATGCCGGAGGCGATCGTGATGAGCAGGATGCCTGGAAGCATGTAGTCGATGTACGACTCGTCGGATCCGGTGTTGATGGCCCCGCCCAGCACGTAGGTGAACAACAGCATCAGCGCGATCGGGGTGACCGCCGTGGTGATGATGGTGTCTGGACTGCGGAGGATGTGAGTCAGCGACCGGCCGGTGAGGACCCGGGTGTCGCTGAGGACGTTGGTGGTCATCGTGGATCCCTTCCTGCTCGGACGCCGCCGGCGGCGGTGTCGCTGTCGGTGTTCTCGGCGTCATCGCCCGTCTCACCCGTGTCCCCGACGAGCGCGAGGAAGACGTCCTCGAGGGAGGGCTGCTTCTCGACGTACTCGACGGTGGCGGGCGGGAGGAGCTGCTTGAGCTCGCTGAGCGTGCCGTTCTGGATGATCGTGCCCTTGTGCAGGATCGCGATCCGGTCGGCGAGCTGCTCGGCCTCGTCGAGGTACTGCGTGGTGAGCAGCACCGTCGTGCCGCCGTTCGCGAGCTGCCGCACCGTCTGCCACACCTCGATGCGGGCCTGCGGGTCGAGCCCCGTCGTCGGCTCATCGAGGAAGATGACCGGCGGGTTGCCGATCAGGCTCATCGCGATGTCGAGCCGCCGACGCATGCCGCCGGAGTACGTGGCCGCCTTACGTCCGCCCGCCTCGGTGAGCGAGAAGCGTTCCAGCAGCTCATCGGCGATCGCACCCGGGTTCTTCAGGTGGCGCAGCTTGGCGATCAGCGCGAGGTTCTCCCGGCCAGAGAGCACCTCGTCCACCGCGGCGAACTGGCCGGTCAGGCTGATCGACTCCCGCACGTCGCCTGGCTTGGCCGCGACGTCGAAGCCGTGCACCGATGCGGTGCCGGCATCCGCCTTGAGCAGCGTCGACAGGATCCGCACCACGGTGGTCTTGCCCGCGCCGTTGGAGCCGAGCAGCGCGAAAATGCTGCCCCTCTCCACGTCGAAGTCGACGCCCCGGAGCACGTGCAGGTCCTTGAAGGACTTCTGGATGCCGCGCACCCGGATGGCCGGTTCGAGGGTCTGTTCGTTCGTCATCGGGAATCACCGCCTTCCTCTTCCTCGGCGCGATCGATCGCGCTCGCGAGACGCTGGCGTTCCTTGCGGATCCAGCTGCCGCCGCCGTAGTTGTCCATGAACATGTCGGCGAACTCAACGGGGTCAGCTCCGACGACGTCGCGGAGAGGGGTCCCGGCCGCAACGCTCTGCTCGAGCAAGTCGGCGAGGTCGTTCAGCATGGCGATCAGGCTCTTCCCGTCGTCGCTCGGGCCAAGGTTCAACAAGTAGCGTTCGAGCGCCCCTGCCGCGCGGCGATATCCGTCAGGGAGCCGCTTCACGCGCTCCTTGTACTCCCTGTACCGCTTCTTGTCGCGGAGATCTCCTGCGACCTTCTCAATCCAGCCGGCCATGATCACTGTCCTCCTTCACGGGGCCCATCGGCTCCCTGCCGACCCCGCTCCGCGTCGTTGATCGCCTTGTTCAGGCGGGCGCGCTCCTTGTCGATCCACTGCGTGCCGCTGTAGGCCTCCGCGAAGGTCTCGGCGAACGCGACCGGGTCGTCTCCGACGATGTCGCGCAGCGGTGTGCCGTCCAGGGCGGCGCGCTCCCACAGATCGGCCAGGTCGCCGAACATGGTCATGAGGGTGTCGCCGTCGGTGACGCCGCCGTAGTACATGAGGTAGCGGTGCATCGCCTTTGCCGCGCTCCCGTAGGGCTCGGGCAGGGCGTCGATGCGGGCCTTGTCCTGCTTGTACTGCTTCTTCTGTTCGAGTGACCCGGTGAGGGTCTCGATCCACTTTGCGGCCATGGTCATTCTCCTTCGTGCTGCGGGTGTTCGGTGGTGGCGTGTTCGACGGTGGTGTCGCTCTGGCGGGTTTGCACCTGCCCGTGGAGGTGCTCGATCCGTTCTGCGAGGAAGCCCCAGGACTTCCAGAACTCGTCGAGGTACTCGCTGCCCAGCGCATTCAGTGAGTACACCTTGCGCGGTGGGCCCTTCTCGGACGGGACCTTCTCCACGTCGACGAGGCCACGCTGCTCGATCCTGATCAACAGGGCGTACACGGTGCCTTCGACGATGTCGGAGAAGCCCTGTTCTTCGCGCAATCGCGCCGTGATCTCGTAGCCGTATGCCGGCTGAACGGCCAGCGTTGCGAGAACGATGCCCTCGAGTGTGCCCTTGAGCATCTCGGTCATCTGCTTTCCCATGGAACCCCTCCCTTCTGCTACTCAGTGTTGTTGACTACTGGTACATAGTAAGCATGAGTACCGGTAGATAGCAACACTGAATAGTGAAATTGTGCGACGAACTTTTCGCGGGTTCGTGGCGGGCCGATCGGAGGCGTCGCGACGGGCAAGCGTGTGCCAGCCGGCGGGCCGGAAAGCCGGCGGCTCCCCGTCACAACCGCCGGGTGCGCCGCGATAATCTTCATCAGGGGGCGCGTGGCTCCCACGAGCGGAGAACTGACGTGACCGAACTGGCAAACCGGACGGACCTTCGTGTCCCGCAGCGGTTCTGGGTGGGGCTCGTCGCCATCACCATCTACATCCTGCTGGCCGCCGGCGTCGCCAACCTGCTGACCGCGTGGCTTCACCCGGAGGATCCTGCGGTTGACCTCGCGCTCAGTCACGCGCCGGTGCTGCTGCTCATCGTCGCGGGAGTGCTCTTCGTTCGCTGGTCCGGCTGGGGCCAGCAGGTCTGGCGAGTGCCCGCCGCGTTCGAGACGCGGCCGCGCCGATGGTGGATGCTCATCATTCCGGTACTCCTGCTGGTGCAGCCGATCCTCGTTCTCGCCCAGACGCCGGAGGACAACAGCTGGAACATCGGCTCGGTTGTGCTCGTCGCCATCGTCTTCACGATGGTGGGTTTCGGTGAGGAGCTCTACTTCCGCGGGATCTTCCGGGCCTCGGTTCGAGCGCACTTCGGCGAAACACTCACCTTCGTTCTCACCACGCTCGCCTTCGGGATCGCGCACTCCTTCGGCAGCTTTGCCAAGGGGCTGGATCCCGCCTTCATCCTCTTCCAGGTGGGTGTGACGGCTCTCTCCGGCGCGCTCTACTACGGTGCGTTTCTGGCGACCGGGCGTCTCTGGGTGCCCATCGTCCTGCACGCACTCGGAGACTTCAGCCTCACCATTGCGAACGGCGGTTTCACGAGCAGCCCGGCCGCCGACGTGGGGACGAGCCCGGTGAACGTCGCGATCGAGTTCGCTCTCTGGGCGCTTGCCTTCGTCGTGCTGATCAGCTGCATCCGACGCGATGCGCTGGAGAGGAAGGCGCGCCGTGCCCGTGCCTGAGCGCGCAGCACTGCGGTGTTCGCCCACGGCGACGGCCCCTCAGCAGCACTGAACACCACGGGTCGGCCGCCGTGTCGCCCGCCCGGAGAATTCCCCCCTTCCACTACGTCGCCCGCTCAACACTTTGGAGATTCATGCTCACCGTCAAGGCCTACGCATCCCCGTCCGCAGCAGAGCCGCTCGTGCCGACCAGCATCGAGCGCCGTGACATCGGCCCCAACGACGTGCTGATCGAGATCGCGTTCGCCGGCATCTGCCACTCCGACATCCACACGGTGCGCGGGGACTGGGGGCCGCAGGCCTACCCGCTCGCCCCAGGGCACGAGATCGCCGGCGTCGTCGTCGAGGTCGGTGCGGCCGTCACCCGGCATTCGGTCGGGGACCGCGTCGGTGTCGGCTGCATGGTCAACTCCTGCGGTCAGTGCGTGCCATGCGAATCGGGCAACGAGCAGTACTGCGTCGCCGGGTTCACCGGTACCTACGGCGCCGTCGACCGTGACGGCACCATCACGCAGGGCGGCTATTCGACGCATGTCGTGGTGGTCGAAGACTTCGTGGTCCGGATCCCCGACAGCATCGGGCTCGACGTTGCCGCGCCTCTGCTCTGCGCGGGAGTCACCACCTACTCGCCGCTGCGCCACTGGGGAGCGGGCCCGGGCCGGAAGGTCGCCATCGTCGGGCTCGGCGGGCTCGGGCACATGGGCGTCAAGATCGCCCATGCGCTCGGGGCGGACGTCACCGTGCTCTCGCAGACGCTGAAGAAGCAGGCGGACGCGCTCGAACTGGGTGCCGATCACTACTTCGCCACCAACGACCCCCAGACGTTCGCGCAGCTGGCCGGATCCTTCGACCTCATCATCAACACGGTCAGCGCCCCGGTCGACATCGACGCCTACCTCGGTCTGCTCGCACTCGACGGGGTGCTGGTCAACGTCGGCGCCCCGGCCGAACCGCTCTCCGTCAACGTCTTCTCGCTGATCACGACCAGGCGGGCGCTCGCCGGATCCACGATCGGCGGCATCCGCGAGACGCAGGAGATGCTCGACTTCTGCGCCGAGCACAAGCTCGGGGCCGAGATCGAGGTCATCTCCGCCGAGCAGATCAACGAGGCCTACGAACGCGTGTTGGCGTCGGACGTTCGCTACCGCTTCGTCATCGACGCCTCGACCATGTGACCGCCAACGGTTCGGTGACACGTTGCCGGGGAACGGCGGGTGAAGTCGCCTAAGCGGCGTGCGGCGGGTCCGCCATCGACGAATGCCCGATCTGGCGGAATCCGCGGGCGACGGGCGGCGTCCAGAGCAGCACGATGATGACGACCCCGCCCAGCGCCGTCACCGTCGCGCCCCAGTCCCACTCCTCGCTCGAGACGACCACGAGGACACTGAGGAGGGTGAGGACGCCGAGGAAGATCGAGATGAGTAGGCGCGAGAGTCCGCTCCCGCGGCGCAGCCCGGCGGCGAGGGTGACAGTCAGCAGGCCGAACAGCGCGATCGCGGCGCCGACGACCGACAGCGCGAGCCGTTCGTCGGTCTCGCCTTCGTAGCGGCTGAGCAGCACGAGGATGCCGATCCCCGTCGACAGGAACCCGGTGGCGTAGGCGAGCACGGCGACGACGGTCGTGGCGATGCGCCCGGTCGTCGACGAACGGCTGCCCGGCCGTCCCGCCGTCGAGGGCGCGGTGCGGGGCGCGCCGGTCGAGGCGAGCAGTCGGCGATGGACGAGCCGCACCACCTCGATGCAGGAGATCATCACGATCGTGATGCCGGTGAGGGCGAAGGCGAGCTCCTCACCCGGGTCGACGAGGGCGAAGAAGGTCCGCGCGGCCGGGAGGGTGAACACCAGCACGAGCCCGATGAACATCGCGCCGACCACGAGCACCTTGTAGCGGTTGAGCGGGCGCGACAGCACAGCGAGCACCCAGATCCCGACGATCGCGAGGATGATAGTCGCCCCGGTGCGAAGCTGATCCTCCGAGACCCCGATGCCCGTCGCGACGAAGGTGTACCAGGTCAACCCGAGCGCGATGACGATTCCCGCGGGGATCGCGAAGCTCAGTGAGCGGCGGAGGAATCCGGGCATGTAGCGCGCGGCGTTGGGCATCAGTGCGAGGAAGAATGCCGGGATGCCGATCGTCAGGCCGTCGGTGATGGAGAGCTGCCTCGGCAGGAACGGGAACTCGAGCACGAGCGCACCGAACAGGATCGCGAGACCCGTCGCGTAGGCCGTCTTCGTGAGGAACAGCATCGACACGCGTTCGATGTTCGCGATCACCTGCCGCCCCTCCGCGACGACGTCGGGGAGGTGGGAGAACTGCCCGTCGAGCAGCACGAGTCGCGCGACGGCCTTCGTCGCTGGCGACCCCGAGTTCATCGCGATCCCGATGTCGGCTGCCTTGATCGCGAGCGCGTCGTTCACGCCGTCGCCCGTCATCGCGACGGTGTGCCCACGGCTCTGCAGCGCCGTCACCATGCGCTTCTTCTGTTCAGGGGTGACGCGTCCGAACACCGTGTGCTGCTCGAGCACCTCGGCGAGCTCCGCCTCCGTTTCGGGGAGCGCCCGCGCGTCGAAGCCTTCGGAGGCGTCGACGCCGACCTCACGGGCGATGGCGGCAACGGTGCGGGGATTGTCGCCGGAGATGATGCGGATGCCGACACCCTGCTGCCGGAAGTACTCCAGCGTCTGCGCGGCATCGGGGCGCACGTGCTCGCGGAACGTGAGCACCAGCATCGGCTGCACATCCTGCGGGAGGCGTTCGGCCTCGACATCCGCTTCCGAGAGCGACACGGCAGAGCGGGCGAGCACCAGAGTGCGGCGTCCCGTCTCGGCGAGAGTCGTCACGCTGCGGCCGAGCTCGGTCGAGCCTGAAGTGGCGGCATCCCCGAACACCATCTCGGGGGCACCCATGATCCACGTCTCGGACGAGCCGTCAAAGGCGACGGCGCTCCACTTTCGCGCGGACGAGAACGGGATGTATGCGGCCGCACGGCGAGCGGAGTCGACCGGGTACGCGTCGCGCATGGAGCGGGCGGTCGCGTTCGCGTCTGGCGAGGCCGCGTACCAGGCGAGCGCGCCGTGCCAGCCGTCGGTCGCGGCGTCGCGGGCTGCCGCGAGGGGATGAGCGGCGTCGAAGACGATCTCCCCGATCGTGAGCGTGCCCGTCTTGTCGAGGCACACCACGTCGACGCGAGCGAGGCCCTCGACGGCGGGGAGCTCGTTGACCAGCACCTGCCTGCGCGCGAGCTTGGTCGCTCCGACTGCGAAGGCGATGCTCGTCATCAGCACGAGGCCGAGCGGGATCATGGCGGTCAACGACGCGATCGTGTTGACGACGGCCTGCACCCACGCGCCGGTCGTGAACGCGGTCGCGTACCCTCCCGCGACCATGACCTGGGCGTTGAACACGAGGAGGCCGATGGGGCCGATGCCCCAGCCCACCCACTTCAGCACACGGTTGATCGAGCTGCGCAGCTCACTGGAGACGAGCGAGAACCTCTTGGCCTCGCCGGCGAAGCGGTTGGCGTAGGAGTCGACGCCCACCCGCGTCACGCGCGCCGCACCCTCGCCCGCGACGACAACGGATCCCGAGAGCGCCTCGTCGCCGGGGTGCTTGTCGACGGGATCGGACTCCCCGGTGAGCATGGATTCGTCGATCTGCAGCCCGCGTGCGCTGATGACGTCCGCGTCGGCAGGAACCTGATCACCGGCGCGGAGCACGAGCAGTTCGTCGAGCACGACCTCGGCCGGCGCGATCTCGCCTTCGAAACCGGCGCGCAGCACGCGGGCGTGCGGCGCGCTCAGCAGCGCAAGACGATCGAGCGCCGCCTTCGCGCGGAACTCCTGGACGGACCCGATGATCGCGTTCGCGAACGCCGCGAAACCGAACAGGGCATCCTGCCAACGCCCGACAAGAAACAGAATGAAGAAGCAGGCGAAGACGATGCCGTTGAACAGCGTGAACACATTGGCCCGCACGATGTTCCACGCGCTGCGGCTCGAATCGGGGGTGAACGCGTTGGTCTTCCCCGCGGCAACGCGCTCTGCGACCTCGGCCGTGCTCAGCCCGCCCGACGTCTCGGTGTGAGTTGTGTCCACGGATTCCTCATGCGCACTCGGTGACTGATGCTGCCTTCCTACTTTTTAGCCCATCCGCGCCTGCTCGTGGGTGTTTGGGTGGAAATGGCCCACGATCGCACTGACTCGCGGGGCGCAGCGCTCTCGCCGAACCCATGGTCGGCGGCATCCGCGAGGCGATCGATCCGCCCGGTGACCGCTGGCAACAGGGTGGTGGGGGTGGGTGGCACGGTGTAAAACGGGTGCCATGGTCCGGATCACGAACACCATCGACATCGATGCGTCGGCCATGCGCGTCTACTCGACCCTCCGTGCGCTCGATGCCTACTCGAGCTGGCTCGGGCACTCCACGGTGTATCGCGGCACGGAAGAGCGGACGCCACAGGCTGAGGGCTCACTGAGCTACGAAGACACGACCATGGTCGGCCGTATGCGCGGCGAGATCGTGGAAGACGTGCCAGAGCATGTGCTGCAGTTTCATCAGAGCAAGCCGAACGGCAGCCTCGACGCCGTGATCCGGTACGAGCTCGAAGCCACAGGCGCCGGCACGCACCTCACACGGTTCGGAGACCTGACGACCCACGGGATCCTCCGCATCGTGCAGCCGATCCTGCTGCGCATGGCGGCCGCAGAGAGCGAACGGACGATGACGGCGTTGAAGAGGCACCTTGAACGTGGGGCCTGATCGCTCCACGAGTGAACGTCGGGAACTACGCCGTGGGCCACAGCCGAGTCTGCAGCCCGTGCTCGAGCTTCGCAATGGTCTCGAGATCCGGCCAGGCCCGACCGTCGAGGATCGACGCGAGTGTGACGTGCGAGAGCTCGCACGCGGTGGCGGCCGCACGGAGGCTCCTCTCGCCAATCGCTGCCCGGAGGTTGAGCGAGAATAGTCTCGCCACCTCGCCGACGGCGGACGTAGAGGGTGTATCCGGCCACGACTGGGTCAGGTCGCGGGGATGCGGGCGAGCGGGGCGAGCCATGCGACTAGGCGCCTGTCCGGCTGCGGGTGGCCGCCATCACGTGCCGATCGTGGAGACCAGCACGCCCCCCTCGGTCGGCAGCACCCGCCAGACGCTGCCCGTGCCCTCGACCCGGAGCCCGCCGTCGCCCACGATCAGGGCCGTGCGTTCGTCGATCCCGAGTCCGCCGGCGACCAGCCCCGATTCGACGGCAGCGACCAGTCGGGACAACATGCCGCGCTGGGCAACGTGTACCTCAACGGCCACGTCCACGAGACCGATGCCGGCGTCGATCTCCAGCTCCTCACCAGCTTCGTCGGGGTCCTCAGGTGAGACGACCACGCCGCCGATGCGCGAGCCGCTTCCGAGCGAGCCCTCCGACGCAATCATCGCGCCGGCTGAGACGCCGAGGTAGGGCACGCCGGCGGCGACCAGCCGGCGCAACTCGCCGAACAGCGGCTCGAGCCCGGCGCGCACCTCCTCGACGTAGCCGCCTCCCACCGCGATGCCGTCGACGTCGGCGATCGCGCCGAGCCCGATCGGCTCGCCGGGCCGCCCCGCGGTCAGGTGCAGCTCGATCGCAGCTCCCGGTGCGGCCTCGGCCAGGAGCTCGCCGAGCGCTGCCGCCTTCTCCTCGGCCTCGGGGTGCAGTGAGATCACGGCGATGCGCGGCCGCGCGCGGCCCGTATGGCCCGCTCGCAGTGCCGCTTCGGCGACGAACGGCGCGTAGAGCGGGGCATCCGCACTTGTGGTCGCGCCGCCGCCGATGAGGTGCACGCTCATGCGGCATCCGCCGCAGCCGTGACTGCAAGCGATGGTGTCGCATCGCCGAACCGCCCCAAAACGAGGATCTCGCGGCGGATTCCGGCAATGCCGGTGCCCGCGTCGTGCGCATCGAAGGTCATCCGACGAGGCTACCGAGCTGGAATCCAGGTGGCGCTCGCGCCGCGCCGGTTACTTCCGGCCGAGCGGCGGCATCCGGAGTCGCTCACCGCTTCTCAATGCGAGAGCTTCCGAAGCGCATCTGCCGCTCGATCACGCCCACTCACTGGCCATACTCCGGTCTGGACCCTGCAGACGAAAGGCTCGGAGCCGTGACGTCGCCGCACGGTCACCTCGAGGACGGATAGCCCTCGCGCTTGTATGTCCACTGCCACTATGTCCTGATGCGAAAACTCAACGATTGTCATCTCGGTCGATGGGAATCGTAGCCTGCCCGAGAAACCGGCGCGACTCAACGTCCCCTCGAATTGCTGCGAAGCGAAGTAGCGGACCGAAGCACTCGGCAAGAGGGCGCGCCACCAGCGATAGGTCTCAGGAGTCACGTGAGCTGGGAAGCTCACGCGATCCTCCGAAATTCGAAGCTGGTACGGGGACAAGAGATACGTCAGAACCCTGAGCAGGTAGCACAATGCAAGAGCACCCACGATCAGGAGGATCGCCGTGGTTGCTGTGATCTCATCGTTTGCCGCCATCGTGAGGATGGACCCGCCCACACCGATGGCCAGAATGGCGGTCGCTACGTTGAACGGCTGCAAAGCGCGGTTGACTCGAAAGCCCAGCATCTCTAATTCCTATCACTCCCAGGGGGAGGGGAGACGATCGTCCGAACGGCTCCAGCCACTGACGGGTAGATGGGCCCGCTGGAGTACCAACTGGTGCAGGTCCGACGCTAGAAATGCTCGGCTTTCATCACGGTAGCTGGGGCCCAGGCTGACTCGTCCCTGTGGATGCCCGCGGAGAGTGGGCGCGAAGAATCCTCTTGAATTCTTCGATCGTCTTTCTTCCGACTGCGAAGCCGCCAAGATCCTCCCTGACGAGCACGAATGGAACATCACCCGACTCGCCAATGGCCACATGCACTGCACGATGCCGAATGCCATGGTCGTTGAATTCCCCGTCGTCGACGTCCCCGACTTCCGACCACGGAGCTGACCAGATACACGCTGGCTCGCCTGTCAACCGATCGTCGCCCCAGAGCGAAATTCCATCAACGCCAATCTGTAACGTCGGGTGTGGAGAAAGCTCGATGCCAGGCGAAACGCCGTCGGCGGTCAGGTGGATAGCGTCGCGCAAAGCCAGCGTGTTCACCGTCGTATACATGACGACATCCGGCGCCGCACTCCGTAACTTCCGGATTCTTTGTCGCCCTTGTCGACTTACGAACCGAAGCACGCCGACAAAGAGCAGGAAGGCAAGGCTGAGTCCGAGGATCGGAAGAAGAATCCGTAGACCCAGCGAGAAGCCCCGCGCTTCATCACGAGCAATCTGGCCGATGGTCGCCACCACCAGGATGATCGCGGCAATGACGAGCAACGGCACTCGGGAAGTACTGTGTGGCATTGTCATCCCTTCCACGGCTTGCAGGGGTGCCACCGGGCGCGGTGGCCGGTTTCCGTGCGCTGCCTCTGTTCAACCCCGCAATATTGGAGATCTCTGAGGCCCCCGATCAGCAGAGTACTGCGATTGCGAAAGTCTTCTCGTTGAGGTCCGGCCATTTGGAACGGCGTCGGAGCGCGTGTGCGCACGATTCGCCCCGGGGGCACAACTGCGCACTAGATACGCGTCGTACCTTAGAATGGAATCGGTGCCTCGGCCGAGGTCCTGCGCCACGCCCATCACGACGAGGCGGTCGCGTGGCGGTGGGCATCGCCCGCTCGAGCGGCGCTGAGTCCCGACGTCAAGCCGACCGCAGAGGAGAAGGAAGCATGAAGATCGTTGTTGTTGGAGCCACTGGAAACGTCGGCGCACGAATCGTCGATGCGGCATTGGCTGCCGGTCACCAGGTGGTCGCGTATGTGCGCCGGCCAGAGGCCATGGTTCCACGAAAGGGCCTGACCGTCGCCCAGGGTGATGCAGTCGATGTGGGTGCGCTCGCCGCGGCCGCGGCCGGGGCGGACGCGGTGATCGTGTCGATCACGGGCTCGACGAAGGATGCGACGTTCATGCAGCGCACGCTTCCGCAGGTGATCGAAGCGGTGAAGTTGGCGAAGGCGGGGCGGTTGGTGCTGGTGTCGGCATTCGGTGCAGGCGACACGGCTGAGCTGGCATCGGGCTTCGCCCGATTGATCTACCGCACGGTGCTGGGCACGTTCTTCGGCGACAAAGCCGCATCCGATTCGTTGCTGATGCGCTCAGGGGTGGACTACACGATCGTCTACCCGGTGAATCTGAAGGCAGCCCCCGCGTTGCCAGCGGCCTCCGTGAAGCGGCTTGAGCACGTTGGCAAGGTGCCGGGTCTGCCGACGCTTCCGTTCGAGAACGTGGCGACGGCGCTGGTCGAGATCGCAGGGGACAAGAGTCTCTCGGGGGCGCGAGTGCTGGTCACGACGCCGAAGGGCTGGAAGCCCGCCTGAGAGTTGGCGCGCTCACAAGGGGAGTTCTGTGTTGGACGTGGCGATCAGTAGTGGAACGCAGACCTGATCGACCATCTCGGCCACGGCATCCGGGGTCAGTGCGCCACGGGTGAAGAACAGCTCGTGGCGCAGGAGCACCAGGGGGAGGAGCATGACCCGTTCTGGAATGGGTGCGGGGCCGAGCTCTCCGCGGTCGCGGGCTTCATGCAGGATGAGCGCGATCGTGTCGGTCGCTGCGGCCCAGGTGAAGCGCGTGATTTCTTCCAGGAGCTCGTCGTCGGCCTCGGCGATGACTCGTCGGAATGCATCGATGCCGACCCGCTGGAAGCGTGCGTCGATCGCGTGCAGTACCCCACGCAGGTCGCCACTCAATGAGCCGCTTCCGTGCGTAGGCAGCGCGAGCGGCGCGAGTGCGGCCCACGCATCGATGACAAGGTGCGCCCGCGAGTGGTAGCGACGGTAGAGCACCGGCTTGCTCGTCTGTGCCCGCCGCGCGACACCCTCGAAGCTCACGCCGGCGTAGCCGTGCTCGGCGAGCTCTGCCGCGGTTGCGGCGCGAATCGCCGCCGTCAGCGCCTCGCCCCTTCGCCTCGTCGTGCGTTCGTCGCTCATCCCGCCATCCTCACCGTAGAAACGTGCCGTTTCCATACTGACAGAAGCGTGAGTAGAATACGTTGCGTATCTTATTGATTGAGCGAGGGAGCCCTGGATGAGCGCACAAGCTATGGAGCAGGCCCAACAAGGGCCGTCGAGCTGGAAGAAGATCGCCGGCGTCACCTCACTTCTCATCGTGGTCATCGTGGTGTTCCTCGTTGCATTCGCCCTTCCCAGCATCAACTCCGAGGTCAAGCACATCGCAGTTGGGCTTGTCGCCCCCGAACCACTCGCGAGCGCGGTCATCGACGGGCTCGACGTGGCCAGCCCCGACACGTTTGACGTCACGATCGTCGAGAGCGCATCGGCTGCACGAGCGCTGATCGAGGAACGGGAGGCCTTCGGGGCGTTCGTGGTCACGGCAAATGGGCTCACCGTGGAGACGGCGTCCGCGGCAAGCTACGCCGTCGCTACCGCGCTCGGTGCCGCCGGTCAGCAGATCGGCGCCGCTGTCGATGTGCCTGTCACCGTCGACGATGTCGTGCCGTTCTCCGAAGCCGACCCACGCGGCGTCGGGCTGTCGGCCGGCGCATTGCCCATCGCGCTGGGTGGATGGATCGCCGCCGTCGGCATCCTGTCCGCAATTCACGGCACACGTCAGCGTCTCATCACGGCGGGCGTGTTCGCCGTTGTGGGCGGTTTCGCGCTCACGGCGGTGCTGCAGTTCTGGCTGGGCACGTTCACCGGGAACTACTGGCTCACAAGTCTCGGTGCGGTGCTCGGCATCGCCGCGACGAGCTTTCTTGTTCTCGGTATGCAGCGCATGTTCAAGGCAGCGGGTATCGTCATGGCCGCGATCATCCTCGTGCTGCTCGGCAACCCACTCTCTGGTCTCAGCAGCGCCCCCGAGATCCTGCCCGAGCCATGGGGCGCGATCGGTCAGCTGTTGCCGCCGGGAGCCACCGGCACCCTCCTCCGCAACACGGCGTTCTTCGACGGGGCCGCCACCACGATGCCGATCATCGTGCTCGCGATCTGGTTCGTTTTCGGGCTCGGCCTGTACCTCCTGGCCGTGGCTCGTGACCGGCGACGGGACCCCGCCGCGATCGAGTGAGCCGTGGCGTAGTTGGGCGGCCGCTCTGCCGTGAGCCGCTGAACCGCGTGTTGTCCGCAGTGGACAGGAAATGTGGAGCGGATGACGGGAATCGAACCCGCGCTATCAGCTTGGGAAGCTGAAGTTCTACCATTGAACTAC
Source organism: Microterricola gilva (assembly GCF_004217495.1). Taxonomy (NCBI): domain Bacteria; kingdom Bacillati; phylum Actinomycetota; class Actinomycetes; order Micrococcales; family Microbacteriaceae; genus Microterricola; species Microterricola gilva. Next base: position 3,636,974 of record NZ_SHLC01000001.1, read on the forward strand.
ATCCGCGTGCGGCATCCGTTGCCGAATGCGCGTGATGATCATGCTAGCAAGTCATCGGCCGCGGGACGCGCGAACGAGCCTGTACAGCCCGCGAAATTCGCGTTAGCGTGCCTCTGTGAGCGAGATGGCAGTGCCTGAGCAAAGTGGAGTCACTTCGCAGAGAAGGTGGGGGCGCGGCGCCGAGCGCAGCCTGCGCCTGCGCCGCGAGTCGTGGGGGTTCGCGATCGGCTCGCTGCTGTTCGCGCTCGGGGCCTGGCCGGGTTACGCCTCGGCCGTCGGAGTCGTCGCCGACAACGTCACCTACTTCATCGGATCACTGTTCTTCACGCTCGCCGCGCTGGTCCAGCTGACGCTGACCGGGCGCCCGCTGCCGCACCACGGCTCAACGAGCGGGGAACAATTCGACTGGTACTCGGCGGCGATCCAATTCATCGGCACCCTGCTGTTCAACGTGAGCACGCTCGCGGCGTGGTTGCAGAGCACGGGCGTCGACATCGATGTGCGACATGTCTGGCGCCCCGATCTCTACGGTTCCGCCGCCTTCCTGATCGCGAGCGGTCTCGCCGTCGCTGCGACAACCAAGCGGGAGTCGCTCTGGGATCCGAACGCGCGCACCTGGTGGTCGACGTGGTTCGGCATGGCCGGGTCGATCGCCTTCGGTGTCTCGGCCGTCGCGGCCATCGTGCTCCCGTCATCCGGCACGGTCGCGAACGCCGCGCTCGCCAACCTGGGCACGTTCATCGGGGCGCTCTGCTTCCTCGCTGCGGCGCTGCTCGCGCTACCCCAACGGCGCGCGCGTTAAGCTTGCTCCGTGCTTCTCTCAGACCGCGACATCAAGGCCAACCTCGACGCCGAGCGCATCCGCATGGAGCCCTTCGCGCCCGAGATGATCCAGCCATCGAGCATCGACGTGCGCCTCGACCGCTACTTCCGGCTGTTCGACAACCACAAGTACCCCTTCATCGACCCGGCAGAGGACCAGCCGGAGCTCACCCACCTCATCGAGGTCGAGCCCGACGAGCCCTTCATCCTGCACCCGGGCGAGTTCGTGCTCGGCTCCACCTTCGAGCTGGTGACCCTGCCGGATGACATCGCCGCCCGCCTCGAGGGCAAGAGCTCGCTCGGCCGACTCGGCCTGCTCACGCACTCGACGGCCGGATTCATCGATCCCGGCTTCAGCGGCCACGTCACCCTCGAGCTGAGCAACGTCGCGACGCTGCCGATCAAGCTCTGGCCCGGCATGAAGATCGGCCAGATGTGCTTCTTCCAGCTGTCGTCGCCGTCGGAGAAGCCCTACGGCTCGGCCGAGTACAGCTCCCGCTACCAGGGCCAGCGCGGCCCGACGGCGTCGCGCTCGTTCCAGAACTTCCACCGCAGCGAGGTCGCCGACACGACGGCCGGCAGCCTCGGCGGCTGATCCGCAGCTGCGCGCGGCCGACGGTTGGGCGCACCCGCTCGGGCCGCGCTCGCGGCCCACTTAAAGTGCACGGGCCCGGGGAATTCCCCGGGCCCGTGGGCTTTAAGCGGGCCCACACCGGGAACTCGGCCGGTTGAGCCTGCCGACACAGCGATCGCTGCGCCGTCGGCGGGCGTACGGCGCAGCCAGCGCGTCCGATTAGCTGTCTCGTGTCTGGGGCTCGGTTTCACGCTCAGGCCGCTTCCGGCGCGAGGCCACCACGATCGCCAATCCGACGCCGCCGAGCGCGGCCGCCCAGGCGATCATCGGGGCGGTCTGCGCTCCCGTCGACGCGAGGCCGCCGGATCCGCCGGATCCGCCGCTCGGTAGGTCGATGCACTCGGCTGGCGCAGCGCCGATCACCGTCTGCTGATCGGAGACCGTCACCATCAGCTGAAACGGAAGCTCGCTGAACTGCGTCGCGTTCGTCGAGCCGAACGGCAGTTCCACCGTGATGCCGATGCTGTGCGCCCCCGGCGTGAGTGTGTCGATCACGCGCACGGGGTCGCTCGCGTCGAGCAGCTCCTGCAACTGCATGGTCACTGCCCGGCTCGATCCGCTCAGCGTGATCCGGATGTCACGCTCGAGCGCCGCATCGAGGGCGGGCGCCGTGTCAGAGCGCACGGCGCGCAGATCGAGTGGGCCACGGATGTCGCGCCCCGTCGTCACCAGGAACTCGCCGTCGAGGCTGGCTCCGGGGGCTACCAGCGCGTCCGCGAACATCGTGGACGAGTTGATCGGGGCACCGTCGCTCTGCGTGACGGACCAGTCGCGGTCGCAGTCGCTCGCGGCCCAGGCGGCACTGGGTGCCGAGCCGATCAGCGCGACGCCGAACAGCGCGCCGAGCAGCACGCCGCCGACCATCGTGCTTGTGGCGACGCCGGCCGCCGCGCGACGGCCGCGCAGCGGCATCCGCTCGCGCGTCTGTGTGGTCATCTGGCCGCTCACTGCAGCACGACCTCTGCGACGATGTCGTTCGAGGGCGTGCCGCCCCACCATTCCATGACGACCCACTGCAGGAGGTTCCCGTCGGCGCTTGTGAGCGAGGTATCGCCGGTGCTCGGCACCAGGGTGACGGCGCTGGCGGTGCCTGCGCCATTGTTCGGGCCGTTCAGGCGATCCGTCAGGGCCCATTCGGCATTGCTGCTGGCGTTGTCGTTGACCCGCGCATAGGTGCCGGCGGGGTAGACGTACGACGGTGGGAAGGTGGCGGTGGGGTTGCCGGCGGCCGCCCAGGTGTTGACCGTGATGGCGTCACCACCGTCGATCTCGAGCAGGGAGGGCGTGCAGGTGTTCCGATTGGCGCAGCTCGGCTGGCCGTTCACCGCGTCGAACGCGCGCGGGGTGCTCACCAGCCAGCTGAAGCGGCGGGCATTCACATTGGTCACCTGCGTTCCTCCGGTGCTCGGCGGCAGGACGCCCCAGCGCGCGAGCGCCTGGATCTCGAGGCCGTAGCCCTGGGTCAGGTTGAGGCGCGAGCCCGGTGTGATTCCCGATCCGCTGGCCCAGGTGATGGCACCGGGGCTGGTGGAGTTCGACCACGCCGTGATGCGCAGGCTGAAGGAGTTGGTCGTTGTCGCGCAGCTCGACAGTTTGACGGCGAGGCTGCGGTTGCCGCCGCTGGGGTTCCACGCGGCGTTGTTCGCGACGGGGATGGCAACGATGCGAATCTGCGTGTTGTCACTGCCGAGCACCGTTGGCATGTCGGAGAGGCGCACCGCACGCGGGTTGGTGGCCGGGTCTGGCGTCGCGCACCAGTCGCCGACGCCGGGGGTGACGCCCGTGCCGGTCGCCGCAGTCGTCCAGTAGGCCCCCGTGACACCGCTCGGAATCAGCAGGGCGGCGGCCGCACTGACCAGCGCGATACCGAGCAGCCGGACGCCGCGGCGCCGACGGGGCGCGTTATCAGTCTGGCGAGCGTTGAGGGTCATGGCGTCACCGGAACCTGGGTCAGCGTGAAGGTCGGGGTGAGGGTGAACAGGCTGCTCGCCGTTGCTGCCGCACTGCGCCCACCGAGCGTCGCGAAACTGGTGCCGCTTGTCGCCGGGATCGAGAACCGCACGGCGACCGTATGGGCGACACCCGGTGCGAAGACGAGGGGCTGCGCGGGAACCTCGACCGTTCCCGCCGTGGCCGGCATGGAACCGGCCGCCACGACGATGACCTCGGGCTGACCGTCGATCGATACCGCGACTTGCAGCGCACTGCGCAGTTGCGAGTAGCGCGGCTCCACCAGGGCACTGAATGCGAGCGATGCGCTCAATTTGGCGGTTGCGCGGGCGCTGCCCGTATTGGTGATCGTGTAGGTGTAGCTCTGGCGCTGGATGCCGGGGACGATGCCTGGCGTGTTGATCGCGCCGTTCTTGCGCACCACCGTTCCGGCGGGAACGGTGCCGTACACCTCATTGGCAACCGCCGTCGGGGCGCTGACGCTCATGCTGAGGTTGCCGGATTGGATGATCGTGGCCGGCCCGGGCGTGGCATCCGTCAGAAAAGCCATCGACCCCGGTGCGCTGAGCAGCAGCACGGCAGCGAGGCCGGCCACGACTGCGAGCGAGAGTGAGGTTTTCATCGACAACTCCGGGTTCGTCGAATGGTGCAGATGTAGGGAACTGCAAGACGCTCTCATCGGGACCGCACCTGGGTGCCAGTGCGGCCCCCGACGAGAACGTGACCGCTACGGCGTGGCGACCGGGATCTGGGTCAGGGTGTAGTCCGCCTGGAACTTCACCTTGCCGAGCATGGCACCGTTGAACTCGCCCGCTGTGCCCCAGGGGAAGGTCACCGAGATCTCAACCGGAACAGTTGCGCCAGCGGTGAGGTTGGCCGACGTGGTTCCGGCGGCGACGGCGGTGCCGTTGATCTTGGTGACCTTGACGCCACCGGTGTTGAGCGCGGTGATCAGTGCCGTGTCCGCTGCGGTGGCCGTCGCGTTGCCGGCCACGAGCGCCTTGACCGCGACATCGAACTTGGCCTTGATGTTCTTGCCATCGAGCGTGACGGGGACGCTGACCGTCGTGGTCAAAACGTCGCCAGGCACGATCTTGTCCGATGCCGGGGCGAAGGTGACCGCCGCAGCCTGGGCGGGGGAGACACCCGCCGCGCTCTGCTGAATGGTCCAGGTGCCGGTGCCGACGGTGCCGAGGTCGAGCTGGCCCGACTGGATGTCGATCTGGGGACCGGTGGCCGTGTCGGTCCAGAATGCGAGTGAACCCGCTCCGCCGACGAGCAGAGCTGCTCCGACGGTGCCGGCGATGGCGGCCTTTGTGATCTTCTTCATTTCGGGTGTCCTGCCGTGAGTAGGGTCAGTGGGTCGGACGTGAACCACAGGACGCCATCGTTGCAACGGCAAGGATGTTCAGTGTGGGAACTGAGCAAAAATTAGGAAGAAGCTGAGCGGACTGCCCCGCTAACGGGTTACTTTCTTGCGTTTGAACAGCAAAGAAGCCCCGACGTACAGCGCGTAGGCGATCAGGAGGCCGCCGAGTACCCGCACCGCGATTCCCTTGCTCGTGTCGTCGATCAGGGTGGTTGCGAAACCGATGAACGGCACGTGGTACCAGACGACACCTTTCACCTGCACCTCGCGCACGGACTCGGCATCCGGGGCGTCGTTGGCATCGCCCTGCGTCACCAGACGGGTCTTTCCGTCGACGACGTCGACGCCGACGACTCGATGTGTGACGACCATGGGCTTGCCCGACTCGATCTGGTAGGTGATCACATCGCCCTGGCGGATCTGATCGAACGGCAGCGGCTTGACGACGACGATCGTGCCCGGCGGCATGTCCGGAATCATCGATCCGGTGAGGATTGTGTAGGGCGAGGCCCCCGCGATTCGCGGCACGACGACGAGCGCGGTGATTGCCGCGAGGCTCGCGACGATCACGATCCAGGTGAGCACCGTGGCGACGACCCGGAGCCAGCGCGGCACGCGACTGAACCGTTTCACGGCAGCGCTGGTGTCGGCGCTGCCGTCTTCAGGGCTGTTCTCCGCGCCGACGCCACCGGCGGTGGGGGATTCGCGTGTCTCGCTCATGCCAACAGGCTAGTGCCGGCTGCGCGCTTTCAGCTCAGGCGTTGCTGATCAGCGCGGCTTCGCGGCGAAGCTGGTCAGCATTCGGTCGCGCGAGGATTCGAGGTGCGCGCGCATCGCGGCCTCGGCGGCGATCGGGTCGCTGGATGTCACGGCATCCACGATCCGGCCGTGCTCGGTGAGCGTCGTGTCGCCGAGTTCGCCTGCGTAGGAGAGTCGGAAGAGGTGCAGGTGGCAGTGCGTGCGCTGAAACGCGTCGGTCACCGTGCTGTTGCCGGCGATGGTCAGCACGAGCTCGTGCAGGCGGGTGTCGTGGCTGGTGAGCGGCTGGTAGTCCTCATAGCGGGATTCCCGCGGGGCGACCGGGCACGTCGCCAATTCCTCCCGGAGCGCGGTGGCCTGCTCGTCCGTGATCCGCACGGCCGCCCGCCCGGCTGCGAACGGCTCAAGCAACAGGCGGAGCTCGTAGAGTTCGCGCACCTCGAGCTCGCCGAGGAGCGGGGTCGTGCGGTAGCCCTTCAGCGGCAGCTTGTCGACGAGGCCATCCGAGTCGAGGCGGGCCAGCGCCTCGCGCACCGGCGTCGGCGACACCTCCAGCTGGCGGGCGATGTCCTCGATGTTGATGCGGATGCCGGGGGCGATCGCGTTGTTCATGATCAGCGTCTTGAGCTGCAGGTAGACGTCGTCCGTCAGCACGGAGCGGCGCGGTATGCGCAGGAGCGCCTCCCCGTGGGGGTGCGCGGGAGCGAGCTTCACTGGTCTCATCCGTTTCTGATGGTCACACGGCCATGCTCTTGACAATCGCACGGGCATGGATAGGGTTTGTTATCGAAGATCCTATTTGATCTTTGATCTTTGATCCATTGTGATGGTTAATGAAACGCCAACGAAGTCGAGGAACCGCCGCCTGATGCCAACAATTACCCGCGCAACCGCCTCTCTCGTCGATCTCGAGGTGGAGACGGTCCGTACGGACGCCGTGCAGAGCTTCCTCAAGCAGGAGACGATCTTCGTCGAGATCGAGACCAGCGACGGCCTCGTCGGCACCGGCTATTCCTACACGATCGGCACAGGCGGGCAGGCGGTGCTCGCCATGCTCCGCGACCACTTCGTCCCCCAGCTCGTCGGGCTCGACGCCGCCGAGATCGAGGGGATCTGGTTCCGCCTGTTCGCATCGACCAGGGCCACGACGGTCGGTGCGATCACCTCGCTCGCGCTCGCCGCGGTCGACACGGCGCTCTGGGACCTGAAATGCAAGCGTGCGGACGAGCCGCTGTGGAAGGTGGCCGGCGGCTTCCGCCGCACCGTGCCGCTCTATGACACCGAGGGCGGCTGGCTGCACCTCAGCACCGACGAGCTCGTGCGCGGTGCGCTCGACTCCCAAGCCGCCGGCTGGCACGGCATCAAGCTCAAGGTCGGCAAGCCGACCGGCCGGGAAGACCGTGAGCGCCTCCTCGCGGTGCGCGAGGCCGTCGGCCCGCGCATGGACATCATGGTCGACGCCAATCAGTCGATGACCGCGGCCGAGGCGATCCGCCGGGCCAAGGCCTTCGAGGACGTCGACCTGTTCTGGTTCGAAGAGCCGCTGCCAGCCGACGATGTCGCCGGGCACGTGCGGTTGGCTGAGGCGACGAGCATCCCCGTGGCGGTCGGCGAGTCGATGTACTCGGTCGGGCAGTTCCGCGACTACCTGCAGCGCGGTGCGGCGAGCATCGTGCAGGTGGACGTCGCGCGGGTCGGCGGCATCACGCCGTGGCTGAAGGTCGCGCACCTCGCCGAATCGTTCAACGTCTCCGTCTGCCCGCACTTCCTGATGGAGCTGCACGTGAGTCTCGTCGCCGCAATCCCGAACGGACGCTACGTCGAGCACATCCCGCAGCTGCGCGCGATCACGACGGCCGAGATGGCCATCGAGAACGGACACGCCCTCGCGCCGCAGAGCGCCGGGCTCGGCATCGAGTGGGACCGCGACGCGATCGCGGACCGAACGGTCGCCTGAGGTGCGGTGCCGCGCCCGGTCTCCGGCCAGCAACCGCACAACCCGAACGGCATCGCTTGGGCGCCCGACAATGCCATGATGAACGTCGCCGCACACAGTTTCCCCTCTCATTAAGCATCGCCGGCACCGAATTCGACGATACTGTTGGGTTATTAAACGGTGAATGAGAGTGCGCATGCTTCGCGGTACAAATCTCCCCTCTGTCGGGGTCTATAACCAAACGGTCGTCTTCGAGCTCATCCGCCGTGCTGAGCACGGGGTGAGCCGGGCAGAGTTGGCTGTGGTCAGCGGGCTGTCGGCGCAGACCGTCTCGAACACGGCTGCCCGTTTGATCGACGAGGGGTTGATCGTCGAGGCCGGCACGCAGATTCAGGGTCGGGGCAAGCCGCCCGTGATGCTGCGCCTGGAACCGCGATCTCGATTCGCCGTGGGTGTGAACCTCGATGCGGCGTTCGTCTCCTATGTGCTTGTCGATCTCGCGGGCACTGTGGTGGCCAGCGCGCATCGGCCAACGCCCTCACCGGACGATCACGAAGCGGTCGTCGCGGAGATGGTGCAGGAAATCGAGGCGCTCGTGGTGTCGGCGGGAGTCGAGCGATCTCGCGTTCTCGGTATCGGGCTGGCTTCCCAGGGGCCGATCGATGCCGATCGCGGTATCGTCATCGGGCATCCGACCATGAAGGGTTGGCACGACGTTCACCTCCGCAATGCGATCGCGGAGTCGACCGGGCTTGAGGTCGTCTTTGCGAGCGGAGTGAATGCCGCAGCGGTCGCTGAGCAGTGGATCGGCGACCCTGGTCGCCGGGATTTCGCGCTGGTCTACCTGGCTTCTGGCATCGGCACCGGGCTCGTGGTTGACGGCAGAGTGGTCTTCGGCGCCACCGGGAATGCCGGTGATGGCGGGCGCATCATCGTGCCTGACAGCGGTGTCCCGAACGCCGAGACTCAGATGGTCGGTCACCTGGTCACGGCAGAGTACTTGGTCAAGCAGGCCGTGGAGGAGGGAGTGATCAGCGCGGGAGACGATGTTGATGCTCAGTTCAATCGCTTGCTGGCGGATGCCGAGATCGGCGTTGGCGACGCGCTGCGGATATTCCATCGCGCCGGGCGCAATATCGGTGCGATGATCGTGACGCTCATCAGCGTTCTCGATATCGCCGAGGTCGTGTTCGGTGGGGCGTACTGGGAGCGCATTGCATCACATGTGCTGCCGTCCATCGCATACGTCGTGCAGACCTCCGATCTTCGGGGGACCCACAGCGAGATCAAGATCAGCTCTTCCACGATCGGCATCGAAGTGCCAGCGGTCGGCGCTGCGTGCCTGGTGCTCGATACGGTGCTGTCGCCCCGGGCGTCCTCATTGCTGCTCTAGGGCGTGTCTCCTCACGTGGAACGGTCGGAGCTATGACTCTGCCCGTTCGCGCGTCGAGACGGTTCTGCAACATCGACCTTTGTCCACTTGACATCCGATGTTTGCGTGCCTACCCTTCCATTAACGCGAAACGCTTTGGTTAATCAGCTCGCTCTGATCCGAGACGTACCGCGGCCACGCCCTCGCACCGCAGAGCGCCGGACGTGGCATCGAGTGGGACCGCGATCGCGGACCGCACGGTCGCCTGACCGGCGGTGTCGCCCGGCATCCGGAGCGGCCCGCCACCGCAACACCCCAACATCACAGCAACACCCAGCACCACGTTCCGAGCGGAAGTGCCGCGCCGGAATCATCAAGGAGGATGAAGTGAAGCGTTCACGTTTACTCAGTTCGATTGCCCTCGGCGCGGTCGCGGCGCTGTCGCTCGCGGCCTGCTCGACCTCGGCACCGACCGGTGGCGGTGAGGCTGGCGGCGACGTCGAGCTCACATTCATGACGTTCGAGACCCCGGCCGTCACAGCCGAGTTCTGGGACACGTCGATCGCTGCCGCAACCGCAGAGGTCGACGGCGTCACGATCAACAGGATCGTCAGCCCCGACGCCGACCGCAACGCCTACGCCAAGAAGCTGCAGGCGACCGGTCAGTTCCCCGACCTGCTGGCCTCGATCAGCCCGAAGGACTTCGAGGCGGCCGGCCTGCTCGTGCCCTTCGAGCAGGACTGGCTCGACGAGAACTTCGTCATCCCGCGCGGGGCCGAGATCAACGGCAAGACCTACGTGCCGCCGACGAACGCCCAGGTGCTGCCGCTCGTCTACTACAACAAGACGATCTTCGCCGAGAACAACATCGCCGTTCCGACGAACTACGCCGAGTTCGAGCAGGCCGTCGAGGCACTCAAGGCGGCCGGCGTCGTCCCGATCGAGCTCGCCGGCGCCGAGCCGTGGTCCGCGAGCATGCCGATCGTCGCTCTCGCCAGCGCCGACGTCATGGGCGGCAACCCCGACTGGATCCGTGAGCGCTACGAGGGCGAGACCCAGTTCACCGACCCCGAGTTCGTTGCCGCCATGCAGAAGTACGTCGACCTGATCGGCATGGGCGGCTTCAGCGCCGGTGCCCTGAGCGTCGACTTCGCCACCGCCAACAAGAACTTCCTTGACGGCAAGAGCGGCATGTACATCATGGGCAGCTGGTTCACCGGTTCCGGCTACATCACCCCGGAGCAGGCCGAGAACCTCGGCGCGTTCCCGCTTCCGACGGATGACGGCTCGATCGTCGTTCCGTTCAACGTCGGTGGCACCACCGCGGTGAGCTCGAAGTCCAAGAACGTCGAGAAGGCCGTCGAGTTCGCCAAGGCGTGGTCGCTGGCCCCGTCGAGCCTCGAGCCGCTGGTCGAGGGCGACGGGTCCTTCCCGCTGATGAAGAACCTGACCATGGACGACTTCAACGTCAAGCTGAACTCGGTCTTCACCGAGACCTACCCGCTGGTCACCGACGACAACCTCAAGGTCGCCGCATTCGGCTGGGTCAACGACGACAACTCGCTGGCTCCCGGCATCAACGACAAGTTCTACGCCCTGTCGCAGTCGCTCTTCGCCAACACTGACGTCGCTGGCCAGCTCGCGACGCTCGACGCCGAGTGGGACAAGGCCGCGAAGTAACGCGGCATCCGCAACACCGCGAAGCACCCTTCGCGCGCGGTGGTGTCGGCGAGCTCTCTCGCCGACACCACCGCGGTCACAGCTTGACGAAAGGAACACAGATGTCTGCAGACACACGTCTCCGACGCCCAGAGCCCGGTCTGGCGCCGAGCGAACGGCGGGCGGCCACCGGTCCCCGTCCGACGTCTGCCCGCACACGTGTCCGCCGCGGGCTCGGGCTGGCGCCGATCGCCTGGGCGGCCATCGGCCTGTACCTGATCTTCTTGATCTACCCGATCCTGCGCAGCATCATGACGAGCTTCACCGACCGCAACCCGCTGCAGCTGGAGAGCTCGTTCGTCGGCTTCGACAACTACACCGAGATGTTCAACGACCCGAACCTGCACAGGAGCCTGGTCTTCACGCTCGTCGTCGTGGTGTTCGTCACCGTCATCTCGAATGCCTTCGGCATCCTGTTCGCCATTCTGCTGAACAAGACCACGACGAACTTCCGCATCATGCGCACCCTCGTGTTCATCCCGCAGGTGCTCTCCGGCGTGATCGTCGCCTTCATCTGGCGCAGCATCCTGACCCAGGACGGCCTGCTGAACTCGAGCCTCGCCGGCATGGGGCTGATCGACAGCCCGATCTCCTGGATCGGAACCCCCGAACTCGCGACGATGTCGATCTGCATCGTCGTCTCCTGGGTCACCATCGCCTTCACGACCGTCGTCTACACGGCGTCGCTGCAGGCCGTGCCAGCCGAGCTCTACGAGGCCGCCCGCATGGATGGGGCCAACGCGTTCAAGCGCTTCCACCACGTCACCTTCCCGATGATCGCCCCCGGCATGACGATCTGCGTCGTGCTCTGCATGATCACGACCTTCAAGCTCTACGACATCATCGCCGTGCTCACCGGCGGCGGCCCGGCCGGCTCCACCGAGTCGGCCGCGTTCTACCTCGTCAACGTGGCGTTCACGAGCAACCGCTTCGGGTACTCCTCCGCGATCTCCATTCTTCTGCTCGTCATGACCGCCCTCGTCGCCTACGGCGTCACGGCGATCCTTCGCCGCCGGGAGGCCCAGCTGTGAGATACACCACCCGTTCCCGGCTGTTCAGCAAGGGCAGCCACCTCGCACTCGCCTGGCTCGTCACGCTGGCGTTCATCCTGCCCATCTACATCGCGTTCTCCAGCGCGTTCAAGACGCAGGAGCAGATCCTCAGCAGCCCGCTGTCGCCGCCGATTCCGTTCACCTTCGACAACATCATCGACGCGCTGCAGCGCCCGGACAATCTGATCCAGGCCGGCCTGATGAACTCGGTGCTCGTGACCGCGCTCACCGTCGGGGCGCTGATCCCGCTGGCATCCGCCCTGAGCTTCTACATCTCGCAGCGCACCCCGAAGGTCAAGGCGATCCTGCTCGGCGTCGTTGCGCTCGGCCTGATGGTGCCGCCGCAGGTCGTGCTGCTGCCCATCGTCGAGCTGCTGCAGGCCGTCGGCCTGGCCAACTCCTATGCGGGCCTGATCCTCTCCAACATCGGTGGCGGCTACCTCTCCTTCGCCGTCTTCGTCTACGTCGGCTTCCTCCGCAGCGTGCCGCAGGAGGTCATCGAGGCCGCCCGCGTCGACGGGGCATCCGATCTGCGCATCTGGTGGAAGATCGTGATGCCGCTGGTGCGGCCGGCGACCGCGACCGTCGGCATCTTCCTCGGGCTCTGGGTCTGGAACGACTTCCTCAACCCGCTGTTCATCCTCGGACCGCTGCAGGGCCAGACCATCACGACCGGCATCTACATCTCGCTCGGTCAGTACTCCACCAACTACGCGCAGCTGTTCGGGATCATGTTCCTCGCGGCGATCGTGCCGCTCATCGGCTACCTCGTCAGCCAGCGTGAGTTCATCCACGGCCTCATGTCAGGAGCCTCCAAGTGACCCAGACCCCCGCTATGCCCGGTGGGCGCCGCAAGCCGATCTCCGAGATCCTCGTGCTCGCGCACAGTCACCTCGACGTCGGATACACCCACTCGCAGCCGCTCATGTGGAACTTCCAAGTCGAGTACATCTCCGAGGCCCTCGACTGGCTGGAGCAGACGGCCGACATGCCGGCCGGCGCCCGCCCGAAGTGGACCTGCGAGGTGACCGAACCGGTCGAGCGCTGGTTCGCGCAGGCCTCGGCCGCCGACATCCGCCGCTTCCAGGCGCTCTACGACGCCGGTCGCATCGGCCTGGGCGCGTTGCGCTGGAACGTCGCGGCCGCCGTCGACCGCAAGGGCATCAACCGTCTGCTCGACGGCAAGAAGCGCCTCGAGCAGACGCTCGGCGGCAGCATCAACGTCGCCAGCCAGCACGACGTCAACGGCATTCCATGGCCCCTGGCCGATGCGCTGATGGACAACGGCGTCGACTTCTTCGTGATGGCGATCAACCCGCACCTCGGCAAGGCCGTCGCGCCCCGCCCGGGCATGTTCATGTGGGAGGCGCCGTCCGGCCGCGAGCTGCGCGTGTTCAACGGCAACCACTACACGATGTTCGACCAGCTGCTCTACGCCTGGGACGACTCGGTCGAGCGCATGGCGGAGGGCTGGGGCGAACTGAGCCAGCGGCTCACCGACATCGACTACCCGCTCGACTTCGTCTACCTCACCAGCACCTGCTCGCCCGTGCTCTGGGACAACGCGCCGCCCAACCCCTTCATGCCGCCGCTGATCCAGCGCTGGAACGAGGCGGAGGCCGGCCCCGCGATCCGCTACGTCACCTACGAGGACCTGCGCGAACGGGCGATGCAGGTTCCGGATGCCGAGCTGCCGCACCTCCGCGGCGACTGGACCGACTACTGGAGCTTCGGCTACGGCAGTGCCCCGCGCGCCACCGCCAGCAACCAGATCGCGAAGGCACTCGTCGACGCCGCCGAGGTCCTCGGCAACGGCACGGAGAGCCAGGAGCTCGCGCAGGCGCGCGAGAAGATCGATCTCTACGACGAGCACACCTGGGGCTACTTCGACGGCAACCCGAACCACCCGCAGGCCCAGGCCAGCGAGGCGATCAAGGACGTCGCGGCCTTCGAGGGCCACGAATCGGCCGCCTTCGCCGTGATGGACTCGCTGGAGAAGCTCGCAGGCAACCCGCCGGCCGACAAGGGCATCAAGGGGGCGCTCTTCGCCAACCCCGCCGCCTACCCCGTCACCGTGCACCCCGTGCTGCCCGACAACTGGTTCCCCGACTCGGATGCCGCACTCGGCCGCACGTACCGGGCCAGCCGGATGCACTACCAGGGGCGTTCGTGGGGCGTCGAGTTCCCCGGCTCCCACGTGCGCGCCTTCGCGCCGATCGAACTGGCGCCGTTCTCGTGGAAGAACGTCGACCTCGGCGCGCTCGAGCCGATCGCGGCATCCGCACCCTTGGTCAGCCACAGTGTGGAGACCACCTCGCAGAAGGGGCGCGAGCTGAACTTCGCCACGGAGACGGTGCGCAGCAAGCAGCTCGGCACGATCGAGTCGCCATTCCACACCCTGCAGTACGAGGTCGGCTCCGGTCGGATCGTGTCGCTGCGCGACCGTGCGCAGGGCCGCGAGCTGCTGGCGACGCGGCGAGGCATGGACTTCTTCTCGTTCGTGCGGGAGCGCCCGGACGAGCTCGTCGACGGCAGCAGGCAGTCCTTCTACCGCCGCGACCTCGACAACGAAAAGGTCGACGCCTCCTGCTGGGTCGACTGGGAGCCGATCCACGACTCCGCCACCCGGGTGAGCGCCTGCACCGTCACTGAGGCGCACGGGCGAATCACCCTCGAGCGCCGTTTTGATGCGCCGGGCATGGTCACCGTGCTGCAGCGGATCTCGCTGCTCGGTGATGACCCCGTCATCCACGTCGAGGTCACTCTGGATCTCGTGCCGGCCTCCTCTCCGCAGGCGATCTACCTCTCCGTGCCGCTGGCGATGGCCGGCGGCTGGCAGGCGGGCTTCGATACAGCAGGCGAGTTCGTGAAGCTCGATGACGACCAGCTGCCCGGCGCGAGCCGCAACTGGGTCACGGCCGAGAGCATGGTCGCCATGTGGGGCGACGGCGGCGGTGTCGCGATGTTCATGCCAGACGCCCCCGGCGCACAGTTCGGCGACTTCGGCTTCAAGGAGCCGCTCGACTCGATCCCGCGCGGCGAGAACCCACTGCTGCTGGCCTGGCCCGTCAACAACTACTGGGACACGAACTTCGCGCAGATGCAGACGGGGGCGAACACCTTCCGCTACGGTTTCTGCTCCTTCGCCGAGATAGATGCCGCGGCGCTCGCCGAGCGCGCCAAGCAGTTCCGGCTGCCGCCGCAGATCTGGCCGGTCACCAGCAACGGCGCCGCCGCGGGCGACGGCCGCTTCGCCGGACACTGACCGCCCCTTCACGGCAGCCTGATTCCGTACCCAGCTTGGAGACGCAATGCCCATCACCCCATCCGCGAGCGGTGACGCCTGGTTCCTGGAGACCCCGAACACGCTCTACGTGATCGGGCTCTCCGAGCTGGGGGTGCCCGACCAGCGCTACTGGGGGCCGCGTCTGCCCGCGTCCGACTGGCCGCAGATCGTCCGCAAGATGCGCTCGCGGAGTCTGCACAGCCACGGTTCCCGCCCGTCGGAGGTCGAGGAGGAGGTGCTCCCGAGCGGCGGTTCGCGCTGGGGGGTCTCCAGCCTGGACATCGTGCTCGACGGCGGTGACCGCGCCCCGGAGCTCGGGTTCACGACGGCGCACATCGAGCGGAGCGACTCCGAGAGCCACCTCGCGCTCACGCTGCTGGACTCCAAGGGCATGCTGGCGGTCACACTGCACTACCGCGTGCGCGAGGGCTCCGACGTCATCGAGCGCTGGACCGAGCTCTCCCTCGACGCCACGGCCGCCGGAGGCGCCCGGGTGCACCGACTGGATTCGGCGAACTGGTTCATCGACGACCAGGACGACTACCGCTACTCCTCCGTCAACGGCTACTGGGCGGGCGAGACCCGGCTCGAACGCGGCACGCTGCCGACCGGCGAGCTGAACTTCACCAGCCGGACCGGCCTCACCAGCCACGGCGCCAACCCGTGGATCATGCTCGACGACGGCACCGCCACAGAAGAGCGGGGCCTCGTCCGCACGATCGCGCTCGGCTGGAGCGGCACCTGGCGGCTGAGCACCCAGCGGCGTGCGGAGGGCGGCGTCTCCGTCAGCGGAGGGTTCGGGCACGACGGCGTTGTGCTCACGCTCGCCCCCGGCGGGGCACTGAGCACGCCGGCATCCTTCGGTCTGCTCAGCACAGAGGGCTTCGGGGGTGCGTCACGGAGCTGGCACGCCTTCGCCCGCGAGAGCATCCGCCCGAGCGGCGACGAGCTGAACCCCGTGCTGTACAACTCGTGGGAGGCCACCGAGTTCGACGTCACCGAGGAGGGCCAGCGGGCGCTCGCCGAGATCGCGGCCGGCCTGGGGGTCGAGCTCTTCGTGGTGGATGACGGCTGGTTCAGCACGCGCACCAACGACCGGAGCGGCCTGGGGGACTGGGCGCCGAACCCGGAGCGCTTCCCGCACGGGCTGCACGCCCTGCGGGAACACATCACCGGCCTCGGCATGAAGTTCGGACTCTGGGTCGAGCCGGAGATGGTCAATCCAGACAGCGCGCTCTACCGGGAGCACCCGGAGTGGGTGCTGCACTTCGCCGGCCGTCGGCGCGCCGAGCGGCGCAACCAGCTGGTGCTGAACTTCGCCAGGCCCGATGTGCGGGCATGGGCGGCCGCCTGGCTGGACGAGCTGGTCCGCGAGAACCGCCTCGACTTCCTGAAGTGGGACATGAACCGCCCATTCACCCAGGCCGGCTGGCCTGGCGCCGCCGACGAGCAGGATTCGCTCTGGGTGGAGCACACCCGCGGCGTCTACGACATCATGGCCGGTCTGCGCGCCGCGCACCCGCGGCTGCGCATCGAGGCCTGCGCCGGCGGCGGCGGGCGGATCGACCTCGGCATGCTGGCGAACGCCGACCAGTTCTGGACCTCGGACAACACCGACGCCATCGACCGCCAGCCGATCCAGCACGGCTTCAGCCAGATCTACCCCGCGATCGCCATGACGAACTGGGTGACCGACTCACCCAATCCGCTGACCTTCCGCGAGGTTCCGCTCGAGTACCGCTTCCACGTCGCGATGACCGGAATCCTCGGCATCGGGGGGAACCTCGCGAACTGGTCGGAGGAGGAGCGTGCGGATGCCGCGCGACTGATCGAGCAGTACAAGGGCATCCGTGAGGTTGTGCAGCTCGGCGAGCAATACCGGATCGGCGGCGAGCCGGGCGCGGAGCGGTCGGCGGTGCAGTACGTGCACGGCGACCGCGTCGTCGTCTTCTGTTTCGAGCCGCGCCGCACGCTGGATCGCGGTCCGCGGCAGCTGCGGCTGCCCGGCTTGGACCCGCGCGCCGACTACCGGGTGCTCGACACCGGCGCGGTGCACAGCGGCTCCTACCTCGCGAACCGCGGCCTGGCGTTCCACGAGCGCGAGCACGTGATCGAGGCGACCGGTTCGCTGCGTTTCTCGCACCGCGACTTCATCAGTTCGATCACCGAGCTCGTCCGCCTCGGCTAGGTCCCGTTCAGCGCGGTCCCGATGCGTGCGCTCAGTGCCGCGTGACGAAGTCGACACGCACACGCAGACCCCCGAGCTGGCTCGGTTCCACGAGCAGGCGGGCGCCGTGGGCTGCGGCGATTGTGGCGACCAGCGCAAGGCCCAGGCCCGTGCCCGCCGTTCCACTCGAGATGCGGGAGGATCCGCGCACGAACGGCTCGGTGAGCGTGGGAATGATGTGAGGGTCGACTCCTTGGCCCGTGTTCTCCACGATCACGGCGACCCCGGATGCCGTGCTCTCGACGGACAGCAGCACCCGGGCATCGGAGGCGCGGTTGTGGCGAATCCCGTTCTGCAGCAGGTTGACGATCAACTGGGTGAGCAGCACGGCGTCCCCGCCCAGGACGCAGGGCTCGACGGTCGTGCTGATGGTGACAGCGGAGGCCTCCGCTTCGCCGTGCACGGCGTCCGTGGCCTGCAAGACGATCGCTGCCAGCTCGACACGACCGGCGGTCCGCGGGCCGGCCTCGATTCGTGCCAGCTGCAGCAAGGCGTCGACGAGATTCTGGCTGCGCCGGTTGGTGATCTCGAGCCGCCGCACGAGCTCGTCGTAGTCTGTGCCATCCGGGTCCTGCGCGGCGACCTCGAGCATCGTGCGAATCACCGCGATGGGGGTGCGCAGCTCGTGTGAGGCGTTTGAGGCGAATCGCCGTTGCGAGTCGACGGTGTGTTCAACGCGATCCAGCATGCCGTCGAAGGCCTCGGCCAGCTCGACGTACTCGGTCGGGGCCCCGCGCAGGGCGATGCGATGCGTGAGGTCTCCGGCCGCCACCGCTCGCACGCCGGCGTGAATCCGGTCGAGCGGCCGCAGCAGCCGGCCGGAGAGCAGCCAGCCGCCGGCCACCCCGATCACGACGAAGAAGAGCATCGCGTAACCAGCGGTCGGCGCGAGCACCTCGATGAGGTCGGAGCGGTTGGGCGCGAAGCCGCCGTCCCCTGAACGCTGAACGGCTTCGTCCGGAACGAAACGGAGCACCGCGAAAGCGACGAGCAGCAACGTTGCCCCGGCCAACACGAGAAAACCGGCGAACGCTGCCGTCATGCGGAAACGTGCGCTGTGCACGAGGCGCTGCAGCCGCCACCACCGCTCGCTGCCCGCGATCACGAACCCGGTGCTGCCGTTGTCGCCGGCGCCGCCATGCGGTAGCCGATGCCGGGGACGGTCTCGATGACCCACGGCTCGCCCAGTCGTTTGCGCAGCCCGGAGATGGTGATTCGCACGGCATTCGTGAACGGGTCCGCGTTCTCGTCCCACGCGCGCTCGAGCAGCGCCTCTGCGCTGATCACGCCACCGTTTGCCTCGCCCAACACCTGCAACACCGCGAATTGCTTGCGGCTGAGCGAGATGAGCCGGCCATCGCGGTGGACCTCACGGCGGAAGGGGTCGATGGTGACACCGTGGATGTCGATGACGGGCGGCCTGGGCGTGTCAGACCTCCGCGAGAGCGCTCGCAACCGCACGACGAGTTCTCGCATGGCGAATGGCTTGGTGAGGTAGTCGTCTGCGCCCAGCTCGAAACCCTGCACCTTCTCATCGAGCCGGTCTGCGGCGGTGAGCATGAGTATGCGTGTCCGCGTCCCGGTGGCCACGAGATGCCGCGCGATGTCGTCGCCCGACGGGCCCGGGATGTCGCGGTCGAGGATGACGGCGTCGTAGTCGTTGAGTTCGAGCATCTCGAGCGCGGTGTCGCCGTCACCGGCGATGTCGGCGGCGAACGCCTCCAGCCGCAGGCCGGCGCGCACGGCGTCGGCGAGGAACGGCTCATCCTCCACGATCAGTACACGCATAAGGCCCCAGTGTACGGAGCGGCACATATCGTGAGCGTATGCGTCGGCATGAGCACGCCCGGCTCGACGAGAGCCGGAGCCGCGCCGCTCAGCTGAGCGGGTTGTGTCCTGGGCCGACGATGCTGAGGATCGACTCCCCGCGCTTGAGCGTGAGCTTCATGCGGAACGAGCCTGTGCGTGCGAGGTGCGCCGCGATGGCCGCGGCCGCGAGGATCGGGACAGCGCCGGCGATGACCAGCGCGATGCGGGGGCCAGCGGCATCCGCGATGGCTCCGAGCAGGGGGCTGCCGATCGCTTGGCCGCCGACGAGAATCGCGACGTAGAGCGAGACGATCCGACCACGGATGCGCAGATTCGACGAGAGCTGCACGAGCGAGTCCGAGACGATTTCGTACAGCACCCGCATGCAGCCGGCGCCGGCCAGCACCACGCAGAAGGCGAGGGACGACTGCATTGCCGCCGAGGCGAGAAGCAGCGCGCCGAAGATGGCGACGAGGATGATCAGGAAGCGCAGGCGCAGGGCGCGGACCGCCGTGGAGGCCATCGCGCCGATCAGCGCACCTGCCGCGAGCAGCGAGCTGTACAGCCCGTAGCCTGCGGCCCCGGTGTTGAACACCTCCTGCGCCATGCCCGCGAGCACGACGCTGATCGGCATGCCGAAGATCGCGGCGGCCGCCAGCAGCACCATCGGCCAGAAGATCGTTGGTTTGGATCGCACGTAGCGCGCGGCCTCGCGCATCGTCGCGGGGGACGCTGAGGCGTGCGGAACCGGGAACAGCTCGGCCCTCCTCAGCACCAGCACGGTGCCGGCCACGAGCAGCGCGGAGGCCGTGTACGCGGCCAGCGCCCAGCCGGCGCCGTCGATCGCCACCAGGCCGCCGCCCAGTGCAGGGCCGATCATGCCACCGGTCCAGAACACGATCGCGTAGATGCTGATCGCGTTCGGGAGATGCTTCTGGTCGACCATCTCGCTGAGGAACACGACCCGGGCCGGGATCTCGACCATGCAGACGATTCCGATCAGGAACGTGATGACGAGCACATGCCAGAGTTCGAGCACGTCGAAGAACCAAAGCAGCGCCAGGGTACCGGAGAGCACGGCGAGGCAGGCGTAGACGACCGCCACCGTCAGGCGACGGGGGAACCGGTCGGCGATGAGCGCGCCGTACTGGCCGAACAGCAGCATCGGCCCCCACTGCACGAGCACCAGCAGCCCGACGATCGCCATGCTCCCGGTCAGCTCGAGCACGAGCCAGTCGATCGCGATGCGCTGCATCCAACCGGCCGCGTGGAGGAAGAGGTGCGCGCCCTGGAAGCGCCGGTAGTTGCGATAGCCGAGCGAGCCGACGGCGCCGCGGATGCCGCGAGCACGAGCCGGCAGCTCGATGGGGCCGGTCGGCGGTACAGCAAGGGGGTCAATCGTGCCGGTCACGTGCCGTGCCCTCCCGTGGCCCTGATTCGCCACATTGCCAATCGCATTTCCTATAGCATAATGGTCAATGCCTGCTCGGGGAGCTCCTCAGAGCGGGTTTTGTGCCCATGATCGGAGTTGCCCATGGCGGATCGCCCCCACTTCACCCACCTGCGTGTCGATGCTCAGGTCGACGCCCCGCGCTGGGCCGTGCTCGAGCGCGACGTCCTGGCTCGAGTGGATGCGGCATCCGCCGAATTCGTCGCCCGCTACACCCGTGAAGACGGCACCCTCATCTGGCGCGACGAGTGGCCGGGGATGGATGGATCGGACGACCCGTACGAGGCCTTCATGTACCTCGCCCTGCTCTACAGCCTCGGCGGCAGCGAGCAGGTCTACGAGACCGCCCGCAAGATGTGGGACATGATCACCTGGCAGTGGACCCAGTACGGCCAGATCGAGCGAGAGTTCGACGGCTACTACGACTGGATGCACCACGGCGAGGCCAACCTCTTCCACTACTTCTTCGGTCTCACCAAGCCGTCGTCGTTGGTCGACCGCCAGCGCGCAGACAAATTCACCAAGATGTACAACGGTGAAGACCCGCTCGCCCCCAACTTCGACGCGGAGCTCGGCATCATCACGGCTCCGCAGAGCGGCAGCCGTGGCCCGCGGCACGTGGTGACGGCGGAGGACCTCGACAGCCACCGCGGCGTGCTGGTTGACTACCTGCCGCCGTTCGAGGACATGCGCTCCGCGCCGTTTGACGAGGGCCGCGGCCGGGCGAACTGGCTCGACGACGACATCTTCGCCGAGGTGATCGAGCTGATGAACCAGCGCACGACGCGCGGCGACGTTCCGCTCAACCTCAACGCGACGGGCCAGTTCGCCCACTCCTTCCTGTACAGCGGCGAGGAGAAGCACCGCGCCTGGGTGCTGGACTACCTCGCGCGCTGGGCGGCGCGGGCCGAGGGCAACGTCGACGGCGTGATCCCCGACAACGTCGGTCTCTCCGGCGAGGTCGGCGAGTACCAGGACGGCAAGTGGTGGGGCGGCCACTACGGCTGGCGCTGGCCGCACGGCTTCCTCACGATCATCGAGCCGATCGTCAACGCGGGCACCAATGCCTACCTGCTGACCGGCGACGACACCCATTTCGACCTTGCCAGGAAGCAGCTCGACATCAACTTCGGCCTCGGCCGCGAGGAGAACGGCAGCTGGCTCGTTCCGCACAAGCGTTTCGACAGCGGCTGGGCCGACTACCGTCCGGCCTCGCCGTTCCATGCCGTGCACATGTGGGCACGTACCCTCTCCGACGCCGACCGCGAGCGCGTCGAGCGCGTGCCGCGCTCCACCGACTGGGCCGAGGTTCTCGTTCCCCGCGTTCCGTTCGCGGTCAAGCACTACAACGTGAACACGCTGGCCTGGTACGAATACGCCCAGGGGCGCAACCCCGGCTACCCCGAGCGCCTGCTCGAGGCCAACGTCGAACTCATCGAGCAGCAGCTGGGCCGCATGCGCTCCAGCGACGGCGACCCGGCCGGCTGGGACACCCTCACGCACATCGAGGGCTTCCCCGACACGGTGTCGCTGCAGGTCGACGGCTACGCCATCCACGCCTGGATGGAGTTCAACCCCGTCTACTTCGAGTCGCTCGTTCAACTCATGTGGGGTGCGCCGATGCACATCTCGCACGGCGGCTTCCAGCACGCGACCGTGCGCTACTTCGAGACCGCGCTGCAGCGCCCCGGACTGCCGGCGGATGTCGCGGCGCTCGTCCACACGATCGAAGCCGACGCGGTGGCCCTCGAGCTCGTGAACCTCGGCAGCGAGGAGCGCAGCGTCGTCATTCAGGCCGGTGGTTTCGGCGAGCACCAGTTCACCTCGGCCGCGCTCGCCGCCGCCGACGGCTCGACCGGCGAGCAGATCGCGGTCGACTCGCAGTGGTTCGAGGTGCGTCTGGCGCCGGGCAGCGGCTCGAACATCCGACTCGGCATGAAGCGCTACGCCAACGAGCCCAGCTACCAGACCCCGTGGTCGCGCCGCGAGGATTGGGCGCCGCTGATCAAGGGTCGGGTCCAGGACTGATGAGCGCACTGCCCGCCCGGACTCCGAAGGAGCATCAATGAAGATCACCAGTGTCGACGTCGTGCAGGTCGAGGTTCCCGCCTACGACCCTCCCTTCGTCTGGCGGAAGGGCCTGTCCGGCTCGGAGCCCGCGGTCACCGGCGCCTGGCTGGTTCTGAAGACCGACACCGGCATCGTCGGCCTCAGCTTCACCGGGCGCGGGGCCATCCTGCAGGATGCCGTCGAGCGCCGTCTGCGCGCGGAACTCCTCGGGCAGGACCCGCTCGCCCGTGAGTACCTGTGGAACCGACTGTGGGAGAGCGACCGCATGGAGCGCTACCCGGTGGCGCTCATGTCTGTGATCGACATCGCGCTCTGGGACATCGGCGCGAAGGCAGCCGGCATGCCGCTGCATCAGCTGCTCGGCAGCTTCCGGTCCGAGATTCCGGCCTACGCCTCCACGGTCACCTACAGCTCGATCGAGGAGTACCTCGACGTTGCCGATCAGTGCCTCGAACTCGGCTTCACCGCGATCAAGCTCCACGCGTGGGGCGACCCGCGGCAGGACGCCAAGCTCAGCCTCGCCCTGCGCGAGCACGTCGGCCCCGACGTGCCGCTGATGTATGACGGTTCGGCCGGCTTCGACCTCCTCGATGCGACGTACGTCGGCAAGGCGCTCGCCGAAGCCGACTACCTCTGGTACGAGGAGCCGATGCGGGAGTTCAGCGTCACGGCGTACAAGCGTCTCGCCGAGCGGGTCGACGTGCCGCTCATGGTCTGCGAGGTCGCCGAGGGTGCGCACATGGCGACCGCAGACTTCATCGCGAGTGGCTGCGCCGGCGCCGTCCGTGCCGGCCCCGGCCTGCGCGGCGGCATCACCGGTGCCATGCGCACTGCGCACCTCGCCGACTCCTTCCTCCTGCGCGCCGAGATCCACGGTGGCGGCCTCGCCGCACGCCACCTCTGCCTGGCGATATCGAACACCACGTACTACGAGGCGCTCGTCGACTCGAACCCGGTGCGCCGCCCGGCGGAGGTCGACGCCTCAGGCAATGTCACCGCCACGACCACGCCAGGGATCGGCTGGGAGAGTGAGTGGGCGCTGAACGGTGTACCCGCCGCCCTGCTCGAAATGGGCGCAGTAAATTTTCATTGAATAGGATATAGGAACCACGATTTATCGTGTATGTTCAATGGAACAGTAGGAGCGAAGGAGCTTTTCTTTCGTTCTTTCCCGTACGAAAGGAAGCACCATGAAGAAGCGTCTTGCACTTGCTCTTCCGGTCGCAGCGGCGCTGGTTCTCGGGCTTGCAGCCTGTAGCCCAAGCAGCGGCGGCAGCGGTGGCGGCGATGCAGCCGGCACGCCCGAGCTGCTGATCTGGGTTGACGCCACCCGTGAGCCCGCAGCCAAGATCTACCAGGATGCGGTCAAGGACGAGGTTGACGTCAAGATCGAGGTCATCGACCCGACGACACTCGTGTCGAAGATCCAGCTCTTCAACACCACGGGCAAGGGCTGGCCCGATGTGGTGTTCTCCGGAGCGCCGAACGACTTCGCAACCTGGGCAGACCCGGCCAACGGCTACGCGGCCGCGCTGAACGACACGGTTGCACCGGAGATCTTCGAGGGCTACGGCACCGCGAACGACTGGTGCGAGATCGACGGCAAGTTCTACTGCCTCAAGAACGACCTCGCTCAGACCGTGCTCTGGTACGACACCGCGATCTTCAGCGAGCTCGGCCTCAAGGTTCCGACCACGATGGACGAGTTCGCGGCGACGGCCATGCAGCTCAAGGGCACCGGATACATCGCGGGAACCCTCGGCAACAACGGCTTCTACAACGGCTTCCTGTGGCCGAACGGCTGCCCGATGACCGACGTCGTCGACCCGAACACCATCCGCATCGCGCCGGAGGCCAAGGAGTGCACCGACGTCTCCGAGCTCCTGCAGCCTCTGGTCGACGCCGGTGTGATGGCCACCCAGGACCCCTTCGACGCTGCCTTCCTGAAGGCGTACCCGCAGGCGGGCAAGGTCGCCATGACCGTCGGCCCGTCGTGGTTCGGTGAGTTCGTGTTCAAGCCAGCAGAGTCGTGGGGAATCCCGGCCGGCCGCATCGCTGCCGCCGAGATGCCCAAGTGGGCAGGCCAGGACGAGGCGTACTCCGGTGAGTGGGGCGGCGGAGTGTGGGTTGCTTCCTCTCACTCGAAGTTCCCGCAGGCCGCCGCTGACGCAGTGACCTTCCTCGCAACTGACAACTCCATCCAGAAGGATGCCGTCACCTACCCGGCCTACGGCCCAGCCCTCGAGGTGTGGTCCACCGCCATCAGCGCCGACCCGTACTACGCTTCCGACGTCATCCCGGCGATGGCTGCGCAGGCCAACCGGATCAGCCCCGCGGTGAAGCCCGTTCGTTTCAACGCCGACGGCGCTGTGACCTCGGTGCTCTCGACGGAGGTCATCGGCGGTGCTCCGCTCGCGACGGCCGTCACCGACTTCCAGAAGAACCTGGAGCAGCTCGCCGAGGCTTCGGGCTACACGGTCGTCACCAAGTAACACCTCCCGGGGTGCTGGCGGGCATTGCGTCTGTCAGCACCCCGGGAACATTTCCGGAAGGCTCGTTTCTCATGGCACGCTCACGAATCAAATGGCAGGGGACCGTCGCCGGTTCGCTCATGTTCGCCCCCTACTTCATCCTCTTGGTGGCGTTCGGCATCGTCCCCGTCGTGATGGCGTTGGTGACGTCGCTGCAGCCGTCGCGGCTCAACCTCGGCGGAGGATTCGCCAACTACCTGACGGTGCTCCAGGACTTCCGATTCCTGCCTGCCCTCATCAACGTGGCCGTCTTCGTGCTGATCTACGTGCCGTTGATGGTGATCGTCGTCTCCCTCATGTCTCTTCTGCTCGACGCCGTGCGCAGCAGGTGGACAGTCGGACTGCGCGCCGCATACATCGTGCCCGCGGCGATCTCCGGAGCGGTCTCGATCCTGGTCTGGTACTTCATGCTTGAGCCGACGTACAGCCCGTACCGCGACCTGCTTCACGCCGTCGGAATCACCGAGGGTTCGCAGATCTGGGCGAAGCCCAACCTCATGCTGATCTTCGTGATGATGGCCTTCGCCACCGGAGCGGGCAACTGGATCATCGTGCAGTACGGATCGCTCCAGTCCATCCCGGACGAGATCCTCGAGGCGGCCAGGATTGACGGCGCCAACGGAGCGCAGATCGCCCTGAAGATCAAGCTTCCCCTGATCCGCAAGTACCTCGTGTACATGGCGATCCTCACCTTCGCGGCAGGGCTCCAGGTCTTCGTCGAGCCCTACCTCATCTCCAGCAGCGTGTACACGGGCCTGGCCAAGGACTGGTCGCTGAACCAGCTGAGCTACGCCTTCGCGTTCGAGTCCGGTGACCTTGCGGCAGCGAGCGCGCTCTCGCTCATGCTGCTCGCCGTCTGTGTGATCTTCGCGCTCATCGCGATCTTCAAGACGGACTTCTTCGACGAATCAGGAGTGACCAAGAAATGACGACGTCGACCCCCACTGCCCCGAACACCTCCGCATTGACGAGCGTCAACCCCACCCACCGGCCACGCGCATCCCGCTCATCCAGGCAGAAGCGTGCTGGCGGCATCACCAGCCGCACCCTGGTGTGGATCCTTCTTCTCGGCTTCGCGGCGCTCAGCGTGATCCCCATGATCTGGCTCGTCCTGGCGCCGTCGAAGACGGCCGTTGAGATCACGACCCTGCATCCGATGGCCTTCGGATCGTTCGAGGGCTACGTCAACGCCTGGAACAACCTCATGACGTTCCAGGACGGGCAGATCCTGACCTGGCTCTGGAACTCGATCTGGTACACCGCGATGATCGTGGCCATCTCCTGCGTGACGGCGATCCTCGCCGGCTACGCCCTGGCCACCGCCCCGCTGCCGTTCCGCCGTGGGCTGCTGATCCTGACGCTCATCGCCATGATCGTCCCGCCCGTCGCGCTCGTGCTGCCGCTCTTCCTCGAGGTCACGGCTCTCGGCCTCTACGATTCACCGTGGTCAATCATCCTGACCAGTTCGTTCTACCCCTTCGGCGTGTTCCTCGCCTACATCTACTTCACGAGCTCCATTCCCAAGGAGCTCTACGAGGCGGCGCGCATCGACGGATGCGGCGAGTTCGGCACATTCATGCGGGTCGCCCTTCCGCTCTCGAAGGGCCTGCTCGGAATGCTTGCCTTCTTCTCGTTCACGGCGGCCTGGGTGAACTTCTTCCTGCCCTACGTGTTCGTGAGCTCCGGCGAGGTCATGCCCCTCCCGGTCGGACTCGGCGTGCTCTTCAGCTCCACGCCGGCGCTGAACCCGGCGGCCGGGGCGAACATCCTCCCGATCCGCCAGCCGGAGATCGCGCTGGTCGGCCTGCTCGTCGCGATCCCGATTCTGCTGGTCTTCGTTGCATCGGCGAAGTTCCTGACCCGCGGCGTGCTCGCCGGATCGGTCAAGAGCTAGTCCCAGGCGACACGCAGAAGGCCCCACCCTCCGAGCGGAGAGTGGGGCCTTCCGAGTTGTAGCGGAGCCTCAGGCGCCGCCCAGCAGTCGGGCAGCCGGGGCATTGCGCTTCCTGGATTCCTCGATGTGGCTGAGCATGAGGGCGCTTGCTCGCTCCGAGTCACCGGAGAGCACGGCATCCGCGATTCCACGGTGCTCGTGGAGGGCCAGGAACCCCGTCGCCGGCTGGTAGTAGAGCCCGAACAGCGTGTCGGCGAAGTCCACGTCGTCCGTCTCGGCATCGGCGACGCTCTTGCGCGCCTGGTACAGGCGGAACAGGTGCAGGTGGCAGTGTGTGCGTGTGAATGCATCGTGCACGCGCTGGCTGCCTGACATCCGTGCGATGAGCTCGTGGAAGCGGGCATCGTGCTCGGACATCTTCGCGTAGGCGAGCTCGATGTCGATCTCGGTCGCCTCCTCGCCGCGCTCGAGTTCGGCCAGGAGCGCGTCGGCATCCTCCTGCGAGTGCTCGGCGGCGGCCTGGCCGGCCGCCCACGGCTCGATGAGGGCACGGAACTGGAAGAGGTCGTCGAGCTGGCGGGCGGTCAGCAGCGGCGTGGCCGTGAAGCCGCGCAGCGGCTGCTTGGAGACGAGGTCTTCCGACTCCAGCCTGGCCAGAGCCTCGCGCACCGGCGTCGGCGACACGTCCAGTCGCCGTGAGAGTGCATCGATGTTGATGTGCTCGCCCGGCGCGATCTCATGGCTCAGCAGCAGCCCCATGATCGCATCGTGGATGTCGTCGGAGAGCACCGACCGTGCCGGCAGGCGCAGCGTGCCCGAGGTGTAGCTGTTGACCATAGCTGCGATTCTTGCACGGTGAGGCACGGAACCTCGGAGGGGCGACCGCTCAGCGGCCGCCGAGGAGTTGGATCGCGGAGGAGTTGCGGATGCGCGAGCCCTCGATGTGGTCCAGCATGAGGGCGCCGGCGCGGTCTGCGTCGCGGGCGAAGATGGCCTCGGCGATCTCGCTGTGCCCCTGCACCGTCAGGAAGCCGGTCTCCGGGGTGTAGAACTCGCGGAAGACCGTCTCGACGAACTCGGGGTTGCTCTGCTGTTCCGGCGAGAAGCTCTTCCGGGCCTGGTACAGGCGGTGCATGTGCATGTGGCAGTGCGTCCGGGTGAGGGCATCAGCCAGATAGGCGCTTCCCGAGGTGCGCGCGACGAGCTCGTGGAAGCGGGCGTCGTGCCTGCCGAGCTCCGCATAGGCGGCATCGAAGTCGGAGGCGTCCACCTGACGGGCACCGTCCAGTTCGGCCAGGATCGCGGCGGCGTCGTCCTCGGTGTGCACGACAGCGGCACGCGATGCGGCCCACGGCTCGATGAGCGCCCGGAAACGGAACAGGTCATCGACCTGTTCCGGTGTCAGCAGCGGTGTCGCCGTGTAGCCGCGCAGCGCCTTCTTGACGACGAGATCCTCGGACTCCAACCGGGCGAGTGCCTCGCGCACCGGGGTCTGTGACACATCGAGGTCGCGGGCGAGGGCGTCGATGTTGATGTGCTCGCCCGGGGCGATCTGGTGATCGAGGATCAGCTCCATGATCGCGTCGTGCGTCTCGTCGGAGAGCACGGCCCTGCTCGGTCTGCGTGATGCGTTTCCGCTCCCGGTTGCCTTGCCTGCCATCGCGTGCCACCCCTGCCTCGGGGCGTCGACCGCCCTGAATTCCACTCTGAATATAGGATATTAGCAGCTTGGGCCTGGCTGGCCGCCTGGCCGCGCCACGGCTGCACTGTGGCACCAATCGCGGCTGGCGAAGCGGTGAAGGCCGGGCCTAGCGCAGCTGCTCCTGCGTGGCCTTCACCGGAATCAGCAGGGCCAGGCCGAGCGCGATCACGAGCACGATGCCGAGGATGCCGTAGTACGGCGCCCCGAACCAGGTGACGAAGAGGGCGAACATCGTCGGAGCCAGAAAGCTGACGGCGCGACCGGTCGTCGCGTAGAGGCCGAACACCTCGCCCTCGCGTCCTGGAGGGATGAGTCGGGCGAGGAAGGTGCGGCTGGCCGACTGGGCGGGGCCGACGAAGAGGCAGAGCGCGAGGCCGGCCGTCCAGAACACGATCTGACCGCCATCGTGCAGCACGAAGACGAAGGTGCCGCTGACGATCAGGCCGATGAGTGCCGTCATGATGACCGGCTTGGCTCCGAGCCGGTCATCGAGCGCGCCGACGGCGATCGTCGAGATGCCGGCGACGACGTTGGCCGCGATCGCGAAGATGATCACCTCACCGGCCGAGAAGCCGAAGACGGATGCCGCGAGCACCCCGCCGAAGGTGAAGACGCCGGCCAGCCCGTCGCGGAACACGGCGCTCGCCAGCAGGAACCAGACCGTCTGACGGCTCTCCTTCCAGAGCTTGGCGATGTCGCGGCCGAGGCGCGCGTAGGAGGCGAAGAATCCGACCTTCTCGCGCCTGGCCGTCGTCGGCGCGTGGTACTCGGGAACGGCGAGGAGCACGGGCAGCGCGAACAGGCCGAACCAGGCGGCCGCGACGAGCATCGTCACGCGCACGTCCATGCCGTTCTCGCTCGTCACGCCGAAGAGGCCGACCTCCGGACTGATGAAGCCGAAGTACACGATGAGCAGCAGCACGATGCCGCCGAGGTAGCCCATGCCCCAGCCGAAGCCGCTGACGCGGCCGATCGAGCGCGGCGTGGAGACCTGCGCGAGCATGGCGTTGTAGTTGACCCCGGCGAACTCGAAGAACACATTGCCTGCCGCCACGAGGACGAGGCCGAGCATGAGGAAGGCCGGCGAGGGCTCCACGAAGTACATGCACGCCGACAGTGCGACGACGATGTACGTGTTGACGGCCAGCCAGAACTTGCGCCGCCCGGAGGCGTCGGAGCGCTGGCCCGTGATCGGCGCGAGCAGCGCGATCAAGAGCCCGGCGATGGCGAGCGCCCAGCCGAGCTGCGCCTCGACG